>NZ_OZ224216.1:3227500-4734836 GCF_965152575.1 Nitrospira sp. Nam80
CACCACACCGACAACGCACACGGGCTTGACATCGGTGAGGTTTAGGCTGTTCCCTTTTCGCTCGCCACTACTGGGGGAATCTCGATTGATTTCTATTCCTGCAGGTACTGAGATGTTTCACTTCCCTGCGTGGGCTTCGCTCCACCTATGGATTCAGTGGAGGATAGGCGGCATTCATCGCCTGGGTTTCCCCATTCGGAAATCCCCGGATCACGGCCTGCTTGCGGCTCCCCGAGGCTTATCGCAGCTAGCTACGTCCTTCATCGCCTTCTGATGCCAAGGCATTCACCGTACACCCTTAGTAGCTTAACAATTCTCTTTGCTCCTGACACACATGGTCTTCTCAAGACCTATTCAATTTTCAAAGAACAGGAATGAAGGTCCAACCCTCATTCACGACTGAATAGAGCGAGTAACGAACAATCTCGAAACTTTTTTCTTGGTGGAGCTGGGCGGAATTGAACCGCCGACCCTCTGCTTGCAAAGCAGATGCTCTCCCAACTGAGCTACAGCCCCAAGCTTCGCTGGTGGCCCGATCGAGACCGCGGCGGGTTCGATTCCACGCTGCGACTCAGTTGGTGGGCCTAGGTTGAGTCGAACAACCGACCTCACCCTTATCAGGGGTGCGCTCTAGCCAACTGAGCTATAGGCCCAGCCGATCATACTGCCGGCACGGGACAGAGACTTGCGCGCTTGATGTCCCCATCTCGCCCGCGTGGTGACATCGAACCGCTCCCTCGTCGCTATGGGACTTTGGTAAGTGTACTGAAAAGGTGGCCCCCGAATCCTGGTTTTCTGAAGGAGTGTACTCCTTAGAAAGGAGGTGATCCAGCCGCAGGTTCCCCTACGGCTACCTTGTTACGACTTCACCCCAATCACCGGCCATACCGTGGGCGTCTGCCTCCTTGCGGTTGGCGCCAACGACTTCAGGTACAACAGGCTTTCGTGGTGTGACGGGCGGTGTGTACAAGGCCCGGGAACGTATTCACCGCGGCGTGCTGATCCGCGATTACTAGCGATTCCGCCTTCATGAGGTCGAGTTGCAGACCTCAATCTGAACTGAGGCCGGTTTTTTGCGATTGGCTCCCCCTTGCGGGTTTGCAGCGCTTTGTACCGGTCATTGTAGCACGTGTGTGGCCCCAGGCATAAAGGCCATGCTGACTTGACGTCATCCCCACCTTCCTCCCCGTTCTCCTGGGCAGTCCCTTCAGAGTGCTCAGCTTGACCTGGTAGCAACTGAAGACAGGGGTTGCGCTCGTTGCGGGACTTAACCCAACACCTCACGGCACGAGCTGACGACAGCCATGCAGCACCTGAGCACGCTGCCCTTGCGGGCTCATTACCCTTTCAGGCTTTTACTACGTGCATGTCCAACCTGGGTAAGGTTCTTCGCGTTGCGTCGAATTAAACCACATGCTCCACCGCTTGTGCGGGCCCCCGTCAATTCCTTTGAGTTTCAACCTTGCGGCCGTACTTCCCAGGCGGGATACTTACTGCGTTAGCTGCGGCACCGGCGGTAACCCGCCGACACTTAGTATCCATAGTTTAGGGCGTGGACTACCAGGGTATCTAATCCTGTTTGCTCCCCACGCTTTCGTGTCTCAGCGTCAGATACGTTCCAGAGCGCCGCCTTCGCCACCGGCCTTCCTCCCGATCTCTACGCATTTCACCGCTACACCGGGAATTCCGCGCTCCTCTCCCGTCCTCTAGCCTGGCAGTCCCCTCTGCGCTTTCCGGGTTAGGCCCGAAGCTTTCACAAAAGGCTTACCAAACCGCCTACACACCCTGTACGCCCAGTGAATCCGAACAACGCTTGCCACCTTCGTATTACCGCGGCTGCTGGCACGAAGTTGGCCGTGGCTGCTTCTGGAGGTACCGTCCGAGCGGTTGCCCGCCCCATCTTCCCTCCCGAAAGGGGTTTACAATCCGAAGACCTTCATCCCCCACGCGGCGTCGCTGCGTCAGGCTGTCGCCCATTGCGCAATATTCCTTACTGCTGCCTCCCGTAGGAGTCTGGCCCGTGTCGCAGTGCCAGTGTGGCTGATCGTCCTCTCAGACCAGCTACCCGTCAAAGCCTTGGTAGGCCGTTACCCTACCAACAAGCTGATAGGACATGAGCCCATCGAAGAGCGCGATACCCACGGTATCGCTTTCCTTCCGAACCCGAGAATCCGGAAGCGTACGCGGTATTAGCCAGCCTTTCGGCTGGTTATTCCCCACTCGACGGTAGGTTACCCATGTATTCCTCACCCGTTCGCCGCTTTACAAGTGTATTGCTACACCTTCTCGCTCGACTTGCATGTATTAGGCGCGCCGCCAGCGTTCGTTCTGAGCCAGGATCAAACTCTCAAAAAAGGTTTTATTGGAATTGGACCCGAGGGCCACCTTTTCAATACACCTTACCTTGCTCATTACTCACTCTATTCAGTTGTCAAAGAACCGTCGCGTTCATCACGCGAGCCGTGCAATTTACTACTCGCGTGCAGCCCTGTCAAGGGGCTACAAAACAATTTTTTTGATCGGGTGTTTCCTAAGAATCCGCTGCGATGTTTTGGTATCGCGATCGGCCACTAGGCAGGATCAAAAACGTTCATCAAAATAACAATACTTCGCGGAAGAGTCAAGCCCTCTTGCGCCCCGGCTTGAAAGAAGATCTCCTGGATACGTAGAAATATCGCCCACTGACTTAACAGGATAACCTTCATAACCAGCGGCGAGCAACGATCGATGGTTCCGGTCGCAGTTTGCTCACTTGCATACTTGCATGATCACTCGCGATAATAACACGTGAATCGAAACCGGTCTGGCTGTGTGCTGACGATAGGACAGTCGTTGACGATAGGACAGTCGTATGGATGATTGGCTGAAATTGAAGCGACGTACCTTGCTGAAGCTAGGTGGGGTTGCAGCCGTCGCGGGCATGACCGGTGGCTGCGACTCAATTGGTTCCGTGTTCGGTCGCATGTTTGCCATGCCCCCGCGTGACACGAACTACTTCACGCCGAACAACAAATTTTATGTCGTCAACTATTCGGATTCGCCATTCAGCGTGTCGCGCGATCTACGGCAGGATGAATGGAAATTGTTCGTGAAAGGAGAGGTCAGGAAGCCGCTGACGCTCGGCTGGCGGGATCTTTTAAACCGCGATAATTTCGAGCAGGTGTCCACGCTCATGTGCATAGACACGTTGCCCGGCGGAGACAGTCTCGGGAATGCGCGCTGGCGCGGCATCTCACTGAAGAAATTATTGCAGGATGCCGAGGTCGATGAAGAGACGACACGCGACATCATCTTTCGCGGCGCGGATGCCTATGACGACAGCATTCCCTTTGAACGCGCCATGCAGGACGACGTCATGCTCGCATTTCTGATGAACGGCGAGAAGTTGCCGAAGGAGCATGGCTTTCCACTTCGGCTGCTTGTGCCAGGTCTCTACGGCATTAAGAATGTGAAATGGATTGTCGAAATCGAAGCGTACGCTGGAGATTACAAAGGCTATTGGCAGCGCAAGGGATGGACTGACGACGGGACGATCAAGATTTTCTCTCGTATCGATTCGCCCGGACATTATCAGGCGTTGCGCGGCCCCGACCAGCGATTCCGCGGGATCGCCTTCGGCGGACCAAATTCCATCAGCAAAGTGGAAATCAGTTTCGATTCGGCCAAGACGTGGGATTCGTGCGAACTCGAAACGCCGATGTCGCCCTATTCGTGGGTGATTTGGAACTACACCTGGCGTCCACCACACCGGGGCAAGTTCCAAGTTGCAGTGCGCGCCTGGGATACGAAGGGGCAGCTTCAGATTGCCGAACTCATTCGGCCTCAACCGGCCGGTTCGAGCGGGCTGCACACGATCATTGCAGATGTGGAAAGTGTAGAGAAACCGGCCTGATTGCTTGCGCTCAAGGCCAGAGCCATTTCGGTCCGCCGTAAGAACTCGCAAGGTAATGCATTCCGTTTCCTGCGTGCTCGTCTAGCTGCTGTAACGCGTAGAAACCCGGCTGCGGTTCCCCCATCCCCCACATCAGAATGTGGAGGTTTCCCGATCCGCGCAGCGCGGTCGGACCTCGCTCGGGTTTCTGCTGCGAACATCAGCACGGCTCACCCGCAATGTCACGGAATGCACCACCTTGCGTGATTCACAGCATGCCAAGCGGAATATAAATACAGAGTTTTGCGCCGCCCATTACCTAGAATAAGGGCACCCATTCAAAAACTCCTCAAGCCGGTGTCTTCCAAGATTTTTGAGAGGCGCTCCGTTTTCGGAAACGAAACAAAAATATTTGACGCTGTCTACATAAATAACCGCCGAATACCCCTTATCAGTAGTAAAGCGAAACGCAATGTCGACCAAAGTTAGAGATTTTCCAAGGTCCTGCAGCCCGATGATCATTTCTCGGTCAACGGGGTCTACAAAAACAATGTTTGGAACCGGTTCCACCGGGAATCTCAACGCCGAGTAGTTTAGATGGACCAACCGGAGATGGATCTGTAAAAACAATTAATGTCCGCCCCATCGAGGCATGAGTGAGAATGCCAAGATCGAAGGCCAAGATATCCCATTCCCTATCCTTAAAAGACTCCTTAGGCCTTGATTGGACGGATAGTCTGTATAACTTCTTCCTCCTGCTGGAAGTCGATTTTCATCGGAAGATCCAGAGGACCAAAACGTGAGTTTCTGCCCTTGAGTAGCTAGCCCAACTACATAAATCCCGTTGACACCACAGAAATTAATATCTTCCTTTGAAAGAGCGCGCAGTAACGTCAATTCGGTTGTACTAAAATTCAGTTCGAGCATCATAGTTGAAATATATCAGGAGCCGTGGCGGCGGGAACTCTTAAGGGTTCGGTTTGAAGCCGTCTGTCACGCAATAGGTGGGGGCGAGTTCACCGCCGTGCCCTTCAGACTTGTGAGTCCAGCGGCGCAGGATGCCTGCTTTATCAAAGGTCAGCACATATTCATCGCACCAGGTCCCCGCGGTTCCCCACTGATTGTAGGGCCCAGGATCTTCATAATATACGTGGTACACCCAGATTGGATTTCCTTCCTTGCCGGTCGCCGTCTGATACGGCTTTCCTAGATGCTGCCGGACCTCTTCCTCAGTGGCATGATTCTGCGCCGATTCAAGGTAGAGGGTTTCCTTCGCGATGAATGCTGAGCAAGCTGTTCCGAGTAGCGCCATGCCGATTAAGGCTGCCTTGGCGATTGCATCCATATGTCTATTGTCTATCCCTGGACCGGCACTGCATCTCTCCCTCCGAGGCTCTACTTATACATACCGCTATCTGAGTGAGGATCTATCTGTCACAGAAACATCCCATTGCGCCGCCTACTTAATCATCTCGCAATTCTATTTCGGTCCCCCTTCCGCCCGCACTTTCGCGAAGGACACGGCAAACTGATCGATGATCGTGCGCAGGCCCTTCCGCACCGCTTCAGAGACTTCATCCTTCGGCCCGTATCCCAGCAGGGCTCGGTTCCACAAGCTGCCCGGCGTATTCAGCGTAATGTAAGACCCCGCGTTGCAATCCACATGATAGGCGACGATGTATTCTTCCCCGACGGTCCACACTTCGCACGTGAAGAAGCCGAGCTGATTGAGCCGTTCTGTCCCGTCCCCGGACGGCCCGCGAGAGCCTTCAAGCGGAATCCCTGGTACTTTGTTGAGAAATGCCGAACGTGTCAAATCGGTGAGATCTCCGCCCTTGAGGCCGATCTTTTCCGCCGTTCCCTGCGTCTGCACCTCTACGGAGACAAATTTCTTAATCTGTCTTAAATCCGAAAAAGGGGCCGGTTCAGGACTCGCTCCTTGGGTGGGCGTGACAGACAATAAATCCATCGCGCAGATCAACAGAAGACTCACTACGAGCGTCACACATGCCGCATGCCTCAATATCATTTCTCCCTGCCTTGGCAACAACCACAAGAACACAACGCTTACTGCTACTGTAGTTTGCCATAAGTCCGTTCAGCTATTCATCATAGTCCAATGGAAAGTTCATCGCAAAACGCTTGCGAGTTTCCTATGCCACTCGGCATACCTACTCCACCGCTTGTTCTAACACTTTTCCCACCGGATCAAGCCGAGCCGACAGGTCCGGCGGCAGGCCGTGCCGCTCTTGCAGCAGCGTTGAAGCGTTATAGGTCAGCCACACCTTTCCGTCCTTGTCTTCCCACGCCAAGGCCTTCATCGGGAGATCGATGGCGGTTGTCGGCTTGGCCACCATTAAAGCAGTTCCTCCTTTGGGATTGCCGAAAATCAGTAGCTCCGTCGGCTTCATTTCCAACCCCGCCTTCTTTGCTTCTTCCGCGTGATCGATGCGGGCAAAAATCGCCATGCCTTTCGCCGTCACGGCCTGTTCGATCCGGTGGATTGTGTCCGGAACAGAATATTTACTGGCCTTTGTTATCAAGTTGTCGCCCGCGTGCGCAGTGCCGGCACAGAGCGCCGCGAAACTCACGCCGACATAAATCAGGCCCCGCAATCCTTCATCAACGATTCTCATGGTCGCTCCTTTCTTGGAGGAAACATGCTCACTCGTGCCATACCATATTCGCCGGCTTCAGGATAGAGGGACACGGAGCAAGCCATGGGCGAAACACGCGTCGATTTCGAGCATCTTGTGGAAGACCTGCGGGATGCCTATCCATTCAGCACGAAGAAACGATGCTGACCGAGATCATCGCCAGCTCATTGGATTCCGGCGCGGTCGAATCATCATCACGGTAGGTCTTGAACAAAACTTTCACCACCGTAGATGACGGCTCGAGCATGCGGCGCGCCGAGATTCGGCGATATCACGACATCGCGGCCAGCACCAAAAATCCGCGGACATGGGATCGGGTTTGCCGGCGTGGGCATCAAGCTAGACTTGCTGGTGTGCGAAGAAGTCATCACCGAAACCAACCGAGGAAGACGCATATTGCCACTAGATGACATTCGGCCTCACGGCCTCGTGCGCCGTGGAATTGGCTGCCTCCGCCGGGTTGATGCCCGAGCGGGGCACGGCGATGCGACTCCGGTTGCACACGCCGCCCTCTTCGCTTCTGGATTCCGGCTTTGTCGAAGAAGTGCGCCGTGGATGGTAGGTCTACATCGGTTTAGCTTCGCTTACACTTGGTGGCGGAATGCTGCTTCCCTCGGGACCCGATGTCTTTTAAGCATTTCGGCCTCCGTCGCCGTTGTTTCTCGCCATTCGCCAGGCTTCAGCTCACCTAGCCTAATCGGCCCGATCGCGATCCGAATCAGTCGCAAGGTCGGATGCCCGGCGGCTGCGGTCATCCGACGCACCTGGCGATTCATCCCTTCATGCAGCGTGATTTCCAGCCAGGCGGTCGGCACCTGTTTACGGAACCGGATCGGCACCGGCCGCTCTGGAAGCTGCGGCTCATTGACATGCAATCGGACTTCAGCAGGTCTCGTCCGCCGGCCGCTCAGCATCACGCCACGGCGCAATTCCTGCAATGCTTCATCGCTTGGAAACCGTTCCACCTGCGCCAAATACACTTTCGAAAGCTCATGCCGGGGATCGGTGATCGCATGCGCCAACCTCCCGTCAGACGTTAAGATCATGAGACCTTCACTGTCCTGATCCAGTCGCCCTGCGGCATAGACGCCGGAAATCTTGACGTATTGAGCCAATGTCGCTCGCCCGTGTGAATCGGTAAAGCATGGCAGGACTCCATAAGGTTTATTAAACGCTATCGTATGAATCACGGAGCGCCTCCTCTTCACAATGCTGATGAGCCAATGAAACAGACGGCTATGAGAAGTTGCGAACGGCCTCGCCGTCGGTTATGTTGTGTCGGCGATCGAATCCTCTCATCTCGTGGACGACTATTCACTTATGAAGACAATCCCAAAGACTGCACTTTTGATCGGCCTGTTGACAAACCTGCTGCTTGCTGACCCGGCACTGGCCGGTGTCATCCGCGTCTCTCTTCTACTCACGGGAGGCGGATGTAACGCTCAGCGCCAGACCCTGTCCGACCAGCTCAGCAAGATTCACGGTATCGTGTCGGTGGACGGCCGGAGTGTCCCCGATCACCTTCTGATCGATGTCGAGGATAATACGGCGACAGCGGAACAGCTGGTACTCCGGGCAAACGAGGTTCTGGTCACCACCGCCTGCAAAGCGGAAGAAATGAAGTCCTGTATCAGCGCTGAACTTTCCTTCGATCAGAGTAGACCTACGCAACAATAGCGCACACGGTCGCTGTGAATAAATTCCTGATCATTTTTCGCGTGCCGGATTTTCATTGACCCATCTCATATCCCGCGCTCCAGATCCACCTGCTCCTACTCATTCCTTGGGCGGTTCGCTATCGGCCTGTGATCGAAAGGGCCTACGACGGGTCAGGCTTTCGCGCTTGCGCAGCTACCGGACCATTTCTACAATAGCCTTATCCAGGCCGCTGGTATCGAAACCTTAACAAGGAGCAAGCCATGGCACGCACGCTGTTGCAACTGGCCGGTGTATTGTCCTTGAGTCTGTACCTGGGTGGGTGCTCAACCACGGAAACCGTCAGTGATTTTCTTTCCTCCACCACCCCAGGCGATTGGTACACGCGTGACGGACTGCCCAAGGCAGAACACAGAGTGGATGTATTCCTGGCGACGAACCTCAATAACGTCATGACCGATATGGCCAGAGGGAACGGAGAATATCTCGACTCGCTTGCACGACTACTGCAGATGGATTCCACCGGTCACGCACTGTTTGCCGCCAGACTTCAAGCGCACTATCCTCTTCTGGCCGACAAGGATTGGATAGCTGTCGGCAAGACAGTAGCGGCTATATCGCAAGCCTCCGCTGACTGATAAAAGGCTCCGTGACCAGCCACCTGAGTCTGTATTTCTGGTCTTGTCTGGGTGAGGATGCCGGAACAGAGGGGTCAATTGAGACGCCGAAACCTGGCCCCGTACGTCTCGACGGCAACTTCCTCGGCAAGAAGGCTGGATTTATGCGCCGCGCGAATGTTGGTTTGAACGATCAATGTGCCGTCTCGCTCAACTTTCAGGTTCCGCGCGGTCCTCGTGATTCGCCATAATTGCTCAAAGCTGCTTCCCCGCGATTCTCTTGCCTGCCGGATGGTGATTTCGCCGTGCGAGCACACGACCGAATCTCCCGGCAGCAATGGCATACGTCCCGCAGCTCCACGGTCGTAGAGCACGCTGGCTAATTCGATGGTCTCATCCTGCACGAGCTGGACCTCATAGGGTTTGACGCCGTCTTCGGCCGGCCAATCCAGTCCCAGTAAACGATCCAGCGTCACCTTCGCCGTGACTTTGTGAAAGTACGGCGGCATGCCGGGCAAGGGGTCGCCAAACATCTCATAGGTTCCGTTCAGATTCGGACAAGCGGGATCCGACAGGTTCGCCATAGGTGCTTGGCCGGCAGGAACGACTCCAGGTCGCTGACAAGCCGTGATAAGAGGAAACAAAAGGAGGAGAAAAACGACTGATCTGAGTCGCAGCATAGGTATGGCGATCCCTGTGGTGGAGGCCAAAGTCTACCGGATACCGCTCCAGCATGTCCAGCTTACTTCCATACCTTCTTGCCCCGCTTATCCACCTTTTTCCATATCGACCGGAAGGACGCCCGCACCTTTTCTCGCCGTTGCCGTTGACGCTCCACCAGTTGTCCTGCCGCAAAGGCCGCGCGTTGCCCTTTGGATTCCGCGAACAAAGCCCGCACCTGCTGCTCACCGACCACCGCATCCTGGTGCTTGCCCAACTCGTCCTGCAACACCTTCACACAGCGAATGAATTTCGCGGCGCCCTTCCCCGCTGTCGATTGCGCCAGTTCCGCGGCATAGCGGGCTCGCTTTGCCTTAATGCGCACCCGATGCAATTCAACATCGGTCGGCACTGGATCCAACCGTTCGGCCGCCTTGCGCAACTTCTTGAACTCTCTGGCGGCGATGTCGTTGAGGGTCACATCAGTATCGATCAGGCTCGGCGCTTTCGCCGCCCCCATCATCCGATCAATAAATTCGAGATACCGCTCGCTGCGCAGACCGGCGACAAGATCTCCTTGCTTCGCTTGCCGCTCCGATTGAAGCTTTCTCATAAACCGGACGAGCGGCAGACGATCCTGCGGATCCAAGGCTTTGGCGTCCCGGCGGAACGAGGCAATCTGCACGTCAAGGTCTCGCACCTGCCCGAGAAGACCACCAAGCCAGGTGAGGTCCTTGCGAAGCGGATCGGCCCATGCCTGCGCCACCAGCGGTTGAGCAGCTCGAAGAATAGCGCGCAGCCGGCGCGTCGCAACCCGCATCTGGTGTAGCTCCTCGGAATCGCCGCCCCATCGAGTCCCCGGGTCGTGAGCAAGCAAGGCCTGGAGTTGCCGCATCAAGCTGTACGACAAATGGTCGCTGGGTGGAGCATCATGCGCCGGTGCCTGCGGCGCCGGGCGTATCGGAAGGTCCAACGCCCGGAACAGCTTGGGCCTGCCGTCGTGGTCCTCGGCCCCGGCCTTTCGGAGCGCCTCCTCTAACTCCGCAAGGATGCTCGCCCTACCCTTCACCAGCTCTACTTCAATCTCACGGAAGCGGCGGTCAACTCGTCGGCCATCCAGCAGGCTGACTTGATCTAGCACGACATCCGCGACACTCCCATCGCCCTTTGTCACCCGGATGCCTTTTCGCGCTGTTCCAAGCGATGCAATTTCCGTTAACGGCTCCTTCCGAACATGGACGAGCAATAGATCCTGGAACGGCGCGGGCGGAATCCCCGAGGGCCCCGCCATTTCCAGTTCTCTGCGCGCTCCCGTGACCGGAAGCTTGAGTTGCCACACCCCTGTGCGCTGTTCGGTCCGGCGGCGAAGCGTGATGCCGGCATATGCCAGCCGATAATCGCCTGTATCGTAATACTTCGAGGTGAACCGGCGAGTCGGCAGCGGCTTGCCGAGTTCGGGAGGGATTGTGAAGGAGGGGCCGGTAGCCAGCTTAAGCTCGCGTTCGACCAAGGCTTTGATCGGAACGCTGACCGGGGATGGGCTTCTGGATGAAGATGAAGAGGTTCGACCGGACTTTGGCATGTACGCCCCCGCAGAACTGAACGGAGTTGTAACAGATTTCGGGCCCGTTATTCACGTCTCGACCCACCGCATTCGGCTCCTTACCGGATGAGCTGCGCCTTGCAGGAGGCGGAATTCATCCGGTGGTCCCTGCGAAGGAGGTTCCGCCGTGCGCTTGACTTGTCCGTACCGTTGCGTCACGCTGGCACGCTGGTTGTTGTTGTCTCCACCGAATCCGGTCAGGTCGCGATGCGCTGGCAGGGGCAGAGGGAAAGCGGGAATATTGAAGATCGCCGCGGGATGACGCCGGCGCGCGGCGCGGGCATCGGGTTGGGCGGGATCGTTCTCGTGCTGGCCGTGAGCTTTCTTACCGGAACTAATCCGCTTCAGATCCTCAACCTAATAAGCGGTGTACAGGAAATGACCGGGCCGTCCATCGATCAAGAGCCCGGCCCTATCGGAGCACCGAAGGATCAATTGGGCCGGTTCGCGGCCGTCGTGCTGGCGGATACGGAGGACACCTGGGAACAACTTCTCCCTACGATTGGTCGGCAATATCAAGAGCCTCGGCTGGTGCTCTTTACAGGCGCCGTGCATTCCGCCTGCGGGACGGCCTCATCGGCGGTGGGCCCCTTCTATTGTCCGGGAGATCGCAAGGTCTATTTGGATTTGACATTTTTTCGTGATTTGAATCAACAGCTCGGCGCGCCGGGAGATTTTGCCCAGGCTTACGTGATCGCCCATGAGATCGGCCATCACGTCCAAAACCTGCTCGGCACCGCGGAGAAGGTCACCAGACTCCAGCGTCAGGCTTCGAATTCCGAGGCGAACGCACTGTCCGTCCGCATGGAGCTCCAGGCGGACTGCTACGCCGGCGTCTGGGGATACCATGCTCGGCGAGGCAAGAATCTGATTGAGCCGGGAGATTTCGAGGAAGGATTGCGCGCCGCATCCGCCATCGGCGACGACCGTCTGCAACAAGCCGGACAGGGGTATGTTCAGTCGGAAAGCTGGACGCATGGATCGTCAGAGCAACGGATGACGTGGTTGCGTCGCGGCCTCCAAAGCGGTGATCCCGCGGCGTGCAATACGTTTGCGGACAGCCGGCTGTAAGGCCCGACAGCCAAGGACCACAAGCAATACCTGTCAGGCCTTGAGAATACGTCTTATCGCCTCTTGATAGACTGCTAGATCTTCTCACTTGCCGATCGCCACAACCTCCACGATGACTTTCAATTCCACGATCCGGTAGACGATCCGGATGGATTTCTTCGTTACATACAACTTGGTATTAGCCGGGAAGATCAAGACCGGCCTCTTTCCCAAGGTGCTCTCCGAGGTGAAGAGAAGTTTCCAGTTTTTTTAATTGGCGGGCGACGTGCTCCTTCACCGAGCCGTCAGGTTTTCTGAAATCATTCGCGGCATCCGCCCCAAGTTTCTCGAGTCAGAATCACACAGCAGAGCAATAGAGAGGCACGATTGAGGCGGGACGTTTGAATTCACGCTGAACCAGCCAGGCAGGTTTTGTGTCCGAATAGAGAAATCCGATCGGCTTCTTTAGGCCGGTTTCAAAATCGGGGAACATGTCGATAGACTGGATGGCGCGTAGGATGGTCGGTGGGCCTACCGGCTCCAAGCGTAACGGGATGACGACACTCCCGTTTTCGCTGGATAATTGTCGTGTAAGGACGGCGGTCCATCCGCGTTGGACTGATTGTGATTGCAGAGAAACCTTCGATAGTAAGGCAAGTAGATATCCGGCTTCCGTAAGTGCCTCATCGACCTTCTTGACCCAGTTCTGGGCGGGAACCCATCAGCACCCGGTAAATTCCCGCTTCTGCGGGAATCACGAGAATGTGCGCCGCGTTTTTCGCAGCCGCACTAAGGTTACGCGGCAGATTGGAAGATCGATGAGTGGAAAAGGAAGCGCGTGAAAAAATGGAGGGACTAGAACCCCGTCCCGATACTGATGCCGCCGCCGGTTCGCGTGCCGCCGCCTCCCCCAAATCCAAACACACCCCCGAAGACGCCAAAGACCGGTCCGCGGCTCCGTCCATACGGGTCAGGTTGGTCTTTCCAAACGTAGAGATGTTTGATGTCCATCGTCGGATAGCGGTACTCCGACTCATCCAACCGCCCCGTGTCGACTCCCGTGACCTCGGCCACCATTGTGATCGGCGTGCCGCCCGGCAACGTGGCCGGGTCTGTAAACTGATGATCCAGCGCCAACAGACGTCCCTGTGACTCAGTCCGCTGCGCCACCGGCCGCTGGTCGCTATCAAGCGGAAGCTGGAGAATCTCAAGTTGCGTACCGTCTTTCAGGCGTTTCGTCGTCAATACTTCGCCGCCCACCACGAAGGTCCGTCCCCGGTACGAATCAGGACTCGCAATGACTTGGTCAAAGGTCAGAGTTTTATCGATCTGCGGTTCCAATGAGTCTGGGATGACATCGGACGACGCGCAACCGGCCCATGGCAGGATACAGCTTGACAGAACAAAGAATAAAGCAAATGCGCGCATAGCGTAGTCTCGTCTCTTCTTCTTTCTTATCGAGTTATCGGAGCTTGTTCAACCATGGTTCCAGTCACACTCCTACTCCGACTATACTGCATATCGCTATCCGGTATCCAACAATGGGAAAGGACCTCTCTATGTCTGCTACATCGAAGTTCACCTTGAACCGGCTCTTACGAGCGTGGCATGGCCCCGCACTTCTTTTCAGCGCTGTAACTCTGGCGGTCTCGCCCATGGCCCGTGCCGAATCAGATCACTTCAGCGCCGCACTTGATCGCGCGAAACGCGCCACGATTGGCGTCTTGGAAGAGACGCAGGATCAGCGGACTCCTGACAAGCCGGGAAAAATCGCGATTCGGGGGACGGGATTTCACCTCCGCGACGGCTATCTCGTCACGGCGCGCCACGCCGTCGAGAGGAACGGCTCGATGGGCAAGACTATTCCTCCCCAAATCCGCGTCATGACCACGGACCTGCAGGAGTTGCCCGCAACACTCGTCGGAGATAACGCGTATGTGGACGTCGTCGTCTATCGCGTCCCCGACCAATATCGGCCAGCCCTCGGAGCGGCCACCGGCTTTGCCGCAGCCGAAGGCAAACCGGGCGACGAGGTGTTCACCGTGGGCTATCCTATGGGATGGGGACCGACCATGGCATTTGGACGACTCGGAAATACCAACACTTTTCTCCAGACAGTCGATACCCGCCTGCTTCAAGCCGACCTGTCCGTATGTAGCGGGAACTCGGGAGGAGCCCTGTACAATTCCGCCGGCGAGGTCGTGGGCCTCATGCATGCCATCATTCAAACGGAAAAGGATCCGAAGGAAGCGCACTGCAGCCGAATGGCGTTTGCCGTCCCCGCTCCACTCGCGCAACGCATCGTTCAGGCCGCACTCGACGGCAAGCCGCTATCGTTTTCGCGCCTCGGAATTCACATGACAAGCGTGAAGGAGGGGACGAAGTGGCGCGTGGCGGTGCGCGAGGCGGTCGAACCGGCTAAATCGGCGGGCGTGCAGAAGACCGACATCGTTGTAGCAATCGACGACACCGACATCGCCGACGCCGCTCAACTCAAGAATTACCTTATTGAACGAACAACCCCTGGCCAGCAAGTGAAGCTCCGGGTCAGGCGTGGCGACGTGGAGCTGACCTTTCCCATCACGTTGGCCGGTGGATAACTCCTATGACGATGGCCGGCAGAGAGCCAAGCTCAGAACGTGGCCCCTATCCGGGGAACGTTTGATACCAGCCGTCCATGGCAACGATACGGACCGGCATGTCGAACAGATCGGTAAGGACGGGCGCCGTCAACATCGCCTGTTTGTCGCCGTCCGCTATGACTCGACCCTTCTTGAGCAGGACCACGCGGGTGACCTCGGGCGGAATTTCGTGAATGTGATGCGTGACGAGAATCACGGTTTTCCCTTTGCTCATGAGAGCACGGATAATCTGCAAATAATGAAAACAGGCTTGCAGATCGAGTCCGCTCGTCGGCTCGTCAAGCACCAACGCCTCCGGATCGTGCACGAGCGCCCGTCCCAATAGAAAGCGCCGCTGCTCGCCGGTGGACATTTCACCGAACGGCCGGTCTTGCAGATGGACGATCCCCAGGTCTTCCATGACTTCGACCGCCCGGGCCAAATCCCCATAGCTGAAGGCCTGATGCTGATAGGTGTCGACACTGGCGTAGTGTCCGGACAGGATGACGTGGATCCCGTGGGCTCCGTCCAAATACCGGTGTTGCAGGTCGTTCGAAATAATACCCAGGCGCCGCCGTAGTTCCCACACGTCCCATCGATCGCAACCAAACAGTTGAAACATCGTCTGGTCGCGCGGCATCGGATGCGTCTCAAGCGACAAGAGCCTCAAGAGGGTGGATTTGCCCGCCCCGTTCGGGCCAAGGATCGCCGTATGGATACCCGACGATATGCGCAGAGAGAGATCGGCCAGAACCTCCCGTTCTCCACGACAGACCGAAGCATGTCGGATATCCACGATCGTCACAATGCCGGCTTCTCCACGCCGCGTGTCGAATTACAGGATATGGGCATCAATTCTCCGCCATGCACGAAGGACTGATGCTGCCAGTCCCGCAGGATTCCTTCCTTGTCGAACCGCAACGTATACTCGTCGCACCATGAACCAAGCGTGGACCACGAGCTTTGGCTCATCGGTTCAATGTCCCGTACTTCATAGATCCAAACCGGCTCCCCGGTATTGGTCATGCTCATCAGGTGTGGCTGGCCGAGATGCTGCCTCACCTGCTCCTGGGTGGCTTGATTCATTGCGCTGCGCAAATACATGGTTTCCTTCGAGTGAAAGAGCGCGCATCCGAGCGTGATCAGCAGGCTGCCCACCGACAGGATGGCCACGACAACCCGCATATGCGCCTCCTATGCCTGTAGACCGGGATAACTAAGTCTCATCCGGCAATTCAATCGCTTTTTGTCACTGCAAGCCGGTATTCGATGTCGCTGCGATCGGCGCCTTGCCCTCGCCGGATACGCAAGAATCCGGCATCAGTTCCCCGCCATGGAATTGAGACTTGTGCGTCCAGCTCTGCAAAATCGACTGATCGTCAAAAGTCAGAACATACTCGTCGCACCAGAGGCCCGTCGATGTCCAACGGTTTCCTGGATCTTGTTCCCGAAACTGGTAGATCCACATTTCCTTGCCGTGGAACCCACGGGTCTTTATAAGGGGCATGCCGAGGTTCTGTATGACCTCGCCTTGACCGGCTCGACCTTCCGCACTGCGCAAATATCGGGTCTCCTTCGGGAGCACCAACGCGCAACCGGACAGCATCGCGACCATCACGAGAGATACAGGAGCGAAGCGCTTCATCCTGCACCTCCTTTGCCAGACGTATGCCATTCTACCCGCCCGCGGGACCGTGAACCAGCGGCGGCGGAGCTGGACTGGGACAAGGTTTTCTAGCGACTTGTTGAATGTAATTGACCGGGCGACAGCTGCCTGCTCCATACAGACAGCAGGTCATTCGCACCATCGTGGCGAATTAGGCAGGAATGGGTACTAAGGAAGCCCGGAGTAAGAAACATTGCACGGTGGAGACCGGAACTTTTTATCGAGCACGGATAACGATCCAACATTGGCCACGTTGTGTGCCAATGTTAAAGCCCCGCCGGGGACTTGACGCCGTCACGCTACTCGATCAGATCTAGCTTGATGCGGAGCTCTTTTAACTGTTCCGGACTGACGGCGGAGGGCGCCTCGGTCATCGGACATTGCGCCTTCTGCGTCTTGGGGAAGGCAATGACATCGCGAATCGAATCGGCTCCGCCGAGCAACATGATCAGCCGGTCCAAGCCGAACGCGATCCCGCCGTGCGGCGGCGCGCCATAATCGAGCGCCTCCAGGAGGAAGCCGAACTTGGCGTGCGCCTGATCCTTCGTGATGCCGAGGAGGTCCAAAATGCGAAGCTGGATATCGCTCCGATGATTACGGATGCTGCCGCCGCCGATTTCGCTTCCGTTCAATACCATATCGTAAGCCTTGGCCCGGGCTTTCAGCGGGTCGCTGTCGAGGTACGGCAAATCCTCATCCATCGGCGCGGCAAACGGGTTGTGCATGAAGATATAGCGCTTCTCTTCCGGAGAATAGTCGAGCAGCGGAAATTCCGTTACCCATAGGGGTCGCCAAACGGTCGTATCGATCAGATTCAATTCTTCTCCGAGCAGCAGACGAATCCGCCCGAGCACATCGTGCACGACTGCGGCCTGATCCGCTCCAAACAGAATCAAGTCTCCCGATGCCGCCTCGGGCAAGGCCCCTCGCAGTCCCGGGGCATTCAAAAATTTCGCGATGACCGATTCGAGCTGACCGTCCGCGGCAATCTTCACCCAGGCCAATCCTTTGGCCCCGAAACTTTTGGCCGTCTCTCCCAGCGCATCAATGCGGCTGCGGGCGATGGTCGCTCCGCCTTTGACGATCAACGCCTTGACCACGCCGCCTTTGGCAGCTGCCTCCTTGAAGACTTTGAATTGGCTGGCCGCCGCAAAGGAAGTCACATCGTGGAGCGGCATCTCGAACCGCAAGTCCGGTTTATCCGAGCCGTAGCGCCCCATCGCCTCCGCATAAGTCAAGCGGGGAAACGGCTGCGGAAGCAGGACCCCGCCGGCTTCGTTGAAGACCGAGCAGATCATCCCCTCCATCAACCCCATGACCTGCTCACGCTCGACGAAGGACATTTCCACATCGATCTGCGTAAACTCCGGCTGCCGGTCGTTGCGAAGATCTTCATCGCGGAAACAGCGGGCGATCTGGTAGTACCGATCCATGCCGCCGATCATCAGAACCTGCTTGAATAGTTGTGGCGATTGCGGCAGCGCGAAAAACATGCCCGGATTGACACGGCTGGGCACGAGGTAATCGCGTGCACCTTCCGGGGTGCTCTTCGTCAAGACCGGGGTCTCGATCTCCAGAAATCCTTCGTGGTTCAGAAACGTCCGCACCGATTGAGTCACCGCATGTCGCAACCCCACCAAACGCTGCATCCTGGGGCGGCGTAGATCAAGATAGCGGTATTTGAGCCGGATCGCCTCCGTCACATCCGCCTCATCTTCGATAACAAACGGCGGTGTCTTGGCTTCATTGAGCACCTCCACCGCATCGGCTACCAGTTCAACCTCGCCAGTCGGCAAGTTCTGATTCTTCGACTCTTCCGGCCGGAGGGCCACTATTCCTTCCACGGACACGACACATTCGCTTCGGAGGGCATGCGCCGCGTCATGGACCGCCGCATTGCGCTCGGCGTTAAACACCACTTGCGTAATACCGGTCCGATCACGCAAGTCGATAAACATGACGGTTCCGTGATCACGACGCCGCTGGACCCAGCCCTGCAGCACGACATGCTCTCCGGCCTGTTCCCGTGTTAATTCTCCGCATCGATGGGTACGCTGTTTCATGCCGTTCTCCTCATGGCGGGGCGCGCGCCGCCATGACTCCGCTGCCGCGCCGGACGCCGGCGATTCTCCGACTCCGGGGTCATTCGTTTTTTCACCAGATCGCGCAAGGTATTGGCTTCGCGGTCGGACAGAAACCGATACTCGCCAGGTGCCATGTTTCCCAGCGTCAATGATCCCATGCGGACACGCACCAGCTTCAGCACCGGATGTCCCACGGCCTCCAACATACGCTTCACTTGATGCTTGCGTCCCTCGTGAATCGTGATTTCGATCCAGGAATTGCTTTCAGCCTTTCGGATCTTTTTCACGTGAGCCGGCGCCGTCACGCCGTCATCAAGTTGCACTCCGGCCTCGAGCGCCTGGATATCTTCTTCCTTCAGCACGCCTTTGACCTTCACCAGATAGGTCTTGGGCACGTGATACTTCGGGTGGAGGAGCGTCTGCGCCAACGAGCCGTTGTTCGTCAACAACATCAGGCCTTCGCTGTCAAAATCGAGCCGGCCCACGGGGAAGACCCGCACCGTGACGCCCGGAAGGAAATCCTTCACGGTGGGCCGCCCCTCGGGATCCTGCAAGGTCGACATCACGTTCTTCGGTTTGTGCAACAGTACATAGACATAGGGCTGGGCGGCTCTGATGTGGCGCCCGTCCACTTTGACATGGTCTTTGTCCGCATCGACTTTCGTCCCCAGCTCGCGCACGACTTTGCCGTTCACCGTCACACGGCCGGCCGTAATCATCTTCTCGGCCTTCCGCCGCGAGGCGAGGCCGGTCCCGGCAATGAGTTTTTGTAGTCTGATTTCCATTTCCGCGCCTACATCACCAACTGGCCTTGGCACGAGTCACTCGCGACATTCGCCGAAGGAGCGGAATCGCCTTTCGGGATTTTGCGAGGGGGAAAGCTGGAACTGACTGAGGAACCACGGTCCACAAGGACCGTGACGAAGAAATTCCAGAAGGCTTCCGCTCGCCAAATCCTGAAAGGCCGCTCCGAAAGGCGCGAAGCGATGAGTCGTGCCAAGGCCTATTCCCATTCGATGGTGCTCGGCGGTTTCGAGCTGATGTCATAGACGACCCGATTGACGCCCTTCACTTCATTGATAATGCGGTTTGAAATGGTGCCGAGCAATTCCGGCGGGATCCTCGCCCAGTCGGCGGTCATTCCATCCAGGCTCGTCACCGCCCTGATCGCGATGACGTGATCATACGTGCGCTGATCTCCCATGACGCCGACCGTCCGGATCGGGAGCAAGACGGCGAAGGCCTGCCAAATGTCGCGATAGAGCTGAGCCGCCCGTATCTCCTGGTCCACGATGACTTCCGCCGCTCGGAGGATAGTCAGCCGTTCCTTCGTCACGGCGCCCAGCACGCGGATGGCGAGTCCGGGACCGGGAAACGGCTGGCGCCAAATGATGTCATCCGGCAATCCCAATTCCTTGCCCAATACCCGCACTTCGTCCTTGAATAACTCCCGCAACGGCTCGACCAGCTTCAATCTCATTTTGGTCGGCAGCCCGCCCACGTTATGATGTGTCTTGATGGTTGCCGACGGCCCCTTGAAACTGATGCTCTCAATGACGTCCGGATACAACGTGCCTTGCACCAGGAATTTCACGCCCTTCAGTTTCTTGGCTTCCTGTTCAAAATTCTTGATGAACAAGCGGCCGATAATTTTGCGTTTGCGCTCCGGGTCGATCACATTCATGAGCCCGCGTATGAATTCATCGGATCGATCCAGAAAGCGCAGATTCAACTTCAGATGCGCACTGAACATCTTCTGAACTTGCTCTCCTTCTCCACTTCTCAAGAGTCCGTTATCCACGAAGACGCAGGTCAACTGGTCGCCGATGGCCCGATGTGTGAGGACCGCCGCGACCGATGAATCGACGCCGCCGCTCAACGCACAGATCACCCGTTCCTTGCCGACATCCTGCTTGATCTGTTCTATCGCCGCTTCGACGTATGATCGCATGGTCCAAGTCGGCCGGCATCCGCAGATGTCATAGACGAAGTTGCGCAGGATGGTCGAGCCTTCGGCCGTATGGGCAACTTCGGGATGGAATTGCAGGCAATATACCCGTTGTTTTGCATCATCTCGCTTCATCGCGGCAACGGGCGAGTTGCCGGTGTGGGCGATTGATCTGAATCCCGGTGGCATGCGCTCGATGCGGTCCCCGTGGGACATCCAGACGACCGTGGCTCCGCTTCCTCCCACGCCTCTAAAGAGGTCCGATTGATCGTCGATGTGCAGCTCGGCTCGGCCGAACTCCCGGTGCGCAGCTTTCCCGACGTCGCCGCCGGCCAAATGCGTAATCAACTGCATGCCGTAACAAATACCGAGGATCGGAATACCCTGGTCAAACAACGCCCTGGGGACCATCGGCGCCTTTTTCTCGTAGACGCTCGACGGACCGCCGGACAGGACAATACCAGCCGGACGATAGGCCAGGATGGTGGCAAGAGGGACGGTGCAAGGAAGAATTTGGCTGTAGACCTGCGCTTCGCGGATGCGCCGGGCAATCAGTTGCGTGTACTGCGAGCCGAAATCCAGAACAAGAATTCTATCGTGCCAGAGTTCCATTGGGGTCGTTCTTCGTGAAGCGTGAAGCGTCGTTCGTCTTGTGAGGGAATCCGGGTCGCAAGATACGCTTCACGAGGGACGATTCACGCGAGGTCATTCCCAATCGGTACGGTAGTTCGGAGCTTCCTTGGTAATGATGACATCGTGGACATGACCTTCCCGAAGCCCGGCGACTGTCTGCCGAATAAATGTGGCCTTTTCTTGAAGTTCGGGAATGGTCTTACAACCGCAGTATCCCATTCCGGATTTCACCCCGCCCACCAACTGGTAGATGTGGGGCGCCAAGGCACCCTTATAGGGAACCCGTCCTTCGATGCCTTCGGGCACGAGTTTGGGCGCCGGTCGCCCTCCCTGCCCGTACCGATCGCCACCGCCGCGCTCCATGGCGCCGATTGATCCCATACCGCGATACACTTTATAGGTCCTTGCCTGGTACAACACGGTCTCACCCGGTGATTCTTCGGTTCCGGCAAGGAGGCTGCCTAGCATGACGGCTGACGCGCCCGCCGCCAGCGCCTTCGTGATATCACCGGAATACTTGATACCTCCGTCAGCGACGACGGGAATCCCGCTGCCCGCCAAGGCCTTGGCGCAATCCGCAATGGCGGTAAGTTGCGGCATCCCGGCACCCGAAACAATGCGCGTGGTACAAATCGACCCGGGTCCTACCCCTACTTTGACGGCGTCGACACCCACTTTCCGAAGGTCCCGGGCTGCCTCCGCTGTAGCGATATTTCCTGCCACGACCTCCAGATGAGCATAGTGTTTCTTGATCATTTTGACGGTATCGAGCACCGCCTGCGAATGTCCGTGGGCTGTATCGACGACGACTACATCAGCGCCGGCCTTCGCCAATTCTTCGACTCGTTCCCTAGTGTCGGAACCGACACCCACCGCGGCACCCACGCGCAGTCGACCATGACCGTCTTTGCAGGCGTTCGGGTATCTAATGCGTTTTTCGATATCCTTGATTGTTATCAAACCTTTGAGGTCGAAATTCTTGTTGACCACCGGCAGTTTTTCGATCCGATGCTCATGGAGGATTTCCCGCGCTTTTTCCAGGCTCGTGCCTTCAGGAGCCGTGATCAGCTTTTCACGCTTCATAACCTGCGAGACTTTCAGTTCCATCCGCGTTTCGAATCGCAAATCGCGATTGGTCAAAATTCCGACGAGTTTGCCCTCTTTAGTCACCGGGATGCCGGAGATCCGGTATTTTGCCATGAGGTTGTGAGCGTCACGAATCGTTTGATCCGGCGCAATCGTCACTGGGTCAAGAATCATCCCGCTCTCCGATTTCTTGACCTTATCGACCTCCGCCGCCTGATCCTGCGGCGTCAACACTCGATGAATGATGCCGATCCCGCCCTCCCGCGCCAGCGCGATCGCCATGCGCGCCTCGGTCACGGTATCCATTGCCGAACTGACGATTGGAATGTTAATGCGGATATTGCGGGAAAAAATCGTCTTGGTGTCGACTTGACTGGGGACGACCTGCGATCTCGCCGGCACCAGAACCACGTCATCGAATGTCAGCCCGACCCGCACCTCTTTATCGAGCATCCATCACTCCATTCCGGCACCGATGGTTGAAATCGGCATTGCTTACGGCCTCGCCACTTTCTCGGTGCCTTCCAGTTCGGCCGCCGCCTCGGCCTCTTCCTGGAGTCGTTCACCGCCTTCTTCAGCCGGCATAAACTGCTGCACCCGCGTATTGCCGCTGTCGACGACGAAGACGCTGCCCCTTGCATCGACTACGATGCCATATGGGAAATTAAACTGGCCGTCGCCGTTCCCGAAGCCGCCCCACTGTGTAATGAAGTTCCCGTTACGGTCAAATTTCTCGACGCGATGGTTTCCCGTGTCCGTCACATACACATCGCCTGCCCCATCAACCGCGATGCCCCACGGAGATCGCAATTGACCGGCTTCCTGCGCCAACGGGCTGCTCGCATGACCCGGCTCCGAACTTCCGCCCCATTTCGTCAGCAACTGCGGGAGCACATTCGTGCTCGTATCGAACTTCTGAATGCGGTGGTTGCCCATATCAACAACGTAGACCGATCCATCCGCCTGATCAACGGCGATGCCGCGCGGGAAATAGAATTGGCCGTCGTTGTTTCCGAAGCTGCCCCACTGCATGATGAATTCGCCGCCCATATCAAATTTCTGCACACGGAAGTTCGCGCTGTCGACGACATAGACATAGCCACGCACCCGATCGACCGCAATGCCCCAGGGGGCGTTGAATTGGCCCTCTCCGTTACCTCGCGATCCGAATTTCAGGATATACCCGCCCAGTTTGCCGTCGAATTTCTGCACCCGGTGGTTATTCGTATCCACGACATAGACGTCGCCCTTGGCATCGCAAGCCACACCGGTGGGATTATGGAAATTCGAATTGGCCGACCCGAAATTCCCCCAGAGGATAATGAAATTTCCCGCATTGTCGAATTTCTGCACGCGATTGTTGCCGTTGTCCACCACGAAGAGGCTGCCCTGTTGGTCGATGGTCAAGCCGTATAAGGGCGCCATGAATTCGCCGCCGTGCAGTAGGGATGCGCCACGGCCCGGTTTTCCCCATTTTGACACGCAGAGATAGCCGGATGTGTTGATCAAAATCGTGGCGCTGGCCGGCGTCGAGATGTTATGGCCGACATCCTTGAACCAGACATAAATGGTCTTCTGTCCGTCTCCGGGAGACAAGATGAACGGGACGGTCGCGCCGAACTTGTGCGCCGGAGTCACCTCCACCCAACCGGGCGTGCCGGCCATCGGCGTCATCGGACTCTCCGAGATGTAGTATGCAGCGACCCCGGTGTCCAAGTCGTTGGCCGAAACCGTCACCACGACTTCGGGAGTGTTCGTCATAAAGCCGCCGTGATTGATAACCGCATAGGGCGTTTGCGGCGCCGTGATGTCGATGAGCACAGGAGTGGCGGTCACTTCCTCAGACAGCGCGCTTTCGGCTTCATCTTCATAGACCGCCGAAACCGCGTAAAAGTACGCCGTGTCATTAGTCAAACCGGTGTGATTGTAGGGCGACGTGACACCCTCAACCTTCGTAGCCGATTGTAGAGTCAGGTCCGGCTGCGTATTGAAGTACAGGTTATAGGAGACGGCACCCGGGACGTCCATCCAACTGAGAAACGTCTCGGTGTCGCCGGCTTTCACCGCGACGTTTCGCGGAGCCGGATACTTGACGGTCTGGGTCTTTTCCTGCTTCTGCTCTTTTCCGCGGTTCAGTTCTTCTTCGGTGGGCAGGTACTTGATAATGCGATGGTTGCCGCTATCGACAATGTAGACGGCGCCTTCCTTATCCACCGCAATCCCCGACGGGAAATTCAGCTGGCCTTCTGTTTTGCCCCGATTGCCCCAGGCGCAGAGGAAGGCCCCGTTTGGATCGAACTTCTGGATCCGGTGATTGCCCTGATCGACAACATAGACATTGCCGAGTGCATCGCAGGCCACGCCCCAGGGCGCCTTGAACTGGCCGGGCCCGCTGCCTTCGCGGCCCCACTTCGTGAGAAAGCTCCCGCGGGTGTCGAATTTTTGAATTCGATTGTTGCCTTCGTCAGTCACATAAATATTGCCGACGAAATCCACGCAGATGCCTCTAGGAAAGAAAAATGCTCCGTCAAAGCTGCCGTCCCGTCCCCATTTCAAGAGAGGCGTCCCGTCTCCCTTGAATTTTTGTATCCGCGCATTGTTGGTGTCGGTGACGTAAATATTGCCTTCTTGGTCGGTGGTGACCCCCCACGGTGCATCGAACTTGTTGAGATCCGCGCCGCGCCAGGCAAAACCGAATTTGCCCCAGGCCTTCATTGGATTGCCGTCGGCATCGAGACGTTGGACGCGATTGTTCCCCGTGTCGGCCACGTATACATGGCCATCCGCATTGGTGGTGAGACCGCGTGGATAATAATAGGCGCCTTCCTGCGAACTGGCTTCACCACCCCATCGCCCGACGAATTTTCCTTCCTTATCGAACTTTTGAACCGAATGGTTGTCGGTATCGGCTACGTAAATATTGCCATCCTTGTCGACGGCAATGCCGGTCGGCGAACTGAGTTCCCCCTCATCGACGCCTTCTTGACCAAAGATTTTATCGATCCGATACGGAGCCGGAATCGCCATTGCCTCCTGCGATTCAGGACTTTCCCCCTTCGGAGTCACGACCGTGACGACGTAGTGGTAGCAACTTCCGTTCGCCAAATCGTCATGGACAAAGGGCGATGCGGCACCTTCAATGCAGGTTGCCTTATCTTTTTTGACTCCGATGACGGATTTGAAATCATCCGCGCTCGCAATGGGCCGGGTCAGTTCGGAAAACTTGATCTGGACGCCCTTGGTCGTCTGAAAATACAGGTTGTAATACATCGCCTCCGGCACCGGCTCCCATGTCAGTGTCACCCGGCCATTGCCCGGCTTGGCGGTCAGCCCCGACGGCGGTGGAGGCAGGTCTTCCTCTTCCGCGACAGAATCCCCGGCGCCCCATTCCCCTTGCAAGCTGTCCGCAGTCAATTCATGCCGACGGAAACGAAACATTTCCTCAAGCAGCCAGGCCTTGATCATGGTGTTCCTCGCGGTGCTAGTTTGGTGAAGAGTTCGATGTTTTCAATGAGTTAGATCGCGCAGTCTAACAAAGCGGAAAGAACCGAGTCAAGGTAAGAGGCGGCGGTCGACAAGCCGGCCGGCATCCCACTGCCGGCCTTGCCGCAAGCTTCAAGAGAATCACGATCTCAGTCCCTCCGAACGCTGTATGGACCGTCATTGCCGCTTATCATAGGGTCACCAAAAGACGACTCGAAATGGCGTGCTGCAACGAGTTATGATTGTACGAACCGGAGGTGTCCCATGAGGTCACATCACTATCCACTATGCACGGTCACCTTGCTTATCCTTTTCATTGGTTTTTTCCCCGCCTTGTCAAACGCTTCTACCGACGCCGAGATCTGGCAATGTCCGGGTCCGGACGACACTCCTCTCTATACAAACAAGGAGCGGCCCGGCTGCCAGGCAATGGATCTCAAGCCCCTCTCGACCGCACCGAGCCTTCCGTCGCTAGCCAATCATTCCCTTTCCGACAGACCAGGGAGCCAGCGGTACGATGCGTCCTCTGGAAACGACGGCTTTTCCTACGATACGCCCGTCGGAGCCTTACGCAATTTGCAATCGGTTCCAGATTGGGCAAGAGAATGGCAAGCGAGCAACAGCATTTCCGGTCCAGCCCAAAGCGAAGTTTGCAGTATGTATGGAGAGTGGCTCAGGCTGAATGAAAAGAGCCGGGGCTTCTTCTTTGGCACAGACCCATCCTATGGCGGCGATCCGACGGGGCGCGCGTTCAGGGCACCGAGCTTCTCGTTCTACGACAATGCCAGATGGATGACGCTCTCAAGAATGTTTGGCGCGGGTTTCGTTCCGATCGGGTGTCTGTGAGAAACCGTGCGAAGGCCAATCCTTCGGACAGATGCAAGCTGCATCATGCTGCCGCGACAACGCGGCAGCGCCGGCTAACCGGGATGGACCGACTCTTCCAGTAGGGATTCGGCCGGTTCTGAATCTGCTGCCATACCCTCGCCGTCCTCCGTTGGTTCTTCACTCTCGTCGACTGTCAGCCGAGCCTGTGTTTCTTCCAAGCCTGGCTCCTCCTCCATCGGCAAGGTCGCCTGTTCCGATTCACCCAGTTCTTTGAATTCCCGCAGAGGCGGCAGTTGCGAAAGATCACGGAGTCCAAAATGTTCGAGAAAGAATTTCGTCGTGCCGTACATAATAGGCCGGCCCGGCTCCTCTTTACGCCCGACAATCCGCACTAGTTTACGTTCGAGCAACGTTCGAAGCACACCGGAAGTCTCCACTCCACGAATTTGCTCGATTTCCGCCCGCACTATCGGTTGCTTGTACGCGATAATGGCGAGCGATTCCAGAGCGGACCGTGACAATTTCGCCGGTGGTTTGACCTTATCCAACCGTTTGATCCAAGGCGCATAGTCCGGTTTGGTGACGATACGATACCCACCGGCAATTTCGGCCAAATGCAGCCCTCTACCTTCCTGAGCGTAGTCTTCCTTCAATCTCGTCAACGCCAGCTCGATCTCATGCTTCGGAACGGCACCCAAGAGCGCCACGATCCGGTTTATGGGAAGGGGGTCGGCAACCATGAAGAGCAGGGCTTCCAGGATTCCGGTCAGCTCGCGTATTTCGGAAACCGATGGCGTAACGGATGACATTTCTGACGATGTTTCTAGAGAAGCCGCGGTGCCTTTTGATTCGAACTTACCATCCGAACCATTGAGCGTCGCCTCGGATATGGAAGCTGTCTCTTCGATCGCCGGGTCTTCCATCCGCACCTGCTCCTCGGCAACATCTTCAATTGTTTCCGCCATGCCGCTGGCCCTCATAGATTCCTCCATTCGGTATCCTCCGCGGGATCCGTATCACAGACGGTCGTAAAAGCCCGAGAGACAAGGATCGCCCCGAACGTCTCGCTCTGAAACACTTTGACAACGCGGATACGAATCAGTTCCAACAGAGCCAGAAACGTGACGATGACGACAATGCGATGACTGGCCGCCTCGAACAACGAAATGAAATTGACCGCCTCTTGTCCCTCCAGGGCTTCAATAATGGCATTCATACGATCCCGCACCGTCATATTATCGGGGATAATTTCCACCATGCGCTTCCCCGGATGTCGCGCAAGGACTTCCTGCAGGACATCGACTAAGTCGAATAACGACACATCGTCGAGCAAGGCCTCATCGGCCTGCACCTCGATCGGCGGAGGTGCTTCCCGGGCAAACATGTCGCGCCATAGCCGCTCTTTTCCATCCAACTGGGAAGCGGCCTCTTTGAATTGCTTGTATTCCAGCAGGCGGCGTACCAATTCTTCCCGCGGATCCGGCCCGTCCTCTTCTTCGTCCGGTGCTTCGTTTGCCGGAAGCAGCATGCGCGACTTGATGTGAAGCAACGTGGCCGCCATTACGAGAAATTCACCCGCGACGGCGAGGTTCAGTTCTTTCATGACCGAGAGATAATCGAGGTATTGCCGGGCGATCAGCGCGATGGGGATGTCGTAGATATTGATTTCATTCTTCTTGATGAGATGGAGAAGAAGATCCAGCGGCCCTTCGAACTTCTCGATCCTGACATGGTAAGGAAGTTCGGTTTGATCCATCCCGTCCGCTAGACCAGGGCGCCGTAAAGCTCATCACCTTATATCAGCTTATAGGGGCCCCCGCAAGCCCCAAAACTATATGTGGTGGTTTCCCCTTACCACGGATTATTTATGCGGGCCGGTCATTTGATCTTGAAGAGCCAGCCGAGCAGGAGGAGCGATCCCACCAGGAGAGCACCGGTGACTCCGTACTGCTCCATCCAAGTCGGCGGCGTAGCCGGAGTTGACACCTCGGCCTTTATCGAGCCTGGTAACCGGGGCGCTCTCGAAAAGACCGCCTGCTCGAGATCCTGTCCATCGGTGAACACTGCGTCGGAGAAATCCGCTACCGTTTGAAAGGTTGTCCCGCGAAATCTTCCTTCCTTTTCAAAGCGCGTAAATAAAAAGTACACATCCCCCTCGAATTGCGCGTCGAGAAAATCGCCGGTGCCGTTGAACCGGCTGCCGGAAAAGCCGGTGCCCGAAAGAAATTGTGCCCCGGAAAAGCTCGCTCCCTGCTCAAATGATACCTCCAGGAATTCCGCTAGGCCGTTAAAATGGGCATGATAGAAATTCGCCACGCCGCCGAACACGGACCGATGAAATCTCGTATGAGGGCCGAAAGAAGCTTGGGTGAAGAGGGCGGGCTGCTGAAAACGGCCTTGGACGAAATAGGTTTCTTTCGAAAAGGTGGCCGATGAGCAGTCGACGACACCGAGAAACACGGTCCTCGAAAGATCCACAACGTCTTCGAAGTGGGTTCCCGAAAGGATGACCGAACCGGAAATGACCAGCATGTCTTCCTTCGTCCGATTAATAATGCGCCCACGGACGTCGGAATCACGAATAGAGACTGTGCCGTCCACCAAGCGGATAGCCTCTGCGTTGAGACGTTCCACGATCTGCCGGTCGTCCGATGATAGCGCGGGGAGTACCTTGGCCAATGACTTGATCGGAAGATCATTCAGAACGAGATCGCCGATGATAATCACACCCGAAAGATCGACGGATCGCCCCTTTTTCAGTGCCTCCATAATGTGACCAGCTTGGATCGCCCGCGCCTCCCGCTCCTGTTTTGAGCAGGCCTTATCGAGATGTCGGATAAAGGCCTTTCCCGCTCCTGTCTTCGACTTTTCCTCCCGACAGGGACTTGATACTTCGCCGGGCCACAGCAGGGATGGAACAGCTAAAAACACCAGACATCCTATGATGCAGACACCGGCAAGGCGAAACAACCGGGGACGATTCCCGGCGGCGGGTCTCTTACAGGGATAGATCTCGCTTGATTCTTTACAAGATGGAGCCGCCTGATACACTGAATAACCTCAGGGAAATTCGATCCATATTATGCTCCGCTTATGTGGCCGAAGCATCCGCTGTCTGCTGACTGCCAGCTTCCTGGTGGCCGCAGGCCCCGCGCCGGTCCAAGCGGAACATGTCATCGAACTTCCCATCCTCGCGGCTATCAAGTCAAACAACCTGGGTGTCTTCGAGATTCTCCTGCTCCAATGGGACCAGAAATCCGTCCCGACTCCTCCATCCTTGCAGTGGCGGACTGGGAATGTCGTGCTCGGCGATACCCATCTCGGTTCCATGGCCGAGGCGTTCCGCTATGCGATGGAACGTACCCCTTCGGTGCAGCATTCAGGAACCGTCACCGCCGTCGGCTTGGCCTATAGGCCGACTGGGAGTGATGGACCAAGTGCCGGCGCCGCGATGGCGGTCGGCTTTATCGCTCTTTTTAAGGGAGACCCCATTTATCGCGGTGTGGCGCTGACCGGGACCCTTCATTCGGATGGAAGCGTGGGGCCTGTGGGCTCAATTCCGGATAAGATTCGTGCCGCCGCTCGGGAAGGCTATCGGACTATTCTGATTCCTTCGGGTCAGCTGAACAATTCGTATTGGGGCCTGACTCGCCTTAGCATGGAGCTCAATGTGGATCTTAAGGAGGTGAGCACAATCGATGAAGCCTACCGGTTAATGACCGGCCGCTCACTCTAGTGGATTCCGGCCTAGGAGAGCATCGAGGCTCGAGACTGCTCCGTCGCCGGGCTTAATTCACTGAGCAGCGACCGGTATTCTTCTTCCGTGAGTCGATGCATGCCCAACGTCAATCGCCGAGTCAATTCCGCCTGGTCCGGCACATTCAATACCGACTGCATGAGCGCCTGGCTCTGTCCCGCAGAGGAGCGATATCGGCTCAGGACCTCGATCCGGACAAAGCCGTATCGAGCCTCCGTCCTGAGTTCATCTTTGAGTAAATCATCCAGCGCCGCGTAAGGCTGGATACCGGAAACAATGCGGAAGTCCGCACAAATCCCAGTTTTCAGCACATAGACCAACCCATGAGATTGAGGGGTAAGAAACCGCTCCAGATTGTCACGGATCAGCCCGGTACACAGACCCCAGATACCGGCGGACAGCTGACATTCCGCGCTTTCCACCGAGCTCCGCTCTCGTAACGCGCCCGCGATAAACAGAAAATGACTACTCATGGACAGTGAAGTTCGGCGGCCGCGCAGATTGCGCCGCTACAGTCAAGTTTAGTGCGTTCGATAGTCATCGCCTTCATCAAGAAGGTCTTCCGATTTTTCAAGATAGTCGACGTCGTCGTCTTCATCGTCGAGCGCCAACTCTTCCTCCATGTCGTCCTCAATCTCGTCCGACATGTCATCATCGATTTCTTCAGCAATCTCATCTTCCTCAAGGTCAATCTGCTTGGGCTCAATTTCCGCTTTCGTCGGCTTATCGACCGCGTGTTTTGCCGTCCGCTCTTCAGCCGCGGGAGTCTTTGCCGCCTTCTTGGCGGCTGCCGGCTGCCTCTTGGGAGCTTTAGCCGTCCCTTGCTTTTTTGCCTTGGCCGGCGAGGACTTTTTCGTGGTTTTCGTTGCTGTCTTTTTGGCAGTCTTTTTCGGGGCAGCCGTTTTCTTCCCCGACTTGGCTTTTGTGCTGCGTGCTGCTTTCTTCGCCGGCTGTTTTTTCTTCTTCGCCATTACGATGCCTCCTCTACAGTCATCTCAACGAGCTTCGGCTTCGGGCCACCATCTAGCATGAACCAGGAACCTCTTGCAACCTCCTCACAAACCATGTTCTGCGGCCCCGTCTACGGGTCGATCCAGACATCGACCGTCGAGATTTCGCTATCCGCGCCCTTGATGGAATCCGGCCCCCGCATATCAGTCACGCGCAGCTTGAACTGGAGGAGCCGCCTGGCGGTCACATGAGGGGCCATAAACGCTGCTTTAGCCTCCCCATGGTTCATTAACGTGACCTTATTCCCTCGCGTCTGCTTCCATTCATAGCGAAGCGGGTCTCCATCCGGATCACGGCTTTGCAAACCATCCAGGACGATCTTCTGCCCTCCTTGGCCCTCGATCCGATCCGGGACCCGAGCAATCGGGGAGCGATTGGGTTCTTCATCCGCCATGACCACAACATCTATGACGCCCTCTTTCTCTTGATTCACGACGGTGATCCATGCGCGCCCGTTGCCTTTCACATGAGCCAGGCCCTCCGGTGAAACGGCCACAATCGACTCGTCAGAAGAATGATATCGGCTGCCGGCAAATTTTCCTGCAAGGCTTCTCTCGACGTTGTCGGCAAACTGGCCAATGACCGGAACCGGTACGATCTTTCCGATTGTGTCGAGGCGCCACGGCTTTTCAACGGCGAACTCAATGCCGGTCAATTCGGTAGGCGGATCGACTCGGAGCACTCGTTCGTCAAAATCCTCCTGTCCCGCCATACGCCCTCTCGTCATGGTGCCGACGGCAAGCAAACGAACCAGGCCGATGGCGTCATCCGGCACAGTCAGCGTCCCCCCATAGGGAGGAGTAGAAGACCCCGTCGCCGTCAGGGCCGGTTCCGCTTGCGAGGTCGCCATCGGCTCTTCATCGTCGCGATACCAGTAGTAGCGGACCTGACGAACCCCGATACCCGCCGGCACATCAATCGCCACGGACATGGCTTGCCCGGCCGTTACAGTCGTTTGCGTTTCCGGCAGTACCAAGGAAAATGGAGAGGCCGCCGAAGGAAAGCTGATGCCAACCAGGAGGGCCATGATCGAATAGGCTCTGAAACTTAATTTGAGCCGCTGCTTGAGCCACCCCCGTAAGCGATTCATGTCAATATGGAGCATCATACAATGATCAGGCTGGGTCAAGAGCCCGGCGCCGGATTCCAATAGGATGCATCGTCTAGCCGCTCAAAAGAACATGCGGGTGGGCTCCAGCAATTTCTGAAGGATGCGGCAGAATCCTTTATGGCAGCCTTGACTCTAATGAATAGAGCCTTACAATGATGGTATGACTGGTATGCTCATGCGCACGCTTCTCATGTCGGCTGTCTTGTTATTGGGGGTTTGGCCCTCCGGCGCCACACCGCCGCAAGGTCGCGTACTGATGGACAGTGGATCGCCGTATTACGTGCCCGCAGCGGTGACTGTGACAAGCGGAGCCTCCATCCGATGGGACAATCCGACCCCTACCCACCACACCGTCACCCATGACGGATGTTTTGACGAGGGAGACCGGTGCAGCTTTGATTCCGGCGCCGTTGACCCCGGAGGCAGCTATACCATTCCAAATCTTCCCCCTGGTCGTTATCCCTATCAATGCAGAATCCATCCCATCATGCGGGGGATGATTATCGTGACAGAGGCGGCCGGGCTTCCATCTCAAACATAAATTTGTCCGAACACTTCCAGATCTCGCAATTTCGGTCCCTGCCGTTAGCTGAGGCTCTTGTTGAACCAATGGGCGCATGACCGCTAATCAGCTCCTCTCTAACTAGTGTTGAATGGTCTTCCTTGCCTGTTGAGTCCTCGCCTCGCCTCAAGCTTGAGTGAAGGTCCCCGCATGAAGAGGTACTGGTTCTTGCAGGTCACCGTGGCCCTCGTGTAGTCTCGTATCGCCTATGAAACCAGCGGCCGCAGTCCAGGCACCGATTCGTCTGGCTGGAGAGATTCTCCAACTGAGAGCCTGGCGAATTCCCGATCTTGTGGCCTATCAGCACTCGCATGATGACTGGTGGTTGGCTCCCCTTGACGACAATTATCCGCTCGTGCGGGTCAATCGCACCGGCATTGAGATGCTCGCCGCCATGAACGGTCACATCACGGTCGGCGCCTTGGCGGAAAAGTACGGAGACAAGATCTGCGGTCCGGACGGCCAACCGGGCACCTGGCATTTGGAACGGTGGTCGCTCCCTAATTATTCCCTCTGTTACTTCGGATCGGAAGCGCCCGGAGGGCATCGTCACAAGGCTAAGTGGGATGTCCTGCTCCAACAGATCCGTGAAGGCTGGTCGGGAGAAGCGGAATTCGAAGGTGAAGATCACTTGGAAGAGTTCCATGTCCACGAACTGAAGGAAAGCGGAGAAGACGACGGGCACTTCGATCTGATCGAAACCACCGTCTCCCATCTGTTTCGGGAGCCGAGCGAGGCGCTGGGTGGCTCGACCTACGGTCGCCTGCTCATGAGACAACTGCGCCGGCTCGGCTGGTTCAAGCCGAAGCCGAAAGTCATTCTTGAGGTCGGAGGCGGTCTGGGCTACGTGGCGCGCGAACTGGGACAGGAACTCTTGCCATTCGAGAAACAAGGGATTCAGTACGTCTCCCTGGACGTGACGCGACCCTTCCTTAAATTGCAGGTCAATCGTGCCCGCGCAGGAGGCTGGTCCTGCACCGGTGCCCAGGCGAACGGCGAGTCCTTGCCTTTCAAAGATGGTGTCATCGACCTCGTGATCGACAACGAAAACATGGCGGACATGACGCCGGTCAAATTATCAAAGCGCGAGCTGCAGCAAGACAAAGGGGACACCGCCCAACATCAGGAAGCGTTGGATTGGATCAGACGCCTCCGCTTGCCATTGGGCGCCGACTTACCGGACGACGTGATCTTCAATCTCGGTCCCATTCGATTTGTCGCCGAGTTATGGCGAGTCCTTAAGCCGGGCGGTCGCGCATTCCTCACCGAGTTCGGGATTGAAGAAGGCTGGCCGGCTCCGGTGAAATTACCGCATCACACGGAGTATGAAGTCCAGTACAGCCATCTACGCCAGGCCGTCCGCTGGCTCGGCTTTCAAGAGCGGTATGTGCCTCTTCCGCAATTTCTTGCGATCAAACCGGACACCAAAGTACTCTGCACCGGCGCCGCCTACACCATACAACGGTTCTGCGAGGCCTTAGGAAAGTCCTTCGCCGTGCGCGCCTATACCGAACAGGAACTCACGCGGACGCTCGGGGACATGTTGCCCAAGCTGCAGGGCTGCCATTATCACGACATCTCAGATCCCGCCTGGTTCGGCCTCATCGACTTCAAAGTGCTGCTCCTGGAAAAGCCGGGCGGCGCCCCGCAGACGACCTTTACTGAGCAAAAAGGCTTTCGCTGGTATTCGCAAAGGTAAGGGGAACCCGCTCACGGTTGAGATCGAGTCTGGTTTTCCATCCTTCGACATAGCGCCTAATCCACATCGAGTTCGTCTTGGCGAGCGTGTATCTTTTCAAGATCAGCTTGATCTTAGAGACAATCAGCCATGGTTTTAGCAGAATCAAATCATCGATCATTAGAATCGGCACCTGCAACAGATCGAATCGAATGACTCGCCTGCGCACGAGCCCTGTCTTGATATTCTGAATCGGCCAAAAGAAAATCGACGACCACTTCTCGGTCAGCGAAATCCCGACGCTTCACCAAGTCGAGATGCCGTGAAATACCATCGGCGCAGGGCGAACAATGGTTGAATCAAAGAGGCCTGATAATAGAGACTGTACGCCGATCCACACTTGTATTCTAAGACCTATCGCGGCTTGACTAGCGCACTGAAGGCCACCCGCCGGCAAGCCCCTACTCGATCCCTCGCCGATTATAATCGGAAATAAGACCGGAGAGGGCCTGAACTAGGAAGGTCTCTGCCGCCATGCCCGTTCTTTCGCTCGCCTGATCTCGAGCATCACTTCGGCCATGACATCACCATCCGAGCTGCCTTGCCGCAACACCGACTCACGCAAGGCCAACCCCAATTCGGTCACTCAATGGCGCGGCGCAAGTTATCGGCAATCGGCGCATTTTCATTGTCGTCGTCTGGTCGTTGCATGGGTGGTTGGTGAAAAGCTTCCTACGCCTGGCGTTCTAATCTGAGTCGTCCATGCGCCGCTTTGGATTCAGAGCCGATTACCTACCGTGTCAAGTGCCGTGCTGCGGCGACAAGCGGAAAGGTTGTTTCAGGATCCGTTTCCTGTGAGTCTGTCGTATAGATGAAACGTAAACAGCCACGGTCTATGCTGCTCTATCTACTATCGATACGAAAGCCCATGCTGCATGAGATCCTTATCAAGATCGGCTTGTGCCTTGGCAAGAGCATGCCGCCCCCAAAATGTCTTGAGCTTTCGAACGTACTTAGACACTTCGGAATGCTTTATTGCATTGCGTGGGTTAAGCGGACTATGCATTAGCGCCATATCAGTAAACCAGAACTTTCATGGGGCACTCGCTTTTCTTGGACTACGCTCCCTCAACTCGAGGACGAAGACCCTCCGAGGAACAGACGCGACTCGATAATCAGCTACAAGAGGTGCAAGAGAAGGCACAGCCACAGGTATGCACAGATGAGACAGATCGGCTTCTTCACTATTGCCTCATTCTATTCGCCATATCGATCAACACCCCTTCGCGCAAGCCCAAGTCGCTCACGAGGATAGTCGTCACTTCTAACGTCTCCATTACGGTCCGCAGAATGATCGCCCCGGCGGCGATCACTTCCTCACGGCCCGGTTCCAAGCCCGGCATCCCTGCTCGTTGCCCTTTCGACCGGCTGAGCAGCCGCTGTTCCAGTTCCTTGGCCATTTCGAATGCCAACTTGTAATTATGGATCCTTGCCGGCTCATAGGCCGTTAATTCCTGGGCCATCGCGGCGAGTGACGTAATCGCTCCGGCCGTGCCTACGAATGTGAGGCCAGCCGTTCCGGGCATCTCCGCGACAGTCACCATGGCTTCTTTCCGAACCCACTCACGCGCTTGGTTAACCTCTTCGAAGGTCGGCGGATCATGATGCAACAGGCGCTCGTTTAATCTCACCACTCCGATATCAATGGAGCGCACGATCGGCGGTTTGCCCGGCTGATCCAGGATGAATTCTGTGCTGCCGCCGCCGATGTCCAAGGCGAGCATGTCGGTCACACCAGACGGCAGACCGGAGCGGATCCCCAGCATCGTCCGACGGGCCTCCTCATCCCCGGTGATCAGCTGAACAGCAACTCCGGTTTCACTTTTGACACGATCAAGAAACTCATCGCGGTTCACGGCATCACGCACCGCACTGGTTGCCACCGCCGTTACGGCATCGACATGATAATCGTCAATCACCTCGCGCCATTCCTTCAACGTTGCCATCACCCGCTCCATCGCGTCGGCACGAAGCCGGCGTTCTTTGTCGACTCCTTGGCCGAGGCGAAGGATACGGCGCTCCGATCGGAGTTCCTTCAACCGGCCGGCTGATGAGAGTTCGGCAATGAGCAAGCGACAAGTCAGTGTACCGATATCGATCCCGGCGAGAACTTTTGGCGGAACGGTCGGCGATGCATCCATGAAGCGAGTGTCACTGTCCATCAGTGGAAATATCGTTCATCTCCAGTAGGAGTTTGGTTCGCTCATCTTGCAGTGCCCTGGCTTGTTTCATGAGACGGCCGACCTCTCCGTCATAGAGGATCCGCTCCATCGCTTCCCCACGGTCATGTAATTCCAAGGTCCGCTCACCGAGATCCCCATACACATCCTCAAGCTGTTGGTCGACTTTGCGGAGTTCCAGTCGATAGCGAAGGAGTTCCGTTTCTTCGAGGGCACGATTGGCAACTTGGGCCGTCCCATGACGGAGCGTCGCCCATCCGGCTTTCAAATCGTGTTTCAGGCGTTGAATCAATTCCAACATGATTGGAGAAGCTTAGCTGACGAACCCCAGATCGAGCTTTGTCCGCCAGCGTCGCAGCATTCTTGTTCTGAGCATCCGATGTTGCGGAGCACGCAAGCGGGGATCCTCTTCGAGCAAGGCAAAGGCGGCCTGACGGGCTTGCTGCAAGAGATCTGCATCGCGTATCAGATCGGCTGCCTTGAACTCCGGCAGTCCCCATTGCCGCAGGCCGAACCATTCGCCCGGTCCTCTGATGCGCAAGTCTTCTTCCGCCATGCTGAATCCATCGTTCGACTTGACCATTGCTTCCAAACGTTGCCGGGCAATCGAGGCTTCCTCCGATCCGGCCGGAAATCGTCGGGCTTGTGTAGGGCGCCGATATCCGGTTGTCGTGGACATCAACAGACAGTAGGACTGATGCCCGCTGCGGCCGACACGCCCCCGGAGCTGATGCAGTTGGGCGAGGCCGAACCGATCGGCATGTTCGATGACCATGACGGTCGCATTCGGAACATCGACGCCGACCTCAATGACGGTGGTGGCGGCAAGGATGTCAATCTCGCCGGCCTGAAAGGCCTTCATTGTCCGCTCCTTCTCGACAGACCTCATCTGGCCGTGAAGCAGGCCGACTCGAAAGTCCGGGAAGTCTTCCCGTTGCAGACGATCGGCCGCTTGGAGCGCCGCTTTCAGATCGACCTTTTCCGATTCTTCCACCAGCGGATACACGAAATAGGCTTGACGATGTGCCCTAAGCTCATCGCGGACGATTTGCCATGCCCGGCCGCGTTGGTCGTCGGCAAACAGCCACGTCCGCACCGGCTTCCTCCCCGGTGGCAAGATATCAATGATCGACACATCAAGGTCTCCATAGACCGTCATGGCAAGAGTGCGAGGGATCGGCGTAGCGGTCATTACTAAGACGTCGGGCCGATACCCTTTCCCCATCAAGGTTTTCCGCTGGAGTACGCCGAACTTATGCTGCTCGTCGATAACGGCCAGCCCAAGATTGGTGAATCGGACGTCTTGCTGAATGAGCGCATGCGTCCCAATGGCGACCTCGGCCGCTCCGGCCTCCAATGCCCTTAATCCTTCGGCCCTGCCTTTGGATCGCTTTCCGCCGGTCACGAGGATCGGATGGAGGCCCAAGGCCTCCAGGATCGGCTTGAGGTTGGTGAAATGCTGCTCCGCCAGAATTTCGGTGGGGACCATGAAGGCCGCTTGGTAACCGGATCCGCAAGCCATGACAATGGCGTGAAGGGCGACCATCGTTTTCCCGGACCCGACGTCGCCTTGCAGCAGGCGATTCATCGGCCGGGAAGAGACCATGTCCGCTTGGATTTCGCCGAATGCCCGTTCCTGAGCTGATGTCAGCTTGAAAGGCAAGAGCCGCGATAACCGATTCAAGAGAGGCGTATGCGGATCGAACCGTACGGCTTTCTCCTCTTCTTTCACCCGACGCCGCCGGATCGCCAGAGCCGTCTGAAGCAAGAATAATTCTTCGAAGGCCAAACGCCGCTGCGCCGCCGAAAGGTGATTGTCGAGTAGCGCCACATCCGCTGCCGGCGGAGGGAAATGCGTGTGTTCCAATGCCTGCCGGATAGGGAGGAGGCGATGTCCGGCGCGAATGCGGACCGGCAGCACCTCCTCACAATCTCCGCCGAATTCGTCGAGCAGCGTTCTCATCAACACCCGCATTTGCCTTGAGCTCCAGCCTTTCGTCTCGTGATAAATCGGGACGATCCGTCCGGCATGCAAGGTCGTCTCGACATCCTCTCCGATACCTTCGCAGTGAGTAACGTCCATCCGAAGATTGAGCCACCCCCGATTCCCGGCACTGATGCGTCCCACCTGAAGAAGACGCGCGCCCGCTTTGATCACATCCTCCATGTACGGCTGGTTGAACACCACGATCTGAAGACGACCGGTTCCATCATCAATCACCGCCTCTAACACAGCCATGCGGCGGAATCGCGATCGCGTCGCAACGACATCTACGACCACACCACACACCGTTGCCGTCATCCCGGGCGACAAATTCTTGATTGCCGTGATTTTTGAACGGTCCTCATACCGCCACGGCACATTCCACAAGGCCTCCTCGACCGTCTTGACACCGAGCCGCTCTAAGAGCGTCGCCCGTTTCGGCCCCACTCCCTTCGCAAACTGAATCGGAAACTCCCAGAGAGGCCGGGCCACTTGGTTCATCGACTGCGCGGACTCACGAGGGGTGTCCATGGATTTGCCAAGCCGCGACCGCTCTTCCGTCTCGCCGTTTTGCAGGCGTGCAATGAGCACTCGTGCCTGTTTCAACCGTTCGCGTTGCTGTTCAATAGAAAGGCCGGCATGAAAATCCACGAACAAATTGCGCAACAGCAACAATTCCGTTTCGATGGCGCGGGAATAGGTTCGTTCGGCCAGCGCGGCGATTACTTGAGCCGACACGAATTGTTCCAGATTCGCGAGAGCCCCGAGATAGGCATAGGTGTCCCGGCACGCAAATTCGATCGGTCGAGCAACCCGTTGCAAAAAAGCGTGAAGACGCTCGGGGAGGACCTTCGTGGGACAACGAGGCATCCTGGCGCGGATCGTATCACACCCATTCCGGCGCCTCAATGCGCCGCGGCGTCACCGGCGGCTTGTCCGGCAGCCCTTGTAGGCTTTCGGGACTTTTCTTGGCGGCCTTTGCCACGAGTGATACAGTCAGTCTCGCCACCTTATTTCTTAGGGTCTATTATGTACCGCCGGAACATCACCCATATTCTCGGTCCGTTGGCGCTCGTGCTCGCACTGTTCATTTCTTACCATGCATGGCTGAAGCCGCACTACTTCCCGGATACTCCCCCACCGGCTGCGCCCATCATTCCCAATGAACCGGCATCGACTTCTCGATCGCAAGGCGAAGAGGCGGCCCTGATCATGAGCAAGCAGCCTCGCACGCTCGATCCGATGACGGTGCCCGTTCCCCGGCACATAGATCTCCTCGCGACTATCAATGAAGAATTGGAGAAGGGGAATGCCGCGCCGGTCGAAGCCAAGCTGGCCGATATTCCGGGATCGGTCCTTGCCGAACCCTCAGTCCGCCGCCATGTCGCAATCTTGTGGAATAATCTCGGCATACTGCAAGAACGAGCGGGGGGGACCGAAGCATCCCTCAAGGCCTTTAAAAAGGCCGCCGCGCTTGATCCCAATAATACGATCGCCATGCTGAATTTGGCGCAAGCGTACTGGAGCCTGCGCGATCCTAATTTGACCGTAGGATTCCTCTCCAAAGTGGCGGTGCTGGCTCCAGAGGAAGCGTTTCCCCATCTCGCTCTCGCGGACCTGTTGCAGGAGCAGGACAAGCTGACTGAGGCGAGTGGTCATCTGCGTGAGGCGACAGCCCGGATTCGCAATGATCCCGCCTTGCGATCCTATTTAAAGATCGTCACCGAGAAAGTTCACCGGACCGAGAAAGTCGAAGAAAAATTGGCGTCACGCAGCAGCGTCCACTTCATCGTCAAATTCGATGGTAACGAGGACCAGGCCACCTGGACCACCGTTCTGGATATCTTGGAAGACGCCTATCGCGACATCGGCCAGAAATTCAATTACTTTCCCGAGAAACCGATTACAGTCACCCTTTTGAGCAAAACCGCATTTCAAGGCTCAACGGGCAGCCCGGCGTGGGCTGACGGCCTATTCGATCCGGTGCTCGGTCGGATTCAGGTTCCTACGCAGGGGGCCCTGACAGATCGAGAATGGCTCACGCGCGTCTTGCGGCATGAATTCGTTCATGCGCTGCTTCACCATCAGGTTGGCCCGAACGGCGGATCGATCCCCACATGGCTGAACGAAGGGTTGGCCATGCAGCTGTCTGGAGATTCGTGGCAGGAATTGAATCGGGCTTTGGAGAACGATGTGCAGATGGTGCCGTTGACCGCGTTGGAGGGAAGCTGGGAGCAGTTATCGCCCCATGCGGCCATGGTTGCCTATGTCGAAGCCAGTTCAGCCACTCATTATTTGTTGGAACGATTTGGGATGCATAAGATGCATGAGGTACTCGGACATCTCAAAGCCCGCCAAACCCTCGCCATGGCGATGCAGGACAAGCTCCTGCTGTCCTATGATAGATTTCAACAACAGTGGGCTGAGACATTCCATTCCAGACAGCAGCACACCCAATCATAGCCGGCCCCGGCCGTCCGATGGATGCCAACATGGCCGCATCCCTCTCGTTCCGTAGAGGCACCGCCTGAGGCTCAAGCTGGCGACCACTGTCCCTTTCTGTTCGCTCGATGAGATCGGCATCCTCGAATGAATCCTGCCATAAGAAACGACCTGAGACGCGATCAACCGTGCGGACCACAAGATTGAAGATATGCCCTATCGTCTCCGCCGTTACGAATCGATCGACCGAGCGAAAGCCGGTCCTTTCCGCCCGCCTGCTCGTCGAGACACCGGGAATGAACCTATCTTCCCACACCAGTCTTCCTGTCAATGGGTCAACGGCGCGGAGAGACAGGTTGAGCTGGACAGGCGACCGCCATTCCATTCCAGTTCTCCGTACGATGGACCGGAAAGGCATAATGGTCGCAACCGGCCGGACTCGACGCTCTTCTTTCTGAGGTGTCAGGTTCAGCTGGCCCTGCCACAAGAACTTGCCCGTCAGCGCGTCGTAGGCCCGCAGCAAAAACCGGGGCTGACCGTCGGCATCGACTCCGATTCCTCCGGCAAAGATACGATCGCGCTGTGTTTCCCCCGCGGCCGCCTCCTCCCGAACATTCAGATTGTAGGAATCTTCCGATAGGACCGCCCCCGTTCTTGCCTGGTAGGTTCGAATCGTAATCAAAGATGAAATGGAGGTCTGAAAGCCGAATCCTGCAACAAGAAAATCTCCGTGCTCAGGAGCACTCTCGACTCCGGCGGACGTAGGAGGGCCCTTGTCCACGCCGATGGACTGATCAAAGGATTGTCCAAAGGCGATCAGTGGACCCCACATGGTCATGCCGATCAGTGCCATGGGCATCCACCGCCGCGGCGCACTTTGCAGAAGATGGCGTATTGCAGCGGTTCCAAGCCATCCCGGCATCCTATTCGGCACCTGCAATCGCTTTTTCCGAACCGGTTGCGCTAGATACATCATGTTGCCCTCCGGTTCATGAGACGCAATTCTTTCCCGCATGAAGCGAAGGGTAAATTATTCGGTGGGTCAGCGAACGCCGACTAAAGGGGTATGCAGGACCAACCGCACATGGTTGACCGAGCCGGGTAGAAGCGGGATATGTGAAGGATGTAGATGATGTAATGGAACGCGGGCAGGCCTATCGAACTGCCCCGAACAGACAATACCGGTAGCGGGCAATCAAGCGGTACAGAAGACGTGCCACTGGTTTTAACCACGAAATCCTGACGAGACGACTCAGCACTGCTCCCCCTCTCAGTCCGGGCAAAAGGGGAAGAAAGGCGTCTAATCCCTTCCGAATGCTGCCGTCGGAGTCAATCAGGAAGGCCACATCGGGACGCCCAGGCACATAATCCTTGCCAAGACGCTGCGCGGCTTCCTCGCTTTGGTATGGAATATAGCGTACATGGACCAAATGACCCTTTCCGGCCGCCTTTTCAATCGCGTTCCTGGCCGTCACGCAAAACCGGCACTCGTCGTCATAAATGAGTGTGCAGTCCTGTTCGCTCGGTTGCCTTACAGGCGTTTCATGGTCAGCCATCCATACCTCCGCTCAATATGCGTCTCAGACAAGACGGCATTGTGGCGGACCGCTCACAGCGCTATAGTGTTTTTCATGCTTTGCCGCCGGATTCAGGCGCTTCTCTTGGCGCTCGCTATAACATCAGGCATCTGGCAGATTGCCTTTCCGGCTGATCCTCAGTCCACCGAACCGGCCTCATGGCCATTGATTGCATTCTTAGTCGGAGTACCGGTCCTGTTGGCGGCCTTGCTCGGTTTTCATGTCCGATGGGCCACGATGGTCGTCGTCATGTACGGCACGATTGGTCTGGCGCTCGACATTGCCACACTGGTCCAGGAGCTGAGCAGGCCCAAAGGAGGCACGCTCATGGTCGGCGCAGGGTTGCTGAGCGGAAGCCTTAATTTCTTGCTGATCGTCTGGGGAGGACAGGCTGTGCTCGGCGGGATATCGAATGAACAGCTTGGAGCAAGCCGCCGTCCCAATCCTCCGTCCCCCTTTTCATCTTAAGTGGCTTCACCGTGCTATAGCCGGCTTGACGAAGCCACGACGAGGTCTCGTGGATGGTATAGGTGTTCCCCTGTTCGGTAAACAATAACATTGTAACGGCAAATAAAGTCGCTTCTGCAGGGTACAGACCTTCTTTATCGTGAAGGAATGCATCTTGTATGATAAGCCGCCCACCAGGGTTCAGCGCCTGACGAAGCCTCTTGAACAGAGCCTGGTTCTCTGCCGCGGAATAGATATGCAGCACATTGGAAAACCAGATCACATCGTATCGGCCGGGAACCTGCTCGTTCATGAAATCAACCGCAAGGTAGGAAAGGCGCGTGCCCGCTTTCTCGATGGCCGCCACTTCTCTCGCCACGTCAAGGGCAGCGGGACGGTCGCATACGGTGGCGCTCAATGTCGGATTCTTCTTCAGAAAGGCCAGCGCATACGTTCCCGGTCCACCACCCAGGTCAAGCAAAGATTTGACCTTGCGCAACGAGACCTGCGCGGCCACCCTGGCGGCGACATCGACTGAGCGGTGATGCATGGCCCATGTAAACCGCCGGCGATAGTCGCACTCTTCAGGTTTTTCATGGTCGACGGGCAGACCGGTTCGCACCTGATCGGTGAGGCGGGACCAATCAGACCACTGGTCCTTCAGGAGATCGATATAGGCTGCTCGGCAACGGGGGTGAGCACGGTTCAGTTCGATCACGGCAAAGGTGCTATTGCGATAGAGCTGGCCTCGCTTTGTGAGCAGGCCGCACGCGGCTAGATTGCGGCAGAGAATATCAAGACCTCGCTCGCTGGCACGGAGAGCTTTCGCCAGGTCGGCGATAGACCACGATTCGGTCCCGACCGCGGTGAAGAGGTCCAATTCCAGCGCGGAGACTATGACACGGGGCAATCGATAGGCGGTAATCGCTTCTCGGAATCTTTCAAAATCGGTGATGCCGCCGCGGCTCATGGGAAACTGCAGTCTCTAGGGTCTGATTTTCTGTTGGCACCACCGTACAAGCGCGTGCACTTCATCCAGCTGCTGCCAGTTGATGAATTTCTCAAAGGTGATGGCGACATACTCGTCGTTCATAGCCACTCCTTCTTCAAATCCCTCCTTGACGAGCATAGGACGAAATCTTGCCACGGCAGGCTGAAGAAAATACTTGGCCTGTTTCGCGACCTCATCTGTACCGAGATCTTCGGGCGTACCGTCAGAGATCAGGCTCAGGATGTCATCCATGGCGATGCCGTGTTGGCACATCAACCGGCCGTCAGGGGTGATTTCCAGCAGCCATCCGTCGCTTTCCAGGTCCAATGCGAGGGCGCCGCCCGGCTCAAGATCGTACAGTTGGGGATGATTCCGGACTAAATCAGCCCGTACCTCATTCCACGGATGTGCGGTACCGTCACTCATGGCGAGAACCGAGCGAACGAGAGAGCGGGCGTTCTTCCTCGATCCGCATACGCAGCTGTTCCAGACGTTTCACGTTTTCTTCAAGCTTCGGAAGGCGATATTTTCGATCCATGTGTACCACCTGCTCCAACAGATCGGCTGCTTGGCGATACTGGCCGAGTTCCTCATAACACTGCGCCAGCACATATCGAGATCCACCGACCCGCAATTCATCATGGTTCCGTTCCGCGATCGATTGGCTGGTTTGGCAACAGGCGACTGCATCTTCGTACCGCTTCTGGATAAGGAATGTGCGTCCCATCATGCGCCATGCGTCCGCCACGCCGCCCTGATTGTCGAGTCGCCGCATCAGAACTAATGACTGCTCATAGTAACGGATCGCCTCGTCGAACTGGCCGGTCTCTCTGGCAATGAGACCAAGATCCGAATACAGCACCGCCTTTCCCACCTCGTCATGCGTGCGCGTCATGATGTCCAGCGCTTCCAGATAGTAGGCGCGGGCTCGATCCCATTCTCCGGCGTCGGCTCGCAAATTTCCAAGATTCGCCAATGTCGTCCCGATCCCTTGGTCATCACCCAAGACCTTTTGGAGTTCCAGAACTTCTTGATAATAAGTCTGTGCCGATTCCCGCCGGCCGCTCACCGCGCAAATATTTCCCAGGTTGCCGAGGGTGGCGCTCAACGCCCGTTGATTGCCGGTGAGCCTGTCGCATTCCAGCGCCTTGGCATAGCAGGCATAGGCCTCCGTATAATGGCCTCTCGCAAAATGCGCATTTCCCTGTCGATTCAGTTCCTCGGACAATCCATTGCGCAGCGGCATGTTTTCTTCCCAGCTACTGAAGGGCTCGTTCGACAACCGATTTGGCGCGGGTCATGATGTTTACGCCGTCGCCGACGAGAATTGCATCAAAGTTATACTTGAGCAACCGCCTCAATCCTTCCTTGGCCTTCGCGTAGTCCGCATACTTTTCGGGCGCCAATAGTCGCAGCCCCCCGGGAGGAGCTCCAACCAAGGCGTCTCCAACGATCAGGATGCCTTTGCCCTGCTGGATAAACAGCGCCGACTCCCCCGGCGACTTTTGGTCCTTCAATTGAATGACCCACACGCCTCCGGGAAGCAATTCGCCATCGGCAAAGGTCTTGGTGGGAACCAGCGTCATGAGTGGCGCATCGACCTGGGGAAGATACAATTGACAGTCGAACTCAGCCTGATAGCGAGCTGCTTCTCGCTCGTGATCACGGTTGGTGACGACAATATAGTCGATACCGCCTCCACGCTTGACGACCTGCCGATCACTCTCATCCATCGGCGGCGGATCGATTAATATGTGATGCTCGCCGACTCCAAGATAGAGGCCGTTGAAATCCAACTGTTTCTCTTCAGAGAACCACGACCATTGCCATATGCCGGGGAACAGCGGTTTCATCCTTGCCTCATAAAGCGGAGACCGCGTCCTGGACCGCCTTCGTCACCTTGGCAAGGATCGCAGCGTTTTCCGGAAGATCAATAATGTCATCCTCAGGAAGGGTCATGAATTTTCGATTCGGCCCCTTCGTCAGCGAGATAAGAAATACGCTGTTGGTCGGTTTCGTCGGAATGACCACCTGCACCGATGAATCGATTCGCTGCACGAGGCCGACGAAAGCCTGCTTTCCTTCTTCCCAATCGTCCATACCGGTTTACTCCCTCACGATTTACATTTTACATTGATCCAGCCCCCGTGGCGGCATCCGCCGCCAATAGTTTGTCGACTTCTTGGAGGATGACGTCGCTGCCGGCGAGATCCATATTGCCGACCCGCTGCCAACGGATGACGCCGGCCTGATCAATGACATATACGTTGGGAATGAACTTCCCACCCCCATACAGCTTATCGGTTGTCTTGTTGGGGTCGAGCAAATATGGATATGTCACCTTCACCGGAAACGCGCTCAGAAATTCCCCGACATCGCGTTTGGAATTGCCGGCTGAGTTGATACCGATGACCGCCACATTTTTGCCTTTGGTGGCTTCATAGACCTTCTGTAAGTTGGTGCCTTGAGCCATGCAAGGATCACAGATATGGAATAGCCCCAGCACTACAACCTTTCCTTTCAGCGACTCCAGCGAGACCGGATCGCCGGTAAGCGACGTCAATGCGAAGTTCGGTGCGCGCTCCCCAATTTTGAAAAATCCGGCGGCAAAAACCAGATGCATCGCCATAAAGGGAAGGAACAGGATCGAGATTGCGATGAGGAGCTTTTTCATGGCCCGTCCTCCTGTAAATGTCATTTGATTCTTGTCGATCGCGACCCATCCTAACACGGCATTTTTTTGGGGAGCAACAGGAGATCGGCGAAGTGCTTGGATGGAATGAACTGACCAGCCGTTTACACGAATCGGAACTTACAATACGGCGGCTTCTATCCCGGAGCCACCGGCCACTTCAGAAGCGATTTTCCTTCCCGAAGAAACGCCAAGCACCATGCAGCCGCTCGATGCAATGGATGGACCAGTCGATACAGCATGTTGAGCCGCGCCTGCAGCCGGAACCAAGGAAGTGACTTCTTTACGATTGGATCCCCGGCATGGCATATCGCCAAGGCATAATAGGATTGCTGGATCCATGAGTCCCTGAGAAGAAGATACAGGGCCTCGGCGTCATTCTCGTCAATGCCCTCAGCTCTTCGCTTCAAAAAATCACGCGGCATTGCCTTCGTGAGATCGAAAATATCCCGATCAGCCATGATGGCATGCTGAACCACACGCGGCAACGATGCGTCGAACAGCGTATGAGCCACCGCAAGACCCATCAATAACATCCTGCGACATCGCAATGCATGAGACAAGAACAATACACGGCTCCAGTCCATCGTTCGTCGCCGCCGCAGCAATTCGGACACATCGCAAATCCATTTGAGGTCTTTCCACGCGTGCATCGATCCACTGACACAAAGGACGATCAGCAACTCTTCAGGCGCGAGAGCCATGATGGTGTGCGGGCCTGTCCGTAGCGGTTTCAACTGTTTCCAGAACGGTTCCCGGTCCAAAGGAAATGAAAAGAGACCACGATCCATGGCCCATTGCAGATTAACACGGAAGGTTCCGTTCCGCCTTACGAAGGAGTAAACCGCTTCATCCAGACTGTCGCAACCAGCCGGCGTCTTTCCGACCAGTTGGTATCCTTGCGACCACAGCAATTGCCGAGCTTGGGTGATGGAGGATCGCTCGACGATCAGGTCAACGTCACCGGATTCGCGTAGCGTGAGATCTCCATATGCCGCAGCGGCCAACGTGGGGCCACTGAACGGGATCACGCGAATGCCTTTCGCCGCAAAGGCCTCGACCAATGTCACCAGCTCACCCGTCAATAAGCTGCTCACAATGGCATTGGTTTGCGCCTTCCGGCGAAAAGTTTCCAATATATCGCTGGGAACCGAGCTGCACCCATGGGCGAGCAACATCCGATACACCAATGCAGCCACACCGTGAGACTCGGCAAGGTGCCAGAGGACGCTCCAATCGACGCCGTCGCGCAATCGATCCTGAATCTCCACCTGAAGGGTTCCATTCGCTGATGTTCGCGCCAGAAGAACGAGAAGTTGAGCCTCGATGGTCAAGTGGGAAAGATTGAATCGAAACAGAGAATCGGTGGTATGAGGTCGAGGGTTCCGCGTGGATGGGACGATCTGAGGCATGCCATCCTCCGAATCACACTCATTGACGGTTTGTGGGAAAGCGCAGCCGCCTTAACCCTTTCGAGCCAAGGCGGGACCATAATCAAATTCGTCTTTCCAGGCCAATTCCCATCCCGGTGGGAATGTTCCCTCCTTGGCGGAAGGAAGGTCGTGGAATCGAATGTGAAATCGCTCCAGCCCGGCGCTTAGCGTCGGAATACGCGGCGGGGAACTGGATTGCTGATGGAGTCCGATTATTCAAAGAGAACGGGATAGACGACGTCTCCCCATCATTTCATGGTATAGGGCCCCGTAGGCATGCGAGTATTCCTCGGCGTGGCGGATATTGTTGTAGGATGTCAAACGCAACGGGCACTCAATGAGAGGCTTCGAACAACCCAAGCTGGAGCTCTTCGGCACGGGTGAAAGAGATCGGATAGCGTTCGGTAAAGCAGGCGGTACAGTAATGGTCAGCCTGATTCGGAGCGGCCTTCAACATACCATCCAGACTCAGGTAGGCCAAGCTGTCGGCCGTGATATATTTGCGGATCTCCTCTTTCCGGTGAGAAGAAGCAATCAGCTCCTTTTTCGTCGGCGTATCAATGCCATAAAAGCACGGGGCTACAATCGGCGGCGAACTGATTCGCATATGGACTTCTTTTGCGCCGGCATGGCGCAACATCTTCACAATTTTCCGGCTCGTCGTCCCTCGGACGAGCGAATCATCGACCACCACAACACGTTTTCCTTTGAGCACCTCCGGGACGGCATTGAGTTTCACTTTTACGCCGAAGTGGCGGATAGACTGTTCCGGCTCGATAAAGGTGCGGCCGACATAATGATTGCGGATCAGGCCGGTTTCAAAGGGAATGCCCGACCCCTCGGCATAACCCAAAGCAGCCGGAACACCGGAATCGGGAACCGGAACCACGATATCGGCCGGCACCCAGGATTCCTGCGCCAATTGGCGTCCCAGCGCCTTTCGAATCGCATACACAGCGCTGCCGCCAAAAATCCGGCTATCGGGCCGCGAAAAATACACATACTCAAAAACGCACATCGCCGGCTTGACCTGCGGGAAGGGTTTGTAGCTCGTGACACCCTTATGGTCGAGTACCACTAACTCACCGGGCTCGATTTCACGCACATAGTCGGCTCCAAGCAGATCGAAGGCGCAGGTCTCCGACGCGACGAGCCAGGCATCGCGAAACCGCCCCAGGCATAGCGGCCGAAATCCATGGGGATCGCGTGCGGCAATAATCCCATCGTCTGTCAGCAGAACGACTGAAAATGCGCCGCGGACCTGGTTCAATGCGTCGATTACCCGCGCTAGCAACGTATCCGCCCGGGAATGCGCGATAAGATGAATGATTACTTCGGTATCCGAAGTCGATTGAAAAATAGCGCCGTACGCTTCCAATTCATTCCGCAAGACGGTGGCATTGATCAGATTGCCGTTATGGGCCAGGGCGAGGTTTCCAAAAGCAAAGTTCACCGTCAACGGTTGCACGTTCTTTAAATCGTTGCCGCCGGTGGTCGAATACCGGTTGTGTCCAATCGCTTTATCGCCGGGTAATCGACTCAACTCACGGTTGGAGAAAATATCGGCGACCAGGCCCATCCCTTTCTCCACGTGGAAATGCTCGCCCTCGCTCGACACAATGCCTGACGCTTCCTGTCCGCGATGCTGAAGCGCATACAGCCCGAGATAAGTCAGATTGGAGGCTTCCTTGTGACCATAGATCCCAAAGACAGCGCACTCATCGTGAAACTTATCGGGAGAATGCATGGGTAACAGTTTTTGCATAATTCTCAAACGGGCTAATCCGGATGTGCGAGGCTTCGCTCCAACGAGTGGGTCCAGCGGTCAGAAACCAAGCCAAGGTCAAGATCGATGGCGGCGCCGCCTGCCTGGATGCGGTCGCCGACAATATCAATGATCAATCGCTTCCCTTCCACCGCTCCAACCTTGGCTGCCGGGACGCCCATTTCACCTGCCGCCCGAATGACCTGTTCCACCTGGTCAGATTTCACCGACAGAATGACCCGCGATTGGCTTTCCCCAAACAAAAGGGCGTCTCTACGGAGGCGACCGGCTTGCAATTCTACCATAGCCCCTAGTTTTTGATCAGGACCCGATACGCAGCATTCAGCCAACGCAACCGCCAGACCACCATCCGAACAATCATGAGCCGACTGTACTAATCCATTTCGAATAAGCGTCAACGTGCAAGCCTGAACCGCCTTCTCGGTATCCAAACTGAGGAGCGGGGGCGAACCCTGTTCCCGATGATGCATGACCTTCAGATATTCCGTACCGCCGAGGTCCTCCCTCGTCACGCCCAATACAATGATGGCGTCGCCCGGCTGCTTGAACCATTGTGTGACGGTTCGATCCACATGATCAATGAGCCCCACCATCCCTATCATCGGCGTCGGATAAATCGACAGTCCATTCGTCTCGTTGTACAAACTCACGTTGCCGCTGACGACCGGCACGTTCAGCGCCTCGCAAGCATCCTTCATCCCTTCAACAGCCAGCACAAACTGCCACATGATTTCCGGCCGTTCGGGATTGCCGAAATTCAAACAATCGGTGACGCCGATCGGCTCCGCGCCTGAACAGACAAGGTTCCGCGCGCATTCGGCAATCGCGATCTTGGCGCCCTCGTACGGGTTGAGCAAACAGTACCGGCTGTTGCAATCGACCGAGACGGCCAAGGCCTTGTCGGTCCCCTTGATTCGCAGCACCGCGGCGTCTGAACCGGGTCGGACAATCGTGTTCGTCCGCACCATATGGTCATATTGTTCATATACCCAGCGCTTGCTCGCGATCGTCGGCGATTCGAGCAATCTCAGCAGCGCCTTGTTCGCATCCGTGACATCGGGCAATGCGTCATAGTTCAACGCCTGCAGCATCTCCTGGAACGCCGGAGGCGCGCTGGGCCGATCATATCGTGGCCCGTCATCCGCCAATGCCTTCGCGGGAATTTCCGCCACGATGTGACCTTCCGTCTTGAGGACGACTTTACCCGTGTCTGTCACGCGACCGATGACAGCGACATCGAGATCCCATTTGCGGCATATCCGTATGACCTCGCCCTCCCGGCCGGCTTTGGCTACCATGAGCATCCGTTCCTGCGATTCCGACAACATGATTTCATACGGAGTCATGCCCGGCTCCCGCAACGGCACCTTCGACAGCTCCAATTCCACCCCGGTCCCCTCCCGCGAAGCCATTTCGCAGGAAGAACTGGTCAGACCGGCGGCCCCCATATCCTGAATGCCGACGAGCAAATCGCCGGACATCAGTTCGAGACAGGCCTCGAGAAGGAGCTTTTCGGTGAAGGGATCACCGACCTGCACCGTCGGCCGCTTCTGTTCCGATTCATGATCGAACGAATCCGACGCCATCGTCGCGCCGTGAATCCCATCCCTGCCCGTCTTCGATCCCACGTAGATCACTGGATTGCCGACGCCGGCCGCCTTACCGAGAAAAATTTTGTCCTTGTGCGCTATCCCGAGACAAAAGACATTAACAAGAGGATTCAGTGAGTAAATATCGTTGAAGACGATCTCGCCGCCCACCGTCGGCACGCCCATGCAGTTGCCATATCCCGCTATACCGGCCACCACGCCGCGAAGCAGATGGCGATTTTTTGCCGATTCCAATCCGCCGAATCGCAGCGAATCGAGCAAGGCGATTGGCCTCGCCCCCATCGTAAAGATATCGCGCAAAATTCCTCCCACGCCAGTCGCCGCGCCTTGGTAGGGCTCGATGAAGGACGGATGATTGTGGGATTCCATCTTGAAAACGGCGCACAATCCATCCCCGATATCGACCGCGCCCGCGTTTTCTCCCGGCCCTTGGACCACCCGAGGACCCGTCGTGGGCAATTTCTTGAGATGGATGCGCGAGCTTTTATATGAGCAATGCTCCGACCACATGACGGAGAACATGCCCAACTCGGTGAGATTCGGCTCCCGTCCCAGAATCTCCAGGATCTTCTTATACTCCTCGTCGGTCAGATTATGCTGGGCGAGGAGGTCTTTGACAGGCGATTGCTGAGGCATCATCGTACCTTTCGCACTTCCCAAGGAATAATCTGTCCGGACTCCAGCAGATCGAATAAGTTTTCCTTGCCTACGTACTTCATAAATCGTTGGAGAGCGGATTTCCAGAGCCCCTCCAACTCTCATGTCCAAATTCCAGCATCCTCTCTGTTCTCCCTGCTCAGATCAAAATCCTCGCACAACGTTCGAATATTACCTCTAGTCGTTCTGATACCCTTTTAAAGAAGTACGAGGTGATATTCTCCATGCGGCCAAGTCCTCCTGGCGCAATCACACGGAGCCTCGTCTGCACTTCTTAGCCACGAACGTTCGTGTGCGAGGATATGTTCCGGCGCGACATTGCCGACAGCGGTCGGGACTCAACGAGAGTGAGCCGGGAAGGAAGCTGGAACTGTCTGGGGCACTGCGGTCGCAGACCTCAGCGAAGGAATTCCAGAAGGCTCCGCCCGGCAAACTCCAAAAGGGTGACCGCGGAGGCACAGGAGGGCACAGGAGCGACGGGTCATGCCCTCACACCATCGCCAACCTTTTTTTCTTCAGCGTATCCAACATCGAAAGCAGGATCAACCGGCCGTCGGCATTGCCCAGAATCTGCTCCGCGTTCCGCTCGGGATGTGGCATCATGCCCAGCACATTGCCCTGCGCATTGATGATCCCGGCAATATTGTCCAGCGAGCCGTTCGGATTAGCGTCCGGCGTCACCGTGCCGTCCGCCGTGCAATAGCGCAACACCACCTGCGCATTAGCCTTCAGGCCGGCCAATGTCACCGGGTCGGTATAGTAGTTGCCGTCGGCATGGGCGATCGGAATTTTCAAGACCTGACCGGATTCGCAACGGTTCGTAAAACTGGTTGCCGCATTCTCGACTTTGATGTACGCATCCTTGCAAATAAAATTGAGCGAAGCGTTCCTTAGCATGGCACCCGGCAACAGTCCCGCCTCAAGCAGAATCTGAAACCCATTACAAATCCCGAGGACCAGGCCGCCTTTTCTCGCGAAGTCCTGCACCAATCCCATGACGGGCGAGAATCTGGCGATCGCCCCTGTGCGAAGATAATCGCCATAGGAAAATCCTCCGGGCAACACCATCGCATCGAGGCCCGACAGTGACGTGTGCTTGTGCCAAATCATGTCGACCGACTGCCCGAGCACTTCTTTAAAGACATACTCGCAATCGTGGTCGCAATTACTACCGGGGAAAACGACAATGCCTATACGCATGGCATGCAGGTCATGAGTTAGAAGTTTAGAATCAAGAATCCGCTACGATAAACTATAACCAGCGATTCCTGGATCTGAACCATTCAGCACCCAGAACTCACAATTCAGAACTCGAACTCACCGTCCTCTACTGTCCGGTGAGCTCGTACCGGTATTCTTCGATGATCGTATTCGCCAACAATTTCTCGCACATGGATTTCAGCGCCTGCTCGGCCTTGTCCCTGTCCGATTCGTTCAGGTCCAGCTCCATGTACTTACCGACCCGGACATTTGTCGCGTCCTTGAATCCCAGCGAGTCCAACGCATGCTCGATCGCCTTTCCCTGAGGATCGAGGATGCCCTGCTTCAAGGTCACGTGAATTTTTGCTTTCAAGGCTTGGACTCCTGTTGTGGCAGCTTGTCGTTTATCGCATTGACATATTTTCTAATCCACAGAATGACTCCTACCGTCCCGAGGCCTCCGACTGACAAGGCGGCAAAGGCCCATCGCCACGGCGAATCCGTCAAATGGTACGCCATGAGGCCGACGGCCGCGGCCCATACCAGAATCGCCGCAATGAGCCCGTAGTTCATGAAGAACTCAAGAAACCGAGTCATCGCGCCAAACTTCCTTAAGAGAGTTCTCTATCGTCCTTCCTTTACACGTTCGGAAGCACCGAGCCCCACTGCGCCATGCATGACTTCGCGGGCACCGCACTCGCCGAACAGATGCGGTCCACTGAAAGTGGACGACGAGGACTGTCCGCAGTTCCGTTCGAGTACCACTCGGCACGGAACAAGTCCCGCACCCGACCAGATACGAGGCATAGTGCGGTCGGGACGTCGTGCCTGAGCAAAGGGGATCGGCACAACCGCTATCCATAGACCCTCTTCAACACCTCCTGATACGCCTCTTCGATCCTTCCCAAGTCCTTTCTGAATCGATCCTTGTCCATCGATTCCCCGGTGCCCATATCCCAGAAGCGACAGGTATCGGGAGAAATTTCGTCCGCCAGAATCAGCGCATCATGATGCAGACCAAACTCCAACTTGAAATCCACCAATTTCATGCGGCGCTCACGAAAAAACGGCAGCAGCAAGCCGTTCACTTTCAATGCCAGCTCCTTGATCTGCCGGACTACCGGGGGCGCAGCCAGCTTCAACAAACGCACATGGTCCTCGGTGATCAACGGATCACCGAGCGCGTCGTTCTTATAATAGAACTCCACGAGCGCCGGTTCGATCGGCTCTCCTTCCTTTAACGCCAGCCTCTTGGCCAGGCTTCCGGCGACGGTATTGCGGACGACCACCTCGATCGGCACGATGTTCACCTTCTTGGTCAGCATCTCGCGATCGCTCAGCCGTTCAATGAAATGCGTCGGAACGCCCCCCTGCTCCAAGAGCCGGAACAGCCGCTCCGAAACTTTGTTATTGATGACGCCCTTGTCCGCGATGGTGCCGCGCTTTTGCGCGTTAAAGGCCGTCGCATCATCCTTGAAGTACTGAATCACCTGATCGGGGTCGGCCGTCTCAAAAATCTTCTTGGCCTTGCCCTCGTAGAGTTGTGTCCCGATCGCCATGCATCACCGTCCAACTATCTCGGCCAACTCATCCCAGGATCTCTTCGTCCCGACCAGCGTCGGATGCCCGAATCGCCGATTGTGTTTGTTCTCCTTGACCTCTTCCAAGGCCAGGATGAGCTGATGGAACTCTTCCATCTTGGACGTTTCAAAATAGGTGATAAAGTCCACATCATCCAGCCCGCTCGAGTGATAGAGCTTGCGCTTCACGGTTTTCAAATACGGCAGCGCGGCCCCTGTATGCTCCAACATGAGCGCCGTACGCTTTTCCTGGTCCAACGCCCACCATTCGGCATCCTTCCGAATCGGGATCACAATCGCATAGGGGGTCGGTCCCGGGTCATCAGTCGGCGTTTTCAAATCGTTCTTGATCTGGTCCGGAAAACCCGGCACATAATTGGCTTTCTTGGTCAGTCCGTTCAGAAGTATCGAGACGCGCACATGCTTTCCGAACGATGTCGCGAGCAGATCAATGATCAGGCTCTGAATGTCCCGCAACTCGCGTCCATGCACACGGATCATGACATCGGCATGATCAGATAGGCCTCTCAACAGATACGAGTCAATAGCGAGGTTCTCGCCATGCCGAGCCAGCACTGACTTGGCTTCCGCAAGAGCCGCTTGCTTAACGGCCGGCTCAAGATTCCACCAATCGTGATCCGCTTGAAACGCCGCGAACGTGGCAAAAATCCCTGGTTCCGTCAGCAGTTGATTCCGCTCCGCCGCGTTCGAGGGAGAGATCCACACCAGACCGAACAACAACCCCAGCATGCCGATGGCCTGGATCAGTTTGGTCATTTTTTCCGTCTCCCTCTGCGACGTGGCGATGTGCCGAAGACCCGTCGATAAATTTCCTCGAGATGCCGAAGATAGTACGCCGGATTAAAACAGGACGCGATGTCCGCGGCCGTCAAATGGCGGGTGATAAAAGCATCTTTGCCGATCAAATCAGAAAACGTTCCCCCACCCTTCCAGGCCGCCATCGCATTCCGCTGGACCGCTTCATAGGATTCCTTGCGTTGCGCGCCCTTCTCGATCAAAGCCAGCAACAACCGCTGCGAATAGACCAGTCCACCCGTCAGTTCGAGATTCCGCTTCATCCGTTCCGGATAGACGACCAGATGCGTGATGAGGTCTGAGACCCGGGCCAGCATGTAATCGACGAGAATCGTGCTGTCCGGCATGATGACCCGCTCGACCGACGAATGGCTGATGTCCCGCTCATGCCACAAGGCGACGTTTTCCATCGCCGCCAGACTGTTCGCGCGGACCAGACGGGCCAACCCACAAAGATTCTCCGAGACGATCGGGTTCCGTTTGTGGGGCATCGCCGACGAGCCCTTTTGGCCTTCTGAGAAAAATTCCTCCACCTCCAAGACTTCGGTCCGCTGGAGATGGCGAATCTCCGTGGCGATCTTCTCGATCGTCGCCGCCAAGAGGGCCAAGGCGGCGGCATAAGCCGCATGGCGATCCCGCTGCACCACCTGATTGGACACCGGATCCGGCTTGAGACCGAGCTTGCGGCAGACAAATTCTTCAACTCTGGGAGCCTGATGCGCAAAGGTCCCCATCGCCCCGGACAATTTTCCCACGGCGATGTCTTCCCGCGCCGCCTGCAAACGTGTGCGATGGCGGCGGATTTCCTCATGCCAGATCGCCAATTTAAAGCCAAACGAGATCGGTTCTCCGTGAATTCCATGAGAACGGCCCACCATGATCGTGTTGCGATGCTCCATCGCCCGCCGCTTCAGGGCCTCGGCCAAGCTGTTCACGCCCTCAAGGATGAGATCGAGCGCTTCCGTCATCTGCACGGCCAGCGACGTATCGACGATATCCGAGGACGTGAGTCCCATATGGAGATACCGGTGGTCCCGCCCCACGGCGCCTGCCAACGACTCGAGAAATGCGATCACGTCATGTTTCGTGACCTGTTCAATCTCGGCGATCCGGTCCACGTCGATTTTGGCTTTCTTCCGGATGCGCGCGCTCGTTCCCCGCGGAACCTGTCCCGCTTGTTCAAACGCCGCGCAGGCCTGCAGCTCGACCTCCAACCAAATCTCATATTTGTGCTTGAGATGCCAGAGGGCCTTCATGCGCGGGCGGCTGTATCGGTCAATCATCGCGTCTCATCCCGGTTACTCGTCGCTCGCATCTCAAACACCCGTCACTCGTCGTTCGTCTCTCGTATCTCGTCGGTCACAAACCGTCGCTAGTCGCTCGTCACTCGTGTCTCGCCAGCTATGAGGGTTCCTTTCTTCACACTTCACGGCTCCCGAACACCGGCAGTTCAGGATGAGCCCGTTTTCGATCGAGGCGGGCATCGGAACTCAAGATCCTATCCAACACGCCGTTGACGAACTTCGATGCTTCATCATCGCCGAAGCTTTTGGCCAATTCGATCGCTTCGTTCATCGTCACTTTGGCCGGCACGTCCGGCAGATAGAGCAGCTCATAACAACCGGCCCGCAGGATATTGCGGTCGACAATCGGCATGCGATCAATCTTCCAGTTCGTCGCACAGGCGCCGATCAGCGTATCGAGCTCCTTCTTATGGGTCAAGACGCCGTCCACAAGCTGCTCCGCAAACTTTCTTGTGGCCTCCTCAAGCGGATATTCTTGCCAGAATTCATCCAGCCAGGATCCACCTCTTCCATGAATATCGTACTGAAACAGAATTTGGAGCGCCCGCTCCCGGGCCTGATGACGGGACGCCATATTACCGCTTTACCCCTTTCACAGGACGCCGCCTCGACCGCTCTTTCAGCACCACACGCGCCGCAGGCGCTTCGCAGATCGAATCTTTGATTAGTTGCTTCATGACGTTCGCCATTTCAATCGCAGTGACTGCTGCGCCGGCGCCGCGATTATGCCTGGCCGGATCGGCCCGTTCGATCGCCTGCGCCACGGTGTCCGTCGTCAAGACACCGAAAACCACCGGAATATTCGTATCCATCGAAGCTTGAAGGATGCCGCGGCTCGCCTCGGCGGCAATATAATCGAAGTGCGGGGTGTCACCCCTGATGATCGCACCGAGGCAGATCACGGCATCACATCGTCCCGACCGGGCCAATTGGCGCGCGGCCAACGGGATTTCAAACGCGCCCGGAACCCGGATTACTTCAAGATCCTCTTCCTTGGCTCCGGCATTGGTCAGAGCCTTGATCGCCTCGGCCAGCAAGCGGCTCGTCACGAACTTGTTAAACTTGCTCGCGACAATCCCAAACTTTAGTCCAGTCGCATCATGAGACCCTTTCCGGAGTTTCATCAGTTCACAACGGCCATGGCAAAAATAGCTGCTCAACGGGTCGGCATTCTTACCCAGCAGCCGTCACACCTTCTTGAGAATGTGTCCTAGCTTGGCTTTCTTTGTTCTCAAATACCGCTCATTCGCCGCGCGCGGGGCGATTTCGATGGGGACCCGTTCAACGACCTTCAATCCATATCCTTCAATCCCGACGATCTTACGGGGATTATTCGTGATGAGCCTGATCTGGTGCAGTCCCAGATTCACTAGAATCTGCGCCCCGACCCCGTAATCGCGCAGGTCCGCCTTGAACCCCAGCTTGAGATTGGCTTCCACTGTATCGCTGCCGGTGTCTTGCAATCCATAGGCCTTGATCTTGTTCAGCAAGCCGATGCCCCGTCCCTCTTGATTGAGATATAGCAGGACTCCGCGGCCGTCCTTTTGGATGATCTCCATGGCGCGATGCAGTTGATCACGGCAATCACAGCGAAGCGAGCCCAGTGCGTCGGCGGTCAGACATCCGGAATGGACACGAACCAGGGTCGGCACCTCGGAATCGACGCGGCCCTTCACCAACGCGATATGGGTGGCGCCGTCGACTTCGTTTTCAAACGCAATCGCCTCAAAATCACCGAACACCGTCGGCAGGAGCGCGCTCGCCGCCCGCTTGACGAACGTTTCCCGTCTCATGCGGTATTCGATCAACGCCTTGATCGTGACCATTTTCAATTTGTGGGATCTGGCAAATTTAGCAAGTTCAGGCACACGCGCCATCGTGCCGTCTTCGTTCATGATCTCGCAGATGACGCCCGCCGGATAAAGCCCCGCCAGCCTGGCAAGGTCTACCGATCCCTCAGTTTGGCCGGCACGTCGCAACACACCGCCCTTTTGTGCTTTCAAGGGAAAGATATGGCCGGGCCGGGCTAAGTCAGCCGGGGTGCTGTTCGGGTCAATGGCCACATGGATCGTCGTGGCGCGATCGGCCGCGGAGATGCCGGTCGTGATGCCTTTCCGCGCATCGATGGACACCGTAAAGGCGGTGCCGAACGTTGCGGTATTTTCGGCCGCTTGTGGCGGCAGTTGCAATTGCTCGACCCGATCCGGCGTAAGCGCCAGGCAAATCAGCCCGCGGGCATGGGTCGCCATGAAATTCACGGCAGCCGGTGTGATCTTTTCCGCCGCCAACACGAGGTCACCCTCGTTTTCGCGATCTTCATCGTCCACGAGGATGATGAATTTGCCGCGCTTGATATCCTTGATTGCGTCTTCGATCGAATTAAACGGCAAAGGCATGGCAGTGTTGAGTTATGAGTTCTGAGTTAAGAACGGTGAATACGACCCATTGCCTCCGCAGCGCGGAGCAGCTATCAAATTCCGGCATGATACCAGTTAAAAGCAGTGATCTTCTCCTCGCCTCCAACTCGGAACTCATCGTTCAGCACTCAGAACTGACTTTTTGCCGGCTCACATAACCGGTTTTCTTGATCCTCTGTCAACCAGAAAAACCCTCTCCATGCCGTTCGACAACGCTTTCCTGCTGAAGAGCCGTTCGAACGGTCACGGCTGCGACGGCAGCCACGACGGAAAACAGCCAGAGCCCTGATTGAAATGTCCCGGTCAGATCCTTGAGCGATCCCAGGCAAAAAGGCAGCAGAAATCCACCAAATCCGCCCGCAGCGCCGACGATGCCGGAGGCCATCCCCATTTGCTTCGGAAATTTTGTCGAGACTACTTGAAAGACGGCGCCATTCCCGAAGCCCATGGCCCCTACGGCTAAGACAGTATACGCCACCGCATGGAAAAACCCCGGCATTGTTCCGACCAGGGCCAGACAGAGCGCGATCCAAGCGAACACCAGCCGCAAGACGATCAGTCCGCCAAATCGATCGGCGACGTATCCGCCGACGGGACGAATGAGGCTTCCGACCAACCCGCATAGAGCCGTGATCGATCCCGCCGTTACCCAATCGGCTCCATATTGATCGTGAAGGAGAATCGGAAGAAAGCTGCAAAATCCGACAAATCCCCCGAATGTCACCGCATAGAGAAAGCTGACCCAGTGCATGGATCTTTGGGATAGAGATTTCACCATGGTCTGCCACCATCGCCGCCCCGGTTCTTGGCGTGCGATGCCCCGATCCGGTTGCACCAACGCCGTGAACAATGCGAGCGTGAGAACAAGAGGGATCACCATCAAACCAAAGACACCGTGCCACCCGACACTCTGCCCCAGTCGCGGCGCAAACAGCATCGCCAGGACGGTGCCGCTATTGCCGGCCGCCGCAACTCCCATGGCCAGCCCTTGATGGACAGGGGGATAGGCATAGCTCGCAATCGGCAACGCGACGGCAAAACTGGCTCCTGCCACTCCCAGCAACAGGCCCGTCATCAACAGCCCTCCATAACTCGTAGCCCCCAGCCATCCCCATGAGACGGCCAGGATTTCACAGATCAGCAGCACTATCCCCGTTCTTTTCGTCCCGTACTGATCGCTGCACAGCCCGACGGCGATACGCAAGAGAGCTCCTCCAAGCAGCGGAGCCGCAACCAGCAATCCTTTCTGCGTCGCCGATAAACCAAACGCTTCAGAAATCGGCACCCCAAGGGCTCCGATCAAGAGCCACGTCATGAAACTCACTTCGAAATGCAACCATGCGCCCAGCAGCGACGGCCAATGACCGCTTCGCAGCGCATCCACGACACGCATCATATGCGCCGCCTCCTGCTCATCATACTGTTCAACACGCTTATCGAATGCGTATCACTATACGAGTCACCGTTTGAACGGTGCAAGCAGGCGCCGCCGCCAAAGCCCTCCGCCTTTGTACAGGGCTCGGTATCTGTGATATTCGTATCTCTGGACCAAGGCCACCGCGCTATGGCAAAACGTAAACCCCAGCCTATGCATGAGACGGAGACTGATCCGGCTCATGAAACAAGCGACGCCGAGATTCTTGACCCGACCGATGAGGAGGTCGACGCACAGGAAGTACCCTCCGACTCATCTGATTCTATTGCCCAACCCGCCACGCCGCTGATCCCGGCCACGGAAACGACTTCGGTCGTCCCGGTTACCGCGCTGCAACAATATCTGGCCGAGATCCGTCGCTATCCCTATCTATCCAAGGAAGAAGAACTGCGCCTCTTCCGGGAGTATCAACTCAAGGGCGACCGCGACGCGGCGGTCAGACTTATTTTGGCCAATCTGCGCGTGTCGGTCGCCATCGCGGCGGAATATCTTCACACCGGCGCCGACCACATGGATCTCATTCAGGAAGGGAACGTGGGCCTGTTGCAGGCGATCAAGAAATTCGATGCCTCCAAGAACGTGCGTTTTTACGCCTATGCAGCCTGGTGGGCCAGGGCCTATATCCTTCGCTATTTGCTGAACACGTATCGCCTCGTCAAAGTCGGAACAACGCAGGATCAGCGCAAACTGTTTTATAACCTCAGAAAAGAAAAGGCGAAGCTGGAGCGGGAGGGATTCGTCCCAGATACGAAACTTCTGGCGGATCGATTGAACGTCCGCGAGCGCGACGTCATCGAGATGGACCAGCGATTGGGGAGCTGGGAACTGTCGCTGGATCAGCCGATCGGCGAGGAGCAGGACGGGACGCTCATGGATATCTTGCCGACGCAGGACGTCCCCGCCGACGAGAAATTGGCGGACACCCAACTGAAGCACCTCTTCCGGCAAAAGCTGGCCGAATTCATCACCAGGCTCGACGAGCGCGAGGAAGATATCCTACGCAACCGTATTCTGTCGGACACGCCGCTGACCTTAGAGGATATGGGGGCCAAATACGGCATCACCAAGGAGAGAACCCGCCAGGTCGAAGCCCGCATCATCAAACGGCTACGCGACTACATTAAGAAAGAAGTCAAAGATTTTGATCAGCTCCGCACCTAAGCGGTCCTTCACGGCATTCCTGATCTGTGCTTCTATCCATACCGGTCTGTGTACCTTCTTTGGCTCGCTTCCCGTGATGAGCGCAACACCGGTAGAAATGGAAAACACGCGCCCAGGAGATCCGACCTGGGTGCTGACCAACCCCGCCGATCACGAGATTGAAGGCTATGCCTCCGAGACCAGTGTGAACCGCGGCGAGACCATTACCTTTTTCATCAGCACCATCGATGCGTCGTATACGATCGAGATCTACCGGATGGGCTGGTACGGAGGAGCCGGAGCACGGCTCGTGAAAGGCGGAATCAGGCTGGAAGGCATGCGCCAAGCGATGCCTGCGCCCGACCCGGTGACGGGATTGATCGAATGCGAGTGGGTTCCGAGCTATGGCCTCGTGACCTTCAATCCGGACGATCCTTCCGATTGGATGAGCGGCATCTATCTCGCCAAGTTGACCGGCACACCGAGCGGTAAACAAAGTTATATGATTTTTGTGATCCGGGATGACGCACGCCCGTCCGACTTTCTCTTTCAAAGCAGCGTGACCACATATCAGGCCTATAACAGTTGGGGCGGGAAATCGACTTATCCATCCGGCAGCTTGGGCGAGCAATGGGCCCGGAAGGTTTCCTTCAATCGGCCTTACGCGCGCAGCGCTCACCCATCGGCCGCCTCCGGCGTGGGAGCGGGGGATTTTCTCACGGCTACTTCCATCCATCCGACTTCCCCGATTTCACCCGCCGGTTGGGAATACAATATGGTACGTTGGCTGGAACGACAGGGTTATGATGTAACGTATAGCACGAATATCGATATGCATCGGGATGGACATTGGTGGAAGCGGCACAAGGCTTGGCTCTCGGTCGGACATGACGAGTATTGGTCCAGAGAGATGCGCTCGCACGTGGAGGAAGCGCGTGAACGAGGCGTCGGTCTCGGATTCTTTTCCTCCAATACCTGCTATTGGCAAATTCGCCTTGAACCGAGTCCTCTGACAGGACAGCCTCACCGGACCATGGTTGCTTACAAGGAAACCGCGCATCAATCGGATCCTTACGCGATCGACGATGATTCAAGCAATGACCGGCTGGTGACGTCTCAGTGGCGCGACGCTCCCGTCAACGAGCCGGAAGAGTCGCTGATCGGGGTGATGTATGATGCGGTGCCCGTCGATGGGGACATCGTCATTTCGCAGTCATCGCACCCGATTTTTTCCGGCGTACCGCTGCCCCCGGATGGCAGGCTTCGCGGGCTTCTCGGCTATGAGGTCGACCGCCCGTTTTATGGAAGTCCGCTAGGTCTGAGGATATTGGCGCAATCGCCGTACGAAGTTGGAGGCCGGTGGAATCAAGCGGCCATGACGCTCTACACCTGGCCCAGCGGAGCCCACGTCTTTGCGACAGGCTCGATGCAATGGAGTTGGGGGCTCGATGACTACAATGCTCCGGACATCCGGTCCTCACGCCTCAGCGAGGCCGCTCAAGAAATTACAAAGAATGTGTTGGCCTTGCTGATTCAACCGCCTTCACACCATGAACCCGTCTTTCCCACTCATATCGGTTCGGTTGAACAGCAACTTTCCGAATCAGCCGTCCCCTGTTCCCGGCGCTCTTGCTAAATCTTGATGCTCTCGCGTAAAATCAGCAGCTTCTGAAGTAAAGGGGACCGGCCAGAATAATTTCCAGCCCGCCCTTGACTTGTCTCAGAGTGACGCTATCTACAATCCCGTACCTTTTGCAGGGTCGGATGTTGTGCGCGACGCCCAATTCGTGTTTGTCATTTAACCAACCACTTCAGTTCCAGTGTTCATCATAAGGAGGAGGACTGCGTATGGCGACGGAAACAAAGGAAAAAAAGTCAGCGGTGGCCAAGAACTTCCAACCTCTCGGTGACCGCGTGTTTGTCACCTATACCGAGGAAATGGAACGCACATCCGGCGGTATCTATGTCCCGGATACGGCTAAGGAAAAGCCTCAGCGCGGAACCGTGCAAGCCATCGGGAAGAAGGTCGAGAACGTCAAGATCGGCGATCAAGTGCTCTTCGACAAGTATTCCGGCAGCAAACTTCGCATCGATGATGAGGAATGCCTGATCCTCAAGGAAGAGGACATCCTCGGCATTTTCACCAGCTAATTCGCAATAGCCACGACCTACGAACCATTGACGTAAAGGGAGGAGCATTATGGCAAAGCAACTGCTGTATAGTGAAACGGCCCGAGCGGCCATCCTGAAAGGGGTGAACCAGCTCGCCGATGCGGTCAAGGCGACACTCGGCCCCAAGGGGCGCAACGCCATTCTCGACAAAAAATTCGGTGCGCCCACCATCACCAAGGACGGGGTGACGGTCGCGAAGGAAATCGAGCTCAAGAACCCGTATGAGAACATGGGCGCCCAGCTCGTCCGTGAGGTCGCCAGCAAGACCAGCGACACGGCCGGCGACGGCACCACGACCGCCACGGTCTTGGCGCAAGCTATTTACCGCGAGGGGGTCAAGAACATTACGGCCGGCGCCAATCCCATGGAAATCAAGCGCGGGATCGACAAGGCCGTTGAGGCCGTCGTGGCCGAACTGAAGCGGCTGAGCAAGCCCTGTCAGGCCAAGACAGAGATCTCGCAAGTCGGAACGATCTCCGCCAACAACGATAAGACGATCGGCGACCTGATCGCGGAAGCGATGGAAAAGGTCGGCAAGGACGGAGTCATCACGGTTGAGGAAGCCAAGTCCATGACGACCTCTCTCGATGTCGTCGAGGGCATGCAATTCGACCGCGGCTACATCTCCCCCTACTTCGTCACCAACGCCGAGCGGATGGAAGCCGTGATGGATGATCCGCTCATCCTCATCAATGAAAAGAAAGTCAGCAGCATGAAGGACCTGCTTCCGATTCTTGAGCAAGTGGCCAAAATGGGCAAGCCCCTGGTCATTATCGCGGAAGAGGTCGAAGGCGAAGCCCTCGCGACCCTCGTGGTCAACAAGCTGCGCGGCACCTTGAATGTGTCCGCGGTGAAGGCCCCCGGCTTCGGTGATCGCCGCAAGGCCATGTTGGAGGACATCGCCATTCTGACCGGCGGCCAGGTGATCTCCGAAGATCTCGGCCTCAAGCTGGAGAATGTGAAGCTGACCGATCTTGGCCGTGCCAAGCGCGTGACGATCGATAAGGACAACACCACGATCGTGGAAGGGCACGGCGATCCCAAGAAGATCGAAGGCCGGGTCAAGCAGATCAAGGCCCAGATCGAGGAAACCACGTCCGATTACGACCGCGAGAAGTTGCAGGAGCGGTTGGCGAAGATCGTCGGCGGCGTGGCCGTCATCAACGTCGGCGCGGCGACCGAGACTGAAATGAAGGAAAAGAAGGCCCGTGTCGAGGACGCCCTGCACGCGACCAAGGCGGCCGTGGAAGAAGGCATCGTGCCGGGTGGGGGCATCGCCTACCTGCGCTGCATCAAGGCTCTCGACAACGTGAAGGACGTCCCGGCCGAGCAGAAGGTCGGCGTCGATATCGTGCGTCGCGCGTTGGAAGAGCCGATTCGTCAGATCGCCGCCAACGCCGGTTCGGAAGGATCGGTTGTGGTCGGCAAGGTTCGTGAAGATAAAAACACGAACATCGGCTTTAACGCCGCAACGGATGAGTATGTGGACATGATCAAGGCCGGCATCATCGATCCCACCAAGGTATCGCGCACTGCATTGCAGAACGCGGCCAGCGTGGCGGGACTGATGCTGACCACCGAAGTCATGGTCACGGAGATTCCGGAGGAGAAGAAGGAACCCATGGGCGGCCACGGCGGCCACAACCATGGAATGGAAGGCATGTACTAAGCGAGGAGCCGACGGCTAGCGGCGGATAGCCGTTAGCTGGAGCAGTCAAAGCGGCCCGGTGGCGCCAGCCACCGGGCCGCTTGTTTTTCCAATACCTTTCCTCGCGACAAACAATCGTCACGAGCGGCGGATCGCCGATAACGTGGCCCGCAAGAGACCGGACTGTTGCGGAGTATAAAAGAAGCGACGAAACGTTCGATTCACGTGGTTGGTATGGCGCGCATGGTCGGCGCGGAATCGCGCAAGGGACGCCCGCCGATTCCTCGCATCATAGCCCATCCGGATGGCACATTGCGTCAAGTGTTCCTCATCATCGGGAAGGGAATGTGTTTGGATCTCGTGCACCATTTGCAGCTTATGTTCAACATCCCGGAGAAAACGATAGGCCTCGGCCAACCGCGCCAGTTCGCGTTGGGACAGAAGACCGTGTTGATACAAACGCTCCAGCGCGGCGAGCGTATTGCGGCTGACAATGCCGGATAGGCGCCCGCCGGCGATCACTTGAACCGTCTGGGCAAGGAATTCGATCTCACGAATTCCGCCGATGCCCAATTTCACGTTGCGCCGCTCGTGTCCTTGATCGGCGATTTTCTCGTCGATCATTTCTTTGACCGCCCGCACGTCGCGAATGATAGCCAAGGCGCCTTGTTCGTCTCCCATCCCGAGGACGCCTTGATTCCAGACAAACCGCTTCGTCATGCGGACAAAGGCTTTGCCCAAGGCATGCGAGCCGGCGACAGGCCAGGATTTGAGCAAGGCTAATCGTTCCCACACACGCCCCCTGGTACGGTAATATCTGGCATACTCGTCCAGCGAACGGGCCAACTGTCCCACGCTTCCCTCGGCGCGAAGGCGGAGATCGACGCGAAACAAATAGCCTTCCTTGGTCGGTTCCGACAGTGCCTTCGTCAACCGGCGCGCGAGCAGCTCAAAGTATTCCTCGTTGGTGATTGTGCCGGAGCCGGGTGAATCCTTGAGCCGTTCCGGGTGGTCCTTTCGTCTCGTGTGCCCTTCGGAGGAGTACACATAAATCAGGTCCACATCGGAACTATAATTAAGCTCATGCCCGCCCAGTTTGCCCATTCCGATCACCGCAAATTCTGCTTCGACCCACCGTCCTTCACGGTTGAGATGCATAGGAACGCCATATTCCCCGCGAAGGTCGCGATCGACGATTTCATACGCCGCTTGAATCAGCACGGAGGCCAGATGCGACAGGGATGCCGTCGTCTCCTCGACGGTCGCGAGCCGGAATAGATCCCGCACGCCGATCTTCAACATTTCCCTGCGCCGGAAGCGCCGGAGCGCCTCCAGTTTCAACTCCGTGACAGTCAAGCTTCCCATGGTGGCCCGGAGGGCCTTTTCCATCCCGACCCGCGACGGCGGACTGGACAATACATCTTCTTCCGCCAGCCAATGAATCAACGTGGGATCCCGAATGAGAGTAAAGGCCAAGGCGTCACTGTTGCCAAAGATCGTACAGAGCAGATCCAGCATGCGGGGAGACGCATGGAGGTAGTCCAACGTAGAAGCGCGGCTGACCCCCCCGGAGAACAATCGTTCCCAATGGTTGAGCGCCTGGTCAGGGTCGGCGGTGCCGGCGGTGGATTCAAGCAGGTCCGCCAGAATCGTCGCAAGCTGCCGGCGCTCGTGAGGCTCACCGGCCATCGACTGAATGTTGCGGTCCGCCTCCTCGAAAGATCGCACGCCGTATGGCAACAGGATACGGCGCACCTCCTGGATACTGAGCCCGGGAGCCAACAGCAAAGGAGTGGGGTCCCGCGGCCTCGCCGTTTTGGCCGGGGCGCTGCCAGGAGCGGACCGGATGGGCTTGTTTAAAGTTTTCCTCATGGCGGAGGCATTATACTGACGGGATTCTTGGGGTACAACGAAACATCCTTCAGGTATACTGGACGTCATGCCCGCTTCACAGTTCCTTTCTCAATCGCTTCGGGAATTGATCGCATCCCGGTGCAAGGAAATAGCCGACGACATCATCGACGATTTTCTCGGGCGCATGGATCCGGACTATTTCGCTAATTTTGAACCGGAAACGATCGCCCGCCATATTAGGCTTGCCTCGGCCCTCTCGCTCGACAATCCCTGCGAATTGTCCTGTGTGCCGCTGAATGGGCATCACGTCGAACTTACGGTCGTGGCCTATGACTATTTTTCTGAGTTCGCCGCCATCTGCGGGCTCTTATCCGCATTCGGACTGAATATTGACGAAGGCCGCATCTATACCTTTACCGAGGCAGAGGTCCCCGCCGCTTCAGGAACGGACCGATGGCGACGCCATCGCCCGAAGGCACGACCCGGGCTCAGCCGAAAAAAGATTGTCGATGTGTTCCACGTCCATCCGGTCGAAGGGGCGGTCTTTACCGCACAACATCAACAACGATTGTCGGAGGAACTGATCCGTGTCGTGAAGTTACTCGATGACAATCGTTTTGAAGAGGCGCGCCAACGTGTCAATCGGCAGCTCGTCGAGTGGCTTAGTCAACGGCGGAGCGCCTTCAGCGGCCTGCTGCACACGGTCCAGATCACCTTCGACAATAACCGCTCACCGACCGATACAGTCATGGACATCCGGTCCGATGATACGCCGGCCTTTCTCTACGCCTTTGCCAACGCGCTGGCCATGCGGAATATCTACATCAGCAAGGCGCAGTTTGAGAATGAGGGCGGCAAGTTGCGCGACCGGTTCTATGTCCGCAATCGCTATGGCCAAAAGGTCATTGACGAGACCGACCAGCAGCAATTGCGCCTGACCGCCGTGCTGATTAAACAATTTACCCATGCCTTGACCTGGGCTCCCGATCCGGCGAAGGCATTGGAAGCGTTTGATCAGTTTTTGGACCTCATCATGGAAGAGTCCGCCCGTTCGAAGGATTCGCCCGCGTTGAAGTACTTGCAGGACAAAAAGAGTCTGCCCGTTCTCGCTCGACTGCTTGGTGCGAGCGATTTCCTATGGGAAGATTTTCTGCGGCGTCAGCATGGGAACTTGCTGCCGATGCTGCACGATTATCAAGACGCGCCGTTGATCAAGCCCCGGGCGGCGCTTGGGAAAGAGTTGGACCGGCTCGTGGCGCGCGCGAAGAGCGATGAGGCGCGCAAAGAAGCGTTGAATCAGTTCAAAGATCGGGAACTCTTCCGAATCGACATGACGCACCTGCTCGAGGCCGCAAGCAGCCTCTCCGATTTTTCACTCGCCTTGACCGAACTGGCTGAATTGATCATGGCCCGTAGCCTCAAGGATTGCATGGCGAAGCTGGGGCGGCGATATGGAGCACCGAGGCTGGACAGTAACCGAGCTTGTCCTTTCGTGATCCTCGGCATGGGGAAATTCGGTGGACGTGAACTCGGCTATGCTTCCGACATCGAGGTTCTCTTCGTCTATGGCGGAACCGGGCAGACCGGCGGGAAGGAGCGCGTGGCCAACAGCGAATATTTCGAACGGTTGGCCCAGGAATTGCTGGGATGGATTGAAGCCAAACAAGAAGGTATTTTCCATCTCGATGTCCGGCTTCGTCCGCACGGCGGCAAAGGCTCATTGGCCAATGCGATCGATGAGGTGCGGAACTATTACAGCGCCTCGGGATCGGCCGCCCCCTTCGAGCGCCAAGCGCTCATCAAGCTCCGCACGGTCGCAGGCGATCGCAGCCTCGGCCGGCAGGTGGAAATGCACCGTGATGCATTCGTGTACGGCATGGAACCGTGGGATGAAGAAACGGCGTTGGACCTCCGGCGGCGGCAGATCAAAGAACTGGTCGAGCCGGGACAGGTCAATGTCAAGTACAGCGCGGGGGGTCTCATCGACATCGAGTATGCCGTGCAATACCTTCAAATACTCCACGGGCATCGCCGGCCGGCGCTGCGGCAAGTCAACACGTTGCAAGCGCTCGCGGCTCTTGCACGAGAAGACTTGATCAATCCTCAAGAGGCCGAGCGGCTGGAGAAAGCCTACACCTTCATTCGAAAGCTGATCGATGGGCTTCGCATGGTGCGGGGCCATGCCAAGGACCTCGTCCTTCCCGAGACCTATTCCGACGAGTTCGTCTTTCTGGCTCGACGGCTGGGCTACACCACGGAAGACTGGCAGGCCGGTGCCAAGCGCCTCCAGTCGGACATCGAGCAGCATATGAGCGGGACGAGGAAGTTTTTTGAGAAGAGGTTTGGAAGGTTGTGAGATGGGGAGGACAGCGGGCCTGCCCGGCTCCGGCGGCGGCTCAAACCTGCATGGCCTCGAAGCGACTCGGCTGCGGAACTCGGTCCGTTGTGACATTTGTCAACGGACCTTCGGGCAGTCCTCGCCGCCACCTGCGGTGACCGTCGCTCCAAGGCCATGCGAGCCACCGCAAGTCGCCGGGAAGCCCGCATCCTCCTGACCTCAGGGAAAGAGCGAACAGTGCTCGCACTTCGCCGAGTCGGTGAGATACCGTGGTCATTGGAGGACTCCGTGCGCGGCAGGGTTGACCACAAAAGGCCGGCGATGTTTCGCGACGCTATGGACGGCCGCCAGCAGTTTGTGCATGGCGGCGATGAGGGCGACCTTGGCCAGTTTGCCGAGCACGCAGGCGCTCGTAGAACGCTTTCAGCCAGGGATTGAAGCGGACCGCAGCGAGCGTCGGCATCCAGAGGGCCGCCCGCAGCCGCGCATGGCCCAGCGGGGTCAGCCCCGCCCGGCGAACTGTCGTGTGCCGGACTGGCGCAGGGCGGGGATCACGCCGACATAGGCGGCCAACGCCGCCGCACTGCGGAAGGCCGCGGGAACCGCCGCCATCCTGCGGGAGATTGCGGACGTCTTCACGAAACAACTTGGCGCCTCTAATCCCGCCTCAGGACCCCGCGCTTCCCTCGTACGCGCGCAGCAGATCGGCTACCGACAACACGCCGATAATTGTACCGTCCTCAGTGACCGGCAGATGTCTGATGCCGCTTTTCTTCATTAGATTGGCGGCTTCAGCCAAGGCTTCGCTGTCCTCGATCGTGACGACCGCTTTGGTCATGCACATGGTGACCGTCGTCGTATTGGGATCGAGGCCTTTGGCCACGGCTTTGCGGCTGAGGTCGGTGTCGGTGATGATGCCGATATATCGGGACCCGTCATCCACGAGCAGTGACCCGACTTTCCATTTTTGAAGCAGCCGACCCGCCTCCTTAATCGAAGCCTGCCGATGCACGCTTCTGACATCGGGAGACATATACTCGGCCACTTTCTTGCCGTTGAAACGATCGGCCGGTCTCCTTCCCATTTCGATCCCGCGCGACACCCTTCTAAGCGTCAATTGAGCCAGACAACTCTCCAACACTTGCTTGCGCTGATGCAAACTTTCCCGCTCCGTATCGTGCGCGCCGCTTTCCTGTGCCTCTTCCGGAAGAATGCCGGTTTCTCCCAGCTTGGCGTAGTAATAGGCTTCGATCTCATTCGACAAGGTACCGAACACCTGTCCGATCAGGTCTTCGGCCTCCTCGTCGAACTGTTCAAGCGACCCGGCGGATCGTTTTCTGGCCAGCAAGGCCGGGAAGGCCGCGAGTTTCTGACGGAACTGTTCGATATGGCGATCGAGCATGAGCCCGCGCGCCATGGTCATTTTTGCTTTCTTCGGCATGAGCCCTCCGTATGAAGTTCGAGGCAGAGAATAGCGCAACCCGCCAAGTGGCTCAATAGCCCATCTGGTCGAATCGAGGTCGCAGCCCCGGCCGCCGGCTGATCTTCTCTGATGTCCCGCCTTCTGACTCTATCCGGCCACTCGCTCGGCTTCGGCAGTGCCGATAGTCTTGCGAGCCGGGCCTTGTCCGGCTTTTCTTACATCTCCGCCGCGCACCCGATGCATCTTCTCCCGCGTGTGGTACGGGACTAACCCCTCCAGGACGGCCGGCAGTTTGTCGCATGGCACATCCTCCATGATCTTGACGGCCGGCTTCGGATCGATGCCCGATCTCCCCCCCACGAAGATGTCCACTGCGTCCACCACCTTGCCGTCCACCTTGCATTTCTTTCCCAGTAGACCGATATCGGCCACCAAATGGTTGCCGCAACCGGCAGGACAACCAGACCAATGCATGGTGATGGGCTTGATATTGGAACCCAGGTGCTTTTCCAAAATCCTGGCTGTCTCCACCGCCCGGGTCTTCGTCTCGATCACCGCCAGATTGCAATAGTCGTTGCCCACGCAACTGACCAGGCCTTTATAGAGCGGCGACGGATTATACGAAAATTGCTGCACCAGGCGTTCTTGCGCCAGGTCGCCGACTTTCCGGTCACTCACATTCGTGATGATAATGCTTTGGCTAGGCGACAAGCGCATCTCACCCGATCCATATCGTTCCGCTAACGCGCAGATCGACTGCAAGTCCGTCGCGGTGATCCGCCCCACCGAAATCTTGAGACCAACATAATTCACGCCCCGTTGCCGTTGACGGAAGATGCCGACATGGTCTTTTTCCGCGTTTTTCCGCACATCCGTCCCGGCGGGAGACAGCTTGCGTCCTACCAGACGCTCGACTTCTTGGCGAAATCGGTCGGTTCCCCACTCATCGAGTAAAAAGGCCAGGCGCGCTTGTGTGCGATTTTCGCGCGGCCCATGGTCCCGGTAGATTTGAATGATGGCGCGGCACACATCGAAGGCTTCGGCCGGAGTGACGAATATGTTGAGCGGACTTGCGATGCGATAGCCTCCCGATCCAAGCTTGCCGCCGGCGAGAACATTGAACCCGAAACACTTGTCATGGCCAATATCGTGATAGGCCGGGACGAGCGACAGATCCTGCGTTTCCGCATGCAGGCAGTTGTCGGGACAGCCGGTGACAGCGATATTCATTTTTCGTGGCAGGTTGGAGTATTCGCGGTTGTTGATGATCTCGTCGTCGAGCACCCGCGCAATCGGCGTCGCATCGCACAATTCGTCCGGGCTTAGACCCGCGACCGCACAGGTCATGATGTTCCGGACATTATCCATGCCGGTTTGAAGCGATGTCAGTCCGACCTCTTCCAGTTTGTCAAAAATGACCGGGATCTGCTCGATCGTGACGTGCCGGAGTTGAACCTGTTGGCGCGTCGTCACATCCAACAAGCCGTTGCCATAGGAGGCCGCGATGCCGGCCAGGGCGCGCAACTGATAAGAATTGGTTTTGCCGCCAGGAATACGGACCCGGATCATGAAATGGCCCGGCGTCGGATTCCGCAGAAACAGGCCGCACCACTTCAGACGCTGGACATCAGATTCAGGGATAGACTGCCATCCCGTTCGCGCATAATTCGCGATCAGTTCTTTGACATCCAAACCGTCTCGCTCCTGTTTCAGCAGTTCAATCTTGTTCATGCAGCCACACTCCTTATCACGTGGTAATCCATGCCGACCTTCCGCAATAGGACATCCCCCGTCCGACTCAGATGGTCCACCGCGAGCAAGACCTGCGAAGCTGTCAAACCGGACAGGGTGACCAATTCTTCCAATGTTCGCGACACCCTGTCCGGCAATAATCGAAGCAGCGTAACCTCGTCGTCTGTTTTCATGACTCCGCCCTCCTCATCCTCCTCCTCGTTTGCCCTGCATTTCCTTCTCATAGAACTGGACCATCTCGGCAATCTCCTCCTCGGTCAGGCCCTTCTCGATCCATTTGTGGCCTTCCTTGCGGAGCATCTCTTCCGCCACTGCCGGCGACAGCTCACGCACCAACGGCAGGAACTTGGTGTAGAAACTCTTGGCGACTTCGTAGAACCCCTGCCAATGCACATAGTCCGGTGCCACTTTGGAGAGCCCGTGTCTGGCTCGGCGCCCCTCATGGTGCCAGAGCTCGTAGAACACCCATTCGATCTTTTCATCGTACGGGGTCGGCGTGATCTTCTTCATCTCGAGCAGCTTGTCCATCGCCGCCTTGGCCGGCCGGCCGAATTTGTCGTTGTACAGGTTGATTCCTTGGTCCATCGAGGTAAAGAATCGCTCCACGATCTGCTCGCTGTGACAGGAGGAACAGACTTGTCTCATGGCCTTTCGCCGGTCCTCGTAATTCTCCAGCCTCGTTGAAATAACCGGACGGAGAGTCCAACTGATGCGTTCTCCGACATCGTGCGTCACCTCTTGCGTACCGGTCGCGCTCATATGGCAAGTGGCGCAGGTGGGGAAGAGGTAATCTTTTCCCGGGTGCCACTTCTCCGATGGATCGGCCAATTTCATTTTTTCTTTATTGGCCTCGTACATGACGCCATGTTTGCTTTCGTAATAGGCCTCGATCTGCGGATGATCCGGACCCATGTGGCAGCGGCCGCAACTCTCCGGTTGCCTAGCCTGCGCGACGGAGAAACTATGTCGGGCATGGCAGGCGGAGCAGGTGCCCTTCGACCCATCCGGATTCACGCGCCCGATTCCCGAATTCGGCCAGGTGGCTGGATGGAGCTTTCCATTTTCCATCACCTTAATGATGCTTCCATGGCAGCCGGCGCACCCGGTGGTCACGACCTCCGGTCCTTCCACGACGTTCCCAAGAAAGTTGTCGAGCGAGCCGGTAAACTGGGCGCCCTTGGCATGGTGGGATCGTGCGAATTCCTTTGCCTCTCTGTCATGGCAGCGCATGCAGTCCTTGGGAGTGACCAACGTTGAGATGAGGAAGCCTTCATGGTCATAGGCGTCCGTTTCGCCTTTCTCGGCGCGATGGCACTCCACACAGCCGATGCCCTTGGGCGCATGGCGGCTGACTTTCCAATCGTTGATCCCGCCCACTGCGACATCTTTGGCCGTATGGCAATCGATGCACCGCTTGTTTTCGGCGGACACAAACGGGCGGAGCCCACCCCCACGCCGCTCTTCGACCTGAACATACCCGACTCCGGTCAGCGCGAGGAATAACACCAGACACAATCCCCCGATGATGTACCGCGAGAAATTGAGTGTTCCATTCCGTTGGCGTCGTGTTTCTTCACCCTGTTCTTCACCGAGGTCTTGCATACATGCCTCCTCTACATCACATCACGGTATCCAACGCCATCAAGACCGCCACTCCAAGGACGAGCAGCGTACCTATGATCGCGTTCATCATTACCATCGGCCATCCACGTCGCGATAATTCACGATCCACGAATGGGTACATCACAAACAGCCCGGCGCCCCCCAAGAGACTCCACAGTGCCACCGGCCCCGGCAGCAAGGTAATCCACATATACGGAGCCGAGAAGTACCAGGGCGGGGACACATCCGACGCCACCTCCTGCGGATTGGCCGGTTGGCCGAGGGTTGGGGGAAAAATCATCACGACATCGACGATCAGCAGGAGCAATCCCACCGCGATCGCCCCCATTTTCAAGGTATGTTCGGGAAAGAACGGATGGAATCCGCGACTTCCCTTCACCTCCGCAAAGCCCATCAACCGGACAATGATCACATGGCCGATCACCAGACCGCCCCACAACGCGGGCAGGAGCTTGGTATGAAGATCATAGAGCCTTAAGAGGGTAACGCCTGAGACCTCTTCACCGCCCCTGAGGAGATACAACAAAGGAGTTCCCACCACCGGCAGCGTTCCGATCATGTTGGTCACGACCGTCATGCCCCAGTAGGACACATTGTCAAAGACCAGCGAATAGCCCGAAAATCCCATGGCGAACGTGACGAACAGCACGATGGAGCCGCTGACCCATTTCAACTCGCCGGGCGGCCGGTACGCGCGCGTGATGAACACCCGGATCACGTGAAACAGCAAAAAGAGAATCATGAGATCGACAGAGGTCTTGTGTAATCCTCGGATGAACCACCCGAGGTAGATCTGATTCGTAAGCTCCTCGACACTCTCATAGGCTCGTTCCGGTGAAGGCACGTAGTAAAACGTGAGCAGGAGCCCCGTCGTCACCAAGAGCCCGAACAGCGTGAGAGGAATCGCGCCCAGCGTGTATGGCCACCAATCCAGATGCTGCGGGAGGTCCTTCTGGATGTAATCCACCCACGTCTTGCCTTTATCACTTTCCGTGGTGTGGGAAGCCTGTGTTTCGATCGATGACATCCGCTTACCTTTCAGGAGTTCTGAGTTTTGAGTTATGAGTTCTGAGCTATGAGTTCTGAGCTATGAGTTCTGAGTCCTAAGTTCTGAGTTGTTCAAAGAATCACCGGCTTCGTGTGCAGCTTTGTCGCGGCAGCGAATCCGACACTGCAAATGAACCGCTCATGGATAATGCGGGTTAAGCATTCACAATATTGACATACAACTGGCCGCCTCGTTTCAGGATCTCGAATCGATCGAGCGGGCGCGGCGGCGGGCCGGCAACGTTCAGCCCCGTCTTGTCAAAGACTCCTTGATGGCACGGGCAGACAAACTGTTCCCGTTCCTTGTTCCAAGACACGAGACATCCCAGGTCCGTGCAGCGCCTCGAAAACGCGGTGATTCCCTCGTCTGTCCTGAGCACCAGCATCTTGTGACTCCCGAGGTCAATCGGCACGGCTTCACCGAGCGGGATTCGCGATTCTCCGCCGATCAACACGGCTTCGTACCGCTTCGGCTTCTGGCTGGGAATGAGAAACTGCGCGAACCGTAAGCTGAGCGCACCAAGGCCGAACAGCATCCCGAAGCCCATTACGGCTTGGCTCAGAAACTTTCGTCTTCCTGCATCGTCATGAACAATCGCCATTCAACACCTCATTGCTCGTCGTACATGAATCACGTTATCGTGAAGCGCGTCGATTACGCGATTTCGCGACTGTGTACATCCAACATCTCATGAGTACCCCTTCTCCCCATGTTGTGTCAGATCAAGCCCCATGGATTCCGCTTCCTCCTCCACCCGCGGCACCAGGACCATCCGAAGCACCGTGATCACCACGAACGTCATACCGGCCGCAAACAGCGCCACCGCCAGCATCGCAACGACCTGAGCAAACAACTGATAGGGATACCCATTGAACAGCCCGTCGCTTCCGTCGGGATTCACCGCGGTCGACGCAAAGAGCCCCGTGGCGATCATGCTCCATGCGCCTGCGACTCCATGCATGCCGAATACATCCAAGGAGTCGTCATAGCCCAGAATAAGCTTGACGTAGTTGACAACCATGTAGGACAGGGCTCCCGCCCCGATCCCGATGACGATCGCGGCCAGCGGACCGACATAGCCCGCTGCCGACGAGCTCGCCACCAATCCCGCGACCGCTCCGCTTACGGTTCCCAACGCAGTCGGTTTATCCCGCTGCATCCACTCGGCCAAGGTCCAGGTCAGGGCCGATGCGGCAGCCGCCGCGTGAATCGCCACCAGCGCGCTCGTGGCCGTATTCATGGACGAGGGTGATGGACCGGCGGAGAAGCCACACCATCCGACCCACATGAGCCCCGCGCCACATACGGCAAATGGTAGATGGTTCGGGATCATCTCGATTCGTCCATACCCCCTCCGAGGCCCGATCACGAGCGCGGCAACCAAGGCACTGACTCCTGCCGACAGATGGATCACCGCCCCGCCTGCGAAATCGAGACTCCCCATATTGGTCAGCCATCCTCCGCCCCAGAGCCAGTGCGCGATCGGACCGTACACCGCACCCACCCAAACAAGTCCGAAGAGTAGGAAAAACATGAACCGAACCCGTTCCACCAGCGTTCCGCTCACCAACGCCAAGGCCAGTGCTCCTGATAGGGCGTGGTGAAGTGCACGCGACGGGCGGCCGCTTTCCATGCCCGTCGCCGCAGTTTCATATGAGCCGACCGCTATCCTTTCACCCCACAACAGCCACTCAATAGAAGCCAGCACCAGCGCGAGAAAAATCATGGCCATCGTGTTCAGGACGTTTTTCTTCCGCACCATTCCGCCGTAGAACAAGGCCACGCCTGGGAACGTGAGCATGACCAGCGTCGTAGACATCACCAGCCACAGGGTGTGATCGCGCTCAGATATCATACGACCGCCTGCTTGATACGCACTTCGTACTGAAGTCCGCCCGCCCGTTGTAACCGAATATCGCCGGATCGGCTCAGGCGGTCGATCGCCAGAAAGACCTGTGACCAGTCAAGACCAGACGCCTCCACGAGGCTGTCCATGGTTCGGACCTGTCCTTTTCGCAGAATATCCAGCAGCACCTCTTCCGTTGACACATTGTATTCGTAAGCCGAAGCCGTCATGGTATCCTCCTTCGTCGTAGGGACTGAAAATACAAAGGCGCCATAAGCTGATCGAAAGAGGCGGCGTTGCCTCCGTCTTCAGTCTTGGCGCCTTTGCCAAACTTTACCCTGACAGCGCTGTCGGGTAATCCGGTCTTTGGGAGCGTCTCAGTTCAGTTGTCTCTTCACACAATCATCGTGCGATGGTCGCTCCCTTTCTTCCAGACGTCATCCGCCAACAGGACGGCGACATCACACCATACAGGCGACCCGTAGGAAGTTTACGAGTACGCGCGTTCGTCGTGCTGACTGAGATCAAGCCCCATTCTCTCTTCGTCCTGTGATACGCGCAGCCCGACCATGCGGTCTACCAATTTGAGCAATCCATACGTGAGCGCCGCCGAGAAACCGGCGACCGAGACTGCCACGAGGACTTGAATGCCGAGGAAAGACGGATTTCCGAAAAAAAGGCCGTCCGTCCCGCTCATATTTACCGCCTTGGATGCAAAGAGTCCTGTCGCCAGGATCCCAAGCACACCGCCAACCCCGTGGATTCCCACCACATCGAGTGAATCATCGTAACCAAGCCTCACTTTCCAATTGATCGCCAGGTAGGACAATCCACCTGCTAGGAGCCCGATCAACAAGGCAGAAGACATGCCCACATAGCCGGCGCCGGGCGTGATCGTCGCCAGACCGGCCACGGCGCCGCTCGCAATTCCCAACACGGTCGGCGATCCGCGATGCAGCCACTCCACTACCATCCATGTCAAAGCCCCAGCCGACGCAGCCATATGTGTCGCGAGAAAGGCTGCGACCGCCGTGTCGTTCGCCCCCAGCGCGCTGCCTGCATTAAACCCGAACCACCCGAACCAGAGGAGCCCTGTTCCCAACAGCGTCATGGGCAGATTGTGCGGCGCCATGTATTCAGCGCCATACCCTTGCCGTGCGCCGAGCACCGTCGCGCAGACGAGCGCACTGATCCCGGAACTGATGTGCACCACCGCGCCTCCGGCGAAATCGAGCCCCCCGAGGCTGCTGAGCCATCCGCCGCCCCATAGCCAATGGGCGACTGGCACATAGACCACGACCGACCAGAGCCCCGCGAATAACACCAGTGCGCTGAATTTCATTCGCTCGGCAAAGGCACCCGTGATTAGGGCCGGCGTAATTGCCGCAAACATCATCTGAAAGATCATGAATGCTTGATGAGGGATGGTGGAGCCATACGGTGGATGAGGAGCCAGTCCCACGCCTTGTAACCCAACCCATTCCAATCCGCCGATGAGCCCCCGCTTGTCGGGCCCGAATGCAAGACTGTACCCGAGCAGGATCCAGAGGACGCTGACCAGGCAGAGAATGACAAAACTCTGCATGATCGTTCCAAGCACGTTCTTGCTGCGAACCAGGCCGCCATAAAACAGCGCCAATCCAGGAACGATCATCGCCAACACGAGGGCCGACGACATCAAGACCCAAGCGGTGTCGGCTCCACTCACGATCCCCGCTGTCACTGTCTCCGCGGCGCTCGTGGCCGGCATGAGTAGCGCGACTAGCGGCCCGGCCCATTTCCAGTGGTGCATCCATAACCGTGATCCCATATGTTCCTTCGCTAATGTGAGCATCTCATCGAGAGACCGCTTGGACGGCTCGGCCATCCCCGTTCGTCAGAACGTTTTATATTCGAGCCATTTGCCGTTCAGCGTGATCTTGCAGCGTGCTTCGCCCTGGCCGCCGGTGACTTTTTCCATGTCCAAGGTGAAATCGATCGCGCTCATAATGCCGTCCCCGAACATCTCGTTTGCCATTTCACGCAACGAATCACCGTACACGCCGATAATCTCGAGCAACCTGTACTTGAACGGATCTGTCATGTTCGGCAGATCCGTTCGCACCGGAAAGCGGCTTAAGGACTGAACGATATCGTTGTCCAAATCCAGAAGCTTGCCGACCTTCACCGCTTCGTCCGTGGTGAACCGATGATTGCCGTTCAACGCCGCCGCCACGAAGGTGGGATTCTTCCCAACGGTTTTCGCGACATCGGCAATCGTGAGTTTCTTTTCGAGTCGAGCGGCCTTGATCCTCTTGCGTATCGCTTCTTTTTCCATGTTGGCCTCCTTTGATGGCTTCACATTTGGGATCGTTATACATGCATCAGATCTGCGCTGTGGCATCGACACATCCATATGGCGGGCGTTCGTTACGATTGCCTTTCACCTCCCCGCCCGTATGAACGTACTATGCGGCTCTTCTTAGCGCACAGCCGATGATACGGCTTCGAAATCCACAATGACGGGAGACCCGTCCATCGACTGATCCGAAGATGCTCCGTCTCCGCTCGTCCCCTGTTTCGCATGACGGACCAGGAAGTGAATGATATGGTTTCTGATTTTGTAGTAATGCGGGTGATCAATGATCGTCTCCCGCAATCGCGGCCGAGGAATCGTTACATGGACCATCTCGGCAATTCGCGCCTCGGGTCCGTTCGTCATGAGCAGTATCCGGTCGGACAACAAGATCGCTTCGTCGACGTCATGAGTGACCATGAACACGGTATTTCTCGATGTGTTCCACATTTGAATCAACTCTTCCTGAATGACACCCCGCGTAAGGGCATCAATCTGCGCAAACGGCTCATCCAGCAGCAGCACCTTCGGCTCAATCGAAAATGCCCGAGCCAGCCCCACGCGTTGCTTCATCCCGCCCGACAATGCAACAGGGCGCTTATCCTCGGCGCCCTTCAATCCCACCAGCATAATGTACTTGTGGACATGGGTCGTCACCTGTTGACGCGTCCATTCCGGGTATGCCGATCGGACCGCCAGGGCGATGTTCTCAAAGACCGTCATCCAGGGCATCAGCGCAAAGTTTTGAAACACAACCATCCGATCCAGCCCCGGTCCGGAAGCTTCACGACCATTGAGAATGACTCCTCCCTCAGAGGGCGTTTCCAATCCGGCTATGATGTTGAGCAGCGTACTTTTCCCGCAGCCCGAATGCCCGATGGTCGTGACAAACTCCCCCTTCTGGATCTTGATTGTCACGTCTCTGAAAATACAGACTTGACCGTCTCCGGATGGATTCGGAAAATACTTGCTCACATGGTCGATTTGAAGAAATGACATCGGTTACTCCTGGTATGTGACATAGCCTGCCAGCTTGTTGAACCCTGAATCCAACACCACGCCAACGACTCCGACGACCAGAATGGCGAAGATCACACCGGCAATGTCCAGATTGTTCCATTCAATCCAGCTCAAATATCCGACACCCAGTTCGCCCAGCAGCATCTCCGCCGGCACGACTGCGACCAATGCGCTACCGAAGGAGATTCGCAATCCGTTCACAATGGTGGGTGCTGCCGCAGGCAGAATCACTTTGAACAGCCGTTTGAACCAAGATAACTGCACGATGGCGGCCACGTGCAGATACTCCTTCCTCAGTGAATTCACGCCGAAGGCGGTGGTCGCCAACGTGGGCCACAGCGCAGCCATGAACACAACAAGGACCGCCGTCCACTTGGGATCTTTAACCGTATAGAGCAGCAAGGGCATCCAGGCCAGCGGGGAGATGGGCTTGAGAATTTGAATGTACGGATTGACGGCCCGAAACAGGACCCGGTTCAGACCCAAGACGACCCCGAGCATGATCGCGATGATCGAAGCTGCCAGAAACCCCACGCCAAAACGCGAAACCGTGTACAGCACCAGATAGGCGATTCCGTGATCGTTCGTCCCTTTGATTTCAAACGCTTCAGACATCTCCACGCGGGCTTTGTCGAGCACCGCCAAGGGTCCCGGAACGCCGCTGACCTTTTCCTTTTCAGCATTCCAGCTATAGACTCCGTCCGCCCCCCGCACGATATCGCCGTTGAATTCCATCAACTGCAGTTGTTCCTCGGTCATTCCTGTCGGGTCAAATGTTGGCCGCAACGTGAAGAAGTGCCAGCTGAGAAGAAAAATCACCAGTAGGAAGCCTGATATAAGCCATGGGTTTCCCCTCGCCTGCCCTGGCGCCGTTCCACCAGATCGAATCCCCCTGATTTGGAGAGCCCGCAGGTCTCTGAGCCGCAACCACACGCATGTGGCAAAGCGGCCGAGCCATCCCGACGGCGAAAGGACGCAGGATGTGCCAGGATCTGTGCCGGAGTCGGAGGTTAACTTGGATGATAGAGCCGACCAAAGTGATTCCATGTGGGCCTCACGCCATGCTGTGAATTTTGAACCCTTTGAGATAAGCCTCTGCCTGGTTCGGATCGAATTCCTTGCCCATGATGACATGTTTTGTCGTGGTGGCCTCGTGCGTCGGATAGCCGAGCTCCTTCGCGACACGATCACACCCCGTCGCCAGGTAGACCTGTTCAGCGACCGTTTTATAGTTCACGTCCCCCTTCACATGGCCCCACCGCTGCATTTGCGTCAGAATCCAGATGGCCATCGAGTGCCATGGATACGGGTCGAAATCAATCCGATCCGCAGCCTTCTGAATCTTGCCAAGTCCGTCCGCGAAGGTCCCGGTCAAGACCTGCTCAAGCACGGTGACCGGTTGATTGAGATAATTGGTCGGCGCGATGGCAACAGCGATCTCCTTCCGATGCGCCGGGTTTGACGCATAATGAGCCGCATCGACAATGGAGCGCCACATCGCATGGAAGGTGTTGGGGTATTGGGTCGCGAACGCCTTCGTCACGGTGAACGCGCAGCAGGGATGGCGATCCCAAATCTCTTTGGACAGCTTGAAGATGAAGCCGACATTCTCATAGACCGCTCGTTGATTGAATGGATCCGGTCCCAAATACCCGTCGACGTTGCCGGCCTTCAAGTTTGCCACCATTTCCGCCGGAGGCACGATTCGAATCTGCACGTCCTTATCGGGGTGAAGGCCTCCTTCCGCTAAATAATATCGGAGCAGGTAGTTGTGCATGGAGTAATCGAACGGAACACAGAACCGGAAGCCCTTCATATCTGCGGCCTTTTGAACGCCCTTGTGTTTGATGTGCAACGTGATGGCTTGCCCATTGATATTCTCCACCGCCGGCATGTACATCGGTGTCGCCATGGAACCGGCGCCCAAGGTAATGGCTAGAGGCATCGGTGTCAGCATGTGCGCCGCATCCACTTCCTTGTTCACCGCCCAGTCCCGAATCATCGCCCACCCCGCTGCACGCTTCACCGAAGCGTTCAAACCATGTTTTTTGTAGAACCCCAATGGCTCGGCCATGATGATCGGCGTGCCGCAGGTGATGGGAATGAACCCGATGCTGACATCTTTCTTCTCCGGCGGACCGGCCGGTTCAGCGGCAAAAGCCCGGAACTGTTCCAGAGGGAACAGGTCCGCGATCGCGGCCGTCAGCGCCGCTGCCCCGAGGCCGACGAGAAACTGCCGGCGGGAGGGTTCGGCTGCACGAAGCACAGCCGCCACGACCGACTCTTCAACTGTCTTGTGGAGGTATTGTTCCGCTGTTTCGGCGTCCTTCGCGTCGCCGACGACTTTCGCCAGGGAATGAGACGGTGGGACCGAGTGGTCGTTCATTGTAGCCTCCAAGAGTTCTCTCAACGGCCCGGCCTTTCCTCGTGCGCCCCGCTGATATTCGGAAGATTCATCAAAAACAAACGTCCTTCTCCCAGCGATTGGAAGAAGGACGTCGTTGTCCTCTTGGCGAGATGACATTCACTCGCCCGTGAGACATCATTGTCTCACCTGAATTTGTTCAATAAAAAAGGCGTCCGCCATTCTTGTCATAGAATGACGGACGCCCTTGTCCGTTTACCAACTTGTCGAGCGTTGACTCAGGCGCCGTTGCCGTAAGCCTTGCTCGTGGATAGAACCTATACCATCCGATCCTATGGATCGTCAAGCGCTTGCTTGAAATACAGCTCTGCTAGACATCGTAGTAGAGGCAGAACTCGTACGGATGCGGCCGGAGCCGCAAGGCATCGACTTCCTTGCTGCGCTTGTAGCTCACCCAGGTTTCGATCAGATCCTCCGTAAAGACGCCGCCTTTGAGGAGGAACTGGTGGTCCTTCTCCAGATGCGTCAATGCCTCGTCCAAACTGCCCGGCATCGTGCGGATCTTGGCGGCCTCCTTCGGTTCCAGATCGTACAGATCCTTCTCCCCCGGCTCGCCTGGATTGATTTTATTTTCAATCCCGTCGAGGCCGGCCATCAGCATGGCTGCAAACGCCAAGTACGGATTACAGGCGGGATCAGGAAACCGCACTTCGATGCGTTTGGCTTTCGGGCTCGGTGAGTACATGGGGATGCGGATGCCGGCCGAACGGTTCCGGCTGGAATAGGCAAGCAGCACGGGGGCTTCGAATCCCGGCGTCAGCCGCTTGTACGAGTTGGTGGTGGGATTGGTGAACGCCGCCAACGCCGGGGCATGTTTGAGAATGCCGCCGATATAGTACAGGCAAATTTGAGAGACGCCCGCGTACTCTTTGCCGGCAAACAGCGGTTTACCGTCTTTCCAAATGCTTTGATGAGAATGCATGCCCGATCCATTGTCGCCAAAGATCGGTTTCGGCATGAACGTCACGGTTTTTCCATGACGGCGGGCCACGTTCTTGACGATGTACTTGTACATCATCATCTTATCGGCCATTTTCAGCAGGGAGTCGAACCGGACGTCGATTTCGGCTTGTCCCGCCGTAGCCACTTCGTGATGATGCTTCTCGACCGCGATTCCGGCCTTCTCCATCTCGATGATCATTTCGCTGCGAATATCTTGTTGCGTGTCGGTCGGCGCCACCGGGAAATACCCCTCCTTGTGGCGGATCTTCGATCCGAGATTCACGCCTTCCTGGCCGGCATTCCACACGCCTTCTTCCGAATCGATGTGATAGTACCCGCTGTGGTTCGTTTGGTCATAGCGGGCATGGTCAAAAATGAAGAATTCGGCTTCCGGGCCCCAATAAGAGATGTCGCCGATCTTCGTGCTCTGCAGATATTTCTCGGCTTTCTGGGCGATGAATCGAGGGTCCCGTTCGTAGCTCTCTCGCGTAATCGGCTCGACGATGTTACAGGCCATGCTGAGCGTGGGCACTGCGCTGAACGGATCGAGACAGGCCGTCTCCGGGTCGGGCATCGCCAGCATGTCGCTGTTATTGATGGCCTTCCAGCCGCGAATCGACGACCCGTCAAAGCCGGACCCGTCTTTGAACAAGGTTTCGTTTAATTCGCTCACGGGAATACTGAAATGCTGCCACGTGCCGACCAAATCCACAAATTTCAGATCCACGATTTGGACCTTGTTCTTCTTGGCAAACTCTAAGACTTCACGAACGTTCATCCGCCCCTCCTTTCACACTCTTCACAGTAATACCGCCACATTCATTTCCTTCATGCCGCCTTCACCTCGAGAAATGTCTCGACATCCCGAAGGACCGTCGCCCGCACCGCGTCGAGCTGCGCCTGTTCTTCGAGCTTGCCGCCCGATTGATTCGTCACATAAAAAACGTCCGCCACCTGATCCAATCTCGTCGAAATCCGCGCCGCATGGACGGACAGGCCGAGCCTGAAGATCGCATTCGTGATGATGTACAACAATCCCTGGCGGTCATCGGCAAAGACATCGATAATCGTGAACCGGTCGGAGGTCTCATTGTCGATCCGCACTTCCGTCGGCTGACGGTTGAGGGGGACCATCCGGGCGCTATTCAGCCGCGTTCCCCGACGGATCAACTCATCCACATGTTCCCATCCTTTCAACACGGCGGCGATTCTTTCTCCAATGGCGCGACTTCGCTCCTCTGGCGGCGCGCCGTGATAATCCCGGTCCATGACTTGAAAGGTATCGACGACGATGCCGTCCGTGCGGGTCAGGATCTGGGCATCGAGAATTTGAAGGCCGCTTGCCGCCATGACCCCCGCGATCTTCGAGAAAATTCCCGGCACTAAATCATTGTGCGTGACCACGGCGTATTCGGAGGTTCCCAATTGTTCGTTATACTCGGCATCGACGACCACCTCGCCGCTATGCAGGCGCCGGATGGCGGCCAGATGCGCCGCGATTCGCTTCGGTGACGTCCCGCAGGCATAGCGGATCGGAAATTGGCCAAGCTGGGTCTCCACCCATCTCGCCCCGGCGTCGGCCGGTGCCGCCAGCGGCTCCTGCGCGGCCACGTCCATCGCCACCTGCTTCAGCCGCTCGGGCACATCGTCGGTTTCCCGTTCTCCGGACACTTCCTGCATGGCTCGATAATACAACTCGATGAGCAGCGATTCTTTCCACTTCGTCAGCACTTCAGGACCAACCGCCGCGATGTCGGCAGCCGTGAGCACCAACATTTTCCGCAGCACCTCCGGCGTACCCACCTCTCGCGCGAACGGCAGCAGGACTTTTTCATCGTAAGGATCCCGCCTGAAGGCCGTGTGCGCCATCAACAGATGTCGATGGACCAAGAAAACCAGCGTATGGGCCTCCTGTTCGCCGAACTCGAACCGGGCTGCCGCATCCTCGGCCAACCCACGACCGATCTCGCTGTGATCTTCCTCGTGCCCTTTCCCGAGGTCATGCAGCAGGATTGCTAGATGCAGCACATCTTTCCGTTTGATGTCGCGATAAACGCCGCCCAGCACACCCTGATCCTGAGCCAAGGACTCGGCCTTGGCGACGGCAAGCAGACTGTGCTCATCGACGGTGTACTTGTGATAATGATTGAACTGCATCAGGCCTCTGACCCGGGCAAAGGCCGGAACTAATTTTTCCAGCAGATGCGCTCGGTGCATCGCATCCAACGTTTTGGCGGTCCCGGGCCCGGACAGAATGGCGAGGAACATCCGGCCCACCTCAGACGACCGGAATGCCTCGGCCGGAAGTGCATCCGCATGCCGGTGGATGTCTTCCAGAAAAGCCGGATCGATGGTCGCCTGCCGGGAGCGGGCCACATCGAATAACTTAAGCAACAGCACGGGATTTTTCAGGACCACCAGGCGCGCATCGGAGGCCACCGTCAACACGTCGCTTTTCAGGATGAAATGACTCTCGATACGCGGCGAGGGCAGGAGCCGCATCACACGCTGGTAGAGCGGGACGAGGCGGCAGCGCGCCATGAATCGTGCCGAAGCGGCATGCAGTTCCGTGGTGTGCCGATAGTATTGCTGCATGAACTGCTCCACGGCGAGCAGATGCGGCAAATCAGCAAACCCGAACTGCTGAGCCAGCCACACTTGGTCCTCGAAGGTCAAGATCTCTTGCGCCATACCGGCGCGGATATGCAGAAACGCTCGTACCCGTAGCAGAAATTCGCGGGCCTCTTTCAAGGCTCGATAATCGTCCGGGGAGAGAATGCCGCGGTCGGATAACTCGCGGATGGTCGGCGCGCGATATCGCGCCATGCCGATCCATTGCAACAGATGAAGATCCCGCAAGCCACCTTTGCTTTTTTTGACGTTCGGCTCAAGAAGATAGACGGTCTCGCCGAATTTTTGATATTCGCGGCGTCGTTCTTCGAGTTTGGACTCGAGATACTTTTCCGTGCCCCGGAAAACGACTTTGCGCAGATAGCGCGTGTGAAACTGCTGGAAGAGTTCCGGGCTTCCGGCGAGAAACCGAGCCTCCATCATGGAGGTCCGCACCGTCAAGTCTTGAATGCCGAGGTCGATGCAATCCTGGATCGTCCGCACACTATGACCCACTTGGAAACCTGCGTCCCACAACGGATGCAGCACGCCCTTGACGAAATCGGGGACGATTTTTCCTGCCTCAGGCCGATACAGCACCATCAGATCAATGTCGGAATACGGCGCCAATTCCCGCCGGCCATATCCGCCGAGGGCGACCAGGCAACAGTGCTGGAAGCCAGCGGCAGTATAAGCTCCACCACCTGCGCGCGCGGCAGTCTTGTACCGGCCCACGATGAGCGCATCCACCATATCGGTGGTCGCTCCCACGATTTCATCGCCTGAGGCTCCGTTCATCACGCGCCGCTCTATCGCCTGGCGTTGCCCACTCAACGCGGCGCCGATCGCGACCGGCGATCCGTCCTGCAGTTCACCGGCGGTTATTTCGGAATGCTGAGCCATCGTCAGAGCGCGCTCTCTCCTGTTTCGCCCGTTCTGATACGGACGGCGGAACTCAAGTCACGCACAAAAATTTTTCCGTCCCCGATGCTCCCGGTTTTGGCGGCTCTTGTGATCGTGTCCAACACTCTCGGCACCTGGCTGTCGGTCACCGCCACTTCAACCTTCACCTTGGGCACGAACTCGATCGTATATTCCTGCCCTCGATACGTTTCCTTGTGGCCCTTCTGGCGCCCGAAGCCTTTGACCTCGGTGACGGTCATGCCCTGCACACCGATCTCCAACAAGGCATCTTTCACTTCATCCAGTTTGAAAGGCTTAATGATCGCCTCGATAAGTTTCATGCCTCCTCCCCGTAAAAAGTGATCGCCCGTGGCTGATGGTTAATGGCATCCGCCGGAAGCCTCGGCGCATGCATGTCATCGCTTGCCCTGACTCTCTGCCGACTGCCAAGAACCGCCGTCATGCATGGCCCGGATGTGAAACGAGTCATCATAGCCGATCTCATTCTTTCACACAAATACCGCGAACAATGGGGCAGCCGCATCGCTTCGATCAACCCTCTGCCCAAACGGCCGCTCCCTCCCTCGCAAAAAAAAAGACGCCCTCATGGTCGCCTCGACGACCTCAGGACGTCTTTGTCCACTTTCAATAGGGGAGCCTTACCGAAGACGTCATTGTCCCGGCAAGAATGGGGGCTTATAGCATCGACTCTTAAAAACTGTCAAGGGATCCTTCAGCCGGCCAACATTGCACACGCCGGCAAGCTTAGCCCGCATTATTCAACAACGTTTCTACTGCAACCGCGTATACGTTGCTACGACAAGCCTGTCAGTGGAGTCGGTGGCAAAAATCCTCTCCGCCGCGATTGATCGAACGCGGCGGGTCAAGCGAAGCTTGGTATGGCGGGCGGGCTCGCCGCTCGGTGGCTCCAGACAGCTCACCGTCTCGCTGGCGCGCACAAACGTGCCGTGCCTTATTCGGCACGGCGTGGACCTCGCATGGCGTCTGCGCAGCTTCGTCACGAACCGTCATGAATAATGCGAGTTATGAATAGGCTCGTTCGTTGTGTTGGGTCAAATCAAGTCCGGTCGCTTCTTCCTCCTGCGTGACCCGGAGACCCATCGAACCCTCGGTGAGTTTCAAAATGGCATAGGTGCCGATAAACGAAAACGCGCTGACAGCAATCACGGCAATCAACTGAGTGCCGAATAATCCTGAATTGCCGGCAAAGACTCCATCCGCGCCCAGTGGGTTCACGACCCGCGACGCAAAGAGGCCCGTGGCCAACATTCCAATGATCCCACCGACTCCGTGCGTCCCCAGGACGTCGAGGGTATCGTCATACCCGATCCTTCCTTTCCATACGATGGCTAGATAAGAACAAGCGCCCGCCGCCGCGCCGACGATGATGGCAGCCGCCGGACTGATGAAGCCTGCCCCCGCCGTCGAGGTGGCCAATCCGGCCACGGCGCCGGTCGCGATTCCGAGCACGGTCGGCTTCCCGCGATGATGCCATTCCACCACCATCCAGGTGAACGCTGCCGCCACAGCCGTGAGGTGTGTCACGACGATGGCATTGACGGCTACAACGGATGCGCTCCTTGCACTTCCACCGTTGAATCCGAACCAGCCGGCCCAGAGGAGGCCCGTCCCAAGCAGCACGTACGGGAGGTTATGAGGGGCCATGTAGTCCGTCCGCCAACCTCGCCGCTTTCCCAGCACCATTGCGCAAGCCAGGGCACTGAACCCTGAACTCACATGGACGACCGTTCCTCCGGCAAAGTCCAAGGCCCCGAGCTTCCTGAGCCATCCGCCGCCCCAGACCCAGTGCGCAATCGGCGCATAGATAAAGAGGCTCCAGAGCAGAGTAAAGAGCAGGACGGAGCTGAATTTCATGCGTTCGGCAAACGCACCTGCTATCAACGCCGGCGTGAATGCCGCAAACAACAACTGAAACAGCATAAACGCCTGGTGGGGGACGGTCGGCGCGAGGGGCGGGTACGGAGCGCCCTCCACCCCGCTGAGCAACATCCAGTCAAGGCCGCCGATGACCCCGCCTCGATCGGGACTGTACGCCAAGCTGTATCCGCACACGACCCACACCAGCGTGACGACACAGAGAATGGCAAAGGTCTGGACCATAGTGCCGATCACGTTCTTGCTCCGGACCAATCCTCCATAGAAAAACGGGATACCGGGAATGACCATGAGCATGACCAACGCGGACGCTGCTAACAACCACGCCGTGTCGCCGCTGTTCAAGACGGGCGCCGCTTCTCCCGGCACCGGCAGGACCTGTTGCCCCAACGCAAGAGACGGCGATAGAAAAGTGAGCGCCATGGCTGCTGTAGCCGGCATCCCATGCCGAACGTTTGTCATCGTCACCTCCATCCTGAATTTGCGACCGACTCTCAGAGATTCCGATACTTGCTCGTAATCGGCATGCGGCGGTCCTTTCCCAATGCCCGGTGCGTGATCTTGATGCCGATGGGCGCTTGACGGCGTTTATATTCACTGTGGTCGACCATCTGGATCACCCGGGCCACCGTTTGACGATCGAATCCTGCCTGGACGATGTCCTCCAGCGACTGGTCGTCTTCGACGTAGGCTTTGAGAATAGGATCCAAGACCGCATAACTGGGCAGTGAGTCCTCATCCTTCTGGTCATGCTTCAATTCGGCTGTGGGCGCACGCTCCAATACCCGCTTTGGAAGGACCGGGGACTCGCCGGCTCGGTTGCGCAGATGAGCCAGCTCATACACCATGGTTTTCGGCACGTCTTTGATGACGGCGAAGCCTCCGGCCATGTCGCCGTAGAGCGTGGCATACCCCACGCTCATCTCGCTTTTGTTACCGGTCGTTAGAACCAAGTGCCCGAACTTGTTCGACAGGGCCATGAGAATGTTTCCGCGAATGCGCGCCTGAATATTCTCCTCGGTTGCGTCGGGTCGGCGGCCATGAAAAGCCTTCTCCAACGCCGCCAGATACGAGCGGAATGTCCGGGTGATTGGGATGGTCAAGAGTTTGATGCCCAGCCGCTGCACGATATCCGCCACATCTTCCCGGCTCTCTCGGGAGGTATAGGGAGACGGCATGAAGACGCCAAGCACGTTGTCAGGGCCGAGGGCGTCCACTGCCAAGACGATGGTTAAGGCCGAATCCACGCCCCCGCTGAGGCCAATGACAACCCGCTTGAACCCATTTTTTCCGACATAATCGCGAATCCCGAGCGTCAGCGCGCGGTACACTTCCTCCAACGGCTCCAACCGTGAGACATGGACCGGAATAGATCGGCTCCGTTGTGGAGCGGACGCTCTGGTGGTTACCATGATCCGGTCGATCAACTTGCCGAGATTGGGAATAGAGGGTTTTCTGCCGCTCTGTCTCATCCGAGCCCGCGCCACGGGTTCCACATCCAAGTCCGCGATGATGAGGTCTGGTTCGAATGCCTTCCCCTTGACGGTCACCTCGCCGGTATGATCGAGGATGAGGCTGTTTCCATCGAACACCAACTCATCCTGTCCGCCCACCATATTGGTATAGGTCAGGATCACGCCATTTTCTCGAGCGCGGGTTGCCAACATCTGCTCGCGATATTGGCTCTTGCCCATGTGAAAGGGAGACGCATTGATGTTCACGATCACTTCGGCGCCCCCGGCGGCTTGTGCGCGGGTCGGCCCCTCGGGGAGCCAAATGTCCTCACAGATATTGATGCCGATCGCCACCCCGTCCAGCATGAGCAATGGAAGGCGTTTGCCCGGATAAAAATAGCGGCTCTCGTCGAACACACCGTAGTTCGGCAAACACCATTTGTAGTACGTTGCCGCCACACGCCGATCGGTAATGATCGCCGCGGCGTTATACAACTCATGGCGGCCGGCCGGCAGGACGGTCGGAGATGTCGCCCGATGTGCGGGCGCGTGCCCCTGCCCGACATATCCCACGACCGCCGTGATTCCGCTGACTTGTTTGACGATATGTTCAAGAGCACGCCGGTTATCCTCTACGAATCGCGCTTTGAGGAGGAGGTCCTCCGGCGGGTAGCCGGTCACGGCGAGTTCAGGAAACACCACGAGATCGGCTTTCGCCTTTTTGGCTTCCCGGATCGATTCGATGATTCGTCGCCCATTGCCGTCGAGGTCTCCGACCGTCGGATTCATCTGCACCATGGCAATACGAAGTATGCGCATGATCTTGCTCGCTATCCCCTCACGGCAGGCTCTTGACAGGACTATCCTGCAAGGCTTCGACAAAGGAAGCAACAAGGGGTTCCAAGCAGCCAGTTGAGGGTGGCCATGATCCCGGCGTGAGAAGCGCTAAGGATGAAGATTGGTCTCGTTTCGGCATCCCGGTCAAAAAAAAACGCCCTCGCTCTCCGGAAGAGCTGAGGACGTCATTGTCCGTTTCACTTGGTGTCTGAGAAATGGAGACTCCGTTGTCCCCTCAAAGCGGCCCCACGGTACCATCGGCCGACATGATTGTCAAACGCATTCCCCGCATCGCAACTGGACAGACCCTAACAGGATGTTCTCGAAGTGTCAGCGATGATGTATCCACGGGTAGCGAAGATAGTTTATTCCGACACCCTGCTAATATTTGCGTAAAGTCACAGGAGGTTGCCCCCACAATGTGAATCGGACCGCGGCCCAGAGTTGCTCCAGCGCGGCGGTCAAGACAGGAGCGGAACGAGCGACCAGCTTTACGACCACGCCGGGCACGGCTGGGGTGGAAACGCCGCCCAGCAAGGCTCCCGGTTCGGCATCAAGGACATCGCCGATTCTCGCCTCCAAGGTCTTCCAGGCATCGGGGTTCAGTGCGTCGCTCACAATGTAGAGTGATGCCACATAGTCCCACGAACGAGCGATCCCCGCAGGATGGAATGCAGAGGCATGGTCGAGGCGGTAACGTTCTATAACGGAAACGCCCGATGCCGTGGTGATGGCAACATGATTTGCCAGGCTCGAAAAGGCCCACCGTTCCTCTTGTGCCACCCGCCCAGCGGCCATGGCATCCCACAGCATCACAGTCGAGTTGGGAGCCAGCCGGACCTGGATGGTTTGGCGAAAGCGCGACCCGGCATACGGGATAGTGTGTTCCGGTGCCCACTCGAGAATCGCCCCTTCACCAACCATAACCTTGATCGTCTGAATGGCTTCAAGATCCTTTGAGCGGGATCGGTACACACGATTGGCGGAAGGTGTCGATACGATGACATGCGACTGAGCGGCCAATGTCATATGAATGGAAAGCCGATCTCCCCCGACAAGGCCGCCGGAAGGGTTCACCAACAAAGTATAAGCCGATCCGGTATCATCAAGATAAATAGGAGGGAACAGATGCCACGGACTTGTGCGAGACGCACCGGTCATGACGGTTCTACGATCTTGGCAAGCGAAACTCATGGTCAACCGTCCGACCCGGCCGATCTCTATCAGCGATCTACTTCGTCTTGCCATGCATCTTCCTCAGCCGCAGCCTAGCACAATCCTCGATCCGTCTTCAGTGTGCGGTGAAGCAGGCCCGTTCGTCATGAGGCTGAGCGAGGTACCGGACTTCTCTTTTCGCCTGGGAAGATCGATGAAAACAATACCGGAGAGCGGCCAGAAGGGAAGATCAAACTCGGTAGGTGGAACAAGCACGCGGATGAAGGTGAGACTCGATCCACTCAACAATGAGGTCGAGCCCTTCGCCGGTCACCAGGTTGGAGAAGATGAACGGAAGATCGCCGCGCATCCGCCGGCTATCGCGGTCCATGACGGCCAAGTCGGCGCCCACATGCGGGGCCAGATCGGTTTTGTTGATCACCAATAGATCGGATCGGGTGATTCCGGGGCCACCCTTCCGAGGAATCTTATCCCCAGCCGCCACGTCGATCACATAGATCACGTGGTCCACCAGTTCCGGACTGAAGGTGGCCGCCAGATTATCGCCTCCGCTTTCGACGAACAGGAGTTCCGCATCGGGGTGACGCTTCAAAAGATCGTCAAGCGCCTCCTGATTATGCGAGGCGTCTTCCCGGATCGCCGTATGGGGGCATCCGCCGGTCTCAACACCCACAATACGATCCTGAGGCAATGCGCCTCGCCTGGTGAGAAATTCTGCGTCCTCTTTTGTAAAAATATCGTTCGTGACGACCGCGAGGCTGTACCGATCACGGAGGCGACGGCATAACGCCTCGACCAATGCGGTCTTGCCAGATCCGACCGGCCCACCGATTCCAATCACGGGAATCTGTCGGGCGCGCGCTTTGGCCGGCCGCCCGCTGCCAGACAGATGTTCATTGTCACGATGCATGTCGTCTCTCGTCACTCGTGAAGGGTATCTCGTGTGCAAAAGTGAAACGTGGTGTTTTGGTGATCCGCCAAAATCTGCACATCACGATATCACGCAATCACGAAATCGTACTTCACGCTACTATCTCACCCGCCCGCCCCCGGCGCGCCGAGACGCGCCTTTCCCAAGCTCACCCGCCCACTCCGCGCACGCCGAAACGTGCGCTCTGCCGGGTCACGCTACGATCGGAACAACCTCGATTCCAGCCGGCTGTGCCGCATGGCGTAGATATCCTGAATGGGCGACCACGCGGACATGTCGATTTTTAGCGGGATCCGGTGGCTCAATTCAATGAACAACGGCGTCCAGTTCGCCAGCAAACGTTGGCCCTCCCGTTGTCCGATAGGCAGCAGTTTCATCGCCGCAGAGACAAATCCCACGGCCGTCTGATACAGAAAGGCGGCGATCGCATCGGCGCGGGACCATCCGTTCGCCGCGAGCGTCAGCCCCAGGCAGACGGAGAAATGCCCGGCGGTCCGGGATCCTATGATCTCCTGGTGGAACGTCCGCAGCATCGCATGCGGTTGGTCTCGATCCATGGCGATTCGCATCACCTGCCGACCCATTTGGCGGCTGGCCAGTCGGGATTCGAGACCGATTTTCATGGCTTCCAGTTCAGCATCCGCTTTGAGAGCCTGCTGCAATTTCTCTTTTTTGATCGCTTCGCAGGCGAGACTCACCGCCACCGCTTCCCGCATGCCGATTCCCCCGCGCAAACTATCCTCCACATACTCTTTGAATTCGCCGGCATCGCGGACCGCCCCTCCCTGCACAGCCGCTTCCAGCCCTGACGAATAGGCATACCCGCCGGACGGAAAGAAACTGTCGATAAAGCGAAGGCCGTGAAGCAGGCTCAGCGTATCCAACCTGGTATTCGCTTTCTCAATCAGGCTGATCAAGAGGTTGCTGCCGATCTCACCCACCCGCCCGCGCGCGTCGAGACGCGCGCCGTCCCAGGCTCACCCACCCGCCCCGGCGCGCCGAAACGCGCCTTTCCCAGGCTCACCCACCCGCCCTGTGCGCGCCGAGACACGCTTCACTTCTCCGGCTCGGCCGGAGGAAGCCTTTTTCATCAATCTAGAACAGGAAATATCGCTGGGCCATCGGCTGCACAACAATCGGGTCGCAGGTCAAATGGACGCCATCAGCCCTCACCACATAGGTTTCCGGATCGACCTCGATTTTCGGCAAGGCATTATTCAACTTGAGGTCCCGTTTCTTGACGGTGCGGCAATTCTTGACCGCCACGACCCGCCGTCGTAGACCCAATTTCTTCGGCACTTCCCGTTCCAGCGCCGCTTGAGACATGAACGTGACACTGGTACTGCCGATCGCGCGTCCGAAGGCGCCGAACATCGGCCGGCTGATGACCGGCTGGGGGGTTGGAATCGACGCGTTGGGGTCGCCCATCGCCGCCTGCGCAATGAAGCCGCTCTTTAAGACCATTTCAGGCTTGATGCCGAAGAAGGCCGGTTTCCAAATGACCAGGTCCGCCACCTTCCCGACCTCGATCGATCCGATCTCATGTGCCACGCCGTGCGCGAGGGCCGGATTGATCGTGTATTTCGCGACATACCGGCGGGCGCGGAAATTGTCGGCCCGCGGATACGGCGCTTCGGTCCCGGATGGCGCTAGATGGCCCCGCTGAACTTTCATTTTATGAGCCGTCTGCCAGGTCCGAATGATCAATTCGCCAATGCGTCCCATCGCCTGCGTGTCGGACGACATCATGCTGATGGCCCCCAAATCGTGCAACACGTCTTCCGCGGCGATTGTCTCTCTGCGGATCCGTGACTCGGCAAAGGCCACATCTTCGGGAACCTTTTTATTCAAATGATGGCAGACCATCAGCATATCCAAATGCTCATCCATCGTATTCACGGTAAAAGGCATGGTCGGATTCGTGGATGACGGCAGCACATTCGGCTCACCGCACACCTTGATAATGTCCGGGGCATGACCGCCCCCCGCGCCTTCGGTGTGATAGGCATGGATCGTTCGTCCTTTGAATGCCTTAATGGTGTCCTCGACGAACCCCGCTTCATTCAACGTATCCGTATGCAGGGCGACCTGAACATCGTAGCGGTCGGCCACACTGAGCGCCGTATCGATGGCGGCGGGCGTGGAGCCCCAGTCTTCGTGCACCTTCACGCCGAGCGCCCCGGCTTCGATCTGTTCATTGAGCGGTTCCGGTCTGGAGCAATTGCCCTTCCCTGTAAAGCCCAGATTGATCGGAAATCCTTCTGCCGCTTCGAGCATGCGGTGAATGTTCCAGGGTCCCGGGGTGGATGTCACGGCGTTTGTACCGGTCGCTGGTCCCGTTCCTCCGCCGATCATGGTCGTAATCCCGGCCGAGAGCGCCTCCCACGCCTGCTGAGGGCAGATAAAATGCACATGGCTTTCGATGGCTCCCGCCGTGACGATGCAACCTTCCGCCGAAATGGCCTCCGTCCCGGCGCCCAGTTCCATCCCTGGTGTCACGCCCGGCATGAGGTTCGGATTACCCGATTTCCCGATTGCCACGATCCGCCCATCTTTAATCCCGATGTCCGCCTTCACGATCCCCCAGTAGTCCATGATGAGCGCATTGGTGATGACCGTGTCCAGCGCCCCGCCCGCATTCGTGGCCGTCGGCGACTGGCCCATGCCGTCGCGGATGACTTTGCCTCCTCCGAATACGGCCTCATCGCCATAGGAGGTATAATCGCGTTCGACCTCAATCAATAGGTCCGTATCGGCGAGCCGCACTCTGTCTCCTACGGTGGGACCGAACAAATCGGAATATTGCTTTCTGGGGATCTTCACCTGGTCCCTCCCTTCCGGATAAATCCTCCTTCCGTCGCGCGAATCAGGGCTTGGGCTTTTGCCTGAGTATCATCCAGCGGACCATCGGTCAGATTATTGATGCCGTGGACCACCCGCTTGCCGCCAAAGGCGACCAAAGTCACGCGCTTTTCTTCGCCCGGCTCGAACCTCGCCGCAGTGCCCGCCGGAATACAGAGTTTGAATCCAAACGCTTGCTCGCGATTGAATTGCAACGCCCGGTTCACCTCGAAGAAATGGCAATGAGATCCGACTTGGATCGGCCGATCGCCGGAATTCGTGACCATCAGTTGTCTTGTCTCGCGGTCGGGAAAGGCCTCGATATCCCCGGACGCGAGCAGAATCTCGCCCGGCGTGACGGGCTTGGCCAGCTCGGTGCGGAGAATCGACGCGACGGACTTGTCCCTACTCGGTGACTTGGTGCGCTTCTGCTTCTTGGTTACAGCTCGTTTCCGTAATGATGTCGCCATATCAGTTTCCTCTCGGGAATGCGCCCCCCGGAACCAGGACTTACCGAATCGGGTTGTGAACGGTCACCAGTTTCGTGCCGTCGGGAAAGGTGCCTTCAACCTGGAACTCATGGATCATCTCCGCCACACCGGGCATGACGTCTTTTCGAGAGAGGAGCGTCGTTCCATACGACATCAGGTCCGCAACGGACCGTCCATCACGAATGCCTTCCAGGATGGCGGCGGTGAGGTAGGCGATGGATTCGGGATGGTTCAGCTTCAGGCCTCGGGCTTTGCGATCCTTGGCCAATTGGGCGGCGACATAGATCAGGAGCTTTTCCTGCTCCCTCGGCGTCAAATGCATGGACTCACCTCATTGTGAATCGCTGAGGCCTCATAACCCCTTGCAAGGGGCTGAATGTTAGTCTACGATCCGGCCACTGTCAAGACATACTCTACCGTGAATGCACGTAAGTAACTCTGACCGGAGGCCTGTCATGGGCGAGATACCTTGGATGGATCGATTCCGTGACCATCCGCTCCTTGGACCGATCGACTGGATCCTTCGCGGGATCGGCCAAGTCGTGTTTCAGAACAATCCGATCTCGGGCGCCGTCATTCTCGGGGCAATCTTGTACAATTCCTGGATCTACGGAATTGTTTGCCTGGTTGGGACCATCATTAGCACCCTGACAGCCGTCTTGTTCAAAGCCGATAGAGGGATGATCAAAGACGGCCTGTTTGGGTTCAACGGCGCCTTGATTGCCATCGCATTGGTAGCCTATACCAGCCGGAATTTTACCACCGGCAACATACCGAACGGACATCTCTGGCTGTATATCGTCCTCTGCGCGTCGTTCACTACGGTCATTCTGCCGGCATTCGGCGCCCTCTTGGGCCCGCACAACGTTCCAGGCCTCACCATGCCGTTTGTGCTGGCCACCTGGTTTTTTCTCGGCGCGCTGTTCCAGTTTACGACGATTGACGTCTCCCTGAAGCCTACTTCACCTTCCGACTTTACCGGTCCACGGCCGGAGTACACGTGGATGACGTGGTTCCACGGCGCCACGATGGGCATTGCGGAGATCTTTTTCCAGGACAACTGGGGCACCGGCATCATCATCCTGATCGGCATCGCGATCAACACGCGCATCGGGGCGCTGATGGCACTCATGGGATCCACGCTGGCCGTCGGCGTCGCGGTCTTCTACGGTGCACATGACGAGGCCATCCGCGATGGCTTGTTCGGCTACAACGCGGCCCTGACCGCGATGGCCCTCGGCGGTACATTCCTTGTCTTGACCCTTCCGGCGTTCCTCTACACGGTGATTGGCGTGCTGGTCACCGCGCGGGTCTGGGCTTCGCTCGGCATTCTTCTGGAGCCGTCGGGCATGCCGGTTTTGACCTCCGCGTTCGTGTTTGTGACCTGGCTGATGCTCCTGGCAAAGACCGGCTTCCGCTCATTGATCCCCATTGCACCTGCCGAGTCCTCGACGCCGGAAGAGAATCTTAATCGATATCGACTCCGTCAGAACAGATAGATCGCCTCCACCGACAGTGTCGGCTGATGGCTCGTCGCGCGCGACCCAATTTGAAACACGTTTTGGTTGGACTTGTCGTAACGATATTCCAGCCGGGTGATCAGTGTTTTGAACGGCTTATATTGGAGAGTGGAGGTGACCTCCCAGAGCGTTTGCGAGACCGACGGCGCGGACGAGACCGAAGATGCGCCGAAGCAGACGTTGGCCTTCGGCTGATAATCCGTCGTTCCCCCGCATGACACAAGACCACCAGCATCCTCAAAGATCTCGGCGCGGAACCTGACGCCCCATTGCTGATTGAAGTCATGGATCACATATCCCGCCGCGCCGTTCCACCGAGCGTTGCCGGACGAACTGACCGTGCTGCTACTCGCCTGGTTGGCGTAGTACGACTCCAAGACCATGGAGGTCTGTTTCGTCGCCTGCACACTGATAAAACCGCCGACCAGCAGGATCGTTCCACCGCTCGTTCCGGGTGATCCCGGCCTTGGACCCGCAAGACCATACAGCGTCATCTTGACGCGGTCCGACGGCGCAATGGTTAACGCCGATTCCACTAAGGGATCGTGGCGGGTGTTTCCCCGTGCTGAATTGATATACCCGATCGCTCCGATCGAGAACGCGACATGCTTGGTAAACTCGTACGCGACTCGGCCGCCTCGCGTGGTAAAGGGCTGGCCGAGACCAAACAACCACGATCGGGAATAGTTGGGGTTGTGCGGGCTTTCGACGACTTCATATCCGACCACCGAATTGAACTGACCAAGCTGCATATTGAGCCGGCTACCAATCGCCGCGACGTACTGCACATATGCTTCCTGAATATCGACCCAGTTATTGAAGTTAAACCCTCCGGCAAAATCCGAGTCGCGCCCGGCATTGAGTTTCACCCGAAACCCGGCGCGATCTTTCCAGCTCCCCTCGGCTTTGCTTTCTTTTTCCAATACAACTTGCGCCAGGTTGGGCCGGAACTGATCGGCATTCACATCGAAGATACGCAGCTGGTTGATCTTATTGGCGGGATGATTAAAGTTCTGAGTGTAGGACCCATCGAGGTAGCCGTAGAACCGCAGCCCCCATTCTTCCGATAAAAGTCGCTTCGCCACCTCTCTCGGCGTGCCCTTGTGCCGAACGAGGGCATGTACCAGGTCGCGATTCGGCGTATCGTCCGGTGGATCGGCTTGAGCTTCGCCGATTGCAACCACCCACACAAAGAGCACGGCTCCGACAACAAGATGAAGATTGCGAGACGGAGAAGACCGGCATGAACGCGGCAAGAAGCAACTCGCAGGCCTCTGGAAGGATGCGTCATCCATTCATAGTGACGGATGAGGAACACTCCTAGACGACCAGATGCTGTTTGACCTGCTCATGTGTCAGCTCTCCGGCACGTCCTGCCGCCACCACCGCTCCTTTGGCCATCACCACGTAGGAGTCCGCCAGCCGGGCGGCAAAATGAAGCCCCTGCTCGACGAGCAGGATAGCGAAGCGCCGCGCATTTTTGAATCCGATGATCACGTCTTCAATCTGATCGACGATGGACGGCTGGATCCCTTCGGTCGGCTCATCCAGCAGTAAGACCTTGGGGTCGGACAAGAGCGCTCGCCCGATAGCCAATTGCTGCTGTTCGCCGCCGCTTAGCACGCCACCGGGTCGTTCGAGAATTTGGGTCAATTTGGGGAACAGCGCATAGACCTCATCGAACGCCGCCTTCTCGGACAATCCGTTCGCCGAAGCCGACCGCGCCCAATAGCCCAACAGCAGATTTTCCCGCACCGTGAGATGCGGAATGATCTCCCTCCCCTGCGGCACATAGGCCAGGCCCCGCTTCACGCGCCGGTCCGTCGGTTCTTTGGTGATCTCGCAGGCTTCGAGCCGAACCTGTCCGGAACGGACCGGAAGCAGGCCCATGATGCCCTTTAAGGTCGTCGTCTTACCGACACCGTTTCGTCCCATCAGGCAGGCTACTTCGCCCGCCTCCAGGGCAAAAGAGACGTTCCGAAGAATGTGACTTTCGCCGTAATAGACATTCAGATTCTGGAGTTCCAGCATGGTAATTTCGTTGTTCGTTTCTCGTGAAGCGTCCTCAACCAGGTAGGACTTGGTGATTGTGCGATCCGGCCAAGCTGAACTTCACCCAATTACCCTATCACCAACTCGTCCCTCTATCGCATCACCCGTGCGCGACTTTTTGCCGGCCCAAATATATTTCCACCACGCGCGGGTCCGCCTGTACCTTTTCCACGGAGCCTTCGCAGATCACGGCGCCTTCGTGGAGGACCGTCACGGTCCTGGCAATCTGGCGGACAAATTCCATGTCATGTTCGATCACCACGATGGCATGCTGCTCGGCCAGCGCTTGCAACAACACCCCGGTCTGCTCGGTTTCCTTGTCCGTCATTCCCGCAACCGGCTCATCCACCAACAACAGGGACGGGTCCTGCAGAATCACCATGCCGATTTCAAGCCACTGTTTCTCTCCATGCGACAAGGAGCCGGCCCTCCGGCGCTCTTTGTCGGACAAATTGATCATCGTGACGACATCCTGGATGCGGTCGCGTTCATCCTTTGTCGATGTGCCCAGCAATGTCGCCATCACCCCTTTGCTCGGCCGCCTGAGGGATAAATCGAGATTCTCCCAGACCGTCAGATTGGCATAGATCGACGGCGCTTGAAATTTTCGCCCGATTCCCAAGGTCGTGATTTCGTGTTCCTTGAGCCCGACGAGATCGATGTCCTTCCCAAAAATCACCCGGCCTTTGGCGGGCTTCGTTTTTCCGGAAATGACGTCGAGCAGCGTAGTCTTGCCCGCGCCGTTCGGTCCGATGACTACCCGAAGTTCGTTGTAACTGACGATGAAATTCAGATTATTAAGGGCTTTGAATCCGTCATAGTCGACCGTGACGCCTTCCAAGTAAATAATCGAACCGCGCTCCGTCATAGCGACCGCTCTCCCTCATGGACCACGATGGGGCGCCGCAACCGATGCAGGCGGGACCAGCTTCCGCCGCTGAGTTTTCGGAACAGTCCGACGAGCCCTTCAGGGAACGCCAGCACGACCGCGATAAAGAGCCCTCCGAGGAAGAACGGCCACAGTTCGGGGAAATGGTTCGTTAAGACACTGCGGGCCCAATTCACACCGACAGCTCCCACGATGGCGCCGATCAAGGTGGCCCGTCCGCCGACCGCCACCCAGATGACCATTTCCAAAGAAGGCAGCACGCCGATCTGCGCCGGCGTAATGATGCCGACCTGCGGCACATAAAGCATGCCGGCCACGCCGGCCAGGGCCGCAGAGACCACAAAGACGAAAATCTTATAGTTTGCCGGCGAATAGCCTGAGAACAGCACCCGTTGCTCGCTGTCCCGGATGGCGACGAGCACTTTGCCTGCGCGTGATAGGGTAATCCATCGACACATGAGATAAGCACCGCCGAGACAGAGTACCGTCACGACATACAGAGCCCGTTGTGTGCCCGGCTCGCTGAGTGAGAATCCAACGATCTTTTTGAAGTCGGTCAAGCCGTTCGTTCCACCAAGATTCGTCTCGTTGCGGTTAAAGATCAACCAAGCCGACAGCGCGAGCGCTTGCGTGATAATCGCGAAATAGACGCCTTTGATCCGACTTCGGAAGGCGAGGAAGCCGAACACCAACGCAAATGCGACGGGCGCCAGGATGCCGGCCGCTAGGGCCACGGGAAAGCTGTAGAACGGCTTCCAGAACCAGGGCAACTCCTTCATCTGATTCCAGACCATGAAATCGGGCAACTCGCTTCCGTACACACTTTCGGATCCGATCGCCAGCATGAGATTCATCCCCATGCAATAGGCGCCCAGTCCGAAGAAAACCCCGTGGCCAAGGCTGAGAATGCCCGTGTACCCCCAAATCAAATCCAGACCGAGCGCGAGAATGGCGAAGGCGAGAAACTTGCCGAAGCGATTCAAAGCGAAGTCCGAGACATGCAGCCAAGAATCTTCAGGCGGCAGCACATTGAGAAGCGGCAAGACGATCAGCAGGGTAAACCCCGCGAGCCAAAATCCCGGACCTTCGCCGCGCAGGCCCGGTTGCGGATCTGAAGAACTATTCTGCTGCATTGTCATCCGGCTGATGTGTCCTTCACCCATGACCGCACGGCCGTCCGGAAGGAAGAAGCACGAGCATACCAGAGGGGCGATTGAGAGGAAATGGAGGAGTGGGAAGCGGCCGCGGCTTGATCGAACCCAGGCCGCCCGGCCTATGCATCGGCATGCCGTCCCTTCACCGCGAACAGGCCGGACGGACGCCGCTGGAGAAAGAAGATGACCAATACGAGGATCAAGACCTTAGCGTAGACGGCTCCCATGCTGGGTTCCAGCAGCTTATTCAGCCCGCCGATGCCGAGCGAGGCCACGATCGTCCCGGCCAACTTTCCGACACCGCCGGTCACCACCACCATAAAGGAATCGACGATATAATTCTGGCCCAATCCCGGTTCGACGTTCCCGACCAGGGTCAACGCCCACCCGGCAATCCCGGCCAGACCGGATCCGAATGCAAAGGTATAGGCATCGACTTTGCGCGTTGGAATGCCAAGGCAGGCGCTCATGCTCCTATTCTGGGTGACAGCCCGCACGCGCAACCCGATGCCGGATCGAAATAACAGCAGATAGATCGCCACCACGCAGATCGTTGAAAGCACAATAATGAAGAGGCGGTTGTAGGGCAAGTACACGCCGACCATGGCTTGGGCGCCGCCGTTCAGCCAGGCCGGGGCGGTCACGGAGGTCAGATCGCCGAAATACACCCGCGCCGTTTGAATGAACACCAGACTGACTCCCCAGGTCGCCAGCATCGTCTCCAACGGCCGGCCGTAGAGAAAGCGAATGATCGTCATCTCCAACACCAAGCCGACGAGCGCGGCGGTCAAAAACGCCGCCGGCATGGCTGCGAGAAAATATTGATCGAACCATTCCGCCGGCAGATAGGCCTTAAAACAGGCCTGCATCACAAAGGTAGTATAGGCGCCCACCATCATCAATTCGCCGTGGGCCATGTTGATGACACCCATTAGCCCGAAAACCACGGCCAGCCCCAGCGACATGATGAGAAGGATCGAACTCAGGCTGATCCCGCGAAATATCGTTTCAATGGCGGTCGACCAGGCGGACCAGGTTTCAATCCGCTCCAGCGCGTCGGCCGCCGCAAGCCCCACACGCTTCTGAGCCGGATCCGCCCCGGCTTCCGCGGAGGTCTGCACTAATTCTTTCAGCGCAGGGACGGCATTTTGGCTGCGGAGTTCACCGAGCGCGGCCGCGGCGGCCAGCTTGACGGTAGGATCCGGGGAAGCGAGCCTCAGCAGTCCTACGGCTTCCTGCATGGTATAGCGGGCCCACCGGTGCGTTTCGCCGGCCGCCGCTTGTTCGAGCCAGGGGATCGCTTCAGCCAGACCGCTGCTTCCCAAATCATTTGCCGCGGATCGTCTGATGTCGGGATCCCCATCGCGCAGCTTGGCCCGATTACGAATCGCATCGACGACGGGCTTGATCGCCATCCGGACGCTCCGGTCCCCGTCGGTTCGCATCTGTTCCAAGGCCGGAAGGAGTGACTCATCAGCCTCTCTGATCAACAGACGGGCCGCTCCTTCGCGAACTGTCTCGTCCTGGGTGCCGAGATCTGTCAGCGCCTGCCCCACCGCGGGAGACCGCGCCGCGCCGCTCGGCGCGTCGGCCCCGGCTGGCCCAACCCGAACCAGGAGGACGGTGATTGTCAAAGCGGCAAGAAAAAAAGCGGTCGCGTTCATGTTTTCTTGTACGTCCCCTGATGTTTGACCCAGTCGCACCCCTTTTCCGGATTCGTGTATTCACTCCAGGGTTCAGGCTTTACCAAGCCCTTCGACCGCCAGACCACCTTGAACTGCCCGTCCTTGAGGATTTCTCCGATCAACACCGGCTTGTGCGTATGATGGTTCGCCTCATCCATCATGATCTCGCCGCCGGGCGCGAGAAATTTTTGTCCGTACACCGACTTCCGCACCGCATCGACGTCGGTCTTGCCGGCTTTCTCGACCGCCTGCTTCCAGACATGCACACCGAAATACGCCGCTTCGATGGGATCATCCGTCACGCGTTTATCGCCGTCGGGCAGATTGTTCTTTTTGCAGTACTCTTTGAAATTGGAAACGAATTGCTTATTGTGAGCCGTGTCCACGCTTTGATAGTAGTTCCAGGCCGCCAGATGGCCGACCAGCGCGGTCGTGTCCATACCGCGCAGCTCGTCTTCCGCCACGCTGAACGCCATGATCGGCGCGTCTTCCGCGCGCAAACCCTGATTCGCAAATTCTTTATAAAACGGCACATTACTGTCGCCGTTGATCGTGCTGATCACGCACGCGCCGCCGCCCGCGGCAAATTTTTTGATCTTTCCGACGATGGTTTGGTAGTCCTGATGATGGAACGGCGTGTATTCTTCCATGATATTGGCCGCGGTCACTTTCTTCGCCAGCAACATCGCGCGAAGGATCTTGTTCGTCGTCCGAGGGTAGACATAATCGGTACCCAACAAATAGAACTTCTTGTAGGCGCCGCCTTCCTTGCTCATGAGGTATTCGACGGCCGGGACAGCCTGTTGATTGACGGCCGCGCCGGTATAGAACACGTTGCGGGAACATTCCTCGCCTTCATATTGCACCGGGTAGAAGAGCAAGCCGTTGTTCTTTTCAAACACGGGCAACACGGATTTGCGGCTGACGGACGTCCAACAGCCGAACACCACGGCGACCTTGTCCTGCACGATCAATTGCTTCGCTTTTTCGGCAAAGAGGTCCCAGTTGGATGCGGGATCGACCACGACCGGCTTCAGCGGCCGTCCCAACACCCCGCCTTTAGCATTGATTTCTTCCACCGCCATCAAGACCACATCGCGCAACGAGACCTCGCTGATTGCCATGGTGCCGCTGAGTGAATGGAGGACGCCGATCTTGATCGGTTCCTTATCGGCCGCATAAGACAACGCCCACTGCCCGAGATTCCCCAGCAAGGCGGCGACTCCGATTCCCGCCGCCGCCCTGGTCCCGTTCACCAAAAACTCGCGCCGCGAGGGCTGCCGTTGATGATCATCCCCGTCCACCGTCATCGACTCATGTGACTGCATGGGTTCGTTCGGATTCTTCATTGCTCTGTGCCTCCCTTTGCCTATCCATTAAGAGAACGACCGCAGTGCTTCCCGGGTCCTTAGAAATTGTACCAAGTCGAAATCATGAAATTATCGCCTTGGAAATGCTCGCCGGTTGACCATTCGGTCATCAGATGATTCCACTCGAAGGAGGCGTAGAGATCGCCCCAGATGTGGCGGACGGCCGTCAGATAGGTCCGATGGTTCAAGAGATACTGCGTATCGGGTCCGGCCGCGGTGCCTTTCAAGTCTGAGTTGAGCGGATTGTCGAATCCATAGCCTGCGATCAGGGTCACGTCCCGATTGTACGCAAAATCCAATTCACCCCATCCCACGACGGTGCGAATTTCTTTGCCGGTGCCGAGATTTCGATCTTGTCCGAACCGAAAGAATTCGACGCCCAAGGCCTGTCCATAAGCAATTTCGCCGGTGAACTTCAGCCGGTTGGTAATGGGCACTGCCAACTCGGCCCCCACCAGGTACGAATTAATGTCCTGACCCGATGGAATGCCTCCGGCAGTCGGTGCCGAACGATAATGCCGGAAGGCTCCGTTCAACGCGACCATCACACCCTGCATGTTGCCGGTCCCGTAATAGCCGAATCTAGTTCCGACATAGGGCATCTGCTCCGGGTCATTGAACGCGTTCTCGGAGCAGGCAAAGCCGTTGTTTCCGCAACTGCCGGGGGCGACGGTCCCGGCGCCGGCGCCTTGAAACGTCCGGCGTTGGGTTTGCGGCTGAATGGCGGAAAGTCCCCGCTCGAACCGCATAACGGTCAGCAAGCCATTCACATTTTCGGTGAACTGATGCTTCACCGTTATTTGCGGAAGACGCTGCCAGAGGTTTCCGTTGTATCCCATGATGGAAAAATCAATCAGGTTCGGATGCGACGACATGATCGGCGTCCAATCCATACCGGCGGTAATGGTCGTTCGATTGTTATTGGGAGAATATTTTACGTTGGCCAGCCTGAGACGAGGCGAGATGTTGCCCGCATTGTCCGTTTGGCTGTAGAAGTCCGCTTCGACGACGCCCGTTAGAACATGCTTTCCATCGGTTCGATCGGCACGAAGTCCGAACACGCTATAGCGCGGATTGAATGTCGACGAAGAATTGTCGCTTTTTCCGGCCGCGGTCGCATAGCCATTGAACTGGCCGGGGTCCAGCGGGTTAGTGTTTCTGGTGCTATAAATCGCATCGAGTTCGATTCGTCCATACGGCACAATGCTGCCTTTGCCCTGTCCGCCAAAGGTAGGCACCACGCAACCTCCGCAAATCACGGCTGGCGGCGTTTCCACCTCTCGACTGAGACGGCCGGCTCCGGCGGCTTCTCCTGCGCTTTGCTCTTCCTGCGCGAACAACGGAGCCGCCATTGCGAATATCACGATGATGATCGCGCTGACTGCGATCCGCCTTGCCGCTCTTGCATTCATCCTGAGAGCCCTCCTGGTTAGGAACACGACTACATCCGACCGGAGGGCCGCCGATTGTGCAAAAAAAAAACGCCCTTCCGGTCCGGTCATTGGACCAAAAGGACGCCTTTGTCCTCGTCACGATTCGGCAAAAGCGAGGACTCCATTGTCTTCACTCCTGCCAAATATGGGGGCTACTTGTATACCGACTCATGAGCCTCTGTCAAGACAAGATATGCCTATGGCGGCTGTGTTACACTGGCGCTTCATGGTTCTATCCTGAGACCTATGCGACATCATTGTCTGCCGTTCCTATTGGCTGGACTTCTGTGCGTCGGCGGATGCGCGAACCGGCCGCAAATTGACGAGACTATTCAAACCGACGCGGCCCGCGGCTCGGTCTATCTCGAGCGCATTCCCGATCCCCGCTTCCAGGCGGCGCATCCCATCAAGCTGGACCGCAACCTGATTGCCCGGACCCTCCGCGGAGTATTGATTCGCGAGCAGCAGGATGTTCTGCACACCCTGGTGGTCGGCCGATCGAATATCAACGCCGCATTTTCTGAAGAAGACATCGCATTTCTCGCTCCTATCATTGAGCAGGCGCTCACACGCGCCGCGCCAGATCAGCAGGTCGGATTCCGTGTCATTCAATCAGGAACGCCGGGCTATTCGGAGAGAAATGGAGCCGCAGTAGGATCTTCCGAACCGCCCCTCAGCCTTTCGCCGCGGGAGTTTACGTCCGGCAGCGTTTATGCTTATGGACGGTCGCTCTACCTCACGCTGTCGGAATATCGTCTCCGCCCTGAGCAGCCGGACACGGTCAGCATGCCGAACCGACATCTTCCGGATCAAACGGGTCTAATCAGGCGCGACATCCTCTTCAGTCCCGACGTAGCCTTGCGATCGGATCTTTCTCCCCCGACGTTTTCCAACGATGATTTTGGAAAGACCCTCATCATCGATTTACAACGTTTGGCCCAGGCCCCGGTGTCACAGCCGGCGGCGCCCGTCGACGCCGCAATTCCAACTGCGGCGCCCTCCAAACAACCGCCTACTTCAGGCGGCGCCAAGACAGGCGCCCCCGGCGAGGCCCCTGCTTCACGGACAAACGATTTGGAAGGCCTCAAAGCGGACATGAAGAAAAAAGACAGCGAACTGGAAGAATTGCGCAGAGAACTCGGAGCGATCAAACGCCAGCTCGATCAACAGGCCGAGCAAGCGGGAAAGTCCGCGCCGGCGCCAAAGAAAGCTCAGTAAGCTGTGACTCTTACTTCCGTCCGGCCTTCTCCTCGATTTCACCGGCCAAAAGAATAGCTTCCGCGATTTCCCGCATCGATTTCCGCAGATCCATGCTCTGCCGTTGGATGAGCTTGAACGCCTCTTCCTCGGACAATTTCTTGGACCGCATCAAATAGCCTTTGGCGCGCTCGAGCAATTTGCGCACTTGCAGGGCTTCCTGCATTTCGAATGATTTTTCGAGCAGAGTCGTATGGTCGATGGCAATCGCCGCCTGATTGCCGATAGCTTGCAAGAGCTTGACGTCCTCGGTCGTAAACACATGGGGTTTGGACGTGTAGCTGTTGATTACTCCGATCGCCTTCTCCCTCACCATCATGGGGACGCACAGCAGCGAGCACAATCCCTCCCGCTGCGCGAGTTCGCGATACATAAAATCTTGTTCCCGCGTGACGTCGGCAACAATGATCGGCCGGCGCTCCTGCACGGCCCGCCCGCTGATGCTTTGTCCCACCTTCACGTTGGGTTTCCGCCGGTATTGTTCGCTCAAGCTCTGCGTCGAGCCGATGCGTAATTCGTTCGATGACTCGTCCAACAGCATGATGGAACAGATTTTCGATCCCATCATTTGAGCCGTCATGGTCACTATGAGTTGAAGCACGTCGTCGATGAGCCGGCTTGAGGAGACGGTCGCCGATACCTGAGACAGCGTGTCCAATTGCATGACCTTCCGTTTCATTTGCTCGTACAGGCGGGCGTTCTCGATCGCGCCGCCCACCTGATTCGCAATGGTGGACAACAGGGCGATTTCATCCTCGCGGTACCGCCGCGCGCGCTTATGCTGAGCGTTGATGACACCGACCGCTTCCTGTTTAGCCATGACGGGAACTGAAATGAAGGCCTGATATCGGTCCTCAGGAAGGTTATGGAAAAACTTGAAACGCGGATCGTCGCTGGCGTTGCTGGGGATGATGACTCGGGTGCGTTCCCGGGCGACCCAGCCGGTGATGCCTTCGCCTAAGCCGATGGTGATTCGTCCGATCAGCTTGGGATGCGGGTTCTTCGATGCTCGAAGGATCAGCTCATCCCGGGTGTCGGACAGCAAATACAACAGACAGGCGTCCGCGTTGGTGACCTCGACCACCATATCGACGATATGTTTGAGCACGGCCTCGAGATCGAGCGTATTGCTGATCGATTCGCTGATCCGATGCAGCGTATCGACCTCGCGGGTCTTTTCCCGTAACGCCCTTTCGAGTTGCACCACCGTCTGATGTCGTTTGGTATCCATCGATCAACGCCGGTTGAACCCACCGGGGGCCCGCAGCCTACGCCGACCCGGCGCCTGTCTCCCGCCGGTCGCTTCCGCGAACCATATCGCACAATCCTGCCGGTCCAGCGGAACGATCGCGACCTGCCCGATTCGCTTCGGCAGAACGCAATAGACGGTGTCTTGGGCGACCTTCTTATCGGTCTGCATCGCGTTCCACAGCTTCGGAAATGAAATGCGCGGTAACTCATGCGGCAAGCCGGCCGCCTTAACGATGTACCGGATGCGCTCGACGGCGTCCGTGTCGCACAGTCCGAGATGTCTCGCTAGATCCGCTTCCTGCACCATACCGATACCCACGGCCTCTCCGTGGATGAGACTTCGATACCCTGTCATCGCCTCCAGCGCATGTCCAATCGTATGACCAAAATTCAAAATTCGCCGGCGATCCGATTCCCGTTCATCCTCGGCCACGATGTGAGCCTTGATCTCACATGAGCGCGTGATGATTCGCAGTACCGCGTCCTCGTCATGGTTCAAAATAGGCTCCATGTTTCCCGCCAGGAACTCAAAGAAGGTCTCATCGGCGATGACCCCGTACTTGATCACCTCCGCCAACCCCGCAATCCATTCACGGGGCGGAAGCGTGCGCAAGGTGGCGGTATCGGCCAGCACCGAACGCGGTTGATGGAACGCGCCGATCAGATTCTTCCCCAGCGGATGATCGACTCCCGTCTTCCCGCCCACGCTGGAGTCCACTTGAGCGACCAAACTGGTCGGAAGCTGGATGAAAGGGATGCCCCGCAAATAAATGGCGGCGGCAAAGCCGGTCAGATCTCCGATGACTCCACCGCCCAGCGCGACTAACATGGACCCGCGCTCGAATTTCCGGCGAACCAATTCATCCAGGATGTGCGAAATGGTCCGAAGCGATTTCGTCCGTTCACCAGGAGGAAGAACGACGGCGATGGGCCGGTACCCGGCTTCTGCAACGGAATGCGTCACAGGTTTGAGGTACCGGCGGGCCAGGTTCCTATCGGTTATAATGCCGACTTTACCCGTGCACTGAAGCTGTTTGAGAGTCGCGCCGACGTCCGAGAGCAGGCCCCGGCCGATAAGAATACGGTAACTGCGTTCGCCGAGTTCGACGGGCACAGTGCCACCAGACGAACCGCCGATCATCGAGACAGCGCCCGGCCCAGCCATGTTCCAATAGGGATGCCCAAGGAGACGCCGCTGAACACAGCGGCTCTCTGGGCAATGAGAATGAATCGAGGAGAAGTGGTCAAAGCGATGCGGATGGTAACATAGCCACCGGCAAACTAAAAGTCTCTGACATAAGCTTGATAGCTGTCAAAATTCCGCTTCATTTCATCGAGACTGTCGCCGCCGAATTTCTCCACCATCGCGTTGGCGATTTCGAATGCAATCACTGCCTCGCCCACGACGCCGGCCGCCGGAACGGTACAGATGTCCGAACGTTCGACGGTGGCATCGAACGGTTCTTTTGAAATGATGTCCACGCTTTTCTTAGGACTGTACAAGGTTGAAATGGGTTTCATGGCCACCCGCATGACGATCGGCTCGCCGTTCGTAATGCCTCCTTCCAAGCCTCCGGCGTTGTTGGTCTTCCGGATGAAGGCCTTGTCGGTCCGGTCATAGTAGATTTCATCGTGTACTTCCGAGCCGAATCGCCGTGCCGCATCGAACCCCATGCCGATCTCGACGCCTTTCATCGCTTGGATGCTCATGGCTGCCATGGCTAGCCTGGCGCTCAGACGGCGATCCCATTGCGAATAACTTCCCAAACCAACGGGCGGGTTGGTCACCACTACCTCGAAGACCCCTCCTAGCGTATCTCCGCGATGCTTGGCCGTCCTGATCTGTTCGATCATTTTGGCCCCTGCATCCGCATCCGGCGACCGGACATCGGAATGCTCCGCTCTCTTATAGGCCTCCAGCGGGTTGGCCCCGCAGTCCGCCACGACACCTCCGATTTCGACGGTATAACTGATGACCCCAATCCCGAAGTGGCTCAATAAGGCCTTCGCCACGCCACCGATCGCCACCCGGATCGCCGTTTCCCGGGCGCTGGCCTTTTCAAGGACGTTGCGCACATCACGATGCCCATATTTAATCGCACCCACCAAATCCGCATGACCTGGACGTGGTCTCGTCACGACTTTCTCAGGAGGCGTCGGGCCGGGCTCCGCAGCCATAACATCCTTCCAATTCTCCCAATCCTTGTTCGCAATGAGCAAACCAAGAGGGTTCCCGATTGTTGTGCCCTTTCGCACACCGCAGGCAAATTCGACCCGGTCCTGCTCGACACGCATCCGGCCGCCCCGCCCATACCCCTTCTGGCGGCGGGCCAGATCGTGATTGATCATGTCTGCTGTCAGAGCAAGCCCAGAGGGAACACCTTCAAGAACCGCGAGGAGATACTTCCCGTGGGATTCGCCCCCATTGAGATATCGTAACATCGCCGATGGTGGCGATTTTTAGCTCTTTACGATGCTGGGTGTCAAGAAGATCAGGAGCTCTTGTTTGGTCACGTTCTCGGTCTTCTGCTTGAACAGCCAACCGAGCACCGGAACCCTGGAAAGATAGGGAATTCCTGCCACGTTGTTGTTTTGGGTGTCAACGAACACGCCGCCGATCACCATGGTTTCTCCATCCCGCACGAGGACCTGCGTGGTCGCTTCCCGACGGTCGATGCTGGGCCCGGCCGGATTGCTGCGCGCGCCCACCGCATTGCGCGTGGCCCGCACTTTCATCAGGATCAGCTTCCCGATCTCTCTCGGATCTCGGGAGGTGATTTGAGGGGTGACGTTCAGCTCTAAGTTGGCGTCGACGAAGGTGGTCTGCGTGCCCTGAAGCGAAGTCGTCTGAAAGGGAATGGATTCACCCTGAGCGATCTTGGCATCGCGCTTGTCCAGCGTCGTCACCTTCGGGGCCGCGATGACCTTTGTCAGACCGAGGAGTTCTCCCGCAGACAAACGAACGTCCAAGAGCGCTCCATCTGTCTTCCCGATGGTAAAGCCGGCGCCAGGCACCGACGGAAAGCCGGGATTCGCCGGCAGATTAACGAGGAAGTCCGAGACTTGACTAGCGAACCCTCCGGTCGTGCCCGTGCGGAACGCCGCCGTTCCGCTGCTCGATCCCATTTGATTGATATTCTGAATACCCCATTGCACGCCGAGCGATCGCGTATAGGTGGTGTCGGCTTGGACGATTCTCGCTTCAATCTGCACTTGCGGGACTTCAAGATCCAATCCGTCCACCAGCTGGCGCATGACGGCAATCTTGGTCTCGGTATCGCTCACGATCAGCGCGTTGCTGGCCTGACTAAAGTTCATCACCCCTCGCGGGCTCATATACTGCCTCAGCGATTGCTGAACTTCTTGCGCGTTCAGGTTTCGAATATAGAAGACTCGTGTCACGATCGGTTCGGCCTTGGCTTTGGATTCTTTCGCGCGGGCCTCCTCATCCTGTTGTTTGGCGATATTCGTCAGCGTGTCCACCCAAACAATATTGCCTTGCCGGATCATGCCGAGCCCGTTCATCTTCAACAGCATGTCGAGAGCCTGGTCCCAGGGGACATTCGCCAATTTCATCGTGACCTTGTTCTTCACACCCTCGCCTACCACGATGTTGAAGCCGCTCACTTCAGCAATTAACCGTAGTACATTGCTGATATCCGCCTGCTGAAAATCAAGCGAGATACGCCGGCCGACGTATCGAGATTGACCGGTAACCAGTTCCGAACTGGATTCGTCGGTGACCTTGTCTTCCTTCCTCATGTCATTCTCAGACGTCATTTGAACCGTCCTGGCTCTGAGAAGCGCCTTAGGGCTCCGCTGCGAAACCAAGACCGGCGGGATGGAGGACACAGCCGTGCGCCTTTGGCCGATCGACCTCTTGTCGAGAGCCGAATCAGAGGATCCAGCCGACATCCGGAGCCGTCCGTCTGCCTCGGTGTCCGACGCCGCATTGAGCGGGCCGGCCGCCGCCAACAGTCCGGCCACGACCGCAATGCTGAGACAATGTTTGGTGTCCGCGTATGGCTGTTTCATTCTATGCCCTCTTTTGCGTGCAAGAGCTTGACGTATTCCCGCTCCTGTTTGTTCCCATACACATCGGTGAACCGCTCCTGTACGATGATTCCCCGCTCGGTTATTGAACTGACCACGCCGTTGTTAGGGCCGACTCTGGTCCCTCGGCGAATGCTGTACCCCTTACCGTCCGGGGTCTGAACCATCGCCGTATACCCATACGCCCCCCAGACAACGCCGATAAGGCTCAGTTCCGTGAGACCGATACGCTGCAGCGGCGGCAACACCGCATCGGATTGCCCCTGATTGTTGTTCTCGACGATCGGGGCAAATGGGTCGCGGCGGCCCGATGGGTCATAGGCTGCTTCCCCTCCTATCGATGCGACGGCCGGCTCGGATCTGGACAGATTGCCCGCCGGCAGAAGACCGGGCATGTTCGCGTTCTGCTCTTGTCGCGGAAGTTCTTGCACGGAAGGCATCTTCAATGAATCAGACGGACGTATCGTATTGACCTGTCCCGCCGCCATGAGGGGCAGCAGACAGACGATGAGGCCGATTCCACCCGCAATCGGCATGACGCCGTGTCCGCGCCCACGCGATCGGTCTCCCGAAAGTCTCTGTCCACCCATTCCCCGACTCCTTATTTTTTCGCCTCAACAACAGGGCCGGACTTTTTTTCCTGAGGTGCCGCATAGGCCACCAAATCAAAGACCGTCTGCGTCACAACACGTCCTTGGTCGACACGCGGCGATCCGATCTTGACGTCGGACACCGTGATGATGCGGGGGAACTTGCTGATCCGATCGAAAAACAACGCGGCCGTGTGATATCCGCCTGTCACTTCCACGTTCACCGGCATACGGACGAACAGCTTGGAGGCATCTTCGCTCTGCGCGCCCGGTTTCCATAGTCTGATATCCAAGCCCAGCCGAATCCCCAGATCGGAGACCTGTTTCAGCAACATGACCGCTTCTTCCTCCGGCGGCAACCGTTCCTTCTTTTTCGCCAATTCAATCTCCAATTGCTTGCTGGCGGCCACGAGTTCGTCGAGATGCTTGACCTTGATCGTCAAAGTCTGGATCTCGGTATCGAGTTGGGCGACCTGTCCCTGAACGGCCTCGATCTCCAGCGTCTTCGGGTCAGCAATATAGTAATAGAACGCCACCAGGATGCCGGCCATGAAGAGTCCCAGCAACGCCACCTTCTGAATCGTGGGGATGCCGCGCAAGGAGTCCAGGTTGAGATCGATCAGACTCATGCTCTAACCTTTCATCGACAGGTCCAGCTTGAACTGATAGAGATTCACTTTATTGTCAACGGCGGCGCGGCTTTCTTGCAGACGAATGATCGTGAAGTAATCCGTGCGCCGAAGATTATTCACGAATTCGACGATATCATCATTCGTAATCGCGCGGCCCTCGAGTTCGATACTGTTCCCCTTCACATTCATTTTGAGAAGCCATACCTTCAAAGGCTCCAGACTCTGGCTGACATTATCCAAAGCCCGGACAGGACCGGTCCGCGCTTTTTCTAATTGCTCGATAATGCGATTCTTGTCCTCGAGCTGTTTTTTCTTCGCCTCGAAATCTTGAACCTGCTTGACCTGCTCTTTCAGCACCGCCACTTGTTTTTCTTTGTCTTGTTTTTCAGCCTGTCGGGTCGCCAGTTCCTCATCCAACATGGCGGAATACCACCAGCAGCCGCCCAACGTAACGAGCAATACTCCCACGCCGAGGAATGCTTCGGCTCGGACATCCCATTGCGGCTTCGCTTTCCTCGCCTTGGGGCCGGCGGCTAGAAGATTGATTCTGATCATCGATCCCCCACTGTCCTCAATGCGAGGCCGACTCCAACGGCGGCCAATGGACCCAGCTCGCTCAATTTCTCCGGATCTTGATCGCACATCGATGTGTCGATTTCGGCGAGCGGGTCGGCAATCTCAACATCCAAATGCATGCGATCATGCAGCTGTTGCGGCAGGCCCTTGATTCTCGCTCCGCCGCCGCAGAGCAGCACCCGTGCGATCTCGCCGTCGTCGGACGTCGTCTTGAAATAATCGATCGTTCGCGCGATCTCCGAAGCGACCTCCGAATTGACGCTGTCGATGACCGAACTCACGCCCGCCGGATCGGACTTCGAGGACGGGTCGTTCTTTTTGAGCTGTTCCGCCTCTTCATACGAGACTCCCATCTCCCGCTGCACGGCTTCGGTGTAGCGATTGCCGCCGATCGGTATATCGCGGGTAAACAGCGACACACCTCCCCGTACAATGTTCACGTTCATCACGCTGGCCCCGATGTTCACGAGGGTCGTCGTATCATCCGCCACGTCCGGATAATTGACCCCGTACATATTCTCGATGGCAAAGGCATCGACATCCATGACCATAGGTGCAAGTCCCGCCGCTTTGACCAACTCGGTCAGCTCATTGATCTTGTCCTTCTTGGCCGCAACCAGAATGACGGACATTTCGTTCTGATCATCGACCGGCGATTGCGACGGAGGCAGGACATGGAAATCAAGGTTCACTTCGTTGATATCGAACGGGATGTACTGCTCAGCGGCCAATTTGACTTGGCCTTCCAGTTCGTCATCCGGCATGGGAGGCAAACCGATCTTTTTGATAATGACCGCATGACCAGAGATTGAAATGGCTACCTGTTTGATCTTCGTGCCCGTCTCTTCCACCAATTCTTTGATCGCCGACACCACTCGACCTTCATCCATGACCGTGCCGTCCACGATGACTTCCGGTTCCAATTCCTTTACCCCGAATTTCTGAAGCAGGTAGCGCCCGCGGTTCTCTTTCATCTGGACCAATTTAATAGCGCTTGAGCCGATATCGAGGCCGAGCAGTTGCCGTTTCGCGGAAAACATGGAAAAGACGCTGGTGTCAAGCAAACCTTTCAGGGATCCGAGCATGTTCCTGTTCTCCTCTAGGCGACCTCTTTCCGTCCCTGCATCACCTGCCTGATCTGCTCGACATTGTCCGCCGTGTAGAGCCTCCAGTTTCTCCAGTCCCTGGGAGGCCCCGAAATGAGACCTTGCCGCTCCCACCGGAATAACGTCGCTCGTGAAATATCGAACAAGTCACAGATTTCATTCGTCTTATACAGTTTCTTTCTTGCTGCGGCCTTCACCGTCTTCACGCATAGCCTCAACGGACATTAATTGATTCTTGCCCGCACACAAACTAAGTATAGTTGGTATAGTCTACCTGTCAAGAAACCCGCCAACCGAGGCGAGCCGCAACGGACCGAGACAATACTATGAAAACTTTACGATTTAAGAAGGTCGCGGTGGGTGATCGACACGTCGTGGCCGAGCGAGGCGAAGGTGTCCTGCAATCGCTTGGCGATCGTCACGGAGCGGTGTCGTCCGCCCGTGCATCCGATGCCGATGCTGACGTAACTGCGTTGTTCACGTTCGAAAAGCGGAATCAGAAACTTGAAAAGGCCTTCCAGTTGTTCAAGAAAAGGTGCTGCGAAGGGATCGCGCAACACGTACTCTTGTACCTTGGCATCCTCGCCGGTCAGCGGCTTTAACTCGGGCACAAAAAACGGATTGCGGAGAAATCTCACATCAAACAGCAGGTCGATATCGTACGGAACACCGAATTTATATCCGAACGTGACCAGGGAAATTGTCAGCCTCTTGGCGCGGCTGTCTTGCCGAAATTCCCGGGTGAGAAGATCCCGAAGTTCATGAACGGTAATATCCGACGTATCGATGATCCTGTCGGCATGTTTTCGCAATTCGGCCAGTTGCTCCTTTTCAAACCGGACGCCTTCAAGAACCGGCATGTGCGGCAACAAGGGGTGAGGGCGACGGCTCTCGGAAAATCTTCGAACCAGAATTTCTTCCCGCGCCTCCAAAAACACCAAATGCACGGCATGGCCGGAGGTTTTCAGCTGATCCAGATTTTCCACTAGGTCGGCAAAAAATACCCGCTCGCGGATGTCGATGCCGAGAGCGACATTCTTAATCTCACCGCTTTGCTGGGTGCAGAGTTCCACGAACGTGGGAAGCAATGCCGGTGGGAGGTTGTCGACACAGAAGTACCCGGTGTCCTCAAAACACTTCAAGGCATGGCTCTTTCCCGAACCGGAAAGACCGCTGACAATGACGAGATTAAGTCCTGGCATGCGAGGTGCGGATGCGCTGCTCTTCCGGATCGATCAACGACACTCGGCCGTCCGGGTGGCGCTGAACAACCTGCAGTTTTCCGGAACCCGAGTCCTGATACACGAGCACACCGGTCGATTCACCGTCCAATTCAGCCAACGCCTCGTCCAAGCTCAATTGGCGCAAGACCGGTCTGCTGACATCCAACGCCATGGGGCTGGAGGACCGAGCGACGGGCAGATCCGGTGCTCGACGCTCGTTCCATCGCACCTTATGATTCACGATTCTGTCCTTGACCTTTCGGATCTGGGTTTCCAATCTATCGACTGCCTGGTCGATGGAGGCATACATCTCTTGCGTCGTGGCTTTGGCCTGAAGGCGCCTGCCGTGAAACACGCCGATGGCTTCAGCCGCATGGTGTAACTTTTCCACGCCCAGCAAGACCTGGAGAGTGGTCAACCTGACGCCGTATCGATCCAAGCGCCGCATTTTCGTTTCGATGTATTGTCTCAGGGCGGAGGTAATGACGACGTGCCTACCGGTAATCATCAATCGCATCCCGACCTCGCTGATTTCGGATGGAGAATGGTATTCGTAGATGGGAACCTCGCACTCATCGTCGCCGCGCCCACTGGGTGCATGGTCCCCTTAAAAGAACCGCTTGCGTTGGTTGGCGGACGGTATGTTGTCTTCCGCGCGGTATTTTGCTACGGTCCGGCGCGCAATCATCACCTGTTGTGTGCGCAGCCGAGCGGCGATTTCCTCGTCTTTGAGCGGCTTCTTCGCATCTTCCTCCGCAACCATTTTTCGAATCATTTCACGTACCGTGACCGACGACAGCATATCGGACGGTTGGTCTGCCCGCTGAAGCCCGGCGCTGAAGAAGAATTTCAGCTCCAGCATCCCCTGTGGGCAATACATGTACTTGTTCGCGGTGACCCGGCTGATCGTGGATTCGTGCATGCCGATGTCTTCGGCCACCTGCTTGAGCACCAGCGGCTTGAGATATTGAATGCCCTGTTCAAAAAATGCTTCTTGAAATTTCACGATGCTGGAAACCACCTTCACGATTGTTTTGTTGCGCTGCTCGATACTGCGGATCACCCATTGCGCCGCCCGAAGCTTGTCGTCCAGATAGGCTTTGGTTTCCGCGGAACCTGATTGTCCCGCCCCCATCATCTGCTTGTAATACGGGGTGATACGCATCCGAGGAAGCCCGTCATCGTTGAGCAGGACCTGCCACTCTCCTTCATTTTTGACGACGAACACGTCCGGCACAATCACGTAGTTTTGAGTGTTTGAAAAGGGCCGGCCCGGTTTCGGCTCGAGCGCTTCAATCAATTTGGTTGCTTGAAACACGTCTTCCAATCCGACGTTCAACGCTTTGGCGATCCGCGCATACTGCCTCTTTTCAAGATCCTTCAGATGATGCAAGATAATACCTTCCACAACGGCGCCCTTGACGCCGCCGGGCCTGGCCCCCAGCGAGCCGATGGGACTTCGGTGGAGAAACCCTAATTGCAAGAGAAGGCATTCCGACAAGTCACGCGCGGCGACGCCCGTCGGATCGAATCCTTGGATATCCTTGAGCACCGCCTCGGTCTCCTGGACGGAATAGGGAGTGCCGGATACGAGTTCTTCCAATGAAATCCGAAGATAACCATCATCATCGAGGTTCCCGATGATCAGGCGACCGATTTCCTTGTCCCGCTCGGACAACCCCGAGAGAGATAACTGCCAAAGCAGATGATCCTCAAGGGATGCCGTCTTGGCGACCGTTTGCTCATACGAGGGAAATTCGTCCTGCGAGGAAGAGGAATATTCCGAATCTCCCCGGCGGATATCACTATCGAAATAGTCCTCCCAACTCCCGGCGGATAGCTCTTCGAGATTTTCCGAGCTGTCGCTCGGTCGCTCGTCCTCGGCCGGTGACTCACTGGTCGGGGACGCAAGCGGCAGTTCCTCCTGGTTCTGTTCCTGGGCAGCCTCCTCGGCCTCTTCAACTTCGGCGGCAAGCTCTTCAAGCAGCGGATTCTCCATCAAGTGTTGCTGGAGGCTTTGCTGCAATTCCAGCCGCGAGAGCTGCAGCAGCTTGATCGCCTGCTGTAACTGCGGCGTCATGATAAGCCGTTGGCTGAGCTTGAGATCGAGCCGTAATTTCATATTGCTACGCCTCTGCCTTCCATCACAACCGGAAGCCTTCACCCAAATACACGGCTCGCGCCGTTTCGCTTTTCTCGATTACATCAGGCGGGCCGGCTTCCAAGATCGATCCTTCGTTGATGATGTACGCGCGGTCGGTAATTACCAGGGTTTCGCGGACATTATGATCCGTGATGAGCACGCCGATCTGCCGCTGCTTGAGCCGCGTAATAATCTGCTGAATATCGGCGACGGCAATGGGATCAATTCCGGCAAACGGCTCATCCAACAGCATGAACGAGGGACTTGTGGCCAACGCCCGCGTGATCTCCAGCCGCCGACGCTCCCCTCCGGACAAGGCGTACGCTTTACTCTTTCGGATGTGGACGAGGTCCAATTCTTTCAGCAGCACTTCGATCCGCTCGCTCCGCTCCGCTCCTGAATAGCCGAGCATTTCCAAAATCGCCAAAATATTGTTCTCAACGGAAAGCCGCCGGAATACCGACGACTCCTGGGGAAGATAGCCGATACCCTTTCTGGCCCGCTTGTACATCGGCAGGTCGGTGATCCGTCCCCCATTGAGCGTGATATCCCCTTCATCCGGTTGGCACAGGCCAACCATCATGTCAAAGATCGTGGTCTTTCCAGCTCCATTCGGCCCCAGCAGGCCGACCACTTCGCCCGCCCGTACATCCAATGAGACGCCTTTTACGACTTTGCGCCCGCGAAAACTTTTGGCCAAGCCAGCGGCGGAAAGGCGCTCTTGAATGCAAATCGGCTCGCGCTTCGATTCCATGCGGAAGGCCGTCTCTGTCGACGCCTCAATCACCGCCCGAGCCCCCCTTCGCCTTCGATCGTCACATGAGATCCGCCTTCCACCAGGCTCCGATCTTCTTCGAGGAACATCGTGATTTGTTTTCCTGTGACGCGGGTGCCTTTCTGCCAGGCGACCGGATCACCCGTCAAAACGATTTTTTTATCGTCCTCATAATACACGGCCCGCCGGCATGTGGCCCTGCCGTCCTGCTTCTCGATCTTCACTCGTCCGGTTGCTTCAATCTTGCTGATCGTCCGGTCGGATACGGTCGGGGCCTCTTTACCCGACTTCTGCTTTTTCTCCACCTGTCTTCTCGATTGAACGCCGGTGTCGGCGGCTGATTTGTCCTGCGCATTTCCATTTCCGCCGGGGCGAAACGATACCACCATATGATCGGAGTACACGATCAATTCCCCTTGGGTCAACACGACAGACCCCTCGAATATAGCCTGGTTTTCCAGATTGTTCACGGTCATTGTCTTGGCCGTGATACTGGTCGTGGGATTCGGCATCGTCCCGTCTTTCGGAAGGCTGGCCTCGGCCGAATGAGTGACGGATGCCGTGATGCAAACGGCCAGATTAAGAAGTAGAAGCCACATCCACATGGACATCTTCCAGCACTTGAAATATCTCCGAATCAAGCTTCCCCAGCAAACCGCGACCGGTGATCTGTAATCCATGACCGTCGATCGCAACAGGGTCGGCGGTTTGAATTTCTCTGCGTTTATCAATCCAGTTCAGGTGATTGGTACGAATGACATACCCGCTTTCGGTTTCGATCACAATAGGATTGTCCCGGTTGGCGAGCATGAAGTTCTTCGTTTCGGTATCCAGCGTCCCTTCTTCGCCGGCCAACATCAATTCCTTTCCCTGAACGCCGTAGAGAGTAATGTGCACATCGCTCAAAACGGCCCGCTTTTCGTCTTCATACAGATGCGCCTGCTGGGCCTCCACCCTCCACTGGACGATATCCCCTTTGGTTTGCGTAAACGTAAAGCCTTGAATTCTGGCATCGGACTGCTCGGCATTGCCCGGGTGAATTGACCGGGGGCCGATGGCCGGCTCTGATCTTGTATACAGGAGGTAGCCCAGAAAGCCTGCGAGGATCACGCTGAGCATAAGGAGCGCCCGCCTGAGCCAACGTTCCCACATGGTAAAAAGCTCCTGTTCTTAAGAACTTGCCCATCACGATCCTGTTGGCATGATAGTAGCATGCCAACAGGTCCAAGTAAACTTGCAACCATGATGCAAGCCTATGAACACAGAGATTAGGAGATGTTGATAGGGTTGGAGGACCGCTTGAGAAGCAGAGAACAGAGCGCCTGGCAGCAGCCTCCAGCAGCCTGTCCAGGCTGCTGCCATGGTTCTACGTAGTGGACTCTTTTTCCTGAGAAGCTTTGTCACCGGGCGTGGAGAGCTGACTCCCAGTCTTTTGCTTCCCCTGAGCCGGCTCGGCCGCCTTCGCAACCAACTCAATGGCCACCATTTCCGCTGCGTCCCCGACTCGCCGCCTTGTTCTTACTATTCTGGTGTAGCCCCCGGGCCGATTCCTGAAACGGCCGGCGACATCGGCAAACAATTTGGCCACGACTGTCTTGCTTCTGAGGAAGCTCAAAGCGCGGCGCCGTGCGGGCAATGAGCCGTCCTTCCCGAGGCTGATCATGCGGTCGGTGAAGCCGCGAATCTCTTTGGCTTTCGCCTCGGTGGTCTCGATGCGTTCTCGTTCCAACAGCGAGGTAACCAGGCTTCTGAACAAGGCCCACCGGTGCTTCGTCTGACGGCCGAGTTGTCTTCCCTTTTTCTTGTGGCGCACGGTCGTTCCTTTCGCTCTTACTCGGGTTTGACCCCGCCGTCGCCGGACGGCAACGCTTCCACCTTCATTCCGAGGCTCAATCCCATTTCAGTAAGGATCTCTTTGATCTCATTGAGAGACTTCTTGCCGAAGTTCTTGGTCTTTAACATTTCCGTCTCTGTTTTCTGAACCAGATCCGCGATGGTCTTGATGTTGGCATTCTTCAGACAATTGGCCGCCCGAACGGACAATTCCAGTTCATTCACACTGCGATAAAGATTCTTGTTGACTTCATACGGCGTTTCTTCCACGCCGGATGCGGGCTTGGCATCGGCTCGCTCTTCAGGATTGATGAAGATATCGAGATGCTCACGCAGAATACTGGCCGCATTCGAAAGGGCGTCTCTCGGCGAAATCGTGCCGTCGGTCCAGATCTCCATCGTCAGCTTGTCATAATCCGTCATCCGGCCGACACGAGCATTTTCAACGTTGAAGTTCACGCGCTTGATCGGAGAAAACACCGAATCGATTGCGATAACGCCGATCGGAAGCCCCTCCTCTTTGTTTCGTTCGGCAGGGACATATCCGCGGCCATGCTTGACCATCATCTCCAAGTCCAGCGTCGCATCCTTGTCCAACGTCGCCAGATGGAGATCGGGAGTCAGAATGGTCACATCGCCATCATGCACAATGTCCGCCCCTTTCGCTTCTCCCGGTCCCTTCTTCTTCAGGCGGATCGTTTTCGGTTTGTCGCCCTGCAAAGCCAACCGAAGGCTTTTCACGTTTAGGATGATCGACGTGACGTCTTCCGTCACGCCGGGAATCGTGGAAAATTCGTGCAACACGCCTTCGATTTTTACGGTCGCCACCGCGGCGCCGGTTAGTGAGGATAGCAGCACACGGCGCAAGGAATTGCCGATGGTCGTGCCGAAACCACGCTCAAACGCCTCCGCAGTAAACCGGCCGAATGTTGGGGAAAGAGTGTCCTTATCGACTTCCACCCTCATCGGGGTCTGAAAGTCTTTCATCGCTTTGATCATGATTCCCCCTTCATTGTCACGTTGAACAAGTATGCCAGAGATATCGTTCGGATCTACTCATGTTAGTTATCTGGAATACAGTTCAACCACCATCTGTTCATTGACGGGCAACACAATCTGGTCCTTCGTGGGCAAGGACCGAACCGTGCCTTTGAACGCCCCTTTATCCAATTCAAGCCATTCGGGAATGCCGCGGCCGTCCACCGCCGCCAGTGCGGCCTGAACAGGGACCAATTCGCGGCTGCCGGAACGAACCTCTATGATGTCTCCGGCCTTGACCAAGGCTCCTGGTATACTCAGCTTTCTTCCATTGACCAGCAGATGCCCGTGATTGATGAGTTGGCGGGCCTCCTTGCGCGAGGCGCCGAATCCCAGACGATAGACCACGTTGTCCAAACGGGTCTCCAACAACCGCAGCAACGCTTCACCCGTCACCCCGGCTTGTCGTTCGGCCCTCTCAAAGATGCCTCGAAACTGTCGCTCCTGCACGCCATAGATCCGCCGCAGCTTTTGCTTTTCCCGCAACTGAAGGCTGTAATCCGATATTCTGGGACGAGCCTGCCCGTGTTGCCCCGGGGGATAGCTCCGGCGCTCGATCGCGCATTTCTCGGTCATGCACCGCGAGCCTTTCAAGAATAACTTCTCTCCTTCTCGTCGGCAGAGCCGACAGACAGGACCACGATATTTAGCCACTCTCGATTCCTCCCTTATGCGAAAAAGCGGGACCGAACCAGCGAAGTCTCGGCCTACTTCGGCCAACTGCAAGCCGTCTCTCTTTACACTCTCCTCCGTTTTGGAGGACGACAACCATTATGCGGAATGGGCGTGACGTCGCGAATCAGGTTGATGCGCAGACCGGCTCCCTGTAGCGAGCGGATGGCGGATTCACGACCTGCGCCGGGACCGTTAACATAGACGTCCACCTGCCGCATGCCATTCTCCATGGCTTTTCTTGCGGCGGCTTCTCCGGCCCGCTGTGCGGCAAACGGGGTGCTCTTCCGCGAGCCTTTGAATCCCTGATTGCCGGCGCTGGCCCATACCACGGTATTGCCGCTCATATCCGTGATTGTCACAATCGTGTTATTGAACGATGCCTGGATATGCGCGACACCGCTTTGGATGAGCTTGCGCTCCTTTTTTTTGCCCTTCTTGACGCTCATACGAAATTCTCCCTGATCCGCCGAATCTTGATGTCGATGCTATGCCGCGCCGGCAGGTCTTTTTGGCTTGCTTCCGACCCCGGACCGCCGTCCCTTTCTGGTCCTGGCGTTCGTTCTGGTCCGTTGACCTCGAACAGGCAAACCTTTGCGATGCCGTAAACCCCTGAACGTGCCGGTGTCCATCAAGCGCTTGATGTTCATCGAAACTTCTTTGCGCAGATCGCCTTCGACTTGACAATCATGCTCGATGACTTCCCGCAGCTTCACGATTTTGTCTTCGCTCAAGTCCTTGACCCGGATCGCCCCGTCCACGCCGGCTTTCTTTAGAATTTGCAGCGCAGAGGCCCGCCCGATGCCGTAAATGTACGTTAAACCGACATCGGTTCGCTTGTCTCGCGGCAGATCGACTCCAGCTATACGCGCCATATCAATTCCTCTTTCTTGGCCGCCCTTGCAAAACAGGCAATGCCGCTTTTTCGCACGCCCTTACCCCTGCCGCTGCTTATGGCGTGGGTTCGCACAAAGGACCCGCACCACGCCTCGCCGGCGCACGACTTTACATTTTGCACAAATGGGCTTCACCGATGATTTGACTTTCATGGGTATCTGTCCTCGATCATTTGAACCTATACGTGATTCGCCCTCGAGTCAGATCGTAGGGCGACAATTCCACGGTCACCTTGTCTCCGGGAAGAATCCGAATAAAATGCATGCGCATTTTTCCGGAAATGTGCGCCAATATCTTATGGCCGTTCTCCAATTCCACCCGGAACATGGCATTCGGCAGTGTTTCCGCCACCGTGCCGGTGACTTCTATGACATCTTCTTTTGGCACAAACCGGTCCACTCCTCTGAAATTTACAGGCCGGACAAGACCCTCGCCGGGCCTTTAGCCTGAATGGCAATCGTATGCTCGAAATGCGCGGAGAGGCTCCCGTCCTGCGTGACGGCGGTCCATCGGTCTTCCAAAATACGAACCGCGCTCTTTCCCGCATTGACCATGGGCTCAATTGCGAGCACCATCCCCGGCTGGAGCCGAGGGCCTTGCCCCGCCTTCCCATAATTCGGCACCTGCGGTTCTTCATGCAGTTGCCGCCCAATCCCGTGACCGACGAAATCAGTCACGACCGAAAAACCGGCGCCTTCGACATAGGCTTGCACAGCATGGGATATATCCGAGAGCCGGTTACCGACGACCGCCTGCTCAATTCCCAGCATCAGTGCGCGTTCCGTGGCCTCAATTAAACGCCTGGCCTCCGGGCTGACGGAGCCGACAGGGACGGTGATCGCCGAATCGCCGTAAAACCCGCCTACAATGGCTCCCAGATCCAGCCCGATAATATCTCCGTCCTTCAAACGCCGGGCGGAGGGAATCCCATGCACCACCTGGTCGTTGATCGACGCACAGAGCGTCTTTGGATAGTTTCGATATCCCTTGAAAGCCGGAATCGCACCGCGCGACCGAATCGATTCATCCGCCAGTTTATCCAAGTCGTCCGTCGAGACCCCCGCCTTCACTTCGTTCTTCAAAATCTCCAGCACTTCCGCCACAACCCTCGACGCCTTTGCCATGACTTCCACTTCCTCCGGCGTCTTGAACACAATCATGTCGCTCCATGCTCCGCCAACAGCCGCGTCAACCGTTCGTACACCACGTCCACGGAACCGGACCCATCGAGCGTGGACAGCAACCCCTGCTCGCGGTAATAGGCGATGAGCGGCGCCGTCTGATCTTCATAGACTTTCAGCCGGGCTTCAACAGTTTCCCGCTTGTCGTCGCTTCGTTGAACCAGCGCCTCTCCGCAGCGATCGCAAACCCCTGGTTTCGCGGGCGGAGCAAACTCTACATGAAATACGGCTTGGCACTTCGAACAACTCCGCCTGCCGCTTAAGCGACGTACGATATCCTCCCGCGGCACGTCAAAATTGACGACACGATCAAGCCCCAACCCGCACGTCGACAGTATTTTTCCAAGTTCTTCGGCCTGGACGACGGTTCTCGGAAAGCCGTCCAAAATGAAGCCCTTGGCGCAAACCGGTTGACCGATTTTATCCCGGACAATCCCGATAACGACCGTATCGGGCACCAATTGCCCTTTATCCATGCATTGCTTGGCTTCTAATCCCAGCGGTGTTTTATCTCGAACGGCTTCACGCAGAAGATCCCCGGTTGAAATCTTGGGACGGCGGAAATCCGTGGCCAGCCGGTCTGCCTGCGTCCCCTTACCAACGCCAGGGGCGCCTAAGAACACCACGCGCATGGCTATCACGAACTCCTTCCGCGCAACCGGCCCTTCGCCAGGAAACCCTCATAGTTTCGCATCAACATGTGCGATTCAATCTGCTGCGCCGTATCGAGTCCCACACCGATAACGATCAAGAGCGATGTGCCCCCGAAATAGAACGGCATATTCAGTTTATAGATCATGAATTCCGGGATGACACAGACGATGGCCAGATAAATGGCTCCGGCGAATGTAATGCGCGTCAGAACCGTATAGATATAATCGGAGGTCCGCTGGCCTGGCCTAATCCCAGGAATGAAGCCGCCATACTTCTTCATATTATCCGCCATATCCACCGGGTTCAGCACCACCGCGGTATAGAAAAAGCAGAAAAAAATGATCAGGCCGACGTACAAGAGCGTATACAGAATCGAGCCAGGCGCCAATTGATCTCCGATTGCCTTGACCCACGGCGTTTCAAAAAACCCCGTAATCGTCGCGGGAAACGCAATAATAGAAGAGGCGAAAATCGGCGGAATCACTCCCGCCGTGTTGATCTTCAAAGGGATATGGGTACTCTGCCCGCCGTAGACCCGCCTTCCGATTACGCGTTTTGCATACTGAACCGGCACCTTCCGCCTGCCGCTTTCTAAAAACACGATGGCCGCAACGACGGCCAGCATCACGATGGTCAGAACGGCCAAAAGCAGGAAGCTGATTTGGCCGAGTTTATACAGGTCAAACGTCTGGACCACGGCGCTCGGCAACCGCGCCACGATACCAGCAAAGATGATCAAAGAAATGCCGTTGCCGATGCCTCGCTCGGTAATCTGCTCGCCGAGCCACATCAAAAATCCCGTGCCGGCGCAAAGCGTGATTACCGTCATGAATCGGAACCCCCAGCCGGATGCCAGAACGAATGCGCCGTTATTCATCTGCTCCAGTCCAACGGCGATACCGAAGCCCTGGACGAGCGCAATACCGATGGTGCCGATTCTCGTATATTTGATGATGGTCTTACGCCCGCGCTCACCCTCCTTCGCCAGCTTCGACAAATGGGGTATCACAACCGTCAGTAGCTGCAAGATGATCGACGCGCTGATGTACGGCATAATGCCCAGCGCAAAGATGGTCAATCGGGAAAGCGATCCTCCTGAAAAAATATCCAAAAACCCAAGAAGCGCCCCTCCTTGCTTCTGAAGAAAGTCCGCCAGCGCTTCTCCGTTGATTCCGGGGGTCGGAATATGAGCGCCGACGCGATAGACGACCAGCATCCCGAGGGTAAAGAGAATGCGAGTCCGCAACTCGGGGATTTTGAAGATGTTCTGAAAACTGGTCAGGAGTCGCTCAAACACCGCGAATGACCTCGGCTCTCCCCCCAGCTGCTTGGATTTTCGACTCAGCCGATTTACTGAACTTATGGGCGTGAACAACCATCGGTCGCGCGAGGTCGCCGAGTCCAAGGACTTTTATTAATTGCCCTTTTCGTTTGACGAGGCCTTCCTTAGCCAGAAACTCAGGCGTGATCGCGTCGGTCGTTTCCAACTCCGCCAACGTCTTGATATTTACAATGGCATATTCGGTCCGGAACGGATTCCTGAATCCATACTTCGGCAGGCGGCGGATCAGTGGCATTTGACCACCCTCGAAGCCGGGACGTTTTCCTCCCCCGGACCTCGCGAGCAAGCCTTTATGCCCCTTCGTCGCGGTCTTGCCGTGACCGGACCCGGGACCGCGCCCGATTCGTTTTGGACGACGCTTGGCCCCGCGAGAGGGCGCTAACTCATGCAGCTTCATTGCACGTTCACCTCAAGAAGATATCCCACCTTGCGAATCATCCCTTTCACCTGATCGGTATCGGGCCGCACGACGGTCTGGTGCATGCGACGCAATCCCAACCCCCGAAGAACCAATCGATGCCGAACGGGCGTCCCGATCGGACTCCGCTTCAGTGTGATCCGCAATCCTTTAGTTGTTTCAGTTCTTGTCTGCGCGCTCATCCGACTTGCACCTGTGCATGAAGTGGGTTGTCACGAACCGTCCGACGCAAGTGCATTACTTCGCTCGGGTCTCGCAGCTGGCCGAGACCGTCCAGCGTGGCCCGAACCGTATTAAAGGGATTTCCACGTCCAAGCGTCTTGGCGATGATATTGCGGGCGCCGACTAACTCCACCACGGCGCGGACCGCTCCACCCGCGATGATCCCCGTTCCTTCGGCCGCCGGTTTGAGCAACACATGTTCCGCCCCGAATAATCCATGAACTTCATGGGGAATGGTGCCTTCCTTGAGCGGAACGTGGACCAGATGTTTCTTTGCTTGTTCGACGGCTTTCGAAATGGCGACGGGCACCTCTGCAGCCTTGCCCTTTCCAACGCCGACCCAGCCCTGCCCGTCTCCCACGACGACAAGCGCACAAAAATTAAACCGCTTGCCGCCTTTGACGACTTTGGCAACCCGGTTAATGAATACGACCTTATCCTTGAGGCTGAGTTCGTCAGGATTTACTCGCACGCGATCCGTCTCCTTCTTGCGATAATTTCGAACGACCGTTCGACATCGTGTCGTACAGCATGCGATGTCCGGTGGTCATTTCGCATACCGCTGAGCTAGAATTGCAGTCCACCCTCTCGGGATGCATCGGCCAACGCTTTAATACGGCCGTGATAGAGACGTCCCCCTCGATCAAAGACGACGGCCGCAATCTTCGCAGTCTTGGCTCGCTCGGCAAGCAGCTTACCCACCGCCTTGGCCGCCGCCACGCTGCCGGTCGATTTCAGTGTCGACCGCACGTCGGCATCAAGCGTAGAGGCCGCGGCCAGCGTGTGCCCACGAAGGTCGTCGATGATCTGCGCATAAATATGCGACCGACTGCGGAACACATTGAGTCGGGGTCGATCGCCGGTCCCGAAGATATTTTTTCGAACTCGCCGCTTCCGGCGCTCTAAATGCCGATTTTTTTCTTGAATATTCATGGGCAGTTTCTACTTCCCGGTCTTTCCTTCTTTTTTCCGGAGGACTTCCCCGACGTACCGAATGCCCTTTTGCTTGTAAACATCTGGCGGCTTGATCCCTCTGATATTGGCGGCAACCTGTCCGACCAGACGCTTATCGGTGCCACGTACGGTGAGCATCGTCTGCTTATCGACCTTGACTTCTATGCCGGTCGGAACCGCGTAGGTAACCGGATTGATATACCCGACGTTAAAGCTCAAGACCTTGCCCTGGAGCGCCGCCTTGTAGCCGACGCCGGTAATCTCAAGGGCCTTCTCGTACCCTTTCGTCACACCGACGATCATGTTGCTGAGCTCGGCTCGAGCCAACCCGTGCAGGGCTCTGATTTTCCTATCATCTGTGGCCCGATTGACCTGGACCTGACCATTGTTGACCGCCACTGCGAGCCCATCAGCGACCGGCCAGTCTAATTGACCCATAGGCCCCTTCACGGAGACCTTTTTTCCCGTAACTTTGACTTCTACTCCGCCTGGCACCGCGATTGGTTTACGTCCTATTCTTGACATGACATACCCATAAGCGCTTCACCGACATCGTTGAGAATAACAACCATCACAGAAAGACGATTTTCTTACCACACGGAGCAAAGCACTTCCCCCCCCATGCCGGCCCGCCTGGATTCCGAATCCGTCATAAGCCCCTTGGAAGTAGACAAAATGGCGAGTCCAATCCCGTTGCGCACCTTTGGAATATCGCCGGTTCCGACGTAGACTCGCCGGCCGGGCTTGCTGATCCGCCTCGTGCCTGTAATCATCGGCTGATCTTGATTGACATAGCGCAGCTCGATCTTGAAAGCAGGATGACGATCCATGGAGACCTCTTCGATGCCCAGAATGTACCCCTCCCTCTGAAGGATCTCCAACATTTGTCGCTTCAGCTTGGACGCCGGCACATGAACCGTGTCATGGCGCCTTCTTGCTCCGTTTCCCAACCGAACCAATAGATCCGCAATTGGATCAGTAATCATAGTTTCCTCTTCACTCGATGCACCTGCAGTTTGTCGTGACTTCCGCTACCAGCTTGCCTTCCGAACGCCCGGAATCTCTCCGCGCAAGCTCAACAAGCGGAAACAGATTCTGCACATGCGGAACCGCCTCAGGAATCCCCGCACTCGACCGCAGAGCGGGCAACGATGATACGCCTGCGTGGGGAATTTCGTTTTGGCCGCTGCCTTGTTTCTAAGAGCCAATCGTGACACTAGTTCATCTCCTTGCGCATGGACCTGGCCGTCTTCCTAACCTTCCGGGCTTTTTAGTCGGGAAAGCGTTCTACGCCCTGAACGGCATCCCAAGGTGCTTGAGCAATGCCTTACCCTCATCATTCGTTCGCGCCGTCGTAACGATCGTAATATCCATTCCATGTATGGAAGCCACGCTGTCATACTGAATTTCCGGAAAAATCAGTTGTTCCTTCAAGCCCAGCGTATAGTTCCCTCTCCCGTCGAAGGCTTTCGGCGAGACTCCTCGAAAATCTCTGATCCTGGGCAGAGCGATCGTCACCAAACGGTCAAAAAACTCATACATGCGTCGGTTGCGCAGGGTCACTTTGGCCCCGATCGGCATCCCCTGCCTCAGCTTGAATCCCGCGATCGCTTTCTTCGCCTTCGTCACGATCGGCTTTTGACCGGTGATGACACCGAGCTCCGTGGCTGCGCTTTCAAGCAGCTTGACGTTTTGAATCGCCTCTCCCATGCCGACGTTCAGTACGATACGATCGAGTCGAGGTACCTGCATCGGATTTTGCAGGCTGAATTCCTTCATCAAGGCAGGCACCACGCGGTCTCGATAGAGATCCCGCAACCGCGGCACAAACTTCGATTCGCTGACCGACTCCTCAGTCACGGGAGCCGGAGCCGGGGCTTCTTTTCTTCCGCCTCCACTTCGTTCAGGGGCCTTGCCGCCTTTTCCCTTCTCAACCTTAGCCATCAACCTGCTCCTTACCTTGCCTACTCAACGCCTTCTTTGGATTTCTTGCTGATCCTGGTGCGCCGGCCGTCATCATGTCGCTGGAGGCCGAGCCTCGTGGGCTTTCTGGTGACGGGACAGAGAAACATCACGTTGGAAATGGCGATCGGCGCTTCCCGTTCCAGAATCCCCCCCTGGCGGACCTTCTGATTCGGCTTCGTATGCCGCTTGATCATATTGAGCTTCTCAACCGTAATTTTTCCGTCAGCCAGATCAACGGAGAGCACCTTTCCCGACTTCCCCCGTTCCTTCCCTGCAATAACCACTACGGTATCGCCTTTCCGGATCTTGCTTTTCTTCAATGCCTGTGCCGACACAGTGTCCCCCTCGTACCTACAGAACTTCAGGAGCAAGTGAGATAATCTTCATGAATTTTTTCCAGCGGAGTTCCCGTGCAACCGGGCCGAAAATACGCGTTCCGATCGGCTCTCCCTGCGCATTGATTAAAACGCAGGCATTCCGATCAAACTTGATGTATGACCCGTCGTCCCGGCGGACTTCCTTCGTCGTACGGACGATCACGGCCCGGCTCACATCACCCTTCTTGACGCTCGCCTGAGGAATGGCTTCCTTGACAGTCACCACGACAATATCCCCGAGTGACCCATACCGACGCCTAGACCCCCCGAGCACGTGGAAGCACATCACCTGCTTCGCGCCCGAGTTGTCGGCTACATCCATGTACGAATAATTCTGAATCATGTCTCTTCGCTATCCAAAATGGTGAACCCAACTCCGGTGAGGCCGGCCGGAACCTTACGCCTCCGACTGTCCCTTTTGCATGATCTGAACGACGCGCCAATTCTTGCTTTTGCTGATAGGGCGGGTTTCAATCAATTTCACCCGATCCCCGACCTTGCAGACATTGCCCTCATCGTGGGCCTTGAGCTTCGTTACCCGTCGCAAGACCTTCTTATAGATCGGATGGATCATCGACCGCTCGACCACCACCACGACGGTTTTATTCATTTTGTTGCTGATGACATTTCCGAACCACTCCCGGCGTCTGATCGTCCCTTGTGCCATGCGTCCTCTTTGCGTTAAGCCTTCGGCGTTGAACCTTCGCGCGTCTTTGCCAGCTGCCGCATGACGGTCTTGACTCGCGCAATATCGCGTTTCGTTTTCCTGATATGCATGGGGTTCTCCAGACGGCCGGTGCCCATCTGAAACCGAAAATTAAAGAGCTCCTGTTGGAGTTGCTTTTGTTTTTCAGCCAACTCCTCCGCCGTGAGATGTGAAAGTTCTTTCAAGTCGATTTCCATCGCACTTCGCCGTAACGGCGCCTCCGCTTAAAATTGTCCCCGCGTGACAAACTTGGTCGCGATAGGAAGCTTGTGCGCCGCCAACCGTAACGCCTCTTCCGCCGTCTGCGGCGTCACACCATCCATCTCATACAGAATACGTCCCGGCTTGACCACCGCCACCCAGTATTCGGGATTTCCCTTCCCTTTTCCCATTCGCGTTTCGGCTGGCTTTTTGGTGATCGGCTTATCGGGGAATATCCTGGTCCAGACCTGGCCACCCCGCTTGACGAAGCGGGTGATGGCGATCCGCGCCGCTTCAATCTGCCGGCTGGTCACCCAGCCCGGCTCCAACGCCTTCAGCCCGAATTCACCCAGAGTGATCGCCCCGCCGCGATAGGCCTTGCCTCGCATCCGGCCCTTTTGCATTTTCCTGAACTTGACCTTTTTAGGCGCTAACACGTTTCACCTTCCTACACAATCCGGCGATCGAGCGCGGCATCCGGCCGCAATTGCTGAACAGGCAACAGCTCGCCCTTATAAATCCATGTCTTGACGCCGATCTGGCCCATTGTCGTATGCGCCTCGGCAAACCCAAAGTCGACTTCGGCTCGTAATGTATGCAGAGGCACCCGGCCTTCGCGATACCATTCGGTCCGCGCAATTTCCGCGCCCCCAAGCCTTCCCGCCACCATAATTTTGATGCCTTGTGCGCCGAGGCGAAGAGCCGACTGGACGCTCCGCTTCATGGCGCGTCGAAACGCGACCCGCTTTTCCAATTGCGTTGCGACATTCTCGCTGACCAGCTGGGCATCGAGTTCCGGCTTCTTGATCTCCTTCACCGTAATGTACACCTGCCCCGAATACTCCTTCTCAAGAGCCGCCTTCAGCTTGTCGACCTCCGCGCCCTTGCGGCCGATAATGATGCCCGGCCTGGCCGTATGGATAATGACCCGAGTTTGATCGCCGGACCGCTCAATTTCGACCTTGGCCACCCCGGCATGATACAGGCGCTGCTTCACCGTTTTTCGGATCTTGATATCCTGATGAAGGAGCTTGGCGTACTCCTTATCCGCATACCAGCGTGAACTCCACGTGTAGTTATAGCCGATGCGATACCCAATCGGATGTGTTTTCTGCCCCATAGGCGAATGACCTCAACGAATGAAGAATAAATTACTTCGATTTTCCGGCATCCGGAGAAGCCACCACAATGGTGATATGGCTCGTCCGCTTGTGAATCGAGTTGGCACGTCCCATTGATCGGGCGCGAAAACGCTTGTGGATCGGCCCGCAGTTGACGATAGCCGATGATATCCACATATCTTCACTATCGCCCATCTCTTTCTGTTCCGCATTCGCCACGGCCGATCGCAGAAGTTTTTCGACAACTTTCGCGGCATGCCTTGGAGTATGTTTCAACATAGCGATGGCCTGAGGCACCTGCTGACCACGAATCATATCCACGACGACACGCGCCTTTCGTGGTGCCACCCTGACGAACCGAAGTATGGCCCTAGCCTCTCCCATGCTCATTCCTCATTTCCAATAATGCCGCGAGACGGCTCTCCTCGTCTCAATTCAACAGGTCATCATCACTTCAGCGCGACAGCCTTCTCCGTCTTTGCCTGTCCATGGCCCTTAAAGAACCTGGTGGGCGAAAACTCTCCGAGCTTATGCCCCACCATATTCTCCGTGACAAACACCGGAATGAATTTTTTCCCGTTATGCACCGCGACAGTATGCCCGATCATATCCGGCACCACGGTCGAGCGACGCGACCAGGTCTTGATGATCTTGCGATCCTTCGTTTGATTCATTTGGTCGACTTTTTTCAGCAAATGCGCATCAACGAACGGACCCTTAGATACTGAACGGGGCATGACTCCCTCCTACTTGGGCCGGGAAATAATAAACTTCTCAGTCGATTTGTTTTTGCGCGTCTTGTATCCCTTCGTGGGCAATCCCCACGGGGACACGGGATGAGGATTTCCCTGGCCCGACTTGCCCTCTCCGCCTCCGTGAGGATGGTCGACCGGATTCATGACGACGCCCCGCACATGCGGACGCCACCCTTTCCAGCGGGAGCGGCCGGCTTTCCCTACAACGATATTCTCATGATCCAGATTTCCAACCTGCCCCACCGTCGCCACACAGGAATCCAAAACCTTGCGCATCTCCCCGGACTTCAAGCGAACCTGGACATAGCCGCCGTCTCGCCCCATGACCTGAGCAAAGCCGCCCGCGCTCCGGATCAATTGGCCGCCCTTGCCGGGCTTCAACTCGATATTGTGAATGGTCGTGCCGAGCGGCATGTTCGCCAGTGGGAGAGCATTCCCGGGACGCACCTCGGCGTCCGGTCCGGATTCAACTTGGTCGTTCACCTTCAATCCGACGGGTGCAAGAATATACCGCTTCTCTCCGTCTTTATAATGGAGCAGCGCGATCCTGGCGGACCGATTTGGGTCATACTCTAGTGCGACCACTCTTGCCGGAATAGCGGTCTTGTCCCGCCGAAAGTCAATAACCCGATACAGCCGCTTATGCCCTCCACCACGAAAACGTATGGTTTGACGACCGTCATTGTTCCGCCCACCAGAACGAACATGAAACTCCGTCAGGCCTTTTTCGGGACGCTTCTTCGTCAGGTTTTCGTCGGTTACCGTCGACATCTGCCTTCGTCCCGGGGATGTCGCTTTATAATTCTTCAGTGCCATATTGGTTATTTACCCATCCGGCGCGGAATCCTACGCGCTTTCGTACAGCTCGAGTTTTTCACCCTCTTTCAGCGTGACAAATGCCTTCTTCCAATCGGACCGCTTCCCGGAAAATCGCCCCAATCGTTTGATCTTTCCACGGACGTTCATCACATTGACACGCTCGACCTTTACCTTGAGCAGAAGTTCCACCGCCTGCTTGATCTGTATCTTATTGGCATGCGGATGCACCAGGAACCCCACTGTATTCCCTTGCTCACGAAGCGCCGTGATCTTCTCGGTCAGAAGCGGTTGAATCAGAATTTGATGTAAATCGCCCTTCATGACCAGACCTCTTTGACCCGCTCCAACTCACGCTCCGTAATCACAAGCTGTTGCACGCGAACGATATCGTAGACAGTCAACTGTTCAGGATGCACCACTTTGACCCTCGGCAGATTTCTAGCGGCCTGGACGAGGTCCGTCCGGCTCGCCCCCACAACCAGAATCGCGCTTCCCGTAACGCCCAACTGCCCCAGAATCTTCGCCAACGACTTGGTCTTGGGCTGATCAAGAACAAGATCCGAGAGCACGACGACCGACCCCTCGGCCACTTTCGCGGACAAGGCGCTTTGGAGAGCCGTGCGATATTTCCTCCTGGGAAGATCAATGGCATAACTCCTTGGCTTCGGCCCGAATACAGAGCCGCCGTGGCGCCATACCGGAGATCGCAAGGACCCGGCTCGCGCTCGCCCTGTGTGCTTCTGCTTCCATGGCTTCTTCCCTGAGCCGCTAACTTCTCCTCTTCGCAGGGTCGAAGCGGTCCCCTGGCGTTCGCACGCCCGCTGCATCGTGACCGCCTCGTGAATAAGGCCCGGGTGAGGCTTGCACCCAAAGACCTCCTGTGGCAACGTCACCGAACCCACTTTCTGCTTATTTGCGTCTACGACATCGATTGTTGGCATGATCAACTCTTCTTCGACTTCCGAACGACGACCAACCCGTTCTCTCCCCCTGGGACTGCCCCCCGCACAAATAGAAGATTTTCGTCAGGTCTGGCATCGATAATCTTTAACCGCTGCACCGTCAGCCGCTCGGATCCCATATGCCCCGGCAAGGCCTTATTCTTCCAGACGCGCGAAGGATAGGAGCTGCTTCCAATGGAACCAGGCGCCCGATGAAACATGGAACCGTGCGACTCGGGCCCGCCGGAATAGTTATGGCGGCGCATGACGCCTTGATAGCCCTTACCCTTCGACACCCCAATCACATCGACCCAATCGCCTTTCTTGAACAGATCAGCCTTGATGATCTGGCCCACGGCGATATCGCCCAACTTCTTAAATTCATGCAGATGGCGACTTGCCGGTGCCTGGTGTTTCTTCAAATGACCCAATTCCGCGCGTGAAAGCTTTCGATCTTTCACCTCACCGAACGACAATTGAACCGCCTCATATCCGTCATGCTCGCGTGTCTTGATGGCGACGACTCGGCAAGGACCGGCCTCAATCACCGTTACAGGTTCGAGCACGCTCTCATCGTAAATCTGAGTCATTCCAAGTTTTTTTCCGAGCAATCCATTTGTCATGATGTGCACTCACAAAGCAAAGCGTGAAGCCCTTAGAATGGCGAGCCACTCCGGCTTTAACTACAACTTGATCTCCACATCAACGCCGGCGGCGAGATTCAACTTCATCAACGAATCCATCGTTTCCGGAGTGGGCTCCATGATATCCAGCAGACGCTTATGCGTCCGCACCTCGAACTGCTCGCGGGACTTCTTATCCACGTGGGTGGACCGCAAGACGGTGAATCGCTCGATCTTGGTCGGCAAGGGGATAGGCCCGACGACCTTCGCCCCGCTCCGCTTGACGGTTTCAACAATTTCAGCGACTGATTGATCGAGGACTCGGTAATCAAAACCCCTGAGCCTGATCCTGATTCTTTGATCAACTTTCACGCGATTCTCCAGTCACGCCACCCGCTGCCTTTAACAGAAACAACCGGCGGCGCTTTAACCTTTTCCTACGCCAAGATTTCCGTGACGACGCCGGAGCCGACGGTCTTGCCGCCCTCGCGCACCGCGAAACGCAAGCCCTGATCCATGGCGATCGGGCTGATCAACTCCGCCGTCACCGTCACATTGTCCCCCGGCATCACCATCTCCACCCCCGGATTCAACTGCACCACCCCCGTCACGTCCGTCGTCCGGAAATAGAACTGCGGCCGATACCCGTTGAAAAATGGCGTATGCCGCCCGCCCTCTTCCTTCGTCAACACATAAATCTCCGCCTTGAACTTCGTATGCGGCGTGATGCTCTTCGGCTTCGCCAGCACCATCCCCCGCTCCACGTCCTCTTTCTTCGTCCCCCGCAACAGCACCCCGATGTTGTCCCCCGCCTGCCCCTCATCGAGCACCTTGCGGAACATCTCCACCCCCGTCACCACCGTGCTCTGCGTCGGCTTCAACCCCACGATCTCGATCTCATCGCCCACTTTCACAACACCCCGCTCGCAGCGTCCCGTTACCACCGTCCCCCGGCCGCTGATCGTAAAGACATCCTCGATCGGCATGATAAACGGCTTGTCGATCGCCCGCGCCGGCGTCGGAATGTAACTGTCGATCGCCTCCAACAACTTCAAGATCGACGGGACCCCCAACGGCCCCTGATCCCCTTCCATCGCCTTGAGCGCCGACCCCTGGATGATCGGGATCTTGTCGCCCGGAAACTCATATTTGGTGAGCAATTCCCGCACTTCCAACTCCACCAAATCCAAGAGCTCCTTGTCATCCACCTTATCCGCCTTGTTCAAAAACACCACGATATAGGGCACCCCCACCTGGCGCGCCAACAAAATATGCTCCCGCGTCTGCGGCATCGGCCCGTCCGCCGCACTCACCACCAGAATCGCCCCGTCCATCTGCGCCGCCCCGGTGATCATGTTCTTCACATAGTCCGCGTGCCCCGGGCAGTCCACGTGCGCATAGTGCCGCTGGTCCGTCTCATACTCCACGTGGCTGATTGCAATCGTCATGATTTTCGTCGCGTCCCGGCGGCCCTGGCTCTCAGAGGCCTTCGCCACTTCGTCATAGCTCACAAACTTCGCCATCCCCCGCTCCGCGCAAATCTTCGTCAACGCGCTCGTCAGCGTCGTCTTCCCATGGTCCACATGCCCAATCGTCCCAATGTTCACATGGGGCTTCCGCCGCTCAAATTTCGCCTTCGCCATACGTCACTCCCTCCGTGTTCAGTAGACCGCGGTAGGTCACTCTCCCCGATATTTCGCGACAATCGCTTCGGCAATCTGCTTCGGAACCTGATCGTAGCGATCAAATTCCATACTGTAGGTGGCGCGACCCTGAGTCCGTGATCGGAGATCCGTCGCGTACCCGAACATTTCCATCAGAGGAACCGTCGCCTCAATCGCTTGAGACCCCGCGCGCACCTTCATACCCTGGATCTTCCCGCGCCGGCCGTTCAAATTGCCGATCACATCACCCATGAATTCCTGCGGCACCAAGACTTCCACTTTCATAATAGGCTCGAGCAGCACGGGGTCGGCTTTCTTACAAGCATCAGAGAAACCCATCGACCCGGCGATCTTGAAGGCCATTTCATTGGAATCCACGTCATGGTACGATCCATCAATCAGCGTCACCCGCACATCACGCAAAGGGTATCCGGCGACAACCCCGCTTTCCATCCGTTCCTTCACGCCCTTTTCCACCGCAGGAATGTATTCCTTCGGGATCGCGCCGCCGACGATCTTATTGACAAACTCAAGCCCCTTGCCCGACTCCGAAGGCTCGACGGTCAGCACCACATGACCATATTGACCGCGCCCACCGGTCTGCTTGATGTACTTCGCCTCCGACTCGGCCTTTCTCCTGATCGTTTCCCGAAACGCGACCTCCGGCTTGCCGACATTGGCCTCCACCTTGAACTCTCGCAGGAGACGATCCACGATGATCTCCAAATGCAGCTCACCCATGCCTCGAATAATGGTCTGCAGCGTTTCCTCATCGGTCTGCACACGGAAAGAAGGATCTTCTTGTGCCAACTTTTGCAGCGCGAATCCCATCTTTTCCTGGTCCTGCTTCGTCTTCGGCTCAATCGCCATCGCGATAACCGGTTCAGGAAATTTCATGACCTCGAGCAGCACCGGCTGCTTTTCTTCAGAAAGGGTGTCTCCAGTCGTGGCGCCCTTCAAGCCCACTGCAGCCACGATATCTCCCGCATAGGCTGCGTCGATTTCTTCGCGCTTATTCGCGTGCATCTTCAACAGACGCCCGATCCGATCCTTCGTGCCCTTGGTGACATTCAAGACCGACGTACCGGTCTTGAGGACCCCGGAATAAACCCGAAAATAGGTCAACTGCCCCGCGAACGGGTCCGACATGATCTTAAAGGCCAGCGCTGAAAACGGCTCATCATCAGCCGGACGTCGCAACACTTCCTTGCCTGTATTGGAATCGATTGCTTGCACCGGCGGAATATCGACGGGCGACGGCAAGTAATCCACAACCGCATCCAGAAGTTGCTGCACACCCTTATTCTTAAATGATGAGCCGCACAGGACCGGGGTCACCTTCATAGCGATCGTCGCGGCTCGAACCGCGCGCCTGACTTCTTCCTCGGTCAACTCCTGACCATTCAGATACTTCTCCATTACCTGGTCATCGAATTCAGCGACGGACTCCAACATCTTTTCCCGGTATTCCCTGGCCTGATCGAGCATGTTCGCGGGAATCTCATCGATCTTATATTTCGCCCCGAGCGTCTCGTCGTCGTAAAAGAAACCCTTCATTTTGATCAAATCGACAGATCCGCGGAATTCCGCCTCGCGCCCGATGGGAATCTGAATCGGGACAGGATGCGCACCCAATCGATCGATGAGCGATTGAACACTGGCGAAGAAATCCGCGCCGACGCGGTCCATTTTATTCATAAACGCGATCCGAGGGACCCGATACTTGTCGGCCTGCCGCCACACGGTCTCAGATTGAGGCTCGACACCTTGCACCGAGTCAAACACTGCCACCGCGCCATCCAGCACACGCAACGATCGCTCGACCTCAATGGTAAAGTCCACGTGGCCCGGCGTGTCGATAATATTGATGCGGTGATCCCGCCAGAAACAGGTCGTAGCCGCGGCGGTAATTGTGATGCCCCGCTCGCGCTCCTGCTCCATCCAGTCCATGGTCGCGGCACCCTCGTGCACCTCGCCCATCTTGTGCGTCAGACCCGTGTAGTAGAGAATGCGCTCGGTCGTCGTCGTCTTACCGGCGTCGATATGCGCCATGATGCCGATATTCCGAGTACGCTCTAATGGTGCTTGCCTTGCCACTATGACCTCATAAAAACAATCGTGCCGCAGTCCAAGCCGTCACCAACCGCTGCGATACAGGGGCTTACGCGACAATATCGCAGCACGGCCCAACTGCAGCACGAACAACACTACCAGCGATAATGCGCAAAGGCCTTGTTCGCCTCTGCCATCCGATGCACGTCTTCCCGCTTTTTGACGGAAGCGCCCGTATTGTTCGAGGCGTCCAAGAGCTCGGCAGCCAATTTATCCTGCATGCTCCTCCCGCCGCGCGAACGCGAATATTCAGAGATCCATCTGAGCGCCAGTGAAATCCGGCGGCTGGGGCGTATCTCCACCGGCACCTGATATGAAGCCCCGCCGACTCGCCTGGACTTCACCTCGACCACGGGCTTGACGTTATCGATCGCGGCCCGGAAAATTTTCATCGGATCACCGCCGCCCGTCTTTTCCTGAATCAAATCAAACGCGCCATAACAGATCCGCTCGGCCGTACTCCGCTTCCCGTCCTCCATCAGGATGTTCAGGAACTTACCGATCAGCTTATCGCGGTACTTGGTATCCGGCAGCGCTTCACGATGTCCAAAAAATCTGCCCCGAGGCATGGTGCTCCAATATGCTGGTTGCTATGTTGAGTAATGTCTTGCCGCTTAACGATTCGATCGAACCGCCCGAAACGAATCTACTTGGGTCGCTTGGCGCCATACTTGGATCGGCCCTGCTTCCGATCCGCCACGCCCACCGCATCAAGCGATCCCCGCACGATGTGATACCGAACGCCAGGCAGGTCCTTCACTCTTCCCCCGCGGACCAATACAATGGAATGCTCTTGAAGGTTATGGCCAACACCGGGGATGTACGTAGTAACCTCGATCCCGTTCGTCAAGCGAACCCGCGCCACTTTTCTCAGCGCCGAGTTAGGCTTCTTAGGAGTGGTCGTATAGACACGAAGACAGACACCGCGTTTTTGCGGGCATCGCTTTAGCGCAGGGCTTTTCGTTTTCGATTTGACGAGCGTGCGCCCCTTACGCACCAGTTGATTAATAGTCGGCATGAACAGTTCTCTTTCTGAAAAACGACGGCATCGTCGTGAATTCCTGAGCGAAGCCGTCGGATTATAGAGATGTCGCAGTGTCCTGTCAAGTCTCTATTGACAAGACGCCGCTAATTTCCTGCTTCGTCGCCGGAAGAAGTTTGCTCTCCAGCTTCCCCAACCGCGACCGGTTGCTGAGAAGCGTGCTCGACGGCGGCTTCGGGCTTGGAACTGACAACAAACGTATCTCGATACTCTTCAAATCCCGTCCCCGCCGGAATCAACCGCCCCACAATCACGTTCTCCTTGAGCCCCAGAAGATCGTCTTCACGCCCATTGATCGCCGCTTCGGTCAGAACTCGAGTCGTCTCCTGGAACGACGCGGCCGAAATGAAACTGTCCGTCGTCAACGCGGCTTTGGTGATCCCAAGTAGAACAGGCTTTCCGAGTGCGGGCTTCCCGTCCTTCGCGAGCACCCGCCCGTTCTCTTCTTCAAAGGCCCACTTGCTGACCTGGCTGCCGGGCAAGAACTCGGTGTCGCCCGGATCTTCGATGCGCACTTTTCTCAACATTTGCCTAACGATAATTTCGATGTGCTTGTCGTTGATCGACACGCCCTGCAGGCGATACACGTCCTGCACCTCGTCCACGAGATATTTTTGCAACTCCTTTGGTCCGAGGACATCGAGAATATCATGCGGATTGGCCGAGCCGTCCATGAGGGGCTCTCCCGCGCGGACCCAGTCTCCCTCGTGGACGTTCACGTGCTTACCTTTAGGGATAAAATATTCCTTGACATCACCCATCTTGTTATCGACCATGACTTTTCGCATGCCTTTGACAAATCCCCCGTACGCCACCTCTCCATCGATTTCGCTGATCACGGCCTGTTCTTTCGGCTTCCGAGCCTCAAAGAGCTCGGCCACTCGAGGCAGACCACCGGTGATGTCTTTGGTCTTGGTCGTTTCACGAGGAATCTTCGCCAGCACGTCGCCGGGATGGACCATCGCGCCCTTTTCGACAAGGATGTGCGCACCGACCGGCAACAGATACCGGGCAACCGTCGCAGTGCTGCCTGTAATTTTTGCCGTCTTTCCGCTCTCATCCTTGATGGAGACCCGCGGCCGGAGAGTCGCGCCGGACTGCTCAATGACCACCTTGCGCGAGAGTCCGGTGACTTCATCGAACTCTTCCTTCATCGTGACGCCCTCAAGAATATCGCCATAGGCGACCTTTCCACCAACTTCCGTCAAGATCGTCAAGGAGTACGGATCCCACTCGACCAATTTCTGCCCCACCTCCACGCGGTCGCCGTCTTTCACCTTGATTTTCCCTCCGTATACGACGGGATACTTTTCGCGCTCGCGCCCCGTATCGTCGACGATGGCGATCTTGGCGTTGCGGTTCATGACGACCCATTCGCCTTCCTTGTTGCGAACGGCTATCCCGGCGTTGTGGAGGTCGGCATTCTTCTTCGCGTCGAAACTCATGAATTTCATGTGTCCCGCGTGCTTGGCTTCCAAGACGGTCTGCTCGACCACTTTGCTCGCCGTTCCTCCGATGTGGAACGTCCGCATCGTCAGCTGAGTGCCAGGCTCGCCGATCGATTGAGCCGCAATGACGCCTACAGGTTCACCCCTTTCCACCAGCCGCCCGCGCGCCAGGTCACGACCGTAGCACAGGCGGCAGACACCGCGACGCGATTGGCACGTCAAGACCGAGCGGATCTTCACCCGATCGACGCCGGCCTCAACCACCGCCCGCGCCTGCTCTTCGTCAATCTCCTCATTGAACGACACGATCACTTCCCCGGTGACCGGATCGCGAATATCTTCGGCCGCCAGACGTCCCAACACGCGCTCTTCAAGCGGCTGAATAATTTCTCCGCCTTCGACCAACGCGCTCACGACGATGCCGTCGGTCGTGCCGCAATCCTCTTCGCTCACAATGACATCCTGAGCAATGTCCACGAGCCGGCGTGTCAGATAACCCGAGTTCGCCGTCTTTAATGCCGTATCCGCCAGACCTTTTCGCGCCCCGTGCGTCGAGATGAAATACTGCAACACGGTCAGGCCTTCGCGGAAGTTCGCGGTAATCGGTGTCTCGATAATCTCCCCCGACGGCTTCGCCATGAGACCGCGCATGCCGCCCAGCTGCCGAATCTGCTGTGAGCTTCCTCGTGCGCCGCTATCGGCCATCATGAAAATCGGGTTGAAGGATTCCAGCTTCGCCGGATCGCCCCCGGCGCCCAACTCTTTCATCATTTCATTCGCCACTTGTTCAGTGACATGGGCCCAGATGTCGATGACCTTGTTGTAGCGCTCGCCGTTCGTGATGAGGCCTTCGGCATACTGCTTTTCGATTTCGTTCACTTCTCGCTGCGCCTTCCCGATCAGATCTTCCTTTCGCGTGGGGATATGCATGTTATCGATGCAGATCGACATGCCGGCCCTGGTCGCATACTGGAAGCCGAGATTCTTGATCTTATCCAGGAAGGTCACCGTTTCGCGGTGGCCCGCTTGCCGATACACGGCGTCGATCAACTTCGTCATTTCCTTTTTGGTCATCAACTTGTTGGCGTCGGCAAACGGAATGCTGGGCGGCAGAATTTCCGCCAGCAAGACCCGTCCCGTCGTCGTCTGCAAGAGAGACCCGTTGATGCGGACCTTGATGCGCGCATGTTCGGCGATTTCGCCGGCATCATAGGCGATCCGCACTTCCTCCGGCGACCCGAACACTTTTCCCTCGCCCTTGACGCCCACCCGCTCCTTGGTCAGCCAATAGCATCCCAGCACCATGTCCTGAGAGGGGACGGAAATCGGCTTCCCGTTGGCGGGAGAGAGAATGTTATTGATGGACATCATGAGCACCCGGGCCTCGATCTGCGCTTCCACCGACAGCGGCACGTGAACCGCCATCTGGTCGCCGTCGAAATCCGCGTTGAACGCCGCGCAGACCAGCGGATGCAGCCTGATGGCCTTCCCTTCAACCAGCACGGGATCAAAGGCCTGAATGCCGAGCCGGTGCAGCGTGGGCGCGCGATTCAACAACACCGGATGCTCACGAATGACTTCGTCGAGCACGTCCCAGACTTCGGGACGCTCCTTTTCCACGAGTCGCTTGGCGCTCTTGATCGTCGTCGCGGCGCCGCGCTCTTCCAGCTTGTGAAAGATAAAGGGTTTGAACAATTCCAGCGCCATCTTCTTTGGCAGCCCGCACTGGTGCAGCCGCAATTCCGGACCGACCACGATGACGGTTCGACCCGAATAGTCCACGCGCTTGCCTAGAAGATTCTGCCGGAATCGGCCTTGCTTGCCTTTCAACATATCGCTCAGTGATTTGAGCGGACGCTTGTTGGGCCCACGAATCGCGCGGCCTCGCCGTCCGTTGTCGAACAACGCGTCCACCGCCTCCTGGAGCATCCTCATCTCGTTGCGAATAATGACGCCGGGGGCTTTGAGCTCGATCAAACGTTTGAGACGGTTGTTCCGGTTGATGACCCGCCTATAGAGATCGTTCAGGTCCGAGGTGGCGAATCGGCCGCCGTCCAACGGTACAAGCGGCCGAAGCTCCGGCGGCAGCACGGGGATGACATCCATGATCATCCATTCCGGCTTGTTGCCGGACCGGCGAAACGCCTCGATGACCTTGAGCCGCTTGGCATATTTCTTTTTCTGCGCGGCCGAGGTGGAGGCTTTCGCCTTGACGTGCAGCTCTTCCCAGAGCACGTTGATGTCCTTTTTCCGGAGCAACTCTCGAATCGCCTCGGCCCCGATACCGACTTTGAACGAACCGGAGCCGTACTCCGATTGCAGGGACCGGAGTTTTTCTTCGGACACCAACTCCTGCTCGCTCATATTGGTCGAACCGGGATCGACCATGACATAGCTTTCGAAATACAGAATTTTTTCCAACTGCTTCAGGCTCATGTCGAGCAAGGTTCCGATCCGGCTCGGCACGCCTTTGAGAAACCAGATATGCGCTACCGGAGCAGCCAACTCGATATGCCCCATCCGCTCGCGGCGGACCTTCGATTGGATGACTTCGACGCCGCACTTGTCGCACACGATGCCGCGATGCTTCATGCGCTTATACTTGCCGCAATTGCACTCCCAGTCCTTGATGGGACCGAAGATTTTGGCGCAGAATAAGCCGTCTTTCTCCGGCTTGAACGAGCGGTAGTTGATCGTTTCCGGCTTTTTGACTTCGCCGTAGGACCACGAACGAATTTTTTCCGGTGATGCGATTCGAATCCGCATCGAGTCAAATGACACCGAATCACGCGGCTTCTCGAACAATGTGTATACGCCTTCCAAGGTTTACTCCTCCCGTGATGCTGGAATCATCATACCGGTCGATCCCAGCCTGCGGTTAGTCTTTCGACTTGACCAATTCGACGTCGAGACCCAAACTTTGCAATTCCTTCACGAGCACGTTGAACGATTCGGGCAAGCCCGGTTCTAGGTAGGGCTCCCCTTTCACGATCGCCTCGTACATTCGCGAGCGCCCGGGCACATCGTCGGATTTCACTGTGAGAAACTCCTGCAGCGTGGACGCGGCTCCGTATGCTTGCAAAGCCCAGACTTCCATTTCCCCCAGGCGTTGCCCGCCGAACTGAGCCTTGCCGCCCAGCGGCTGCTGAGTTACGAGCGAATAGGGACCGATTGAGCGCGCATGAATCTTATCGTCCACCAGATGATGCAACTTCAACACATACATGTAGCCCACCGTGACCGGGCTTCCGAACGATTCTCCGGTTCGGCCGTCTACAAGATCCGTCTGTCCGCTGGCGGAGATCTTCGCCTTCTTTAAGAGTTCTTTGATCTCTTTTTCCGAGGCTCCGTCAAAGACAGGACTGGCCACTTTGATGCCGAGAGCTCTGGCAGCCCATCCGAGATGGGTCTCCAGAATCTGCCCCACGTTCATACGGGACGGCACGCCGAGCGGATTCAGCACGATTTCGACCGGTGTTCCATCCGGCAAATACGGCATATCCTCTTCGGGCAATACACGCGACACAACACCTTTATTTCCGTGCCGTCCGGCCATTTTATCGCCGACCTGGATCTTCCGCTTCATGGCGATATAGACCTTAACCAGCTTGATGACCCCGGGCGGCAGTTCATCGCCCCGTTTCAGACGGCCGACTTTTTCATCATATAGGGTCTGAAGAATCTCGATTTGCTCTTTGGCCCGCCGCTCAACATCTTCGAGCTCTTTCTGTTCGTCGGGATCGCTCAAGATGATGTGCCGCACCATGTCGTCTGGCAGCCGCTTGAGAATCTCGGCGGTGAGCTTACCCTTCTTCTTCAAGATCACATCGCCCGTTTCCGGGTCCATGAGATCGCGGCCGACTACCTTGCCCAGAAGCAGCTTCCGCACTTTCTTGGTCTTCTCGTCTTCGATGATCCGCAGCTCTTCCTGGTGATCCCGCTGCAGCTTCATATGATCTTCGCTCTCGATGCTCTTGGACCGCTCATCCTTGTCCATTCCCTTGCGCGAGAAGATTTTCACATCGACCACGATGCCTTCCACGCCGGGCGGAACTGTAAGCGAGGTATCCTTCACATCGCCCGCCTTCTCTCCGAAAATGGCGCGCAACAGCTTTTCTTCGGGCGTGAGCTGAGTCTCTCCCTTCGGCGTCACCTTCCCGACCAAAATATCGCCGGGTTTGACTTCGGCGCCGATACGGATGATGCCGCTCTCGTCAAGATCACGCAGCGCTTCTTCGCCGACATTCGGAATATCCCGCGTAATTTCTTCCTTCCCCAACTTGGTATCACGCGCCTCCACCTCGAACTCTTCGATATGGATGGACGTAAACGCGTCTTCGCGAACCAGCTTTTCGCTCAACAGAATCGCGTCCTCGAAGTTGTATCCGCCCCACGGCATAAACGCGACGAGGACGTTCTTGCCCAACGCCAATTCTCCGTGATCAATGGCCGGGCCGTCCGCGAGCACCTGCCCCTTCTTCACGGGCTCCCCGATTCGAACGACCGGCGTTTGCGTGATACAGGTGTTCTGATTGGAGCGCTGGAATTTGATCAAATCGTAGACGTCCAGACCGGAATCGTTTCGCTTGCGGGTGTCCTTGCTCGAATCCGCACGCACGACGATACGGGTGGCATCGACGCTCTCGACCACGCCGGCGCGCTTGGACTGCACGACATACCCGGAATCCCGAGCCACGACGGCCTCCATCCCCGTTCCCACGAGCGGCGCTTCCGATTTGATCAACGGCACGGCTTGCCGTTGCATGTTTGATCCCATCAGCGCACGGTTCGCATCGTCGTGCTCCAAGAACGGGACCAGGGCAGTCGCGACACTCACGACCTGCTTGGGCGACACGTCCATATACTCGACCTTGTCCGGCGCCGCCGTGATGAAATCCCCGCCGTACCGCGCCGAGACGGTTTCCGACACCAGCTTGCCGGCTCCGTCGACTTTCGAGTTCGCCTGGGCGATGAGATACTTGTCTCCTTCGATGGCCGATAAGTATTCGATCTCGTCCGTGACACGCCCTTTCACGACCTTGCGATACGGCGCCTCAATAAAGCCGAACTCGTTGATACGCGCATAAGTCGCTAGCGACGTAATCAGCCCGATGTTGGGACCTTCCGGCGTTTCAATGGGACAGATACGGCTATAATGAGACGGATGGACGTCGCGAACCTCGAACCCGGCTCTTTCTCTGGTCAACCCGCCCGGCCCCAACGCGGATAGCCGGCGCTTATGCGTAATCTCCGCCAAGGGATTCGTCTGGTCCATGAATTGGGACAATTGGCTGCTGCTGAAAAATTCCTTGACGGCCGCCACCACCGGCTTGGCATTGATGAGGTCGTGAGGCAGCACCGTCTCCATATCCAGCAGATTCATCCGCTCTTTGATGCTGCGCTCCATCCGCACCAATCCCAGACGGAACTGGTTTTCCAGCAACTCGCCTACCGACCGGACTCGGCGATTTCCCAAATGGTCGATATCGTCGATCTCACCTTTGCCGATCTTCAAATTCACCAGATAGCGCACCACTTCGACGATATCCTGAGCGGTCAAGGTCCTCTGTTCGAGGGGATGGTCAATCCCCAATTTTTTGTTGAGCTTCAGACGTCCGACCGGCGACAGATCGTACCGTTTGGCGCTGAGGAAGAGATTGTCGAACAGCGCCTTGGCCGTTTCGACCGAAGGCGTCTCTCCGGGCCTCAAGCGCCGGTAAATCTCTACCATCGCCTCTTCCTTCGATCCCGTCCGTTCCATTTCCAGCGTATCGAGAATGACAGGCGTCGCCGTCCCGGCATCGAGATAAATAACCTTGAACTCCTCGATGTCGCTCTCGAGAATCTTTTCAAGAATGTCGTCAGTGAGCCGTTGATTTCTCTCCGCAAGCATTTGCTTCTTGCCGGAATCCTGCAGTTCGGTCAGGACGGCTCGGCCCACCAACTCCTGCGGGTTGACCGGAATTTCCTTAATTCCCGCCACCTTCAGACGAGCGATAAGCGCCCTGGTCAGCTTGGCGCCTTCCTTGACGATGGCTTCCTTCCCGCCTTTCTCCATGACTTCCGCCGAACTCCGCAAACCGTGGTGGATTTCAGGATCAAGCTTCCTGAACAACTTGCCCTTCGAGACATGGATCTCTTCGACCGGGTAATACATCCGCAACAAGTCGTCGCTGGAGTAGCCGAAAGCCTTGAGCAGAATGGTGGCCGGCATTTTTCTCCGGCGATCGATCCGAACATAGAGAATGTCCCGCGCGTCGAATTCGAAGTCGAGCCAGGAGCCGCGATACGGAATGATTCGCGCCGAATACAGCACTTTTCCGCTCGCATGAGTCCGGCCCTTATCGTGCGTAAACGAGGCGCCGGGAGACCGATGTAACTGGCTGACCACGACCCGCTCGGTCCCGTTGATGATAAACGTGCCGCGCTCGGTCATAAGCGGCAGCTCACCCACGTAGACTTCCTGTTCGCGGACATCGAGCACTTTCTTTTTCGGGCCCTTGTCTTCCTTGTCGAACACAATCAGTCTGACTCGCAGCTTGAGCGGGACGGCGAACGTCATGCCTTGCTCGAGGCATTCCCGCTCGTCGTATTTCGGCGTACCCAAGGAGTAATTCGAGAACTCGAGCGCCGCCGTGTTGTTGTAGTCCGCAATGGGAAACACACTGGCCAAGGCGGCTTGAAGGCCTTGATCCTTGCGCCGCTCCGGGTCCCCTTCCATTTGGAGGAACTCTTCGTATGAACGTTTCTGAATTTCGATGAGATCCGGAATCTCGATACTCGTCCGAATACGAGAAAAATCTTTCCGTTCGACCAACTCACCGATTAATGATTCCGACATCCGCCAGCCCTCCAGGCTCATGGGTTAACGCAAGGCACGACCGCAACAGACCGGCAGAGGCCGGCCGCAACAACCACTGTCGCTTACTTGATCTCTACCTTGGCGCCGCCGTCTTCCAACTTCTTCTTCATGGCGTCCGCTTCTTCCTTGGTCACACCAGTCTTGACCGGCTTCGGCGCGCCTTCCACAAGATCCTTCGCCTCTTTCAAGCCCAAGCTGGTCAATTCACGCACCACCTTGATGACTTGGATCTTCTTGTCGGCGGGCGCGCTGGCCAGCACCACGTCAAACGCCGTCTTCTCCTCGGCAGGCGCCGCCGCGGTCACCCCGAATCGTGTCTCCAGCCCCTTCACCAGCTCGGACAATTCCAATACGCTCATTCCCTCGATCGCCTTGATCAACTCGTCCTGCGAAATCTTTCCTTCTGTTGCCGGCATGTCGCCCTCCCCTTTCTTTTTGTCCTGAATAGCCGCAATGATTCTGACGAACTTACTAAGCACCCCGCTTAACACATACACGAGCCCGCGTGCCGGCCCCTGCATCGCCGACAGGAGCATGGCAATGAGCACTTCCTTTTTGGGCAATTTTGCCACCGCGGCGATTTCAGCCGCCTGCACAACCTTGCCTTCCAATACCCCGACAGTGATCTTGACCTTTTCTTCGCGCTTCTCAACCGCAATGAAGTCGCGCAGCACCTTGGTCGGCAGCACCGGGTCGTCATACCCGATCACCACGCCGAGCGGCCCCTTGAAATGAGCCTTGATACCCGCCAGCGTCGTGCCGTCAACCGCGCGCGCGGCCAGCGTATTTTTCATGACCTTATACTCAGCGTTCGCGGCGCGCAGCTGCTTTCGCAGCTCGGTCACGTGACTCACGGGCAGCCCCGCCGATTCCATCAAAATCGCGAGCCTGGCCCGACTGAATTTCTCGGCAAACTCGGCGACGGCCGTCGCCTTGTCTTCTTTTTTCATACCCGTTCCCTTCTTGACAGAAGCGTCAACTCCACATCTTCGACAAGGCCACCGTATCCAATTTCACGCCGGGCCCCATGGTGCTCGAGATCGTCGCACTCTTTAAATACCGCCCCTTGCATGACGCCGGTTTGGCCTTAATGACGGATTCCAGCACCGCCTGGGCATTGTCATAGAGTTTTTGGGCGTCGAAGGAGACTTTGCCGACCGGCACCTGTACAATCCCGGCTTTCTCAACCTTGAACTCCACGCGCCCCTTGCGTATTTCGCCGACCGCCTTGCCGACCTCGAATGTAACCGTGCCGGTCTTCGGATTCGGCATGAGACCGCGCGGCCCCAGGACCTTGCCCAATTTTCCGACCGATGCCATCAAATCGGGCGTGGAGATCGCGCAATCGAACTCCATCCAGCCGCCCTTGATTTTTTCCATGAGATCGTCGGCTCCGACAAAATCCGCGCCGGCCTGCCGGGCCTCCTGCTCCTTCTCACCCTTCGCAAAGACCAATACCCGAAGCTTCTTTCCGGTGCCGTGCGGCAGCGCCGTCGTGCCACGGACCATCTGATCCGACCTCTTGGGATCAATACCCAGCCGAATCGCCAGATCTACGGATTCATCAAACTTCGCAAAGGCCGCTTTCTTCACCACGTCCACGGCTTCCTGCAGCGGATACAACTTTGGCTCGATCTTCTCCGCCGCGGCTGTCATTTTCTTTCCCATACCGACTCCTTAGGGTTACGGCGCACCATGATGAATGATTCTATTGAACGGTAATCCCCATGCTTCGCGCGGTTCCCGCTATGATCTTGATGGCGCCTTCCAAGTCCGCGGCATTCAAATCCGACATTTTTTTCTGAGCGATCTCTCGAATTTGGGCCTCCGACACCTTTCCGACCTTGTCTTTATGAGGAATTCCCGATCCCTTGATGATACCGGCGGCTTTCTTGAGAAGATCCGACGCCGGCGGCGTCTTGAGAATGAAAGTAAAACTTCGATCCTTGTACACCGTAATGACGACGGGAATAATGCTGTCCCCTTCCTTCTGGGTCTTGGCATTAAATTGTTTGCAAAACTCCATAATATTGACCCCGTGCTGGCCCAAAGACGGCCCAACCGGTGGCGCCGGATTCGCTTTCCCGGCAGGGATCTGGAGTTTAATTTGCGCCGATACTTCCTTGGCCATGACTACTCCTCGCGTAGAATTCTGAGCGCCGAGTTATGAGTTCTGAGCTCCAATCCTGACAACGCACAACTCATAACTCCAAACCCAGAACTTGTTTAGATGCGTTCAACCTGCAAGAATCCTAATTCAACCGGCGTCGATCGCCCGAAAATGCTCACGAAAACTTTGACACGGCTATGGTCACCGTCAACTTCGTCGACCACCCCGTTAAAGCCGAGAAACGGACCGTCCACGATCCGCACGTTGTCCCCCTTGATAAAGCGAATTTGCTCCCGCGGACCGGCAGCGCCTGCATCCACCTGCTTAAGCAAAGAGTCCACCTCGTCGGATGACAATGGAGTCGGCAGCGCGCCGCCCCCGACAAACCCGGTGACTTTCGGCGTCTCCTTAATCATCTGCAATGTCTCATCGGCCAAAGGCGTCTCGAGTTCTACAAGCACATATCCGGGAAAGAACTTTCTTCGAGACGTCCGACGCTTTCCGTCCTTGATTTCAATCACATCCTCGGTCGGCACCAGGACCTGACCCAGCTTTTCAACAAGCCCCATTTGATTGGCGCGCTCCAGAAGACTCGTTTTGACCCGCCCTTCGAAGCCGGCATAGGTATGAATGACATACCAGTTCTTATTCCCCATTATCTCCTCTTCGCTGAATGTCCGGCCTCATGCTTAGATTACCTTTCGCATCAGCCAACCAAGGAATGAGTCCACAACGGATAGGTAGAGGGACATGAGCACACAAAACACAATGACCACGGTGGTCGCCCCAATCGTTTCGCTTTTCGAGGGAAAAGAGACCTTCCGAAGCTCGCTTCGGACACCGTCAATAAATTCCCGCACCGACGCAACAAACTGCTGGAACATTTCTCCCTCTCTAATTGAACCAGCCCTGATGATTCCGGCCGCCCCACGCCGCAGGCGGTTCGCCCCTAAGAACCCACACTCCGCACGCTCGGCTTTAAGGCCTGGATCTCCCAGCCACGAAGCCGGCGACACGAGCATGCTATGCTTGGCAGGGGCACCAGGAATCGAACCCGGACCTTCGGTTTTGGAGACCGACATGCTAGCCGTTGAACACCATGCCCCTGCACGGCTCGTGAGGGGTGAGGCGCGAAACGTGAGAGAAAATTTCCTCACGCCTGACGCTTCACGCCTGACGCTTCACGCCTGACGTCACTTTACTTCTTTATGTGGCGTGTGCTTGCGACAAAATCGGCAGAACTTATTCCGCTCCAGTCGATCCGGATCATTTTTCTTATTTTTCCGTGTCGAGTAGTTCCGCTGCTTGCAAGCCGTACAGGCCAAATCAATGATGTCACGCATTTCCTATTCGCAAGACGTGGATCGTAAGACATGAAACGATGGCGTGACTGTTTCCGCCACGCCTCATGTCTCACTCCTTACCCCTCACGCTCCCATAATTACGCCAAGATTTCCGTGACGACGCCGGAGCCGACGGTCTTGCCGCCCTCGCGCACCGCGAAACGCAAGCCCTGATCCATGGCGATCGGGCTGATCAACTCCGCCGTCACCGTCACATTGTCCCCCGGCATCACCATCTCCACCCCCGGATTCAACTGCACCACCCCCGTCACGTCCGTCGTCCGGAAATAGAACTGCGGCCGATACCCGTTGAAAAATGGCGTATGCCGCCCGCCCTCTTCCTTCGTCAACACATAAATCTCCGCCTTGAACTTCGTATGCGGCGTGATGCTCTTCGGCTTCGCCAGCACCATCCCCCGCTCCACGTCCTCTTTCTTCGTCCCCCGCAACAGCACCCCGATGTTGTCCCCCGCCTGCCCCTCATCGAGCACCTTGCGGAACATCTCCACCCCCGTCACCACCGTGCTCTGCGTCGGCTTCAACCCCACGATCTCGATCTCATCGCCCACTTTCACAACACCCCGCTCGCAGCGTCCCGTTACCACCGTCCCCCGGCCGCTGATCGTAAAGACATCCTCGATCGGCATGATAAACGGCTTGTCGATCGCCCGCGCCGGCGTCGGAATGTAACTGTCGATCGCCTCCAACAACTTCAAGATCGACGGGACCCCCAACGGCCCCTGATCCCCTTCCATCGCCTTGAGCGCCGACCCCTGGATGATCGGGATCTTGTCGCCCGGAAACTCATATTTGGTGAGCAATTCCCGCACTTCCAACTCCACCAAATCCAAGAGCTCCTTGTCATCCACCTTATCCGCCTTGTTCAAAAACACCACGATATAGGGCACCCCCACCTGGCGCGCCAACAAAATATGCTCCCGCGTCTGCGGCATCGGCCCGTCCGCCGCACTCACCACCAGAATCGCCCCGTCCATCTGCGCCGCCCCGGTGATCATGTTCTTCACATAGTCCGCGTGCCCCGGGCAGTCCACGTGCGCATAGTGCCGCTGGTCCGTCTCATACTCCACGTGGCTGATTGCAATCGTCATGATTTTCGTCGCGTCCCGGCGGCCCTGGCTCTCAGAGGCCTTCGCCACTTCGTCATAGCTCACAAACTTCGCCATCCCCCGCTCCGCGCAAATCTTCGTCAACGCGCTCGTCAGCGTCGTCTTCCCATGGTCCACATGCCCAATCGTCCCAATGTTCACATGGGGCTTCCGCCGCTCAAATTTCGCCTTCGCCATACGTCACTCCTTCGATTGGTCGACCATTCTACTCAGAACGGATAAGACTTGAGCCCCGTGCCGAAGCAAGTGGTGTCAGCGACACAGGCATTTTTCGTGTTCCCCTAGAACCATCTCCCGCTTTCTCCGTCGTTAAACTGCCCCAAAACCGAATCCCGATCGCCGGAGGCTGCATCCCGTCGTGCAAATTAAAGTACGCCGGGTCGAGCCATAAAACCCTGCAACGGAGCTACCCAGGAACAACCATAAGGGCGCTCCCGGTCGGGTCAAGCATGGCATGGAGCCCACGACGCGGATCGAACGCGTGGCCTCGTCCTTACCAAGGACGTGCTCTACCAACTGAGCTACGTGGGCCTCAAAAATTGCTCATTTGGCGAATCACCTATTCTCCCGGATGAAACTCAACAAAATTGTGGTGTGCACCCGGTCGCCAGAGCCACCATATTGACTCCCGCTGGATTCCTCCAACCATTTGAGCCCTTATCACGTCGCGCATATTATAAGCGCTCCAGGTCAAGCAACCTCGGTTTGGAGCGGGCGATGGGATTTGAACCCACGACAGCCAGCTTGGAAGGCTGGAACTCTACCACTGAGCTACGCCCGCCCATTCCTCTCTGCCGATTCTGACCCCTCCCAATCTCTATTTATCAAACGGTAAAGTGATGACGGCTCGCGGTCGAGCAAAGCGGCGCCATCAAGTCAATCGCCGGAAGCACTTATCCCGTCGCCAAGAACAATCCAATTGGCTCCGCGTCGAACAGATTTTATAAGCCGACATCTGAACTTAAGATATCTATCCGGTCGCCGGGAACCGAATGAGTGCTCCAGGTCGAACAAGCTCGGCTTGGTGGGCAGGCAAGGGTTCGAACCTTGGAAGCCATCAGGCAGCAGATTTACAGTCTGCCCCCTTTGTCCACTTGGGTACCTGCCCGTCCGCCCTTCATTTCAGACCACAATGGAATTTCAACCCTGCAGGCAAATCGGAAACACAAGCAGCCTCCATTCTCGTCCTCGAGAATGAAAAGGTCGCCCCATGCACAGCACCCCAGCAGGTAATTGATGGCTGGCTTGCTGAAGATGATGAAGATTGGCCCGGAATCGAAAGCATCCGATTCTATTAGCGAAGTTTCTCGATGTCAAGGGGATAAATCGCGAAAGAAACCCGGGCGCCTCAATGAGCATCCGAAGTTGCGCACAGGCGAAGCGGCATTTCGCCGGCCCCCTTCTCTAACAGGCGGACCGAGCGATCAATACGGTCCGGAGTACCTCCAAGCACCCTTTCCATCAACATTCGCACTTCCGGAGGCGAGATACGAAAGGCCGGGGCCATGAAGCGCTTCTGAGAGATCGCCTTTTCTGCAATATCTTGCGGCTCATAGTAGCCACGTAAATCAGCCTGATTGTCCGCCTTGCGGAGCCTCTCAATCCAATCGCGCGTGCCGATGGGTGAATCAATCGACTGTCTCTGTTTAGAATGGGTAACTTCCAATTGGGTCCAGATGGCCCATCCGACAAAAACCGCCCATGTTTCATTGAGGAGCTCCCACGACTCTTCTTCGCTCAAAAAACGTTCCTCGGTTTGATTTTTTCTTTGGGGAATCGGCGTGATGAGCACATGCTCGTACCGGCACCGTTGCTGATCGCGGGCAAATCCCACGAGAGAATCGGACGAAGCCCCACCGCTGTTCAATCGACGGGATTCCACGGTGAGGTAGTCCATAAAGGCGTGAAATAGTTCATGGTACAGAGTTTGGAGATCCTTATGCGTCAATTGCTGGAGAGGACGCAGCGTGCCGCCTGCGTGATTGAACGAGAGCGCCCGATTCAGAATCATCCGGTGATCTTCAGGATGGTACTCGGCGGCAAACGCTCGTAAATCATCGAATTCAAAGCGCACAAAGCCTGCTGGGATTTCTTCTAGGAATTGAATGGGAAGCTTGAGCCCAGCGGCATCCGCCAGCAAATTCCGCCACAGCAGCACCGGATTCGCGACCACCTGACTTTGGGCTGGTGACACAAGAAAACACGCGACCACAAAAAGAGGCCAGATCAACCAACCAGTCGTCCCCCGAAGAACTAATGCAGCCTGCAGGCCGGCTGTTCCACCTGGCGAATCCGCCCTGTTTTGGTTTCTTGCGATGCGAGAATGCATCAGCCATATCCATCGTGATCGACGCCCCATTCATAACCCCGCCCCTCTTCGATCAACGCTAATACCTCCATATACTGGGAAGGAATGTGATCGAGAAAGCGGGTCGGCTTCGCCAGCAGCATCCCGGAACTCTTATCGAACACATTGATCGGATACGTGACATACAAATGCCGTTTGGCCCGGGTGACGGCGACATAGAAGAGCCGCCGTTCTTCTTCCAGCCCCTCATCAGTGCCGAACGAATACATAGACGGGAATTTCCCGTCGAGGGCCCAAATGACAAAGACGCACCGCCACTCCAGACCTTTGGCCGAGTGAATCGTCGAGAGAATCAATTGCTCATCGTCCCGATCGGAACCTTCCACATCGGCCACGCTGCCGTCCGGCGGTTCCAGCGCCAGGTCACTGAGAAATTCAGCGAGGTCGGTATAGTTCGCCGCCATCGTATGGAGATGTTCGAGGTCGCGGATGCGCCGGGGATGGTCGTCATGCTGATCCTTGAGAATCGGCAAATAGTACTCATACGCCAGATCAACCAAAGCGGCGGGATTTCCCTCGCGATCCTGCGAGAGCCGGTCCAGCGCCGCGCCTAACATTTTGAGCCCCATACCCGACCGGCCGCCGGCGGCGCAGAGAATCTGTCCCGGCCGGTCGGTCTTCAACAATGCGGCGAGGAGATCCTGGGCTTTCTTCGGACCTACTCCTTCAACTAACATTAGAACACGGTGCCAGCTGACGGCATCCTGCGGATTATGAACCACCCGCAGATAGGCGAGCAGATCCTTGACGTGCGCGGCCTCGATGAATTTGATCCCTCCGCGCTTCACAAAAGGCAGCCCTCGCCGAGACAACTCAATTTCAAGATCGAAGGAATGAAAACTCGACCGAAACAGAACCGCAATTTCGCCGAGCGGCACGCCTTCCTCTCGAAGTTCAAGGATTTTTTGCGCGACGAACCTCGATTGCGCGTTTTCTCCGGCCGCTTCCACCAACGAAGGCAGCGGGCCGTCAAGTTTTCTTGTAAAGAGCTGTTTGGTGTATTTTTCCGAGGCGGCCGCAATGATTTCATTCGCGAGATTTAAAATTGGCTGAGTGCTGCGATAATTCTCCTCCAGTTTATACACGGTGGCGCCGGGAAATAACGCGGGAAACTCCATGATGTTCCGGAAGGTGGCGCCGCGAAACGCGTAAATCGATTGCGAGTCGTCGCCCACCACCATGACATTATCGTGCGTCGCTGCTAGCCGCCTGATCAATTCGGCCTGCAACCGATTCGTATCCTGATATTCATCGACCAGAATGTATCGATATTGGCTGGAGATAGTGCGGCGGATCTCTTCATTCTGGGTCAGCAATTCCCATAATCTTGCCAGAAGATCGTCGTAATCCAGCAGTTGACGCTGTCGCTTAGCCTGTTCATAGGCGCGCCGAAGTTTGTCCAGGTCTTCCAAATGATCTGCGAAATGTGGAAACTCCTCCAAGACAATCTCTTCCAGGCTGCGCAGGGTATTGACACATTTGCTATAGATTTCCGCAATGGTACCTTTGCGCGGGAATCGTTTCTCCTTAGCGTTCAAACCGAGTTGGGAGCGGGTCAATGCGATCAAATCTTCGGCATCACCGCGATCCAGAATCGTGAACCCGGCATCAATTCCGGCCGAACGGCCGTATCTCCGCAGAAGAATATTCCCCGTGGAATGAAAGGTGCCCCCTGCGACTCGCTCACTTTGAGAGCCGATCAGCAGCCCTGCGCGCTCAACCATTTCCTGCGCGGCCTTTCGCGTAAAGGTCAACAACAGGATCCGGCCAGAGTCGATGCCGGAATCAATGAGATAGGCGACCCGATAGATCAGCGTTCTGGTTTTTCCGCTGCCCGCTCCTGCGATCACTAACGCGGGGCCATCGCCTGCTTGAACGGCGGCCGCCTGCTGAGCATTGAGCGCCGCCGCATAGTCTAGGGAGAGCCGCCGCGGCGCCTCATGGACCGACTGCTTCAAAATGTAGGGCTTGACGTCTCTATTCATATCTTGACCGTACGCTGAAAAAACGGCCGCGCTGTATACCATACCAATGCTCTTCACGCAATGAAAGCCGAACGGAGCCGCGAACCCTTGGAGGAGCGCAATCGAGTCGTATATAATGCCGGGAACGAGAGGCAATGTATGACAACCGCAGAAGAGATTTATGCTCAGCCGCTTCAAAGCTTGGCCGAGCTGATCCTTTCCGTAGCAGGAGAGTCGGTAAGCTTGGTCAAACGAACTGCGCCCGAGCGCGCGATGAGATTTAAACGCAAAGAGGAATGGACAATTTACTTGGAATTCATGAAAATTCTCTTTAACCTGGCCGACCGCGTGTCGGTCCTGCATGTGCCGATAAAGGACCAGCCGGAATTCATGGATAGCCTGGAAGACCGTGTGACCGCGCAGCTCAAACAGGTCTTACGGCCTGCCCTCGAGGCCGGATCCGATCCAACGGAAATCGTGCTGACCATCGGCACGGCGGTTGTCGAAAGCCGGCAGATCTATGAACAATACCGATTCCTGGTGAGCGAAGACAGTCCATCAAAGGACGAGATGTTCCGTGATTTCGGAGAACGAATTGCCGAATTGGCTGGCGTCCCGGGCAATCCGCAGCTCACGTCTGCTGCGATGCTTTGCGTGAGTGCAGCCATTCCGGCCATCCAAGCGATTCTTGAAGGACCTTCGGCCTCTGAGACCTCCGATAAGAGACCGGCAGTCCCAAACGCCGACGGACAAGGACAAACTCCGGATCCGGCCGCAACCGGAAGCGAAATCAAACTCGTGAGCGTCATGTCGAGCGTCCACGGAGAGGAAGTGGAAACCCGGTGGGGTCTCCATCCCCGCTTCCGTCAGGACCTGAAGCAGGATGAAATCCAGCAATTGACCAAACTGATGAACCGAGTAGCGAAAATCCTCGGAGGGCGCTATGCTGCAGTAGCCTTTTCCAAGGAGTGGACCACCTGGCATCGGGCCGGCCATGCATGATGCTCGAGCTTGCCTTAGAATTTAGGCTGCATCCATTCCGCCGGAATCAACCAACGTGCCGAGGAGGTGTAGTTAGTGGAACAACAGGGGCAGTCTTATCCCGGATCCGAACAACTTCCTCGCAGTCTGCATCGACTTGCCGAAGTCGCTCATAATCTTTGGTGGAGTTGGACCCCTGCGGCACGGAAGCTCTTTGAGACGATTGATCCGACACTCTGGTTTTTAACTCATCATAACCCGGTCAAGCTGCTGACCGACGTCAAGCCCGAGCGGTTAAGCATTCTCGCTCAAGATCCCAATTTCGTGCGCCAGTATTCGGCGGTATTGCGAGCCTTCGATGAATATATGACGGATACCAAGACCTGGTTTGCTACACAGTTCCCAGCCTTGACGAAATCGCAGATCGCTTATTTCTCCGCGGAGTTCGGCTTCCATATTTCAATTCCGATTTATAGCGGAGGGTTGGGCATTCTGGCGGGAGACCACTGCAAAGAGGCCAGCGATCTTGGGATTCCTCTTGTCGGCTTGGGCTTCATGTATCCTCAAGGATACTTCAAACAACGAGTGACAGCAGAAGGATGGCAAGAAGCAGCCTATGCGCCGTTCAGCCGCGACGAATCTCCGATCCATCAAGCGATTACGCCCGCAGGCACATCCTGTTCGATTCAAGTCGAAATCGGGAACCGCCAAGTCACCGTCCTCGTGTGGCAGGTGCGCGCAGGCCGCATGTCGCTGTATCTCATTGACACCGACCTGCCGGAGAATTCGCCCGAGGACCGAGCGCTCTCCGCTCGATTGTACGGGGGAGATCAAGAGACACGCCTTTGTCAGGAAATTCTTCTCGGTATCGGAGGAGTCCGCGTGTTACGTGCGATGGGGATTGATCCGTCCGTATGGCATTCCAACGAAGGCCATTCCGCGTTTCTTACCCTCGAACGGTTGCGCGAATACGTCCAGGCCGGCCATACCCATGCGGAAGCCAATGAACTTGTCCGACAGAGCAGCGTGTTTACCACTCATACGCCGGTCCCCGCGGGACATGATATTTTTCCGTATCATTTGATGGATCGCTATTTCCATCGTTACTGGGACCAGTTGGGGCTCTCGCGCGAGGAATTTCTCCAATTGGGCGAGACTCCTGAATCAAAAGGTCATGGATTTAATATGACGGCGTTAGCTATGCGCTTATCCGCGCATCTAAACGGCGTGAGCCGAGAGCATGGCCGCGTGTCCCGACGCATGTGGCAACATTTATGGCCGGGGCTTCCGGAAGATATGGTGCCCATTCGGAGCCTCACGAACGGAATTCATACGCCGACATGGATCGCACCGGAGTTCAATGCGCTGTTCGGCCGATATCTGAGCCCTGAATGGGCGGAGCGCGTGGATGATTCCGCGATATGGCAACGTGTGACGGATATTCCTGACGCCGAGTTGTGGGCTACTCGCCAGACCGTGAAAAGAAAATTGATGAGTTTTATTCGCGAACGTGCGCGAGGAGGTTGGATCCATGGCCAGCTGCAGAGTTCGCAAGTCCTCGCTCGAGGCACGCTGCTCGATCCTGAAGCTTTGACCATCGGCTTCGCGCGCCGCTTTGCGACTTACAAACGCGCCACGCTTTTGTTCCGCGATTTGGAACGGCTCAAGCGGTTGTTGCACAATCACTGGCGTCCCGTCCAAATCATATTCGCCGGCAAGGCCCATCCGGCAGACGAGCCGGGACGTTATTTCATCCATGAGGTATTGAGGGTCTGCAACGACCACGCGTTAGGAGGGCGGATCGCCTTCCTTGAAGACTACGACATGCACATGGCGAAATATCTCGTGCAAGGTGTCGACGTCTGGCTGAACACGCCCCGTGCTCCGCTAGAAGCAAGCGGGACAAGCGGTCAGAAAGCGGCCCTCAATGGAGTCCTCAATCTGAGTGTCCTGGACGGATGGTGGCAAGAAGGCTACAACGGGGCAAACGGATGGGCAATCCAGCCTTCCGCCGACGGCACGGATCCGCAAGTGCAGGACGCGTATGACGCTGAGCAGTTGTATCGATTATTGGAACAAGAAGTGGTTCCTCTGTTCTATCAGCGTGACTTGGATGGTGTCCCACGTGGATGGTTACAGATCGTCAAGGAAAGCATCAAGACTATTGCTCCGAAATTCTGCACGAAACGTATGGTTAAACAGTATATGGATCTGATGTATGCCCCGGCCACTACGAGAATGCCCAGCGCTTGGTAACTGGTCTTGTTTTATAAACCTGCACTCACTGGTTTTCGCCTTTCCCGATGCTTGCCGGTTCTAGTTTTCTTTGCCTTCTTGCTCGTTCCCCGCGCTGTGACAGCGGCGTCTGCTTACCCTGTTGCGGTCGAATCGTCCGCCGCCAAAGCCTTTAAGGCAGGGCGCTTTGAAGAGGTTCTTCACCAGCTCGAGCAGGAGACCGCGAACCGAAAAGAGCCTGGGAAGGAACTGCTGCGCCTGGCCTGCTTAAGCCAGATTAGACTGGGGCGACCGGAGGAAGCGGTGGCTCTTTACATGCGGCTGTATCCCGTCGGACACACGGACGATCCCAGGTTATTGCGCGAGTTGGCGCTGAGTACGATTATCGGTCGTGTGCGGGATCCTCAGGAGCATATCCGTATAGCGGCCTACACAGCGCTCGCGGAAATCGGCGGCGCTGGCCGTCTTCCGGTTTTGGAAGATGGCCTATTGGATTCATCGGCATTGGTCCGGGCCAGAGCGGCGGAAGGAATAGGAAAAGCGGGAGCGGCAGGCCGGTCTGAGGCGCTCAAGCGCGCATTGAGGGATGAAGCCCCGGGCGTGCGCATAGCCGCCATCAATGCATTAGGTGACGCGAATGCCTCGGGCATCTCGACACAGCTCGCCGACATTGCCCGTGTCGATCACGGGCCGGAATCCATTTTTGCATTGGCGGGTCTTTATAAATTGGGTCAGGCGGACGTCCTGTCGGATATTACGAGTGCGGTGACACTGCCTAATCCAGAGGTCCGCATGGCCGCTATAGGAGTATTAGGTCGCCTCCGGCGGCCTTCAAGCCTGGGCACACTCAGCCAAGCGGTGTATGATCCCGCCCCGTCGGTTCGTGCTTTTGCCGCGGGCGCGCTCGGGGATTTTGGTAGTCCCGACGGCGTTGCACCTCTCATCCATGCGCTCGGTGACGAGCACGCCCGGGTGCGGGGGATAGCCGCTACGAGCCTTGGGCGACTAGGCGTTTCCGAGACACGCTCGGTCTTGCAACCTCTCCTCAGGGATCCGGTTGAACAGGTTCGAGCCGGCGCAGTGGAAGGGCTCTTGAGACTGGGCGACACCAGCGCGCTTTTGCTCGCCGCCGATCTTGCCCGGCATCCGGATCCGTCCGTGAGGGGGGCGATTGCTCAAGCTCTGTCCGCCACGTCGAGCCCCAAGGTGCTGCCGCTGCTTGATTCATTGCTTCGCGATCAACAACCCTTGCCGCGATTGATGGCGGCTCGGGCGTTAGGCAAAACCGGTCTACCAAACGCCGTTTCTCCCCTAAAAACCGGGCTTCGCGATACGGACGTAGCGGTAAGGATCACGGCGGCGGCGAGTGTGTTTGCACTCTTGGAAAGTAAGAGTGGTAAGACTCCTGGTAAGGGCAAGGGTTAGGACAACGGTATGTTAAGGTTCTTAGGAATGATCGTGCTTCTTCTCGGCGCATTCGCCTTAGGATATGCATGGGGAAAGCGTCCGCTTGCCGACCTAGAACACACCGTCAAAGAACTTTCCCGAAACGTCGTCGATACGACATTGGGAATCGAGCGAGACCTTCGGAGAAGGCAAGGACTGATTGACGCCAAAGCCAGAATCGTTCAAGCAAAATCCGATCTGTTCAATAGAAATCCCGCCACCGCGGCAAAAGAACTGGCGGAAGCTATTGATTCGCTCGAAAACACGACCCAAGGAGTCAAATCGGTCGATCCGACCGCTCAGACGAGAGAATTAGCAGCCAAGCTTCGGCAAGTCAGACTCGAAGTCTCGCAAGGAAAGAAAGGGACGACAGGAAGGCTGGATGAAATTCAGAAGGAACTCGACGCACTGCTCAACAGATAGAACACACTTCACGCATGGGCCGGCTGTTTTTTCCATTTGGCCAGAATGCGTTCGATCCGCATTCGAACTACCATATCATTATCTTTCAGAAGAGGTTTGATGGCGTCTCGACCCCGCTCATCGCCGATCGCTTCTAATGCCGCGGCTGCAGTAAGTCTTGTAAACCAATCTTGATCTTTCAGCATTTCGATAAGCGGCGAAATCGCCTCTACAGACTTAATGCGCCCAAGAGCGAGCACCGCCTGCTTGCGGATCAATTCATCTTTGTCCGTCAGCGCTTTAACAAGGTGGGCTACCGCCGGTTCCCCTAATGAAACCAATGCATCGGTCGCATCATCTTTAAATTCATCATTGCGCAGCTGCGCCATTAATGGATCAAGTACCCGTTCATCGTGGATTTTTCCAAGAGCCGCGATTGCATACTTCCTCACGTCCCAATCACGCAATAGCTTCAGCAACGTTTCGACCGCGGGTGACCCAATTTGACCGAGCCCATCGATTGCGACCTCTCGGACTTGCCAATCTCCGTCTCGGAGAGCGCGAGCCAATGGCTCTACACAACGTTCATCACCCATCTCGCCCAAAGTAATCGCGGCCTCGCGGCGAACGACCCAGTCCGGATCCTTCAACAGGTCGATTTGAATATCGATCTCGTCTTTAACTTGTTCTTCTTCTAACGCGACATCCTGATGCGCGTCCGCCTGCTGAAGAGACGCGTCTTCTGCGGTCACAGTGAATTCATCGGATAATTGGTCGGTCAATTTTTCGTCCGCCACTGAATCAGATGACGCTTGTCTGGCTGCCTGATCGGATTCGTGTGTCATTGAGGAACCTTCAATACATTAAATTCCATTAATCAGCAATTTTCAGCAAATAACTTCAGCCGGCAACAGCCTCACTTTTTCCCTCGGCCCCTTTTCCGGCAGCCCGACCTTTTCTCGCGACCATAGCCCGTCGCTTTCGCTGTATACGCTTCAGCCGCTTCTTGAGTGCTCGGAAGGACTGATCTCCCGAGACATGCTCCTTCCGCCCCATTGAAATTTTTTTCTTGAGGCGTGCCTCATCTGACTCGGTCTTCGTCTTCTTTGCCATTCGAACCACTCCTTTATAGCCCCGGCTATCAGTTCAGTCTAGTCAACGGAGTTCTGCACTGTCAACTGAATCAACCGGCGGAAAACGAAGTTACGCCCAAATGCGCGTGGGGACGGGGTTATGCGCGGTATAATCACCGGCCCATATAGCCGCATGACGGCGTTCCCGTCTCTCATACAAAACCTCGCGCGGGAAAAGTCGTTCTATAGGAATAGGGTTTTGGATTCTTGACGGGAATCCTCTGGTTCTTGTCGCTTCAATTTCTCCTTCGAACGCTTCTCCGAAGCTGATTTGATTGACAGCTGAAACAGGAGGTTGACCTTGCAGGACAGGCATTACGGGGCTGTGTTGGCCTACTACTTCCAAATGGACGACTGAAGTCCCGGCGTTCACCATGCCCAATTCCACCGCCGCCGCATGCGAAACATCCAGCATCCGACCCGCGACATATGGGCCTCGATCATTGATGCGAAGGTGTACCTGCTTTCCATTCACGAGATTAACAACGCGTACCAGGCTGCCAAGAGGCAGTTTCCGATGTGCGGCTGTCAAAGCCGTCATATCAAATACTTCCCCATTGGCCGCAACGCGACCATGGAATTCCTTCCCATACCAGGAAGCCACTCCACGATCCTTAATTCCCAAATCCAATGCGATGTCGCCTTTGGCGAGAGAGGAACATCCGGTGAAAATGAGGCATCCGACCAAACCCAGAACGCCGGAGATCGATTGATGGAGCACCATCGCTCGTTCCATCCGCCACCTCATCCTTTGATTGTTCAGAAGCCATCACAACGGCATGTCAACCAAACGCCTTCAGCAGAAGAAACGCTATAAAGCACCAGGAATTTCAACAATACCGTGACCGTAGCGGGCCCGCCCTACTTCTGTATCCAGTAAATCAAACGATAGGCAGAGCGGTCAAAATGGAGGACCTTCTATCTATCTATTTCCATTTGATCGTATATAAAGGATGGCCGGGCTCATCGTCAATCGCTAATCACCGTCCTTCCGGAAGCACTGCCTTTACGTCTGCGGGATGAAAGTCCCGGATCTCAGTTTTCACGATGAACGACCGGCAAATCTCAACGAAACCGCAATGCGCGGTCCTCAAATTTGGTATTGAGTACGAATCGCTCGAAATTCTTCTCCAGCACTTCCGATAAGATTTCTTCCCCGTCGTGAGGTTGAAACCAGAAAATATTTTTATGTTCGCCGGAGTGAGCGACGGTATCCGTGATGGAACTATCATCCGCGCGATTCTTGGCCTGGATGGCCAATTTGCTCCTCGCGTTAACGTCGGTAAATCCGAATCCGCCCTTGGCATCGACATGTAGATCGAGAATTTTTCCCGAAAGAACGATATCCGGTCCGTCACCGTTGGACAACGGTGCGGTTTTCGAGTATTGGACTTGCCATCCCTTCTTCTTCAAATAGTCTGTAAAAGCTTGAGCGGCTTCTTCTCCTGCATTCCCGCTCGGCACATTGAAATAACTTTCGCCGCCCCACATTGAGCTGCGACTTCCCATTTTTGTAGGATCGGTGCGCCCGTCTTCAAAAGGCACCACGCTAACCCGCGGCCCCGCCATGCTCTTCACGGCCGTATTGTTGCTTGTCCCATTTTTGGGTTTCGCAGTCAAATTGACCGGAATGATATCGCCGCGTCCCGCACAGCCTCCAAACAGCATGATTACCGCTCCAAGAAAAGCGGCGCACTGTCCTACGACCATCTGATCTCGCCTCATGGGTTCAACGAGCCTCCTTCTTGAGAATTCTCACGATCAGTCGATTACTTTGAATGGACAACGATGGAACGAACCGTCAGCCCCTCGCGATTCTTGACGTAAGTCAGCGTCACTCTTTCACCGGCTCGTATGCGGTTCAGTGCAATCCGTTGTTCTCCACGTACGATGCTCGCCCCTTTTATCACAACAGCCCCTATGACGATCTCATCCTTCATTCCCGGCCGGCTTTTGACCATGATAACCGGAGGCGTCTCGTCCGCATGAACCTCGTCAACTATTCCACTGATTACCCGGACATCATCGTCCGACGCATAAGCCCGTAAGACCGCGTATACCTGGAGAATACCAATCAGGCAGCACAGCATCGCCCAGGATGAAGTACGATATTCCAGTCGATTTCTATTCATACATTACCTTCATCATTCACTGGGGGTCGGCGCAGCGGCGAGACTTTAGCAGGTTGAATTTCACGTGTAAAGTTTATGCGAGCGGAGTTCATCTCATAATAGAAGGTCGCCCGGGAGATTGCGCGCCCGCTTGACTGGCTTCAGCGGTGTCGGTAATATCCGGCACACGTCTGCAGTTCAACGCTGTTGACCTGCTACCGATAGATCCAGCCTGGGCATTGCCGCCATCGCATGATCGAGGTCCAACAGATCACCAAACGTTACGGCACTCTGACCGCGATCGAACGCGTCACCTTCCGCGTCGAAAAGGGTGAAGTGCTTGCTTTCTTGGGTCCCAACGGGGCCGGCAAGACGACCACCATGCGCATTTTGACGTGTTTTATGCCGCCGACGGAAGGAACGGCCCGGATCGCCGGATTCGACTGTATAGATCAACCGATGGAAGTGAAGCGGCAGATCGGATATTTGCCGGAAACCCCACCCGTCTATCAGGAGTTGACGGTCGAGGAATATTTAACGTTCGTGGGACGGCTCCGCGGCATGAGCGGCAAGGACCTGACGAACGGTATCGACCGTGTTGTCGAACGGGTTTCGATAGGGTCCGTGAGAAGGCGATTGATCGCCAATCTGTCGCGCGGCTACCGCCAACGAGTCGGGCTTGCTCAAGCGCTGCTCCATGATCCGCCCGTATTGATTTTGGATGAACCGACCGTCGGGCTGGATCCTAAACAAATCATCGAGATCCGGGAACTAATTAAAAGCCTCGCCGGCTCACATTCAGTCATTCTCAGCACCCACATCCTTCCTGAGGCTACGGCCGTCTGCCAGCGAGCGGTCATTATCAACAACGGTCGCATCGTCGCTGAAGACACGCCGGCTCAACTCTCCGCGCGTCTGCGGCAATCGGAAAAGGTCAGCATCCTGCTGAAGACACCGCCTGCGAACGCCGTTGAACGGCTCCAGTCCTTGCCCGGAGTCCTTCACGTTCTCCCCGGGGTTGTTCCCCATATGTTTATCGTCGAATGCGAGCTCGGCCTGGACATTCGAGAAGATCTAGCTCGATTTGTCGTCGAACAGGGATGGGGACTCTTAGAGCTTAAACTAGTATCAATGACACTGGAAGACGTCTTCCTGCGCCTCACGCAACATGAGGACGGAATGTTGAAGCAGAATGAAAATACCGGAAGAGACAGACGTCTAACCGAACCATCCGAACCGATCACGCCGCCACAGTCGAATTGAAATTTTTATGACACCCGTCCAAGCCATCATCGCCAAAGAACTCAGGTCTTATTTTGTGTCGCCGGTGGTGTATGTCGTTGCGGGGGTGTTTCTGCTCACATTCGGGTTCCTGGCCTATCTCTATATCGTCTTCACCGGGGCTCAGGCTATACAGTTGATGCAAATGCAAGGCGGCATGGCTCAGATCAACCTCAATGATCTAGTGTTTCGCAATCTCTTCGCCAGTATGCGTTTCGTGTTGCTGCTAATTCTTCCGATTTTAACGATGCGGTTGTTCGCGGAGGAACGAAAACTGCGCACATTCGAGTTCCTTATGACCGCGCCGATCCGCATCAACGAGATCGTCGCGGGGAAATTTCTCGGCGTCTGCATCATCTATTTCGGCATGTTGATCGTGACGATGTTCGTACCTGTGGTATTGGGACTCTTTAGCGATTTCGATTGGTTGCCGGTCCTGACGGGGTATTTGGGCCTGGCTCTCCTCGGAGCGCTGTTTCTTTCCGTAGGAGTATTTGCATCCACTCTGACGGAGAACCAGATCGTCGCCGCCTTCACGAGTTTCGGGCTGCTCCTCATGTTCTGGCTCTTATCCGGGTTAGGCTCCGTGCTTGGCGATACGGCCGGCGGCAAGTTCTTTTCCTACCTCTCCTTCATGGAGCACTATGATCACTTGGTGCATGGCCTGATTGATACGAAAGACCTGGTCTATTATGCCAGCGGTGTGGTTCTGATGTTGTTCTTGTCTCAGCGAGTCGTGGAATCCAGCCGATGGAAGTAACCCGTTCCACGATTCTCGGGATCGCCGGGATCACGTTCGCTGTCGCGGGCTTCGTTCTCTATACTTTGATGCCCGACAAGGTCGCTCTTCTCAGCTTGTGCGAAGGCCTTGCCTTGTTTTGCTTCGCATTGATGCTGGGTATGGAGTTTCAACGACTGAAATCTTTTTCGGCCCGACGCTCGACTCGAATGGGAGCGCATAGCTTCTTAATGATCGCGTTGTTCCTGGGAATCCTCGTCATCATGAATTTTCTGGCCGCCCGGCATTCAGTGCGCTGGGATTTCAGCGAGACCCAAAACTATACGTTGTCCCCGGAGACACACCGCGTACTGAGAAATCTAGGCAAAGATGTCACGATTACGGTATTTACACGCGAGAAAGACCCCGGTTTTCAATCCTACAAGGAACGGCTGGACAGTTATCGACAAGCCAGCAACAAATTGACCGTGCAATTCGTCGATCCGGAGCGGCAGCCGAAAATCGCGCAAAATTATGGAATTAGCAGGACCGATACTGCGGTCTTCGAAAGCGGCGCCCAATCGGTGCGTATCATGTCCCCATCGGAAGTGGAGATCACGGGCGCGCTCCTCCGAGTATCCAAAGACGTGAAGAAACGAATTGTGTTTTTGGAAGGCCACGGTGAACGAAGTCTGGAAGACAAGGATCGTGGCGGATTGTCGTTGACGAAGGAAGCGCTTGGTAAGCAGGGTTACGAGGTCGGCACTGTAAGTCTCCTTCAAGAATCGGCTGTGCCGGACAATACGCAGGTATTGATCATCGCAGGTCCTCGAAAAGCGATTACGCAGGAAGAGAAAGAGCGGCTGTACGCCTATGTCGCCAAAGGCGGACGTGTGATGGTGCTCCTTGATCCCGACACTCAAGCCAATCTCGATGATCTGCTCATACGGTGGGGGATGGAGATGGGCCGCGGCGTGCTCGTCGACCTCCAAGACCGCTTGGCGCAGGGTGATTTGACTCATCTTCTCGTTCGCACATTCACGGAGCATGAGATCACGCAGGATCTAACGTCAGCCGTGCTGTTCCCGTTGTCCCGCCATATCAAGTTTCACGAAGAAGCGGGCAAGGATTGGGAATATGTCCCCTTGGCGCGGACCTCACCAAGAAGCTGGGCGGAAGCCGACTTAAAGGGCCGCGTCGTCAGCTATAACGAAAAAGAGGATATCCAAGGCCCGCTTCCCCTGGCCGCCGCCCTGGTCCCCAAGAAGGCGCCTGAAGAGGGGCAACCGCGTCCCGCCATCGTGATCGTCGGCAACTCGGCATTCGCGAGCAATGGATTTATTAACTTTCCCGGAAACAGCGACTTCTTTCTTCACGCGGTCGGATGGCTGGCCGAAGAACGGGATCTCATAACAATTAGCCCAAAAGAGCCGGCCCTCCGGCCGTTTGTTCCCAATCCCCTTCAAGAGCGGGTTCTGTTATACGTGCAGGTCATATTCCTTCCCGCCATAACGCTTCTTTTGGGCATCGTGGTGTGGCGCAAACGGCGACGTTTGTAGCGTATGACTCGTTATTGGCCTACCCTTCTCATGGCGGTCATCTTTTCTGCCCTCGGCCTCTATGTCTATTTCGTGGAAATTCCGGCTCAGCGTTCAGAGGACAAGCGAGACGCGGAAAGCCGCCGATTACTCGCCTTCGATGAGGCGCAGATCGACAACCTTACAGTGAAAACCGATTCCGGCGAAGTGGGCCTTCAACGAAGCAGCGACCAGACCTGGCGCATCGTCTCTCCCATTCAGGCGGACGCGGACAGGCGTGAGGTCCAAGGACTTATTCGCGCCGTCATCACCGGCAGCGTTAAACGGGTGGTGGAAGAGCAAGGCGGCTCGCTTGAAGCTTTTGGGTTGAGCCGGCCCTCCACGGAAATCTCCATTTCTGCCGGCTCTCAACAGGAACGCGTCGCCATCGGCGACTCGGGTCCACTCTCCTCGACGCTGTATGTGTACCGAAACTCCGATCGGAAAGTCTTGCTGACCGATCTCGCCCCCAAGGATTTTTTGAACAAGTCGCTCATGTCCTTCCGACGAAAAGAATTGCTACAGTTCAGTCACAATGACGTGGAGCGACTCAGGCTCACCTATCCGCAAACTGAGATCGTCCTCTACAGCCAGGAACAGAAACCGAAGAAGAAATGGAAGATTCGGTATCCCGTCGAAGCGGAAGCGGATCGCACGGAAGTGCAGGCGCTGCTGTTTCGTTTAGAAGATCTGAAAGCGATGACCATTATCGACCCCGGTCCCATGCGCGACACGATCGCCAAAACCTTGTCGAAACCAAAGGTTAAGGTCACGATTCACGCGGGAGGCGCAGACCAAACCGTAAGAATTTATCAACCCGATGCCTCCAGCGGCGAGGCCTACGCGGAAACCTCCGCCGACGGTCCTCTCTATAAGGTCAGTCCAACGACCATCAAGGATTTGACGAGAGAACTGTTCCGGCTGCGGGATAAGCGTCTGCTTGGCGCGGAGACGGACGATATCGCCCTCCTGTCCGTCAAAACAAGAGATCAACAGTATGTGCTAATCCACCAGCATGATGAATGGGTATTGGAAGATAAACCGACCGAAAAAGTCAGCCAGGAAATCGCCGACCTCTTTGTCAGCCGGGTGGTGAATCTACCGGTCGAAGAGCGGGTCTTGAAACAACCGGCGGCGTTGGCTCCATACGGGCTGATCGCCCCTGCCGCCGAATTTGTGGCGACCGGTAAAGATGGAAAGATAGTCGGAAAGCTGACCTTGGGTACTCAGGTAGGCGGCTTGATCTATGCGATGGGCCTCCGATTACCCGGGGTCTATCAGGCGCGCGCAGATCTTTTGACTCAGATACCGACCGCGCAGTCTCTTCTGAAGTCGTCGCCGGCTCAGGATGAAAATAAATCTTAAGGACTGGATTCGAGCGAACGGGTCAGAACCCCCCAGGCGCGTGTGAACTGTTGTGTACGTTTCTCTGTATAAGGGCTATCTTGTCGCGATTCCCGGCGATAAAGCGTCATGAAGAATGCGGAGTGGATCTTGCGTTCGGCACTCCACTCCGCTATAACGCTGGCAATCTGCCCTCCATGGCCATGGCCTTCTACCTATTATTGAGGAGGATTCGTCAATGAATGTACGGTCGGTGCTGTTAGGACTATTCTCCGCCATTTTGATCGGCGGCTTGTCTGCCTGTGCGACAGAAGACGCCGGCATGAAACCCTCGAACGCCGCTCCCGCGTCTCGCGCGGCCTCCGGTGCGACTACTGAAAGCTCCGTGCCGAAATCACTCGACACAATAAGTGATTCGTTGAATACTTGCCTTGCCCGGATCCCGAAGGACTCATCTGCGGGCGCCCGCATGATCGCCGAGAACAGCTGCCGCCGCGATGAGGCTATCCGTACAGGAACCGCGAGGAGCGGCGATCGCGCCTCTGCCGGGGCTCAAGACGACACGCTGCAGGCTTGCATGAGCCGCATTCCAAAAGAAGCCACGGCCGGTCAACGGATGCTCGCGGAAGAAAGTTGCAAGCGCGACGAGGCGGCCCGCAAATAACTGTATCCCCCTTCGTTATTGCCACGCTCCGAGGAGCCATACCTGCTCGGAGCGTGCGCCTTTCTCTACTCTTGTATGCCGCCCATACGCGCCGCCGATAGCATAATGAAATACCCTGTTGAGAATGGGCCCTCCTACTGCGATAGAGTCGCAGGCCATCTACAGGAGAGGACCGCATGCCGACGATCACGACCAAGGAGTTGACGACACCTGAAGATCGCGAAACGCTATCACAACACTGTCAAGAGCCGTTTCGCCATTGTGCACTGCGCGATGGACCACGGGATCAAAAGAGCACCCGGCGCTTTGGCTTGGATCGGAAGAGGGTCCGAGCGTGGCGTCGCCGCTGGCTAGGCCGCTGGCCTTGCCGGCTTAGTTCCGCGCTATCCGCCCATCCGCGCGCGCCGCATTGCGGACTCGACCGTAGCGTTGATCGAGCACGCCCGCCGGAACCTCGAGTACGGGGCGGTCCGCACCCGCATTTGGCTCGACCGCGTCCATCGGATCCGGGTCGCCGCCGCCACGATTCGCCGCATCTTCCACCGGCTTGGCTCCCCGTCGCTCTGCCGCAAACCCGCACGCCGTCCTCGGCAACTGATGCTCTTCAGTCGCGAGCGGCCTGGAGACTGTGTGCAGGGGACGTCAAAGAAGTGAAAGTCGGCTGGCACCAAGTGTTTCCAATACACCGCCATCGATGCCTGCACCCGCTACCCGATCCTCCGTCTCTATCTCCGGAAAAATCACCAGACCAGCCACATGTTCTTGACCACGCTCCAGACCGCACTGCCGTTTCCCATCCTAAGACTGCAAGTCGATAACGTACTATATGCGGAACGCAAGCACGCCGTGCGGACAGACCTTGTATCATGAACGAGGATCGGGACGTGATAGATCGCTTCTTCCTCAGGTCTGACAGACCGTGCGCGAGCGTAGGTCATCACGTCCCTTCGTCAGCAAAGCCCGTACAGTTGCCAGGGCCATTGCAAGCCCGCATCGTGGCAAGGCTGGGCGAAGTTGAAGGAGGTGTTATGACGCCCCCACAACGCTTTATCGGAATTGATGTTTCGAAGCATCAACTGGATCTCGCCGTTCTGCCCCGCAGGCCCCGGGCTCTCCGTCGCCAATAGCGCCCAGGGGGTTATCGGAGGAGCGGTGGCTGGAGAAGGACTATTCGATTGAAATGGACATGATGGCCGCCAGGCGCTGTGGGTCTTGCTCTTGGGATGCGCCGGCGGTACGAACGGCGCGATGCGGACTGATCAACTTCCCTAAGAGTAAACCGGTTCGATCCGGCATCACGTCACACTCATAGTCGTGCCGCTCCGGTGTTATAGTCCATCGACACAGCTCTCTTCCGTGCTGATCAAAGACGGACAATGGCTGGTCATGAGGCGCCCAGGCCGCTATCTTGACCAGTGCCTTTCCTGAGGCGGGATCGGGAGCGCGCACCATGAAACGGGGTGTTGCTCCCGTCCGGGATTGGCCTCCTTCCAATGCCCATCGGGCTTTGTCTTCCGGCCGCCCCCACGTGCCGGTGAGATACCTAGCCGACGGATCATCGGTATTGAGCATGAGCTTTGAAGGGATGCCGGCTAGACTCGGCATGTCTACAAATCCTGGTTGCGGCTCTTTCTTCTCCACATAGGAAAAGACAGAACCGGAAAGCATCCAGGACCAGAGAAAGTTAGGGTGTCCGTCTTGATAAATGGCGGTCCAGGGGAGCACTGAACGAGATTCACCCGGAAACGAGACCAGATCGATGCCCAGATCCTGCATCTTCAACGCGATGACGGGGTCCGACGACGGATGACCGGCGATGACAAAGAAGCGGGCCCGGCCTTCTCGAACAATAGCATGCATGTCACGATACAAGCGCATGACGGTCCGTTCCACTGTTTGAAAAACCGGATGCGTTGAATCTTGAAACAGAAGATCGTCCAGCCGGTGAACGGGAACTGGGAAATCCGCCGCCGCTGGAACCCCTTGGTGCGCATAGAGCCAGTCCTGCCAGGCGTAGTAGAAGACATCGGCCGCATACCGTAGCCGCAGAAAGCCAAGCCAAGAGTCTTGGATACGGAACGAAGGTCGTTGAGGAACGCGCTCGTTAAGGATCAACTCGCCTTGCGGATCATAGAACGGTTTGTAGACGCGCGTGGAAGGATACCGGTGGTCGTAAGGCAAGGCCGTATCACCGTAATCGTTCGGGCAAAAGAGCAAGGCGACAACGTCCGGTTTCACGCGATCCAGCAGGCGAGGCAACAACCGGCGCTCTTGCGATGCGCCGAAAGCGGGTATGCCGGCGTTGAAAATCTCGACTGGCAAACCGGTCAGGCGATAGCGATGCGCGAGCGACTCGCTCAGTCGCTCTGACTTCTCCGACCCCCAGCCATACAGCCAACTGTCACCAAGCAACAAGATCTTTTTCGACTGCCTGTCACGCGCCCGACGCAGCTTCTCGTCCCAGTCGTCGTCTCGAAACCCGTCCGCATTAATAGCGACCGGAACCGGGATGGGATAGTCTCCATGGGACGATTGCGTCCGTAGGTTTGCTCGACCGATCCAGCCGATTTCCGGTTCAAAGACGATCTCGTTGAGCGTATTGACCCCGAAAGGGTTGTCAGAAAAACGGTAGCGGGAATACGTTTCGAGCGCCACACCAATCAGGGCAATCCAGGCGAGGAATATGAGCGAAGCGACCCTTAACCGGCGTACGTCAGAATGCATCCCGTCTCCAATGCAGAACCAAAACGCAGCACATTGTAGCACTCCCAGTTGTAAGGAGTCGTTATGGAAGATTGCCCGTACGCCGGAGATCTTAGCCAAGGCAGATCCACCTCGTCCCTGATGGCGACGACGAGGTTAGCTTGACGCGACTTACACAAGCATGTATTTTCAAAGTCATGCCCCCGTAGCTCAGTTGGATAGAGCAGCGGTTTCCTAAACCGCGGGTCGCACGTTCAATTCGTGTCGGGGGCACCAAACTTTGAGCACGTTCCATCGTGGGTCTTCGCATTTCGGTCGGCCTTGTCACCACCGTAATGGGGCGGCACTGGAATCGTGTCGGTACCACCGTGCCGCCGCCCCGAGCCCATTAGCTGTATAACTTATAAACCAACCGGCGTTGTGGAATCTGACGGCGCGGTCAGCTTTGCTATCTCCATCATAATCAGGCGGTGCAGGGAATCAGTGGCGAAGGATATAGAAGGAATAGGTATAAGTGAACGACCAACAACGCTGAAACCCTATCGCGGCGCCTCCTGAGGAATTATTCTCGAATGCTTTCGGGCCTCGTCTAACACAGAGTCAATGACCCCACATCGACCGCTGCTCCATTGATGACAGCCGCATTTGACGCACGGACTGCTAAACGGAAATGCGTTTCGGGTGGCCAGCTTCCTGTCGCGGTAACGCTCTTCATGAAAACGCCGTCTATGATAATGCGGTCCTTTTCATAACAATTCTTATGAGAACCGATTCCATCCTGGCAGCGCGAACTCGGACATCAGTGGCTCATGTAGCATCTCTGTTTGCTGAACTTGTACCGTTAGCATTTGCCGCCTCACTTCTTGAATATTTGATGCCTCGTATCTATTCCAGATGAAGGATAATCGATCCGACCGGAAATGCAGATGCTGCTTCGTCTCCATGAGCCACCTCCAATTTTCCGAGCTCGGAGGATCGTACGGGCCTGTTTATCATTAAGTATCGCAGTGCCAATACGAACGACGAAATCACTCATGACTAATGCTCCTTCCTCTTTTGTTCGGCAAGCCATTTCCTAAATACATGGTCTTCCGCCATGGAATACCGGTTCGCATTGGGCAATGGACAGATTGCCGACTGAGTAGAACTACATACTTGCTCGGCCTCCACGCGTCTATCTCCGAACCGACAATATTAATGACACACCCCTAATGGATGACGTGGGCAATTCACTGTGAGTCTGATTCCAATTATCCCCACGCATTGCTGTGGATATTAACATCAATTCCGTTGTCATTAAGGTGTACAGCGGTGTGCCGTTTTGAACCCTTTTTAATCACTACCATTTCCTCTACCCACCTTAGGAGGAAGCGCCTTATAGGCGCACGAGGGATAGCGCGGCACGCCATACCGGCTATGCTGCTGGATGTTGCGTAATTTGTGACAGCATCACTCACTTACCTCACTAAGGAGAGCCGACGATGAATCTCCTTTTCTCACCCGAGCCCTCGCAACTCCAACTCATCAAGATAGAGCGTCACAAAGAGGAGCCGTCGAGGTCCTGTAAAGTGCATGCTCCCATGAATCTGCCGTCCACGAAGCGCCATCGCTATCGCATGATGGTTTTAGCCTTCGTCCATGCCTATATCGCGTTTCATCTCATTTCCTGGCATATCTTCGGTATTGAGATTTGGGGAAAGACCGCCATGATGGGTGTGCCGTCCTTAGCCAAAGGCACGATTAACGCGGCGGCCATTATGGTGATCTTAATTTTGGCCTCCATCTTTATATGGGGACGCGGGTTTTGTGGCTGGGTCTGTCACATGCGGGGCGCGATAGAGTTCGCCGACTGGATCTTGCGGAAGCTCCAGGTCCGTCAGTATCTGAAACTGCGTGAGAAAAATATCCTGGTCAACACAGAGCATCGCTGGCTCCTGCGCATTGGTGCGCTGTTCGTCCTCCTCTTGCCGGTCATCATTCTGATCCACAATGTTGGGTTTGCCCCAAAGGTGAACGTGATGGCGCCGGTGCCGATGGCCGATTTGCCGGGCTATGAAGGCAAGGCGTTTGCGAAGACCGCATTTTTCAACTTCAACATCAGTCCGACCTGGCACGATTGGGTCATTGCGTTCGGCCTTGCCATTTTTATCCAATTCACCATGAGTATCCTGCTGAACCTTCGCTATGGTCAGGGCGCCTTTTGTCGGATCCTTTGTCCCTATGCCCCAATGATGGTCCCCCTTATGAATCGTTCGCCGATCCAGAAAAAAATTACCCGCGTGGCGCAATGTACGGGCTGCCGCGACTGTAGTAATGCCTGCCCTCAAGGAATCGATGTTAGCCGAGAAATCTTTCACTTTAATGGGAAGGTAGTGAACACCGAGTGCATCAAATGTTACGCCTGCATCGATGCGTGTGATGACAACGTCCTGACAGATACCGCCGCGCCCGCCGTACCACAAACCGACCGACTGAAGCCGTACGAGAAACGCCCCTGGCAGCAGGCGCTCGTCCGGAAGGATGGGTTGTTAACGAATGCCCGGCACATGCAGGTCTTCGAGCCCCTCGGGCCGGTCGCCGATTTCATGTCCATCATTGTGGCGTTGATCTGCGGGGGCATCACCTCCCGATTCGGCGGTTTCTGGTTCTATCCGGGCGCCATCATGGCCTTCATCCTCTTTCGACAGTGTTGTTTGCGGTCCTCTGTCGCGAAGGAGAAGCCGCCCACGGTCGTCGCGCAGCCTTAAGCCAAAATGACTATGCCCAATGTTTCAGCTCACAAAGGAGGAAACCCATGATTACCACCCCAGCACGCGTAAAAGAGTACTACGGCCTCACTGCAGAATTGATGATGTACTTGAAAGAGACGAAATCTTACTGGCTTGCCCCCGTCATTTTCGTGTTGCTCGCATTAAGTGCGCTGACCTTCTTTCTTGAAGGGAGTGTGCTTGCGCCTGCAATTTATTCGATTTTCTAAAGGCACCTGAGCTGATGGTGCTAGGTCAGCCGCGTCATCTTGTCGAACAGCGAGGCGAGCATGTGGAAAGTGGCCGTGCATTGCCATCTGGCGCGAACGATCGGGCTGGGTCTTTTCTTCGTCGCAACCCTCGCCTACCGGTCCCAGAATCCGGCCGTGTTTGGAATCTGGTCTTGGCCGTACCTGGTTATTGTGCTGACAGCCGGCAGCCTATTCTTGGCTTCGGTTCTTCACTCGCGGAGATGTCATCAAGACGAGCAGCTCTGGGGGGAGACCCCGGCTCTGCGATCGGTCTGTGTGGATCTTGCGGTCTTGTTCTGGGGCAGCGGCTATGTCATCAATGGGTTCGAGGCCGCCCGTAATTGGGGACAGATCGCCGATCTGAACTTCTTTGGCAGCGCCACCCCCCCGGCCGTCCTGTTGCTATGGGTAGCCATGTTGACGGCGTGGCTGAGTCTGGCTCGGACAGTCGTGCTTTGGAAACGAAGATCGCGACTAGGGGGCATCATCGTCGCCGTCTGGGTCGCGATCATCGTGTTGCTGGTCGCAGAAGGTGCACTGCGCCTTTGGGGGTTGGCAGCGCCACGACCACAAGGCTATCCCACGTACACCACCGCGCTATGGAGTCGGAAGTTTGCCTCCTTGAATGAGTTGGGCTTTCGCGATGCTGAGCATACAGTGCACAAACCTCCTGATGTGCAGCGAGTGCTCATCGTGGGTGACTCGCTGGCATTCGGCTGGGGGGTCACCAACACGGATGATCGATTTGGCGAGCAATTGGCCGCACACTTGAGGAAGCAAACCGCTGCCAACTGGGAAGTCTTAAATGCCAGTCTGGGAGACACCAATACCTTAGCGCACATCCAATACCTGCAGACGATGCAGCGCTATCAACCGGATGTGATTCTGCTGCTCTACGCGTTTAACGATATTGACTATGTCGTGCCCGTGACCCCGCGCGAGGGCCCTAGTGAGCCGATGACGGGACTGCGTGATCGACTGAGCCCGGTGCGCCTATTGTTTACAAACTGTTTTCTTTTCCAGGAGGTGTATGTGCGCCTCCGCATGTTGGCTTACCAAGCGGCAGCTAGCGAGGGGCAGCCCTATGAGGACCCCTATAATAACGAGGCTATCCTAGATCGGCATTTACAGGACGTGTCTCGTTTTGTGTCGGTGGCCTCCCGGACGAGCGCCATTGTGGCAATTGTGCCGTTTGATATCAAAATCGTGGCCAGCCCCGCGCATCGCGACCGCTACAGGCATTTCGTTCACGCCGCCATGACTCATGGCTTGCCGGTCTGGCCAGCGGGCCCGGAGGTATTTGCGCGTCACGCGTACAGTGACCTGATTGTCAACAAGTTAGATTCCCATCCAAACGCGATCGCCCATCAATTGTTGGCCGCTCGTATCGCGAATCCCTTGCACAGTGTGTTGCAAAGGAACGTTCAAGTGACCAAACACATGTCGCAGTAAGTTCAAGACCTGGATTGGGGCAAACTCTCGTGCTGGACGAGCAGCACACACCTGATCCGCGACTGCGAAGCCCTGGCAGATTAGGCACTGGGCAAATTCGGCATAGATTCGCCAGTCGCGGCCTTCGTTTGCATCGGCCAACGTCGAGCGACTCACCGAGGAACGAAACCCCATGTGATAGAGCGTGCCCTCGCTGGCCGATAGGCATGCTTTGATATCGCGCAGGCTCTCCCAGTATGGCAGTTGAGCGAAGGACATACAGCGGAACTGCTCGGCACAGGTCCAGGTCCGAACGCGATAGTGGCCCCATAGCGCGTCACGATTCGGTGAAAGCCTGCTATGGCAGGAAGCCCGGAACCCGAGCGAAACAAGGTCTTGCCAACATTCAGGTGTCCCTCCGGCGCGAGAAATGCTGAAAGGCTGGCAGACCCGCTCACGGCTATTCAAATTAGAGACATACTCGCAATTGATGGAGCTGTAGCGGGGACATCCTGCAACTGATTCGCGCAGGCGCAATCGATGGGGATTTGGTCTACCATGTAAACATAATCAATACTGAGTGCGTGTATAGTAGTGATAACTCAACAATGTGAACAGATGTGCCGTTTCAATTCGCCCTAGCGGTCGTGTCGAGCTGCCGTAGCTCATTCTGCTTTGTTGCAGAACAGTTTTCCGATTTCCTAATAACGCCTCGGATAGATAATATCTTGGTGAAATACGGATCTAGCTCCCTGCCGTTGTTTACAACCCCCATCAAAAAAGCCTCATGATCAAGCCCTGGGTTACGCCTTCACATTGCGTCAACTTGCGTACAACGTGGATTATAGGAAGACTTTAGCGCAAAAGGCGGCTCCTCAGTCTGACATCGCTTACGTAAAAACATAAGGATGGGCGATCGAACGTTCAAACACATCGCCTGGCTAGATTCCGATACGAAAATCTATTCGGTCAGTTCCAAGTCACCGTTCGCCAGTAAAAGGTCACGGCCAGGGGATAACAGGCCCAGTAGATGAAACAATGGCAGGCCACAAACCCCCTGATAGGCCGGTCTGCCGGTTTTGCTCCAACCTAACCGGCATGGCAAGGGACTTGCGCGGTAACGGGATATATAGTACCTTTTGATCTGCCATAAGACTTCTCCCCGAGACATAGCTATTATGTCATTAGCCTCGGTGCACCAAACTACATCCAAGGCCCGGGGCTACGTTCTTCCTAGACTTATCCACCGAGTACTGTGCAGTTTCCTGTTACTCTGCTTCATCGCGAGCTGCAAGAGCTATTCGACCATCGAAACCCCGATTACGGACGGGTATCACTCCAAACTTCCCAGTCCATATACACGAGCGGTGGTCTGGGGCACGCGTCCTGATACCGTGCAGAGCGTGAGCACCTGGCTGCTTAAAAGGGGGATCTTGGTTGTCGATCAGACCAAACTCATGCAGGCGGCGGCCGACCAGAAGGTATCGATCAGCGGCTATCAGTATCTGGAAACCGACGTCTTGCGCACCGCAAAACTGGTGGGAGCGCGCCTTGTGGTATTCGCCAATGCGGAAGTGGGATCCTGGGAAGTCCTCGGAATGGACTATGGACTCCCACGCAGCATGAAAGTCTATTCCGGAACGATTTCGCTTCGGGCAGTCGATGTCAATACCGGCGAAATCGAATGGAGTGGGAAAGCGCAGTCTTCCGATCGATTCAATAACTTGGAGGAAGGAATCAGCCAGCTGACTTGTCACGCGCTGGCGACAGCATGGGGCCTGCGCAATCCGGGCAATACGAGCCCGGAAACCATCTGTCCGGCAGGTTCAGGAGTCATGGCTCATGATAGTGCCAGCCCTAAAGCTCCACCCCAAACGGCAACACCCACTTCTCCCGCCGCTCCTTCTTTTCAAAGCAATTACTGACCACGGCAATCATAGTGCATTCCTTCTTTTCGATGGGCCGGATCGTCGCCCAGCACTGTGTCCCGCGAGGCAGCGTCTCATTGAAGGGCCTCGCTTGAATAGTCCACCGATTGAGCTGACCTGAATAGAATTCATCTTTTGTCGCTTTTCACGATAGCCAAGCTATACTGAATTATCGCATGTCGATAAAATCACCGGCTTCCTCATCGATACACAGATGATGTACGAGGAATCCCACCCCGTCGATTGTCCGGTCAATTCGGTGACCGCATGGCGCTTAGTTCGCGCCTCGCGCGCAGCGTTGGAATCATTGGTCCGACGGTCAGCAAGCGGTATTCTGGAAGATATATCACCGATCGTGACCCAGAATCGGGCGATCCGAAACATGACCCCTCGCGTCGGAATGCTCCGCGAAGACATTTGGCAGCGTTATGGCCAACCTCGCTCGGTATGGATGAACCCTGAAAACGGAGAAGCCCTATGGGAATATCCTCAATTTGGGCTCACATTGATTTTCGACCATGAAGACATGCTGAAACGGTGGAAATTGGCGAGCGGAAAGCGGCAGCTTGGCCCGGATCAGTCAGGCGCATCTACTTCGGACAAACAAAAAGATCCGGCTCAGCATCTTCCGCCAATCGATTTCACCGATCGCCTCCGTGAACTCGAGGAGCGTCAGGACAGAAATCTAGGCAGCAGGCCAAGCTGTATTGCGCTATTCGATTCCCCGGCCCTCAAGAAATATTTACCCTGCAGAGGGTGCATTGCGAACAACGCGAATACGAACGATACAAGTTTCCTCAGCGAAAGAATTGACGACCAAGCCAAGCCGAATTTCCGCAACCGAGAGCGGAACGATGAGATTGAGACCACGAGGAGGACAGCATGACTGACTCTGTCCGTCCCAATTTTGACAACCCGATGACCATTCTCCTCATCGACGATGATCCTTCCACATTGCTGGTATGCCGAATGCGGCTTCAACAGCAGGGCTTTAGGGTCCTTCAAGTCCCGGGCAGTTCCGAAGCACTCAAGCTGCAGGCCGAACATGCCGGCCCCATTCACCTTGTGATCACGGACATCATGTTGCCTCCGCCGGACTTTCAATTGTCGGTCGCGAACAATCCGTTTCCTCGCGTAAACGGTCTGGAACTGGCGGATCGCCTGCTTGAGGCAAAGGCAGACCTTCGAATCATTTTGATGTCCACGACCAGCAAAGAAGATCTATTGGCGCGCGGCATGATTCGGAAGAGCATGCCGTTCATCCAGAAACCATTTACCGTCGAAGCTTTTAGCAGTCTGATCTATCAAACTCTGGCTGGTCCACCGGCCCCCAAGAACACGACAAAGAAGGACGGCTCCGGCACGGCACGAGAGGTCGATTGGTTCGGATGATGCGCGTTCGGCATGCCGAAGTAACCTCTGATTCCTTGCCGCCTTGTCACACCCGGGGTACATTACTCTCTGGCCGCCGTTTCAGGTAACGCCATGGCGCGAGCAAAGTCCACTGAACAAACCAGAACGAAATCCAAGACCACTGCCGTGGACGATATCATCCGTGGCATTGAACAACTCCAGCACCTTATGGCCCAGATAGAAGATCTCGGTAGAGAAGGCTTTCCGTATCAGGACGCAGTGCGCGCCAGGACGGAATTATCGCTGCGCGAGACCATTCGCCGGATATTCGGCGAGAAATCCGATGAGTATCAAAGCCATAAAAGTCACAAGCTGCGGGCCGGCCATCGGGCGGAATCAGCGCAAACGGCAGCGATAATAAAGCAGCTCGTGAGCGAGTTGGAGCGGCGGAGGCAGGATCTTCTTGGCGTGAGATCCGTAGATCCTGAACCATCGATGGCCAGTCGGAGCCATCAGGACAAGCCGTTGTTAAGACCCGTTCCAACCTCAAATCAAGCTTCAAGCCTCACCGTACGGGTTTCCACTGCGACGAAGGCCGCCCCCCCATCGAGGCATTCGGATGCCGATATGCCACCCGCCGCCATTTCACCTAAATGTTCTCCATCTGAATCTGAGCCGATTCCTTCGGCTGGCGAGACGTCCGGGCCCGGCGCATCTTGCAAGATGCAGCCTTCCATGCCAATACCTTCCGAACCACTGGCGGCTCTACCCTCTAGGTCGGGCCAAGGCGAGAGCCACGGAACAACCTCATCACTTGCAGAGCCGCAGTGTGCAAGCATGCACAACACCGTTGATTCGGGATCGATATCACCCAGCGAAACAGTCCATCATTCGGCCTTGCCGACCATACCGCCTGGTGCTCGTGTCGGGAAGATCCCGGCGTCCGCCTCACCTGCCGGATTGTCTAATTCGGCGACTACTGCCGTACCGTCGCCGATGACTTTCCCGGCAGAGAAGATACCTTCCGCACTTACTGCGATGGAATCGGCGCCTTCTGCGCCATCCGCAGCCGCTTCAATTACGATACCGTTCCAGACACTGCCGGATACCACCCGTGCAGATCGAGACTCAGTACCCCTCCTGCCTGCATTAGAACCGGTCCTGTCCACTGCTCCATTGCAGATGGCGTCAGAGGCGTTAGTTGCCTCTCCCCGTGGAGCCAGCCCGGAGGTTCGTGTGCACACTGATGAACCAGCCCCTGTGGAACTGCCGGCAGCCCTCTCGACCACAGGGTCGGCTAAGACCGGAATAGCGGAAACAGATCAGCAGGAGGCCCAAGTGGAAGTCTGTCCAGTTTCATCTTCGCATATCGCCACCGCTGGCCGCGCCTCATTGTCTCATCATGACGGTTCTTTAGAAATTCTCCGCAGGATTTGTTGCCGATTTCATTTGGTGGTACGCCAACTGCGCCTGCGACGAGACGATCGCTCGACTTTGGAAGTCGAGGATGAGTATGACGTGCAAGACCTCCTGTACGCGCTGTTGCGCCTGGAATTCGAAGACATCGCGACGGAGGACTGGTATCCCAGATACGCGGCCGGAGCCAGCCGCACCGATCATCTCTTGCAGAACGGGCATATCGTGATCATCGCCAAGAAGACGAGGACCGGGTTGACGGTCCGAGATCTGATTGACCAGATTAAAATAGATTTTGCTCATTACTCCGGGCGTGCCGATTGCCGCAGCGTGCTGTGCTTCCTTTATGACCCGGAAGGCCGAGTCGGCAATCCACGCCGGCTTGAATCCGACTTGGCCACGGTCTGCGGCACTCAGGCGCTCGAAGTAGTCATCGCCCCCAAGTAACATTCCACCGAGTGTCTTTTCGCCACACGGATCGATCCAGGCATGGGACGGAACACGTTGACATCACTAGACTGATTCGTTACGTTGCCGCTATAAAGAAGTTGCTGATTCTTTTTCATTGTAAAGGACGCTCGCATGTCTGATCGAGCCTACGTACTCATCAATGTGCTCCCTGGTCAAACCGGTGAAGTCGTTAAAGCCTTGGCAGACATCAAGGAAATCATACAAATCGACCCTTGCTGGGGGAAACCCGACATTTTTACCATCGTCGAAATCCCCCATCAGGATGCACTGACTCAACTAGTGCTGGCAAAGATCCACGCCATTCCAGGTGTCGCTCAAACGGATACGCATCTCGTTTATCGATTACGGGAAGCGAAAGCAAAATGAGCAGGCTTCGGCATCTCCTCATCGCGCTTGGGCTCTGCATGTGGCTAGGCGCGTGCAGCAGCGTGCAAACCGTCCCGGACCGGGATGTCATCAACGCAACGTTGCCGGCTCCGACGGAGAAGGTCACCCCGGCCTTGATCGACGTCCTCGCTTCCGAGGGATATGACATTGATGCGGAAGACGCGGAGACTTTAACGACCGGCTGGCGAGAGGAAATTCGAAGCCCCTGGGATTGGCTGCTCCGCTGGCGGTTTGGAGTCGGGAAAACTCGCGTGGAAGCCAAAGTCACCCCGGTGGAAAGCGACCGCACAGACATTACCCTGCAGGTGTTTCACTTTTCTAAAGACGGCATCTTCGACCGCTGGGATGAGGCCGATTCCCCGCTGCCGCAAAGCGCGGCCAATCAAGTCCGTCTCCTCAAGAACAGGCTGCACATTCTCTGACGAAGCCGAGATTATTGTCCCAGCGGCCTGCAGTCTCTATCATTTGTCCTCGGCATCATCGCCCAGATCCAGGCCAAACCGCTCGGCCATTCGATAGAGTGTCCGTCTATCGATGCCGAGAACCTTTGAGGCCTTGACCTTATTGCCGCGCGTTTCCTTCAATACGCGGACAAGATGCCGTTTATCCACTTCATCCAAGGTCAGTAGAGCCTCGTTCGCGGAATCCGCGGAATCAACGGCGCTTCCTGCCGGCGGCGCTTGTTGGCGAAGTGGTTCGGGTAAATCTTCGGGCAGCAACAGCGGACCATGGCTCAAGGACACGGCGCGCTCAATCGCATTCTCCAGTTCACGCACATTCCCGGGCCAGGCGTATTCCTTCAGCAATCCCATGGTATCGGGATGAAATCCCTTTACGTGAGCCACACCGCCGGCATACTTCTGGAGAAAATGATAGGCCAACATCGGAATATCGTCGCGCCGCTCGGAAAGCGACGGTAGTAGAATACGTACGACGTTCAACCGATAATACAAATCATCCCGAAATCGGCCTTCCTTCACCAAGCCGGCCAAATCACGGTTCGTCGCGGCAATGACGCGAACATCGACCTTGGCCGAAGTCGTACTCCCGACCCGCCGGACTTCCTGGTCCTGCATCACCCTGAGCAATTTCACCTGTAACGCCGCGCCCAAGTCGCCGATCTCGTCCAAAAACAGCGTTCCTCCATTCGCCGACTCAAATAAGCCGGCCTTGGCGACGGCCGCTCCCGTGAAGGCGCCCTTCTCATACCCGAACATCTCCGATTCAAGCAGTTGGTCGGGCAGCGCACCGCAGTTGACCGGCACGAACGGCTTCTCACGCCTTGGACTGTTCGAATGAATCGCGCGGGCGATCAATTCCTTCCCGGTTCCGCTCTCCCCTTCAATGAGAATCGTGCTCCGGCTCTCCGACACGCGGGCAACTAGTTTATAGACTTCCAACATGGCGGGACTGCTGCCAACGAGTTGGGTCCATGTTTCCCGGCCGCGCCGCTCGTCACGAAACCGGGCGTTTTCACGGACGAGCCGGCAATGTTCCAGGCTTCGCTGGACGACCAATCGAATTTCCTCTCTCTTAAACGGTTTAGCCAAGTAGTCATACGCGCCTTGCTTGATGGCTTCGATCGCACCTTCCAGGGACCCAAACGCGGTCAGCAACACGATGGAGGTATCGGGGCTGAACCGTTTGAATTCCCTCAAGACGGTCAGACCATCGACCGTTCCCATGCGGATATCCGTCAATACCAGATCCACCCGGGTTTGCTTGCCGCGTTCAATGGCTTGAGCGCCGCCCTCAAAGGTTTCGACGTCATAGCCCTCTTTGACGAGCGCCTCCCTGAGAAGGTCTCTGGCGACGGCATCGTCGTCAATGACGAAGATTTTTGATTCCGCCATATTTCCTACCCGGACGACATTGATTCGGATTTCAAGCCCGGCAGAGAGACCGTCACGGTCGTTCCTTTTCCCACCTCGCTGTCTATGCTCAGCATTCCTCCGTGGGCCGACACGGTTTCCCGGCTCAGAAACAGCCCCAGGCCCGTCCCCTTGCCCACCGCCTTGGTGGTAAAGAATGGCTCGAACGCCCGCTGGAGATCTTCCTTCGGCATACCGCATCCCGTGTCACGCACCTGCAATAGTGCCATCGTCTCAATGGTTCGCCCGGTACATTGCCCCGCCTCAACTTCATCGGCCGACGCAGAGCGGGATGCAAGCGCCACGGTCACCGTGCCGCCCGCGCCGGTGGCAATCAGTGCATTGGTCAAGAGGTTCACCAGAACTTGATGGATCTTTTCCGCGTCGGCCCACGCCATGGGAAGCGATACCCCCTCCTCCACCTGAAGCAACACCTGCTTCGCACGGAACGCTGGCTCCATCAATGCAACAACAGGCTGGACCAATTCGCTCGGAGAACACCATGACGGTTCCGGCTTCCGCTGCCTGGTGGAGGAAAGCAAATCTTGGATGATACGGACCACCCGATTGAGTTGATCATCGACGATATCAATGCGTTTTTTCATGTCCGGGGTGATGCCGGGCTCTTCGGCCAGCGCCTGCACATGCCAGGCGATTGAATGCAGAGGAGTTCCGACTTCATGTGCGACGGAGGCGACGAGTTGTCCCACGGCGGCAAGCCGCTCCGAGTGATACAGGCGATCTTTCATCTCCACCAACTGCTCATTGGCCCGCAAAAGATTCTCGGTTTGCTTCGCAAGCGCCGCACGCGCCGCCTCCTCCCTGGCTTTTCGTTCCTCCCAGGCCATCCCGATGTAGGCCACTCCGATCAGTACACAGACCACCAGGGTCCGGTTAATCACCACCGTCGTAAAGCGCTCCCTCTTCTTGGTCGGTTGAAACAGGCCCACGTAGGACACCACGACGCAGAGCAGGACGGTAATATACATCAATTTCCGATTGCGCACCGTGGCGATCAGCAAGATGGGCAGCACAAAACCATAGGCGCCGACCACGTTTAAAGGAAACAAGACCTCCACCACGATGATGACGAGACAGAGGACCGCAGCGACGGAGAGAATCAGGCGGTTCCGATTGTTCATCGTTCAACGGCACTGCACGCCACAGCAGATTTACGCCGCCGCCGTCGGCACGGACGGGCGGAGCGTGCGCATCAGGCCGGCCATTTCCCTGATGCGCTTGTCACGGCGTAACTCATCGAGAGTCAGCGACAGCTTGCGAGACCAATTGGGATAACTATCCACCGTCCCGGGAAGATTCATCTGCATCACTTCTCCAATGAGATCGTCCACATTTGCCAAGACGACGGACGAGGAGCTTTTCGCGAGATACGCATGGATCGCTTCGCATAATCCAGAGGTCATGCTCGGCATGTCCGCAGGCTCCTCGCTTGCACCATCGGGCAACAGTCCTTCCAGTTTGAGTGCGCTGAGGATCTTCCTTTTGTCTCGTTGCCGTTCATCCAGAGCGTGTTTCTTGGCTTCCTCGGTCGTATAAATCCCCAGTCCCGCCCGGAGATGGATATCCTCACCGGTCCAGTATCCCGATAGCGTAGGCAAATCATGGGTGGTCACCACGGCCAAAGACTGCTCAGGATACGTGGCCGGCGCTTTCATAGCTCCCTCCGGCGTCCGTTCAAAGTAAAACACCCGATAAGAGAGGACCCTCCTCCGGGACAATTCCTCCCGTACCGAATCCGGTACCGTGCCCAGGTCTTCTCCAATGATCAGCGTGTTGGCCCGCATGCTCTCCAGTGCAAGGATGGACAAGAGATCGGAGGAAGGATAATAGACATAGGTGCCCGCCGAAGCCGGCATCCCTCGGGGAACCCAAAACAAGCGAAACAACGCCATGACATGGTCGATCCGTAGCGCTCCGCCTTGGCCGAGATTCTTCCGGAGCAGTTGGATATAGGGTCGGTATGCCAGGTCTCTCATGCGTAGCGGGTTGAATGGAGGAAAGCCCCAGTTTTGCCCTTGGGGGGCGAAGGCGTCCGGCGGGGCTCCGCAGTCGGCCGTCAATGCGAGCGCTTCTTGAAAGATCCAGCTTTCCGCGCCGCTTCGGTCGCTGCCCAACGCCAAATCTCGATACAGTCCCACCGCCATCCGTGCGGAAAGAGCCCGTGCGCCGACTTCTCTTAGTTGCTCCGCCGCGATCCATTGAATGTATTGAAAAAACCGCACGCGCTTTTTATGCCGGCGTCCGAATTCACGTACCGCCGGCGACGTGGGCGCCTGATATTGTTTGGGCCACTCCTGCCAGACAGTCGCCCGCGGATCGACCAACCGGCGCTCCTCTTCCAAGACCTGGAAAATGGCGTACCACTCGAGCGCCTCTCCCTCCTCCCGAATGAACCGCTCCAAGAGCCATCCTCGTGCGGTCCTGGGTTGAAGGGTCGGTTCATTGCCGCTGTAATTATGGCGGAGAAATTGGCGGTAGGCCCAGTCCAACATGGTCCGTTTGGCTCTGGATACCGCATCATAGTCGACTCGATCGCTTTTTCGCGCCGCCTCCAATGCGTTCTGGAATTCCTGGCTCCCACGGGCCTGTCTCGCATCGGGAGACGAATGGAACTCGGGCAGGCGGTCCAAGTCGATGTAAAGTTCATTCAAATACAAGCGGCTGTTCGGCGCATAAGGGCTCAGATGGTGCGGGTGGCTGTTCTTGAGGGCATGCAACGGGTTCACCCCCACGAGCGAGGCACCGAGATCCTTGCCGGCCCAATCAACCAAATCACGCAGATCGGTAAAGTCCCCTGCACCCCAATTCGTGGCCGAGCGCAATGAATATAACTGCACCGCGAGTCCCCACACCTTCCCACCCTGAAGGAGCGCATCCGGCACATAGCAGTGAGAAGGGGCGACGATTAATCTGAGACAACCGTCGGCCGGCGTGCGGCCCCCTTTGGCCGAGGTCACGACATCGTAATATCCTGGTACGAGCCAAGCTGGAACCGGTATCGCAAATTGGACATACCGATTGCCTGCAATGTACTTGACGTCTTGTGGGACGAGCCCGGGACCTATTTCATCTTGGTGAATCACGGCGCCCGTTTCGTCTCGAAGCTCCCACGTGATACGCAGCTTCTGTTCGTCGGCTCCTTCGAAAGGCAAGCGGAAGGTCCAATGAGCATTGGCGGCCCCCTGCTGGATGACCGTCACCGGGTCGCAAGGCCTGCTCCAAGGCGTTTCATCAATGCGGGTCAGTTCTCTGGCCAACGCTTCACCCGAATCGACGGTGAATCCCATTGCAGCGAGGATACCTTGTTTGGTTTCAGCGGACGCAACGTGGCGGATTCCATGGATGTCATAATACTCGGCGGCGATACCGGCTCGTTCTGCCAGAAGATCTAGGAGCTGAGTTTCATGTTGGTCATACATAGGGGTGAGTCTGAGTGAAGACCTATTTCAAGTCAAGGCATGCGTAGGATTTCAACGACGCCCGCAAGGCGGAGATCGATTCCTGGAGTCGCGTATCTTTTTGCCGTGAACGTCCATCGCCATTCATCAGGGAAGACGGTGTCTCGGCAGCACCGCCGCAAGCTTTCTACAGCCGATCTCAGCCGCATTCCAAAGGATCGCCCGATTGCCGCCTCCTGCATCGCATGGTAGCATAGAAGAACATTTCGCACGTCTTGGCCAAACGGAGGCCACTATGAACGCGCCTTACGCCCGGCTCACGGTCGCGCTAGCAGTCTGGTTGACAGTTTCTGGAACACTGCTGTTGCCCGCGTCGCATGCGACCAACGAATCCACTTCAGTTCAGATCACGGGCGATTATCGTTATGCCTATCATGATCCGGAAACACCAACTCAAGCCCAGGATTTTGCCTGCCGTGAAGCGTTGCGCCTCGCAGTGAGTACCGCAGCCCCGGTTCGAGAACAAACCGGCTCAGTCGTCGATCCGATACTCTTTCGAGAGTTGGTCCATACTCTGGCCACCCGGCATGTGACCGACTACCAGACGGTAGAACAGTTCCGGAAAGGCCGCACGGTATACTGCAAAATACGCGGGCTACTTCACCCCGAGGTTGTGCAGCAGGTGTTCGAGACCCAGAGCCATATGGCGCCGAAAAGGCAAGGCGCCTCCGCTTCAGCAGGTGAATTGGACCGCAACCGGGTGCTTCAAATTATGGCGGTCGAAGAACAGGATGGAATGATCACTGTCACTTATCAAGCATTGCAGCGGTTGGACTGGTCGACCACCGCTTATGCCGGAAGCTTGCAGGGACTCGCCGATGTCATGGTCGATTTCTATGATAGCGACGGAGTTTTGATCCGGACCTATCGCCATCCGGCCAGGCGAACCTCAGGCGGCGACGATGTGATGCAGCCGGGCCAAATCGGCGTCGTGAAGGTTCCGAGGCCCCTGCATGCCAAGACGTATCGGGTCTGGCTGGTAAAATAGCCGGAAACTATCTCTCCGTGGCGAGCGGAGGTAGATTGATCCCAAACCGCTCCAATCCCATGATTACTGTCAACGCCGATGGGGAATGCTGAACGATCTCCTTTTGGACCTCGATCCGCCGCAAGTCCACGAACTCGGGCGCCGTCAATCCCAATGATTCGCGATAGGCGCGATCGGCGATGCCGCGCTGTCTTTCGGCTTTCTCCCGTGATTCTTCGGCCTTCTGGAATTCGACCATCGTAATCTTGCGCTGCTCCTGGATGATCGTTTGAGTAGTCTGCTCGACGACTCCTTTGGGGGGCAAGATGCTTCCGACCACCACTCGGTTCAATCGAACCGGAATAGTCTGTTTCTCGATCAATTTGGCCTGGATTTCACGCCCGATCGCCTCCTGCAGCTTCGTGCGCGTCGTCGGGTCGGTCGTCAGCTGGAACAGCGGATACTTCTGGACTTCCTCACGAACAAACGTCCGAAACGCTTCCTTCACGTTGTTTTGATACCAATTCGGACCAAACCGACTGATCAACTCGGGCGAGCGGCCTTCGATCACATTGGCGATGAGGAAAGCGTCGAAGGAGACCGGGGCATTTTCCGCCGAGATAATGTCGAAATGTTCAGAGTACTGTATTGGTCGGATATCGACATCAATTACCTTGGTAGTCAACGCCACCGCGACTCGCCCCGTCTTGGAAGGGACAGGATCGACGCCGCCGTGACCGAAGAAGAATGGCTGCTCTACCAACACACCCTCATGGCCGGCCTCGATTGCCACACAGCCGGCTGCCCCTGAACAGAGCAGGGCCACAGCGAAAGCCCGGGGCATCATCCATGTGCTTCGCATTATCGTCCTCCTTCGTAAGGGAAACTCCCGTTCACCTGCGATTACCTTACGAACCATTCTCGAAAAATGTCAAACGCGAATCAGGTCGGACGGCATGCCTGTCGGAGCTCGAGAACGGAGTTAAAAGATCCCAGCTTGTCGCTGCAGCCACCGGATATACTTGATGATCTGATCAATGTCACTGGGAGAGACCCCATCGATTTTCGGCATGTTTCCAAAATCCCAGTGATGGGCTCGAACGCCGTTGAGCGCCGCGCGCTGAAAGGCAATATCGGCATGATGATTCGGTTCATAAATCTTATGGACAAGCGGCGGCCCCTGGGAAGTTCCGGCCGCCCGCGCGCCGTGACAGGCCGCGCAATGGGCGGCAAACTTGGCTTCACCGGCTTGAAATTCCACCGGTGTTGCGCCGGCCGCAGAGGGAGCCTCCTCTTTTCCGGCTTGCGATTCGCAGGCAGCGCAGAACATCACGACGACAAAACAAAGGATCGCGCGGGCCAGGCTGTTCCGGACACCAACCATGCCGTTCACGAGTCTTTCGAATGTCCTTCAAATTGATCGCGCAACATCTGCGTGGTTTTCTTCATCGTCGCACGCCGATAGAGCCGGGCCACCACAGGGGCCGCGATGATCAATCCGATCGTCAGGTACATGAAAAATTCTTCTCGCGTCATACTATCATCCGAGTCTTAGCCCTTAGCCCGCATGTCAGAGTACCGCATAGGGGACGGGGTCTACAACTCCCGCTTGGCGAAATCCTTCCCGGCGGATGATGCAGCTGTCGCAGCGCCCGCACGCCGTGCCCGACAGATCGGGGTCGTAACAACTATGTGTGTGCTCGAAAGGAACGTGGAGTTCGGCGCCGTGCCGCACGATGTCCGCTTTGGACAGGGTGAGCAACGGAGCCCGCACCTGGATCGGCCTCCCCGCGACTCCCGTGCTCGTTCCCAATCGCGCCATGGCCTCAAATGCGCGAATGAATTCCGGCCGGCAATCGGGATAGCCGGAGTAATCAAGCACATTCGCGCCGAAATATATCCAGGAAGCCTCGCGCGCCTCGGCATAGGCCAGCGCAAGGGAAAGAAATATCGTATTACGTGCGGGCACATACGTGATCGGGATGCTGTCGGCACGAGCCGCCGCCGTTCGATCCTTGGGAACCGCCATGTGCCCGGTCAGAGCCGAACCGCCGATTGCGCGCAAGTTAACATCGATGACGAGATGTTCCTCCGCCCCCAGAAACGAAGCCACCGCCTGGGCGCGATTGATTTCCACCGCATGGCGCTGGCCATACGCCACGGTGAGGCAGTAAAGCGCTAATCCTTCCTGTCGAGCCATAGCCGCGGTGACGGCCGAATCCAGTCCGCCGCTCAACAGGATGACCGCCTTATCCAATTCCGAACTCATTGGGGGAGCTTCTGTCGACGAGCCGGCCAGATGTAGAACCGAGGCGGCGGAGAGGGGCGGAGACCCGCCCCGATGGCAATCGCTTCGTAACTGGACTGGCTGCTACGAACCGATAGGGCGTGGCCGGTTGAAAGAAACCTCAGTCTCGTTCTTCTTCTCTTTCGATCTTCTCGAGCAATTCCTGCCTTGATTGGCATTCCACACAGAGTTTGGCGAAAGGGACCGCTTCCAGCCGCTTTTCGCTGATTTCCACTCCACATTCCGCACAAATTCCGTAGGTGCCTTCGTTCAGCCTCACCAAGGCTTCATCAATTGATTGCCTTCGCCGATTCCGCATTTCCATGAGGGAGATGCCGAGCTCACGCTCCAGATCCATCAGCGCTTGGTCGCCGACGTCACGAGCGGATTCCAGGCGACGCTGCTGGTCCTCCGTCAAGGCTTGCCCCAGACTCTCTTCGATTTCCCGCAGAATTTCTTGGCGTTTGCTGAACAACATCTGCTGAAGCGCATCACGACGCCGTTCGCGTGCTTCGCGCTCTTTCGGAGATTCTTTGACCCCGATCGGCGCCATGATTCTACCCGTGAAAACTTCCTTCTCTTCCTCGCCGGCCGTCTCGTCGTTTTTTCCCGTTGTTTTTGAAGCCATTTTAGCCTTTGTTGCGGTTTTCTTCTTAGCTTGAACCTTGGTCGCCATGGGATCTTGAGATCCTTTCGTCAGGAGGCCAGGCGAAAATTTCGGCTTCTATATCACGGTACGGGACATTTGACAAGTCCCTCTGGCAGGAGGCAATGAAGAGAAGATCAGGGATAGACGATCGTTGAATGAACGTTGTACCCGGATAATCTATCGCGGCCACGCAGGCTTGTAAGCTCCACAAGGAAATCCAGCGCGGTAATCTCCCCGCCGAGCTGACGAATAAGGTGCACCGTGGCGGCCGCAGTGCCACCGGTAGCCAGGAGGTCGTCCACAATGAGAACCTTTTCTCCCATTTCGATCGCGTCACGATGAATGGCAAGCGAGTTGGAGCCATACTCAAGGTTGTATTTAACCTCGAAAATGTCCGCCGGTAGCTTGCCCGGCTTCCGGACCGGAATAAAGCCGGCGCTGAGACGCGTGGCCAGGATGCCCCCAACGATGAACCCGCGCGATTCGATTCCGACGACCTTGGCAATTCCCATCGTCAGATACCGGTCGGTCAATTCATCGGTGATCGCCCGTAGGGCCTTGGCATCCTTGAGAAGGGTGGTGATATCGTAAAAGAGTATACCGGGTTTGGGAAAGTCAGGGACTTCGCGGATGAGTGCTTTGTAATCCATGAAGACGGCCGCGGCAGTCCGATCGGCTAGAGCAGATCGGTCCGCTTCATTGTCTTTCGCTCAATAATGCCTCGCAGTCTGACAAGGGCCGCGGTTTCGATTTGCCGCACACGTTCGCGCGTCAATCCCATTTCCCGCCCGATCTCTTCGAGCGTCCGCGACTCTTCCCCATTGAGGCCGAATCGCGCAAGGATAACAGTTCGTTCCTTCTCAGGCAACTCCTTTACCCAGGCCATCATTTCAGACCGCCTCAGGACCCCTTCCGCCGTATCGGCCGGGGAGAGGCACAGGGGATCTTCAATGATGTCACGGAGAAAGGTGTCCTGCCCGTCGCTGATCGGGCTATCGAGCGATGAGGTCGTCCGCACCAACTGCTTGAGATCGTCGACTTCCTCCACGCTGGTCTTCATCCGAACGGCCACTTCTTCTGAACTCGGTTCACGTCCCAATTCATGCACCAACTGCTCCACTTTGCCGAGATACCGATTGAGCCGTTCCACCACGTGGACCGGGAGGCGTACCAATTTGCCTTGATTGATGATCGCGCGCTCGATGAACTGCCGGATCCACCAGGACGCATACGTGCTGAACCGAAACCCCCGCTTGTAATTAAATTTTTCGACGGCCTTAATCAGCCCCAGGTTGCCCTCTTCGACGATATCGGCGAATGGAAAGCCGCGGTTCATGTACCGTTTACCGATACTGATGACCAGCCGCAGGTTCGCTTCGATCATTTGCCGGCGAGCGTCTTCATCGCCTGCCATGACCCGCTTACCAAGTTGTTGCTCCTGTTTAAAGGTCAGCAGCGTGGAGCGCCGCACTTCGCGCAGGTAGCTTTTGAGGGTATCAAGCCCTTCGGAACGGTCGGAACCGCCGTTCTCATGATGGTTGTCCTGGCTCTGGGAATCCCCCCCCTCTTCGTCATGGTCCTCGGCGGAGTGCCGGCGCCCCGCCGAGTGGTTCGTCACATCATCGTCATCATGGTTTTGTACGCTCGCTCGCCGGGTCATCAGCGTAATCTCAATACCAAATTTGGAAATCAGCCCAGCGGCCGGAAGCGACAGACCACTCGATATGGATCTGTTGGACCCGCGCCCCTGGGGGGCCGATCTTGAGCTGCTTAATCATATCTTCAATGAAGTTTTTCATTCCTTCGACATCGACTTCGACGTGGCCGTTGTCGAGATTTTTTACGCCCCCGACCAGTCCTCGACTGGAGGCAGCCCGGCGTGTGAAGGCGCGATAGCCGACTCCCTGCACAGAGCCGGTAATGAGAAGTCTGGCGCGTACGCATTCGTCTCGGATGGGGTCGGCCATATCTCGATGAATCACTCAGCATGAAAAGAAAACGATCAGCGTGCGTATAGTCAATATGGTCAGGATATTCTCATACCTCACGGTCCTCGTCACGCGATTTAGAAGTTTACGCGACAATATGAGCCTGCGGCGCACCATCAGGCTGGTCCGGAGGTTCGCGTGTAGAGCTGCCGGGACAACCGAAGGTGGGTACGCTCGGGGGCGAGCAAGGCAGGATCAACCTTACAGGTGGTATTTATCCGCCCGCACCAATTCAATAAAGCGATAACACGAAGTGCGTTATGGTCGGGGCGAGAGGATTTGAACCTCCGACTCCCGCGTCCCGAACGCGGTGCGCTACCGGGCTGCGCTACGCCCCGACAAATGATCGGCAGAAGAACCGGTGTAGTCTGTTACAGAAGAGGGTCAAAACGCAAGCCGTGCGCTTCGGCCACGCCCTGGTGTGTCACCTTGCCGTCTGTTAGATTGACGCCTTTGGCAAGACCCAGTTCCGAACGAATCGCTTGCATGACGCCGCTCGAAGCCAGGCGGACTATAAAGGGTAACGTCGCGCTGGTCAAGGCCAATGTGGATGTCCGTGGGACAATACCCGGCATATTCGGCACGCAATAGTGCAACACATGATTGACCAGGTACACCGGGTCGGAATGAGTCGTAGGTCTGGTTGTCTCCGAGCAGCCTCCTTGGTCGACTGCCACATCAACGAACACCGACCCGGGCTTCATCGCCGCCACCAACTGTCTCGACAGTAACTTTGGCGCCTTGGCGCCGGGCACGAGCACCGCGCCCACGACCAGATCGGCGGCGGAGACAGCATGGCTGATATTCTCCTCTGTGGCGGCCAGCGTGATGATGCGCCCGCGATAGCCGTCATCCAGGCGCCGCAGGCGTTCAATGTCCTGATCGATGACCGCGACATTGGCTCCCATCCCCACGGCAATCCGTGCCGCCGATTCTCCGACGACGCCCGCGCCCAATATTGCCACATGGCCCGGTTCAACTCCCGGCACACCGGACAACAGCACTCCCCGGCCTCCTTGTGTCCGCTCCAGATATCGAGCGCCGATCTGCACGGCAAGCCGTCCGGCAATTTGACTCATCGGCCTCAACATGGGGAGACTCCCGTCCCCGGCTGCAGTGGTCTCATACGCAATGGCCGTCACCCGCGCGTCGAGCAGTGCCTTGGTGAGATCCGATGATGAGGCCAGATGCAAATACGTAAAGACGGACTGTCCTGGCCGTAAGAACCGGCATTCCGATAATTGCGGCTCTTTGACCTTTACGATCAGTTCGGATTGTTTGAAGACTTCACTCGGAGAGGCGGAGAGATGCGCTCCGGCGGATCGATAGTCCTCATCGGAAAATCCGCTGCCGAGGCCGGCGGACCGTTCGAGTACCACTTCATGGCCGGCGTCTCGCAATGTCCGCACGCCCTCGGGTGTGATGCTCACACGGTATTCGTGATCTTTGATTTCCTTCGGAACACCAATGACCATGCGCCCCTCCGTGCTGGAAGTACAAACCGACCGATTCATCATTATACACGCTGTTTCAGGCCCCTGATGAGGAATGGCCGCGGGTGGACATTTCCGAGAATGGTGCGGTAAGATTTCGCCCGGTTTGGCGACATGTGGAGGAGTTTGCCATGAATTCAGCAGGATCATGCAACGGCTGCGGAACGAGCGGGAAGCCGTTGATGAAATTTTCTCTCGGAAAAGATTTCTTCGGCCGCCCGTACGATCGTTTGTCCCCTTCGACGGATCAAAGCCCCAAATGGTATTGCGAGCCCTGCTCGATGCTGAAAAATCTCCAGCGTGACTTCCGCGACATTCTGGCGGAATTCGATAAATTGTCTGCCGGGCAAGCGTCCGCCTTCACTGAAGCAGAGGAACGGCAACGGGCCCAGCTCCGCCTCCGGGAAATCGCCACCATCGCCGAAGGTCGTCCGGATGCTTCCTCGCTGCTGAAACCGGGAGATGTCCGGCAGCTCATCGAACGATTCCACGCGGCTGCGTAAGGACATTTCCAAGTTTGATTCCATCCCGACCCCCGGAGGCGTCATGACAGGCTTCAAGCGGCATATTTTTGTATGTATCAACCAACGGCCGAAGGAGGATCCGCGCGGATGCTGCGCGAACCAGGGATCGGAACGCCTGCACGCCTTCTTTAAGAAGGAAGTGGAGCGAGTGGGCTTGAAAGGTATCGTGCGCGCCAACAAAGCCGGCTGTTTAGACCATTGTGAATATGGACCGAGCGTTGTCATCTACCCCGAAGGAGTCTGGTATTGGGTCGGCTCTGAAGCCGACGTCACAGAAATCGTCGAACGCCATGTCGTACACGGTGAAATCGTCGAGCGCCTTCTCATGCCCGACCATCCGCCCCCGACTCACCTGGAAAAGCTCGGTTAAGATATTTGCCGGCCACGGCAGATCGGCGCAGAACAGCAGGCGCATATTCATGCCGAAGAGCGACTGGCGTTGCTCTCAATGATCCGAGAACCCGTGCTGCCTTGACGATCGCGAGGAGTATTATGAGGCCCGAAGACAAATGGAAGACCAATATGGAAAAAGTGGCTTTCATGAAGCAATTTCCGGGTCTCCTCGCCGGTTGGGAGGCGACCGCCGGCAAGACCATCAAGGCCATTCATCCCTTGAGAGGAAGGGAAGGAGCCGTTGTCGTGGTCTTCACGGACGGATGTTTCCTCCCCGCGCCGCCCTTAACGCCCGAACCCTGGGAAATCGGAGAGGCTCTCCATACGGCCCGACCACACGTGGAACAGGCTCATCGCGAAGCCTATGCGCAATATGATCGGCTGCTTGCCAAAGACAGGGAAGCGAGTCGCGCGGCGCGTTTGGAAAAAATCCTCGGCGCCATACAAAACAATCTGGAACACATCCCCGAGTTGCGTGACCGGATCAAGCAGTTGGTACAAGAATGGGAATAATGAAAATGCGCCGGCGGGGAACCGTCTCGGTGAGATTGTCAATCTTCATGATCGTCCTGTAGAGTGCCTGTATGTCTAAGAACATGTTCGAGATCTTCTCGCAAGGCCTTTTTGAAGGAGTCAAACCTATGATGGTTATCCGCGACCACCTGGTGCGCCATCCCGATCGTTGCACACACCAGGCGGTCTGTATTCCTATATGTCCGACCGGTGCCTGGCTTTCCACCCCACCATTCAAGTTCGATGCGTCCCGCTGCCTAGAATCCTGCCGCTTATGCCTGGACGCTTGTCCCTCGAACGCCATTTATGCCGTCTATCGCAAGGGCGACAAGGTGCTGATGCCGCAAAAGAAATTATGATAGTGAAATTACTTCCTGCTCTTCATACGGATTCATAGTCCCGGTACGTCCGCCGATGAAGCCGAATGCGATGCGCACCGTGGCCGGTGGCGTGAACTGATTGAGCGAGAAGGAAAAGGTTACCGGCCCGACGATATATTCATATACGGCCAGCGCGGGCGGCGTCACATTCTTGTGGGTGCGAAGCCGCTGGCCATCAACCGTCGAGTCGCCTGCGCAACGCTCATCGTAGATTCCCGCGTGCATGGCCCACAGAGTCCCCGACGAATCCGACCGCTCGCTGTAACCCAGGAATCCTGCGCTTTGCTGCGTCAAATTCCCATTCGGCCAGAGCGTGCGAATATCATTGCCGGAGCGATCCACCAGGCCGGTCGGCGTCAGCAAGGGAGGCGGACTCGGCAGATTGATAAGTTCCACTTTGGTAATCAAGGAATTGCGCCGAGCAGCATTCGGATTGTCATAGGACTGATTCCAGACTTTGAGTACAAAGTTCCATCCACCGCCGGTCTGCGTCGAAACCAAATCAATTTTGGCGAAACCCTGGGTCACCGGTGGCATAGTTCGTCCTTTCTTCATGTATTCGGATGCGAAGCATGTGCGTCATAAGTTTTGATCCGTGTGCAGGCTCTATACGGCCGTGCATCAGACAATCTGCTTTCTCACATGGCCCCAGTAGGCTGATCCCGCATACCCGCAGCCCCCTGTCAGAATGGTCACTGCCATGACGCGATAGACAACGCTGCGGGGAGCCTTGATATTGATGGACGGGTCCAGCAGGTCGTGAGAGGCCGCGACTCGTTTCAATGTTTCACCGGCGAGAAGAACGGGCCACATGCAGGCCAGCCGTTGACGAATTTCATGTCGAGGAATCGCCATCGTATAGGTCCAACCCTGATCGAGATATCCGACGGCCAGCCGCACCAGTTGGAGCAGAATGGGCCGAAAACGCGGCAAATTATCCGGCGACAAAAGATCCCTGGGACTGAGTCCGGCATCCCGCAGCAACGCCATGGGTATATAACAGCGGCCTCTCTGAAGATCGCGCGCGAGGTCCTTCAGGATATTTGTCAGTTGAAGCCCTTTCCCAAACCCCACACCGACAGCGGACATCTTCTCCACATCCCACCCGGACAATGCCGGTCGGTGCGCACAGACCATTCTGGTCCAGAACTCACCGACGCAACCCGCCACGTAATAGATGTACTCATCGAGTTCTTTCATCGACTCGAAGGCGGCCGGCGTGGCGGCGGATCCGCCGGCGAAGTGAGCAAGGTCCATAGCCATTCCATTGGGCAGGATCTGCATGAGGCCTCGGATCCGCCGGCGATCCTCTTCCGAGAATTCTCGATAGACGGCAAAGCAATCACCCAGTCGCTGGAGCAAAATTCGTTCGGCAGAGTCATGTTGGAGCGGGACCAGCTCCGCCTGGAGCGCGCCGGTGACCGCATCATCGATCGAGTCGGCATCGAACTGCCTCCGGAAGACGGCGAGGTACTGCGCGCGCCGGTCGCGATCAATCAGGTCGCTGTCCGCGATGGTGTCCGCCGCCCGCGCAAAGAGATACGACAGCCCCATTTGATCGCGCACATTCCCCGGCAGCACATTCAGGGTGAGATAAAACGACCGCGACACCTGTTTAAGGATCTCGTGAAGCAGTTCCTGCCTGGCGGATTTGGTGGACGTGGGAGGGCCTTTTCTCAACGGACTTCCAGCTTGCCTTCCATCCCTTTCTCTCGATGGCTGGCAAAGAACAGCAGTTTCTTGTCGCAATAAAATGAGAAGGTCCCCTTCTGCATGGGAGTGAATTGGAGAACAACCTGTTTGCCCGCCCCGACATCCCGGTCGATAGACAGGCCGGACGCGCCGTCTTTCAGAACGAAGTTATGCGGCGTGATCGTCGTGACGCTGTTCAATATCAATTCAACGGGACGCCCGGCCTGCACGACGACATGGTTGGGATCGTACGAATAACTGTCGAGGACCATCGTCAGCCGTTGCACGCCATCGGAGTCGATCGGGGCAACCGCAATATGCTCGGAGCCCGGCTCGCCGGCGGCACCGGCAATTGAGGGGAGAGAGGTCGCAATCCCGATGAGCAAAATCAGCAGCGGAGCCATGAACCTCATATCCCTTCTTCCATCGCAATAAAATCCCTTCTAACAGAACCCCGGGAGTCGGTCAACCGACCCCGGACTGCGGACCGGCCACGCCTTGACGAACACACAACGTGGTATTATCTCGATGAACGGTTCATGCCGCATCGCCTGCTCGGATGCATTTTAGATCAGGCGTTTGTATACTGTAGTCCCGTTGAACGACTCGAGAATAATCAGTGACGGATCATAGAGGAGGATTTGCATGAAGCGGTTAAAGGGTATTGGCCTGTTTTTAATCGCCAACTTCCTGATTTATATCACCTTATCAATCACGGCGAGTATCCTCGTCAATGTCGTGCTGCCCGCGTTCGGCATCGACGTGCGGGGGGCATTCAGCCAAGAGTTATTGGTATGGTCGCTGGTGATCGGATTTGCCGGGGCTTTTCTCAGTCTCGCTTTTTCGAAGCAGGCGGCCAGAGCCATGCTGGATTGCTATCAAATCACCCAGCCCCGCAACCATGCGGAGCAAGTGATCTACGGAGCAGTTCAGGAAATCGCCCAGCGGTTGCATATCCAGATGCCGGAAGTTTGGGTCTATGAAGCGCCGGATCCCAACGCTTTTGCCACCGGCCCCAGTAAGAATAACTCCATGGTCGCTGTCTCCACCGGTCTCTTGAATAACCTCAAGGAAACCGAAGTGAAAGCCGTGTTGGCGCACGAAATGGGCCATGTGTTCAATGGCGATATGTTTACGACTACCGTGTTGGCCGGTTTGATGAACACCTTCGTGTACTACATCAGCAACTTCGTGTATCACCTCATCGGAAGCTCCCAGGGCCGCGAGGAGGAAGGCCAAGCCGGAAACCCGATTCTCGGGTTTTTCGTCTACATTGTCCTCCAGGTCGTGTTGTCTTTTCTGGCCATGATCGTCATCAGTTGGCATTCGCGGCGTCGTGAATTTGCGGCTGATGCCTTTTCGGCCAAAGTGTACGGCCGGGAGTCGATGATTTCCGCCCTTCAGGCCATTGACCGTTGGGTGAACCGGGCTCACGTCGAATATTCGACCCAGGATGCTCTGGCGACCATGAAAATTTCCGGGAAGACCTCGGGTTTCATGCACCTGTTTGCCACGCATCCGCCGATCGAGGACCGTATCGCGGCCTTGCAACGGCTGTAAAGAAGGGATTCATCAGGCGAGCGGCATTTCGCCGCTCGCCGAAGGGTTCATGTTTTCTTGAGAAATATGATTTGCGCGCGGTATTCCTGAATTGCGGTGGCGAGCGCCTGTTTGCCTAACGGGATATTAGCCTCAAGCGCCGCCTCGATGGCCGGATCTTCGATGACCACTTCATAGCGATCTTGCACATTGGTCCGGACAGCGACACCCTGCTTGATGTCGCGCGGCATATATATTTCAGTCCACACTTCTTTTTCCACCAGGCAGACATCTCTGAACCGCTCATAGAGCAGGGCGAGCTTGTCCGGGTCTTGTTCTTTCATGTGCGGTCTCCGAGTGCGACGGCACGTCTCCGTGCCACCATGATTCCGTGAGCGGGCGAAGAAAAATAAACTATCCTGTAACGAATTTTCAACGGTGAGCAGAGTGCTCGGGGCGGCAGATTACAGGGAGGCGGGAAACTAATCGGAGATAGTGAATCGCATCGTCCCGACTTGATTGACGGCATGAAACGGTTGTTGTCCCAGCGGAGTAATAAAAATCTTGACCAGATAGTTTCCTGGAGACCATCGGCCCTCCGGCTTTTTCAGCTCCAGAAATCCGTACCGTTCGTGGCCGGGAACTTCCAGAGTGTCGCGGCCGACCGGGGCCTCAGCCGAGGCCCCGTCCTCCCCGATCAAGAACCATTGAGCGCTGAATTGTGCCGGATCCTCCAGAGGAGCCACTTCAAAGACAATATAGATAGCGGGGATATCGGCCGTAAACTGTGTCGTCCCCGGCTCGATCGGCTTCAGCCTGGGGTCCTGGGTGTACCAGCCTTTACGACCAAAGCTGTCCCATTCGACTTCGTACCCCTTCGCCATCTTAATCCATACAAATATGGATTGGGGTACCCCCCTTTTCTGTTCATCCAGCGAGGGCGCGACAGTCGGTTCGAACTCAGTGGTCGCTTGTTCTTTGGGAACCATCAGGTCCTTCGCGGCGCTCAGAAACGAACCGTGCCATGCAAAGAATCCTATCAGAACGACAAGGCTCACCCAGACGGTCACCGTCAACCGGCCACGCCATGACTCCAATCTATGGATTCGAGTCTTCATGCATGAACCTTCGGGCTTTTTACAGTACACAGCTATCGTTTATCGTACCGACTGTTTGAAAAGCGGTCAATCGGGTTCAAAGCGGCAATTTCTGGCCTTTGAAGACCCGTTTGATATAATGAGGCACACAGCGCGATGAACAGCCGCCGTTTAGACGCAGCGCAGACAGACCAACACCCTTCTCCACTGCCGGCACTTGATCAGTCACCGAATGCCGACGCCGGGAGCAAGAGCCGCCAATACGGTATTCGCGACGCGGCGTTTCAAGCAGTGACGCAAGGCGGCGGAGAGAATTATTTCTCCGCCTTCGCGCTGCTACTCCAAGCATCTCCATTCCAAATCGCCATCCTTTCGTCACTCCCGCAGCTGATCGGCATCCTGTTCCAGCTGCTCTCGGTCAAGATCCTGCCCTATCTCTCCGGGACCCGGCAATTGATCTCATTTGGGGGAATCGGCCAAGCCCTGTGCTGGATTCCGCTGTTGTCCCTGCCATTGTTCTTGTCCGCTCACGGAGCCTGGTGGCTGATTCTCTGCGTCGTCCTGTACGTCGCGCTCGGCAATCTGACCGTGCCGGCGTGGAACAGTCTATTGATCGGAATCGTCGACGCCAACAGCCGCGGAACCTATTTTGCGCGCCGGTTTCAGATGACATCGTTGACCAGCTTCCTTGCGCTCGGTGCGGCGGGCGCGATTCTCAATGCGGCTGAACGATGGGGATTCCAATGGATCGGGTTTATCGTGGTTTTTTCTGTCGCCGCGTGCGCGCGAGCGTTGGCGACCCGCTATCAACTCAACACGGCACAAGGCGTCACCGCCCCGATTCCGGAGGCGCCGGGCGGCTTCCGTCACTTCATTTTGTGCGCCGCCACACCGGATCTTCGCCGGTTTCTCCTCTTTTCATCCCTCATGCATTTTTCCGTGTTCATCGCGGGGCCGTTCTTCGTTTTTTACATGTTGCAGGACCTGCATCTGTCCTATCTCCAATACGCCGGTTGGATGGCGGCTGGTATCCTGGCCCAATTCCTGACCTTGAGGCCATGGGGTCAATTGAGCGACACCTACGGAAACAAAACCATTCTCCGCCTGACCGGCTTCAGCGTCCCGATCTTGCCGGTGCTGTATCTCATCAGCGATGCCTATCCATTCCTTCTCATGGTGAATTTTGTCGGAGGAGCGACATGGGCGGGGCTGTCGTTGGGTCTCCAAAATTACGTCTTTGATTCGGTGCGGCCCGAGGAACGGACGCGAGGGGTGGCGGTGGCCAATGCGGTGAACGCAGGCGGCTGGTTTCTTGGGGCAATGGCGGGCAGCTGGCTGGCTACCGTGATCCCTTCACAACTCCACATATTGGGACTCACCGTTCACCCGGCCTCCAACCTTCCGTTCTTGTTCGCCATCTCCGGGATCCTTCGCTTCCTGGTCTCGTTCAGTCTCTTGGGGACATTTCGCGAGCCCCGTTCCATCCGGCTGACCTCACCACGACACATTGTCTGGGAACTTCCCCTCGTGAAGCCGTTGCTGGGCTTGGTTCCCTGGAGGAGTTTTCGTGTGCCCCAATAAACGGCACGGCAAGAATTCAATCGTTACTGCCCCGCCGGCTTTCTCTCCCGCTCCTCCTGCTTCAATTTGTCGAACGTCCGATCCGCGCTTCCCTTCACCTGCTCGGGGCTCGGCTGTTGCATCGGCTTCGGCTTGTCACTTGTACAACCGACGACCGCCGTGAAGGCGACCACCAAGAACCCACAGACGCAAACCATTCCATCACGCCTGCCCGTTGCCGTTTGAACCGCCATGGTTTCCTCCATATAGGGTTGTCCGCCAGCCGGGCGACATGCATCAGAAATGCGCCAGGCGACATCCGCGTCATTATGCAGAGCGAGCGCCCCGATCTCAACCTGGGCTCGAACCTCTTCTATACATAGGACGCTGATGTGCCGCATGGCGTGTTGAGCTATCCCGCGGGCCGATTGACTGACCTATCGAATCCCGCTATTCTTAATTTTTATGCCATTCATTTGAGGACCACGCATATGTCTCTCCGAGACCGACTCACTGAAGATCTGAAGCTTGCCATGAAGTCCAGGGACCAGTTGCGCATGGATGTAATTCGAATGATCAAGGCAGCCGTCCTGAACAAGGAAGTGGAGATGAAGAAGGACCTGGATGATGCGGAGATGAGTCGCGTGATGACCACTCTGATCAAGCAGCGGAAGGAAGCGGCCGAACAGTTTGAGAAGGGACACCGCAACGATCTGGCCGCGAAAGAACGGCTGGAGATCAATATCATTGAGGCCTATCTTCCGCCCGCCGTCTCGGACGAAGACATCAGCCGGGCCGTGGACATTGCGGTGCGAGAGGCAGGCGCCCCGTCCTTAAAAGACATGGGCGCGGTCATGAAGGCGGTGATGGCTCGCTTCGCCGGCCAAACCGTGGATGGGAAGCGGGTCAGTGACCTCGTCCGTGCCAAACTTCAATCCTAACCCCACCGCGACTGCTATACTTATCACAGCAGTCCATCTTCAATATCATTCAACACAAGGCGAATCCGCGACTCGGCTATAATTCCGATACGACCGGAAAGCTGCCGGACGAGCCCGACCGTACCATTCAGCCGTGACAACATGAGCATTCTGATTGTCGATGATTCGCCTGATCAGCAATTGATTTTGCGGTCGATCCTGACCAAAGCCGGCCACCAGGAGATCCTGTTCGCGGACTCGGCTGAATCCGCCTACCTTCAACTTGGCGCCTCCGACGCCATTGGCTCCGCCTCCCCGTGCCCTATCGATCTCATTCTGATGGATTTTCTCATGCCCGATATCAACGGTGTCACCGCCTGCGCCCATATCAAAAGTATCGAGCACCTCCGGGATATTCCCATCATCGTCGTGACGGCAAAGACGGAGGTGGAAAATCTCAAGGCCGCGTTCTCTGCCGGGGCCATCGACTTCATTAATAAACCGGTCAACGCCGTGGAACTATTGGCCCGTGTCTCCTCCGCCCTGATGCTCAAGAAAGAGATGGACTGCCGCAAGGCGCGCGAGCAGGAATTGCGGCGCAGCAACGAGGCGCTTCAGAAAGCCTTGCGCGAAGTCAAAGTCCTGAAAGGCCTCGTTCCCATCTGTGCCTCATGCAAGAAGATCCGCAACGACCAGGGATTCTGGCAACAATTGGAGGAGTATATTCAACAGCACTCGGAGGCGGAATTCAGTCACGGCCTCTGCACGCCCTGCATAAAGAAGCTTTATCCTGGTTTTTACAAGGAGTAGCTGCTAGATTTTCTGCTGGTTGCACCGCCTTGTCAGAAAGGGCTCGCGATGAGCATCTTGATCGTTGACGACTCTGCCGATGATCTTCACCTTCTTCAATCGCTCCTTTCAAACGCCGGCTACGAAGACACCCTCATCGCCGATTCCGCCGCCGCCGCGTTCCGGCTCCTCGGTTTGGACGGCGGCAAGCCGTCTCCGCATCGGGTTGATCTGATCCTGATGGATATCGTCATGCCGTCGATGAGCGGCATCGAGGCCTGCCGCCAAATCAAGGCTGTCGAGCGCTTCCGCGACATCCCGATCATCATGGTCACCGTCAAGACAGACCCGGTCGACCTCCAGCTCGCGTTTGCCGCGGGAGCCGTCGATTATGTGGCCAAACCGATCAGCAAAATCGAACTCTTGACCAGAGTGCGTTGCGTGCTTCGGCTGGTCCATGAAATCGATCGCCGGCGCGCCAGGGAACAGGAACTTCTGGAGGTCATGCGCCAGCTGCAGGAGGCGAACCAAATGCTGCTTCGCCTATCCTGCCTCGACGGCTTGACGGGAATCACCAATCGCCGCCAGTTCGACGATTTTCTCGACCAGGAATGGCGGCGGGCCGTCCGCGAACACACTCCTCTCTCCTTGATCATGCTCGATATCGATCAATTCAAGACCTATAACGATGCCAACGGCCATCAAGCCGGCGACGAATGTTTGAGGCAGGTCTCCAACGCCATCTCCGGCGCCGTGAACCGACCCGGCGACCTCGTCGCCCGTTATGGCGGCGATGAATTCGTCATCGTTCTGCCCGGCACGACTGTCGAAGGGGCGGCTCAGGTAGCCGAGACCTTGCGGCGGAGGGTGCAGGAAATGGACATGAAACATCCGAGCGGGGAGCTAGTTACCATCAGCCTGGGATTTGCCAGCACGATCCCCAGCCGAACCGCCGCTCCAACCGATCTTATCAGGGCGGCCGATCAGGCGCTTTACCAGGCCAAACAGGATGGACGAAATCGGACCAAGCAAGCCGGTGTGCTGACGCTGGTCCAACACACACGCGAGGAATGAACCGTCGCCGGCCTTGTCTTCGCGCGCCTGCTGCGACCGCGCAATTCATCTCCCCCTACCTCGTGATGGCAAAAAGAGCCGTTCGTTTCACCAAGAAGCCGCATTCCGCCCCCGACCCCATGCCTTCGCACAGTCTCCCTCAATCCGGAACCGGGTCGGATGCGACGGGACCAGCGGCCACTGTCCCGATTCAACCGAATCCCCCGCTCTTCACTCAGGCGCTGCCCAAGTCGGGGAAGCGCGACCAAGTCCTCAAGGACCACCAGACCGTGCTCCTCGAACTCGTCAAAAGCGAAGGCCTCCATAGCGGCGATTTAACACAAGCCCTGCATGCAATTACGGCCGCCGCCGGCGATGCATTGGCCGTGGAACGCGTGAGCATCTGGCTGTTCGAACAAGACCGCACGGCGATTCGCCTCCTGGATCTGTATGAGCGGGCGACGCAATCGCACCATTCGGGAACAATCCTGCAGGGATGCCAATACCCGGCCTACTTCCAGGCGGTCGAAACAGAAGAGCACGCGATCGCCGCCCACGATGCTCATCACGATCCGCGCACCCGGGAATTCTTGGACGGCTATCTCACTCCGCTGAACATCGGCGCGATGTTGGACGCGCCCATCCGGCGAAAGGGCCTGGTCGTCGGGGTCCTGTGCCATGAGCACGTGGGAGGCCGGCGCACCTGGACAGCGGAGGAGGAGAATGCAGCCTGCTCCCTGGCCACCATGGTGACGCTGGCGATGGAAGCGTCCGAGCGCCGCGAAGTCGAACGGGCCCTCCGCGTCGCAAAGGAGGCCGCTGAAGTTGCCAGCAAAGCCAAAAGCGAATTCCTGGCCAGTATGAGTCACGAAATTCGGACACCGATGAACGCCATTATCGGCATGGCCGACGTGCTCTGGGAAACATCACTCACCGCGGAACAACGAAAATACCTCCGGGTCGTCCGCCGTGCCGGCAGCAGTTTATTGAGTCTGATCAACGACATTCTCGATCTCTCGAAGGTGGAAGCCGGGCACCTGGAACTGGATCGCATCGAGTTCGATCTGAACGAACTGATCGAGAAGGCCATCGAAATCCTTGCCTTGCGGGCAAACGACAAGGGGCTGGAACTGGCCTGCCATGTGAGTCCTGACCTGCCATGCCAGGTCATCGGGGATCCGAATCGACTCCATCAGATTTTGGTTAACCTGATCGGGAATGCGATCAAATTCACAGACCACGGGTCCGTGGTCATGCGGGTCACGCCGGATCCCGACGCGCGCCGCACCGGAGCCATCTGCTTCTCCGTCGAGGATACAGGCATCGGCATTCCACCGGACAAGCTCGGCACGATCTTCGAGAGTTTCACACAAGCGGATAGTTCCATTTCCCGGTTCTATGGCGGGACGGGACTGGGCCTGCCCATTTCCAAACACCTCGCTGAACTCATGGGGGGGCATATTCGGGTCGTCAGCCGGGAAGGACAGGGCAGCACGTTTTATTGCACCGTTCTGCTCGACATCCAAGCCGGCCACGCCGCTTCTGATCCGGCCCCTTCACCTCAGCTCAAGGATATTCGCACATTGGTCGCCGATGACTTTTCGATCAACCGCCAGATTCTTCGCGACATGCTCTCCGCATGGGGCGCTCGCGTCAGCGACGTGGACAATGCGACGGCGGCCGAGGAAGAACTCCGTCGTGCCGCTGCCGGGGGCGAGCCGTATCGCCTGCTCCTCCTGGATTGTCGCATGCCGGGTACGGATGGATTCGAGACGGCTCAAGCCATCAAGGCGGATCCCGCATTCGCCGACTTATTGATCATTATGCTGGCTTCCGACCGCTGGGCCGATGATATCGCAAGGACGTACGACCTCGGTTTAGGCGGCTATCTGGTCAAGCCCATCAAGCGATCGGATTTGGCGCAAACAGTCATGATCGCGCTGGATCGCTCAAAGGGCGTCTGCCAACCGCCGGGGCATAGACTCCACAAACACGGGAACCAGACTACATCGTCGCTGCGCATTCTCTTGGTCGAGGATTCCAGAGATAACCAACTGTTGATTCAAACCTACTTGAAGCAAACAGCCCATCACATCGAACTGGCTGAAAACGGGCAGATCGCCGTGGACAAGTTTCAGAGCGGGCACTATGACGTGGTTCTTATGGACATGCAAATGCCGGTCATGGACGGGTTGGAGGCGACTAGGATAATCCGGGAATGGGAACGACACGAAGGGGTAACGAAGACCCCGATCATTGCGCTCACGGCCCTCGCCCTGAAGCAAGAAGCGGCGAAAATCTTTGAAGCCGGATGCAATGCCCATATGACGAAACCCATTAAGAAGGCGACGCTCCTCGATATTTTGTCGGCGTATGAAGGACAATTGACACCATGACGCATGCGAATACATCGGACTCACATGAGGCCCTCATTGTCTATATTGATCCCGATCTTGAAGAGATTGTTCCCGGGTTTCTCAATAATCGGCGAAAGGACGTGAAGATTCTCGACGGCTGCATAGAGAAAGAACAATGGGATACGATTCGTCTTCTCGGTCACCGCATGAAAGGTGATGGGGGAGGCTACGGATTTGAGACCATCAGCGCCATCGGCCACGATCTGGAACAGGCGGCGCTAAGGCGGGATCTCCTCACCATTCGGGAGCGCACGCTACATTTGACTCAGTTTCTTTCCCGTGTGCGCGTTGTATATAGGCGGTAGCTCTTTCCAGGACAAGCATCGGACCGAGATTCAAAGCATCACCCTAATTGTGTCATTGCGAATAGGCGGCATATCGGCGGCCGCCCGCAACCGGAATGGGAGGAGCGCTCCTCCGATTGGATGCATACACCGTATCCGATTCGATACTGCCGGCCTCCGCACACGAACGTCTTAAGGAACCTCGTATTGTCCACCGCCTATGGAAAACCAATGTCTTATGATTGCCGTATGGGAAGCTACGTGGGAGGAACTGAAGTGGTACGGATCTTGCCGTATCACAGTTGCATCAATCTTCCACACAAAATAGAACGGAGATGACGTCATGAATATCGTAATGAGTCTCTCACTGGTCCTCGGCGCCGGCGCGGCGCTTCTATTCCTCAGGATGCTGTGGCCTGAATGAGTCGGGCAATGAATGGACGCCTCCAGCTCTCTTGCGCAGATGTCTGGGTTCTGTTTCGATCATCGTCCTGCCCTTTTTCCGATCCAGTCTTCTGCATTGCCCACCGAGACTGTCTCGGCCGCCGGCTGGCCCAGTAAACGGCTCTAGCGTAATCACTTATACGAGGGAGGCTGTAGGCAAATCCATACAGCTCGTGGAGGGCCCGATCGGCCCTAGTGACTTCGATTGCTTGAATACCAGTATTTTGTCCCGTACATTCTCCACAAAATCTGTGGATAAGCTTGGGGATAAGATGATTGCTATGACATCAATGGCGCGTTGTGACTGATTGAATATCACATTGCCCATTCGTTGGGCATGAGCGGTCCATCATCTGACAATTACTACATATAGATGCCAACTGGATAATCACACCAACATATTGACGGTTATCGATGAGTTTATTTTAAGTGCCGCTACTTAATTGCATGACCAAATGGAATCGATAGGGACGGACGTACTTATACACAGCAGCGTCAGCCTTACTCTTACATTCTTCGATCCTGAATGGAGACGCCCTAGCACGTAAGTGCCCCCTCTCTTCTATTTGAATGAATGCCCGTCGGGAGCTGAATAGCACCTCCCTTGGGCCAGCACGTCGCAATAGGAGCGATCTGACCTGTACGTTTCTTGGTATCCTACGACATTATTTCCAAATGCTCCGTAGCGCACCACCCTCCTGCATCTAGAAAATACTGTAACCGTTCGGACAGTCGGCGGCCGCGACATCCTTCTCCCTGTGTTTGCACTATTTGGTATGATGCCCATGAGCATGTGTCATCACTGTAGTGAACATTGTGCGGTCATACATGGATATTGCCTATACTGCCGCGCGCAGTGTCGACCGCCCCGTGGTCGGTGGGCTCGGATCAGCTCGTTTTTCACGCGGTGGATTAATTTCCATCGCGTCCCTCCACTTCACGACCGGCCTGCTTCACGGATCTGAACAGCCGCGAGAACCAGGGTCCCGGCTCGTCTGCCGTCCACGGTTCCCTCCCACCTTGCCCTCATTGGTCTCGCTTCACCGTTTGTAGTGCTTCGATAATGACCGATGAATCGAGCGCGTCCTCGGTATCCAGTTCCATTGGGAAGACATTTTCATGAAACATGAATCTGGCGACATACCCCAATCTCCTGTGAAAAACCCCTCCCTTCGCCAACGAATACAGATACCGGCGATCCGCCCACAAGTGGATATTAGGCGGGGGCGCATCCCGGTAGATCTGCTCCACCCATTCTTTCTTGGTACCTGTTTCTTCGACTACTGCGCGGATCGCAGCCGTATGGTTCTTTTGCAAGGCGTCGTAGGCCAATATCAAGGCTTGAAGGAACCGCACCGCCGTCGCCCTGTTTTCCAAAAGCCATTGGCGCTGGACACTGATGCCCGCCACATTCGTGTAGATGCCAAGGTCGCCTTCTATGGCAACGAGTCTCGCATTCCCCTCGTGAATCATTCGCTGGATCCATGGTTCCCACACCATCGCGGCATCAATCTCTTTATGTATTAAGGCGGCCATTTGTATTTCAGGAGGCATATCCAGCAACTTCACTTGGTCGCGAGCTATGCCGTGTTGTCGCAAGGTCATGATCAAACCGTAATGGGCGCTTGACCCAGCAAAATAGCCGATACGCTTGCCTCTCATGTCGCTTGGCGTTTCAATGCCGCTATCTCTCCTCACGACAAGGCCTTCGCTGTAGGCCCCTTCGGAATGGATCCCTATCATCACCCAGTCCAGGCCCTGAGACAGACCGCTGAGAAACGGGAGGACCTTCACAATGGCCACATCAATGCTCCGGTTCTTCGCGGCCGCGATCATCGGCGGCCCCGCGATGAACGGCACATATTCCGGCGCCAAGCCCGCTTTCTCGAACAACTTCAGTTCCTTGGCCGCAAACAATAGCCAGTCATCCGAAGAGGCCGATTGATATCCGATCCTGATAGGGAGGAGGCTCTCGGCAAACGCCTGGGACGCGTCCAATTCATGCCACCTGAATAAAACGAGTATTAATCCGATGACTATCAGCGCTATGCTCTTGCGTATCACTGAGAAGCTCCCTATGAACGGTTTACTTGCTAGCCGGGATCGTCAAAATGGGCGCAGCAGCGCCACCCGGGGTCTCCACGAAGGTGAAGAGGAACATCAGAAAGGTGAACAACTGCTTGGAGCGGAGATCCCGGTCGTCGATGGAGAACCAGTAACCATGGTAGGGCGCGCTGACGAAGGCCGTTTCCGGATGGTTCTCAGTGGAGGTATTAATCCGGATGAGGTCCCGAACCGGCCCTTCAGGACCTAGATCAGCTTCCGGCGTCGGTCCAACCCGGTGTTCCGCCACATGCACTTCCGGTACGTGGATGCGTGATGCGAGGTCCGTGAGGACCTCGAGAATCGATCTGGTCAGCAGGGCGATTTCCTTGTCGCTCGTAGGCACAACGCCGTAGACGACCCGAAAGACCTGCGAGTCGGGATCCAAGTCCAATATTCTCTTGATGTTGAGTAGCGATCCTTCGATGGCGGCAGAAATACGAGGGCGAAAGACTAATTCCAGTACCTCCTCAGAACCAACTTTCTCTATCCGAACGCCAACTTCGTTGGAGGCTTGGACTCGATGCAGATCCTTCAGAAGGGCATAGAACTCCGCATCGGCCGGTCGGACGTGCTGTAGCTGAACGCGCCGGTTATCCACACCATTGACGGACTGTACTGCCAGACGGAATACGAAGTCTACGGGGTAACCACCCTGGAGAATGTTGAGAATCGCCGAAACGGGCAGCGGCATCATCAGGGAACGAGCAAACCGCTCACCCGCAAGAGGCGCATATGTGATGGTGGGGGTATCGGTAAGCACACCCTGAGCGCCCAAACCGAAAGTACCGCTGATCACACCGGGGACAGTACCGCTGTTGAAAATATTCCCGGTTCCATTGGCGCTCAGCGTTCGTTGGAACGAGTAATTGGCCACGATCTGCCCAACGTCGAGAAAGACTGGCGTGTCGCCATAGCGAAGCTTGACCAGGTTCAACAGCATTTGAGTCTTCCATGATTCCGCCACCGTCCCCGAATAGTCGAAGCGGTCACGGCTCATAGACCTCGGCCCGATCGATGCGCAGCCGGTAATAATGATAATGATCAGGAACCAAAGAAGATTTGTGGCATTCACATGACTCCTTCTTGTTGCGTGATGCGAGCGGACAAATCTCTCCACTCCACCGCTAATCCGCATGGATTGCGGGCCTGTCGCAACGAATGCAGCCGGCTAAGCCGCTGCACATTATGCTATGAAGTCGAATTGTCGCGTAGAGTACCATACCGTAACGCAGAGTCGCCATGACATGAATTGTTCACACAAAGTTATAGGTTGGCTCCTTCCGATAACGACGAGTCGAGGGGCGACTAAGGTGACGTGGGGCAGAAATGGGTGACCGAAGACGTTTACTTCCGCATCAGAATGCAATTATCTCGTGAAGAACACGCGGGTCCATCCTATCCGAAGGCATGTGTGGCGACAACCCTCTTTTTTGTCCTTCTGTAGATAGCAAGTTCACTGGTCCGGTGGATGTAGCACATGATCTGTACGGCTGTTCCTCTGCCCCGCTTCCGGAGCACACCGCGATCCTTTACCGCCTCCTGGCACCCGCAGAAAGTCAGCCTCCCTTCCATGGTTAGCCGTGGTGACGATTTCCACCACATATCAGGCTACCCAACCGTTGAAATTGGCTATGGCACGTTCGAGCACCAGTCCATGGACTTGGCGCCGCCGCCATACGTCACCGCTAATTCAGCCTGAACGAGCTTGCCCCCGGCATCTTCTCCATCCACGGACAATCGGGCCAGAAGCCGGAACTGCGTATCGCGCTTTGCATCAATTATCCTGACGTCCTTCGCTCGGACGATCATCTCTTCGATGAAGCGTTTTGCCTGCAACGCCTTCGCCCGCTCCAGCTCACATCGCGCTTGCAACTCCGGTGTGTGAATGCCCATAAGTCGGACGGTGATCTTCCTTCCGAAGACCGGCGGCAGACCGGCGAGATCGAAGATGCAGGTATTGCCGTCGTAGCAGCCGTGAAACGTGGCGATGCGCAGGGCATCGGCTGCGCCGTCGGGGATAGTCCGAGCCGACTGGGTGAAAGACCTGTTTTCTTTGTCCACTACGGGCTGCCTACGTTCCGGCGGCGTGGAATTCGGCGGTGGCGAGCTTACCCCGTCGCGCTGGAAGATTTCGGCAATAGTGGAACGTTTCGGCGCTTCGCTGCGACTACCTTGTTCCCAGAAATGAGAGTCTTTGGTACATGAGAAAGCGGAAAGAAGAATTAAGAAGAGAAAGGGGCCCATGGCCAGGAACTTCCTTTTCCCAGGCGACGTTCGACAACGTGTTGCTCTATGCGAGATCATCTTTCGCTCGGCCTCATGCATGCCATAACTATGAACAAATCTCAACGGCGGACGATTGCAGACATTTTGCCGGTACGAGCCTTATGTCCTTGATCCTCCTCATTTTCTTCCACCATCGAGCATTCTCGCTCGTTTCGCACCGTGCGAAATTCAATCAACATTTAAAAAGTCAAACAGCAGCCTGAAATCCAACCTAAAATGCTTTCCTAATCCGTGGCTTTGGAGGATCTTTCCAGGCAATCTCGGAAATGCTTCAAGCCGATTCAAGGCGGACTAGAACTAGCTTATGCGGACTAGAACTTGCTTATTTAGTTCCGCGCTCCCTAACCGCGGAGCGTCAGTTTCCGGTCAAACGGCAGCTCCGAGGTTCTTGTCAGACCGAGGAATGGCCTTATGCCGCAACAAACAACTACCGGGGATCTTATTCTCGAAGTGGTAAGAACGAAACCTCAGTGTACCTTGAAGAGGTCACGCAACAGTTGCAGGACTGGCCTTCGCAGGATGTGTTCCTTGAGGTGGATAGTCTGAGTCGGTTGGGCCACCTAGCGCTGAACACGAGGCGATATGGACTGGCGACTACACTCCATCGCTCTTTGACCGACCTCCGGCGAGGTGATCATGGCACGCATTGCCACCCATGCGATCTTCGTTATTTTCCATAAAGCATCGTTGAGGAGCTTGGCAAGCCGTACGCCACCTCTTGCTTCATTAACAGACCGGGTCTCAATATGGCTGCTCAGTCTCGGAATGGTCCTGGTTTTCCTCATTCTAGTCTTGTTCCTGATCCAGGTTGTCTCTTCCCGGCCGAAAAACACACATCCAACTGAAAGCGCTTGGTACTGCTATACGTTGCCCCTCTTCAAAGTTCTGAGTCAGGACCGTTCTGGTTCCGTTCTTCCGTCGACTTGCCATACGGCTCTCGAACAGGTGGTCCCGGTCAACATGCAAACTTGGCAGCGGTCTCTCGCGAAATAGAAAACATATTGAGTGGAGTCTTCCAAGAGTTGCTGTCTCGTTTCATCGCCATGGTAGAAATGGCGGCGGTCACATGAACTATTCGGAAGCAAGAAGACTCGCGGACGATGCGCCGCTACGGCGAAAGAGAGCACCGGAGGATTTATCCGTCCGCATCGGATTACGATAATTCTTTGAAGAGCGCGCGGGTCAACTGAAGGTTGGTATCAGAGAAAAGAAGACGCACTGGAGGCGTTTATCCGCCGGCGTCAATGAAGAGAGGCTTCGCCTGAGGAGGCGGCGGCTCACACGAAGTGCGGTTTGGTGGAGGGCAGGGGAGTCGAACCCCCGACCCCTACGTTGCGAACGTAGTGCTCTCCCAACTGAGCTAGCCCCCCACATCGATGCAGTGATGAGTCTGCATGTTGGGACCTTACCTCACCATGCAGCTTAAACATTTGGACGAGCGCCGCAACAAAACCCGCAGGGTTGTCTGCGCGACAGTGCACAGAATTGATGTCCTGCGAAGGAGACGGGGAGAAAGCCCGGCGCTCGTCTTGTCTGACCAGGCTGCATTATACACAACCCCATTTCGTCTCTCTAGCAGGATCTTGAATGTCGTCGTGAAGAATTCTTTACGGCCTGCTCATCACGTCGGGCTGAAAAATCCTTCGGCCGTCTTTCCGGACTCGCGCACGACCACCCGCCTCCCCTCCACGCGCAGGCGTCCTTCCGCATAAAGCTGGACCGCGCGCGGATAAATCCGATGTTCCTGTTCCAGGATACGAGCGGCAAGAATCTCCGCCGTATCGGTTTCGTGGATGGGGACGGCGGCTTGGATGATGATCGGCCCTTCGTCCACTCCCTCGGTGACAAAATGCACCGTACAACCGGCGATTTTGCACCCATGGTCGATGGCTTTTTTCTGCACCTCTAGTCCTGGAAAAGACGGCAGCAATGAGGGATGAATATTCATCATGCGATGTTCATAGGCCTTGACCAATACCGGCGTCACTATTTTCATGTAGCCGGCCAGGAGCACCAACTCGACCTCATGCTTGCGCAGCAGGTCCAAGAGGGCTCGATCATACGCATCTCGACTATCCGGTTGTCCGGCGAATGGTTTGGGATCAAGAAACACATCAGGCACGCCGTGCTTGCGGGCGCGTTCGAGACCGGCGGCGTCTCTCTTATTGCTGATGACGACGGCAATCGTCGCCGACAACGTCCCCGCCTCTACTGCGTCAATCACCGCTTGCAGATTGGAACCTCGTCCCGACAGTAGAACGCCCAGCCGGACCGGATTGGAACGATTATCCGACATATTCGACCGTTCCTTCCCTGGTTTGCTGAGCGATGATTTCTCCGATTCGATAGGCCTGATCGCCCAACTCCCCCGCCCGCTTGATAACCTGATCGACCTGCTCGGCCGGCGTCACCAGAACCAGGCCGATTCCCATATTAAACACGCGAAACATTTCATCGACTGCGACACGTCCCCGCTCTTGAATAACCTGAAAAATCGGCAACGCCGGCCATGACCCGCGGCGGATCAAGGCTCCGCAGTGAGCCGGAAAGACACGAGGCAGATTATCCGTCATCCCGCCACCCGTCACATGCGCGATGCCCTTGATGTCGAATTCCCGAACCAGCGACAAGATTTGTTTGGCATAGATCCTGGTGGGCGTGAGGACGGTCTCCCCGATGGAGGCTCCGAGTTCCGGCAGCCGGCTGTCCACCGTAAGCCGGCTCTGTTCCAACAGCACCTTACGCACGAGCGAGAATCCATTGCTATGCACGCCGGTGGAAGCCAGTCCGACGACGGCGTCGCCCGGCACGATCCGCCGTCCATCAATCAACTTCGGCCGATCCACTACACCGACCGCGAATCCCGCCAGATCGTACTCGCCCTCGGAATAGAACGACGGCATTTCCGCGGTCTCTCCGCCGATGAGCGCGCACCCAGCCTGCCGGCAGCCTTCGGCGATTCCTTTCACGACGGCTTCCGCCTTGGACACGGACAATTTGCCCGTTGCGAAATAATCCAAAAAGAACAAGGGCTCGGCCCCGCTGACGGCAATGTCGTTCACGCACATCGCCACGAGATCGATCCCGACCGTATCGTGCCGGTCCATGAGAAAGGCGATTTTGAGTTTCGTCCCGACCCCGTCCGTTCCAGAGACCAGCACCGGATCGGTGTACCGTTGTGCTTGCAAGCGAAACAGCCCGCCGAATCCCCCGAGATCCGTCATTACTTCAGGCCGAAAGGTGGCCCGCACGTGGGGCTTGATTCGCTCGACAAATTCATCGCCGGCGTCGATGTCGACGCCGGCATCGCGATAGGTCGTCATAAGGGGCGCATCTTAGCGGAGGGGCGCCATAAGGGTCAACGCGGGATGCGGTCCGGTTCAACTATTCTTCTTCACTTTATGTTCACACATCCGTCAGGGCGGTGAAAGGAGTGATCTCGCAGATAAGCCGCGCTGATGTGCGTCGCGAAAGAACGAGCGGGGGCCGACCGGGCTCGGCTGTTACAACAGGCGAGCCCGGATCGGAAACCACCAAATTCCTATTTGGGGGATGGGGGGACCCGCAGCCGTTCTTTCGAAAGTTACAGCAGCTAGGCGAATCTGCGCGAGAACAACGCTACCGCGCTGACGGAATCTGCTAATTTTCCGGCCGCATCTCGACATCGAGCAACTTGATCTTCCGATGAAGATGGCTTCGCTCGATCTGGAGGTCCTCCGCGGTACGCGAAATGTTCCAGTGATGTTCGCGAAGCTTGCGGGAAATATATTCTTTCTCGAACGCGTTGCGCGCGTCCCGCAGGGACTCATACGATTTGTTCGCTAAATGTTGCCCCGGCGGCGGCGAAACGGCCGACTGGGAGGCGGAGAGATTCGGCCGCACTTGCAAGGCGAGCGACGCATGCGTTGCTTCGATCACCGGCCCCGGCACCATGATCATCAGCCGTTCGATCAGGTTCCTCAACTCTCTGATATTGCCCGGCCAATCGTACTGCATGAAGACATCCATAGCCTCAGGCGAGATCTGTTTCATCTTCAATCCCTGTTCCTCGGCATGAACATGAAGGAAGTGTTTGATCAGCACCGGCACATCTTCCCGGCGTTCGCGCAATGGCGGCACGATGATCGGCACTACGTTCAGCCGGTAAAAGAGGTCTTCCCGGAACACCCCTTTTTCGATCTCCTTCAACAGATCTTTATTTGAGGCAGCCAGTACCCGCACATCCACCTTGATCAGTTTCATCCCTCCCACGCGGGTAAACTGCTGCTCCTGGAGAGCTCGCAGCACCTTCGCCTGTGTGTTCAGGCTCATGTCGCCGATCTCGTCCAGGAAGAGCGTGCCTCCGTCCGCTTGCTCGAACTGCCCCCGCTTCATGGACGTCGCCCCGCTGAAAGCCCCCTTTTCATGGCCGAACAACTCGCTTTCAATCAAGGTTTCCGGAATCGCCGCGCAGTTCACGGCGACGAACGGCCGGCTCGCCCTGGCGCTGTGCTGGTGGATCGCGCGTGCGACCAGTTCTTTTCCCGTGCCGTTCTCCCCGCCGATGAGAACACGGCTGTTCGTAGGCCCGGCGGTCTGGATGAGCTGCCGCAATTGATCCATCACCGGTGCCCGGCCGACCAGTTCAAACTTTCCTTCGACCTTGGTCCGGAGTGTGCGATTTTCCTGCTCCAGCCGGTGTTGTTCCAGCGCATGCTTGACCCGCAAGGTGACGTTTTCAAGCGACAGCGGCTTTTCAATATAGTCATAGGCACCGAGCTTGATGGCTTTCACCGCGGTCTCAATAGAGCCGTGGCCGGACATCATCATGACTTGCGTGTACGGCACGAGTTCCTTCACGCGGCGCAGCGTCTCCAAGCCGTCCATCTCGGGCATCCAAATATCCAGCAACATGAGCTCGGGCGGATCCGCGGTGCAAATCTTCAGCGCTTCCGTCCCGCTTTTGGCGACCACCACTTCATGCCCTTCATCCTCGAGAATGCTGCTCAAGGAATTCAGGATCGAGACTTCATCGTCTACAATGAGAATTGACGCCGACATAATGCTCCGTCATTCGCGTGCCAGGTCGAAATGCTTGATTCTGGCGCAACCTTACAAATCACAAGTCCAATCAATCACCAAATCATACTTGATCTCGCACTTTGCCGATCTCACCCGCCCAGCCCGGCAGCGCCGGGACGCTGCCTTTCCCGATTCTCACCCGCCCACCCCGGCAGCGCCGGGACGCTGCCTTTCCCAATTCTCACCCGCCCAGCCCGCGAATTTTTTCACCCACCCCACCTCCGGCTTGCTTCGCAACCGATTAACCGGGACGTGCGCTTTCCTGATCTCACTCACCCATTCCCGCACATCCTTCACCCGCCGTTCCCCCGACTGCTGCGCAACCGCTTCCCCAGGACGTGTGCTTTCCCGGGTCTACACCGGCAGCTCGAACGTAAACACCGCGCCATGCGGATGATTGGGGGCGACCTGGATCTGGCCGTCATGATCCGTAATGATCCGCCGCACGATCGCGAGGCCCAGTCCGGTCCCGGTCTTTTTCCTTGAGAAATAGGGCACGAACAGCTTGTCCTGGTCCTCCGCCGCAATGCCCGTCCCCTCGTCCGCGATAGTCACAACGGCCCGCCTCCGCTTGGTGTCATACCGGGTGTGAACCGACAGCCGGCCCTTCTGGTTCATGGCGTGAATGCCGTTATCGCACAGGTTTACGAAGACCCGCTTGATCTGCTCCCGGTCGAAACTCAAGGCAGGCAGTTCCGGGTCCAGATCCAATTTGAACTCGATGTCCCGGTGCGCGCCGTCATAGAGCGTCACCACCTCTCTGATTACCTCATCCAGCGAACAGACCGACATTTGGGGAGCCGGCATGCGCGCAAACTTGGAAAACTCATCCAGCATCTGTTTGAGACTTCCCACTTCATTGACGATCACTTGAGTCGATTCATCGCAGATGCGGTCGAAGTCCGGCGCCTTGTCCTGGAATTTTTTCCGCAGCCGCTGCGCAGACAGTTGAATCGGCGTCAGCGGATTCTTGATCTCATGAGCGATCCGTTGCGCGACTTCCCGCCAGGCCGCCGCCTTTTGAGCTTTGATCAATTCCGACAAATCTTCAAAGATCAGCACGAAGCCGAGATCTTTCGCCGACTCGTCTCTCATCCGCGAACAGTGGACTCCAATCGTCAGAAACCGGCCTTGCAGATCCAATTGCCCTTCGACGGCCAGATTTTCCCGTTGATCGGCCTGCATGCGATCGTACACCGTTTGGAACAGATCAAGCCCGAATTCCTTGAACGCCTCGTTCGCCGACCGCCCGCGGAATCGGTCCGCCCATAATCCCAAAATACGTTCGGCCGACGGATTGAACGTCGTGATGATGCCTTGCCGGTCGATGGAGATCAGGCCCGCGGCGATGGTATCGACCACGGTTTCGGTATAGGCTCGGCGCCGATCCAGTTCCACGTTGGATTGCCGCAGCGAGATATTGGCCTCCTCTAATTTGGATTTACTGCCCTGCAGGTCTTCCGTCATGCGATTGAAGGAATCAACCAGCGTGCCGATTTCATCGGTGGCCTTGGCCTCGATGCGCACCGACAAATCGCCTTGGGCGATGGCCTCCGTCGCGGCCGCTAACCGTTGAATGGGAACCGTGATGCCGCGCGCCACATAGAATCCGAACCAGGTCGCGCTGAACAGAATCATGACCGTGATGACGGCGACCAGGAGATAGGCGCCGGCCTTGATGGGATTCTTCATGGCCTTCAACTGCTTGTATTCGGCATACTGGCGGCCGATGCTTTCCATTTTTCCCAGCAACGATTCAGGCACATAGGCATCGACCACTACCACCCCGTCGATCTCGCCTCGACGGACACTGGACGCGATCGGCACGCCCGCCCGTACTAATCGTCCGGTCTGGGCCTCCTGAACCGAGGTCAATTCCTGCTTGCCGTTGATGACTTGCAGCACGAGCTGGCCGATCGGCAAGTCCAAGACCGGGGTCGGCACCTCGGGATTCAGCGACTTGGTCAGCGTCTCCATCTTGGCGGAAAAGACCTCGATCCCCGCCACACCGTACTCCGATCGCTTTCTGGCGATGGCGGCCACGAGCAGATCGCGCTGTTCCGGCGCCAACAGCTCTTCACGGAAGATCTCATGACTGATGGCCCGGGCGCTGTTGATCGCGAGGGTCACATGGCCGGCATGATGCATCCGCGCCACCTCGTAAGAATCCTTCATGACATGCTCGATTTGATCATTGAACCAGACATCCACAGCTTTATTGACCAACCCGCTGGCCACTAAGGCCAGCAGCACCGTCGGGATCAATGCAAACCCGATGAAGGCAGCCACGAGCTTGGCCCGGAACCCGGACCCCACCAACCGGTGTCGCCGCTCAAAATAGGCCTTGATCAGGTTCCGCGACAGCAACAGAGTGAGGACGACAAAGCCGATGAGGTCGAGGTTGATGAGGAGCAGTACGAACGCATAGCCGGTGCTCGGGAGAAAAGAATCCGATTCTTCACCGCTCGGGACGACGGTCTGAGAATAGTACACGGTGAGGGCCAGACATGGGAGGAGGAGAATGAGGACGATCCAGACAGGGCGGAGATGCCGCCTCCGCGGTTCCGGCTCTCGCGGGGTCGCCGCAGAACGCCGCTCCGTTCTGACTATGCCGCCGGAAACCGGCGCGTGACCCGCTGGGCCGTCCGCCCGATCGGACGCGCGTCGGCCTCCCTCGTCGAGCTTGACCATGGTGTTATCCATGTGGGTTATGGGGCAGGATCACTGCGTGTACTATAGCGAATTTTCCGCCGACTCTCAAAGCCCGCATGCCTTCCGCCTGATTCACACCGCAGCCGGATCTCACACGGCGGAACGAGGACAATCTCAAGGCGAACAGGTTCGCGCGAAGGTCGAATCAGAGGAAGGACGCCGCGGTCACGGGGTATGCGTAGGCTGCTGCCCGGACGAGAGGCTGACGAATTTCATGCGCAGAGCATACAACATATCTTCGAGCACGCCTTGTTCGTCGGAGGTCAAATTCCCGCGTGTTTTCTCTTCGAGCATCGACAGGAGATCGATGATTTCCTTGGCTTGGGGCAGATTGACGGGCGGTGGCGGTTGTTGAGGACTGAGTTGCTCCCCCATCAACATGAGCGCCGAACTTCCCATGGAGATGACAAACGAAGAAAAGTTAGCCGGAAGATGTGCGTGGTGCCCGGTCTCTAAAACGGGCTCCTCGGCCGGCGCCGATGAGGAAGGAGGAGCTTCGGTTCGGCCCGGCGCGGCGTTGTCACCACGTCCACGGCGGTCACGGATGACGAATCCCTGTTCTTCGTTGCCCATGGCTCGATCTTCTCCGACCAGCTTTTCTTACAGGCGTACCCTACCATAGGGCTTGTGACGGCGCAAGCCGCGCGCACCCGTTGAAGCCGCGCAAGAACTCAGTATAATGGGGCCGGGAGACCGCATCATGTCACAGTCATTCGATCGCGTCGTGGAAATTATGGCCGCCCTTCGCGCGCCAGGCGGGTGTCCTTGGGACAGGAAACAGACACATGAGTCCCTCAAACCTTATTTACTGGAGGAAACCTACGAGGTTCTCGAGACCATTGACCACCAGGACAAGCAAAAGCTGCGGGAAGAACTGGGCGATGTGTTGCTCCAAGTACTGTTCCACAGCCAGATTGCCTCGGAAGACGGCAGCTTTACCGTGACCGACGTCATGGATCAGCTCGGCGATAAGCTCATACGCCGGCACCCCCATGTCTTTCAGAAATCACCCGACGGTGAGGGAGCCGTCAATTCCGACCAGGTCCTCCATCGGTGGGAGGAGATCAAACGCGCGGAACGGCAGGAATCTGGACGCACCGGCTCGGTGTTGCATGATATTCCCAAAACGCTGCCCGCCCTGCTCCGGGCTTATCAGGTGCAAGCTCGCGCAGCCCGCGTCGGGTTCGACTGGCCGGCCAATGCCGAGGGATTGGACCAAGTCAGCGCAAAGATCGACGAAGAGCTCAGTGAATTACGCGGGGCAATCCATCTCTATGGTGCACACCGCGATCATGCAGCGGATCCTTCCCAACAAGGTCCGCTCCGCCCGCACACGGAACGCGACATGATGGAAGCAGAATTCGGCGACGTGCTCTTTTCAATGGTCAACTTCGCACGGCACCTCAAAATCAATCCGGAAGACGCGCTGCGCCAAGCGACCAACCGCTTCGCCGAACGCTTTCATTTTATCGAAGACTGCGCGATCAAGACCGGCCGGACCATCAACGAACTCTCGCTCCAGGAAATGGATGACTATTGGGAGCAAGCCAAGGCGGTGGAGCACTCCCCGCGGCGCCAAGAGTCCGAGCGGCAGGCGGACGCAAGGAACCATAATCATGAGTGAAGAATCGGGCCCGTATCAGGAAGGGAAACGAGCCGGCTTGCATCCGGCGATCGTGGTGTTCGGCGTCATTATTGGAATGTGGCTCCTCATCGCGCTGGCCGTGCCGAGCGGGAAGCAAAAACAAGCTACGGGTCCGGAGATTTCCCAGGTCACCGACGACACGGACACGGCGCCGGTGATGTTCAAGGTGCAGACGACCATGCCGGATGTCAATGCCGTGAGCCTTGTCGTGCCGCGGGAAGCCACAGCGAGCCAGATCGTCGGCCTCCTGAAGCGACTCCGGTCAGCCAGATTGGATCAAACACTGGCCGGATTGATTCCGGAAACAAGCCCGGGACATAAATTAGGCGGGCATGCGGTAGCGGACATCTACATCTTTTCCGAACAGAAATATGCCGAGCCGGAATCGGTCCGTACATTGTCCCGTGGGGCCCATGCTCCCGGCGAGCTGTATCCTCAGATGGTCCCCTTTGAAGAAGCGATGGAGCATGTGAAAGGCCATTATCGGATCGACCTGAATGACACGGGTAATCCCGATTCCGGATCGCTCGGGTTTGCCGACGACTCCGGTATTCATTCCCGACATTATCGCCGGATCTTTTGAGCCATTCATTCCGCTGCGACGGCGCCCATTTCTCTTGGCTGATGGCAACTGCGCCACCCTGATGACTGGACATTCTTCCAGTTGCTCAAGTTACAACCCGATCTTCTGCTTCACCTCGGCCCGGAGCGCCTCCCGCATCTCCTGCACCCACCGGTCCAGCTGCGGGAATAGATGGGCCATCGGTCCGGTAAAAGGTTCGACGAGAACATCGCGCCGGTCCGAGAGCATGCCTTCACTATCGGCAATGCGGAGTTTCTGATCGGCAATGTGCCTGGTGAGTAATTTGTTCAGCATGAGTTGCTGTCCAGGAGAACCGGACACAGGTCCCATAATGATGCCCTTGATGACGTCAAGTTCGTCCGCGATGGCCACTTTAATGCGAACCGCGAACGGCGTGGCCCAGGTGGGGCGCTGAATGGCATAGTCATACGAAAAGACCGACTCTCGCGGCTCACGAAACGGCCCGCTCACATCGGTAACGGTCAAAGCATTGTCAGTTCGGTTCATACATGCTCCTCATCCTCCACTCCAACCATCGCTGACTCCTATCGCCACCGGACGGATCAGTCGTCATGCTGAATAAAGCTTCGATCATGCCGGGTCCGCGGCAGCGGTCGCGGGCTTGAAATCCGGTGTCCGTAGATACTCCATCAATCCGGCGGCAACGGATACCCCGTCTTTAATGCAATCGGGGATGCCCACGCCTCGGTAAGCAGCGCCGGTCAATGCAAGCCCGGGGAACCGGCTGAGGGCGGCATCGATGCGGTTGATCCGCTCCCCATGACCGACGACATATTGCGGCATGGCACGCTCCCAGCGATTGACCTCGACATAGCGCGGCGCCGCCGTTATACCGGCGATGGCAAGAAGTTCCGCTCGAATCAGTCGAACCAATGCCTCATCATCCTGCCGGAGCGCCGACTCTCGGCCCACCCCGCCCACATAGCATCGAACCGACAGCTGGTCAGAAGGAGCTCGATGCGGCCACTTGAGAGAGGTCCACGTCGCGGCAAGCAGTTCACGTCCTTCGACCCGAGGGACGACGAAGCCGGACCCTTCAAGTCGCGCCGTCATCTCACGCGTGTCATAGATCAAGGATACGGTCGCCGTCGACGCATAGGGAATCTGTTCGAGCAGCCCGGCCGCCGCCGGGCTGAGCGAGCGGATCAAATCCGCCGCACCATAGGCCGGGATGGCCAAGACCAGCGCATCGGCGGCCAAGGCCGCTCCATCGTCGCAGATGACGTCGTACATCCAGCGGCCAAGTTGATGGGACCGGACTCGCAACGCCATGACCCCCACGCCGGCCTTGCACACGACGCGATCTTGTTGCAGGCGGTCCACCAGCGTCGTGACGAGGTGGCTCAATCCATTGCGCAGCGTGACGAACATGGTGCGGACCGGACCGGAACCGTGCCCAGCCGCCGCCCGCACCTTTCGGGCGGCCATCATTCCACGGATCACACTCCCATGGCGTTGTTCCAACTCATGAAACCGCGGGAAGGTCGCGCGGAGGCTCATCTGTTCGGCATCCCCGGCATAAATGCCCGCCATCAACGGTTCCAAGACCCGCTCGAAGGCTTCCCGGCCAAACCGGCGGCGGAAAAATGCGGCCAGCGATTCATCTTCAACAGACCGACGTCGCGGGATCACCAGATCGAGACCCATCCGCCCCAGCCCCCGCCATGAGAGCAATCCGCTCCGAAAAAATGGACCGAGCTGATGAGGGACGAAAGTCACGAGCCCCTCCGGTAATTCGTGTAAACGCCCGCGGGAGAAAACGAAGGCCTTCTTCTCCATCGGATTGGTATTGATCAGCTCGCCCCCCAGCCCCAACTGCTGGCACAATTCCAGCGCCCACGGTTTCTGGGAAAGAAATGAATCCGGCCCCGCTTCCATGATCAGATCGCCGATGCGATGGGTCACGATCTTTCCGCCCCAGACCGGTGAGCCCTCGAGCACCGTGCAGTCCAATGAAATCCCGATTTCGGTCGCTTGCCGCTGGAGCGCGTAAGCCGTCGCCAGGCCGGAAATCCCTCCGCCGATAATGACGACTGATTTGCGATGGCTTGTCACGAGGATGACAGGGTTCGGAACGATCGGCCGACCGCTCTGCGCTCGGCGGTCACAGTGCGCGCTCCTGCGTAGGACGGAGCGCCCGGCCGGTCAGTGTACAAGCGAAGATTCGTGCGTCTCCACCACCGACGCCAGAATCTCGATCAGCGCGGCTGAATCGTTCAGCATGGGCATACGTTCCAGTTGAATATTCTTTTTGACTGCCGATTCCTTCAGTTCAATATCCAGATCGTAGAGGGTTTCAATGTGATCGCAGATGAAGCCGATCGGCGCAACGAGGACCTGCCGGTGCCCCGCTTGCCCCAATTCATTCAGCGCCTGCTCCACGGTGGGTCCCAACCACGCCTCTCCCGTTCGGCCCTGGCTCTGATAGGCAAACCGGGTCGGAGTCGCCCCCAACTGTTCGCGCACCGCCTCCATGGTGCCCTCGACCTCCCGCGGATAGGAATCGTTCATGTCCACGATTCGCGACGGTAAGCTGTGCGCGGTGAACAAAATGGGGACGCGGGATCGGACATCGGCCGGAAAACGCTGGAGCCCGATTTGAATATTCTCGACGAGAGCCTGAATCAGGCGTGGATGGCGATACCAGCTCGTGACGAAACTGATCGGCGTCTCATCGTGAAGCGCAGCACGGGCGTCTTCAACCTTCTTCACATAGGCGCCGATGCTCAAAGCCGAATATTGCGGCGCCATGCAGAGGCCGATCACATGCTCCGGAAAGTCGTCTAACAGTTCGGCGTAGGCGTCCTTGATATACGGGCGCCAATGACGCAGCCCGACATAGCAGCGATACCGTTCCCCGCCCGGCCCATTCAACCTCTGCTCAAGATGCCGCGCAACATTGCGGGTGATGTCTAAAACGGGAGATTTGCCTCCGGTCCGCCGATAGCGCTCACGAATTTCTTCCACCAGCTCGGGCGGGGTCGGACGGCCGCCTCGGACATCGAGGAGATAGGGCTCGACATCTTCGAGCCGGCTCGGTCCCCCCATGGCCATCAACAAAATCGCGATCGGTCTTTGCGGCCCCGGCATCTTAAATCTCGCAATGAGGAATGTGGAATGTGCAATGAGGAATTCGAAGAAAGAAACTCGTATTGTCCGGCATGCTCCGTCCTATATTTCTCATTTCTAATTGCTCAGTTCTAATTCTATGTTTTGCTCAGCTTGTGCACCATCTCAACCGCGGCAGCCACATGGTCGACGGGAGTCTGGGGCAGGATGCCATGGCCTAAATTGAAAATATGACCGGGCCGGCCGGCGGCTCGCCTCAGAATATCTTCAACCCGCCGTTCGATTTCATGGATCGGGCCAAAGAGCGCCACCGGATCCAGATTGCCCTGCACGGCCACATCGTGGCCGACCATAGCCCAGGCCTCATCCAGCGGGATGCGCCAATCAACGCCGATCACGGTGCCTCCGGCTTTGCGCATCAGACTCAGGATGGCAGTCGTGCCGGTCCCGAAGTGAATTAGGGGTACACCTTCCTGCTTGAGGCCGTCGAAAATAAGCTGAACATGCGGCATCACATATTCCGCATAGTCGCCGGCGGCCAGGCAACCGACCCAGCTGTCGAACAGTTGAATCGCCTGCGCCCCGGCTCTGATTTGCCGTTTCAAATAACCCGTCACCACCCGTGCGAGCTTGTCCATCAGCCGGTGCCAGGCTTCCGGCTCCCGATACATCAATTGTTTGGTCAGCACATAGTTGCGCGAACCGCCGCCCTCGATCGCATAACTCGCCAGCGTAAACGGCGCCCCGGCAAACCCGATCAGAGGTACCCGGCCCGCGAGCGATCGGCAGGTCAATGTGATGGCATCCGCGACATACTGCAATTCGTCCCCGTCGATGACCTTCAACCGATCAACCCCGGCCCGATCTCGCACGGGATTGTGAATCACGGGCCCTTCCCCTTCGGCAAATTCAAGATGGAGCCCCATCGCCTCGAGCGGCAACAAGATATCCGCGAAAATAATGGCCGCGTCGAGGGCAAACCGGTCGATCGGCTGCAACGTGACTTCGGCCGCCAGGTCCGGCGTCTTGCACATGTCCAGAATCGAATGCGTCGCGCGTAACCGCCGGTATTCGGACATGTACCGGCCTGCCTGGCGCATGAACCAGACCGGCGTACAATCCACCGGCTCCCGCCGGCAGGCTTTGAGAAAACGATCGTTCATAAGAGGCGCATTCTAGAGGCGGGCTTGAAGCACTGTCAAATTGAACGGGCCGGCCTCCGTCCACCGGCCGGACATCCCAGGCCGCTTTTACCGCTTCTCAAAAAAATCTCTTTTCTCCTCGTAGGATTGTGTATAATGCGCTTCCAACGGTAATCGGGTAACTCTCGGTCCACATCGCATCCGGCGGCCTGCCTCACAGAGTTTCTACATCAAGCGCCGCGGTGATTGACAGACTGATCGGGACGACGGCGCAACGCTTCACCAGACCTCGCCGATCCCCAACGCAGCATGGAGGAAACATGAGCGACACACGTGCCCTGCCCCTGCCTAAAGCATCCCGGCCTTTAAAAGGATCGGAGCTTTGGTTCACCGTTCTTCGCTGGTTCGATTCCTGGGCGGGACTCGAGCATATGAAAGTCGAAGGTCCTCCACGCGTGGATTGGCTGCGCTGCGTGCCGATTATCGCGGTTCATCTCATGTGTTTGGGCGTATTCTGGGTGGGATGGAGTTGGACGGCAGTCGGGGTGGCGGCGGCCTTTTATTTCGTCCGAATGTTTGCCATCACCGGCTGGTATCACCGCTACTTTTCACATCGCACCTTCAAGACAGGCCGCGGATGCCAGTTCGCGTTCGCATTGTTGGGCGCGTCTTGCGCGCAACGAGGCCCCTTGTGGTGGGCGGGACATCACCGCCATCATCACATCGCTTCCGACACCAAAGACGACGTGCACTCCCCCCGCCATGGAGGGTTTTTGTGGTCCCACATCGGCTGGTTCACCTCGCAGACGCATTTCGCGCCCCGGCTCAAAAGCATCGGTGATTTCGCGAAATTTCCCGAGTTGCGATTCTTGGATCGATTCGACATCTTAGTGCCCACGTTGTGCGGGTTCGGCATGTTCGGACTGGGTAAACTCTTGGAGGTATACGCGCCGAGTCTGGGGACCAATGGCCCTCAAATGTTGATTTGGGGATTTTTCGTCTCCACCGTTGCCCTGGTCCACGGCACCTGCACGATCAATTCGCTCTCGCATGTGTACGGCTCCCAGCGCTACGACACCGGCGACGACAGCAGAAACAATTTCTGGCTGGCGCTGATCACCCTGGGCGAAGGCTGGCACAACAACCATCACTATTATCCGGCTTCCACGCGGCAAGGATTCTATTGGTGGGAGATCGACATTACGTTTTACATTCTCAAAGCAATGGCGTGGCTGGGTCTCGTCTGGGATGTCCGCGGCGTCCCGATGCATGTGCGTGACGGGAAAAGCAAGGCCGCATGACGTTCGCGCCTCTCATATCCAGTCGGATTCCTCACGGCGCTGCGCCGGGCGGTAGAGTTCGCCGAGCGCCTCCCTGATTCTGCGGCTTTCGCCGTCGAGGCTGGCCATGTCCTCCTCCTTTGCCACCCAGGCATCCTCCGCAGCCAGTTCGATGCGATAATGGTTTTTGCGCAACGAAAACCATTCGATATAGGGATGCGGCGTCAAATGCGGATGAGGATCGAAGGAGATCAGGCTGACATCCCCGATCTGCGGGATCTCCAAATCCACGAGGACCTGTCCGGCTAGTTCCTCATCGGCGAACCGGCTGTTTCGAAAGCAGATCATCCGGCCCTCGATTTCTCCGCGACAATCGCCGCGAAGATAGAATTCAACAGGGCCGATCCCTGCAAACTCGATCTTGCCGACGACGCTGCCTGTCGTGCGATTGTCCAAAAAGCCGTCTCGGACCCACCGACCATTCCCAAATTTTTGCGCCACGATGCCTCTCCTTCATTTGATCGACAGGGATTTGATCGCCATCGAGCTCAATCCGTCCGCAGGCTCGTCTTGTAGTGAACCCAGGACCACTCCGGCCAAAATCAGCAGGCTCCCCACCCAACCCTGCACATCCATAGTTTCACCGAGAAAGTACCAGGCAAGCCATGAGGCACAGGCCGGCTCCAGCGAAAACAGCAACGCCACCTGCTGAGCCGGAAGTATTCGTTGGACCCAGATCTGAACCGCAAAGGCGCCGGTGGCCAAGACTCCAGTCACTCCAAGTCCTATGATCAGCACCGGGCTGAACGTGAAGACCGACGGTGACGGGCCTTCCCAGGCCATCATGGCAAACATGGCCGGAGTCACAAACGCAAGCTGCCAGGCAAACACCGCCAGAGGATCCGCCACCCGCGTGTATCGCTCTAGGCAAGCGATGTGTGCTGCAAAGGCGGCGGCGCAGCCCAGGCTGAGAAGATCTCCGATGTTTCCTTGCGCGGACGGTTTGACGAGCAGCCACAATCCCACCATGGCGGATAATGCCGCCATCCATCCTCTCTGGCCCCATCGCCTAAGGAACAACGGCACAAACACGACGTAGAGCACCGTGATGAAGGCCGAGTTGGACGCACTGGTATAGTGCAAACCGATCGTCTGGAGCACATACCCGAGGAATAACCAGCCCGTTGCGATCACGCTGATGCGGATCGTGAAACGATCGCGAGGGATGCGCCGGCCGGTGATCCAAAGAACCGCAAATACCAGCGTGGCACCGATAAGAAAGCGCAGGAACAGAAATGTCAGCGGAGGAACTTGTTCAAGCGCGGCCTTAGTGGCGGGAAACGTGGCGCCCCACACCAACGTCGTCAGAAGAATCGCCAGCCGGGGCATAACCGAACGAAATTAGGAATGTGGAATGATGAATGAGGAATTAACCGAATAACCGAAGGCGCGCGAGCGTCCTCGCTGTCACGGTTTGCACAGCGGGCAGCGCCGCTGCTCGGTCGTCCCGGCCTGCTCCATGGCGGCAAGCGCACGTTCCTTGTCCGGATAGTCAAACCAGCCGCCGCCCCAGTAATCGCTGTTCGACATGTTCGACGGAACCTCCGAACAGCGCTCGCGGTGAAGCGTCGCCCGATCGATGGCATGCGCGATATGCACCCAATAAATCATAACCAACCGTTCTATCGCGTTCCGGCGCTTACCCTACCACGCGTAGAGGAGGGCAATGCAACCGGCTCGGAGTCGCTTGCGTTGGGGCATGGATGAAGACGAATCGAGAAAATCGAAATGGAGGAACCCGCTAGGGCAGGAGTTGCCATTCGTCCTTTTCAATAAACACCTTGGCGCCGGTCTGCAGTTTTTTGACATCATCCTTTTCGAAGATGCGCATGTAGCGGTCGATCCGATCCGGATCATCAATCCGCTCCTCCTGCATGACTCCACTGGAACTCTTATACCGACGGATTAACAACGACATAACAAAGGCTCCTTCAAATTCTGGACTCGCGTTTAGAACATTGATTTCGGTACAATAGTGCAAATCAGTTCGAACGGTCAAGGCCTCGACTGTGCCTCACGCCGGTTGACATACCATGCGCGAGAATTTCCGCGTGAAACAAGGAGTCATCTATGCCGGTTTATGAATATCGTTGTGACCAATGCGAGGGACAATTCGAAGCGACTCAGTCCGTCCATGCCCGCCCAGAGGATACCATCTGTCCCCATTGCAATGCCCAAAGCGCCACACGGATCATTTCGGCCTGCGCAACGGCGGTCAAGGGGGACCGCAAGCCCGGCTTCAAAGAGATGAAGGCCTACAACATGCTCAACGAACGGATGAGTAAATTCTCCAAGCTTCCGCCTCTCACCGGGAAACGCAACTCGCCGCCGCCGAACATGACCATGCCGCCGGACGTTGCCGGCGGCGGGGGCAGCAACAGCGGCGCATCGGGTTCTTCGTAGCCTGAACGTTCGACAGTCAGCGTCGATCCTATCTCGGCTTCACGGTTTTGCGTGCCGGGCACATTGAAAGGAACGGTATCCAGCGTGAAATACTCGACATCTCTCGTCGCATGGTGCTGCCTGCTGCTGTTGCTTCCTGGCGTGCTTCACGCTGAAGTGTCCGGCAACTTGATCATCGCCGGCAACGGTCCAGAATTAACCGCCATGGAACCGCTCGCCCGGGCGTTTGAGAAGGCCAATCCCCGCGCCTATGTGGACGTGCTGTGGGATGAACGGTCCAAACCTGTCGAGATGGTGAAGGCCGGGCAGGCGCACATCGCCGTCACGGGAACCGGAAATGGAGATCTTCATGCCACTCAGATTGCTTGGGATGGCATCGCCGTGGTCGTTCATTTATCTAATTTCACAAAGGAAATTACCAAGCAGCAGGTCGGAGAGATTTTCTCAGGCACCATCAAGACCTGGTCGGATCTCGGAGGCCCCGACACAAAAATCATGTTGATCGACCGGCCGCGCAATCAAAACATCCGCGATGCGTTTGAGGAACAATTGGGCATTGCAGGGAAAATCCCGGATACGGCCAAGGTCATCGCCCGCGACGACAAGGTCATCAAGACCATTGTAGGAACACTGGCCCCTCTGTCGGCCGTGTCCTATTTGTCGTTGCGGCATGCGCTGGATGCGGTGAACTCCGGCGTGGCGGTGCGGTTGCTCCCAATCGATAAAGTCGAACCGGAGCTTCCGACCGTAAAGGACGGTCGCTACAGTTTGCGTCGCCCCGTGCTGCTACTCTCAAAAAAGGAATCGAATCCTCTCATCGACGCGTTTCATGACTATGCCCTGTCCGCTGAGGGGCAGAAAATCATCTCCGATACATACACTTCGCTAAAGTCTAAATAGCGGCTTGAAAGGAGGGCCTCATGCGCATCGTTCATTACGGGTTGTCGGCGGCAGTCATCCTCACCGGTATGCTCACCGGTCCGGTCGTGGCCATGAGCGCTGAAAATGCCGACCAGGGATCGACCGTCGAAGGCACCGGCTTTACCCTGTTCGATATGGAATCCATCAAGGGGTCGGACTCGGCCAAAGTGGAAAAAGATCCGGTGTGTGACCGGTCCAAGCGGCCGAGCATTTCCAAAGTGGAGCCGGACGAGGCGAAACCCGGCGAGAAGGTCACGATCAAGGGAGAAAATTTCGGCACCAAGGAATGCTTCCACGGTGTCACCTTCAGCGCGGCCTCCAGGGAAAAGGTCGACTACAACTTTCTGAACGAGAGCACCATCGAAGCGACGGTCCCCGACGCCAAGGCAGGCATGTCCTTTGTCATCGTCGTGGCAGGAGGCGGTAGCGCGCAATCAAAACCTCTTCTCATCAAATCGAAATAACGGACCGTGTCTAGGGGGGGTCTTCCAGAGGCCCCCTGGCCCGCGCTTCTCGGATAAACCGCGTCTCATAGCCTCCTGCCCAGACTCGACAACTCTCTTTGCCCTATGCTAGGTTACGCGATCTTTTTTGGATCTCACCCGGAAACGATGGCCGCTGAGCAGGCCGACGAGCGCATACATGTTCCGCAAGATTCTGGTTGCCAATCGCGGCGAAATCGCCATGCGGATCATCCGCGGATGCCGCGAACTCAATATTGCGACGGCCGCGATCTACTCCGACGCTGATTCCACCGCCATCTATGTCAAAAAAGCCGACGAGTCGTACCTCGTCGGTCCAGGCCCGGTCAAAGGCTTCCTCGACATGAAGCAGATCGTGGACCTCGCGAAACGAATTGGCGCTGATGCCATCCATCCGGGATACGGGTTCCTGTCCGAAAACGACAAGTTTGCCGAGCTCTGTCAGAGCTCGGGTATCACCTTCATCGGCCCGTCCCCGAAAGCGATCAGGCTCATGGGCAGCAAGGTCCAAGCGCGCGAGATTGCGAAGCAAGCCGGCATCCCCATTGTGCCCGGCACACCGGGCGGGGTCACCGACGTCGAAGAGGCGCTGGCCTTTGCGCGGGAGGCGGGCTATCCGGTCATGATCAAGGCCAGCTCAGGCGGCGGCGGACGCGGACTCCGCGTCGTTCGCTCGGATGACGAGCTGCGGGACAACATGGAACCGGCGGGGCGCGAAGCGCAGGCGGCGTTCGGCGACGGCAGTGTTTTCGTCGAGAAATACATCGAACGCCCGCATCACATCGAATTCCAGATTCTGGCCGACAAGCATGGCAATATCATCCACCTGGGCGAGCGGGATTGCTCCATCCAGCGGCGGCACCAAAAACTCATCGAAATTGCGCCGTCCCTGGTGCTGACCCCGAAACTTCGGGCGCAGATGGGTGAAGCCGCCATTACTATTGCCCGCACGGTGGAATACGACAATGCCGGCACCGTCGAATTCTTGCTGGACCAGGAAGGCCGGTATTATTTCATCGAGATGAATCCGCGTATCCAGGTCGAGCACACGGTCACGGAACAGATCACCGCGATCGACATCGTTCGCAATCAGATCTCCATTGCGGCCGGCAAGCCGTTGGAGATCCGCCAGCGGGACGTGACGCTGCAGGGCCATGCCATCCAATGCCGCATCAATGCCGAGGATCCGCGGAACAATTTCATGCCTTGCACCGGCACCGTAACGGCCTATCTGTCGCCCGGCGGCATCGGGGTGCGGATCGACGGCGCGGTGTACAAGGACTATACAATTCCGCCCTACTATGACGCGCTGCTCGCGAAGTTGACGGTGCGGGGCCGGACATGGGAAGAAACCGTAAGCCGCATGCGCCGTTCGTTGGAGGAATATGTGCTGCGGGGCGTCAAAACGACGATCCCGTTCATGAACAATATCATGATGGAACCTGATTTCCGATCCGGCCATTTCGACACCTCGTACTTGGAAACGCATCCGGAGCTGTACCAGTACGAAGAATCGGAAGAACCGGAAGATCTGGTGCTGGCCATCTCCGCTGCGATCGCCGCCTACGAAGGACTCTGACCTCGCCAGCCTCAATGCCGGCCGAGACTATTAATCCACCGATTAGGACATAGAACGAGCGTCCATCAATGCCGACACGAAAGAAACCCGTGCAATCCGCCCGCAAGAAATCCCGTCGCGCAGCCGCTCCCGCCCCCAAGGCGAAGACCGCTCGGACGAAGCAGCCGGATCTATCAATCCAACCGGCGCCGCAGAAGAAATTGCTCATCACCGATGTCGCGTTGCGCGACGGGCACCAGTCGTTATTGGCCACGCGCATGCGGACGGAGGATATGCTTCCGATCGCACAGAAGCTCGACGCCGTCGGCTTCTGGTCGCTGGAAGTCTGGGGAGGGGCGACATTCGATACCTGCCTCCGGTTCCTCAAGGAGGATCCATGGGAGCGGCTGCGTGCCCTGCGCGAGGCAATGCCGAACACGAAATTACAGATGCTGCTCCGCGGTCAGAACCTGGTCGGCTATCGGCATTATGCGGACGATGTATTGGAGAAATTTATTGAGCGCTCGGCCGCCAACGGCATCGACGTCTTCCGCATTTTTGACGCGCTCAATGACGTTCGAAATCTCGATCGCGCCATCCGCGAAGTCAGGTCCTGCGGCAAGCACGTGGAGGCGTCGATCTGTTACACCGTCAGTCCCGTCCACAATCTCGATCGCTTTGTCACCATGGCGAGGCAACTGGAGGATTTAGGCACGGATACGCTCTGCATCAAAGACATGGCGGGCCTGCTCGCGCCGCTCGAAGCCTATCACCTCGTACGCCGCCTCAAATCCGCCGTGAAGGTCCCGATTCATCTGCATACTCATTACACCTCCGGCATGGCTTCGATGTCCTCCCTCATGGCCATTCTCGGGGGGCTGGACATGCTCGACACCGCCGTCTCTCCGCTGGCCGGCGGAACCTCCCATCCTCCGACCGAGACGGTGGTGGCGACCTTGCGCAACACGCCGTATGACACGGGGCTCGATCTCCGGCAGTTCGAACCAATCACGGAACATTTCCAGACGGTTCGCCGAAAGTACCGCCAATTCGAGAGCGATTTTACCGGCGTGGACGCCGAGATCCTGACCTCCCAGATCCCGGGCGGCATGTTGTCAAATCTGGCGGCGCAGCTGGCGGAGCAAAATGCGCTGGACCGGATGAAGGAAGTCATGGACGAAGTGCCGCGTGTTCGCAAAGACATGGGCTACCCGCCATTGGTGACGCCGACCAGTCAAATCGTCGGCACGCAGGCCACGCTCAATGTGCTCACCGGCGAACAGGGCGAGCGCTATAAGGTTATCACGACGGAGACGAAGAATTATTTCCTGGGGCTGTACGGCCGCCCGCCCGGCCCGGTCGATAAGGAGATCATGGCCCGCGCCATCGGCGATGAAGAGCCGATCAAGGGACGCCCGGCCGATCGTTTGGAACCGGAACTGGAGCCGATGAAGCAAAATTTGCCGGAGTCCGTCAGCTCGATCGAGGATCAGCTATCGTTCGCGCTGTTTCCGGCCATTGCGCGGGATTACTTCGACGCGCGCGAGCGGGGCGACTTGCAGCCGGAACCGCTGGAACCGTCGGAAACAAAGGGTCCCGCCGTTGCACATGAGTTGCACCTGGCGCCAGCCGAATTCAACATCACGGTCCACGGCGAGACCTATCATGTCGTCGTCTCTGGATCCGGCCGGAAAAAGGACGGCCACAAGCCGTACTATATTCGGGTCAATGACCGGCTGCAGGAGGTGTCTCTCGAGTCGATCCAAGAAGTGCTGGCGGGAGTGCCGGAAGCGCCGGAAGCCGGCAGTGCGAGCCAACCCAAACGGCCGAAGCCGACGAAGCCGGGAGACGTGGCACCGCCCATGCCGGGACGGGTGGTAAAGGTGTTGGTCTCCGAAGGGAGCGCGGTGAAGACGGGAGATCCTCTCTTGATTATCGAGGCGATGAAGATGGAGAGCCGTGTTCCCGCCCCGATGGACGGGCGCGTGTCGGCGATTCTCGTGTCCGAAGGCGAGAACGTGAAGACCGACGAGACCTTGATCCAGTTGGAGTAGACCGTGAGTGCCCTGACGGGGCTCACGCGGGTCCGGCCCTCCGCGTCTCCTTCCATTATCGCCATTCTTCTCGTATGGGGACTCATGGCCGGCTGCTCTTCCTCCCGTGACATCCCGCCCTGGTTTGATCAGATCCAGCGCCTCCCGATCCATTCCGCCACGGTCCAAGGCCATCATCTCGCGTACCTGGATGAGGGACAGGGACCGGCCCTTGTGCTGCTGCATGGATTCGGCGGATCAATGTGGCAGTGGGAATATCAGCAAGCCGACCTGTCCGGCCGCCACCGGGTGATTACGCTGGATCTGCTTGGATCTGGACTGTCCGATAAGCCGGCCATTGATTATCGACCGGCTCTGCTCGTCGAGTCTTTTCGCGGCTTCCTCGACGCGCTGCATATCGAACGAGCGAGCCTGGTCGGCAATTCCATGGGAGCCGGCCTGGCCATCGCCTTCGCGCTGACCTATCCGGATCGTGTGGATCGATTGGTCCTGATCAGCGGCCTGCCACCGGACATCAAGAGCACCCTGACCAGTCCGATTATGAAACGCGCCGTCGAGACGCGCACCCCGGTCTGGCTGATCGAATTCGGTAATTGGCTCTTCGGCTCGAACGCGACCGAAACAGTGCTCAAGGAGATTGTCTTTGACCATAGTCTTTTGACGCCGGCCGTACTGGAGCGTTCCAATAGAAACCGCCGCCGCCCCGGGCTGATGCGGCCCTTGATGTCGCTTCGCGACCATTTGCCCGAATGGGAATCGCAATTCGCCTCTCGTCTCCACGCCGTCGCGCATCCGGCATTGATCATATGGGGCGAGAAGGACCGGCTGTTTCCCCCACGGGTCGGGGAGGAGATGCAGGGACTGATTCCTCATTCGATTCTGCACGTGGTCCCGAATGCCGGCCATATCCCGCAATGGGAGCAGCCCAGGCTGGTGAATCAGCTGCTGTTGAACTTTCTGGAACCTTGACTTACAGCTGAAGCCGGTACATAAAGTGTCTGCACGTTTCAGTCTTCAGGATTGGCAGGAACGATTCATGTCGGAGGCCATCATGCGCGCCCGTATACTCATGTTGCTCCCTGCCATGCCGGCGGCTGTTCTTCTTGCTGTGACCGTCGCATGCACCACCGTCGATCCGACAAGACCGGATTTTTCATACAAGACTCTTCCCGTCGCAGACGGCAGCGCCAAGCCGGGCGATGGCAACAATGTTCTGTTTCAAGGCAAACCGCTGATGTTGTCGGGCACGGCCATCAAGGTCGGAGACCCGCTTCGGGACGTCAAGCTCGTGCAGACCGATCTCACCCTGATCGGCGTCACCGATACGAAGGGCAAAGGCAAAGTTCGGATTATCAGTGTGGTGCCCTCGCTCGACACGAAAGTGTGCGAACAACAAACTCATTACCTGTCCGAGAAAAACAAGGGACTGGACAAGATGGTCGAGCTGATTACGATCAGTGTCGACACGCCATTTGCGCAACGGCGCTTTTCGGAAGAGGCCAAGATTCAGAATGTCACCTTTCTTTCCGACTACCGCGGCGTTGATTTTGGAAAGGCCCACGGGCTGTTTCTGAAGGACCCGCATCTGCTCACGCGGGCCGTCCTCGTGGTGGATAAGGACAATATCGTCCGGTATCTTCAGGTGACGCCCGAACTCGCGCAACTGCCGGACATGGAAGAAGCCTTCAGGTTTGCGCGCAAGCTTGTGACGGCCAGCTGATTCAGACGTAACCCGCTTTTCACTCTCGGCACACGACGGGGGCGACCGCCGTGATCACCCACCGGACAGGCGGCGGGCTCACAGCGGATGTTTCGATACGTCGAAACATCCGCACGGGAAGATCCCCGGTCCGCGGCCGTCCGTCGCCGCGACGAGGTCATCATGGCGCATTTCGACATGCTCGTGATCGGCACCGGCCCCGCCGGGCAAAAGGCCGCCATCCAGGCCTCCAAGCTCGGGGAAGCCGTGGGGATCATTGAACGCAAAGAAGTCGTCGGAGGAGTCTGCACGAATACCGGCACGATCCCCAGCAAGTCCCTCCGTGAAGCCGTTCTTTACCTTTCGGGATTCCATCAGCGCAATCTCTACGGGGCCAGCTATCGCGTCAAGCAGGACGTCACAATGGAGGACCTCATCTTTCGCTCCAATTACGTCATCAAGCGCGAAGTGGAGATCATTCATAACCAGATGGCGAGGAACAATGTCCAGGTACTCTCCGGCACGGCCAGTTTTATCGACCCGCATCAGCTTGCGGTCCATGGCGCCCATGAAAATGCCGAGCATACCGCCGACTATATCGTGATCGCAGCCGGCACCACACCGGCACGCCCTACCCATATCCCATTTGACGACTCCACGATCATCGATACCGACGGTCTTCTCGCACTCAAACAACTCCCGAAGTCGCTCACGATTATCGGCGGCGGCGTGATCGGGACGGAGTATGCCTCGATCTTGGCGACCATGGGTGTCCGCGTCACCTTGATCGAGCGGCGCCCCCGATTGCTTGAGTTCGTCGATACGGAGATCATCGAAGCGTTGCAGTATCAAATGCGCAATATCGGCATTACGCTGCGGTTCAACGAAGAGGTCGTCGGAATCGAGAAAACGCGCGAAGGCCAGGTCATTGTCGGGCTGAAAAGCGGCAAGGAGATCGCCGCGGCCGCCGCCCTGTATTCCGTCGGCAGGATCGGCGCGACCACGGATCTTAACCTGCCGGCAATCGGTCTCGTTCCGGACAATCGAGGCCGGCTGCAGGTCAATGAACACTTCCAAACATCCATTCCGCATATCTACGCGGTCGGCGATATCATCGGATTTCCCGCCCTGGCTTCCACCTCGATGCAGCAGGGACGCCATGCCGCGTGCCATGCCTTCGGACTGGCTTGCTCCACGAAGAACGAATTGTTGCCGTACGGCATCTATTCCATTCCGGAAATCTCCATGGTAGGGCCCAATGAAGAGGATTTGACCAAGAACGGCGTGCCGTATGCCGTCGGCGTCGCTCGCTATCGCGAAATCGCAAGGGGGCAACTGATCGGCGATGACATCGGCATGCTGAAGTTGCTCTTTCACAACAAGACCAGAGAACTCCTGGCTGTCCACGCGATCGGCGACGGAGCCACGGAACTGATCCACATCGGCCAAGCCGTCATGGCTCATCACGGCTTGGTCGATTACTTTGTCGATACCGTCTTCAACTATCCGACCTTGGCCGAATGCTATCGAGTGGCCGCGCTGGACGGAATCAACCGGATGCCCAGACCCTGGGCGGCCCAGCCGTGACTCCTCATCGCTCGTGTCTCGCGCGCCCAATTAAGAGCGGGGTGACTGTACAATTTGGCGATATTCACCTCACCAAATCACGAGATCACCAAATCGGTACTTCCTCTCGGTTACGAGGCTGACAGAAGGATCATCGCATGTCATTTTCCAATCACCTCCGCAAACTTGCACAGCCGATCTGGCGCGCGCAGTTGACGCATCCGTTCGTCGTCGCCCTCGGCAACGGCACATTGCCCGACCGAAAATTCCGGTATTACATTCTGCAGGACGCCCGTTTTCTCGCCGACCTCGCACGCGTCTTTGCCGCGGCGGCACAACGAGCGCCGGATTCCGATTCCGCGTTGCGTTTTGCAAAGTTGGCGGAAGAGACGATCACCGTGGAACGCAGCCTTCACGAGAGTTATGGCGCCCGGTGGAAACTGTCTCAGCAGCAAATGGCGGCGGTACCGATGGCGCCAACCAACCATGCATACACACGACACATGTTATGGGTCGCGGCGAATGGAACCGCCGCCGAAATCACGGTGGTCGCTCTTCCCTGCGCCTGGATCTACTGCGTGGTCGGCAAATACCTTCTGAAGAACGGCCGTCCCGGCCCAAAGCATCCCTACCGCGATTGGCTCATGCTGTATGCGTCTCCCGAGTTCGAAGCGGTGCAGGCGTGGATGCGCCGACAGGTCGATCGCTGGGCACGGAGGGCGGGACAAGATGAAAAGCGGCGGATGGAGCAGTCATTCCTCATCAGCTCGCGCTATGAATGGATGTTTTGGGAAATGGCGTGGACGGAGGAAAAGTGGCCGGTATGAGGAGCAGGCGATTGGTTGCGGAACTTGTTCCATTCCTGCCTTCGGCGAACGGAACCGCGAACAGTCCTCACCGTCCGCCAAAGCGGACCGCAGCAGCTCAGCAAGCGTGGTAACCCGAACCTTGGTGCGATTGACGATGCAGAACCCAGTCGCCCCTGTCTAGAGCATAGAAAGCGGACCGGTAGAGGCGGCGCCACAGCTAAACCGGCTGCGCGCATCCGTCCAGCCGCCTTCACGCCGCTCTTATAAAGAAGCGGACAAGGATTGTCACCATGAACGGCATCTGCCAGCCGATGCCGCTTCACGGTAAACCAGTTCTCTCGCAGCGACGAGACCCATCTGCGATAACGAGAATGTACCGGTAGACGCGGCGAACGCGGTCGCGTACTCGGCACAGACCTCAAGACCGCCGATCAGCCTGCCTTTCGGTATTCGTTCTGCCCTTCAAACGACTCCGATCCCCAATCGGGCTCGGCTTCCCCGATCATCGTGGGATCACTGTCTTGTGTAACGGAAGCCCAGACGGCGATGGCAAGAACCAGAATCGTCAATGCACCGAGGAAAAAGATTGGCATATTGACCTCCTCTGGGTGAGAGGGTTTTCTACCTTCATGCTAGTCCTCTATCGAGCATAATGCTACCCGGGGAAATGCCGAGGCTACATCGGGCAGGCCACCAATCACTCGCAGGTCGATGGGTCGCGTGAGAAGGAACGATTGTAGACGTCGGGGCCTTGGCTGATGAAGGGCAATCGGCGATCAATGCTTCCGCGCTACGTCCAAATCTCTGCGCGCATCCGTTCCAGCCAAGCCGAGAAAGGGCGGCCCCTCGCAATTCTACCTGCCGGATTTCGGCTTCGGCCCGGACGAAATTGGGCCATTCCGATCAAGCCGCTGGACGGAGAGTCGAGGCTGCTATGGGAAAACCATCAAGGGGGTGGAAAAAGTAACAGCATGGACGGATTTCAGTCTCCAGCGATCTTCTGTGAGAAGGTGCTAGCCGGCTTCAAATATGATCAGCCAGGCAAGGCCGAGCCACAAGGCCGCGATCCAAGCCCAGGTAAGCGGATGAATCACGCGAGCCAACAGGCCCCAGCGGAATGGTTCAGTTCCTTCAGACAATGGATTCCGTGAAGTCTTCGGAGAATGGTCGGGCCTATCCAGCTTGTGTGCTTCCATAAGCTCCTCTACCATGTGCTTGGTGAACGCTCAGGTGTAAAATGCAATTGCAATGCCGGAATAATTGACCCTAAACCGAAAATATCAGGGGAGGTCCGGCGGACCAAGCGCGAGCGGGGCGCCCACCGGGGGGTTGCGGGGAAGGAAGGCCGGAACTGACCCACGCCACTGTGGGCTTTGGCAACAGGCACGGGAATTCCGAAATGGCCCACGATGCGATGAATAGAGAGTATCACGTTTGTGCGCGCCGCCGAGTCAGTGAGGCAGGAAATCCGCACGGCAAGACCCGGAAGGGCCACTCCGAAGGGCGGGGAAGCGCGGGTTCCGCCGGCCAACAATTTTGGTTGACGGCTGACTCAAACCCGATTCTCGCCGGCCGACACCGATCCGCACCATGCAATGGCATTACGACCGAGCCCTATAACGGTTGCCCGGTCAACGCTCGCATATTCCTTTCTCGCGATGGTACTGTTAGCAGCTCCGGATCAGCATGCCGAGCATGATCCGGCTTGCTGCATGGCCATTCACAAAGGATCCATGTCTGGACAGGATCATCGGGACGGGTATAATGGGACTCGCTGCTCGGCTTAGACAGGACTACGTATCCATGTGTCATCTTCTGCTGATCCTTGTCGTCCTCATGTCTTGGACCGGCTCCGCGCAGGCGCTGTCGAACTATGAAGAACGCCTCAAGGAACTGGCCGAAGGAGTGAATTCAGAAGCAGCGAAGGTCAAAGCCACCAGGCTCGCGATCCTCGATTTTACCGACCAGAAGGGACATGTCGTTCCGGTGGGGCAGTTTCTTGCCGAAGAACTCGGCACGCAACTGCTCGTGGTGGGAGAGGTCACGGTGGTCGATAGGGCGCTGCTCTCTGCAACCATGTCAAAGCACCGTCTGAACCGGTTGGATGTGTCACAGACGAAAGCCGTCCGGCGGGTCGCAAAAGCTCTGCGAGCCGATGTGTTCGTCGTCGGATCCTTTATCGAGATCCCGGAAGGTATTCAGGTCACGGCAAAACTGATTCGGCCGCAGACTGTTCAAGCGATCGGCGCGGCTCGCGGTGTTCTTCCCAAGGCCGGTCCGCTGATCGCCTTCTTCAAACCACCGCCCGTGCCGCCGGCTCCCCCGCAGCGAAAGGAGCCGGAAGCTCCGGCCGCCGAGCTGCCGACCCATACGAATGATGTCTACGCGATGAAGATTATCGGGGTGGAACAATATGACCGGTATATCGGCCTCGAAATGACACTGGAAAATCGCTCGCCGCGGGATATAAAAATTCATTGTCAATTGCAAGACACCTTTGTGAAAGATGAACGCGGCGACGAATGGCGACAACATGTTTCCGAGAGCCGCGACGGCCTCTGCGTGCGAGGGACGGAATTGGCGCCCGGCAAGAAAGCGCAGGTCGTGCTGATATTTCCCATGCAGGACCACCAGCCCGGATCGACGCTCAGCCTGCACTTTCATGAAATGTCCCCTCGCCGCGACGTCGTCTTTTCCATCGACGGATTGAAACTAGCCCGCCGGCACACAGGCCTTAAACCGGCCGACGTGGAGGCGGGAAACACGACGCCTGCTCACTGATCGGAGGACTTGTAGATTATTGCCATGATTAAACAAGCGCTCACTATCGCCGGTTCAGATTCCGGAGGCGGTGCCGGTATCCAGGCCGACATTAAGGCCATGTCGGCCAACGGCGTGTATGCAATGTCGGTCCTCACCGCGGTGACGGCCCAGAACACCGAAGAGGTCACCGATATTTTCGAACTTCCGGTTTCCATCGTTGCCGCGCAGCTCGACGCGGTCTTCGACGATTTCGATGTCTCGGCCGTCAAGACCGGCATGTTGGCGTCGGCGGACATCGTTCGTATCGTCGTCGCGATGCTTCGAACACAGGCCCAGCCGAATCTCGTGGTCGACCCGGTGATGGTCAGCAAGAGCGGGCGTCCATTGCTGAAGCCGGACGCCGTGGACGCGCTGAAGAAAGAGTTGCTGCCGTTGGCCTTGCTCGTCACGCCGAACGTTCATGAAGCGCAACAATTGTCCGGCATCGAGATCACCGCGCTGGCCGACGCCCGCCGGGCCGCGAAGATCATTCATCAGTCCGGATGCCGGCATGTCCTCATCAAGGGCGGCCATTTGTTGACCGAGCGGGCGACCGATCTGCTGTACGATGGACGGTTTTTTCATGTGTTCAAAGGCGAGTTCATCGACACGCCGCATACCCATGGGACCGGATGCACATTCGCCTCCGCGATTACTGCTCAACTGGCACGGGGCAAGGCGATTGCCGACGCCGTCCAGTCGGCAAAGACTTACCTCACCGAAGCCATCCGCCACAGCCTGGCGATCGGCCATGGCAAAGGTCCCACCGATCATTTTTATTTCCTGGAAAGGGACTAGCGGGGGATGGGAGCAGCCCCCGGATCTCCTTTGATCGTGCTCCTGACCGGACTAACCTGGCTCGTACTGGCCTCATTGCTGGGCCTGTCAATTCTGGTCGGGATCGTTCGCGGGACGCCGCTTTCCCCTGCTCTCACATTGATCCATGTCCACGGCGCGTTGGTCGGCGGCATGCTCCAACTCCTGATCGGCGTGTTTCTCATGAGCCCGCCCAATGTCCGGACCGGGCGCGGCTCTCTATCCTTCCGATATCTTTTTTTCAATATGGCGACCATCGTACTCCTTGCCGGCTTCGGCCTGCGCGACCATCGGTTCGTCGGAGCGGGGGGAGTGGCGATCATTGCCGTGTTGCTGTTCTCGAGCAAAGAAATCCGGCGATTCTTTTTCCATGATCACGAAGAAGCGGTGCAGCGGTTTTATTACGGATCTGCCCTGTTCGCGCTGGCCGGCGGACTCATCATTGGTGCGGGGCTTTCGTTTGATCTATTTCAGAGCCGGTACGGGCATGCGCGCCTCGCTCATATTCATCTCACGGTGCTGGCTTTTATGACCTTAACCTTCATCGGGCTGATCCAGCGGTGGGTGCCCGAGGTCCTGGGCCGGCCGGTTTCTCGCCCCGGCTTAGATATAGTGGCGTTGATTTTGCTGCCCGGCGGCACAGCGGGATTGCTCACGGGGTTTTGGCTGTCCTCGCTTGAGATTCAACTGGCAGCGGGAGGATTTTTCTTTATCGGAATCGCGCTTCACACTGCCAATCAGCTGACGACATGGATCAAAGCGGGGCAGCCGGGATCCAGCGCTTCGGACCATCTCCTGGCCGCCAATGTCTTTCTCTTGCTGACCACGGCGATAGGGCTGGCGGTGAGCGTCAATTCCTTGTGGTCCCCTCCGTTGTTGCCGTATGGCAAGCTCCACATTGTCGCCTATACCCATGCCGCATTTATCGGATTTATGCTTCAGGCCGTGATGGGAGGACTGTCCTTCCTGCTCCCCACATGGATCGCCTCCCGCATCGCCGGCCACAAAAAACGCGCTCCGTATCTCGCGGCGCTGCTTCAGATCATGAACAGGTGGCGCGCGGTCCAATTGTTTAGTCTCAGCGGCGGCACCTTGGGCCTTTCCGTCGTGGCGTCGCTGACCTGGTCCATGCCGCTCGCGTCCACGCCCATTCACGGCGTCGCGTGGGCCAGCGTCGGCCTGCTCGCGGCCAGCATGGCGTTGTTCTGCGCCAAAGTGGCCCAGCTCTTTGCGCACCGTCCTGACCGGGATCCAACCCCATAATTTGGCACGGTAACAATGGCCTCGGCGGAACACAGCCTTTCGTTTCATGATCGTCTCGGATATCGGATCGCCGCCGTCCTGGCGGCACCGGATCGCCCGACCGATCGCCTCGCCGTTCTCTGTCACGGCTTTCTCTCGCACAAGAACAGCACGACCAATACGACATTGGCTCGGCTATTGAGCGATCGGGACATCGCGACCTTACGATTCGACTTTTTCGGCCATGGAGACAGCCAAGGCCCGTTTGAGGACATCACGACGACCATTGGCGTTGCGCAAGCCATGGCCGCTTTACGAGAAGGAGTATCCCGTGGATTCCGTCGGATCGGGCTCGTCGGGTCAAGCTTCGGCGGCCTCGTGTCCATCGTGGCTGCATCCCGTTGGCCGGATGATCGAGGCTCGCGCAGTGAGAGTCCTCCTCTCTCCTGTCTGGCATTGAAATGCCCGGTGGTCGATTTTGCCGAAGAACTGCGTTTGGAATTTGGAACCGAGGGCATGGCGGAATGGAAAGCCAGCGATACGATTCCGAACATGGTCGGTGGAGCCGGCCGTATCCGCCTCCGCTACGGGTTCTATGAAGACTCGCTCGAATTGATCGCCTACGAACCGGCTCGGAGGATCGACGCGCCGACGCTCGTGGTCCAAGGGGATTGCGACGAACTGGTGCCCCTCCATCAAAGCCGCCGACTGATACAATCGCTTGCCGGTACGGCGCGCCTCGAACTCCTGCCGGGCGCCGACCACCAGTTCACGAGAGCGGAGGACTTCCGCACCATGATCTCGCTGATCATCGAGTGGATGACGGGTCATCTCGCCGGGACCTAATCCGGGCCTCGACCACCCGTCTTTCCGTTTCCTCATTCAGAGCGTAGTGAAGGATTCCCCCTTCAGCTTTGGTCCCAATTTGCACAATCGGTGGCCCATCCCACGCAACGGGCATAGATTGTGTTCAACAATTCGAAGATAACAACCGATTTTTGTTCGGCCGATCCGCTGAACGACCGGCACGTCCATTGCTGACAATATCCCATTGGAAATCTTAGAGGGGGCTGACACATGGGTGCTCGGATGGGAATGGGAAGAATTGGCCTTATTGGATGCTTGTGTGTAACTGCAGTCTATTTGATTTTGACCGGCCATTCGAACGCCGGGGAGTGGCAGAACCAATCGCGGCATAGCCTGGTCATTCGACCGGTCACATCGCCCTATACTCCGGCTTCCTTAACACCGTCGAGGCGTTCTGAAAAATCCAAACCGCTCTCTCTGGTGATCCCCATTCAGCCCGCAAGACAGAAAGCCATACTGACATCTTCCATGCCGCCGGCAGCCGAATCCGGCGTCGCAAACTTCTCCAATACGGAGGCCGGACAAGGACGGTAGCACGCGCGCATCCAAGGCAGAAATAGTCTGGACCACGAACCTCTTGTTCCGAGACAACGCGACCGCCGGTAGGTCTAGCGGGATGGGATGGAGGCCGTATCACTGCGGGCACAGCGGAATCCTGTATAGCTGTTCCGGGTACCAGGCGGCAACTTAAAACGACCATAGGTCAGGAGATACTTCGGCAGGTCCGACCAAGACCCTCCGCGTAACACTTTGAACTGCCCGTCCGGCGGCCCAGTTGGATTGCGGGCCTGGCTGGTTTGGTAGTAGTCGGCTCCATACCAATCGTGCGTCCATTCCCACACGTTTCCGGCCATGTGGTATACACCGAACGGACTTTTTCCCTCATGATACTGATCTACCGGCATCAAGACTTGGCTGTAGCTGAACCGAGCCCCCAATGCGAAATTCGCCATCGCCGCGGTCGGCTCCTGATTTCCCCATGGATAGAGGCGTCCGTCGGTGCCCCGCGCGGCCTTTTCCCATTCGGCTTCAGTCGGCAGGCGTTTGCCGGCCCACCGGCAATAGGCGTCCGCATCATGCCAGTCGACCCCGATGACCGGCCGATCGCGGTGCATGCCTAAATTCACACTTTCCCATTGCCATGGAGCAGGCCGCTCGTCTACTGCCAAAAAGGCAGCATAGTGGCCGGTCGTCACTTCGTAGAGATCGATCTCGAATCGATCCAGCCAGACCTCATGTTTGGGTCGTTCATCTTCCAGAGCCTGCCGGCTGTCCGATCCCATACCAAACATCCCTTCAGGAATAACCGCCATCGGAACCTCGGCGGGAGAGGAAGAAGGAACAGCGTGCTGCTTGCGCAACCGATCCAACTGTCCCAGAACCGGCTCAATGGTGGAGAGGACAGTCAGCAGGACCAGCATGCCGATGCCGGCAGGGCAAAATGAGGAGAATAATGGTTTCTGAGACACGATTGGTCAGTGGATGAGGCCGCCGACCACCCAATGGCGATCGTCCGGGACATCGATGAGCAGGCGAGACAAATTCATTTCGGCCAGTTGCGCCGCGACTTCGTCTTCCGTGTAGGCGGCCAAGAGAGAATGGTAGAAATCCCGTTTGAGAATCGGCTGTTCATCCGCCGCATATCGTTCGACAAGTGCTCGCGCCGCCTCGGTTGATTCGGGGCGCAGCAGGTCCATCACCAGCACAGCCGAGCCCGGTTTGACGAGTTGTTTCAAGCGGTACCAGAACTGCAACGGATTCGGCAGGTGATGGAGCAGACTGTTCGACAACGCAGCATCGCCGGGCTCGCCGAGAGCCAGCTGCTGAAACCGTTCGCAGCGCAGCCGGATGCGGTCGGCGAATCCCGCTGATTTGACCGCCTCCTCGGCGAGGGCGATCATCGGTCCGCTGGCATCGACGGCGGTGATCTGCGCGCCGGGATAGCTGCGGGCAAACCGGATCGGGATATCGGCCGGGCCGCATCCCAGATCGATCACATGCCCGGCCGTCCAGTCGGGAAAGTATTCCCGGAACAAATTCACGAAATCTTGATTTTCCCGGCTGAAGTCCGCCGCGGCATAGGCCTTCGCCTGCGCGACGTCATCCATCAACTCCGGCTCGGGCGTTCGCTCCATCACCGTCTTGTCTCCCGGTGGGCCTGATCCGATGTCACCATTACGGAATCACCTTGGCGCACCAGACCTTCCTCCAAAACACGAGCATACAGGCGGCTCCACCCCGGATATCGCTGCTGCGAGATCCGCATGTAGTCGCCGTGCAGGAACCATTGCACGTTGAACCGGCAAGGCGAGGCATAGCTCAATATCTCGAGCCGCACCGACCCAATGATTAGCACATCTCCCGGACGGATGGCAGTCCATTCAAGACCGGCAATCGTGAGGTTCTCACCCGCGCCACCGGCTGTAATTCCATGTCCTTCAGCTCTCAGCGCCTCGATACGCTCGATGGAATAGAGACACACGGCTCGATCCCGTCCTCCATGGATCCGTCTATTTCGCTGGCGGTCGCCGCTCAGCCCATCGACCGTGATCCGTGCTTCGTGCACGGCATGCTTCGGCACACCACCGGCCGACACATTGATCTGATAGAGGTAGGGAGAGTCCGATTTCATGAACCAGACTCAATGGGTGCCTCATCGCATGACAATGCCGCCGCGACATCGAGCGCAAGCCATCCTTCTCGTTGACGCGTAGTTCGCACATATAAGCCTTCGCATGCGAGCGCCCGCTCGATTTCAGGCAACTGGTCATCTAACAAGCCCGAGAGCAGCAGCCGCGCTCCTCTTTTCGCGGAGGCCGCAAGCATCTCCACCGAATCGAGGATCGCCTGCCGATCCAGGTTGGCGACAAGGAGGTTGCCGGCAGCCGGACCCTGTTCGCATAGACACACGGCCGTCCCAACCTGCCACGATACTTCCTCTCCAAAGCCGTTCTGAGCGGCGTATTCGCGAGCGCAATCCATGGCCACCGGATCACAATCTATGCCGACCGCCCGTCCGGCCCCGAGCCGCAGCGCAACCATGGCCAAGATCCCACTCCCGGTTCCAAGATCGACCACTGTTTCGCCGCCGGTGATGATCTCTTGCAGCCACTCGATCAATAACTGAGTCGTCGCATGGTGTCCGGTCCCGAACGCTTGCCTGGGATCGATAATGAGCTCGATATCGTCGGCTTGACACTCTACCCGATGCCAGGACGGACGAATGACGACCCGGCCAATTCGAATCGGCTGAACGGCTTGGGCCCAAGGCTCATTCCAATTTCTATCCGCGAGACTGCCGGCTGCAATGGCCTGATCCGCCGCGGGATCGCCGAGTTGCGCGAGGACAGTCTGCAGGGCGGCCAAACGCTCCGGCCCCCAGACCGAGGAAGGCCAATAGAGACGCACGAGAACATCGTCCTGCCATGAGCCGGAGAGGGCTGGATCGTTCAAACGCGACAGAATCTCGGCCGGGTCCGCCGCCGTCCTCACCGTAACTTCAATCCAATCCTGTCCCATCGCCGAATGTCTCTCCTGGAGCCGCCATCATGTTGACCTGAGCGGCTCCAACCGGTATCGTCGCCTACACTGTGTCGGATGCGCCGCCAGCTCCAACTCCACGCCTCCGGGAGAAGGCTCTCCATCGGACGTTGCGCCGTCTCTCGGGCCTGATCGACCGAGCCGCGGCGACAAGCGCCCGGTTCACCCGCTGGCGGCTCATCCTGTTTCTCGCCGGCGCCGCGGGCACCGTGGCGCCGTATAAACTCGGATGGTATCAAACCGGCAATATCGCGCTCGCCGTTTTCCTCGCCTGCTTCGCCGTGGTGGCGTGGCATCATACCAGGCTCGAACGACGGTTGCACCGCCTGCGCCTCTGGTTGGAACTGAAACAGATCCATGTCGCGCGCCTGCACCTCGATTGGAGTAGGATTCCTCCCCGATCCCTCGCGGCGGCCGAGTCCCATCCTTATGCCAAGGATCTCGATCTCCTGGGCCCCCACTCTCTACTCCATCTGATCGACACGACGGTCTCCACGCATGGACGCGACCGTTTGGCCTCGTGGTTCCTGACCCAGCCGCCGGAGCCCGCTCAATGGAAGGCCCGCCATGCGCTGATCAGAGAATTGACTCCGCTGTCGTTGCTGCGCGACCGGGTCGTGTTGGATGCACTGCTGATCGGGCGGCGCGACATCGAAGGAGAAGCCTTGTTGGCCGTGTTGCGATCGCGCGCCGGGTATCCGGGGCTGATGTGGCTGCTGGCGCTTGAGACTGCGCTCGCTCTCCTGACGTGGATCTTACTGATCGCCGGCTCGCTCGCCGGCCTTCCGGATTACTGGATCGGAACCTTTGCGCTGTACGCCTTTCTCTATCTGCTGGTGCGAGGGAGGACGGCGGACGTTTTCAATCAGGCGGTCGCGCTTCACGGCCAATTGGAACAAGTCGCGGCAGTATTCGGACATTTCGAACGGCGATGTTTGACCGCCACACCGGCCCTCGCGACATTGTGCGCGCGCTTGCGGGAAGAACCGGTCAAACCATCCCGTTCGCTTACTCAAGCCGCCTCATTGCTCAATCGGCTCAGCATCAAGGCCCATCCCCTCGTGCATTATGTCGTCAATGCCGTTGGCCCCTGGGATCTCTATCATACGTACCGACTCCAGAGTCTTCAGGATCGCATTGCGCAAGCCGTACCGACCTGGTTCGATATCCTTGCCGAGTTTGAAGCCGCGTCGGCGCTGGCCAATTTTGCCTATCTCCATCCGAGTTATTGCTGGCCAACGGCTCTCGGGCAGGAGGCACAACATTCCGCTCAGACCCTGGAACCGGCTATGATCGGGACGGAACTGGGCCATCCGCTGATTCCGTCGGCGTCCCGCATCGCTAACGATCTGTCGCTGGAAGGGCGGGGGCGGATCCTGTTGGTGACCGGGTCGAACATGTCGGGGAAAAGCACGTTTCTTCGCACGGTCGGCGTAAACCTCTGTCTTGCACAGGCCGGAGGGCCTGTCTGCGCCAAAGAATATCGTTGGACCTGGGCGCAGCCGGCTTGTTGCATCCGCGTCGATGATTCCCTTGAGACCGGCTTGTCTTTCTTCTATGCTGAGGTCAAACGGCTCAAACTCATTCTTTCCGCGGCGGAGCAACCTCACGGACCGACGGTGTTATTCCTCATCGATGAAGTTTTTCGAGGCACGAACAATCGCGAACGGCTATTGGGCGCCCGCGCGTTCATTGCAGCGCTGGCGCGGAGCCGGGCGTTCGGGCTCGTTACCACGCACGATCTGGAATTGACTGAATTGGAGGGACGGATCGAGCGGCTCAGCAATATGCATTTTCAGGAGACCGTTGAACAAGGACGGCTCGCGTTCGACTATAAACTGAGGCACGGCCCGTGCCCGACGACGAATGCGCTGCGCATCATGGAAATGGAAGGTCTTCCCACAACGATGGACAATCCCTAAGGTGGCCGCGTAACACCGCGCGCATGCCCGCCGATGGAGTGCCTTGATGACGTCTTTTCACACGCACGGTCTCATGTCGCATGACTGATCCGCATCCACACCAATCAGAGAAGCGGTCCTCCGCCTCGCGCCATCCCTTGCGCGGCCTGCTGATCGCCCAATTCTGCGGGGCATTCAACGATAACGCCTGGAAGCTCATGGTAGCGCTCTTGGGCATCCGCCAGGTGAGCGCCGTGATCGCGCCCGGCCCCGCCTTGGAGACCGCTGCTCAAACCGAGACGACGCTCGCGTTTGTCGTCTTTACCCTGCCGCTCATGTTGACCTCCATTGTCGCGGGCATCCTGGCCGACCGGGTCAGCAAACGCACGGTGATGATCATGATGAAGGGGGTCGAACTCGGACTCATGGCAGCGGCCACCGCGGCCTTGTTCTTCAATCCTTCCGGCGGCGTCTTGCCGCTCATCGTATTGGCCGGCATGGGAGTCCACAGCGCCCTTTTCAGTCCCGCGAAATACGGCATCCTGCCGGAATTGATCCCGCATGAACGGCTGGCCTCGGGAAATGGTCTCTTGGAAATGTGGACGTTCACGGCCATCCTGGGCGGAACGGCTGCCGGAGGATTTTTGCTCGGCCAAGCCGGCTCTTCAACCTGGTTAGCTCCCTTGTCGCTCATGCTGGTGGCGATTGCGGGATTCGCTGCCTCCTGGACCGTGCCGCCGGTGCCGCCGGCTCGAACCGAAGGAGGCCTCGCCGCCACCTTGAAAGGCGCGTGGTCGGCTCTTCGCGCTGACCGGCTTTTACGGCTCGCCATTACGGGCAATATCTTCTTCTGGACGATCGCCAGCTTGTTTGCTCAGGACTTGCTCGTCTACGCGAAAGCCGTTCTCGGTCTGTCGGATTCCATGGCCGGCTTGCCAATGACTGTGCTCTCCGTCGGCATCGGCTTCGGTGCACTCTTGGTCGGGCGGTGGTCTCAATCGCGGGTGGAATACGGTCTCATTCCGCTCGGCGCGTTCGGCGTGTTCGGAGCCCTATTGGTCATGGGCTTGGCCGCCCCGCTGCAAGGCGGCACATACACTCTGATGCTGTTCCTCGGCATCTCGAGCGCCATGATTTTCGTGCCGCTCAATGCACTGATTCAGTGGCGGGCGCCGGAGGACCGGCGCGGCTCCGTGATTGCCTTCGAGAATACCTGTGTGTTCGCCGGCATCATGCTGGGTTCCCTGTCCGGCGGCGCGATGGCCACAGCGGGATTATCAACCACCGGCATCTTGATCGCGGCCGCGATGGCGACTCTCTGCGGCACGGTGTGGGCGCTATGGCTCTTGCCGGATGCATTCCTGCGCATGGTGCTCGTCATTCTGACGAGGACCCTGTACCGGCTGCGCATCGTTGAAGGGGAGCGCGTACCCAAGGCCGGCGGGGCGCTGCTGGTGTCGAACCATGTGTCCTTCATCGACGGGCTCTTGCTGATCGCAAGTCTGGACCGGCCGATCCGTTTCGTGGTGGACGCAGACTACGCGGATCATCCGCTGTACAAACCATTTCTCAACGCCTTGCGCGTCATTCCGATTACGTCACAAGAGGGACCGCGCCGGCTCTTGAAGGCCCTTCGCGAGGCGGGTCAGGCGCTTGACGACGGAGAGTTGGTCTGTATCTTTCCCGAAGGCCAGATCACCAGAACCGGCGCCATGCTTCCGTTTCGCCGCGGGTTCGAACGGATCGCCAAGGGCCGCCTCGTCTCGGTGATTCCGGTTCATCTCGATCGTGTCTGGGGCAGCATCTTCAGTTACGTCGGCGGCCGATTCATCACCAAATGGCCGGAACGAATTCCTTATCCCGTGACCGTCTCGTTCGGCCTTCCTGTCCCGCCCGACACACCGGCCCATGAACTCCACAGCATGGTGCAAGACCTCGGTGAAGCCGCCTGGCGCCTGCGCAAATCGGATCGGGTACCGTTACACCGATCATTCATCTCCGCCATGAGGCGCCGACCGTTCCGTCTGGCGATGGCCGATCAAACGAGACCCAAGGTGAACGGCCTGCAAGCGCTCACCGGCGCCATTGCTCTGACGCGGGCGTTACGCGCGGAGTGGGAGGACCAGCCGTCTGTCGGCCTGTTGCTGCCGCCGAGCGTGGCGGGCGCCCTCACGAATGTCGCGGCGGCCATGGCCGGCCGGGTCAGCGTGAACCTCAACTATACGGTCGGAAAAGCCGGACTCGAATCGGCCGTCCGCCAAGCGAAGCTGCGCACGATCGTCACCAGCCGCCTGTTCATTGAGAAAGCCAAACTCGATCTGCCGGATGGTCCTCGCATCATTTGGTTGGAAGAGATCCGCTCAAGGATTCGCGGCCCCCAGCGGGTCGTGGCCCTCTTGCTGGCACTGCTGGCGCCGGCTCGGATCATCGAACGAGCCTGCGGGCAGATTCGTCCGGTCACGATGGATGATCTGGCTACCATCATTTTCAGCAGTGGAAGCACGGACGAGCCGAAAGGGGTTATGCTGTCCCATTTCAATATCGATTCAAACGAACAGGCCGTAGCCCAGGTTCTTCATCTGGACGAGCACGACCGCATTGTAGGAATCTTGCCGCTGTTCCATTCATTCGGGTACCTCGTCTTTTGGTTCGTCATGTTGAACGGCGGCGCGATGGTCTTTCATCCGACGCCATTGGATGCGGCCGCGATTGGCGAATTGTGCGCCCGCTATCGCCTGACGTTTCTGGTCACGACTCCCACGTTCCTCCAACTCTATCAGCGCCGCTGCACGCCGGAACAGTTCAGCTCGCTGAGAGTCGTGCTCACCGGCGCCGAAAAGCTTCCGCTGCGGCTCTATCAATCTTTCGAGGATCGTTTTGGCATCAGGCCCATCGAGGGCTATGGCGTGACTGAATGCGCGCCCGTCATCGCCGTCAATGTCCCGGATTTCCGGGCTGCCGGGTTTTTTCAACCGGCGTCCCGCCGTGGGACCGTGGGCCGGCCGCTCCCCGGCATGTCCGTGCGGACGGTCGATCCGGAGACCTTTGTTCCCACCCCACCCGGCACGCCGGGCATGCTGCTCGTGAAGGGACCCAACGTCATGGTCGGCTATCTGGGAAAGGATGAGTTGACGGCCGCCGTGATGCGGGATGGGTGGTATATCACCGGCGACCTTGCGACTATTGATGAGGATGGCTTTATCACGATCACCGATCGCCTGTCCCGATTCTCCAAAATCGGCGGCGAGATGGTGCCGCATGGTGCCGTCGAGGAAGCGCTTCATCGAGCCGGCGGCTTCGAGACGCAGGTGTTCGCCGTCACCGGGGTGCCGGATGAGCGGCGAGGCGAGCAACTCGCCGTGCTCTATACGATTGAAGACGAGGCCATCCCGGGTATCCTGGCCAAGGCGTCGGCCGAGGGTCTTCCAAACTTGTTTCTTCCGTCGCGCAATCATTTTGTCAAGGTGGATGCGTTGCCGGTGCTGGGCACGGGAAAATTGGATTTGCGCAAGGTCAAGCAAGTGGCGATGGAACAACTACGCAAAAATAAATGAGGAACGCTGAATGAGGAATGAGGAATGAGGGATCCCAGAAAGAACTAAGCTTACGAGCGGCTGCATGTTATGGAGGACATCGTTTCACGAGCGGCGAACGACCAGAGAACGGTTGGAAGGCCCGCGACCAAATCGATCATCGATTGCCATGTCCACTTGGCGGCGCTGCCTGATGCAGGTAACGGCTGCTATATCTCGCCTAAATTGCTCCGCAGCCCGCTCTTTCGCTTCCTGTTGTGGAAGCATGATCTTTCCCCTCAAAAACCACGTGAGGCCAACCGGAAATACATCGCCGATCTGTTGGCGGAACTCCGCGCCTCCACGTATGTCGGCACGGCGGTGCTGCTCGCCTTGGACGGCTGCTACGACAAGGCCGGTCGACTGGACGAATCCCATACAGAGTTCCTCATCGCAAATAAATATTTGTTCGACACGGTCGCCCGGTATCCGGAACAGTTTCTCGCCGGAGCCTCTATCAATCCCGCACGCAGAGACGCGATTGAGGAATTGCATCGCTGTGCCGAAGCCGGGTCGGTCCTGATCAAGTTCTTGCCGAACGCCCAACAGTTCGACCCGACCGATCCCCGCTATAAAATGTTCTACCGAACCATGGCCGAGCGAAAGGTTCCCTTACTTAGCCACGTCGGCTATGAATTCAGTTTGATTGGAAAGGATCAATCCGTTGGAGATCCGGCCAGGTTGCGCCCGGCGCTTGATGAAGGAGTCACCGTCATTGCCGCCCATGCCTGCAGCTCAGGGCTCATGATCTATGAGAAATTTTTGCCGACGTTTCTGGACCTGGCTCAGCGCTATGAGCACTTCTACGCCGATGTGTCCAGCCTCACGATTCCCAACCGCATGCGGATGTTGCTCTACCTCCGTCATTATCCGCATCTTCAAGAGCGGTTGCTTTTCGGAACCGATTATCCTCTGTCCGTATTTCATCTGGCTGCGTGGGGGCGGGTCGGATTCCGCGCGCTGCGCAAGCTGATCCAGACCAAGAATCGCTTTGACCGGCAGTATTTGATGTGCAAAACACTCAAGGTGGGATTCCGGTCGATGGGGGATGTGCTGCCGCATTTCCCTGAGATCGAGCCTTGATAGGCAGGATTCAAAAGAGGAGGCCTTGGCTGACGAACGGCGAGCCCAGCCGGTGTCGGCCGTGATGCGACGGATGCTGAATGGTGAGTCCTGCCCTGCTCAGCGCTATGACTCGGCCGCACGTAAGCCTCGCATCTGCTCGGCTGCGCAACTCGGTTCCGTTGTCCTCCGCAACGGAACGTCGAACAGTGCTCGCCGTCACTCTACGACCCCACCTGCTCGGCAAGTGCGGGGCCCGAGTCTCCGCGCGATTCGCGACGCACAACTCACCATCCATTTTTCTGATACTAGGTGAGGCGCCACGTCCAAACCTCTGCGCGCATCCGTTCCAGCCAAGGCCAGAAAACGCGTGAAGACCGGCAGGGGCATCACCTGGAACTGCCGCCTCACTAAGACGCAGGGTCCTCGGCGGCGCATAGAGGAATTCAAAGACCCTGGGCGCTCACCGTCTCGCGCCCGGGCGCAAGCGTGAGGCGATTTATTCATCGCCTCGCACCCCCCCCATCAGAATGCGGGGGTTTCCGATCCGCGAAACGCGGTCGGACCTCGCTCAATGTCTCGCCGCACACACCAGTATGGCTCACCCGCAAGTCGCTTCATGCACGCCATGATTTTGAAACAAGCCCATGTCACGAAATTGGAGCCTTGTTTTTTTCTAAAGGCACTGCCTCACTGAATACGACATTCAGACCAGTCTTACACTTAAGGCGATGCATCATGACAAACTAAGCCAATTGCAATCTTATCCGCCGAAAATCAATCTCCACTTGCTTAAGGAGAAGAAGAAAGAGAGTTGGTTCGAATCCATAAAGCCCTATCCATTCATTTCCTCCTTTCTCGACAGGATACCGATACAAAATACTCGGTTCTGGATATTTCTTTCTTAGCGCGGCAATTTCGGCCTCGCTCGATCCGGGATACTCTCCTCCGCCGAACGGGATATCCCACTCAAATGTAGACTCGGTAAATCGCATTCGGTATGCCGTGCTGAGATCTTCCAGGCGATGACCATAAGACCCAACATCCTCATCATTAGGAAACCGTTTAAGCAGTGCTCCTTTTAGGAACAGTTCGACAGAATGTGCAGCAAGCATTAGGACTACAGCTGCATCGGGCCAACCATACGCTTTTGGGTCACTGGATATTTTCGAACACAGGACTTCCGAAGCATTCCTGTACGCCTCTGCATATTCAAAGAGTCGTTCAGGGACAGACAAACCGGTTAATTCTGAGGCGGTAATCATGTGCCAGAACATGTTTGAATTATCTTTCGCAGCCAAAGTGAGGGGTTAGAGGGATCGATCCCCACCGGGCATTTAGGTGTTTGAGTACCTTGCGATAGGCACCGGCAACCTCTGTCCCATCTGCCGGCACATCGCTGTCAATCGCCTCCAAGGCCTCCAGTAACCTGCCAATTCCGACAACATCACAGAGGCCGTCGCTCCGACGTGCCACAACATCAGCCGGCCAAGCGTCAGCAGCCTTTGTAAACAGCAAATAGATGCCCCTCGCATTTCTTTGCGCCAAGAATCCGATCTGGCGGATAAATTGTTTCTCCGTCAGATTGGCCCATACCTTCAGTTCACAGTATATGGGGCTTCCATTCACTATTAGCGCAAAATCGAATAGCCCTTGCTCCGGCTCATAAAGAATCGATACGCTCTGGGGAACGCAGGAAAGACCTAAAAGTACCTGGACAAACGTTGGGCTCTTCTCGGCCAGAAGCTGAATAAGCCCACAGTGAATATTCTCGTCGTCATAAATATACTTATCCCAACTCCGAGGATGCTGCTCAGCGCCATAGATTCGTGTCGTCAGGAATAACTCAATGCCAGACATTGGCTTATAAACTTCCCTCTTGTTTCTTCTCAGGAGAGATTGCGCTGTGCCTCACCTTGAGTGGTTTTTTGGTTATGGTAAAGGAGGTCAAGCCGGCGTGGTTATAAATTAATGAATCGCTTTCCTCTGTCCGTCGTTCGCGATTGAATCATTCCATGGCCAGTCATCGTCACCTGGAGAAATTGGCCTTGACCTATCAGTCCATCGGTTTGCAGGTCGCGAACGATTTGTTCCAATGTATCGCGTTGCCCTCGTAGGTCGGGGAGACAGTGTTCGACTACTGTTGCACCTCCGCCCATTCCCCAACCTGGATTTCTCACGTTGTTACGGTCCATCCATTCCACTGGGTTATTCAAAACTGAGAGAACGCAAGATGCCATGGCGTCAGTTGGTCGATGAGCCGTAGGAAAATCATTTGCTCATCTTCGCGCGGTGGATTTGGCAGTGCCGAATTCAATATTGCATTGCGAAGCGCTTCCAATTTAGCCTGCTGATGATTCCGGATAGCAATCTGAGAGGCTTGCATAGCAACCGTTACAAAAGCTTCGTTAGCTGCCAACTTTTCAGGCGTCAAATCGTTTACACGTTCCTGCACTTCTATTAGCACTTCTCTCAACTGTTCGAGCCATACTTGCCTCCGCTTCTCTATTGGAGACGAGAAGATGTTCTCAAAGGCAACCTGTAGCGGACCGCCAGCTGCAGGGATGGCAGCAATAATCCCCCTACTTATCTCTCGAGCGACATCCCCAGCATTCTTCTTTGTTGGAGGTTTTTCAATCATAGCTATGTAAACGCGTGCAATTATGCACGCGCGGCACATTCTCGTTGGATTTACTTACTCTGTCAAGTAAGTGTAAGCACTCTCTTTAGGCAGGAAGCAGCTGTCTGGCAGGAAATAATCGATGTCACTAAAGAAGCTGGCGCTTATCTTTTCTTGACCTCGACGCGGATGAAGAGATGGCAGGGAGGCTGTCGCCATGGTGCTGCATCTGCTGAGGAGATGGACGGTGAGTCGTGCGTCGGAAATCGCGTGGAGCGAGCGTTACATTTTTTATACTTGCCAGGACGCTGTCATGCGGCGTGCGACCTCGCCGGAGGAACGGGGACCCACCGAGGCTTGGCCGAGAAGGAAAGCTGGAACTGACTGAAGCACTGCGATCACATGATCGCAGCTGAAGGAATTCCAGAAGGGATTCCGCTCGGCTGAGCCCGGAAGGGTCGTTCTGAGAGGTAAGGAGCAGCGCACGCACGACAGCGGCCGTCATGGTTTATGTGCGGTCCGCGCCGCAACGTTGAGCAGGTAGGGCCAACCCTTCAGAAATTTTCGCATCATCGCGAAGCCGACGCTGCCCGCGCTTCATCAGGAGAAGCTCACATGAACTTCGGTGAGTCAGCGTAAGGATTGGACCCTTTACGGGCTCGTGAATAAGCTGAAGATGGTGAGAATGAGATTATGGCAGCTAAGATGCTATATCCAAGGACTTCGATCTTGTCCATGGTTTGATCTTCGCGAGTTTGGTGCCCAATGCGCGCTCGGCTATTTCGGTGTCATATGCGGCTTGCGCCCGAAGCCAATAGCCGTTCGAAAGGCCGAAAAATCTACACAAGCGCAAGTCGGTGTCGGCAGTGACAGCCCGCTTCCCCGCGACGATATCGCCGATGCGTTGTGCCGGCACACCGATCTCCTTCGCCAGCCGATACTGGCTGATCTCCATGGGCTTCAAGAACTCTTCCAACAGGAGTTCCCCGGGCGTCACAGGTTTGAGTTTACGCATCGTCATCCCTGCTCAATGATAATCCACAATCTCAACATCTTCAGCGCCTGTATCCGTCCAACGGAAACAGAGGCGGAACTGATCGTTTATGCGAATGCTGTGCTGCCCTACGCGATCATCCTTCAAAGCTTCCAGGCGGTTTCCGGGAGGCACTCGCAGATCGCCTAATCGTCCCGCAATCTCCAACTGTCGAAGCTTGCGCCGTGCTACAGTCGCAATGTTGCTGAACCGCCTGACTCGTTGTCCCTTGGAAAGCGCCTCCGTGTCAGAACATTTAAAACCCCTGATCACGGAATACGATAGTAACGCGCCGCGTGATGGTCGTCAACCGCTTCACCTCAATTTGATCAATATGCTCATTATATGATTTGGTGGATCATCAAAACGTCCAGCCGCATTTCGATAGAGATGGTTGGCACGTATACGGTCGCCATGGCGCCGCGCCTGATATGAGGAATAAATGGTGAGTCGTGTATCGCGAATAGCGCGAAGTCTCGGGCTGCGCTCCTTTACTGATCAGGCCGCTGTCGTGCGGCGTGCGACCTCGCCGAAGGACCGGGGACCCACCGAGGCTTGGCCGAGAAGGAAAGCTGGAAACTGACTGAAGCACTGCGATCACATGATCGCAGCTGAAGGAATTCCAGAAGGGATATTCCGCTCGGCTGAGCCCGGAAGGGTCCTTCTGAGAGGTGGGGAGCAGCGCACGCATGACAGCGGCCATATTAGAATGCTGGATTCCCGCCGGCGCGGGAATGACGGATTGTGCGGTCGATCACCCAATGCTGAGCAGGCGGGCCCTCATCATCCAACAAGCTCATCCTTGCATCATGGCGAAGCCGACATAGCCCGTTCTTCGCCAACCGAAGTTTACCTGCGCCCGACTTCGATGTGATCTCGACCTGGCTGCCGCTTCTTTATCGCACTGCTGACAGAATGGGAAATTGCGCTATAGTTAATGAGAACAGCTCTGGCCCGAGCCCGAGCGCCCATTCAGCGCTTCATCGGAAGGAGATCCCCAGATGAATAACGACACGCCGGGATCGCGAATGTCGCAGCGCGACCGGCTCGCCACCCGATGGACCGACCAACAACGAATCTCGGTGCCATTGCCCGAAGACGAAATCATCTATCTTCATCTTCCCTCACGGATGGTTCCAGGCAGCACTTATATCTTTCCGCTGGCGCTGCGCTCCAGTCCTCTTCCCGGAAAGAAACCCTAAACAGCGAACCATAAGACCTTTCAGCGTCGTGCCATAATCCGCTGGAGCTGTGGTATAGTGCGCCGGTTTATCCGAACTCGTTCAGGCCTTGCAAGACATTCCGGAGGAACATGACTGATCCAGCGAATCCGGTCGCGCTGCAACGGATTTTCCATCCCACTGATTTCTCGCCCGGCAGCCAGGTCGCCTTCGTCCATGCGTTGAAATTGGCGCTGCTGGCACGTGCGGAACTCACCATCATGCACGTCGATCCGACCGTCACCCCGGAAGGTTTTGAAGATTTCCCACAAGTCCGCCCCACATTGGAAAAATGGGGCGCGCTGCCTCCAGGCAGCACCAAAGAGCAGGTTGCGTCACTTGGACTGAGGATCAAAAAAATCCGAGCGCTGGCGAATGACCCTAAAGCGGCGCTGATTCATCATCTGACCCAGTCACGCACCGACCTCATGATTCTATCCACGAACCCGCATCAGGGGCGCTTCCGTTGGGTCCGTGAGCCTGAAGCGGAAGTGGTGTCCCGTGCGGCAGAAGTGCCGACGTTGTTCGTCCCATCGTCTGTGGAAGGTTTTGTATCGCTGGAGAACGGTCGCACGGGGCTGCACCACATTCTGGTTCCGATTTCGCGCGATCTTTCGACTGTCCGGCCCATTGAATTCGCAACCATGTTGGCCACGCTCACCGGCGGCGACAAGGTCACCTTCGAATTGGCGCATTCCGAAGACAGAGAAGGATTACCTCCTATCGAAACCATGGAACGCTCCGGTTGGACCTGGCACATGACGGTAGGAGCCGGCAACGCGGTGGATTGGATTCTCGCTTCGGGGGCCGAGTATGACGTGGACCTCATCGTGATGAGCACAAAAGGCCATGACAGCCTGCTCGACTCACTGCTCGGTAGCACCACCGAACGGGTGTTACATGGAGCGCGTTGTCCGGTGCTCGCGATCCCGGTATAGTCAAAATCCTTGGTTCTGTAGTCGGAAGGCAAGAGACACCGGCTGCTACCCGCGCTGTTCCAGGACAGCCGCCGGTTCATCGGGAGTAAACACCCGCGACTCTCGTCCCAACACCGCCCGCACGAATTCCCCCTCTTTGAACACGACGAAGTTCCAAGGCACGGCCGGTATGCGGGACCCGGGCAGAATAATTCCGACCAAATTCAGCGGATCGGTAGCGGACACACGCAATTCTTGCCCGGTGGGAGACGCCGCGGCTTTCTTCCGCACCGCGCGCAAGGCTTCAAGCGCCTCGGGCAACGCAAACTGTTCTCCGGTGAAGCCGCTCACGAATCGGCCGCCGCGCACCTCTCCTCGCAATTCCATCCGGCGGTACTGTACCAAGAGGTCACGCCAGACAAACGAACCACCCTCCTTACGGACGAGATCGCGGAACACCACGCCATAGCGACGCAACAGTCTGGTTGCCGTCCGTTCGGCCGCACGGTCGCGACCCGAGTCATCCGAAGCCGGGCCCACTCGCAGCACTGACCAGCGCCCTGGAACATGACGCGGCCGCTTGCCGCGACTCTGTGACTCCGCACGCCGGCGTCGAGGGTCCATCAACGCCCTCAAATTATCGAAGCCATCCGCCGTCACCAACCCAGCCGCCACGAGTTCCCAGAGCGCATCTTCAATTTCCGAAGCGAGTCGCCCGGTTCCTCGTATCAGGTCATCAAAAAAGCTCGCGCCACGTTGCGACAAATGGCGATAGACCTGATCGGCCGGCCCGGTGAGGCCGGCACCCCAGGTGATCTCCGTTCCTTCGTCTTGATGATAAGAGGCGAGCAGCCACTCCGCATCTTCCCGCAGAAACATCCCGATCGGCGCAACGCTGGTCGGCTGAATCCGGCGGCCGGGCATCCGCGCATCTTGTTGCGTCAGTTTTGGATGGGGACTCAATCGCCCCCAGGCGACCGCTCCGCCGAGGCATACACGATCCAGCATATCGGGGTCGTATTTGGCCAGACGAACCCGCAAGAGGTGCGGTTCCCAGGCGGAAGCCGCCGCTTCATATCCTCCCAATTGCCCGATGACCTCGAGAAGACCCGCTTCTCCGTGCAATCGCGATCCAGGCGCGACATGCTGCCATTGGAAGAGGAACCGCATGAACTCCGTCGCGGTGGCAGGCTCGATTTCCTTGCGCAGCCTGCCAATGGTCAGGCGGTGAATGCGTGCGAGCAGGCGCCGGTGGCACCACTCAACCGGTGCGGCGGGTGGGGCCGCCGCGCCGGAATGTTGAACGCTAGATGCTGAATGAGGCATGGAGGGACCGGTAGTCGGCCGGAAGCGCCCCCGGAGAATCTGTCCCTGCGCCTCCAAGCGAAGGAAACTTGCGTTCACGTCCACGAGGTCGAGGTGAAGGCGCTGGGCTAATTCGGCGGCCGTCGTCGGACCGATGCTTTCCATCCAGCCGGCCGTGACTTTGTCGATCACCTCGGATTGCTCAGTGGGCTCCTGAGTGTCAGGCGAACCCATAGCCTGCTCTACGGTTGCATGGGGAAGGAGCAGCCGGGCCATGGCATGATAGTCGGCCGGCATCCAACCGATGATGCGTCCCTCCATTCGCAACCTCAAGAGCCGTCGATCCACCAGAAGCGGCGCCGCATGGGCTTCCCATGCAGCGGCATCCTCGGTCGGAACCCATACGAGAGTGAGCAGGGCATCATGGAGTTCATCCGGATCACGCACCACCGGCCAGGCCTCCGCCTCTACCTCGGCTATGGCCGCGGGATCGAGCGCACCAACGGCATCCGCCAATTCAGGGGGCAGGCTCCGACGCATCTCAACGGCCCTGGCCCTCCGTTCTTCGAGCGGAGCATCATCCAGATAGGCATAGGGATTTGCATTCAAAATTTCGTGACAGAAGGGAGACGGAAGCGGCGTGTCGATCGCCACGCATGAGATCGCTCCCTGTTCGATCCGTTCCAAGACGGCGGCGAGTCCGCCCACATCCATCGCCTCGGTTAGACAATCCCGCAAGGTTTCACGGACCAGCGGATGGTCGGGCACCTGACGCGTGAGCCGTTCACCATGGAAGTTGTCTTGGCAGGCGAGGGCATCGGGGAAGACGGTCGCCAAAAGATCCTCCGCTCTCATCCGTTGAATCTGCGGCGGAACACGCTTTCCTCCGGAAAATCGCAGAAGCGCCAACGCCCGCGTGGCATTCCATCGCCATCGGGTCATGAACATCGGCGCCTGGAGGACGGCATGCAGGAGCACTTCACGGACCGTCTCTGATCGGAGATATTCGAAGACCGAGGTCAATGGAAAACTATGTCGCTCCCCCAGCGAAATCACAATACCCTCATCGGTCGCGGCGGCTTGCAGCTCAAAATCAAACGTGACGCAGAACCGCTTCCGCAAGGCGAGGCCCCAGGCCCGATTGATGCGGCCACCGAATGGAGCATGGATGACCAACTGCATCCCACCGCTTTCGTCAAAGAACCGTTCCGCCACGATCGTCTGCTGCGTCGGGACCGTGCCGAGGACAGCGTGCCCGGCGACCAGATAGGCCGCGACCTGCTCGGCCCCCCGCTGATCGAGGCCGCATTCCGTTTTCAGCCAGACGAGAGTTGCTCGCTGAGGATTCTGGCCCTCCTCGACACGGAATAACCGCTCAGCGAGGTCCGCTCTGAGTCCCGCGACCTCTGCCGATAGATCCACCGTTCGTGACGGAGCTTCACCGCGCCAGAACGGGATGGTGGGCGGCGCGCCGTGCGCATTTTCGACCCGCACCCGGCCGTTTTCCACGCCGCGAATGCGCCATGACGTGTTGCCCAAGAGAATGATGTCACCGGCAAGACTTTCAACGGCAAAATCTTCGTCGACCGATCCGACCACCGTCCCGTCCGGCTCGGCAATCACGATATAGTTGGCCGTTTCAGGAATGGCGCCGCCGGAGGTGATCGCCGCCAAACGGGCGCCGCGCCGGCCGCGCACGCGCCGGTTGATCCGATCATAATGTACGTAGGCGTGCCCGCGACCGCGGCTGGTGGCGATGCCGGCCGCCAGCATTTCAACCACATCATCAAAGGCCGAACGGTCCAGGGAGCGATAGGAGTAGGCGCGCCGGACAAGGGCATACAGGTCATCGACATCCCACATGTCCGTCGCGCTGGCCGCCACGAGCTGCTGTGCCATGACATCCAGCGGGCAGAGCGGGATCTCGATACGATCCAGAATCCCCTTCTTCATCGACCTGATCAGCGCTGCGCATTCAACCAATTCATCGCGCGTCGTGGCAAACAGCCGTCCCTTCGGAACGGCGGAGATCCAGTGGCCGGCCCGGCCGATTCGCTGCAAACAGGTCGCGATGGACCGGGGCGAACCAATTTGACAGACGAGATCCACCGTACCGACGTCGATACCCAGTTCAAGCGAAGCTGTCGCAACGACGACCCGCGTCTGTCCGCCTTTCAGCCGGTCTTCCGCCGCGAGTCTGATCTCCTTCGACAGGCTGCCGTGGTGAGCAGCGACGATTCCGGTTCCCATATGTTTGAGACGCTCTTCCAAATGGTGCGACACCCGTTCCGCCAGCCGCCGGGTGTTTACGAAGACCAGCGTGGAGCGATGGGCCTGGACCAAGTCGGCAATCCGGTCATAGATATCCGTCCAGATGGCGTTCGTCGCCACGGCGCCCAATTCGTCCTTGGGGGTTTCCACCGCCACATCCATCTCACGGCGATGCCCGACATCCACAATGACCGGCAGCGGCCGCTCACCGACGAGAAATTGCGCTACCCTTTCGATGGGACGCTGGGTGGCGGAGAGTCCGATGCGCTGCGGCCTCTGGTCGGTCAGCGCCTCCAGGCGCTCCAAGGAAAGCGCCAAATGGGCGCCGCGCTTGCTGGAGGCGACGGCGTGGATTTCGTCCACTATGACGGTGCGGACCGTATGCAATAGACGGCGGCTCTTGTCGGCCGTCAATAAAATGAACAACGATTCGGGAGTCGTGATCAGAATGTGGGGGGGCCGGCGCAACATCTGCTGCCGCGCCGCCATGGGAGTATCGCCGGTCCGTACGAGCACTCGTAGCTCGGGGAGCAATAGGCCAGCAGCCAAAGCCGCCTGGCCGATTTCGGTGAGCGGCTGCTGAAGGTTTTTCTGCACGTCGTTGCTGAGCGCCTTGAGCGGCGAGACGTACAGCACATGAGTGCGGTCGTCGAGTTCGCGAGCCAAGGCCTTCTGAAACAGCACGTCGATGCAGGAAAAAAACGCCGCCAGCGTCTTCCCGGACCCGGTCGGAGCGGCGATCAGCGCGTCATGACCGGCTTGAATGTGCGCCCAGGCCTGCTGCTGAACTTCGGTGGGCATGCCGACGCGTCGTTCAAACCATTCGGCCAGGATGGGATGGAATCGAGCAAGAGCCATGGATGGTCACATCGTACCATCTCTTGCCGGCACGAAGACAGAGCAGGACACCGATCCGCACGAGTCCTGCCGGACCTGATCAGAGACGATTGCCGTATGTGCTCAGCAGCCGATAGGAATTCCGGCAGTCACTGCAATAGTCGCTCGAGAACTCGACTTCCGACGCCGCCAAAATGTGGCGGCTGAGATAGCGCTGCACTTCGATCCACGGCATCTCACCCCTCTGTTGTTGCTGATCGTATACCCGGCGACACAACTCGCACATCGGAATAATTCGGGCCATCGATTTGCTCCGTTTCGGTACGGGGCGCCCATACCCTCCTAATGACGGGCGTTTCATTAGGGGGGCGCCGATTCATATCGTTCCATCCGTTCGGGATGCTGGAATACGCTCACCGGCCACAATGTGATTCAGAAAATGTTGATCACACGTGACGCGCCATCGATCGTCCTTACGGGGTTCACCGGACGGCCCAAACGGACGCGCCAATGTAGGCCTCTGTATATCAAAGCACACCAGTATTGTTACGGGTCTTTTCGCGTGAAATATACTGGTTTTTTATCTAGCAAGTCACCGGCAATGATTGCCATCGAAGAAACCGTCGAGAGAACAGAGACCCCTCGAGAGAGGTCATCGGGATCGACCCAGTGTTTTTGTCGGCGGAAGCAAGAGACGCGGATCAATCCGCTAAGAGTGCCCGGCCAAACCTTGGGCAATGGCATACTTGACCAACTCAACGGTCGTATGAAGATTGAGCTGGTCCATGATTTGCGACTTATGGAACTCCACGGTACGAGGAGAGACCTTCAGCATGCCAGCGATTTCCTTCACGCTATGGCCCTCAGCCAGAAGCTGCAAGACTTCCCGCTGGCGTGTCGTCAGTTCGGACCCTTGCGAAGAGGGCCCCTCCGATCCCCGCAGCAGCCCGTCGATGACTTCACGGGTCACGAGCGGCGTCACATAATAGTTGCCGCTTTCAACCGCACGGAGAGCCTGGCTCAACTCTTCCCCGACCGAGCGCTTCAGCAAATAGGCGGAGGCCCCGGCCTTGAAAGCAGCTCGCACATAGGCCGGATCGGCGTGCATCGTAATGAACAGGATTTTGATGTCCGGATACTTCATCTTGAGCCGGCGGGCGGCTTCGATTCCATTCATGACCGGCATGGAAATGTCCATGATGACGATATCCGGCTTCAGATCCGGCACCGCGTCGAGCAATGCGCGTCCGTCGGCAACCGCCCCCACCAACTCACATTGATTCTCCAAGAGACGCCGAAAGCCCTCGACGACGAGGGTATGGTCATCCGCCAGCAAGACTTTCGGCAACGTCACTGAACCCCCAAGGCCGTCGGAATCCTCGCATGCACGCGAGTCCCCTTGCCCGGCTCGGAATGCACTTCACAGATCCCGTGAAACACCAGCAGCCGTTCCTGCGCATTTAGCAATCCCAGGCCGCGCTGGCTCGTTGTCATGGCTTCCATATCGAATCCGACACCATCGTCCCGGATCATCAACTCGATAAGCCGTTCGTCCCCCGTCAGTTCGACTTCGATTCTCGTCGCCTTTGCGTGGCGGGCCACATTGGATAGACATTCTTGTACTACGCGATAGAGAGCCGTCGCAACGTCCTTTGATAGCAGAGCCGGCAGCGATTGGTGCACAAACAGCACTTTGATATGGGTTCGCGTTGAAAATTCATCGAGAAGGCGCTGCAACGCCGTTTCCAACCCCAAATCGTCAAGAATGGACGGATGGAACCGATAGGCCAGATGCCGGACATCGTCGGAGAGAGACACCAGGCCCCGGAGCACGCTGGACAAACCGTCTCGCGCTTCTTGGGACAGCACACCTGCTTGCTTTTCCACGCTTTGCAAGCCCAGCGTCAGAAGAGCCAGCCGCTGATTGATATCATCATGCAAATCGCGTGAGATGCGCCGGCGTTCTTCTTCCTGCGCGGTGAGGATTCTTCCCGTCAGGGCATGCAACGCATCCTGGCTTCGCTTCAGCGCCTGTTCGCTCGTGGTCAGTGCCGCGGTGCGCTCGTCCACTCGCCGCTCCAAGGATTCATTCGCTTCCCGCAACCGGACCTCCGCGCGGCGGCGCTGGTAGACGAACGCGACAGGAGCCCAAATGGCGACCAGGCTGATGAGGCGGTTGCTGACGCCGAGCCAGAGGGGCACGCCCGGATAAAACGGGCCGAAGAGCGAACCCACGAGAGTTAAGAAAGAACAGCCCGCCGCCGCGACGACCGGCAACCGCGGTCGACGACTGGCCACCGCGCCTGCCAAGAGGACCACGCCTCCATAGAGGACCGCCTCGGCGACCGCGAGCGGGAGAAACAAATCAAGAAGAAACACCAGGAGCGCCAAGCAGGCGATCGTCCCGATCAGAATATGGTCATGGAGAACGGATGACTTGATAGCAAGCTCCTGCAGTTAATCCGACCCGTATGTTGCGAATAAGAATGGATCGCTGTTAGAGATCATCACAAATCAAGGTCGCGGGCAAGCCCTGATCGGCCGAACAGATGGTGACACAGGCATGGTATCTCCACAATTTGTGATTTTGGGAACAGGCTACACCGGGCGCTATCTCTACGCCGGCGTCAAGAAGCGCGGCGCTCACGTCCGGGCGACAAGCCGTGATCCCGAGCACAATTTAACACAGATTTCCATTGACGACCGGCTCACATTCGACCTGGCGCGTCCCGCCACATGGCCGGACTTCCCGCCGGATTGCCGAGTGTTCTGGTGCTTCCCGGTGCAACCGATTGACCTCGTCCGCCGATTCGCCGATGCGCGCCTGGCCGATGTCCGCCGGTTAATCGTCCTGGGCAGCACCTCCGCATACAACTGCCCTCATCCGGAATGGAGGTTTCCGCCGCCTTGGCTGGATGAGTCGGCTTCAGTCGATGCCACAATCCCGCGTGTACAGGGCGAAGAATATCTTCGAACCGCTTGCGGCGCTATCGTCCTTCGAGCGGCGGGCATCTATGGACCGGGGCGCAATCCATTGGATTGGATCAGGCGCGGCCTTGTCGGCCCTTCACGACGCTATGTCAATCTGATCCACGTGGAAGATCTGGCGGGTATCTGCCTAGAGTTATGCGAGCGCGGCCTCCGCGGCGAGACCTACAACGTGAGTGACGGAGTCCCGAGGACCTGGCATGACATCTGTCGCATGGCGCGCGATCGCTGGCTTGTCACGCCTGCCGCCGGCCGGCCAAATGATCATCCCGGCAAACGTATCGCTACCGCCAAACTGCAACAGGCGCTGCACTATACCCTCAAGCATCCGAATCTCTATGATGCCATGGCGTTGATCGAAGCGAACCGGGCCGGCTCCACTCCAATGTGAAGGGACATGTTTGCGCTATAAATTTCCCATCCGGACGATTTGGTGCGGCTCGCGGGCGGAGAGCGCCCGATCGATCGCTTCGGCCGCGACGCGGTGGCCGACCGGCGTCCAATGGGTGTCATCCGGCAAATACGTCGCAATGCCTTTCCCCGATTCGGCCTTCAGCGCCGGCGTGAGGTCAAGATACTCGATATCCGGAGCGGACGCGGTCAATATCTGTTTCAACCGTGACGGCAGATCATTGACCTTCCACGAGCGCAGTTCCTCGGTGCCGAACTCAAAATTGCTGAGGTCGTGGTAGACGCGATATTTTTCAGGCACGAACGCGACTAGAAAGCGAATTTCTTGTTGCCGGCACAGCCTGTACGCCTCCAGGATGTATTCCGATACGGTCTTCATCTCATCCTCCGATGGAGTCACCACCTCGGACGAGGCGAAGAATACCGGCGTTGCGGCATTTGTCTGATCTCTGAATTCGCCCTTGTATTGTTGAATGCTCGTACTGGGTCGACAGTCTTTCATGGAGCGAAAATACAGCGCCAGAAGATTCCTGGAAAAGGAGCGAAACCAAAAATCCTGCCAGTACGGATTCTCTCCGGATAACATTTTTTTGCTCACATCGTACTGTTCGGCATTTGAAAAGTCATTGCCCTCAAAAAATGCCCACACGACCGCCTCCGGTCGCAATCCCAAGCCGAACCGTTTCAATACGCCGAGCTCCTGCTGGGGGCCATACCCGGAATTCCCGAGATTCGCAACCGTCTTGCCTTGCAGTTGGCTGAGCAGGGTCGTGGCCAGCGCCGCATCCGGCGTCATGGGAGCCTCGATATACGAATCGCCGATAACGACGATGTCGGCTTGGCTCAAGTCCCGGTTGTTCCGAAAGCCATGGCGATCGTATCGGACGTGAACCCGCTGTGATGCATCGGGAGGGATGCACAATCCCCGTCCGAGATTGCCCTGATAATTCGCCTCGAACGAATAGTACGGCTCGTACTTCCAAAGGAGCTCTGAATCAAATCGCCGCCCGACGCTGCCCAGAGCATTCTTCGCCTCGAACGTCCCGAACACCCCGCGAAAGTCCACGAGGCGAATCATCGCCGCTCCTTCCGCCAGGACAACACACAGCCCGATGGTAAGCGAGGTCAGAATGAATCTCTTCCCGATCTCGGACCGAGGCAAGTTCGACAGCAAGCCGTAGAGTCCCCACGTGATCAGATAGAGCGCAATCACATTGTCCAGGAGATGTCGGATGGAAGACACGCCCGTCATGAACAAAATGGCATACCCCGCGACAAACAGGATAATGGTCGCAAGTGCGACGGATTTGTATCGCCCCCACAATTTGGCCTGCATCCGATGCCCTCCCGGCCGCCGCGGCCGGTCCACCCTCGCGGCTCATATGCCGCGTACGCCTTCCGCACGATAATGAAACGGGATTCAGTACCGTCTCCGGCCCATCGGCTGTACAGTTATACTGTACGTTGGCCAGTAGGAGCAATCAAGATAGATTTCGGCCCTATCGTTCATGGGCTCATGGCTCATACGGCGGGCCTTCGCTCGGCGAGAGCTTGTGCTGTTCATGAAACTCATGATACAAAACCGTGTTTGAGCGACTATCCCGCATCCTCACCTTCTCATGTCAGGCGGGAACGATGGCTACAGGGCGTGCCTCCAAACAAGGGGGCAAGATAGAAATCCGGATCGGATCAATCCTTCGCCGCCTGCGGGTTCGGCAACAGCTTTCCGTCAGAAGCTTAGCCGACAAATGCGGATTCTCTCCCAGCTTCATCTCTCAGGTTGAACTTGGACAGGCCTCTCCTTCAATTGCTTCTACGGAGCGAATTACGTCGGCCCTGGGAATCACGTTGGGCGAGTTCTTCCGCTCGGCTGCTCCGGCTGCGCCGGCCGTGACCAAGTCACGGAAGCGGCCCGTCCTCCAAAGCCAATGGTCGCGTGCAAAGATTGAGGCGCTGGGCCCGGCAAACACCGACAGCCGGCTGGAGTCGATGCTCATCACGTTGGAATCCGGAGGAGCCAGCGCGGCGCATCCCTTCGCCCGCCAAACCGAGCAACTGGCTGTTATTTTTCGCGGCACGGTGAGGTTGCAACTGGAAGATGAGCCGCACGTCTTGAGAGAGGGCGATTCAGCCTCCATCCCGGCCGGAACCCGACATTTTTGGAAGAACACGTCCCGCAGCCGTTGTCAGATTCTACTCGTCTCACCGCGCTGAATGCCCATTCGGTGAACATCGTCTCGTTTACTCCTCTGCGTATCAGGCGGATGGTCAGACGCGTAGCAGTGCAATCAGACTGAGGCAGACCAGGAGATTATTGACGGCATGGGCAATCATTCCGGGAAGCAGGCTGCCGGTTCGTTCATAGATCCATGCCCATAGGAAGCCGCTCCAAAACACGCTCAGGAACCCGATGAGCCCATAGCCGTGCGCCAGGGCGAAAATTCCCGCGCTGATGGCCGCCGCCGGCATCCACTGAAACCGGCGACGCAGAACTCCGAAGAGCAATCCCCGAAATGCCAGTTCCTCAAAGATAGGAGCGATCACGACGTACTCCACCAGGCCCACCGCCATGACAGGAAGAGGCGCCCACACCAGATCGGCATCAAACCATTCGGTCCAGTGATTGGAGAGATTCAACGGGTCGGCAAGCCTTCCGATCGCCCATTCTCCCAGAAGACCGGCTGCCACCACAGCAAGGATAGCCATGAGCAGTCGGCCGCCTTTACCGGGAGCCACCGTCAGTCCAAATCCATCCCGAAAGGTCAATCCCTGGGGCCTCAACAAATGGAAGTATGCGAGCAGTAAGAGGGGCACATTGGAGAGCGGAACAACAAAAAGGCGGAGCGACGCATAATCAAGGGCGGCGAATAAAAATCCCAAGGTCAGCAGGGAACCGATCGCGCCACCCCGAAGGAGTACTGCCGCGCCTAACTTTCCCGCCCAGCGCGGCGGTAATTCTCCTCGGCTTACGCGAAATGTTTCCTTGCTCCCCCTTCGAAACCAAGTCAGCAAGATGGCCCCGCCGAAGACCATAAGCGCGGCCTCGCTCGCTGCAAAGATGCGGGCACTACGGATCATGGCGCTTGAGCGCCGCTCCGCCGAAGCATGCAACGTTTTCAGGAGCGGCTCATTCCCCTCCGCTTCCGCCAGCCGAACCGCTACTCGGTCATAGAACCAGCCGGCAGGCAGCAGTTCAGCGAGAATCGAGTGGAGATCCTGCGCCCGCGCCGCCGGCAGTCCAGACGGCCCATACGCGGCTTCTACGATGTGGGCGAGGTCAGGATACGGAGCATCACGATGTTTCCATTGCGCAGCTTCGGCCAAAGCCTCTGCTTCACGGCCGGATACGGCCAGCAGAACGGCCAGATTCATATCGACCAGTGGATCTGTAGATACCTCAGATAATTCGCGATACCAGGTAATGGCCTGGTCTCGCTCATGAGCATCACTCCCCATTGTGATCTCGTACAGAACGCGCTCCCATTCAGGCAGTCCGGCAAAGCCCTCTTCCACATCCATCAGGCGGCTGACCATATGGCCCAACGCCCGTTCCGGGTCCGCAATGCGTCCCAATTTCGGGATATCCATCGCGAACCAGGTGACCAGCAAAATCGAGGCTGCCAGCATGAGTCCCGACAAATAGGTCACGCCCTTGGAAAAGCCCGGATCATAATAGCAGGGAGGTGGAGGAGCGCCGATGCAGGGAGCCACCGGTTCAACGGCGCCGGACACGGTCGGTTCGGACAACTGAGAATGCACGTGGACCTCGGTACGCGGAGTATAGCATCCGATATTTGTACGGAGAAATGAGTGACGGAGTTCTGCACCGGGGCACCGGGTGCCCCCGCCGCCTCGCAGAACACCTGATACGCTGAACCAAGAAGCAAGCGACAGAGCACGATGCCAACGTGCGGGTCAGCGCGGCCGCCGAGCGCCCGTGCCTGGTTCTCGGCACTGGATGAACGTCCCGAGTTTCGTTATACTACTGCCCTATCTGACACCAACTCTGGGTCTCCACGTCCACTATGGCCGGCTCTCTGGTGTGATGGCCCTTTAAACAACGTTCATGGACGCGCCAACCGCAGCAACAGACTTTTCCCCACCCAGTCGTCTTCTGTTAGGCCCAGGCCCCAGCTTGGTGCACCCACGCGTGTTGCGAGCCCTTTCTCTTCCGCTCATAGGGCATCTCGATCCGGCGTTTCTCACAATGATGGACGAGATCCAGGAGTTATTGCGGAACACCTTTCGAACGAGCAACCCGCTCACGCTCGCCGTGTCGGGCACCGGCTCGGCCGGCATGGAAGCGGCCATCGTCAACGTCATTGAACCGGGGGATACCGTCGTAGTTGGGATTCATGGGGCCTTCGGCGGTCGGCTGGCGTCCATGGTGGAGCGTTGCGGCGGTCATGCCTTGCGGGTCGAAACGCCGTGGGGCGGCATTATCGACCGGGATATCTTGCGTGCGACGATGTCGAAAGCCGGCCGCATTAAAGCTGTCGCCTTGGTCCATGCCGAAACCTCGACCGGAGTCTCCCAACCGCTGGAGGGAGTGGGCGCGCTGTGCCGCGAATACGGCGCTCTCCTGATCGTGGACGCCGTCACCTCGCTGGCAGGCATGCCGCTGGAAGTGGATGCTTGGGGCATTGATGTCTGCTATAGCGCCACTCAGAAGTGTTTGAGTTGTCCGCCAGGGTTGGCGCCGCTGACCGTGAGTCCGCGCGCATTCGAAGTGATGCGGCGGAGAAAAACGCCCTGCCGGAGCTGGTACTTCGATCTGATGCTCGTCTCGGAGTACTGGACGGAAGGCAAACGCGTTTATCACCATACCGCGCCGATTTCCATGCTGTATGCACTGCGTGAGGCCCTGCGTCTGGTCCACGAAGAGGGACTTCCGGCCCGCTTCGCGCGTCACCAGGCCAACAGCGTTGCGCTTGCCGCGGGCCTCACGGAACTGGGTCTGCTCCCGCTTCCCGCTGACGAACATCAACTTCCTATGTTGAGCTGCGTGCACCTGCCGGACCATATCGACGAGGCCGCCACCAGAGGTATCTTGCTGCAGGAATACGGCATTGAAATCGGCGGCGGGCTGGGCCCGCTCAAAGGAAACGCGTGGCGTATCGGACTGATGGGTGAATCATCGCAGCAGGCTCATGTCCTCACATTGCTCAACGCGCTGGAAGACGTCTTTGCACGGTCCCGCTGGCTGATGAATCCCGGCATCGCCGTCCAGGCAGCGGTGCAAGCGTTCCGCGCGCCCCGGGAATCAATACGGAGCCCTGCATGAGTAGAAGCACGATCTGGATTGTTGCAGCGGCGATCTTCGGCTTTACCGTGGCGGTCACATATTGGATCCTGGCCTTGTTCATCGCGGAATCCCAGAAACCGGAATTGCTGCGCCCCGAAAAGGTCACGAGCTTTCTGCATGCCGTCATCGAAGCGAATCGCGCCAACTACACGCAAAATGTCGTGGATAAGATGCATCGGCAAGGCGTCGTTGAAGCGGTCGAGCACTGGAAGGAAGAGCGCGGGCTCCCGCTGCCCGCTCAATTTCTGTTGGAATCCGGCCGGCTCGCCGCGCAAAAAGATCTCAAATTCAGCTTCCGTCTGGCCAGCTTGACTCCTATCTATGTATGGAACGGCCCGAACAGTGAATTCGAGCGGCGCGGCCTCGAAGCGCTCAACAAGGACTCGGACAAGCCGTTCACCGGATTCATCCAGCAATCGGGAAATCGATACTTCCAGGCTATTTACGCGGACCGCGCCGTTTCCGAAAGCTGTGTCACCTGTCACAATTCCCACGCCAACAGCCCTCGGCGGGATTACAAATTGAACGATGTCATGGGCGGCATCATCATCACCATTCCGCTCAGCGAGTAAGCCGGATGGTGTTGGCGATCACCAATGTCCGCATCCTCGACGGCCTCGGCGGCAATCGGCCGAGGGGAACCGTACTCATTCACGACGCCCGGATCACCGCCGTCGGAGATAGTCGCGAGGCGCGCATGCCGAAAGGCGCTCGACGCGTGGACGGCCGCGGGTTGACCCTCCTGCCCGGCTTGATCGACTGCCACGTTCATCTGTGCCTAGGCGGTGAACCGGATGTCGTCGGCACTATTGAGGCGGAATCGTCGCAGTTGACCCTTCTCAAGGCGGCTCAGGCCGCACGCCGCACCATAGAGGCCGGCTTCACCACGGTCCGAGACCTGGGGTTTCGCGACCATTCCGTTTTCGCGCTTCAACAGGCGATCGCCGCCGGCATGGTTAGAGGGCCGCGCATCCTCGCTGCCGGGCTGGCGATCTGCATGCCGGGCGGCCATGCCCGATTTATCGGCCGTGAAACGGCCGGCGTCAAGGCGGTCCGTGCCGCCGTGCGTGAGCAACTGGCGGCGGGCGCGGAGGTCATCAAGGTCATCGCCTCCGGCGGAGTGCTGACGCCGGGCACCTCGCCAGACGAGGCGCAGATGACGGTAGAAGAGTTGCGCGCGGCGGTTGACGAGGCCGCGCGGCAGGGACGGCGCGTCGCCGCTCATGCGCATGGCGCGACCGGCATGAAGAATGCCCTGCGGGCCGGGGTCCATTCGATCGAACATGCCACCTTAATGGATGACGAAGCCCGGGCCATGATGAAGCGGCAGCATGTTTACATGGTGCCGACTCTGTCCGCGCTGGCCACGACCGCCGGCTGTGGAACCGGATGCGGCATTCCGCTGAGCGCCGTCAAGAAAGCACGGCATATGGTGAAACGACATGAGCGGAGTTTCACGCTGGCCCATGAAGGGGGCCTGCCCATCGCCCTCGGAACGGATGCCGGCACCCCGTTCAATTATCATGGCGAGAATGCGCAGGAACTGGAGCGTATGGTTCGTCTGGGAATGACCTCGATGGAGGCCATCATCGCCGCGACGTCGGCTGCGGCTCGCCTGCTGGGAATTGAGCGTGACGTGGGCACGATTGAAGCGGGCAAAGCGGCGGATCTCTTGATTATCGACGGCGATCCTCTGCGCCGGCTCGGGCTTTTGATGAGAAAGGACCGACTCGCCGGCGTCATGCGGAACGGGCAATTTGTGGCAGGAGGACTGACTGATGAATTAGGAATTAGGAATTAGGAGTGCACCTTACATTTCTCGTTCCACATTCCTCATTTTTCATTGCAATCTATCGTCTTTCGTAGAGCAGTTCGAGAGCCCCGGTAAAACCGCTGACTCGTCCCCTCCCGTACACCTCCTCCAGGCGTCCGCGAAGTGATCTGATTCCGGACTCATCCCCCTGCCGCACGACTCCTTGGGACACCATCATCTGAATCGCCACTTCCAGTAGTCGTTGTTTGCGTTGCTGCATTTCCGGGGTCACGAACTCCTCCATGGCCTCGGCCCCACGCTCCTGTATGATCGACTCCTTAAAGGAATCATAGCCCTGTTGCGCCACTGTCCGCTCACGAATGACCGCAAGCTCGGTCTTGACGCGGGAAATATTCTTCATGAGGACGGCGAACACCTCCTTGCGTCCTTCGTCGAAGAGCTTCTTCTCCATCTCGTCAAGAATGAAGGCCGGACTCGCCGCTTCTTCACGGGGCTCATCGCCCCATTGCAACCGGTCATACGTCTTCCGCCGCTCGGCATCCCCGATGACTTCGTAGGCCGCATTGATCTCCCGGATCTTGTCCTCCGCATGGGCGTTGTCCGGGTTGCGGTCGGGATGATGCTGAAACACCAATCGGCGATAGGCTTTCTTGATGTCTTCTTCCGACGCTTCGCTGGAGACGCCGAGGATCGTGTAATAGTTGTATCGTCGAGCCATGATGTAATCGGCTGAACTATAGCATGCGTGATCGGGCGCATTCATCTTGACACCGGGGCGGCAACCTCCGTAGCCTGGCTCCGCTTTCCGGAGCATTCCATGACATGATGCGGTGGCGCCGTGGCATCACCTCCTACCAATGGCTCGTCCTGTTCGTCGCTTGGCTCGGTTGGGTCTTCGACGCGATGGATGCGACGATTTACGCCATCGTCTTGCACCCGGCGTTGCATGATCTCCTGTCAGGGAGCGCGGCGGCCGCTCCGGTCTCCGATCAAGCCATCGGCTGGTACGGCGGATTGATTTTCTCTATTTTTCTGATCGGCTGGGCCATCGGCGGCATCTGTTTCGGCATCGTCGCGGATTATCTTGGCCGGACGAAAACGCTGATCGCAACGATCTTGATCTATGCCGTCTTTACCGGCCTGGCCGCCTTATCCCAGGACTGGTGGCACCTGGCGCTCTATCGATTTCTGACGGCATTGGGAATCGGCGGTGAGTGGGCGGCAGGCGCCGCCATTGTGGCCGAGACCTGGCCTGAGGAAAAGCGGGCGAAGGCCGCCGGCATTCTTCAGTCCGCATGGGCGGTCGGATTCTTCCTCGCGGCGATCGCCAATTTGCTGCTGAAAAACTATGGCTGGCGAATCTTGTTTCTCGTGGGAGTGCTGCCCGCATTTGTCGCCCTGCTCGTACGCTGGTCAGTCAAGGAGCCGGATCGATGGGTGCGGGCGCACGATCGCAACATGCCGGCGGCGCGAGCCGGCCTGTTTCAGCTGGCCGAACTCTTCGCGCCTTCGTTACGCCGCGGGACATGGGTCGGATCCATCCTGGCTTTCGTCGCCGTCTTCGGCCTGTGGGGCGCAACCAATTGGGTTCCGACGTTGGTCAGAGAACTGCCGGACTTGCAGGGCGAAAATGCCGCAGCCCTTGCTGAATATGTGAGTTATGCAATTATGGCGCTGAATGTGGGAGCCTTGTGCGGGTACCTGGGGTTTGGACCCTTGGCCGATCGGTTCGGCCGGCGGCCGATTTTCGGCGTGATGTGCGCCGGGAGCTTGATCATGTTGCCGCTCGTCTATCTGGTGCCACAGACGTACCTTGGAGTCTTGCTGTTGCTCCCGATTTTAGGTTTTTTCAATAACGGGATCTTCAGCGGCTTTCCGATTTACCTGCCGGAGCTCTATCCCACACGGTTGCGGGCGACCGGCGCAGGCTTCTGCTTCAACGCGGGGCGTGTGTTGGCATCGGCCTCCCCGTTCGTGACCGGCTCGCTTGTGGCGGCGCTCGGATCATTCAATGAGGCGGCCGCCAGCATTGCACTCATTTACCTGCTTGGGCTCGCGGTCTTGCCATTCGCGCCGGAAACCAAAGGCAAGCCGTTGCCGGATTGAGGGAATATCACGCCGCTTGAGGGCAGCAATTGAATCAGATCGGTGATTACCATGCCTCGCTTTCCTCGCATTCTGCCTCTGGGTGATTCCGGGCTCACCATCGAATTCGGCGAGCAGATTGACCCGGCGATTCACAACCGCGTGCTCGCTTGCATGAGAGCACTGGACCGGAAGCCCTTTCCTGGTCAGCTCGAAGTCGTCCCAGCTTATCGATCCGTCACGGTCTATTTCGACCCGGCAATGACCGACAGGGAATCGGTCGGCGCCATCTTATCGCGCGCAGCAACCGGCTCCATGAATGCGCCGCGCCGGCATTCCAAATCCGTCACGTTGCCCGTCTTCTATGACCCGTCCGTGGCTCCGGACCTCGAAGCGGTCGCCGCTGAAGCCAAGCTCACAATCGAGGAGGTCATCACGTTGCATGCCTCGGTGACGTACCGAGTCTACATGCTGGGCTTTGCGCCGGGATTTCCCTATCTCGGCTTGGTGCCCCGACGGATCGCCCGGCCGAGATTACCCACCCCGCGCAAGCTGGTCCCGGCCGGATCAATAGGGATCGCCGGACATCAGACCGGTATTTATCCGTACGACAGCCCGGGAGGATGGCGTATTATCGGCCGGACTCCCACCCGAATATGCGATCTTCACGGACCGGAGCCGTTTCTATTGAAAGCGGGCGACCAGGTCAGATTCGTCGCCATTGATCGGCAGGAGTTCCATGGACGTTTAGAGGACAGTCAGAAACGACCGGCGCGGCGGGCGACGCGGTAAATCGGATGACGGCTAGCCCGTTCTCTGGGCCCGGCTATATGCGTGATCCCGGTGATCCAATGAATCGATCTCTCAGCCATATCGACCTCAACTGTGATGTGGGTGAGGCCGCCACCCCTGAACAGTTGGACGTGGAACGTCACATGATCGACCATGTCACGTCCGTCAATATCGCCTGCGGCCTGCATGCCGGCTCTCCGGACCTGATGCGAGACACACTCAGATTCGCGGCACAACGAGGCCGTGCAGTCGGCGCCCATCCCGGCTTCCCCGATCGCGGCTCGTTCGGCAGATCGGAACACCATTGGCCGGCGTCCTCGATTGAAACCATAGTGGTCTATCAAATCGGCGCGCTCCGGGCGATCGCCAAGTTGGAAGGAATTACCTTGTCTCACGTGAAACTGCACGGCGCGCTGTATAACATGGCCGCACGCGATCCCGAATGGGCGCTCGCCGCGGCGCGAGCCGTAGCTGCGGTCGATCGCAGTCTCATTCTTGTCGGATTAGCCGGCTCCCAACTGCTCGATGCCGGAAAAGAACTCGGACTTCGAGTGGCAGCGGAGGCGTTTGTCGATCGCGCATACCACCAGGACGGCCGGCTGGTCTCCCGAAACGAGCCCAATGCGATCCTCACCGAGGAACAGGCCGTCCTCTCGCGACTCCAAGACCTCGTTCACCATGGCCGGGTCCGGAGTGTGGAAGGTCCTGCCTGCGATCTCAAGAGCGAAACAATCTGCCTGCACGCCGATACGCCGGGAGCAGTGCATTTGGCCCGCGCCATATGGGCAGCCCTGACGGCGGCCGGTATTTCCCTAAGGCGCCTCGACCGTGCCGATGTGTAAGCCGCCTGGTGTCCTGGTTCTCCGCCCCGGATTGTTTACGACGGTCCAGGACCTTGGCCGCGTCGGCTATCAGCGCTACGGGGTATCGGTCAGCGGAGCGATGGATCGGACAGCATTAAGAATCGGCAATCGATTGGTCGGCAACCCGGATGGAGCGGCGGGACTCGAGGTGACCTTGCAAGGTCCTGAACTGGAATTAACTCGGGGAACGCTGCTCGCCATCACCGGAGCGGACCTTTCTCCCACTTTGAACGGCGAGACACTCCCGATGTGGACCGCCGTCGCGGCCTCTTCAGGCGATACCCTACGCTTCGGCCGGCGCCGCCAGGGATCGCGTGCCTACGTCTGTTTCAGCGGAGGCCTCGACCTACCCATGATTTTCGGCAGCCGGTCAACGGATGCCCGCGCCGGGATCGGAGGGCTTGATGGCCGGCCTCTCGGCCGAGGCGATCAGCTTCATTTCGGGCACATACCGCGCACATCACGGACGTCCGCCTCACGGCAATTCCCGGTCGAAGCGCAACCCCTCTATCCCGTTTGTCCTGCGCTCCGTGTTATCCGAGGCCCGCAAGCCGAATCGTTTTCCTTCGGCGCACTGAGTATGTTTCTCGCGAGCCGCTATGTCGTCACGGCGGATTCGAACCGGATGGGCTACCGTCTGAGCGGGACGCCGGTCCCGCATCTCAAAGCCGCCGATATGATATCGGACGCCACAGCGGCCGGGACGATTCAAATACCGGCCGATCAACAACCGATCCTGTTGATGGCGGATTGTCAGACGACGGGAGGCTATCTCAAGATCGCGTCGGTCATTACAGCCGACATAGCGCAGGCAGGACAACTCGGACCGGGCGATCAGATGACGTTCCTGTTGACCACCGTTGAAGAGGCTGTTCTCCTCTGTCGGTCGGAGCGAGAGGAACTTGACCGGCTTCTGCCTCCGATCCCGCCCTGCGGGACCTGATTTCCCGCCACGTCCCTCGCGAACAACCTCGCCCCTCCTTGACATCGCAGGGAACGGATCTATCATTAAACCATGGATAGCGAAGCGACAAGCCGCGCGCTCACCTATGATGAGAAGAAGGCAGCCGAAGCGGCCTTTACGGGTCGCCCGTTCAATCCGGAATGGTCGGAAGCAGCCCGTCGGGTCTATGACGGGATTACCAGCGTAACGGGCACGGCCAAGCCCCTCCTGGATGAAGCCGAACTTCAGCCGGCCGAACCGGTTGCGTGATATTTTCGCGCCGCTTTTTTATCGGTAGTTCTTTCTTCTGCGCCTTTCCATAAGCTCTCTCCGCCGGCTAGAATCATCGCCTTCTATTCCGGATTACGCCTCGCAGAATGCGGAATTCGGCGTATTCCGATGGAAACGACGGCAAACAACAGGCATGGCGGCCAAATCCAGAGCGCTTCGCTGAGCAAGACCCGAAGACCGACCGTCGAGAAAAACACATTCCAGTGCAGCGGGGACACCACGATCGGTCGGAAAGGAAAGAAGTACCGGGTCGTATCGAAGGGCGCGAATAACGCCACACCCAGTCCGCCGTCGGTCACTGCATCACCAAGTCCATGCGATGCGGTGGCGAGAAAAAAGTAGCTCCATCGCGAAAATCGTTCCCTGCCCGTCTCTTTCGAATCGCTCGTGACGCGAGCCATGACAGCGGCAAAGGCCGCGGCGAACAGCAATGAGTGAGTCAGGCCGCGATGGCCCCAGAGAGAACCATAGGGCACCCCGAACCAAAATGTCAGGACATCGATGTCCGGAATCTCCGCACAGAGGACACCTACTGCGAGGAATCTCCAATCGGATTTAGGACGGTTCCAAGCCGTCGCCAGCGAGACCGCCACGACGGCATGAGTTATGGGTGACGCCACCTTTCGTTTCGTTCCCTCCTAGTGTTGTGTCCCAGAAAAGAGTACAGCGACTATTTCAAGTAACCTCGAAAATAGTTTTTCAACAGCCTGCAAGGCTATGCACTCATCCACCGGTGTTGCGCAAAAACGCCGCGGACTGTAGGCTAAAAGGCAGCGACAGTCATTCTGGTCTCCCAGGGATCATATGCGACCGGATACCCCGCCATGCAAAAGCTGCCGATCGGTCCGCATCTGGACGGTGGCAGCCGTCGGGCTTTTGTTGATCGCCTGTCAGTTTCCATCGGTTCCTTCCTTGTCGGTTCTTCCCGCTTCTGTCGTGCCGACCCAACATCCCTTGCCCTATAGTGCGACGATACGGCTTGCCGGTCTTTCCGCCTATGCCGTCGAACCGGGCGCCACATTGAAAACGGATCCTCGCCTCCAAAACTTCATCGCTCCTGCCGGTTCTGTTTTGTCTCTGTCCCCGGAACAGTGGGAAGCGGCGGTGCTGGATTACGTCATCGCGCGGCAAACCTTTCGACGGGTGAACGGGAAAGAGCCAACCGACATTGTGCTGACTTTGCACGTATTCGTCTACATCGATCCGGGAGTTGGATTCAAATTTAACCATACCTATGTTGCGAGGACGGAAGCCGTCCTGTCGGATCCGCAAAGCGGCAGAGCCCTCACGCACTATTCGGGATTAGGAAAGGCGATCGGTCCCGTGTCGCGCAACTCCCCGGAGGATGATCAACCGCCGATCAAGAAGGCGGTGAGGGCGTCGTGGAACGATGTGTTCGGCAAGATCGAATCCGATGCGCGCCTGGCTCAACTCTGAGTCGCTCGGGACCCTTTAACGAGACGCGCGGCCATTGCCCGTTCTTCCGCGTCGCTCGTCACCTCTCCGTTCAAGCGGGCGTCCATCAATCGAGACAGGATCCGTTTGTATTGCGGCCCTGGTTTCAATCCCATTGCGTTGAGATCCGCACCGGTGAGTGACGGCGCCACCTGTTGATACGTTGTGAGGAAGGCGGACACCTGCCGCTTGATTGCTTCGGATTTCGTCATTCCCATCAGATAGACGAGCGGCTCGTCCGCCCAATCGGTCAGGACTCGAAACGTCTCGGCCGGACGCGGAGCCGGTCGCTTGCTTAACAAACGCACGGTCTCCTTGATCCGGAAGCGGGCGGCCTTGATGCGTTCCGATTCGGCTTCGCTGAAGGCAAAGCGCTTCAGCGTCTCGATAACCGCGCGATCGGGAAGCACATTCATCAAAGCCATCACATACGGCAGCCATGGTTCAATCTTCCGATCGAGAAACAGCAGCCTATACCAATCCATCGCCTCTTCAATGCCTTGAAGCAGTTGATCCAACTTACTCGACCACGCCAGTTTGGGATGGATGAATCGCAACAAACCCAACTCGCCCAGCCGGGCCACGGCCGATCGCGGCCGGCGTTCCGAAAACAGCAGGCGCAATTCATCGAGGAGCCGATGGCCGGACAGCCGGTGAAACAATTCCATCTTGACGGCCCCTTTGATCAGAACCAGCGTCTCTTTCCCGAGCGTAAAGTCAAAGCGATGCGCAAACCTGATCGCGCGAAACACGCGGGTCGGATCCTCGATGAAGCTCAAGCTGTGCAGGACTCGGATGATCCCTTCCTTGAGATCCCGTTGGCCGCCGTAGTAATCGATCAATTCCCCAAAGACTCGACTATTGAGTCGGACCGCCAGCGTATTGATGGTGAAATCGCGGCGATACAAATCTTTTTTGATCGAACTCTGCTCCACGGTCGGCAACGCGGTCGGATACTCGTAATACTCCGTCCTGGCCGTGGCGACATCCAATTTAAAACCGTCGGGCAGCAGCACGACCGCCGTTCCGAACCGCTCATGTACCTTCACGCGGGCGTGAAGCGCGTCGGCCAAAGCCCGCGCAAAAATCAACCCGTCGCCTTCGACCACCAAATCGACGTCCAAATTGGGCAGGCCGAGCAGGAGATCCCGCACAAACCCACCGACGACGTAAGCGGACATATTCAGCCGGTCCGCCAATGCGCCGGCCTGCCGCAACAGCATGACCACGTGATCCGGCAAGCGATCACGCAAGTGCCCGCCCACATGTCGCGTTCTCGGGACAAGCGTATCGATGGTTCCGCTCGACTGTTTGGACCGTGCATGGGCTGCCTGCAACACATCATGATGCAGTGTTCGGAGCAGGTCTGTCCTGGTGATCACTCCGACCACCGTCTCTCCGCTGAGGATGGGAACGAATCGCTGGTTCTGCTCCAGCATGCGGGTCTCGACTTCGCGGAAAGGAGTGTCCGGCACCGCCGTATACTGGTCTCGCTGGATAAATTCCTCGATCGGCGACGTGTGGAGTCGGTGGAACAGAGCTTTTTGCACGATCTCTCGCGAAATGACCCCGAGATACCGCTTATCCTGCGCCAATACCGGCAACACATTGATCCCATACTTGGTCAGCGTTCGTTCCGCCTGCTCCACGGTCTCGTCGGCCCATGCAGTCTTTACCGGCCTGGTCATGACGTCTTCGGCCGCCAGCGTCGGTCGATACCGTTCCTTGAGCAGCCGTTCCACCTCTTCCCGTACCTCGACCAATGTCTTCCCTTTGATGCTGGCGGCGGCGGCGACCGCATGCCCCCCACCGCCGAACTCCCGCGCGATCCACGCGACATCGATCTCCGGACGCCGGCTGCGGCCGATCAACTGGATTTTGTCATCCATCGCGATGGCCGCGATGACGGCATCGAAATCCTTGAGTTCCACGAGGCGATGCACCGCTTCGGCGAGATCGCCGGTATAGCGGTCATACGCGCTGCCGGCAAGAAGCAGCTTTCGTCCTTCCAGATAATGCACTTCGCTGGAGCGCAGCAGATCATTGAGCAATGCAATCAAATCAGGGTCCAACGGGCGGCGCAGGGTATCGGAGACCATATTGAGATCGGCTCCCGCTTCCAACACAACGGCTGCGGCCTGAAGATCGCGAGGTGTGGTGGACACGTATGCCATTGAGCCGGTTTCTTCATAGAGGCCCAGCGCCAAGACGGTCGCTTCAAACGGAGTAATCGGGATGCGTTCCTTGGTGAGCCGCTCAACTAACAGCGTCGTGGTCGCACCGACAGCCTCGACGGTGTGCCGGCTCACGCGGGTCGGCCCTCGTTTATCCGGCGATTCTTCCTCGTCCACATGGTGATCGAAAAGATGCACCTCCACGCCAGGCCGGTCCCAGAGTTCCTTCAGCACCCCCAGTCGCTCGGGTTCTTGGGCATCGCAGACGATCAGGCGCCGCACCTGATCCAGCGCAAGATCTTTCTGTTTGGTGAAGCCCAAGTCATGGACCTCAAGAAATCCCCGCACCGCCTCTTGAGCCCCTCCCGATAACACGATGAGGGCCCCCGGATAGAGCTTGCGGGCCGCCAGCATCGACGCAACTCCGTCGAAGTCGGCATTCACATGCGTAGTGATCACGTCCATGCCGGCCATTGTAACAATTTTTTCGCATCTGGTTCACTTTGCCGGCATGGCCCAGCGAAACGTTTGTCATGAATGTACGGTTTGAGTCCGGCTGGCGATGGTGAAGTACGGGCGGCGGCGAAATAATCGTGCGGTTATACAATGTCGTGATGCCCAGGGAACGACGCCTGGGCATCAGGAGGAGGGTTATTTAAGATGTGTATCGCGCTCTATTATCGCCGCACCCCCTGGCGATCATGCTTCTCACGGGTGATGTGGCGGGATGCGCGATCTTGCGCCGCATGCAATTTGGCCCGCTCCTTTTTCGTGACCAAGCCGTCGGACTTGGCTTTGTCCTCCATCCTGTTGATGTGCTCCTGCTGGTTGGTCAATCGATTGGCCTCGCGACCGGTCAATTGCCCGCTCGCGAGACCGCGATCGACGCGTTGTTCCTGATTGGCTTGGCGTCGATCGACGACCGGCATGTCGGCCTGAGCATAGGCCATCGAGGCAAAAAGAAGAGACGCGATTACGGCACACCAGCTGATCATCGTCATGGAGACCTCCTTGGTTAAGAAACATCCAACGTCCGTTCCAACGTATAGAGGCCTCGCGTGGTTGACAACACGATTGCTTTTTTTCAGCCGGAGGGTTGGAGTAGAACGGCGCCGTCCGGAGAGGGGCGTTCGGAGCGGACCCCATAGATTAGGACACGCCCGGCATCGATCGGTGGAGCAAACCGGCCCCACCATCGCTCCGGCTTACCGTACTTCGCGAAAGAATGCGCGAGGAAGGAACGGCACATGAAACTGCACATGAAGAATAATTAAGAGCACGCGGACGAAGCTGCGCCAAACCCCCATTTTCAGGAACTTTCTGGCATCCGTGATCACCGGCGGGGAGAGCAACAGGGGAGTCGTGACTTGGACAAGTTTTTCGCAGAAGGCCACATCTTCGAGAATCGGCACTTCAGGAAATCCGCCGAGCCGATTGAATAGGCTCCGCCGCACGAACATCGCCTGATCCCCGTAGATAATGCGGCTTCTCATGCACCGGAAATTGTCAAGCCAGGAAATCATTCGTAGCCGCCAGTCGGTCCCCGAGAACCGATGGAGGAATCCGCCGGCTTCGGCTGCTGGCTCTCCCTCCAAGCGGTTCACGCGCACCAACGCCTCTCCGGGAAGTAACGTGTCCGCGTGCAAAAAGAGCAACCATTCACCTCGCGCGACTGCCGCCCCAACATTCATCTGCGTTGCCCGCCCTTTTCGAGCATGGAGCACTCTCACGCCTGTCATGCGCGAGGCAATGGCGACGGTACGGTCCCCGCTTCCACCGTCCACGAGGAGCACCTCAAACTCGCCCGGAAGCTGCATCAGATGATGCAACGTCACCGGCAAGGCTCGCTCTTCATTGTAAGCGGGGATAATAACAGAGATCATTCCAGAACCCAGGCCGGCAGGAACGTCCGCACATCGGCGGCCCAGATAGCCGCATCCTCGTTAATCGTATCGAACAAGTCGCAGAGGGTCAGGACCATCGCTTCAGTCAAGTCCAAATAGAGTTGAGCCTGACTCCGCAAGGCATCCCGGTCCAACTCGCCGGCGGCCATCGCGCGTTCAAGGAGACGACGGCCGAAACCATGATGAGCTTCTTCTTGGCGCAACAGTATCCGCCGCAGCCGCGCAAACGGCGCATGTCGTCGCTCCAGGCCCTGTTCGATCCGGAAGAGGATGGCCTCCCCCAAACCTTCGAGAATGACCTGTTCCGCAAGAATGCTCTCGAGGAACCGTCTCTGTTGTAGCGCCTCATCAAGGAGCCGGCGATACTCTTCAAGAGCGGGAAGAAACGGTGCATCGCCAAGATGCCGTGGCGCCAGCCACGCAATCACACCTTGAAACACCACGGCATGCATCGCTTCCTGGCGAGCCTGGCCGGTTAAAAAACGGCGCGCTGCCGGATCGACGATAAGTCCGGCCTGCCGTTGCGCACAGTCGTGTGCAATCCATTCTCCGTGCTGGAGAAACGTCATGAGTCTGGCAATCGGAACGTTCTCATGAGGATGAATCAGCATTGTCGTCCATTCCCGGCGGCACCCCGTTGAGACTCCAATCGTACTCCAGATACTTCACGGTATACGGCGCCGCCGCGACTTCCTTCGCCAACTGTGGGTCGTCAATGTAACGGCCGACGAAACCTTGGACCGAGCCGCTCTGCGCGGCGAAATCGTCGCCGAACCACTCGAAGATCTTCGAGAGATATGCGATTCGCCGCTCCCGATCGAATCGATTTCGGCTTGAGTCGTTCACAAAGGCCCGCGTCACCTGCTCCAGTTGCTCCTCAAGCCTGTCGCTTCGGTAAGCCCAGGCTTGCAATTTGGGACATGACAGAGACGCGCACACGATCGCGAAGTGAATTCTAGGCTCGGAAAACGGAATCAGAATCCGGCGTTCGAGATCGTAGAGGTTGATCGCTTTCCCTCCCACCCGATACTCCCGCGCGATGAAGTAGCGATATCGGCCCCAGAGGGTCATCGGCGAATACCGATCCACGATCCCTTTCATGGCAAAGGCATTGTACGCATTGATCCAAAACGCGATGCGATCCCCGACTGTGGGCAGCCCGGCCGGATCTACATGGTCGAGTTGGGCGAGATATTCGTGAAAGCGCCGGTCGGTCCGTATGGCTTCGTATGTCACCAGTCCATCTTTGACGTGAGCACGCAAGACTTCATCGAAACGGTCGTGTGAGACTTGCGTTGGGTCGATGGGATGACCGGGATGATAGCTCCTCGGAGCCGTTGAACAGCCGACCACCACGGACAGGAGGAAAGCCAAGGACAGGATCGCCATCACAGGTCCACCAGAGCTAAAAGAAGCCGGCGCGAGGCAGGACATGGCTGCAAGGCGCATCGCATGAAGAACCGGCGAATGCTCGCTCACCAGGCCAGATAGGTCACGTCCACAGATGGTTTTTGCTGACCAGTTTTGCACACCAGCTGCCGTTTTTCTTCCATTCCGACTGACTCGTTAGGACGCTATCCCTTGATAGAAACCCTAAATCGCTGAAAAGGCAGCGCCTGTATCGTTCCTGGCGGCGGCATAAGGCTTGCTGAACAGTGGGAACGGCTCTTCTCCGTTCCAGTTAAGGAGGTCCATCATGAGCAATACGAGTGAGAAAATCGTCCCTGCCGCCATTATGGCCTTGGCGTTCATCACATTGATCGGCTCACCAGTATGGGCAAAGAGCCAGAAGAAATCCAGCCGATCGTCGGCTGCGTCCGCCGCGGCTGAGATGGGCCACATGCCGGAAATATCCCCTGCCCCTAAGCCGGGACAGCATGACACCAAGCCGGGGCCTGCATGGAAAACGATCGGAGGCACCGTGAAGGGCATACAAGGCGACGTGTATACGGTCGAAGACTACGAAGGCAATCAAGTCAAACTCCATATCGGTCAGGGAACGAAACACCTCCGCGGCAATAAGAAAATAGGCGATACAATCCGGGCTGAAGTCACCCGCGGTGCGTTCGCGAACTCGGTCCAATAACTCGCCGATGTCACGGCCGCCGGCGGCCTCCTGTTCTACAAGGGCTGATTGGAAGCCCCATCCGGAGCGGGCTACCGAGGCGAACCTTGCCCGTCCATCTTCCTCGCTCGCGCCGCTATCTCGATGCCTTGTAGAATAGGATATCGCCGTAATACGCCGTCGCCGCCTCACGAGTATTGTCGGTATCGCTCATGATCGCCACGCCGTTAATCATGGGCGGCTCCTCATTGAAGGCTTTCTTGTAGTCTTCATACACATTCCGCTCTTCCTCCACCCAACGGCCCACATCGGCTGATCCGCTCCGGACGACGATCATCTTCGCAAAATCTGTGAAAGCATTGTCCACCATTATCCCCTTCGGCGCCTTGCCGTCCCAGATGTAATTGAGCGCTCCGATTGGAAGGTGCCCAAAGATGGCTTGCCCGGCCTTGAATTTCAGTTTCTTGGTGAATCCGACTTTGTCCGGGTCATATTCAAACGTGATATAGAGCCTGGCAGGATAATCATCACCGGCTTTGCGGCGAACGTCGCTGTTTTGGATGAGGTTCATCACCTTCCATCTCCATCGAACGATCGGATATTCCTTGGGGTCAAATTTCACTTCTTTGATCAAACCCGATGCGGAAGACTCGCTCCTGGCCTTTATGACCACGATGTTCTCGTCTTTCACCAGCTCATAGCTGGTATGCCGGTCCACTTTCTTGAATGTGAGCGGCTTCCAACCATCAGGAAGCGATTGCGCCAACGTCGCCGTTGAAAAGGCGCCAACTTCCAGGATGGGAATGGATTCGGCACCGGTGCAAACAGAGGCGATCCAGAACAGGCAGACGATTCCCGCCATAATGACCGCTCCTATTTCCTTGCCCATGCGAACCATTTTCTCAGAATATTTTTTTGGCCGTCGGTGAAGTGTGCTTTTCGCCAAAGGTTCACCGCCTTTTTATTGACCTCCGCCTGCGTCGGATAAGGATGAATCGTACTCGCAAGGACCTTGGCTCCCGCGCCGGCCTTCATCAGCGCCGTGATTTCACTGATGAGGTCCCCGGCATGGGCCGCGACGATTGTGGCGCCCACAATCGTATCCGACCCCTTCCGAATGTGAACTCTGGCAAAGCCCCGGTCTTCGCCGTCGAGCACCGCTCGGTCCACTTCATCGAGTTGGTAGGTGTAGGTCTCGAGCGCGATGCCTTTCTTACGGCCGTCCGCCTCGTACATTCCCACATGGGCGACTTCCGGTTCAGTAAACGTGCACCAGGGTATGATCAGCTGATCCATCTCGGCATACGCCATGCCGAGGGGATGCGGGAAGAGTGCATTCTGAATCACGATCTGCGCCATCGCGTCGGCGGCATGGGTAAATTTGTAGCGCGAACAAATATCTCCGGCTGCGTAAATTCGTGGGCTCGTCGTTTGGAGCCGTCCGTTCACCTTCACCCCGGCTTGGTCATATTCGACGCCTACGGATTCCAACCCGAGACCTTCGACATTGGGCTGACGGCCGACGGCGACCAAGATCTCGTCCACCGTGATATCGTACTGTTGCTCATGCGAATGCACCGATAACTGCTTGCCGTCCTTCCCCTTGCCGACCTTCACCTCCTTGCCGCAACAGAGCAAAGTCACGCCGTCGCGGACCATTGATTGCAGCACGATATCCGCCGCATCGCGATCCTCGTTCGGCAAAATGCCGTGCAAAGCTTCGATCAGATGCACCGAACTGCCGAACCGGGCAAAAGCCTGGGCGAGTTCGCATCCGATCGGACCGGCCCCGATGATTCCCAGGCGCGCAGGCAGTTCGGTCAAACTGAAGACCGTTTCATTGGTGAGATACCGCGCCTCGTGGAGCCCCGGGATCGAGGGCATTGCAGGCCGAGCCCCTGTACAGACAGCTGCTTTGGCAAACCTGAGCTTCCGGTCTCCCGCCGGTCCTTCGACCATGACCGTATCATCGCCCGTGAATCGCGCATGGCCGAGATAGACATCGACTCCGAGAGTCTTGAACCGCTGAGCCGAATCCATGGGGCTGATCCTTGTTCTCAGCCGCCTCATGCGTTCCATGACTGTCCCGAAATCATATGTCACGCCGGCCGGGATCTGGATACCGAACTCCCCTGCGCGCTTGACATCCGTCCAGGCGCGCGAGGCCCGAATCATTGCCTTGGACGGCACGCATCCGACGTTCAGGCAATCGCCGCCCATGAGATGTCGTTCGATCAAGGCGACTTTCGCCCCCACGCCGGCGGCGATGGCGGCCGTCACCAAGCCGGCTGTTCCGGCTCCAATGACGACCATGTTGTAACAGGACGTAGGATTCGGATTCTGCCAGGCCGCGGGATGGACGTTCTCGATCAGTTTCCGGTTGTAGTCATCGTCAGGCAGCATGAGTCCCCACCCCCCGTAACCATCGTTTTTTTCATGGTCGATCAGAAGAGGACCGTGCCGTCATCCGGTCCGTCTCATTCTCTTATAGATGAGAGGCGCTAACGCCAAGAGTCCCAGCAATGTAAACGCCAGCAACACATTGGGCGAGGCAATTTCCTTCAATGAATTAATGCTGCCGAGCTGACGGCCTGCATTGGCATAGACGAAACTGCCCGGAACGATGCCCAACGCCGTCGCTGCAATGTAGGTCCCGGCGCTCATTCGGGTCAGCCCCGATACCAGATTAACCAGGAAGAAAGGGAACAAAGGAATCAATCGCAGGGTCATCAGATAGCTGAACGCGTTCTCGGCAAATCCCTCTTGAATCGGTCGAAGTTTATGCCCGAAGGTGCGCTCGACCCAATCACGCAGCAAATACCGCGAAGCCAAAAACGCGATGGTCGCTCCGCTGGTTGCACCCACATTCACGTAGAGCGTGCCCAGCAGGCCGCCGAAGAGAAACCCGCCGGCCAACGTCATGATCACCGCGCCGGGCAACGACAAGCCGGTCACGACACAATAGAGGGCGATAAAGACAGAAACTGCGGCGGCATAGTGATCGTCGGTAAAGACCAACAGGCGGTCTCGATTCGCCTTGAGCGCCTCCAGAGATAGATATCGCCCGAGGTCGAAATACACAAACGCACCGACGCCGCTTACCAACAGCGCGAAAAGAAGCGCCTTTCCAATGGAAAACTTTTGCGCGGCGGGAGAGCCGGAGACAATGCTTGCCATGATGAAGCGGTATCATGGTGCGCTTCCTACCGGCCTGTCAATGCATGCTCGCGAGGAGTTCCTTGCGTCCTAAGCCCTCTACTCCATGGGAGGGACAAGAGCGGCATATTGAGCCTCACCGGCATTCATCCGCGAGCCATCGACTGTGCCGCGGCTTGACACGGGAATAGGAACAACGGCGCACGGGATTACCAGCCGCCATTGCATTACAATGAGGACACAATTGAGTGTTGACAAGGACTTAGTTTGTCCTGCAAAACTGAACCCGATCCGGGAATCATTCATCTCGCCGGCGGCCTGGATTATGCAGACTTTGCGGAGAGGTGATGGTTTCTTGGTGAGAGGTCTTTCTCTCAAGGATCGGTCCTGTTCCACCGAAAGCTGTATAGCGGCCTGATAGAAACGGAGCTAGGTTTTGCCTACGATGAATCACCCAGTTGAAAGGACGCCCGCCATGCTGGATCACTCGCTTGACGCGCCGCGCAATGAAGGAGCATCTTCCTATAGGGATTGCCACAATCATGCATGGATGCGCTTGTGCCCCTGCTGTCTTCATAAGCTCTCCAAGAGCGACCCGGCAGAGGCATGGACCTGTCGATGCGGCTGGCAAACTCCGTGACGTGGTACACTTAACGGTAACAGGAGGTGGTGAACATGGTGCCTCTTTCCATGCATGACCTCAAGGGTGGATTTTTCTTGCTTGCCAGTTTCATCATGCTCGCCCTTATCTGTGCCATTGCGGCCCTGGGCACGGTGATGCGCCCTCAGCGATGGTGCGAGAGGCAAACAAGATTGTCGGTCTGAAGATCGATCTGTCGCGAACGAGACGATTCACCGACCCGTTACCCTGCCACTCATTTTCTTTCTCTTCATCCTCCACCACGTGATGTCAGTCATCCGGACCGCGGACCCTCAAGCCGGCGTGAGGCTCGTACCACGCAAGCAATGGGGTTTACGGGAGATCTCCGGCCCATGTATGCTAGCGCGTCACATTACTAGGCACGATACACGCCCAGCATTGTCCCGACTGAATTCGATTCGGTTCGGTCCATTGTGAAAAGAACCGCTTGGTGGTTCCCGCGATCTATGAAAGTACTTCCCTCAGTCCCCTCTGCAACGCGACATTTCTTTGATTATCTGACGGATATATCCGGATAAACGGCATGGCGATCAAAGCTTCGAGGACTAAGACAATGTCGACTGCCGGCCATGCAGCCCGTCCCAAGTGTTTCGGGGAGACCCCTGATGAACTCATGGAATACCGGCGGGCGCTGGAGACGTTGCAGGAAAGCGAGGATCGCTTCAGGAGTTTCATGGATCACACGCCGGCGCTGGCATGGCTGAAAGACGAACACGGTCGCTACGTCTATGCCAATCGCATGTGGGAAGAGTCAGTCAAATTATCACCAGGCGAATGGCTTCATCTCACCGACGACTCGATTCACCCACCCGACATGGCCCTTCAATGCCGGGATGGGGATCTTGCCGTCCTCTCGTCACGCAAAGTGTACGAAGGCCTCGAAACATCGAAGGACGACGCAGGGAATATTCATTATTGGTGGGTCTTAAAATACCCATTCCAGGATAGAAAAGGTGTCCGCTACGTCGGAGGCATCGCCCTTAATATCACGGAACGGACCGAAGCAGAGCGTTCCTTGCAAGACAGCGAACAGCGCTATCATGCGCTATACGACGACAATCCGACCATGTTTTTCACACTCTCGATCGACGGCACGGTGCTATCCGTCAATCGATATGGCGCGGGCCAGCTCGGCTATGCGCAACATGACTTGATCGGTCATTCCGTCCTCGACGTGTTCCATCCGGAAGATCACGCACAAGTTCTCGAACAACTCGCCGCCTGCCGAACCAACGTGTCCGAGACTATTACATGGGAATTGCGCAAAGTCCGCAAGGACCGGACTACCCTGTGGGTGAGAGAATGCGCCCGCGCCGTCCCCGATCCGAAAGGGCGGCTCGTCATTCTTATCGTATGCGAAGATATCACCGATCGAAAAATCGCGGAGCGGGCCTTGCGCCGGGCACACGTTCGCATGCAAGCAATCCAAGCCGAGCGGGAACGGCTCGCGCATGATCTTCACGATAATATTATTCAACGGCTGTATGCGATCGGGATGGGCCTGGAGGACGGGCGCTACCGAATAAAGGAAACGGGAGAGGGCTCCATCTCCACTCTGCTCAACCGCTCCATCGAAGAACTAAATTTGGTCATCGAAGACGTGCGGAATTTCATCGGCGGAAAAGATCCTCTGCTGCAGTTAAGCCCGGCATCAACGGCCGCGCGGTTCCGCAAGCTGGCACGGAAGCGCAGTAATGGCTCAGGCACCGCGATTGATGCGCGAATAGACGATGGAGTGGCCGAGGATCTGTCCGACATCCAAAGAAAACACCTCTATCTCATTGCTCAGGAAGCGGTGAACAACATTCTGCGCCATTCACAGGCTGCAAAAGGCTCCCTCTATCTACGTGCGGAGCCACATGGGATCGTTATGACCATCCAGGACAATGGAATCGGATTCGACCCTACCGCCCCGATGATGAGCCGGTTTGGACTGAAAACCATGAGAGCCCGGGCAAAAAAGATCGGCGCTCGCTTCAAGCTACGATCTCACCGGCAAAAGGGCACCACCGTGACGGTTGAACTACGCAAACAACGGATGGAGAATGAGCCGCAGATTGACTCAGACTATTCGCGTGCTTCTCGTAGAAGACCATGAAGTGGTGCGAGAAGGCCTGCGGGCGCTTCTCGAACGCGATCCCGGCATTTCTGTGATCGGCGACGTCGGCACGGCGTCCGCGGCGATCCAGGCCGCGCGTGAGCTATCGCCCCACGTGGTCGTGATGGATGTCCGCCTGCCTGACAACAGCGGCATCACGGCTTGCCGGACAATCCGGGAACATCACCCGGCCGTGCGCATTATCTTTTTGAGCTCATTCACAGACGATATCGCGGTGACAGAAACGATTCTCGGGGGAGCGGACGGGTATCTTCTCAAACGAGTCAACGCCACCGGCCTAACCCGAGCCGTCCACACCGTCGCAGCCGGCCAAACCATTTTGGATCCCGCCGTGAAAGACGCGGTCGTGACCAGAACGGATCGTCCCGGTCATGAAGGCGGCCGCCTGCTGGCTAAGCGCTACCGCTTATCGCCGCAGCAAACCCGCGTGCTGGCTCTTGTGGCGGAGGGAAAGACGAACAAAGAAATCAGCCAGACACTGAATTTGAGTGAGAAGACGGTCAAGAATTATGTGCGCTTCATATTTCACAAGCTAGACTTCACGCGCCGCTCCCAAGCGGCCGCATATTTTGCCCGGATGTCGTCGAACTAGGTAGATCACTAGCTCCTTTTGCAGCCCTTCCCTAGAGCCGAAAAACCTCGTTCGCGTAGATCTAAGGAACCTAGCGGCATCCTGTGTGTTTCTCTACAAAGAGCACTCCATTCGGATACTGATGCGCCCCACTATGGTCGGAACCGCCGTATGGCGACAAGGAAATTATGAAGCGTTCTCGGCAGCCCTCGCAGACAAAGCCACCTTCAAAAGAGTCGGCTCCACAAGAGCTGCACGTCGCCTCTCCGCGACCGACCCGCCGCATCACGCCTCGCGAACAACAGGTCTTACAGATGGTCTGGGAAGGATTCATGAATCGCGATATCGGCCGGCGGCTGAAAATCAGCGTCAGAACCGTGGAAGCGCACCGTTCCTCAATCATGTTGAAAATGGGCGTCTCAAATACGGCGCAACTCCTTCGGGAGGCGATTCAGCTTGGTTTGCTGAAAACAGGCGCGATTCGCCGGAAGCCCGCAAACCATTGAGAGCACGGCGCAAGCGAGCCTGATTACCGCATTTCTTGTTCCACGTCTTCCTCCGCCTTTCATGTGTCATAGCGGGGCTTGTCAAATCGACCTGTCTTGGCCTACTCTCTCCGCAGGAGGCCTGTCATGAACCAGAACGAACGGCTGATTAAGACAAAGGAGCAGTGGGCGAAGGCCCGGCGCGGCGGTGAAGAACGGGAAGTATTCCATGAAGGAGACGATCGATTACCGCCGGGACAGCATGTCGTGGAGACATGGCCGGTCTTGGATCTCGGCCGCAAACCGGACATTTCCCTCCCGGACTGGTCACTGACTGTCGAAGGGTTCGTGTCACGGCCTGTCACATGGAGCTGGGAGGACTTTCTTTCGCAACCCCAGATGACCACCGTCTCGGATTTTCATTGCGTGACCAGCTGGAGCCGCTTTGACAATGAATGGGAGGGAGTCGCCTTCAAACATCTGATCGAGATCGTCCGACCGCTGTCGTCAGCCCGCTTTGTGCTTTTTGCCTCTTACGACGACTACACGACCAATCTTCCGCTGTCCGCCTGTGATGACGAGGACGTGTTGCTGGCTTCCAAATGGAACGGCCGCCCCCTCACGAAGGACCACGGCGGCCCGGTTCGGATGATTGTCCCGAAACGTTACGCCTGGAAAGGCGCGAAGTGGGTGAAGCGCATCGTCTTTTCGGATCGAGACGAAAAAGGCTTTTGGGAGGTCCGCGGCTATTCCAATACCGCTCTTCCCTGGGAGAACGATCGCTATGGATGACCATCATCAAATCATCGCGCCCACCCATGCGATTTACGGTTACCAAAATTGAATTCTGGCCGGTCGATATCCCCATCACCGATCCCTTCGTGGTCGCGACGGGCACGCGGCTAACAGCGCACAACGTCTTTGTCCGCGTCACGCTGGCATCGGGCATCCAGGGGTATGGTGAAGCGGCGCCATTTCCCGAAGTGGGTGGCGAGAGCCGCGAGAGTTGTCTGGCTTCCATGGCGATGCTCGGGAAATCGCTGATCGGACAATCCGTGCTTCAATACAAATATCTCGCGGGATTGCTGGCCGACCTGTCGGATTCCTCACAGCCGGCGGCGCGTTGCGCATTGGAAACCGCCGTCTTGGACGCATTGTGCCGCCAAGCCGGGATCCCGATGTGGGGGCTCTGGGGAGGCGCCGATCTCCGTGAACGGGAAAGCGACATTACCATTCCCATTGTGGACCGGCACAAAACACTGGAATTGGCCCACCGATGGTATGCGGACGGATTCCGCCTGTTCAAAATGAAAGTAGGCAGGCATGTCGATGAGGATATCGCCCGACTCGAAGCGGTGCATCAGGCCTTGCCGGGGATCGGTTTTATCGGCGACGGCAATCAAGGGTTCACCCGTGAAGAATGTCTGGGCTTTACGGAGGGCGTGAAACGATTCGGCGGCAAATTGGTCCTCCTTGAACAGCCGCTGGCCCGGCAGGATCTCGATGGGTTGTCGGCGCTTCGCCATCTGACCGGCGTGCCGGTCGCGGTTGACGAATCGGTTCGTTCGCTCTCCGACGCCAGGACGGTGATCGATAAACAAGCCGCGGATTACGTGAATATCAAGATCATGAAGACCGGCGTCATCGAAGCGCTGGAGATCGCTTCGTTCGTTCGCTCCGCCGGCCTCCGGTTGATGGTGGGAGGAATGGTGGAAACCCGCATCGCCATGGGCTGCTCGCTCAGCCTTGTTTTAGGGCTGGGCGGGTTCGACGTGCTCGACCTCGACACACCGTTGCTCCTGGCCATGGATCCTGTACGGGGCGGCTATCACTATCGCGGCCCCCATTTGCAGCCGTGGGAAGGAGCCGGCCTTGATATGCAGACAGACTGCATCCATCCGGTTACGACTCTCCATTAGTTGAGTTGTTCGCTTGGCAAGCCGCCTGCACTGAGACCTTGCCCGCTGTTCAGAAGCTTGCCTCTCCCTACATCATTGACTGTCCCGATCGTCGCACAAGGCCGCCTGTATCATTTCATCGACCTCGGGGCTGAGAGCATGGAGTTGCACGGCACTTTTCGACTTTTATTTGCCGTTTGGGCTGTTTTCTGGAACAGTAAGCCTTGGATCGGCGGTCAACCGTATTTTCCCTGTTGCACGACTCACCACGAGGGAACACCTATGAAGGTATTTGCCCATTTCCGTTCATACACCTTGGTTCCCTGGAGCCGCCAGCATGTGCGGTACTTCTGTTTTGGCATCGTCTGTGCCGTCTCCCTGGTCGGCTGCGTGTCTAAAAGCCGGTATGAGACCGTGACGACTGAAATGGATGGTCTACGAACCGAACTGACACGGGCGCAAGGCGATGTCCAGAAGCTTGAACAACAGAAAGAGGCCTTGCACAAACTGAATGTCGATGGGGAACAGCTCCTGACCGGCATCAGAGCGGAACTGCAACAAGCGCGGGCCAGTTATGCCGAATACAAAGCGGAACAAAACCGGCTGGAAGCGCTCAAAGCCAAAGCCCATGCGCTCCAAATCGAACACGCAAAACAGGTCCAGGGCGTCAAGGCGGCGAAGCGGGATCAATTACGAATGCAAGCGGTCATCGAACGGTACGAACGAGACATGGGCCAGGCGCCGGACATTGGCGATATGCTCCGCGTTTCGCAAGCAACGGATATGAACGGAGGAAACTCCCGTCTGGTGGCGACCGTGACGCCGCTTCCTTCGGAAACTTCATCGCCTGCATATCCTTCTGCCGACGTACAAGCTGGCCTCGGTGCCCCGCCGGCTCCTCAAGTCGTGGCCGCTGCGGGCACCTCTCCAGCTCCCTCTGTCACACCGGCTGCGCCGGCTTCATCCGTTCAACCCGCGGCCAAACCTGTTCCGCCCGCCGCACCGAGCCCGAAACCACAGCCCACTCATGAAAATGATTCGTGGCTCGGCAGTTTAACGGGATGGCTATCATCTCTGTGGGGCTGGCTGTTCCCATAACGCGGCGAAGCCGGACAGCTTCCCAAGCTCTCTGCCACTACTGGCCTTCATCGCATTTCTTGCAATTCAGCGTCGCGCCGAGTCGATTCCTGCGTCCTTCTTCAGTAAGCACCCAGGGCCTCGTGGTCATCGGCGGTTGATGGCGCACATGCTGCCCGTGGCCGCACTCAAGGTCCGCCACCCAATGGTTCTCTTCGTCCAGGTGATAGCCGACAATTCTGCGGATCACAGAACCTTCGCATTCTGCGCTTCTTGGATAAAGCGCTCAATACAATGCTTGATCCCGGCCCTGATCACCAACCCGCTTGTCGAAAGGGCGGCTGATTGCGCTTGCCTGGATTCGCAGGTGTAAGAATAGGCCACGGCTCCGCTGCGCTTTACTCTGTATGAGACATGGATCTCAAAGACTTGACCGTCTGGCCCTTCATAGTCAAAGTAAAACCGTTCGACTGTTCCGGTAATCACCAACGCCCCCGTGGGCGCCACCTCATAGCCGGAATGATCGAGCTCGCTCTTCAAGGCCTGTGTGAAGAAGTCGCCGATGTTCTGAGATAAGTAGAATGCTTCGAATTCTTGAGCATCGGCCTGCATCTCTTTCGGCCGGTCGATTCCTTGTTGAGGCGCTCGATACTCGAACGTCTCAACCTGCAGCCTACCATGGCCTTTGAGCGGATTGGACGGGATATAATCCAACGAGATCACGCGAGGGCATCCGGCAGTCAACCAGCTGCTCAGAAGCAGGAGAGCGACAACGGCTAAACTGGGCACGGCTTCTCTCGTACCAATCTCAACCTCCCTCTCTACGCCAGAACGCGGCGTAAAGGTACCACGTTTCCTCGAACTTCTTCTATCGGGGCCCGGCTCGCGTCCGATCGCGCCATCACTTTGACCTGGTTCCCCGGCAGGATTCCCGGTCGATAATCGAAGCGACGAACTATGTTAGACTGGCTCTCATTCGTGGCAGCAATTCGAAGGGAGCGACCTACGTGATGACCACCTCTGAGTTTCACATTGGTTTCGTGGGAGTCGGCCGGATGGGCGCCAATATGGCACGCCGGCTCAAAGACAAGCAGTACCGGGTCACGGCGGTGCACGACATCAATCAAGACCAGGCCAATGAACTGGCCAAGGAATTGGATTGCGAAGCGGCAAACCAGCCGGTACAGGCGGCTGCCCGTTCCAATATCTTGTTCACGGTCGTCTCAGATGACGCGGCCATGCGTCGGATCTATGACGCGCACGATCCCGGCAGTCTCCTGCGCCATGCCAAAGATCGACTTTTCATTAACTGCGCGACGCTCTCGCCCTCTGTTCACCAGGAGGTGGAAGCGTTGATCGAACAAGCTGGCGGTCGGAGCTTGGAGGCCTGTATGGCCGGCAGCATCACGCAAGCACGGGAAGGCACTCTTTATCTCATGTGCGGTGGACGGCCGCACACCTTTGAACTGGCAAGGCCGCTGCTGGAGGACCTAAGCGCCAGGATACGCTACATCGGCCCGGCGGGGGCACCCGCGAAGGTCAAAGTGCTCGTCAACATGGTCATGAACTCCAATACGGCGGCGCTGGCCGAGGGGCTCGGATTAGGCGCAGCCTTGGGCCTTGATTTGACGATGCTGCGGGAGGTGTTCGCCCAGACCGGCGCCCATTCCCGAGTGTTGGAAACGGATGGCGAAGATATGCAGCACCGGGCACATGATTGTTATTTTTCTGCCGCTCATGCGGCAAAGGATTCAGGTATCGCGCTAACCCTGGCCGAGGAGGCTGGATTGGATTTGCCGGTCGCCAAGGCCACCTATAGGCAATACCGGCGATTGGTGCAGCAGGGAAAGGGTGACCTTGATAAATCCGCCGTCGCGGAATTGACGTTCAAGGATCGGATGCGCCCCTATTGAACAAGGTCTCGGTCCAACCCATCATGCATGAAGGAAGCCGGGTCGCATGGGGGACGAACCGATGACACTGCAATCGTACAAGACGCTGTCGGAAGCGGTTGAAGGACTTCGGAAGAGAGGCTATACGGCGAACTTCGAGTTTCTCGACAAAACCTTTAAGGCGGTCAACAGCGGGAAAACATTCAGGCCCGATCAGTTGACCATCGTCGAGCACCACCGGTTCGAAGGCGTGAGCGACCCGGATGACATGTCGGTGCTCTATGCCATCGAAGCAAACGACGGCACGCGCGGCACGATCGCCGATGCGTTCGGGCCTCAGGCCAACCCGGAACTCGGCGCCTTTCTTAAGACAGTGAAGATGCACGAAGGAATTTAGGTGGAGGCTCGCGCCGCGGCCAGAATCCCTATACTCTCACACCATCCAGGCTCACCACCGGCTCATCGCCAACCACTTGAGCCGAGTGAACCACGCCGGCCGACACCGCCAGCATATCCCTTGCTTCCAGGACAATCTCTTGGCCCTCGACCACCATTCTAAAGCGCCCCGATATCACGGCATCCATTTTATCCACTCCGTGCGAATGATCAGGGAAATAGACGCCGGCTTGGTACACATACCGGGTCACCGAATAACCGAGGCATTCGATTTTTCGCTTCAAGGCGGCTTCGGTGAGACGTCCGTCCACGGCTAGATTCCAACGTGAAAAGCTCATGTTAGTGATTCAGGCAGGAACCTTCAGAGGCGTTTCCGCACCATCATCTTCAATCCGTTCTTGGGCCTGACGGTCACCGCGACCTCAGGTTCGACTTTGTAACCCGGCGCGACATCCAATTCGTACCGCTGGGCGATGAGCGCCAACAGCAGCGGCCCCTCGATCATGGCGAAGTGGTTTCCGACGCAGGTGCGATGGCCGGCACCGAACGGCATCCAGGCCAGCCGATGGCCGGTGGCATCCGCCCCACCCATAAACCGTTCCGGCCGGAAGGCCTCCGGTTCGGCCCAGAAGTCCGGATGCCGGTGAATATTCCAAAGACCGATGATCACTAACGATCCGGCCTTGATCGGGCAGCCACCCAGGCTCGTGTCATGCAACGCTTTGCGCTGAAGCGCCGGCGCCGGGGGATAGAGCCGCAGTGTCTCTTCAAAAATCGATCTCGTGTAAGGCAAGCGCGGGACATCCTCAACCGTCGGTGTACGGGATTGGAGGACGTCCGCCAATTCGACGTAGAGCTTCGCTCGCACGTCCTGGTGATGGGCCAATAAATACCAGATCCAACTCAAGCCATTGGCAGTGGTCTCATGGCCGGCCGCGGCGATTGTCAGCAACTCATCACGCAGCTGCTCATCGGTAAGGCCTGATCCCGTCTCTTCATCGACGGCGTGCAGCAGATGATCCAACAGATCGCCGTGTCGATCTCTGCTGCGCCGTCGCCCGCTGATCAACCCGTACATCAGCCGGTCCACAGAGGCCTTGGCCTTTTGGAACGCGCGGTTGTCCCGCGTCGGAACCCACAGAGGCAGGCGGAGCGGATTGTGAAAAGATTGAAACGCATAGCGAAGCAGCGTATCGAGCGCCGGGGCAAGGCGGCCTACCTCGTGCAGCAGGCTCGTGCTGAACATCGTCCGCGTGATGACATCGAGCGTGGCCTTCATCATCTCGGCCGCGACATCCATCGTTTGTGGTCGATCCAGCACGTCCCAACGTTGCAGCAGCTCTTCTCCGACCGCCACGATTTCCCGTGCCATCGCGATCACGCGCTGGCGTTGAAATACCGGCTGGATGAGCCGGCGGTTCTTTTTCCAGACCGATCCTTCGCTCGTCAGCAGACCGTTGCCTAGGACGAGGCCCAATCCGGTCGGTTTACCCGGATTGTAGATCTTGCCGAAATCGTCCGGCTTGTGGAGCAGCGCCTCTTCCGCCAAATCCGGATGGCTCAGCAGATAGCAGGCTCTCGTTCCGAGCTGGAAGCGCACGAGATCGCCGTACTGCCGGCGCCACGCCGCCATGATATCCAACGGACGCTGTTTGAATTCCCACAGATGGCCCACGAACCAGCGTCCAGGTGGGACCTGCCTGACCTTGAACGATGGCAACGATGGAAGCGACATGCGCGTCATCTCGTAATCCACTTATAACGAATCTCTCCCGGCATGCAAGCGGGCATACCGAGGTGGATCCGAACGAGGTTGCATTGACAACCTCGGATGGTTCCCTTACCGTCAGGTGGAACAATATTGCAAATCGCTTCACCGCGGATTGGCCATGGACCAACTCATCGCCCCACCCATCTATGACGGTCAATACCGCGAGCCTGGCTTCTCCACAATGGCTGAACTGATCTTGAGGAGGATGATGTATGGATCCGCATTCGCCGAAGAATCTTCATACACAATTCGTAGCGTCATTCAATGCCCGCGATATTGACGGACTGATGGCGCTGTACGAAAAGGCCGCCGCATTGGTGCCGCAACCAGGCGCCGTCACCATCGGCTACGACGCAAACCGCCAAGCGTTGCAACAGTTCCTGGCTCTGAACGGACGCATCGAGATCGACACCATCGAAATTATCCAGGCCGGAGATCTCGCCCTACTTCGCGGCGAATGGCGCCTCACCGGTACCGGACCGGACGGCAAATCACTTGCTATGTCGGGCAGGAATATCGAGGTGGCGCGACGGCAACCTGCCGGTCATTGGCAATTCGTCATTGATCACCCTTACGGCGCCGGATAAGGCTCATCGTGCGCCTCAACGCCATGATCCGCTGTTGAAATATCGACTTCAGTTGCCAGGCAGGGAAGGCATGCTACACCGCTAGCTACCATGCCGGGCGGCGACGACATCGTCCAATGTTTTCAGACACCCTGGGGCATCGCCTGGCTGGCGATTCTGTGCGGCCTCATCTACGGACGGTGTCGGATGAAGTGGTATTTTCCTCTGTCCGCTTCACCATCCCGAATATTTTCACAGGGCGACATGTTGACCAGCAGCACCTCGATGCGGAGAGTCGCGCTGGCCCTCTATGCCGGCGGAGCGGCCGTGACGCTGATCGCCTTTCCCTTCCTTGCCACCCACCTGGCATCCGGCCAATCAGACGGGACCGGCGCCGTCGTCTTGACCCTTGTCGGCTTGGCCGATGTCATTGCAGGCATCATCCTGCTTCGAAACGCCAGGTGCCGGCATGACATGGCTGCCGTAAGGTTTTGAAGCGCTGGGGACGCGTCCTCGTATCGCCTTCACTTCCATGTTATGGACCGACTCGACGGCCAGCCGGCCTTCGCCCATGACATGAGCCGCCTCATAGAGCATCCGCCACACAATCGGTTCATCGAAATCGACCAACCGGCGATAGGAATAGACGCGAGATCCGGCCGCGTCACTCATAAACTTTCAAAAGGACGCTCCGATTGCGAGTCAGGCGACAGGAACCGCCATTGTTTGTGTTCATCGATATCGAACGTGCCCAGGAATATCCGATTCTTTTCCAATAGGTGAAATTCGACCAGCTGAATCGTACAACCATCAGGCCGCAACAGCCTGGCATCATACTGTCCGATGATGAGGAGGGCTCTAGAGTGTGTGAAATACAGATTCCGACGCCCGGCTTGGCCGGTGTCGGGAAACAGATCGCTCGTGGCGATACATCCGTCGCGACGTTCGATGCGCGCCTTCAAGTTGTACCGAGCGAGAAACGGATGGGTGGCGATCCGCGTAATGGTCACTCGCAGGCCGCCCTGCGGCCATTCCATCACGGCGGGCTCGGGCGCCTCACTGTTGCACGCGCCCGACACAATCATGGACAGCAGAATGAGCGATAGACTCCGATTCCGGTTCACTTGCCGGCTGGCGCCTTGGATGCCGCTCCGATCGCGTCGAGCCCCGCTTGCGCGCAAGCATCATCGAGATGAGCGCCCGGCGCTCCGCCAACGCCGATGCCTCCCACCATTTCCCCGTTGATTTCAATCGGCAAACCGCCGCCGAGAATCAGGATATGGCGATCCATGTCCCGCAAGCCTTGGAGCGTCGGGGTCTTGGCCATCAATTCAGCCAACTCGCTCGTAGGGCGCTTCAGACTCGCAGCGGTAAAGGCTTTTTTGCGGCTGCTTTCCACTGTATGCGGACCGGCTCCGTCGAATCGGACCATCGCGCGCAGGACGCCGCCACGATCGACCACGGATGCGGTGACGCGATAGCCGTCCTTCTTGCAAAACTCCACCGCCGCTTGAACCGCCTTGACGGCCAGGCTGGATGGCAGCACGGACTCCTTGAGCAATTCATCGGCGGCCTTGACGGGTCCAGCTCCAAATAGGAATCCCGCCATCCCCGTGATTAGCGCCAGCTTCGTCGAAATTGACCCGATCTCCACACTTCTCCCCATGCCTTCCTCCCATGTCATCGTGAACGGAGACGAACATCGAACGAGAGTACGGAGGTGCGGACTATCTGTCAATATGGCAGGGAGGATTATCAGGGAGGATTATATAGGTCGCTTGGAGTCCTAACTGCCTCCATATTCCAGATAGGAAAGGGCGGCAGGGGTACCGGTCCGCATACCCGATTGAAATCTACTGCAGCTTGTCGAGATCTCCCAAAGCCCGTGCAAGGTTTACTCTTGCTCCGTTCAGGCGAAACATCGCATCCACGGCATTTTCACGGGCCCGCGAAAGCGAATATAACGCGTTGGTCACTTCCAAATTACTCGTGGTCGTGAGAACGGCGTATCGCTCCCGGGCAAGCGCCAACTCTTTCACGGCCGCTTGGAGCCCCGAGTGTGAGATGGCCAACTGCTCCTTCGCCGAGGTCAATGTGACAAGCGCCTCACGAACATCCAACATCACCTGATTGGTCACAACCCGCAGACGAATCTGCTCCTGATTGACCTGGCTTCGCGATTCGCTGATACGGCCTTCGCGAGCCCCCTCGAAGAGTGGAACGGTAAGGAACACCCCCACGTTATACGTGTCGAGCGTATTGTTCATGCGATTGCCGATCAGTCCGTAATCCCCCTGGGCCACAACGGATGGGATTCGCTCGCTTTCCGCCGAGTTCAAGGTTAGGGACGCGGTCTTGATGCGCTGCTGCTGGGCCTTGATCTCCATTCGCTGACTCATGGCGGTCGTGACGGCATCGGCGACGGCCGGGGGATTCGTTACCTCCAGTTTCAGCTGATCCGTCAGGATCAGGCGCGCGTCGTATGATATCCCCAGGCTATTGAGAAGGTTTAACTTCAGCCGCTCGACGTCATACCGCGCCGTCGCAAGTTGCTGCCGTTCATTTTCGAGTTGGGCCTCGAGCCGCGCGGTATCCAGTCCCGTGCCCATGCCTCCTCCACGGCGGCTTCGAGCCAACTCCAGCAATTCCCCCAGCACCTGTAGGTTCGACTCCCGGGCTTTGACGGTGGCCTCGGCCTTGAGGATCTCCACATAGAACAAGCCCACGGCCGACATCGTATCGAACTTCGTGGTTTCCGACTCCAGTTCCGCCACTTTGAGAGCCTGCCTCGAAGCCCGCCATCGCTGGATCAAGCTCAAACTAAAGATGCTCTGTGAGACGTTCGCGCGAGCATCAAAGATACTGAAGGGGTCCGTCCGTATGGGCGCCAGTCCCAGAGTCCCGAGAAAGAGAGTTTGTTGGGATTGTCTGACAGTACTGGACAGATTCGGCAGGAGCGGTCCGAGTTGTGTCTTGCTCGCGGCGCGGGCGGTCTCCACGCGCTCCTTGAACAGCCGTACGTTGGGGTTGTTATCGACGGCCGCCTCCATCGCTTCACGGAGCGTCAGACGCAGTTCGGGAGGCGCTTCCGATGTAGAAGCGTTTGGAGTTTGCGCCACGGCTGTCGTTGCGTCAACAAGGGGGAGGACGACGACAACCACGGTCGCCAAATATCTGTACATTTCACGCATCGTCATTTCATCACCTCTTACATTCCGAGGATTGGGACGGGCACCGTCAAGAAAGAATCTCGACGAAAGAATTACGTCTTCCGTCCAATGCACGCATGCGACTCCACCGTGCAGAGACGTAGAAGAAACGAGGTATGCAGACCGAGTCAAGGAATCGCGAATCGGACGGTGCAGGGAAGACCGGCTGGTATGGTGTACCGTGGATTAGGAAGCTCCAGGAGAACTTCGAACGTACCGCTGGCACTGTTGACCAAGGGATTGATCATCGTGACCCGGCCTTGCATGGGTCCCGGAGACGATGACGCCAAGGTCACTTCACCCTGCATATCGACCGCAATTTTTCCGAGCCAGGACACCGGGGCAAGGACCTCCACATGGAGTGGATCGAGTCGGGCCAATTTCAGTATCGGCGCTTGCTTGACCAGCTCACCGGGCGAGAGGAACCGCTCAACGACAACCCCCCTGATCGGGCTGCGAAGCGTCCGCAGCTGGAGCGCGGTTTTGGCGCGCTCCAACTCGAGCCGAGCTAAACGCCTGTTCTCAAGCGCCTCCAGATGAGCCACTTGAGCCAATCGCTCTTCAGTTTCGGCTTCATCGACCTCATGTTGAGCGATGGCGGAGGTTTTGCTTAGGTTCTTCGCTCGCGTGGATTTTCGTCCACTGAATTCGATTTTCATCTGCGTGCTCTTCTCGGCCGCATCCATTTCAGCCTTCGCCTTCGCCAGTTCTACTTCCGCCTGTTCCAGACTGGACTCGATCGTCGCAAGGACATCGCCTTCATTCACCACATGACCCTGGTCCACCGCCACGGTGCTCAGCACACCGACCACCGGGCTTCCCACAGTGAGGGTCAGCTGCGGCTTCACCAGACAGGGCAGTTCGGATTTCGCCTCGGCGATACCGGCCGTTACACCGGCAGCTATCACGGCAAGGACCGACAGTTTGTACACCAGCCTGCTTCGCATTATTCGCATGTTTCTTGATTCTTCATGCCGATTCACATTCCACCCCGTACATCACGTCAGGTGGGGAGCGGCAAGTCTGCAGCGTAGTCCGTCCGGGCGCAACACTGCACTTGCCGCCTCCCCCATGCGATCATCAGACAGTAGGAGCCAGCGGAATTTGCACGATATACAGATCGCGCCGGCCGTTCTCATTGCCCCAATTACTGGTGAATGCAATGAAGCGGCCATCCGGGCCTAATGCTGGCTCTCGGTCGCCCTGCCACGTGATCCTCTCATCACTTCACCCTTTCACTTTCCCTTCACTCCGGTCTTTCGCAGACCGACCAGAGATCTCCGGCTAGTTCACGTGCGGTCCCGGTCATCCGGGCAGGGATAAGTGGATGTGATCGAACCAGTAATAATCCGTTTGGGTTTTTGTATTGTTCGTGCCACCCCAGGTTGGACTGAGATTGAACTGAACCCATGGCAACTGGTCGAAATTGACGGTGGTATAGTCTCCGGCTAAGGTCCCATTGACCCACCAGCGGAAGATGCCATCGCGGGAGGTAGACGACGTACTATGCTTCGAATACATTTCAACCCTATACCACTCTCCCGGGTTAACGTTCGGCCTGCTGACGTTGCCCATCAATACGCGGGTCCCCGGATCATCGCCATAGCTGGCAGGTAAATGGCCGTTGCTGAGATCTGGTGATTCAAACATCACCGACAGCGCGTATGGCCCCCCCTGTGGACCTTGCATCCCGATGAAAACATCCGGCTGTCCATTGCTGACGAAAAATGCAATCTTGCTAAATCCACTATTAGTTTCCTGTTGCCAGTTCGGGCTAGCTTTCCACCAGAACCCTACGTAGACCTCTCGTTGTTCTCCATTCAGTGAATGCCAAGAGTTGTCAGGAGCATATCCAGCTTGGTGGCCAGTCGCGTATCGCATTTGTAGGACACTGTTAGGCGAGAGAGGTGCCGTCGAGTCGCTGACCACGGATGAATCGCCGCCCGTACTGAACCAACCATCGCCGCTCACGGCATTGTAGTTGTAGTCGGAAATAAGCGTCGATCCCGCAGGCTCATTCGGCCAATTGGCCGCGGCCGTCGCCGTTGGACTGGCCGTCGGCGCCGGACTGGCCGTCGGCGTCGGACTGGCCGTCGCCGTTGGACTGACCGTCGGCGTCGGACTGGCCGTCGCCGTTGGACTGACCGTCGGCGTCGGACTGGCCGTCGCCGTCGGACTGGCCGTCGGCGTCGTTAGACTGGCCGTCGCCGTTGGACTGGCCGTCGGCGTCGGACTGGCCGTCGGCGTCGGACTGACCGTCGGCGTCGGACTGGCCGTCGGCGTCGGACTGGCCGTCGGCGTTGGACTGGCCGTCGCCGTCGGACTGGCCGTCGCCGTCGGACTGGCCGTCGGCGTCGTTAGACTGGCCGTCGTTGTTGGACTGGCCGTCGGCGTCGGACTGGCCGTCGGCGTCGGACTGGCCGTCGGCGTCGGACTGGCCGTCGGCGTCGGACTGGCCGTCGGCGTCGTTAGACTGGCCGTCGTTGTTGGACTGGCCGTCGGCGTCGGACTGGCCGTCGGCGTCGGACTGACCGTCGGCGTCGTTAGACTGGCCGTCGTTGTTGGACTGGCCGTCGCCGTCGGACTGGCCGTCGGCGTCGGACTGGCCGTCGGCGTCGTTAGACTGGCCGTCGTTGTTGGACTGGCCGTCGGCGTCGGACTGACCGTCGGCGTCGGACTGGCCGTCGGCGTCGGACTGGCCGTCGGCGTCGGACTGGCCGTCGCCGTCGTTAGACTGGCCGTCGGCGTTGGACTGGCCGTCGCCGTTGGACTGGCCGTCGGCGTCGTTAGACTGGCCGTCGGGCTGGGACTGGGCGTGGTCGTGCACGCGTCCGCATACACCCGGTCCGTGTAGGTGCGACCGTTTGTCAGAGGATTGCTATTATCCGAAGCCGAGAACCAGAGCGCGTCTCTCCAGTGGCTGAACCGCCCGGCCCCCTGGTGCCGAATCTCGCTATGCCCGGTGTGGGCCGGACCCAACTCCTGCCCGTTCTCATAGATCTTCACCGTTGACGCCGTCGGGGCCTGTCCGCTATCCCCCGGCGTTCCAAAGTTTTGCGCCACCAGATAGGCGCACCCACTGTCCCAGGCCGCTCGACCAATGTTGACCGCCCCCTCCGCATACGAGGGTGATGCTGGCGTCGAGTTCGTCGTCGCCTGTTGTTGCGTCTGGACCACCGCGGCCTGGACGAGTTGCGGCTGCTGGACGACGCTGGCCAGATCTCCACTCAAGAGAACCCGTGCTTCCAGGGATTCCAACTTGAAAGGAGAAGCACGACGGGGGCTTTGTTTGGTTCCTTGATTCGCTGCCCGTCGTCCCCGCCTATTCTGGAAATATGAGGTCAATCCCGACACACGCTTTGGTTCTTCCACGAAGCACCTCTTATTACGGTTAAAAATGAGTTAATACCGCTCTGGCACGTGATCCTCTCATCACTTCACCTTTCACTTTCCTTCACTTCGGTCCTTCAAAACGGTCACGGTGCATTTCAATCCGGCCGGCAGCCGCAAATCCGGGTTCGGCAGTTCCATGCGCACCCCAAAGGTGCCGCTGGCCGCATCCACCACCCGATCGACCACCGTAACCTTGGCCTTGTACACACCGCTGACCGGGGCTTCCGGTTTAAGCTGTACCTCCATACCGACGGCAATCTTGCCGAGCTGCGACACCGGCGCATAGGCTTCGACCCGCAGCGGGTCGATCTGCGCAAGCTTGAAGATGCGCTCCTGTTTGGGGAACTCTCCAGGCGACATGAATCGTTCCACGACCACTCCATTAATCGGACTCCGGATAGTCCGTAACCCGACCTCGGCGGTGGTCCGTTGCAGTTCCAGGTCGGCCAGTCTGCGATTCGACAGTTCCGCCTGCGCATGCGCCACCGCCCCGGTCGCTCGTTCAACACTCGTGTCAAGAACCGCGATAACCTGCCCCTCTTTGACGAGGTCGCCTCGGTCGACGTTCACCGCTTCCAGCAGACCCCCGACGGGGCTGCTAATGGTAATAACGGCAAAGGGATGTATCAGGCAGTTCAGCTCTCCTCCGGCGGCCTCTCCACCCGACCAGGTCAGAGTCGCTCCGGCGATGCAGAAAAGGGACATCAGCATGATTCGTGTCATGGTCATAAGCCTTTCTCTCCTACTCAGATCGACCTGCAAACGCGAGGGTCGAATCCAGTTGTTCGTCTGATTTCATCACGGAACGGCGTATGGAAGCGTGAAGCCGTTCCGCCCGTTTTTGCGCCATGCGAAACAGGAGTCTCCCTGTCCAACGGGCGACACGATGTCCACGGCAGCAGGCTTTCCTCACGAACCACAGCCAGAAACGGCCTGCGTGGTCGGTGATCAACTGATCTTCCAACGACACAATCGCTTCGCAAGTGCCTTGATCCCCTTGGCGGCCACAGCGGCCGAATAACTGGCGATCGACACGATGCGCGTCATGTCGTTCGGTTGCGATCACATGCAATCCTCCTCGCTCGGCGATCTCGGGCGTGAGCCGAATATCCGTCCCTCGTCCCGCCATATTCGTTGCCACGGTAATGCAACCAGGCTCGGCCGCTTGCGCGATAATGGCGGCTTCCTCTCGATCCTGGCGGGCATTGAGCACTCGGTGCGATAATCCCGCGCATGTGAGTAGCCGGCTGAGATGTTCCGACGCCTCAACCGTCCGCGTACCCACGATCACCGGTCGGCCTTGCTGTTGCACATCCACAACGGATCCCATCACGGCCCGCCATTTTTGTTCGGCCGTTGCGTAGATCTGATCCGGCCTCTCTTGCCGTTTTCCGGGGCGATTGGTGGGTATGCGGACTACACCGAGGCGGTAGACCGACCAAAGTTCTCCCGCCACTTCGCGCGCAGTTCCGGTCATGCCGGACAGACGCAAGTACCGACGAAAGAAGCGCTGGTAACTGATTCGTGCCAGAGTGTCCTGGCGATCGGCCGGGGGGCACTGTTCCTTCGTCTCGATCATTTGGTGGAGGCCTCGTTCCCACCGTCGATCCGCCATCACGCGCCCGGTATATTCATCGATGATGTGTATTTTTGAGTCATGCACGAGATATTGCTGATCCCGGTGAAACAGATGGAACGCCACCAGCGCCTGCTCAATGAGCGCTTCTCGCCGTTTGCGCCCCCGCCACAGCCCGCCGAGGCCGGCGGCGAGTTCGGCCGCCCGGGATTCACCCGCAGGAGTAAGCCGGACGACTCGCTCCCGCCGATCCACCGTATAGTGGCAGGCTTCGGTGAGGAGCTTGGCCATGCGCAAGGCGTGCTGATACACCTCCTGCTCAATGTCATCTTCTGCGATGCTCGCGATGATCAGAGGAGTTCTTGCTTCGTCGATGAGAACGCTATCCGCTTCATCGACAATGGCGTAGTGCAAGCCGCGGAGCAGCAGATCGTCGGTCGGTCGCGGCCGGTGGAGACGATCAAGGCAGATATGCAGCCTGCTGGGCGCCTGCCCGATTTGAATCCTGTCCTTCAAGTAATCGAACACCAGTTCTTTATTGGTGCAGTAGACGATATCGCAGGCATAGGCGGCTTGGCGGTCGCTGGAAGTCATTCCGTGGACCACCACTGCTACCGTCAGTCCCAACGCGCGATATACCGGCCCCATGGCGTCGCTGTCGCGGGCCGCCAGATAATCATTCACCGTCACGACATGAACCGGCAGACCGCCGAGCGCAGCCGTGCAAGCCGGTAGAGTCGCGGTCAGTGTTTTGCCTTCACCGGTCTCCATCTCGGCCACGCGTCCCTCTAAAAGTACTCTTCCTCCCAGCAGTTGGACGTCGAAATGACGTTGACCGATTGTTCGATAAGCCGCCTCACGGACCAAGGCGAATGCCTTTGCAACGAGCCCGCACCGGAATCCGTCCCGGATCAATTGAGGTCGAAGATCTGCAGCGCACTCGGTGAGCCCCGCGTCACTCAGTCCAGCGCAACCTCGTCCTTCCTCCGCCACCAGCCGAAGCCAGGGTGCTTGCCGGAACAGACGCCCCTGCAGCCAACGAGAAACCGGCGCGGCGGCGGCTTCGGCAAGCTTATCGAGCTTCCCGGGGGGAGGCGTCAGCCTCTCGGGATACGCAAGACCGTTCATCATGGGCACTCCCATTACGCTAGACATTGAATCGACTCAGAAACAGCTGGCGTAGACGCCGGGACCATTGATCGAGAGGGGACTCCCATCCGTGATTGAACCGAACATAGGCTCGCCCCCCGGCATCAATCGTATGCGCGGCGCCATTCAACGTCAGGTCCACCTGGAAAAACCGCTGCATAGCGGTCATGCCTTTTGGATCTGATTGATCCATAGGCGCCTGACCCCCTCCCGTGCTGCCTAAGGCCGCGCTCGGCAATTGACTCGTGGCCGACGGTACGATGCGAGACAAGCTGGCCGAGACGGTCGTCATGACTTGTTCGGCAAGACGAACCTCCACGGAATCAAGTCGGTGCCGCACCAAATCAATCTCATCCTGTGCGATCAACGCTCGGACGATAATGGTTCGTAAATCGAGCACGTGGGCCAGCGCTTCTCCTTGCTGAAGATATCGTCCCGGCAGATCCTGCGCCTGAGGGACCACAAATGTTCCTACTTGCTTGCTTCGTATTTGAAGATGTTCAACGCGTTCCCTCACCCGATTCCGTTCTTTCAAGGTATAAGCAATTTCTTCCTCTAGTATCGCCGCCTTGACTCTATCGGTCGGCTCCTGCTCAGTGCGGCGCGCGTTCAATTCCTCCAGTCGACCCTCCAGTACAGACAGCTGCGACGACAATTCCGGATTGCGACAGACGACAAGGAGATCGCCCGGCTGCACGCGCGCGCCCGGTTGGGCCACCACCCGTTCAACGAATCCGCTCGTTTCCGCCCGAACAAAGGCTTCGTCGGGCAACCAAACGACTCCTTCGGTCAGCGTGTACAAAGGAATGGGGAGAAAGCAGATCGCGCCCGCCATCGCCGCCGTAAATCCGACGGCGGTCGTCACGGCCCGAATGCGGACGCGCCGGAGACGGGAGTTGGTGAAAAGAAACGAGAGGCCCTTGGCCAGCGGCACCCCGATCATCGTCACGGCGGTGAACCCCGCAAAGAAAATGGCGAGCATGGGAAACTCCTCGCCAAGGAAGAGGAGAATGCCGACCACCACAATGATCCGAAAGACCGACGATGCTCCGCCATACAACATAAACCAGATGCGCTCGCCGATGGTCGCATGAGGCAATTCCGCCTCCCGCTGTCCGAGCACGTACCGCTCCACCACATAGGCGAAATAGCGGGCCGCGCGCGTTTTCAAGTTCGGGATTTCCAGAAAATCCATGAGCATGTAATAGCCGTCGAATCGGAGCAGAGGATTCGCGTTGAATAAAACCGTGGACACCCCCGCAATCAGAATCGTGTTATAGGCCATCATTCGGACCAACCCCGGCTCTGCGCTTACCCAGACAACCAGCGCGAGAGATGCCAGGAATAGTTCTGCCATCATTCCGGCCGCTCCCACCAAAATGCGATGCCACTTATTCGTGAACGCCCAGGCCGCCGATGCATCGACATACGGAACCGGCGTCAAGATCAACAACATAAGGCCGAGCTCATGGACTTCTCCGCCAAAGACTTTCGTAACGAACCCGTGTGCCAGCTCGTGGCACGATTTCAACACGGGGAAAAGAAGCCAGAGGAGAATGGCGTTTTGAGGCGCCAATGCGTGAGTCGTAAAGTCCTCCGACAGCTCCGGCCAATGCATCCCCCCCAACAGCACTCCCGCCCCCACGACAAGGAACCATACGAGACCTGCCGGCCAGCCGACAAATAACCGCGCGACCGGCAAAAACCGGGTGAGCAAGCGGTCCGGGTCGCAGAGCGGGATGCGCCAGGAAAATACTTGCGCCGCGCGCTCCAGCACCTTACGGCGGAAGCGTTGGAGTCGCCGTCGGTTGAATTCGGATAGATCCGGGGCGATATCAAACAACAAGACATCCGCGGCATAGAGCTGACTGATTAGGCCGATCACTTCATCCTGGGTCGGCGCCTCATCCCCAAGACGCTCGCTCGCCTCATCCCAAATCTGCTGGATGGTCCTTCGCCCGTCGATTAATCCGATGACACCGTACGCGGCAGGAGTAAATCGATGAAAACGATCCGTCATGAGGTCCTGGAACACGTACCAGACATGTCCTCGGTATTCATGCCGTTGAAGACGCACGTGGCTTCTTAGTCGCGGAATCACCGCTTTGACCCGATACCACGAAGCGCTGAAAAGATCGCCCGCCACTACACCTCCTTGTCAGGGGAGCCAAGCCCACAGTTTGAGCCGAAGCCAATGAAACGCGTCATGAGTCCAAATCCAAACCAGCCGCCGGTGATCAATGTCGATCTTTGCCACACCTTCCATCGCGGGACGAAGATGGGAAGGGGAATCCACAAAACGGCTTTCCACGCGGAAAAAATTCCGCCCGTCGCGCGAAGTGGATACCGGCATGATTCTTTCCACGACAAACGGCAAGGCATCGTGCGGGAGCGCGGACAGCAACAAGCGACCACGTTGGCCGACGGACACATAGCCGATATCCCGTTCATCCACCTCCAACACGATTCGATACGCGTCCAACGGGGCCAGTTCGAAGAGAACCTTGCCTTCTTCCACGGGTGCGCCGAGCTGCTGGCTCAGATCTCCCGTCACGACAACACCGGCGAACGGCGCCACGGCTTGCGCGCGCGCGAGCTTGTCCGTGGCAAGATCCAGCTGAGCTTGCACCTGCTTTAACTGGGCCGTCAAAATTTCCACTTTCGGGGCTTCGCGCTCCGCCAGGGCCTTTCGATACTCCTTCATCAACTGCTCGCGTTCACTGAGTCGCTTCAACTTTTCCAGCTTCAAATCATGATCCTGCAGTGTCGCCAATACTTGTCCCGCCTGAACGACATCTCCGGCACGTACGGGCGCCGTGTTCAGAAACCCCTGGAACGGCGCTACTGCGGCACGCTGCACCTCCCCTTCCAACACGGCCTTGGCGGATACGCGAAAATCACCGGTGGCGGTCGAAAGGAACCCTGCCGCGCCCGCGATCAACAATGCCGCAAGTTTGAAGCCCAAGTGGCCCGTGCCGATCAACCTGCCGGCCTTGTCGCGACCCGCATCCCATGCTTTCATGAACAACCACCGATCGTCTCGCCGCTTGGTCTCGAGCGCCGGACTGATCAGTGCCGCGATAGCTTCACACAACTGCACGGTCTGGCGGTCGAACGGACGCTCCGTCCCGCGCTCGAAAGTCAAGACGCCGACGATCCGGCCGTATGCCCAGAGCGGGATGGAACACATCGCGATGGACCCGTATCGCCGGCCGAGTTCCTCATGCGCTCGATTGATTTGACCGCGTGAGTCCGGCAACCGAGGAACGATCACACTTTGCTGCTGGTCCCGCGCCTCGTCCATGGCGGACGTGATCGCCTTGATCAAATCGGTCTTGCCGCTGAACTCCACGCTATGGGAAAGGGCCCGAACGTGGAGGCGCCGGCGGGCTATAATCCCGAGGCTCACGCGGTCGCAGCCAAACCGCGCAGCCAAAGTCGTCACGACGGCGGACATGGCAGCGGTAAATCGTGGAGGCTCAAGAGCCGTGGCGGTCACGTCGAGCACGGCTTTGAGGGATTCGATGGGCAGGGCCGGAACCTCTGCGGAGATTGCGCTTTCTGAAGCCGATTGATGCAGAAGGATCGGCTGCCTGCCGGTATGCTCGGAAGAATGAACCATTAGATTATTAACGTAAGCATCACTTCGTAAAATATATGGTGTTACAGTGTGTCGATGTTAGTGATTCAATAACGTGAGGCGCTGCCGAATCGCAATCGTCGTGGGGCAGCATAGCTACAGTGAAATTGCAATGCAAGATGCTAGAATGGCGTAGTATCTTAGGCGTAGTTTACTAGGTACTAAATTACGTAATTCGGCTCACTCATATGGTCAGGACATATGAATATGTCGCTCGCCTGTGGGACCGCTCACGAAGCCGACCGGCTCCTCGTTCGCTCCTGACCCACCTAAGCCTATTACTCACGATAGGCTCATGCAGGTCCTGATTCATGTAGGATGACCTGTAGCTCGGACGTTCCCGCTGGTTGACGAGCCGGCACCGGATAAGTTACCTGTTACATGGGAACCGAACTGTGATCGACAGGGGGATTGTCATCCGCCTGCCGGTGGTGCGCGCCACGGCTCTCGCACGGCTTGAAGCGAAATAAGAGGACATGACATGGATAATGCTGCCGCCCGCCCGCATGATCATTGTGCCCGGCGGATTTTCGCGTCGCTGAGTTTATTCTTCCTGACAGTTATACCGGTTACGCTCCACGCCGTCCAAGCCGGGAAAACCGAAGTTTTTCCGGTCCAGAAATCCGCGCCGGCCGTCGTTTTCGTCGAGGAAACCGGAACCGAGGCGGACCTACGGCGCGCGTTACGGATGAAAACAGGAGTCACCGAACTCGGAGAGCTCAACGTTCGCTTTTCGCAAGCGCCCACCGGAAAATATGGCTTCGTCGCCGGCACGTCGTTGGCGATGGCCCTGGTCACCCAGAGCCCGGATCTCGTTCTGGAACGGGCACGCCTGGGCGCGAACTTTTATGAGGTCCACAAGCTGGCCGACGGCAACGCACTGCTTGTGGGATTTGTGCCGTCGGAGATACTGGCGGATCTCAAACAGCCCGAACGCCCCAAAGCCATCGGGTTATCGTTTGCGTCGATCCCGTCGGATACCGCGCCCTACATCGTGGCCGTTCCCTTGGTCAAATTATCCTCCGACCGCATGCCGTCTCCGATCGATCCCAAGAAATCCGACGCCGGTGTGATACTGCACATGGATCTGCGAGGCACCACCAATCGCCAGCCGCTTCACGGAGTGCCATAGACTCATCGGCTCCGACCCGTCCGCCAGAAGAAAAACTCTGCCGCCGAAGCTTTTCCTTGCCTAGTCGCTCGAACTTGGCGATGATACGCGGGAGGATCCTTACGAGGCAGGCCCGTGCGATTTTTTTGGCCGCTGGCCATCCTACTCACATTGATCAGCGTCGCCGCCGGTTCGGCGGAGCCCCTTCACCGGCTACCAAACGGCACAACTGTCCGCATCCAGTCGGCTGATCTTCTGCCGGGTTGGCATATCGGAAAGTTGGAAATCACCCGCGAAGGCTGCGCGATCATTTGGATGTCTTCTTCGGAAGTACCCGGGGGACGACATGGACTCGGCCTTATGTTCCTTTCCAAGCTGGAACGCCAGGACGGGCCCACATGGATCGATGTCCCGATTGCTCCGCTGATGGAGAAGGAGCCAAAGAGTTGTCAGAACGGGGCGGGATAGAACAAGCGGCACAGCGACGGCCGTGGAGGCGGAAAGCTCGGTCAATCCTTCGCTACAGATCTGAAATAGAAGGCTGCTCGGGATCGAGAGCCCCGGGCGGGAGATCCCTCATCCAATCTTTCGCCCGTTCGACATAGAAGGCATATTCCGCCTCTGGATAGTTCCGCATGACGGCATGGAGAAGCTGCTGCGCTTCCTCAGGTCGCCCGGCGTCCAAGCTGGCCTTCGCTGCCTGCAATGTACAAGAGGCCGCCATGGCTTTCGGATCGACCGTCGTGCGGACCGGCTGTTTCATCACGAATCCATCCAGGCCGCCCGGCAGATCCGATGTCGGCATGACCTGCATATCCGCCGATTGTCGCAGCTGCCGCGCGGCCGACAGCGCAGCCTCGACATTATGACTCTGCTGGCAATCCCGATACAGTTCCCATAGAGACATGACCGACCGATCCTGAGGTTCGCTCGGGTGATCATGCGTAGAAAATAATGAGCAGGCCGCCAGCAACGGCAGGGTTAAGCAGAGGATCGTACGGCTCATACGTAATGGTCGCCAAAGAAGGACGCTTCTTACAGGAAAAAAACCGCGGCTGTCAAGAAAACTGTTTCGAGGAGGGAAAACGGGCTCCGATATCTTCCAGCAAAGTCCGCAACGGTTCCGCAACAGACCAAGCCTGCGCCGGACACCCGCGAGGCGCATGCGGCGGCTCCGCATCGAAAATTTCGGACACCTGCCCGAGACAAGCCTCATCCAAACGGCGTTCGATTCCCTGGAGAAATTCGCGCGCTTGTTTTTTGATTTTCGGCGATCGGCCTTTTGTCGTGATCCATGCGGTCACAAAGGGTCCCAGCAGAAACGGCCACACCGTCCCTTGATGATAGGCGCCGTCTCGATCGGCCACACCACCCTCGTAACGAGGACGATAGCGGGGATCATCAGGCGGCAAGGTTCTGATGCCGACCGGGGTCAACAGCTTGGCACGGACTACATCAAGGACGCGATCGGCCTGCTTCTTCGACACAAGACCGTCATTGAATGCAATCGCATAGAGCTGATTCGGTCTCAGCGTCGCGTCGTGGCCTTCCGGCCCGTCGATCACGTCGTACAGATAGCCTGATGCCTCGCACCAAAAGCGATCCCGGAACGATCGAATCGCCTGCTCGCGATCCTTTCGACACAGGTTCGCATACCGGACCTCACCGTACCGGGCGGCCAACTCTTCGGCGATCGCAAGCGCTCGTACCCATAGGGCCTGGACTTCCACCGGCTTTCCATGACGCGGAGTCACAGGGCGCCCATCGATCTTGACATCCATCCAGGTCAGTTGCACGCCGGGTTCTCCACCCGCGATCAAGCCGTCCCGGTCTCGATGAATATTAAAGCGGGTCCCCTTCCGGTAGCCATCGAGTATCTGCTTGATGGCCGGCCATGCTCGTCGCTTCACGCGCGCTTCGTCTGCGCTGTAGGAGCGATAGCGATCGACTGCATGGATGAACCAGAGCGACGCATCAACGGCATTGTACTCCGGTCGCTCTCCCGCGTCGGGGAACCGATTCGGCACCATTCCTTCCGAAACATGGGCGGCGAAGGCTTCGATGATCTGCCAGGCCGATTCATGCCGGCCGGTGACGAGGCAAAGACCGGGGAGCGCGATGAAGGTGTCGCGGCCCCAATCCGTAAACCACGGATACCCGGCGATGACCGTATGGCCCGCGCCGCGGATCGACAAGTACGACGGTGCGGCACGCCACAGTGAATGAGCCAGTCGGTGCCGCCGGGGCGCCGAATCGACCAGTTGTTTCCGGCGAGCCAGTTCATCTTTTTCCAGATCTGACACATACGCCTCCTCGATGGACTCGGTCGTCAGGATCAAGTCGGCGGATCGCCCGGGCGAGAGCGTAAACGAAATCTCTCCCGGCGACCACCAATCTTCTTGGTCATCGAGGCCTCGCTGTCGTTCCATCGGCAAAGAGAGTCGTCGATACCAGTCCGGCGCATGGCGATATCGGCCGTTATGAACGGCGTGCACCGGCGGCAGCGCACCGTAGGGCTGCCAACTGACCCGGCCGTCACCATCCGACGCCTGCGCTGACAGCGTGCTGTTCTCGTGATGCGTCGCATGATAATCGCGGCCGGAGAGCATCGGCTTCACTCTCAGTGTGACACTCTGGGCAGGTCCCCTCTTTAGCCGCCATCTGATCACAATGACGTCGCGCCCCCAGGAGCAGAACAGTTCCCGTTGAAGGGACAATTCACCCTCCTGATAGGTCCACGTCGGCCAGGGATCAGTTGAAAAGGTTTGGCACCGGCGATAGCCGTCCGGATGGACGACCCCACCATAGAGGTTCGTCGAGAGAGGAAAAGTGTGCGAACCGGACTCCACCCATTCTTCCAGGTGATTCACAAGGACATACCGGTCGGTCGGCGGTTTCAACGCCACCAGCAGTAACGCGTGATATCGCCGTGTGTTCGCGCCCGCGACCGTCCCGGAGGCAAACCCGCCCCGTCCATTCGTTTCCAACCATTCCAGGCTCACCGCCCGAGCGAGATTCCGGCAATCTTCTGTGTCGACCTGCATGACTATCGGCGTGGTTCGTCCTTGTGGAACGTTTGGTCACCAAATCCTACTCATTCTGATTCATTTGCCAATTCGTCCTTCGTCAAATCACCAAATCCTACTTCCCTCACTCCCCGCTTTGCTGGATGAGTTTGGCGACAAGGCCGGTCCAGCCGGTCTGATGGTTCGCCCCGATTCCCGCGCCGTTGTCCCCATGGAAATACTCATAGAATTGGATCAGGTCGTTCCAATGTGGATCGGTTTGAAAGAGCGTCGTGCCGCCGTACACAGGGCGCCGGCCGTCCTCGTCGCGCAGAAAAATCCTCGTTAACCGGCGGGAAAGCTCGGCCGCGACCTCCCATAATGTGACTTTGTTGCCAGAACCGGTCGGAAAATCCACCGTGAACCGATCGCCAAGATAGTAGTGAAATTTCTGCAAGGATTCGATGATGAGATAATTGACCGGAAACCAGACCGGCCCCCGCCAGTTGGAATTGCCGCCGAACAGCCCCGTCGTGGACTCCGCCGGCTCATAATCGACTCGATGTTCTACCCCCATGACAGACATGACATAGGGATGATCTTTATGACGTCGCGATAAGGCCCTCACGCCGTGCGGGGAAAGGAACTCGGCTTCGTCCAACATATATTGCAGCACTTTCCTGAGTCGATGGCGATGAACCAGAGACAGGAAGCGACGGACGCCGCCGTCCGCCGTCTGGGTCTCAACGTGGCTGCTGAAGTCCGGCCGGTTCTCGATGAACCATTGCATCCGATGCTTGAAGCGCGGCAGCTTGTCGACGAGTTCCGAGTCCAACGTTTCCACGGCGAAGAGCGGGATCAGTCCCACCATGGACCGCACCTTCAGCGGGCAATTGCGTCCGTCCGGCAAATGCAGAACGTCGTAGAAGAAGCCGTCCTCCTTGTCCCATAATTCGATCCGCTCGCCGCCCATGTTGTTCATGGCGCGGCAGATATAGACGAAGTGCTCAAAAAACTTACTCGCGACGTCTTCATACGCCCGGTTATCGCGGGCCAGTTCCAGCGCAATCATCAGCATGTTGAGGCAATACATGCCCATCCAACTGGTGGCGTCCGACTGCTCGATATGCCCGCCGGTGGGCAGCGGTTTGCTGCGGTCGAAGACGCCGATATTATCGAGACCGAGAAACCCTCCCTGAAAAATATTCTTCCCGCCCTCGTCCTTCCGATTCACCCACCAGGTGAAGTTCAAGAGGAGTTTATGGAAGACCCGCTCGAGAAAAACCCGATCGCCGGCGCCTTTGCGCTTTTTCTCGATCTTATAGACGCGCCATGCGGCCCAGGCATGGACCGGCGGATTCACGTCCCCGAACGCCCATTCATAGGCTGGAATCTGCCCGTTGGGGTGCATGTACCATTCACGGAGCATGAGGACCAGTTGGTCCTTGGCGAATGTGGAATCAACCAGCGCCAAGGGAATGCAGTGAAACGCCAAATCCCACGCTGCATACCAAGGATATTCCCATTTGTCCGGCATCGAGATGACGTCGGCATTGTAGAGATGCGTCCAATCGGCATTCCGGCCGCGCCACCGTTGGCGTGGCGGCGGAGGGCCGGCCGGATCGCCCTTGAGCCAGCGATCGACGTCATAGTGATAAAATTGCTTGCTCCACAACAGTCCTGCAAAGGCCTGGCGCTGAACGCTTCGGCCGTCTTCCGAGAGATCCTCCGGCGCCAAGCCGTCATAAAACTCGTCGGCCTCCCGAATACGCTGGGTAAAGATGCGATCGTGCGAATCCCTGCTCAGCGTCTGGCTATCCGCGGCGTTGGTCAGTCGCAACCGAATCGTCGAGGCGCCGCCGGGCGGCAGAGCCACGACATACTGAGCGGCAGCTTTGGAGCCGACCTCGTCCGGATTGACGGCTCCTTTATCCCCGTGAACGATATAGTCGTTGATGCTGTCCTTCACGTATCGGGAACCATCCGGATCGCGATACAGCCGGCGGGAATTCGTCTCGTTTTCCGTAAACAAAAGATGGGGAGCGCCTTCGCACAGCAGCCGCCGATACCCATAATGGTCGTGATTGAACTCGATCACGCTGAGATCACCCATGCTCTCTCCACGCCGCATCCGCGGGCGGCGGACGTCGAGCCCCCAGGACCAGGTGTTGCGAAACCAGAGGGTCGGCAGCAGGATCAATTCGGCGGGATCAGGCCCGCGATTAATGGCCTGAATCCTGATAAGAATATCCTCCGGAGACGTCTTGGCATATTCGATAAGAACATCAAAATAGCGATGGTCGTCGAACACGCCTGTATCCACCAGTTCATATTCGAAACTGCTCCGACCGCGCCGGCGGTTCTCTTCCACGAGACGCGCATAGGGAAAGGCCGCCTGCGGATATTTGTACAAAAATTTCATATACGAGTGGGTCGGCGTCGAATCGAGGTAAAAATAATATTCTTTGACATCTTCCCCATGATTGCCTTCATTGCCCGTGAGTCCAAACAGCCGCTCTTTCAGAATCGCATCACGACCATTCCATAAGGCCAGGGCAAAACAGACATATTGATGCCGGTCGCAGATTCCTCCCAATCCGTCTTCGTTCCATCGATAGGCTTTTGAGCGGGCATGGTCATGCGGCAATGCCTCCCACGCAGTGCCGTATGGACTATAGTCCTCGCGGACGGTTCCCCAGGCTCGATCGCTCAGATAAGGGCCCCAGCGCTTCCAATGCTTCTGTCGCTTGGCATCCTCATCGAGGCGATTCAACTCAGCTGATTGATCCGTCTGTCCCGATTTCGTCGGCGCGGGGGTCTCCTCTCGCATAGCCACCTCGATCTTTCCGTTCAATCGCCGTTTTCCGTGGCATAGCATGCGCTCCGGCTCCGGGACAATCAATATCCGTAGCAGATCACCTAGCGGATTATCATCGTCAGCCCGGAGATCACACGGCGGTTAGCCCACGTTATTCATGACGGTTCGTAACGAAACCGCCAAGACGCCAGGCGAGATGGGCGCGTGGCGCGCCGAGCGACCGAAGCATACTTTTGAAACAGTATGTTGAGGCGTATCGGCGATTGCAGTAGAAGCGTCCATGAATACTGTGGGTTCGGGATGTCCTAGGTCCGCCAGGCCCGAGGACATATCCTTACGGAACGACGAAAGAGGAGATCACCGGGAGAACGAGATGCGATGAAGATTGGTGCGGGATGCGTGGAGAAACTAATGGGAAGGCTGCTGCCTCGACCTAGCTCCAGACGACGCTTTCCTGATTCATCAGATAGTCGATGACCTCGATGCTGTCACGCAACTGGAGCTGCGCCTGCTCCGACATGGGAAGAATGGCTCCGACTAACTTGCCCGATTCAATTTCTTCCAGGGAAGGAATTCCGTCCGTGTCACGTTTCTCAAGATTCGGTCGATAACTGGCCACCTATTACCCTCCAATCCTTTTTCGGTAGCATGTGAGCAATTCTTAAGCCAGCTCGAAGCGTGTTCATCGTATCTCACCGATTCTCTGTACATTGAAGCATAGCACATGGTTTTGTTCCACCGTGAAAAAGCGCTCTAACCGTGTAATAACGTGCGGCTTTCGGGACTGGACGTTACTCAGATTGCGCCACCGGAGGCAGCGCGCCGAGATAGGAAAATCCACCGATCTTGACCAGGGAGGTATCGGCCTTCAAGCGAAAGTCATCCGCTTTGGTGTCAACAAACTCCGCGGCAACCGTCAAATCCGAGTCAGGCTGGAGTTCCGGAGCCGGCTGCGGCGGAGAACCATGACGCAAATAGTTGCCCTCCTCATTATGCAGCGCATTGAAGCCCATCGAGACACGGCTGGAAGGACCGACCATGAATCCGAAGCGGTTGAGATTCACAATGTTCCCCCTCGCCTGCACTTGTGAGGCGCCTAGAAACGCGGCGCCCCCTCCATTCTTGACGATCGTGTTGCCGATGAGTTCGGCCGTCGACCGATCACCCACGACCACCCCTTCGAACAAGCTTCTGGTGATGATATTTCGTTCGAGACGCACATTGGACTTGCCGACGACGTTCACACCGTGGTCGTTGTCATGAATGAAGTTTCCTACCAACGCCGCCTGTGAATCGACGAATTGGATACCCGTCGTTTCGCTGCCGCCCAGAACGCTGTCCTCAATGCGGACATCCTCCACTTGCTGCCCGAAGAGCAGGCCGTTTACACGAACCCGGCGCAGCACAATGCGTCGCCCTAGGAACACGCCGACCGCCTGGCCTCCATGCTCGTTGACCGTGAGCCCGCTGATTTCAATGTCCGACGCTCCGTAGGGCAGCTTGCCCACGAAGAGGACGCCGACGACATCGCTGCCAAGCAGGGTCACCTGATCCATGCCGGCCCCGATCAGCTTGATTCGCTCCTTGTTATGAATCCTGACATCCTCCCGGTAGGCCCCGGGACCGATCAAGATGGTGTCCCCCTTCCGAGCCTCATCGATCGCGCTCTGGATGGACCGGTACTGCGCCGATCCGTCCTGCGCGACGGTCAATGTTCTCGAATTCGAAACAAAGGGTTCTTCGGCAACCGCCGATTCCATCACGCCGAGAAGCAGCGCCAAGCAGAGGACCGTTCCAAGTCGAGGCATCACTTAGCTCTTACAGGCGCATGCGCCGGCTTGTCAATTGGGTGTCCATGGCGAGCCTTATTGGCCGGACCGGCATCTCCGTGATAAGGTCCGCGGCTATGATTGTAGTAGGACTCACCGGCGGGGTGGCAACCGGCAAGAGCACCGTCGCTGGTCTGTTTCATCGATGCGGCGCGCTCGTGATTGACGCGGATCAATTAGCGCGGCAGGTCGTGGAGCCGGGCAAACCGGCATGGCGGGACATTGTCCGGACATTCGGCAAATCCATCCTTCGCTCCGACGGATCCATCAATCGACAAGCGCTGGGAGCCATTGTGTTTCAATCACCGCGCAAACTCCGGCGCCTTGAACAGATGATTCATCCGAGAGTCGCACGCCTCCAAACCCGGTTGACAAAGACGATCGCCGAACGACGACCGAATGCCGTCGTCATTTACGAAGTGCCGCTGCTTTTCGAGGCCGGCGTGGATGCACGTGTCGATGAGATTATTGTAGTAAGCGCCGACCGCCGCACCCAGATCGAACGGCTGACTCGGAGGACCGGCCTCCCTCGAGCCCAGGTCCTGCGCCGCATCAACAGCCAGATGCCTCTCGCGCGCAAACGCCGAATGGCCAGCATCGTCTTGGACGGTACCATGCCGCTTTCGAAGTTGAAACGGATGGTTGCCCGTCTCTATCGCGAGCTACAGAAAAAGGCATGATCTCTTCTTGTCCAAACCGGCCAACGGTTTTAGAATCACGCCAGGACCCGATTCGTTCTTCTACCTCAACCGGGAGGTTTTCCATGCCGATCTATGTCAGCCTTGTGAAGTTCACCCAGCAGGGCGTCACCACGATGAAGGAGAAAGGCGTTGAACGGGCGGATATGGTCAGGAAGACCGCGCAATCTCTCGGCGGAAAACTGGTCCAGGCTTACTATTGTCTCGGCGAGTATGATGTCATCGCAATTTGGGATTTTCCCGACAACCGAACGGCGATGAAGGCCGCGGTTCTCAACGCCTCCATGGGCCACATCCAGATCACGACCATGCCGGCCGTCGCTCGAGACGAATGGAAGCAAATTCTCCAGGAAACAGTCGGCAAGCGTAAGTAGCATTAAAGGTCATGCTTGGTGTCGTACAGGCGCCGCCGCCGCGCCATAGAACGAGGCAAGCCAGGCGGTGCAATCCGCCTATCCCTGTGTTAGATTTTTATTATGCACCACGTGATCATTATCGGATCGGGACCGGCAGGGTTGACCGCGGCCATCTATACCTCGCGAGCCAACCTCAACCCGGTCCTGATCGAGGGATGGCAGTCGGGAGGACAACTGGCCTCCACGACCGAAGTGGAAAATTATCCCGGCTTTCCGACGGGAATTATGGGGCCGGACCTCATGAAGCAGGTACGCGCTCAGGCCGAACGGTTCGGCACGCAATTCATTACGGGAGATGTCACCGCTGTCGATTTAAAAACCAGGCCCTTCAAGGTGACCATCGACGGCGACAGAATCGAACAGGCCAAGGCCCTGATCATTGCGACAGGCGCTTCTCCTATCCGACTGGGCCTGCCGGGCGAAGAACGGCTTTGGGGCCATGGCGTTTCAACCTGTGCCACATGCGACGGCTATTTTTTCAGAGGGCAGGAACTCGTTGTGGTCGGCGGCGGCGACAGCGCGATCGAGGAAGCCATTTTCCTCACGAAATTTGCCTCCAAAGTCACGGTGGTCCATCGGCGCGACAGGCTCCGGGCGTCCAAAATCATGCAAGAGCGGGCCATGAAAAATGAGAGGATCACTTTCGCCTGGAACTCTGTCGTCGAAGAAATCTTGGGGGAGAACACGGTGACGGGCGTTCGTCTTCGCAATATCATGACCGGCCACAAGACGGAACTGGCCTGCGGCGGAATTTTCATCGCAATCGGCCATAAGCCCAATACCGACCTCTTCACGAACCAACTGGACATGGATCAGGCCGGATACATCATCACCAGAAAAGGGACCGCCACCAGCATTCCCGGCGTATTTGCGGCCGGCGACGTCCAGGACTACACCTATCGGCAAGCGGTCACGGCCGCCGGTTCAGGCTGCATGGCAGCCATCGACACAGAGCGCTACTTGGAAGCCGCCGGAATGTGATGCGTCGCTCGTGATGCGTCGCTCGTGAAGCGTCGCTCGTGTGCCGAAGCGGGAACGGAGGGCTTTCCCGCTGGCGACGTTTGCCTTTTACGAACACGACTAATCGTACTTTATCGTACGCTGCACGAAATACGAGGAACGCTGAAGATGCGTTGCGCGATCATCCATTATCACGAACTGGCATTGAAGGGACGCAATCGCGAGTCCTTCGAGCAACAATTGCTTCGAAATATCCGCGAAGCTGTGCGTGATGTGGGGGTCAGGCGCGTGGAAGCTCTTCGAGGACGGATGCGGGTGACTGTACCGGACGGCCTCCCGCCTGATCTCATCCGAGAGCGTCTGAGCCGCGTGTTCGGCATCTCCAATTTCCTGTTGACCGAGGCTGTTGATCTGAACCTCTCCTGTCCGGATCTTGAAGACTTGAAGGAAGCCGCGTTCCGGCAGGTCCGCGACGTACCGTTCCACACGTTTCGCGTATCGGCCAAACGGGCGGATAAGCGCCTGCCCCTGACCTCGATGGATGTGGAACGAGTCATCGGCCAACACCTGCGCGAGTCGACCGGCAAGGCGGTCGATTTGGCACATCCGGACCTGACGGTCCATATCGAACTCCTCACGAAGGAAGCGCACCTCTCCGCTCGGAAAGAGTTCGGACCGGGAGGCATGCCGGTCGGCGTCAGCGGCACGATCGCCGCGTTGCTTTCCGGCGGCATCGATTCACCGGTCGCCGCCTACCGGATGATGAAACGGGGCTGCCGTGTGGTGTTTGTGCATTTTTCCGGCCGGCCGCTGGTGAGCCGCGCCTCGGAAGAGAAAGTTCAGGAAATTGCCCGGCTGCTGACCGGCTATCAATATCACTCTCGCCTCTACATCGTTCCATTCGGAGAAATCCAGCGGGACATTGTGACCGGCTCTCCGGCGCCGTTCCGCGTGGTACTCTATCGCCGCATGATGGTCCGCATTGCCGAGGAGCTGGCGCGGCGTGAAGGTTGCTGGGCCCTCGCGACGGGAGACAGCCTGGGACAAGTCGCGTCCCAGACGCCGGATAACCTCTCAGTCACCGAGGAAGCGGCTGAACTGCCGATCCTCCGGCCGCTGATCGGCATGGATAAGATTGAGATTACGGATCAGGCGCAGGCGATCGGGACTTTCGAGACCTCGATCGAACCGGATCAGGATTGCTGCAAACTGTTCGTGCCCGCTCACCCGAGCACGCGCACGAGGTTGGATACCGTGCGCAAAATCGAGCGCGTCTTCGATGTGGGCTCCTTGGTCAAACGCGGGCTCGAAAAAGCCGAATTGACGGAATTCACCTTTCCTTCCGCGCCCGCTCCATCGCCCGTTCCGTGACAATTCTAAAGTGGGCTTCCAGCTCGCGCTGCATCGCCATCGCCATCACCCAATCAGGGACGATCGTCTCAACCTCCACAATCAGGTCAAACTCGGCCCGCGTGTGCAAGCCCCCGTCGGCAGGCCCGAGCCTCCAGACCCGATGATACCGCTTGAAGTCGCCGCTCATAAGTTCCGTCACGAGCCCTCCGGCCGGCAAGGTTTCAGATTCGCAGACCAGTCTCCGGGCTCCCGGCATGAGCGGATGCTCGATGTACAAATCAGTCACTACCCGTCCCTGCCGTTCTTCCACGTCAGCAAGCTTCATCCGCACCTCAAATAGTTCCGGCCATTTCCGGTAATCCGTGAGGACACTTTGTATGATGCGGGGAGAAACGGGGAAGAGCAGGCTCGCCGTCGCTCGAACGCCGCCGGACGGATCGGACGCGACAGCCAGGCTTTGAACCGGTGAAGGCTGTTCCTGGGCGCTTCCCGCCTCGACGCATGCCTGGATGCAGAAGAGGACAATGAATGCGACCACCGGGTATGTCACGAGCGCCCGCATGTCTAACCTGTGAGGGCATCGAGCAACCGCTGATGCACCCGGCGAACTCGTTCCAATTGTCCCTTGGCGGGAAATCGTTCGTAGAATCCCTCGGCCCGAAACTCTTTGCCGAGCGCCGCCCAGGGCTTCAGCAGTTCGGCGAAGGGCTTCGGCGAGCGCGTCGTTTCCCAATCACCGATCAACTTGCGATCGATGATCAAGTCGTCCAAGACGCGCATGAGCGCCTTCAACGTTACGTCCCGGGTAAACATGTATCGCTCGTTATTCCCCCAGACGTCACCCATGACCTCCTTCACGCCCTTCAAGTAATCCCGCACCAGGGCATAGCAGCGGTCGGCGCGCATATTCAAATGCGACTCCATCCAGCGTTTATGGGCGATCAGCACCTTCAGCAACTCGTTGAAGATCTCCGATTGCAGAATCCATTTTTCCTGCTTGCTGCGCCCGCCCAAGCGATTGATCTTATATTGGAGCGGAGAGTCGGTTTCCTCATATAACATGTTGACGACCTTGGCCGTGAATTTTTTCTCGGGACTTTCCCATGATACCTTTTCGTACAGGTCCACCAGATGCGAGCGGTTGATCCGCGTATGAGTGGAGTTGATGATGACAAACATCTCCGTCGCAAAATCGGCGGTGCGCCCGTCAAAGAGGATGCAAGGCACTTCGACCTGCGCGGCCTGATCCGGATGCCGCTCGCGGAAAAAGTGCAGGCCGGCGAGCCGGTGTTGTCCGTCGATGACCAGATACGTGCCCTTCGGTTCACTCAAGTGGCCGAGCGATTCGGAATCCCCCGTTCGTTGAAAGCGCAGTGTCTCGTCCGTAAATAGAAGGATTGTCCCCGGCACCATGGGCTGGGACACGACCGTTTCATAGAAATTCACGATCTGTTTGATTTTCTGCCGATTCAGGACACGCTGAAATCCTTGCTCGCTGCGCTCGATGCCCGCGATAAATTTCGCCACCTCATCGTGCTCGGAAACGGATGCGGCAGGGATCTCCGCCCCTTCGAAGTAATACCGGCTCGTGAATCGGATTTTGTCCAACAACGCCGAAGCCGGATAGGCGATGAAGTAGAAGGTGCCTTCTTTCTGCCGGATGCGAGTGGCGAGCATGGAGTGCTCCTTTCTAGGAACCGGCTTAGCAGCCAGACTTTCAACAGGGCGACGTCAGCTTGATGGCTTAATTAACCTTGTCGAGGGGATTATACCTGGCGGTTCGGTGACGACGCGAGAGGCTTCGGATCGGAGGAACCTCTCTGCCCGAATTTAGGGAACCGGGCGAAAGACTAGGACCGCGCCTGCCGGAAGGCCCTGCGGATCATAAATCAAGGCGGTATTGCTTCTGACCATACGTTCAGTCCCTTCCCGTTCCACCAAGATGCTGGCGATGGTGCCGGAACCGGCTATCCGGGCTGTTTGAATGGCCTCAAGGGCCGGGTTCGTGACCGGCCGGCGCGTGTCGGGGTCCAACAGAATCATAATGTCACCGATCGGACGGCCTATCGCCTCGCCCTTGGTCCAGCCCATCACCGCTTCCGCCGACTGGTTCAATATCGTGATCCTGCCGGAAGGATCGACGGCGATGACCGCATCCCCAATCGCCTGCAGGACAGCATCGAGCCAACGGCCCCTCTGATCCGCCGCCTGGGCCACACGATGGCGAAACAGCGCGAGTTCGACCGCGGCGCGCAAATCGGTGCTGACAAACGGCTTGATCAGGTATGCCAAGGGAAGCGTGTGTCGAGCCCGCGCCAACGTTTCCTCGTCGGAGAACGCGGTCAGATAAATGACGGGAATATTGAAGCGGGCTTGAATAGTCCGGGCGGTTTCGATCCCATCCATCGACCCTTTGAGTTTGATATCCATCAAAATCAGGTCGGGCCGATGCTCGGCTCCCAGGCGAATCGCATCGCTGCCGGAGGAGGCGACCCCGACGACGGTATAGCCGAGGGATCGAAGCTGGCGGCGGATATCCTCAGCCACGACCACTTCGTCATCGACAACAAGAACTTTGGCGTGCACAATTCCAGCCTTTTTCACGGGAATCAGCGGACCCTGCTCAAGTCCGTCATGGCGAGGGGGCTGCCATTCTGCGAGTCACACGAGGCCCTAGCAGGATGTTGAAAAAGCCCTCCAGCTTTGTTCTCGCTTCGCTCAGAGTCTCAACGTACAAACCCGGGAAAAGAGTCTTGGCAGGCTCGGGGCGGCCGGGTAATAATGGAAACGCTTCGCCTTCACGACACTGCCGGCTCATCGACTCGCCTGCGTGCACAAGCCTGACGCTCATTATTCTTCGCGCCGTGCACCTCGCTACGGCCTCGCTGGAAGGCCTTTTTGAACATCCTGCATGGAGTTCTCCGAGAGAGCGATTTCCCATGAGCCAACATCGCTTTTCAACAGCCTGCTAGGCACGCCGATGAACATTCCGGTACGGCAACTCACCACATGCCTGTTACGCAACTTATATGCCCGGTGTACTCCGTCTCGCGCTGTTTTGAATGGACGAATTGAATTGACGAATGATCCAACCGGAGAGCCGTCGGCAGTCGCCCCGTCTGATTCTGCTATGCTAGGATGCCGCAACACAAAGGAGAGCATGACCATGAAGCAATGGACGGCATTCCTGTCCGCGCCAATCTGTGCGCCGTTGTTCCTTCTCTTGGCCGAGGCGGCGAGCGTGTCCGCTCAGCCCCTGAATGATTATGCAGCCACTACTGAACAATCTTGTAGCTTCGGCATGGACAAAGGCGACCCCGCCCACCGGTGTGAAGTGCCTTTTCCGAAAGATTGCAAAGTAGTCCATTTTCCAGGGACGAAGAAGCCGTGGACCAACATTTCGAAGGCCGGGAAGACGTTTTGCCAGTTCGATCCCAAAGCCTCGGACTGGAAAACGAAAATCGTGGGCTCGTGCAGTCGCTGCGATTCCATCCGTTGTTCCGTACAATTCATCGTGCGATTTGACTGCTCGTAGATCCCATGCTCCCTCACTCTCTTGCGCTCGGGATCAAAGACGAGGCGCGCCGGCTTGGGTTCGATGCGGTCGGAATCAGCCGAGTTACTCCTTCCGAGATTTTCTCCCAGACCTTACTTTCCAGGCTCGGATCGTGGCTCAGTCGCGGATATCATGCGACCATGGCCTGGATGGCGCGCGATCCCGAGCGCCGGGCCGATCCCACCCGCGTACTCGCGGGCTGCCGCTCCGTCATCTCCGTCGGCATGAATTACAACAGCGGTCATCGGCCGGACGAGGGGCCCGGCCGCGGTCGCATTGCGCGATACGCCTGGGGATTGGATTATCACACTGTCATGGGATCCCGACTTAAGCTCTTGGAGGCTCACATCACACGCCTGGCGCCCGAAGCGATTACACGCTCGTATGTGGACACCGGACCTGTGATGGAAAAGGCTTGGGCCGAACGAGCCGGCCTTGGCTGGATCGGCAAACATTCCAATCTGGTCTCACCGCAATTCGGCTCCTGGCTGCTGCTCGGCGAACTCCTGACCACGCTCGATCTGGAAGCGGACGACCCGGGAACGGATCTGTGCGGGAGTTGCACCCTCTGCATTCGGGCCTGCCCGACACAGGCCATCACGAATCCGTATGTCGTCGATGCGGGTCGATGCATCTCGTATCTCACGATTGAATTGCGAGATGCCGGCACGATACCGGAGGACATCAAGGCCAGGATCGGCAATCGTATTTTCGGCTGCGACGATTGTTTGGACGCCTGCCCGTACAATATGCATGCCGTCGCCACCGATGAACCGGCCTTCCAGCCCTCTTCCCTGACCCTCGCGCCGGACCTGCAAAAATTGGAACTCTTGAGCGAGGCCGAATTTGCATCGACTTTCAGACAAAGCCCGATTCGCCGGGCGAAACACGGCGGATTTCTGAGAAATATCTCGCTTGCGCGCTCCAAGGAAAAGCATCCGGAGCAGGTGGATAACACATGACTCAACTCGGTTCGCCCGAACTACGCCCACTTCTCCACTCTTTCCAATAATGATAGGCTAGGGGTCGATCCACCCAAGTCCATGCTGATCGGCGATCGCGATGCCCCCTCCGACCCTGCTCATCATTGAAGACGAAGAACGCATGCGACGGCTGTTCGAGTTGGTCCTCAAACCGGCCGGATACGACCTCGTCCTGGCGAGTTCCGGCGCCGACGCCGTTCGGTTGATCCAGGATCAATCGCCGTTCGACTTGATCATTACCGATCTTCAACTCGGAGCGGTCTCCGGCATGGAGGTCCTCGAGGCGGCCAAGCAATCGATGCCCGACGTGCCGGTCCTCATTATCACCGGCTACGGAACGGTCAAGTCCGCCGTCGAGGCGATGCAGAAGGGCGCCTACGACTACATCTCCAAGCCGGTGGACAACGAGGAGTTGAAGATCATCATCAGCCGCGCCCTTCAAGTACGGCGGCTCGCACAGGATAACCGGAATCTTCGGGCCGGGCTCCAGGAACAGTTCGGCTTCGACCGGATTGTAAGCGTGTCGAAGCAGATGGACCTGGTCAAGCGGCTGGCGCAGGAAGTCGCCCAAACCGATGCGACCGTGCTCATCACCGGCGAAAGCGGAACCGGGAAGGACTTACTGGCTCGAGCAATCCATCTGGCCAGCCCGCGGGCCCAAGGGCCGCTCGTGGCGCTGAATTGCGCCGGGATACCGGAGAACCTGCTCGAATCCGAGCTTTTCGGCTATGAAAAGGGCGCCTTCACCGACGCGAAGAAAGGCAAACCGGGACGATTTCAGTTGGCGGATCGCGGGACACTGTTCCTCGACGAGATCGGGGAAATGAGTCTCGCGGCCCAGGCCAAACTCCTTCGCGTCCTGGAGCATCACATCGTCGAGCCTCTGGGCGGGGTCCGAGGCACAAAGGTGGATATCCGCGTCATTGCGGCGACGAACCAGGAGCTCCCCGAACTAATCAAGCGGGAGCGCTTTCGGCTGGATCTGTATTACCGAATCAACGTGTACCAGTTGCGCATCCCCGCGTTGCGTGAACGGCCTGAAGACATTGAGCCGATTCTCGATCTTTTTCTTGACACGGCGCGACGGGAACGAGGAAGCCGCATTCTGGGGATTGCGCCGGAGGCGCTTGCACTGCTCCAGCGTTACTCCTGGCCCGGCAATGTGCGTGAGCTGCATAATGTCGTGGAATGGATCACCATCATCTGCAAAGGCGGTGAGATTCGCCCCGAACATTTACCGACCACGATCAAAGGCGCCGTGGCAGGCCCTGTTGAGGAACCGATAGACCAACGCTCGCTCTTATCGTTCGGACTCTCCGTTGAGGAAATTGAGAAGGCCATGCTCCAGGAAGCCTTACAGAAGACCGGGGGGAACGTGTCGGAAGCCAGTCGCCTGCTGAAAGTGACCCGCAATACCCTCCGATACCGCATGGCGAAATACAATCTGAAGTGAAGACGGCCACGCAATGGACCAGCCGGCGCGCACGGGCGGCCTCCAAAAGAAATTCTTTTTCTCGTTGCTGGTGGTGGGCATCGTGCCGGGAATTGCCGCCCTCATCGCCACGTACCTCTACAGCACCACCAGCCTGAAGCAAGCCATTGGGGACAGTTTTCAAGAGATCGCCCGTTCCACGGCCATCCGGTTGGCCTCCGCCGTAGACAATGAGATCGATCGCGCCATCCGCCTGGCGCTCATCCCCGTTCAGATAAAGCAACGGGTCGTCGCTGCCAATAGGCGGTACCAGGGCCATGACAAGGCGGCTATTCGTCGCCTCTTGTCGGAGGAGGGAATTGCCGGGGATGCCCGGCGGAATCGGGAGCAGGCCGTTCAATCCGATGACACCGCTCGCTATCTTCGAGAATGGGCCGAGCAGACGGGATACTATGTCCGTGTAATGGTCGCCGACCAGCAAGGCGCCCTGGTCGCCTCGACGGATCCCATCACGCGCGCGATCCAGACGGATCAACACTGGTGGCAGGAGGCCATGAAAGCGACCGCCGCCGGTGCGTACGTCAGTTCATTGATTCTCGACCCGCAACTGAATGACTACGTGTTTGAGGTGGCCGCCCCGATTCGGGACGAAACGCGGGAGCGGCCCATCGGGGCGGTCGGCTTGGTGGTCCGGCGCGATGTGCTCACCAATACGATCCTGCCGATCCACATCGGCGATACCGGACATGGCATGTTGCTCGATACGCAAGGGACGCCGCTGATTTGCCCGGTTCTTCCCCCGACTCTGCATCTGATCCCAGAACAACTGCTGGCCAGATTGACCGGCACTCGCCCCATTTGGCTCGTAGCCGAGGATGATGCCCACGGCGGGAGGAATGCCATCGTAGGAGCCGCTCCCGTGCGCTTTGACCATGTGTTGACCCCGTCCAGTTTGGGCGGCGATCACTGGTACGCGTTCGTGAGGCAGGCGCCGGAAGAGACCTATGCCCCCATCTATGCTCTGCTCTGGACGGTAGGCGTACTTGGGTTGGCGCTGGTGGTCACACTTGCTTCGTTGGGATTCGCCGTCGGCTCTCGGATCGTGCGTCCGATTACGTCCCTTCAACGGGAAGCCGAGGCGATCCGGCATGGGCTCGATCGCACGGCGTCCGGCGATGAACCGGTCCTTCCACCGGCACCCCAGGCGGATTATCGTACGGGGGATGAAATCGAGGACCTCGCCAGAAGTTTTCGGGCCATGCGCAACACGCTGGAAGAGAATCTCCGCACCATCAAATTGCAACAACATGAGCTGATCCGTCGGGAGAAACTCGCCTCCGTGGGACAGCTCTTGGCGGCGCTTGCCCACGATTTGCGCAACCCCCTCGGCGTCATCCGCAGTTCCGCGCAGGTCATTCTCGAAAACCGGCAGGACGATGCGGTGAGAGAAGAAGTGGCCCGCTACATCATGGAAGAGGTGGACAAGCTCTCGCACCGCATTAACGATTTTCTTCGCTATGCGAGGCAAAAACCGCCGGATCTCCGGACGATCGCCGTGGAAGAGGTCGCGCGGTCGGCCTTATGGCAGTGGCAGGCCCAAGGGGGGATGGAGCGGCTCCGCGTGGAAACGCGGTTTGGAAGCAATCTGCCCGCCGTTCGAATCGACCCGGAGCAGGTAAAGGAAGCCCTCGTCAATTTGTTGATGAACGCCCGGGAAGCGATGCCGTCCGGAGGTCGTGTGACGATGACCACCCGGCGGGGAGCTAACGGGTTCGTCGAAGTGGAAATCAAAGACACGGGACCGGGTATCACCACCGCGCATTTACCGCGCATATTCGAGCCGTTCTTCACGACCAAGGAATATGGGACCGGGCTGGGCCTGACGAACGTGAAGCGCTTGGTCGAAGACAACGGAGGCATCCTGACAGTGACCAGCGTCGAAGGAACCGGAAGCGTCTTTGTTACCAGCCTCCCCATGGCAGGCTGAGTGGGCCAAGAGCAATCGCAAGGGTCTTGTGCTTGAGACCGCGACAAGACTAAAATCGAAACATCCTCATCCTATTCGGCAGGTGATTGGACGTGTTCTGGGAAAGCCGCCAACCGAAGAGCAAACAGGATCGGCAATGTTCGTTCTGCGGCAAGCGCCAGAGCACGGTGAGGAGTCTGATCCAAAGTCCGGCCACGCATCGTTGCGACTCCTGCCAGGCCAGTTCCACATTGCTGATCTGCAATGAATGCATCAAGCTCTGCTCCACGTTTCTCGCCGAAGAGCATGCGGGGCAGGCGACCAACGGGGACAGCTCGAATTTTCTCCTGCCGAAACCGACCGAAATCAAACGCATCCTGGACGATTACGTCATCGGACAAGATCAGGCGAAGAAAGTCTTGTCCGTGGCGGTCCATAACCATTACAAGCGCATCTTAAGCCGAGACCGGCTCAAAGGCGTCGAACTTCAGAAAGGCAACATTCTGATGATCGGCCCCACCGGCACCGGCAAGACACTGTTGTCGCAAACGCTGGCCAAGGTCCTGCATGTTCCCTTCGCCATTGCCGATGCCACCACGTTGACCGAAGCGGGGTATGTCGGAGAAGACGTGGAGAATGTGGTCCTTAAGCTGCTTCAGGCCTGCGATTACGACTTGAAGCGGGCTGAAACCGGCATCATCTACATCGATGAAATTGACAAGATCAGCCGGAAATCCGAAAGCGCGTCCTTGACACGGGATGTGTCCGGCGAAGGGGTTCAACAGGCTCTGTTGAAAATGGTTGAAGGGACGGTCTGCAATGTGCCCCCGAAGGGGGGCCGCAAACATCCTGAGCAAGACTATCTGCGGGTGGATACGTCGAATATTCTCTTCATCTGCGGCGGCGCATTTGTCGGATTGGATCAGATCGTCGCGCAGCGGACCACCCACAAACGGTTGGGATTCGGCGCCACGATCACCCCGCGCGAAAGTCTGGGGCCCGGCGGCCTGCTGGATCTGGTGCACACGGACGATCTGCTGAAGTTCGGGCTCATTCCCGAGTTCGTCGGCCGCTTCCCCGTCTTTACCACGCTCACGGACCTGGACGAGGGCGCGCTCGTCCGCGTGCTGACCGAACCGAAGAATGCGCTGATCAAGCAGTATCAGGCGCTGTTCGAGTTGGAGCACATCGAGCTGCAATTCACCGATGCCGCCGTGAAAGCCATTGCGCATCGCGCCGGAACCATGAAGACCGGCGCCCGGGCGCTCCGCTCCATTCTTGAGGAAGTCATGTTGGATCTGATGTATGAGGTCCCGGCGCTCGAAGGAGTCAAGTCGGTCGTCATTTCGGAGGACGTCATCCATGGCATCGGTCAGCCTTCGATCCTGACGTAACACTCCACGCCGACACACCCTCCGGTCTCATCATCTCTCCATCATCGTGCCACGGCGCGAACACTGGGCTTGATCCGACCAGCCGGCATACGGTTGGCCGGAGTTCTCACAACGTCATTCATCGATCGAGCCATTCCCATGCCGACGAGCCTCCAGCGGACGGTGAAGCCAAAAATCCTCGTCGCCGACGACGAGCCCAATTGGTTGCGCGTGCTGTCGTTATATCTTCGAGGACGACAATGCGAGGTCACCACAGCCTTGGACGGACACGAAGCCATCCACAAGATCCAACAGGACAAACCGGATCTCATCATCGCCGATATCACCATGCCCGGCATGGACGGCTATGAGCTGTGCCGGCATCTCCGGCGGGATGCCGCGACGCGCACCATTCCGTTTATCTTTCTGACGGCCCGCGACCATGAAGCGGAACGGATGAAAGCCCGCCGTATCGGGGCGGACGAATATCTGACGAAACCCTGTTCGCTGGATCGCGTGGTCCAAAGTGTGGACACCGCCATGGAGCGGATCGAACAAGCCAAGAAGCTCTCGCTTGAACGCATCGGTTGGAGCGGGCGCATCGACGACATCGACATTCTGGACTTGGTGCAGGCGTTGGAGCTGGAACAACGGACGGGGGCGCTCGTGTTGAGCCATGGCGAGCGGACCGGAACGATTTATATCAAGGACGGAGTCATCGTCGAAGCCGACATCCGGTCACCGGCCCGCGAAGAGCCGTTGTTTCGCCTGCTCGGGTGGAAGACGGGACGATTTGCCTTTATCGCCGATGCCGTGCCGGAACAGATGCCGATCACGGCCAGCATGGCGCATCTCCTCTTCGAGGATCTTCGCCTGCTGGAAGAGCACGAGCGCCATCTGGCACAGACTTCACCGGAAGAATCATCGGACACCGTCCCAACTTCGGCAACCGAGCCGGTGGCGGAAACCTTGAGGCTCCTCCAGTCCATCGGTAAACGGTATGCCCTTACCCGAATACAAACTGCGCCTCCCTTGATTTTGCGGATTCTTGTGGTGGGCGACGCGGCGGTGGCGACGGGCGAGGTGATCCATGGACTGGTCATGGATTTGTCCGGCTCGAAGTGGGCGGCCCTGGAACGGCAAGATTCGCCCGATACCTCACAGCATGAAATCGGTCGGGTCCGTTTGTCGTCTCAACTCGCGCTCCACTTAGTCTCGGTGCGCGGGGAGCAACGGTTTTGGCCGGTTTGGGAAGAGTATCTGCCGGAATCGATCGGCGCCATATTTGTACTGGCGGGACAGTCCGAGAAAGAACGGGCCGCACTGCGGAGTTACCTCATCGCCCGCGATATCATCGCCCCGTCGATGCCGGTCGTCGTTTCGCTGCCGGCCATATCATCGGACACCGCACCGGCCGAGCAAGATACCGCCGCATCACTGCTCGCCGGGATGGCCCCCGAACGAACACCGGAGATCATCCCCGGCTCTGCCGCGCAACAAACCGTCCGCCTCCGTCTGCTGTCGCACCTGCTTCAACAGTGGCTGATCCTTAACCCTGAGTAACGTCTGCTGTTACTGTTTATCTGTCTCTTGCTTTCGCCACCCTCGACGGGTGGTACGTCGTTCGGTGGGAGACCGGTATGGAAGGCAGGGGGGAAGACACAGAACCGCCCTGCCAACCTCCCGATTTGTCGTACATTCAGGTCGCGCTTGCCGGAGAGAATCGGATCGCGGAGCCGGTGAGATCCGGAATGCGCACATGATGGTTTTCTACGCCTCGATTGCAAGTGCCAGAGTTTCCGCCAAGTCGGCCAGAGGATGGGAATCGTCTTCCCCGATTTCGTCGATAATATCGTCGAGGACGGCGACGGCGCGATGGTATTCGGCTTCGGTCCGCAACGAGCCTGAGTGGAATCCGTCGCCGAATGGCGCCTGTAGTCGGCATTTGCTTTATGGATGTATTTGGCCAACATGCTCAAGCCCTCCAGGTACCCCGGTCGTATCCGGCATGCGTCAGCACGTGCCGGACGGCTTGCGATGGTTGTCAAAGTGAGGGCAAGAGCGGAGACTGCGAACCGTAACACCAATCATCCGCCTCCGTCTGCCGTCGCGCCTGCTCCAACAGTGGCTGGTCCTCATCGTGGCTATGTCACTTTCCCTCGTCGCGCAAAGCGGTCCGGCAACAGCACGCCGTTCGATTGGAGACTCTTGGCCCGGATGACTTCCTGAACCGCCTTGATGCGCATGGAAAAGTTGGGGTGGGTTTTGAAAAACGCCTGGTCCTCGCCTTTCAATTCTCTGAGGCGAGTCAACAGGCCCACATAGGCCGATGCATCGTATCCGACACGGGCGGCGAACACATCGCCCAAGGCATCCGCTTCGGTCTCCTTGTCCTGGTCGAGTCCTTCATCGAGTAGTTTCTTCACCGCATTATCGATGACATTCTTGAAGACAGCCGGATCTTTGGTCGCATAGGACAATCCGGCTTCGCTGATGCCGGCAATGCGTTTGGTCCGCTGGATCACATCGAGGATATGCTTCTGGCTGACATGCGCGATCTCATGACCCAACACGGCGGCCAATTCCGCCTCATTCTCCATGTGTTTCAGCAACCCGCGGGTGACGAAGATGTAGCCGGCCGGCGCGGCGAAGGCGTTGATCGAGTCATGATTCAAAACGGCCACGCGATACGGGATATCCGGCCGATCCGACGTGTTCGCCACGGCCTTTCCCACGAGATTCACATAGCGAATCAGGTCCGGCTGCTCGACCGTCCCACCGTACCGCGCGACGACTTGCAGCGCGATCGCCTCGCCGATGGACTTTTCCTCGTCATAGCCGATCGGAAGGAGACTCGCGGCCAGCGTACTTGCGCCGTGGATAGCATTGGCCATCCGAGGATTGCCGGACTTCCGCGCCGCATCTTCCGCCACCCGCTGCATTTCGGCGCATCCCGATGCCGCCAGCAGCCCTGCACAGACGGCGACGATCGCGCTTCTGTTATTTCGCATACTCGCCCAGCCCTCCTTCTTTCAAGAATTCTTCGACCTCTTCATCGGGAATCTGATATGCGCTCATGCGATCGACGGCTTGTCGATCCCGTGGGGAAATCCCCGCTCGATCGGCATAGCCTTCCGACGCCTTGTCGAGGCCGCGCGCCCCGGCGGATGCGGTGACGGCCGAGGCGTCGCCGCTTCTCATGTTCTGTCCCAAGCGCGCCAGGGTTTCATTGCCTCCGGACGGTTTCGATTGAGACAGTTTGCTGGAGAACATCCAGCCCTTGGTTCCTCCGGAGGTCTTGACCTGCGTCCAGTTGCCGTCACGCGACAACACTTCGACCGCCTCGCCATACCTGACGTTTCCGACCACGGAGTCGATCGACGTCTTGCCTGCTCGCAGCTGCGCCGTCTTGGCTTGAACGTACAAGGTTTCCGCCCATGCCGGCGAATGGCCGAAGCAGAGGGTCGCACTGAGCACCACCATCCCATACCACCAAGCCTTTCCGGGCCTCACCGGCAACCTCCTTTTTATCGAGTTCTTTCTCATCCCTCAATCTCTGCGTTATATTTCCGCCGCGCGAAAACCGTCGCGCTTATTTCTCCCTCAACTCGTACACGCCGTCCCACGACGCGGGCGGCGGCGCGTTCATATATTGATGCGACCGCAACAGGTAAACCTTTGATGGTCCGTCCGCCGGATCCAGCTCCAGCGCATCGTTGAATCGGGCCTGGGCCAGGGAGAAATTGCGCTCCTTGTAGGCGGCCAGTGCCTCTCGATAGACCGCCACCATTTTCATTCGCGGCGGAGACAGCGCCCCCTTTCTCGCCAGCAATTCATAGACGACTACAGGCTCGGTTTTCCCTTTTACACGTAATCGGTCCACCTCCCGCACTTCAATATCATTTTTCGCCAGCTCCGCCGTCCTGGCTCCAAGCAAAATCGGCGTATCATAGAATTTATTGGCGCCCTCCAAACGGGACGCAAGATTCACGCAATCGCCCATGACCGTATACTCCAACCTGGATTGCGAGCCCATATTGCCGACAATGCAGAATCCCGAGTTGATGCCGATCCTGGCGCTGATCTCGGGCAGCCCCTGTTGCTTCCACGCCTCCCGGAGCCGAGCCAATTCGGCCTGACTGTCCAATGCCGCATAGCAGGCCAGGCTCGCATGGTTCAACTCCCCCAATGGCGCGCCGAACAGCGCCATGATGCCGTCGCCCAAATACTTATTCACGTTTCCGCGGTGGCGTCGAATGATATCGGTCATCGCCGAAAGGTATTGATTGAGCAGCAAAACCAATTCTTCAGGTTCAAGTCGCTCCGAGATCGTGGTGAAGCCGGCCACATCGGAAAAGAAAATGCTGATCTCTTTTTTTTCGCCGCCCAGCTTGATCGACTCCGGATCCCGCATGATCTCGTCCACCACCTCGGGCGACATGTATTTGTCGAACGCCGCCCTGGTTTGGCGCCGCTGCTTTCCTTCGGTGAGATATTCGACGGTCGCGGCCGCTGCAAACGTCATGGCCAACGCCGCCTCGGGAAACACCATGTCCAGCCACCGGCCATGCTCCGTGAAGGCGTACACAGCGAGCCCGTACGACACCGCCGCCAGGATTCCGGTCATGCCGAACTTCACCCAATGGGATGAACTCATCATGAAGGACGCGGCGGAAGAAAGGCACAGTACCAGTAAGAACGTCCGCCCCGCCGCCCGAGGCACCGGCTTGAGAAATTGGCCCTGCAGCAGATTATCCAAGACGGTCATATGAATCAGCACGCCGGGCGTCGCGCTCGAAAATGGCGTCACCCGCAAGTCGTACAAGCCGGCCGCGGTCCCGGCGATAAAGACAATCTTGTCTCGGAAGAGGGCCTGGTCCAACAGGGGCCGCTCGTGTTTTTCCATCTGCGCGAAGGACTGCAGCACCTGGCCGATCGCGTACTGGCGATACGTCTGCTCGAGCGTGCCATGCCAATTGATCCACAATGTCCCGTCGGACACCATCGGAACGGTTCGAGCCCTGAGCCGCAACGAGCCGTCTTCGATCGCGAGGGTCTCAGCTCCGAGAAGGTCTCGGGCTGCGGCCAGGGCGATGTGGGGAACCGTCAACGTCCCGGCCTTCGCCAACAAAGGTACGCGCCTGGTCGGCCCGTCTGCATCGGCGGTGAGATTGATGAATCCCAGGCCACGCGCCGACTGCGCCAAGCCGGGAATCGGAAACTTCACGCTCCGGTAGGAACTCCAGATCTTATTTTTGGCTTCGTCCTCGCCGTTGACCGTGAAACGAGAAAGCGAAGTAGCCGGCTCCCGGTCTTGACCCGCCGCTTCAGTGCGCAACAATACCGGCACATAGACATTGGCCGCTTCTTTCACATCCTGGACAAACGACTCGTCGAATTCGGCGGCATTCTCATCCGGCTCGAAAAACATCAGGTCAAAGACCACCGCCTTAGCGCCGGCCTCTTTGAGATAGCGGACCACGTAGCCATGGCGATCCCTCGGCCAGGGCCAGCGACCGAACGCTTCGAGACTTGATTCATCAATCGCAATCAGGACAATGCCGGGATGGGCTTTCGCCGGGTCGGCATATCCCCGGATCACATGATCCAAGGCCTTTAATTCGGCGACCTGAAGCCATCCGGTCATCTGCACGAGAACAACAGTGACGAAAACGCCGAGCGCGACGGCGAGCGCGGAAAGGATCTTTTTTTGCTGTCTCGACAGACGCATGGACGCAGTCGGCAACCGAGAAGCGAACAGGCGGAACCTATCGTACTGAAGAAGGATTCAGGAGGGAAGAGGATTTGCGAACATCGCGGCGAGATTCGGAGCGGATCGTTTTCAACATTCCCCCATCACGGAGCATCCATGGCGCAACGGACCCCCAGAGTCGGCCCCCAGTACGTCATGTCATCCCATCCACGGTAACTGACACGCAGCTCAGGCAGCCGCTCATTCCACCCCGCCCCGCGCAGCACCCGGAACGATCCCCGTAAGGGGCCCTGCGGATCCCGGGATGACGAGGCGGCATAAAAATCGTCGGCGTACCAGTCCTTGACCCATTCCGAGATGCTCCCCACCAAGTCATAGACTCCATAGGGGGAGGCGGTAGCGGAGGGTGTCCCAACCGGCCCGAGTCCGTTCGCCGTCAATTTCGCGTCGCCTCCCTTCGACTGATGCTGCTCGATGACCGTCTCGTTATTTCCCCAAGGGTAGCGCCGCCCGTCCGTCCCTCGGGCCGCCTTTTCCCATTCCGCTTCGGTCGGAAGCCGCTTTCCCGACCATTGGCAATAAGCTCGGGCTTGTGCCCACGTCACATTGACGACCGGGTACTGAAGCCGTGCAGGATCATCAAAAGCCCCCCGATCTCTCGGAGGCGCACACGTGCCGCCGTCCACGCATTGGCGATACTGGCCGTTCGTTGTTTCGTACCGATCGATCAAATAATTGCTGAGATAGACGCGGTGCAACGGTCGAGCGTCAGGCAGGCCGTCTTCCGTTCCCATCAGGAACTCCCCGGCCGGGATGAGCGCCATGTCATCGGGCGGCGGTTCCCCTCGTTCCTGCAATTTCCTCGTCTCTTCTTCTTGCTCGGCCCGAAGTACCGCATTGGTCTTGGCGATCGTGTCGTCGGTCACAACCGGCATGTCGGCCGACTGATTCTGGCGCAGGCGCGCCGACACAACCGGTGGATTGTCCTTTGCGGCGCCGGCGGGTGGGGAAGGAGGCGCAATCACGGCAACCGGTTCCGACATGCGGACGGTTTCGATCCGAACCGATGTCCGCGCCAAGTCGGGAATGACCTCTTTGCTTTGCCGTCCCGCCTTGGGATCTTTGCCCCGTCCCACCATTGTAAAATCAAAGTCCGGGATATTGGCTAACAACGGCGTCGCATAGCTGATCGGCACCGCGAACGCCATGCCTTCGGGGACGATCCCGGAGGGATGGGTAAACTTAGTCGTCAGGATCCCGATGACTTCCCCTCGACGATTGAACAGCGCGCCGCCGCTATTGCCTGGATTAACCGCGGCATCGACCTGGAAGACCCGCTGCACCCCTCTCATCCGCACAGCGGCCACATGGCCTCTCGTCACCGTGACTTCTTTCAGCCCGAATTGATAGCCCACGGCAATGACGTCTTGATCCAGACGAACCGCTCCGGCATAGCCCAGCGGCGCCTCGCTAAGGCCGACCATTTCCACTTTGAGCAATGCCAGATCATGTTCCTGGTCGGCGCTCACCAGCATCGCCGGCGCGCGAAATTCACCCGGCGTGACGATGACGATCCGCTTCGCGTTTGAGACGACATGGTGGGCGGTCAGCACGTAGCCGTCCTGATGCACGATGACGCCGCTCCCCGACGGTTTTTCGACCGACGCCGGCTGCCGCTCCAGCGCGGATACCGGTTGAAGCGCCATCATCCATGCCAGGAACGTGAGAGTAGGTATCTTCATTTGTTGATGGGAAGAATCACACTGATCGCGCCGGCATTTTGTCCCAGCCGCAGCCCTTCACGAGGATAACCAGTGCGGTCCAAGCTGCCTTTTGGTTCACCATGGCAGTCTAGACACTGTCTGGTCATGTAGAGGGGGAACATCAGGCGGACGGCCTTGTTTTTCGCACTCACTTCGCTGATGATCTTTTCGCGGGGATAGCCGAGCTCGGCAAAGGCCTCAAGCGCCTCCATCTCGAACCGGTCCGGGACATTGGCCGGATTGCGCGGCACGAGGGCCGTCTGCTTCAGCCGGACTCCGGTTCGTGCAGAGAACCGGCCGGCCACCCGCTCCCCAAATACTGCCGGAATGAATCCCTTGGCGCCGGCCCGTGATCGTGAGGTCTGCTGTTTTGCAAGCGCCACTTCCTGCTTGCTGGCGGCCACCAACTCTTTCAACAGGCGCTTGGCTTCGTCGGGAATACCGGCGCTGTTCAAGTCCTGCAAGTCCGCACCGGCCCGGCCGCGAAACATATCGGTCAATTGGCGCTCAAAGAGTTCCGGCGGGAAGGGCTTTCCCGTGGCGTCGTCGTCAAAAAAGGCTTGATTGTCATTGATCACGGCGCGGCCGCTGTCCAACAACACGGCCAGGAGGCGGGCGGTCTGTTCGAGTTCGAGGATGGCTTGGAGAGGAAGGCCTCGCTGCGGAGTGCGCTCGACGGCGCTCGCTGGAACCGTAGAAGCCCCGATTCCCATGAGAAATCCCACCACAGGAGCCACGATCCACCGCAGGGGACTCCGCATAGGCCGCCTCGGTGCTCGTATGAGAAGAAGGGGGATGTGTCCGGTGCTCCTATGGCCTTCATTCCACAAGAGCACCGTCTCACAAAATGGTACGGGTCTCCCGGTAACAAGTCAAGGCGCGGAACGCACGGACCCCGCGGGATTACCGACGAGGATGAATATCGATCATTACATTATCGGCGTCGAGTTCAATGACCACTGGCGTCCCCTCGGGGAACACCGACAACTTGCTGGCCGCCAGGCTATCGACTTCAAATCGCTCCGATCCTGCCGGCGTAGACAAGCGGATTTCGTTCCAGTAGGCGTCGGAATAATCCATGCGTCCGACCAGCAGCCGGTGTTCGAAGAGGTCCGTTCTGCCGGTTGAACCGGCGTCGAGGAGGACATTGCCGGAATCGACCAGCATGAGAACGGAGTCTCCGATTTTGGCATTGTGCAAACCGACACGATCGGCCTTGTTCGGGCTAATGGCCCGCGGTTGGAGGCCATGCGGGATTTTGATGATGAGAACCCCGGCCTGGATTTTGCTGATGGTTCCACTGAGGCCGTAATGCATGTTCTGCACGGCATCGTCGTTCGTTTGGGCGAGGGACATGCCGCCCGCGAGCAACACCGCGCTTAGAAATGTGAGGACCGTCGTCATGCCACGCATAGTCGCCACCTCTTTGCTTCTGTAGGTTTGTTGCGTCAACGCGCCGCCTTCAGAAACCGACCTCCCCGGTCGTCCCCGCCTGCGCGGGAACCGAGATTCCGTATTCTTGAATCGGCGTCACCATCAGCGCAAAATTGAATAATTCATCGGCCGCGACGTCATTGATGCCGTGTTCGCGCGTGCGAAGCATTTTGAACCACTTCCCCATTTCTACTTTCACTGTTCGCTGATCGCCTCCGTTCACCGCTTCCTTGATGGTGTCGAGCTTGAGACTGTACGGCTCCCAGTTCGACGTCGGGTAATTGACCTTGTAGTAGTTAAGGGAATTGCCAATCTCATCGACCCAGGCGGCTTGCGCAAGTCCCAGACTCATCCCTCCGAGCACAAACACTCCGAACAGCAGAACGCCGATCGACCCGTTGCGGCACCAGTGCTGTATCTTCATGAGCCTACCTCCTTGCGAGACTGGAGAATCACCTGCCTACCGCTCGCATTAGAATGACATCGCCGACCGCTCATCGGATTCCCGCGCTTGCTCGACGTCGCTCTGATCCGGTGCCCTGAACGGAAGGCCGCCCATATCTCCGTCCATCTGTGTATCGGGCGCATGCATCGGTCGTTCGAACCCGCGCTCCACTTCCCCGGTGGCCGGCTCATCCGTTGGAATGACTATTACGCCTTCCGCCGGCGACATGGTCTGCTCCGATTCCGCGCCGACACTCTCCTCAAGTAGGATGATTTGAGCGCCGGTCCATGACGGGACCGTGAACCCCATTGCCACCGCCGCGACGAGGACCAGCAATACCTTGACTGCGACTCGTTTGCCTTGCATAACGCACCTCCCGACAGGACCGATTTCGGTCTGTTACGGTGATCGACGGCAGGACGCACCTTACCGGCAATCGCGCGTCCGTCCAATTGCCTCCGGGATGGATTTTGCCTACACCGTTCAGGTGACGAATGGAACAGACCGATTATTTGGATTGGAGGTAGGTAAGGATCGCCTCGACCCGGCCGGTCACGCCCAGCTTCTGATAAATATGGTGCAGATGCGTTTTGACCGTGTCGGGTGACACGCAAAGTTGATCGGCAATTTCCTTGTTCCCGCGCCCGGCCGCCGCGCAGGCGAGAATTTCCCGTTCCCGGTCCGTCAGGACCATGACGCCGCCCTCAGCCTCCCCTTCCGCCGCCTTGATGGCACTCACCACGCGCTTGGCAAACCGGTCCGGCATAAAAGGAGATTGGACTTGCTCGCCGCGATGGGTGGCGCGGATGATGCGCAGAAATTCCTGGTGGTCGGCGTCCTTCAGCACATACCCGCACGCTCCCGCTTGCACCGCCGCCACAATACGGGCGTCTTCATCGTGCATCGACAGCATCAGCACGCGGACGTCCGGCAGACAGCCACGGATCAAGCGGGTCGCGGTCACGCCGTCGAGCCGCGGCATATCGACATCCATCAGAATGATGTCGGGCTTAAGCTTCAGACTGAGCTCCACGGCTTCCCGGCCATCGATTGCTTCTCCGACGACCGCCAGATCCCGTTCATGTTCGAGCAGCAACCGCAGGCTTTGCCGAAACAGCCGCTGGTCCTCCGCGATTACCAGCGTGATAGGCATGGTTCCCCTTGCAGAACCGGCAGCTCAACCGTGAATCGCGCGCCGCCGTTCGGACGATTACCGGCCTGGATCACGCCGTGATGCGCCTCGACCACCAAGCGGCAGAAGTGCAGGCCCAGCCCCCTCCCGATTCGATAGTCCCGGCCGTCTTTCTTTCGAAAAAACATGTCAAAAATGTGAGGGAGGTCCTTCGGTTCAATGCCGGGTCCTTCATCTTCGACGGAGATGTAGGCCATTCGAGTCCCTTCTCTGAGAGACGCGGCGGCGGATTCCATCCCATCCGAAGTCCCGGCATGGATCGACACGGTGATCGCGCCGTGCGCGGGAGAATATTTGAGGGCATTGTGAACCAAGTTAATCAGAACCCGTTGCATACGACGGCTGTCGACCGTGACGACGATCTGTTGTTCATCGTCCGGCGCAACCAGATGGAAACTGACATGCCGGGCCTGCGCCTCGGAGCGGAAGACGTGGAGCACATCCTCGGCCAGTTTCATCACCGATATTTCAGACACCGACAACGGCAGGCCCGAGTAGCTTTCCTGATAGACGTCCAACATGTCGTGGATCATCCCGAGCAGCAGATCCGCCGTAAAGCTCAGATCCTCCAACCAGGAATGCTGCGGTTCTCCCTTCAATTCCGGTCGTTGGCCGAGCCATTCGAGCGTCTTTTTGATCCCGGCCAACGGGTTCCTGATGTCATGGGCGAACATTGAGGCAAACTGGCTCAGCGAGGCCAGCCGCTCGGTTCGGAGCAGTTGCCGCTCGAGTTCCTTACGCTCCGTCAGGTCGATCAGCTGAAGCATCACGGTCTCGATCTGCCGGGGTCCGGCCACGGGGGTCAGGTCCATATCCATCGTCAAGCTGTCGCCCCGCGTTGTCATGGCCTGGATTTCGCCGGCCGATTGTTCCTCGCCGCTTTGAAAGACCTCGTGCAACATCTGTTCAAGTCGCGCCCGCTCTCCTTCGGCAAACCACACAGCAGCCGCCTGCCCAATCATGTCGCGGCCGGAACCGCCGAACTTCATTTCCGCTCGTCGATTCACGTCCAGAATCGTGCCTTCTCGGTTGACAAGAATTTTGGCATCCACGGCATGGTCCCACAGCAGACGATAATGTTCCTCCGACATCCGCAGTTCCTGATTGAGCTGTTCGAGTTCAGCCACATGACGCCGCCGTTCACAGGCGGTCCGTTCCAATCGTTCGGCCAGTTCATCGAAGTTGACCGCCAGCCGATCAATCTCCCGAATGCCGCTCGCCCGGGGGTCAGGCCGAGGGATGGGACTGGAGCCGTCTCCAAATAGCCCGATACGGCCAATTAGTTCATTGATCGGACGAACAATGCGTTTGGCAAGCCGCCACCTCAGCCACACCACGAGCAGGACCGCTCCGCTCCAGAAGCCGGCGAGTTTCCACATCAGCATCCGCACCGGCGCGAACGTTTCAACCGGATCTTGGCTGACCAGGACCGACCATCGTTCAGCCTGAGCGATCTCGTTCGGCAACACCACCGGAGCGAGCCCGCTTATGCCGCCTGACCGGCCGTGCGTGTCTTCAATGGTCGAGCCGAGAGCGGCCACGCCCGCGGGCGATTGAAGATCCGTCGATGAGAACTCAGGGACGAAGATCCTGTGCAGAGCCGGTTCCAATAATGGGCAAGCCAATACCATGCCCGTATCGCTCAGCCACATGACATGCCCGGTGTTGCCGATGATCATATGACCGGAACCGAACCATGGCGATGCTGCAATCGCCACTTTGAGCGCGCCGATGGCGAAACCTTCGTCCTCGAGGATCGGCGCGATGATTTCCAGATATCCCTGTCCATCGTCGTCGAAACGAAAAGTTCCCACCCAAGGCCGGCGCTGGTCGAACACAATCGGCCACCAGGGCTGTTGCGAATAATGGGTTCGGGTAATTTCGCTGGTATAGCCGCCCGTCATACGGCCGTTGCGATCCAGGATGACCATGGAGCGGAAATAGGGCCGTTGTTGATCGCGCCAATGTCGCCACGGCGGATCATTGAGGCGGGGACGAAATCCTTCCCGCACGGACTCGCGGACTTCCGGAAGGGCCGCAAGCCGTTGGACCCAATCGACTTCCTTCGTTAACAGCAGGGAGATGTTGACACTGCTTTGGCGGGCGACTTCCTGAAACGTGGTGCCGACCGTTTCATAGAGGGACTGTTTGGCATGCCAATAGGCATAAGCCAAGCCAAGTGTTCCGCCAAGGACACCGATAGCCAGCACCGACAAGGTGATCAGGCTTTCGAGGCCGATGTCGGCTCTAGCCCTCATTATTCACGAACACTTCTACTGCAATGGCGGATTTCAGGCAGTGGGACAATCGGCGGCCAGAGAACCTCCCCGCCGCGGGTTATTCGAACACGACGGCTCACGCGAAGCTTGGGATGGCAGGCGGGCATCACGCCTGCGTCTCGTCGCTCTGCGTGAGACGATACGGCCGGCGATGTGCCTATGCGGCTTGCCTGCTTTTCGACCGATTCCCGCCGTCGCCGGCCTCTGCGGATGACGACAATCCAAACCGGCGGCGGCGCTCGGATTCACTCTCCGCCGACATCATGACGGCTAAGAGCCAGATGAGCGCACTCATCGTGAACAGTCCGATAATCCAGACCATAAAACTTCCCCTTGTCCGTTGTGAGAAAGAAATCGAACGCGCCGACCGTCTCGGTCACGCCGCGTGTCGGCTCGCTGTCGGAGCATCCGCCGCCCGCCCTTCGATCGGCTCGCCCAATTCATCGAGCCCTTTTCTGGCATGGGCGTACAGAATCTCCATGCAGACGAACAACACGATGACCATCGACAGCAGCCCCCCGACTATTCCCCAGTATCCCCACGACATAAATAACTCGCTCGCTGTTGATACCAACATTCCCTTCTCCGTCGATGCGGAGGCGGGCATCTCGACGATGCCCGCTTCGCTTACGCTTACGCCGTTTTGCGAAACACTCGTTCGGCCGGCTCCATCCTGGTGTACGGCATGACCTCTTCAGACGGACGGCTGCCAAGGTAGAATCCGGCAATCAACAACCCCATGAGTCCGAGAACCGCGCCGACCAGATGGCCGGAAGAAATCTCGGGCCAGGGTTTGGACATACCGGTAGCCATGGTGGCCTCCGGCGCCGTTTCCACTCGCGCCAGTTGGGTGAACTCGTCGGCCTGAAGCTCCGTTCGGATCGCGGCATTGAACAACGCCGCGGTCTGGACCTGGATCGCGCCGCTCGCCTCTTCATAGCCGGACTGCGCCTTGGTGACTCGAACGATTGCGGCGCCAATGCCTTCCTGAATCCGGTCGGCCGCCTGCATATACGCGACGGTCGATCCGACGATCGCTTCGCCTAGATTCACCTGCCATGTCGAGGCAAAACTGTCGGCAACCCGCGAACCGGCCACGTCGGCTTGCTGGATCATCCGGTCGTTGTATTGATTGATATACTGATCGGCGGAGAGCCATCCCTGGCTGATCCCCCGTTTGGTAAAGTTGACGATTGCGCGGCCCTTGACCAATTCGGCCCGTGCGATACTGTCCGCTTCCATCCGCTCCGCCCAGGCCTTCGTCTCATCGAGAATGGCGTCCGGCCCGCTTTGCAGCTCATAGCTCAGCATGGTCGCCCTATTCAACTGCGCGGCGGCGGCGACTGTCTCCTTATCGGTGGACAGATCCAACAGCGCCTGGCTGACGATCGCCTTACCCAGCGCCGGCTCTACGAGTTCCATTTCAGAGATGGCCTGAGCAGAGGAAATAGTTTCGCCGGCAGGCGACCCGATTACTCCACCGGAGACCATGACGAATAAAAATCCACCCAGAATGGTTGCACAGAATCCGATCGCAACCATGATGTCCACCGCTTCAAATGTCCGTTTCATAACCGCCTCCCGGTGTATGGTCCGCGCTTTCATTCAGCGTGATGCGCACCGGCCGTCTTCCCGTGACATGCGGCACGCAGACAATACAGAAGGCAAGCATGATGCCGACCAAGCGGTCCACAGAACGCCTTGAAGTTATTGAAATGCAATGGAGGTAAGTCTTTGTCCGGTGGTTGATTCGCACCAGCTCTGCGTCAAAACAACCACCAGCCGGAGACAGGCTGGACAGCACGGAAGAAAACCCTGATCACATCAGGATGGAATCCTTTGGCGCCCGCCGCCGGCGGCGCCATCCTAAGGAAGGAGTCAGTCACGTGAATCGATTCAACTTCTCCGTCATCTGAGTTCGACAACCGTCACCCCGTCTCCTCCCTCGTTCCGTTCCCCAGCTCGAAAACGGACGACATAGGGCGAGGCCGCCAAATAATCTCGGAGCACCGCTTTCAACCGGCCTGTCCCATATCCATGGATGATACGGATGAGCGGATGGCCTGCCAAAGTTGCCCGGTCGAGCGCGGCCACCACCGATTCCAGCGCTTCGTCACCGGCTTGTCCCCTCACATCGAGCACACTCGCGATCTCGCGGTCCATCAGGTCTCGTTCTGCTTTCTGCCCGACGGTCCGTCTACCGGTACTCTGGGCAGGGTTCGGACGCGACGTCCCGACACCTACGAGATCGGCCACCGTCGCCAAGACTTCCCCTTCCCCAACCTTGACGCGAACACGCTTTTTCCCCTCGGGCGCTTCGAGCAACGTGCCGATGATGCCCAAGCCGGCCAACTCCACTTGATTGCCGGCAACCAGCCGGCCCACTTCCGTCGTCGGCCGATCGGGATCGGCCTCGCGCACGGACAGCATTTCCATGTGAACCAGCCGTTCCTTGGCTTCCTTCGCCTTCTCCAGCTTTTGATCCCGCTTCAATTCGTCGATCGTCGCCTGCACTTGAGCCCGAGCCCGTTGAAACTCCTGCGTCAGCTTTCGCTTCATGCCCTTGCGTTCTTCCCGTTCGGACAGCTGAAGGTCTGCCAGCAGTTTGGTCGCCTCTTCCGCCGCCCGTTCCGCCTCGAGCCTGGCCCGGCCTGCATGATCAAGATCCTCCGCCAGCCGTCGCTGGCGTTCCTGCACATCGCTCAGCAACCGTTCAAGAAGGCGATCATCCCGCTGAAGCCGGCTTCGAGCATCGTCCACAATGGACGCGTCCATCCCGAGGCGGCCGGCGATGTCCAGCGCCGCGGAGCCGCCGGGAAGCCCCATCACCACGCGGTACGTCGGAGACAGAGTGGCCAGGTCGAACTGCACGCTGGCGTTGGCGAATCCCGGCGTCGATTGAGCCAATGCCTTGAGCTCGCTATAGTGCGTCGTCACCACGACTTTGAGTTGTTGCCGAGCCAGGTGGAGGAGCAACGCGCTCGCCAGCGCCGCCCCTTCCATTGGATCCGTCGACGTGACCGGCTCGTCGAGCAACACCAAGACCTGTCGCGCTGAAAGCTGCTCGGCCGGCACAGGGGACCGGCCTGCCACCTCGCGAAGCAATTGGACCATCTGAGTGATGTGGGCGGAAAAACTGGAGAGATCTTTGGTGAGATCCTGCGCATCGCCGATGTCGGCGTAGATCGACGAAAAGAACCCCATTTCAGACCCTGCATCGCAAGGGAGGTGCAGGCCTGCCCGAAGCATTAACGCGAACAGCCCAAGAATTTTGAGCGTCACGGTTTTGCCACCGGTATTGGGACCGGTAATCACCAGGACGGCGACGGACTCGTCGAACAGGATATCGTTCGCCACGACCTCTTCCTTGGCAAGGAGGAGCAATGGATGCCTGGCTTGTCGCAGCATGATCCGTCCCTGGTCGTTCAGAGAGACCGGCGCCGCCCGCAACTGCCGGCTCAGCGCCGCTTTGGCCATGAGGCAGTCCAATTCCGCCAGGATGTCGAGCATGAGACTGAGCAGCTCCGCCCGTTCCGCCACCAACGCGGACAGCTCTCTCAAGATCCGCCGGACTTCCCGTTCAATCTCGAGGTCAGCCGCCTTGATGGCGTTGTTGAGGTCGACCAGCTCCCGTGGTTCGAGAAAGACAGTCGCTCCGCTGGCCGACACATCGTGCAAAATGCCCGGAATGCGTCCTTGCATCTCGACTTTGATCGGCAGGACATATCGACCCTGGCGCTGCGCAAAATACAACTCCTGGAGGACATCGGCATATCGCTTGGAATGGAGAATCTGGTCGAGCTTGTCCCGCATACGCTGCTTCAGCTCTTGCGCATGATGCGTGAGCCGCCGCAGGTCCGGGGTGGCTGATTCCGCAATCGAGCCGTCGGGCAAAATCGCCGTGTTCAAGGAGAGCTTGAGCCGCTGAAGTTGTGATAACTCCTCCAACGGTTTGGCCATTTGAGTGATACGAGACGATTCCCGGTGCCGGGCGACATAGCGCGTCGCCGTTTCGACCGTGCTTAGAACCACGGCGCAATCACGCAATTCCGGCGCCTCGAGCACCGCCCCTTTCTCCACCCGCCTCAAAACCTCGCTGATGTCGGGGAATCCCAAAGAGGGAAATGGATCCGACTGCTCCCGTAATGCCACCATTTCGGTCGTCTCTTCTTGCCGCATTCGGACAGCATCGGGATCGGCTTCCAATTTGAGGGTCGCGCACCGATTTCTCCCTCGACTGGAATGGGCATGGACCGCCAAGGCCTGTAATAATTTCGGCCAGTCGAGGACATCCGCCGCTTCCAGTTGCAAGGGTGACGAGGACGACACAGGCACCGCCGTCAGACTGTAGGTTGATCAATAAACACGCCGCATTGCGCGGCGCTCAACCACTTTACCGAACCGCCGAAGAGGAGGGCAAGCGCGTCCCCGACGCGGCTGACGAAGGAGACGGAGCCGATATTTTTGGATGGTTGACATGGGTAGAGGCTGCCAGTACTATCGCCTCGGACAGCGCTCCTTCGTTGGTTCATTCTTAGGGGATTGAGACACATGGCGACAAGAATCGGCATCAATGGTTTCGGAAGAATCGGCCGTAACGTTTTGCGGGCTTCACTCGGCGATCCCGCCCTCGAGTTCATTGCAATCAATGATCTGACCGACGCGAAAACGCTGGCCTACCTGCTCAAGTATGATTCGGTGCATGGAACACTGACGGTGCCGGTGGAATCGAAGGATGACCATCTTATCGTCGATGGCCGGCCCATTAAAGTGCTTGCTGTCAAGGATCCCAAGGAGTTGCCCTGGAAAGCGCTCGGTGTGGACGTGGTCATTGAATCGACCGGCCGCTTCACCGACCGGGAGGGCGCGGGGAAACATCTCGCCGCCGGCGCGAAGACCGTGATTATTTCAGCCCCGGCCAAAGATCCCGATGCCACGCTGGTGTTGGGAGTGAACGAAAGCGTCTACGACCCCCGCGCTCACCATATCGTCTCGAATGCGTCCTGCACGACGAACTGTCTAGCACCGGTGGCCAAAGTCCTATTGGACAGCTTCGGCATCAAGCACGGTGTCATGACGACGATCCATTCCTATACGAATGATCAGCAATTGCTCGATCTGCCCCACAAAGATTTGCGGCGGGCCAGAGCCGCCGCCATGTCGATGATTCCCACCAGCACCGGCGCCGCCAAAGCGCTGCACCTCGTGCTCCCGCAACTCAAGGGAAAGATGGACGGGTTGGCGATCCGCGTGCCGACGCCGAATGTGTCGTTGGTGGACTTGACGGTGGAGACGGAGCGGGATTGTGACGTGGCATCGGTGAACGAGGCCTTCAAACGGGCCGCCGCGGGATCGATGAAGGCGATTCTCGCCTATTCGGAAGATCCGATTGTGTCGATTGATCAGAAGGGCGACGCCCATTCTGCGACGGTGGACGCCCCCTTGACGACGGTGATCGAGAAACGCCTGGTGAAGGTCACCGCTTGGTATGACAATGAATGGGGATATTCCTGCCGGGTCCGGGATCTGATCAAGTACATCGCCGGCAAACACTAACGGTCCCCTAAGGACGCGCGTATGAACCTACACAAGCAAATTATCGACGACCTGCAATTGAACGGCAAACGCGTCATCATCCGCGCCGATTTCAATGTCCCGCTCGATGATTCGTTGCAGATTACCGACGACACGCGCATCCGGTCCACGCTGCCCACGATCAATCACGTCGTCGATGAAGGAGCCAGAGTCATTCTGTGCTCTCATCTGGGCCGTCCTCACGGAAAATTTGACCCCAAATACAGCCTGGCCCCCGTCGCCAAACGACTGCAGCGTTTGCTCGGCAAGGAAGTGATTTTTGCTCCCGATTGCATCGGGCCTGCCGTAGAAGCGTTGGTGGCGAAAATGAAACCGGGCGACGTCATGCTCCTCGAAAATTTGCGCTTCCATGCCGAGGAGGAAAAAAATGACGATGCCTTCTCGAAGGCGCTCGCCTCCCTCGCCGATGTGTACATCAACGATGCGTTCGGTGCGGCCCATCGTGCCCATGCCTCGACGGTCGGCATCACGAAATTCGTGAAGGAGGCCGCCGCCGGCTATTTGCTCAAAAAGGAAATCGAATATCTTGAAGGAGCCGTCGCCAATCCGATGCGCCCGTTCGTCGCCATCCTCGGCGGGGCCAAAGTCTCCGGCAAGATCGGCGTCATCGAAAATTTGGGCAAGAAGGTCGACAAAGTCATTATCGGAGGCGGCATGGCGTTCACGTTTCTCAAGGCCATGGGTCTCGAAATCGGCAAATCGCTCGTTGAAATGGACATGTTGGACTTCGCGAAGGGCGTGCAGGACCATGCCTTCGCCAGCGGCGTGAAATTTTACCTGCCGGTTGATTGCGTGGTGGCCGCGAGCCGCGAACCGGGCGCCGAAACCAAGATCGTGCCCGTTCAGGAAATTCCGAAAGGCTGGTACGGCCTGGATATCGGACCGGCTTCCGTCAAACTCTTCTCGGAAGCCGTGCAGAATGCCAAGACCATCCTCTGGAACGGACCGATGGGCATGTTCGAGGTCGATGCCTTTGCCCGCGGTACCCTGGCGATGGCCCATGCGGTGGCCAATGCCTATGCTTTGAGCATCGTCGGCGGAGGAGAAACCGCGCTGGCCGTGCACCGGGCCGGAGAGTCGGAAAGCATTTCATTCATCTCCACCGGCGGCGGGGCAGCTCTGGAACTCCTTGAAGGCAAGACGCTCCCCGGCTTGGCGGCGCTCCCCAATCGCCCGAATTAGCCATCCCTTCACTGATCAGCCCTCCGAGGTTTTTGTGAGAACACCTTTCATTGTCGGCAATTGGAAAATGAACAAGACCGCCTCGGAGGCGGTTGTCCTGGTGCGCGAGTTCCTACGGCTCTGTCCGCGGACCACCGAAATCGAGGTCGGCCTTGCGCCGCCGTTCACCGCCTTGCAGACCGTGCGGGACGCCTTGGGCCCGGATACTCCCTATCAACTCGGAGCTCAAAATCTGTTCTGGGAGGATAAGGGTGCGTTCACCGGCGAAGTTTCCGGCCCGATGCTTAAGGATCTCGGGTGCCGGTTCGTGATCATCGGCCATTCAGAACGCCGGCAGCATTTCGGGGAGCAGGACGAATGGACCAACAAGAAGATCCTGGCCGCGCTACGGTCCGATCTGCGGGCCATCCTGTGCGTTGGAGAAACATTGACGGAACGTGAGGCAGGTCTGACGGAAAGTATTGTGACGCGCCAGATCCAGGCCGGGCTCGCCGGTCTCGATAAGCAGCAGATGAGCCGGTTGGCGCTGGCTTATGAGCCGATCTGGGCTATCGGCACGGGTCAAGCGGCCACCCCGGAACAGGCCCGCTCCGTACATGACCTGCTCCGGAAAACGGTAAGCAATCAGTGGAATCAGGAAGTCGCCGAGGCCTTGCCTATTCTTTATGGCGGGAGCGTGAGCCCACAGAACATCGGCGGTTTTATTTCATGCGAAGAGATCGACGGCGCATTAATCGGCGGGGCTTGTCTCGATCCCGTTTCGTTTGCTACACTGGCCGGCATTGCATTGACCACACGTTCATCCCGCGGATAATCAACCATGTATACACTGCTCGTCGTCATTCATGTCATCGTCTGTTTGCTGATGATTGGAGCGATTTTGCTTCAGTCAGGCAAAGGCGCGGAAATCGGAGCTGCGTTCGGTGGCTCCAGCCAGACTGTCTTCGGAAGCCGCGGCCCGGCAAATTTTCTCAGTAAATTTACCGTGGTGACCGCGTTGGTCTTCATGCTGACTTCGCTCTCACTCGCCATTCTGGCGAAGAATCGGACCTTTTCCTCCACCGTCATTGATCTTGATAAGAAACCGGCGTCCACTGCTCCGGCTTCCTCGGGCACCGAGTCCAAGACCCCGGCCGCGGGTGAGTCCCATTCGGGTGACGCAGCCGGCACTCATTAGGCCGATCCGCTTACAAATTATTCAAACGCTGAGCGCGAGTCGAGGACGGCGGTAGCTTGTGACGAGGAAGCCTACAACACTGCGTTAGGAAAGCCCGCTAAACCGGCGTCAGCCACTGCCGGTGGGTCGTGTCAACTCCGCGGACGACATCAAAGAATGATTTCTGTAAGGAGAGGGTCACAGAGCCCGGCTTCCCGCTTCCGATCGGGCGACGATCGATTTCGGTAACGGGGGTCAATTCGGCCGCCGTTCCGGTCACGAAGACTTCATCGGCGATATACATTTCATCCCGGGTAAACCGCTCTTCCACCACAGGGATGCCGCGCTCCCGCGCCAACTGCAGAATGGAATTCCTGGTAATGCCCTCCAGAATGGAGGTCAGCGGGGTCGTCTTCAATTGTCCTCGGCGAACGATGAAGATATTCTCGCTGGTCCCTTCCGCCACATAGCCTTCAGGGTCCAGCATGATGGCCTCGTCATACCCGTCGGCTTTCACTTCGCGCTTGGCCAAAATTGAATTGACGTAGTAACCGGTGATCTTTCCTCTAGTCATGGACACGTTCACATGATGGCGGGTAAAGGACGAGACCCTCGCTCGAATTCCCTGGGTCAGAGCATCGTCTCCCAGGTAGGTGCCCCATTTCCAAGCCGCGATCGCAAGCTGAATGGGATTCTCACCCGGATACAACCCCATGGCTCCATATCCGATATAGACCAGCGGCCGGATATAACAGGCCTCCAGTCGATTGACGCGCACCGTCTCAATGATGGCGTCCGTCACCTGTTTCTTATCGTAGGGCATCGGCATCAATGCGATGTGCGCGGATTCGAAGAGCCGATCGACGTGCTCGGCCAAGCGGAAGACGGCGGATCCGGAGGCTCCCTTATAGCAGCGAATGCCTTCAAAGGCGGCCAATCCGTAGTGAAGAGAATGCGTCAAGACATGGACGTTCGCGTCGGCCCAATTGACAAACCGGCCGTCCATCCAAATCTTTTCGCTGGCTTGCAGCATGTCCGCACTATAGCAGCGGTTTTCCGGGACCGTCAAGGCGGATACGAGAAGCCGGCGGGTACGCGACCGTGCGTAGTGGTGCCGTGAACCATGTCCGGAACATGAATCGCGGACCACATGCGAGCGGATCAGGCGCTTTCCGGTTTCCAAAACCAAGCCCGCGTTCTTGACTCTCATCGAGCGGCTATGATATCTGCTTGTGTTCCGCATCGGAGGGATGACCACATGTATGCAATAGTTGAAACGGGTGGAAAGCAATATCGAGTCGAACCAGGCGCCATGATTCAGGTGGCGTCGCTGCCCGGTGAGATCGGTGCTGCGGTTCAATTGGGCCACGTGCGTTTGGTCCATGGCGACAACGGTGTGCTGGTCGGCCAGCCGCTGGTATCGGGCGCCTTGGTGACAGCCGAGATCTTGAGACATGGCCGCACGAGATCCATTACGGTCTTTAAGAAAAAGCGACGAAAAAATTATCGCCGGACCAAAGGACACCGCCAAGGTTTTACCCAAATCCGCATCACGGGCATTGAGACGAAATAGCGGCGGCAGAGGAGCATAGAAGATGGCAACAAATAAAGGCGGGGGCTCTACCAGAAACGGCCGCGACAGCAATCCGCAATATCTCGGCGTGAAGGCCTACGGCGGTGAAGTGGTGAAGGCCGGCTCCATTCTCATTCGTCAGCGAGGCACAAAATTCTTTCCTGGATTCAATGTGGGTCTTGGGAAAGACCATACTCTCTTCGCCTGCATCACCGGCGTCGTGAAATTCGAAGGGGGCCGGGGCCGCCAGAAAATCAGCGTCTATCCCGTCCCGGTCAAGGCGTAACTTCTAACTCGCCCTTTGCCATGCGGCGCTTGGAAGGCGCTTTCAGCCTTCGCGCACTCCCTCCCCACGTGACAACCCGGTACGCTATACTGCTGCGTCCGGCTTCATTCAATAGTTAGATCGATGCTCTATGTCGGCCTTTGTCGATCATGTGCGTATTCTTGTCAAAGCCGGTCGAGGCGGTGACGGAGTATGCAGCTTTCGCCGGGAAAAGTATGTGCCTCGCGGCGGGCCGGATGGGGGCGACGGCGGACATGGAGGCCACGTGATTTTTGTCGGCTCTCATCGACTGACCACCTTGCTCGATCTCCGCTATCACCAACATTACGAGGCGGAGGATGGAGGGTCGGGAGAAGGCGGCAATCGGCATGGCCGGAACGGAGCCGACGTGGTCATCTCCGTTCCGGTCGGAACCATGATTTTTGACGACACCACGCAGGAATTGCTGGCCGACTTGACCACCGAAGCCCAAGAATGCATCGCGGCCGAGGGAGGCCGGGGCGGCCGCGGCAATTCCCATTTTGCAACCTCCACCAATCGAGTTCCGACCCATTACGAACTCGGGACGCAGGGCGAAGAACGCCGGCTGCGGCTCGAACTAAAACTGCTGGCCGATGTGGGCCTGGTCGGATTTCCTAATGCCGGCAAATCGACGCTGATCGCAGCCGTCTCTTCCGCCCATCCCAAGATCGCCGACTATCCGTTCACGACTCTGACGCCGAACCTCGGGGTGGTCCGCTGGGCCGAGGACCGGACCTTCGTGGTGGCTGATATCCCCGGTCTCATCGAGGGAGCGCATGAAGGCAAAGGCCTCGGCATTCAGTTCCTCCGCCACATTGAGCGCACGGCGTACTTGCTCCACCTAGTCGATGTCTCCGAATGGGCTGCCGACGAGCCAGTGCGTAGCTTCGAAATCATGCGTCATGAAATCCAATCCTATGACGCGGGATTGGCCGCCCGCCCGTTCGCAGTCGTGGGAACCAAACTTGACGTGAAAGGCGACGGCGCCAAGCTGGAGCAGCTCCGGAAGTACTGCAAACGGCGTCGGTTCCCATTCATGCCGATTTCCGCTGCCACGCGGGAAGGCTTGGATGACCTCGTTCAATTTGTGGGGCGGCAGGTGGATTCCCATCGAAAGGCGCCGTGCGAGACGAAGTCCTGATTCAGGCCAAGCGCCTGGTCATTAAGGTCGGCAGCAGCCTGGTTGCGTCGCGCCAGACCGGGCTCTCCTCGGAAAGAATCGAACGGCTGGCGGCCGAGATCGCATGCTGCAGGAAGGAACGGGAGATTCTGATCGTTTCCTCCGGTGCCATCGTGTCCGGCATCAAAAAGCTGGAACTTCGGGAATATCCGAAAAGCCTGCCGGTCAAACAGGCCGCGGCCGCGGTCGGGCAAAGCCGCTTGATGTGGGCGTATGAGAAGGCCTTTGAGCGCCTCGGGCTCAAAGTGGCGCAGATTCTCCTCACTCATCAAGATCTGGCGGATCGCCGGCGTTTCCTGAATGCCAGACACACGCTTCAAACCTTGATCGGATTCGGGGTGATTCCCATCATCAATGAGAATGATACCGTCGCAGTCGACGAGATTCGTTTCGGGGACAACGATACGCTGGCCGCTCAAGTCGCGCATCTCATCGATGCCGATCTGCTCGTGATACTCTCGGACGTCGACGGACTGTTCACCGAGGACCCTCGCCAGAACCCATCGGCAACCTTGATTTCAGTGATCCACGACATCACCGACGATATTGAGCGCCGCGCCGGCGTGTCGAGCACATTCGAAGGCACGGGCGGCATGGCGACGAAGGTCCGCGCCGCCAAAAAAGTGGGCGACTACGGAGTTCCAACGCTGATCCTCAATGGGACGACTCCGGACTTGTTACCGGCGGTCCTGGGCGGACATCCGGGCGGGAGCTTGTTTTTGGCTCGCGAGCGCCGGATGAACAGCCGGAAGCATTGGATCGCCTTTACGCTGCGTTCCCGCGGCCAGATTACCTTGGATGACGGCGCGGTTGAAGCGTTAGTCCGTCGCGGCAAGAGTCTTCTCGCCACCGGTATTCACCGGATTGCCGGCCACTTCGACGCAGGGGATCCCGTAAGCTGCCTGGATCCGCAAGGCAAGGAATTCGCCAAGGGCCTGGTGAATTTCTCCGCCGAGGTCCTGACTAAAATCAAAGGACTCAAAACCGCGGACATCCAAAAGCTGCCCGGCTTGCAGGATTATGAAGAAGTGATCCATCGCGATAACTTGGTCGTCCTCGATTGAGCGGCCGCCGTCATGATCGCGTCGCGAGCTGAGCCCACACGAGCATGGTCATGACGCGACTGGGGCTGCTCGGCGGAAGCTTCAATCCAATTCACAACTGCCATGTGAGCATCGCGGCGCAGACCCGCGATGCCCTAGGCTTGGATCGCATTCTCTTCATTCCGGCCGGCGATCCTCCGCATAAATTACCGGGCACGCTGGCTCCGGCGATCCATCGTGAAGCGATGGTCCGGCTCGCCATTGAAGGCGAGCCGTCGTTCGGACTCTCGGACATTGAACTCAGGCGTCGAGGGCGTTCCTATTCGATCGATACCGTCCGCGCTCTAAGGTCTCAATTGGGCCCGGGAACCGATCTGTTCTTCATCATCGGGCTGGACGCCTTCCTCGATTTCGCTTCATGGAAGGAGGCGGACACGCTGCTTCAGGCGTGTAATTTCATCGTGGTTTCGCGTCCACGGGTGGCGTTCGAGCAGCTTATTGCAATGCCTCTCTTTCCCCCGGCGGATCCGGTGCAGCTCCGGGCGCTCGACCGCGGCCAGGCCCATCGCCTTTCTGTCCCGATTTCCGGCAGGCAGGAGCTAACATTGTTGCGACTGCCTCCGTGCGACATCTCCGCATCAGAAATCAGACGGCGCGTACGCCAAGGTCGCAGCCTGGCGGATCTGTTGCCCATACCTGTTGAATCTTATATAATTCAACAAGGTCTCTACTCGGAGGACAACGATCGCACCGGAAGCTAAGGCCAAGGCCCTCGCGATAGCAGGGGCGATTCTTGACAAGAAGGCCACCGATGTCCTCATCCTGCATATCGCCAAGCTGACTTCAGTCGCAGATTTTCTCGTATTGTGTTCCGGAGACTCGGAGCGCCAGGCTCGAGCGATTGCGGACCACGTGGACGGAATTCTGTCCGCTCAGGGCCATGGCCCGCTCAGCATTGAAGGCGCGGGATCCGCGAAATGGATCCTCATGGATTTCGGCGATGTGGTCGTCCACATTTTCCTGAAAGATATCCGTGAACATTACGCCCTTGAAAAGCTGTGGGGGGACGCCAAGAAAGTCCGTCTCCCATCGGAGCATGCTCCCCGCCCGTCATTACCGGCGCGCCCGGTGACTATTCGCGCTTCCCGTACGCGGAAACGAGTCTGACATGTTTCGCTTGCTCGCCACGATTTTTCTGGTCGCCGCCGGAACGTTCATCTACAGCTATTTCCGCGAGTTGAACCCAGGATCGGTTGTTATAAAGGCCGGTCCCGACACGTCGTTTGAACTCAACACGGTGTCGTTGATCCTGTTGGCCATGGCGGTCGGCGCCATCGCCGTTGCGGTTCTCGTGAGCGCTCATCAGACGTCCCACGTCATCCTCAATTGGCGCACCAACCGCTTGCTTCGGCGAAAGGAAAAAGTCGACGTGTTGCACCGGGACGGCACTCACGCTTTTATGTCGAAACGCACCGCCGACGCGGTCGCACTCTTTGAGCGGGCCCTGGTGATTGATCCGAACCGAACCGATTCACTCCTGTGGCTGGGAAACATCTATCGCGCCGAGAACAACTTCACCGAGGCAATCCGGCTGCATCAGCAGGCCCATCGGGTCGAGGAACGCAACGTGGAGATCCTTTTGGAATTGGCCAAAGATCTGGAGGCGGCGAAGCGATATGAGGAAGCTCTTCACACGCTCCAGAAGATTCTTCGGATCGAATCGGAAAACCTCACCGCCCTCATTCGTAAACGAGACCTGTACATTCGTCTCGAAAAATGGACGGACGCGCTGGAAGTCCAGCATCGCCTGCTGAAGGCGACCCTGCCGGAGCAGGAAAAGCGGGCGGAACAGCAGCTGTTGGTCGGATGCATGTATGAGGTGGGACGCCAGTTGTTGGAACGAGGGCATCCCGACAAGGCGCGCCGTTATTTCCGCGGTGCGATCAAAAAGGACCGTACCTTTCTCCCGGCTTACATCGGCATCGGAGAGATCCTCGTTCGCGAAGGCAAAACCAAAAACGCGGTTGAAATCCTGAAGAAGATTTACGCCAAGACGAACAGCATCATCATTTTGCATCGGCTCGAGGAACTGTTCCTGGAACTGGGCGAGCCGGATGAGATTATTCGGGTCTACCAGGAAGCTTTGCAGCAGGACCCGCGGAATGTCGCCATCCAGTTTTATCTCGGCAAGCTCTATTATCGCCTCGAAATGGCGGACGAAGCCTACGATATCCTCTCGACGCTGGACGGATCACATGAACAACTCGTTGAGTATCATAAGATCATGGCCAACCTCTATCTTCGCAAGCAACATATGGAGGAGGCCGTCGGCGAGTTGAAGAAAGCGCTGAACTTCAGGAAACGAGTCGTGGTGCCGTACGTCTGCACCCACTGCCATCATCAACAGGTCGAATGGTCGGGCCGGTGCCGCCGCTGCGGGCTCTGGAACACCTATGCCGCCCTTCCCGGCCTGGACGCCTCGAGATCGGAAGCCGACCGCGACAAGGCCTCGTCCCGCCTTCGCACGGTTCCCTACCAAGGCATTGCATCTCCATTTGAAACCGTGTAGGTTCTGTCCGCTTTGAGCCTGGCCGCGGCCATGATCCGCCGCGACGGCGCGACCGATTCACTGTCTTCCCTTGCAGGACGAAGGAGGCCATTCGATGACCGATTTTCGCATACTGTCCGCCAAGGCTCTCCAAGAGACGGCCTTGACACGCCAGGAGTGCCTGGCTGTCCTCCGCGCTCCGGAGGAACAGGTGCTCGATCTGCTAGCAGCGGCGTTCGAGGTTCGCCGTCGTTATTTCGGCAAGACCGTGCGCCTACAGATGTTACTCAACGCCAAGAGCGGCGCCTGCCAGGAGGACTGTCACTACTGTTCTCAGTCGGCGATCTCAAAGGCACCTATTGATCGCTACGGCTTGCTGTCATCGGAAGACATGCGGGAAGGCGCACGCCAGGCCGCATCGGCGAAGGCTCAACGGTACTGTATCGTCATCAGCGGCCGAAGTCCGCTGGATCGCGAAATTACCGAAATCGCGGACGCGGTACGCGCAATCAAGCGGGACATTCCCATTCAAATCTGTTGTTCCCTCGGCCTCTTGGACGCGACCCAAGCCCGCCGATTGAAGGACGCGGGGGTTGATCGGATCAATCATAATTTGAACACGTCGGAAGCCTATCATGCCTCAATCTGCACGACCCATTCCTATCAGAATCGGCTGACCACCATCCGCCACGCTCGGACTGCAGGGCTGGAAATTTGTTCCGGAGGGATCGTCGGGATGGGGGAAAGCGACGAAGACCTGATCGATTTGGCCATGGCCCTTCGGGAAGTCAAACCGGATTCGATCCCGATCAATACGCTGCATCCGGTCGCCGGGACGCCGTTGGAACATTGCCGGCACCTCACCCCGACACGCTGCCTGAGAGTGCTCTGCCTCTTTCGTTTCCTTCATCCAAAAACGGAGATCCGCATTGCCGGCGGCCGGGAACACAATTTGCGCAGCCTCCAGCCGCTTGCCCTCTATCCGGCCGATTCCGTGTTCGTGAACGGTTACCTGACCACGCCGGGCCAACCGGCCGCGGAAGTGTGGCAAATGATCACCGATCTGGGGTTCCAGATTGAAAAAGGCTCCCAACCGCCCGCCGATGAAATGGTTCCGTCCGCCGAACCGGCAGACGTTCATTCGTAGCGGAGTCCCTCGATAGCCGGTTGACGTGAGGCCCAGCGCGCTGGCCAATAGCCGGACAGCGCTGCCACCACCAGCGACATCACAAGCGCCACAGCCCAGACCTCTGGCGTCCATTCCATCTGGATGGTCCATCCGAACGACTGCTTATTGATTACTTTGATGAGCATGTACGACAGGGCGACGCCCCCGACAATGCCCAAGAAAGCCCCGATTGCTCCCAGGTACGAGGCTTCCCAGAGAACCAGCGCTTGAATTTGCCTCTCGCTAGCCCCGATCGCCTGCAACGTGGCGAACTCACGCCGCCGTTCCAGAACCGAGGTCACCAGCGTGTTCACGATGCCGAGCACCGCGATCAACACGGCAATCGCTTCCAACGCATAGGTCAAGAGAAAGGTGCGATCGAAAATATCCAGGATTTCGCGGCGCAGCTCCGCATTACTGACGATCGAGAGACCGGCGCCTGCACGGTCATCGTGCGACAAGCGGCGCAAAATCGCTTCGCGCACCAAAGCAGACTCGGCGCCCGTCGCCAAGTAGACCGGAAAGACGGTAATGGCCTCATCGGCTGTCCACCACCGGCGATAGGTGGCGCGATCCATGACAATCTTGCCCCCATCCGTCGCATAGTCGTAAAATACCCCCACCACCGGAAAGGTCCTTGGACCGGACGGCGTCGCCAACTCCAATCGTTGCCCGACCCTGATGTTCAATAGGCCGGACAGGACTTCGGAGACCACAATGCCGCCCTCCTCGGCCGCTTGTCGTAACAGGGTGGCGGAATCGCCCGACACAAAGAGATAGCGGCTCCGCTCGGCATGCACCCGCAAATCACGAGATACCAGCGCCACCGATCTATCTCCAAGTCTGATGCGAATATCGCGATACCGATCAACCGCCGCCACCCCGTCGATCCGCCGAATATCATCAGCCCAGATTGATGGCAGCGTCCGCTCTCCCGCGCTTTCTCGCGATCCTTGAAGCCAGGCCTGCGGCGTCACAATCAGATCTGCAATGACCGTCTCTTCAATCCACACTTCGACCGTGTGACGAAAACTCCGAACCATTATCAGCACGCCGACCATAATGGCGACTCCGACCAGCAACGCGGATACGGTGACGCTGCTCCGACCGGAGCAACGCACGATCTGTTCGGCAGCAATTTTTCCCAGCGTGCGCCCTGATCCCGATCCGGCTGCTGCCCGAGATTTCCGTTGGCTCCAATAGTGAAGTGCATGGATCACCGGGAGGATCAATGCCGACAATCCCGCCAGCAGACAAAAGGCCGCGGCATATCCGAAGATCGGGATCCCGTCGATTGGTCCGCCCAATAAGAGGACGCCGGACGCCGTTAACAGCAGGCAACCAACCAGGGCCGACGCACCCGTCGCCGATTGCTTTGTGACGTCATAGCTCCCCGGCGCAAGAGCCTGCACGACCACCGTTCGCGCTGCGTCCAGGCTCGGCGCCAGCGCACCGAGCGCCGAGACCACGCCGCCCAGGATTCCGCCTTGAAGCAAGACCGGCAGCCACTGACCGGCTCTTCGGCCCATCATCGAATCCGGCACCGAAGCATACAGTTCGGAAACGGTTCTCCCGAGCAGGCCTGTCAACCCTGCGGCCGTCCACACGCCCAGCAAGGCGCCAAGGAGGCCGCCGACCAAGCCCATCGCGGCCGCTTCAGCCACGAACAAGACCGACACAGTTCGTTCCGACATGCCGATAGCCCGGAAAATTCCAATCTCCCGCCTGCGCTGAATGACGCTGAACGAAATGCTGTTATAGATCAGGAATATGCCGACCAGCAGGCCCACGCCGCTCAACACCGTCAAATTGGTCTGAAAGGCGCGCACCATATTTTCGACTTGCTTCCCGCGCGATCCCGGGCGTTGCACCATGACCGACGGAGGCAACGATTGCCGCAACTGTTCCAGAATCCGCTCCAGCGGTCGGGAAGTACGGGTGATTAATTCGATGCGATCCAATTTCCCGATCGAGTCAAATGTCTTTTGTGCTGCGGCAATATCCATGACGGCCATACCGCTCCAGACAGACCGTATGCCGTTTCCTTCCTGGAACACCCCGCCGACGCGCAGAATGACGTTCTGCGATCCTACGGACAGCACAACGCGGTCGCCCTCCGCCACGTTCCATTCCGTCGCGAGAGTCTGCCCCAGGAACAGGGTGTCGCCGGCCATCAGACGATCCAATCCCTCGGCAGCCCCTTGCTTTCGAAACTCGACGGTTCGTCGGGACAACATCTCGATCACATCGATACCGAGCACGGTAATGGCCCGGCCTGCACGAGAATCCCGCACCATGCTGGCTTCGATCGTCAGGATCGGATCGGCGGACACAATGTCCGGTACTTGCCGGACGGCGGTAATCACGGTTTCGTCTAGCGGAGCATCTACGCCGGTAATTTCGAGCGTCGCGGCTCCTGAAACGATAGCCACCGTTCTCTCAAATGAACGCAGAATTTCGACATTGGCCGCTCGCACGGCAATAAAGGCCGACACGCCCAAGGCTACGCCCACGACGGTCAGGCCGGTTCGGAGCGGCCGCTCCACCATATGGGCCAGTCCGAGACGGCAGAGCATCAATGGATAGGCGAGAGTCATGAAATCGGTGGTCGGGAAAAAGGAAGGAAAGACCTCTAGTAGCTTTGTTTACAGATTTTCCGATGCATGCTAGACTACGTAGCACTATCACATCGAGGTGGTATCTATGCCGAAACCACGCCGCTCAAAAAAACAACTGAAGAGACGTTCGCCCCGGAAGACCACCGCCGCCAAAAGCACCGGAGGCCTGACGCCTCGACAGCGGGAAATTCTCAAATTGGTGTCGCAAGGCTATACGAATCGTGACATCGCCCGCCGGTTGTCCATCAGCGTTCGGACCGTCGAAGTCCATCGCTTCAATCTCATGCGCCGGCTTCGCGTCCGCAATGTCGCTCAGTTGCTTCGGCAAGCCCTGATGCGGGGATTCCTGCCGAAGAATTTCGCGACCCGCTGACTGCTAGAGTTCCTTTAATCGCCCACGACAGGCGGCAGGAGACTCGTAGCCCTTTTTCTCCAGCACCAGCGTCAGCTCACGTTCCAGCCGGTCAAAGAGGCCGAGGCCTTCCTCAACCAGGGCCGTGCCGACCTGCACGGCCGATGCCCCGCATAGAAAATGTTCGAAGGCATCAACGCCGCTCACCACGCCGCCCGTGCCGATGATTGGACACTGTCCTTCGAAGAGCCGCCAAAAAGCTCGGACATTGGCCAAGGCAACGGGCTTGATGATCGATCCGCCCAGCCCGCCGAATCCCCCCTTCGGCTTGATCACCACCGCTTCCCGTTCCGGATCGACGACCAACCCGTTGCCGACGGAATTGATCAGCGTCAGGAAATCGATTCCTGTCCGCCGCAGGACGTCCGCCATCACGGCATGATGAGCCGGGTCGAAATAGGGAGGCAATTTCACACCCATGGGAACCGTGACCAGCGGCCGCACGCGCCGGAGCAACCGCTCCGAATCCTGCGGGTCATAGCCGATTTGCGGCTTGCCCGGGATATTGGGACAGGATAAATTGATCTCCATCAAGTCCGGTTGGGCTCCGTTGACGGCTCCGGCAATCATGACGAAATCGTCTTCACACAGACCCGCCACGCTCGCAATGATCGGCTTCCCGAAGCGGCGCAGATCCGGGATGAGATCGGCATAGGTCCGGTATCCAAGATTGGGCAGCCCCATCGAATTAATCGATCCACCGGGGAATCCGACATAGCGTGGTTCGGGATTGCCGGTGCGAGACTCCAGCGTCATGGACTTCGTCACAATGGCGCCGGACCGGGATCGGCCCAGCGTCGCGAGTTCTTCTCGGGTGACACAGAGCGCGCCGGAAGCGTTCATGAAACAACTGGGAAATTTCACGCCAGCAATGGTTATCGATAGATCCATGAAAGGCCCCTACGCTGGATGTATGTATTCGTTCACGCGACCCAGCAGCCGGCCGTCCCGCATTTCCCACACATAGTCCGCTGCTTGTGCGGCAGCCCAACTGTGCGTGACCAACATGACGGTATGGCCGAAACACCTGGAAATAGACCGCAGGAGATCCACAATTTCGCATCCGCTCTTGGAGTCGAGATTCCCGGTGGGCTCGTCGGCCAGAACAATGCGGGGTTGATGAGCAATGGCTCGGGCGATCGCCACTCGTTGCTGTTCTCCCCCGGATAACTCCGCCGGCCGATGGCGCCGGCGTTCCCACATCCCGACTGCTTCAAGAACTTGTTGAACCCGCCGCGATACCGGAGTCCCCCGTTCGCCTTTGAGCAGCAAGGGCAATGCGACATTTTCATCCGCGCTCAGACCGGGAATCAGGTGGAACGCTTGAAAGACAATGCCCAGACATTCGCGGCGCATGACGGTCCAGTCGGCATTGGTGAAACGTCCCGCATCTTTCCCTTCAAGCATAATCTTCCCGGACGTCGGACGATCCAGTCCCGCAATCAAATTCAACAGCGTGCTCTTGCCGCAACCGCTGGGTCCAATGAACGCGCAAAAGTCTCCTTGCCTTACATCCAATGTAACGTCGCGTAAGGCCTGAACGCCGGCATCACCACGGGCATATACCCGGCTGACGCCATCGAGGGCGACGACTGGTTGCGATTGTTCGAACGCCAAGGCATCCATGCAACGATTGGCAGGCCCCGATCCTGAGACATTCGATGAACACGAGCGGCCGGAAGACGGGATCTTTCCTATATCACAGTGCCTTCCGGGACGACAACCTTGACAGCAGAAGACCAATTTACGATAACATCCCCACCGATATGATGACGAGTTCAGAGCTCTGCCACCGATCCAGCCGGGCGGTTCAAAATTCCGCCCGGTATGCAGTGCGGTTGCTTTTTCCGACTCGATGCCACGCGTGTGAAAGCCGGTTGACGGATGACCCGGTTCCGTTCTTTTGCCGGTCATGCTGGGAATATATTCGGCCGTTGAAAGGGCCCGCCTGTCCTCGGTGCGCTCGCCCGTTTACATCGGCGCTGGCGTCTCTTTACAGCCCAACTCATCTGTGTGGAGATTGCCGAAGAAGAAAACCGGCTTTCACACGGGCTTGGTCGGTGTATCCCTACACCTCCCCCCTGCGGGAAGCCATCAGCCTGCTGAAGTATCAAAGAAAGTACGCCTTGGCCGATTCACTCTGCCGGCTGCTTGTGGTTGCCTTACCGCCCGGATTGAACATTGACGTGATCATGCCGGTTCCGCTCCACCCGATTCGGCTTCGCGAACGGGAATTCAACCAATCACTGCTCCTCGCTCAAGCAGTCAGCCGGCAGCTGGGGTCGGAGCTTTCATATACCAATCTGATCCGAGTCGCGAACAACCCGACTCAAACATCGCTGCCCAGGTCGGCCCGTCTTACGAACCTCCATCATGCCTTCCGGCTTCGGACACCTGAGGCGGTGCAAGGATGCCGCGTGCTGCTGGTCGATGACGTGTTCACCACGGGCACCACGCTGCATGAGTGCGCGAAGGTATTGCGCAAGGCCGGAACCGGCGAGGTCTACGCGTTGACGCTGGCACGCGCGCTCGACCCCGCCATGCTGCCGCAGGCGGTTCTCCCCGCGCCCGTTTCAGAGACGGTGCGAACCAAAGGAATGCAATCCGATGCCCATTTATGAATATCGATGCCAGGACTGTGGCAAGCGAAGCAGCTACATCATTTTGAGTCGGACCAGCCAGGCTTCCGTCGCCTGCAAACAATGCCGAAGCCTGAAACTGGAACGCCTCATGTCGCGTTTCTCCGCTCCAAAATCCGAGGAAGCCAGGATGGAGGCGTTGGCGGACCCGAGTCGATTCGGCGACGTCGATGAAAACGACCCTCAGAGCATGGCTCGATTCATGAAAAAAATGGGGCAGGAAATGGGGGAAGACCTGGGAGAAGACTTCGATGCGGCAATGGAACAATCGGGAGGCGACGTGGGAGAATCGGGTGCGAATGACCTCGATTGACCGGCATTGTCATACATCTTCCTTGACAAGTCGGGCCTTCTTTTCTACGATTGCCCGATCATAGCGCCTTTGGCCTCGTGAGGTTGCTTTCTTTGATCCCATATGCCGGGCGAGACAAAGAACGAGCTCTGGACGGTCATGGAAACATGCCGTTATCTGAAAATTACCCCCCGTACCCTCTATCGCTATATTCAGCAGCACCGTCTTCCCGCATTCAAATTGGGCAAGGAATGGCGCATTGTCCGATCCGACCTCGAACAATGGGTTCGAGCGCGGGCCGATACCGCAATTGATTCCGAGAGGGAGGCGCCTACATGATGTTTGCCGGCGAGTATCTCTGCAAAGTGGATGAGAAGGGACGCTTTCTCGTTCCCTCTCCGATCCGCGAACGCCTGGAAGCCGAAGGCAGCCAGGTCATGTTTCTCAAGGGAGCCGAGCAATCGTTGTGGATCTATTCCGCGACGGAATGGGAAAAGGTCCTAGAGCGAACGAAGACCGCCCTCGACGAGGATCAGAGCCGACTGTTTATGCATCATATCGTTTCCGAAGCGGGCACCTCCGAGATCGATAAAGCCGGCCGAGTTCTGATTCCCGGGCGGCTCCGTAAACTCATCCCGGTCGATGAGGATCAGGAAGTGATCCTGGTGGGGCTCTACCATCGGATGGAAGTATGGAATCCTTCCCAGTGGCGCCGGTATCTCGCCAAGACCGAAGATCGGTATGAAGAAAACATGGCGAAGATTCAGAATCTTCTCTAGGTCATAGGTATTTTGCCGTCGCCACCTCGCCATCGCCGCTCCTCGATCGTACTGAGGAGCAGATCTTTTCGTAAAGACACCCTCTCCTCTCCCGCAGCAGCTATTGATCTCTCCGCTTCCTTATCTTCCAAGCCACGATCCAGCCCACGGTCGGCACGCGAGGCTACAGCAGCAGTGCCGCCCCATTACCTAATGGTGTCTGGTGCGGCAACTGTGGACAGCAAGGCACTCTCGCTGACTCTTCCCATTCCCCCCAGCGTCAATCATCAGTACGCCACCGTCAATGGACGCCGCCTGCTTTCCGCCGGAGGCCGGTCATACAAGGCTCTGGTCGGGCAACACGTCATGATCGCTCTGTCCAGAGTCTCCTGTCGCCAAACCCTGCTGGCTGCCTTCCGGAACGGGGAATTGGTGTTATCCATTCGCTTCTTCTTCACCTCGCGTTTGCGCCGGGATGTTGATGGAGGCCTCAAGATCGCCCAAGACGCCCTGTGCCAAGGTCTCGGCCTCAATGACAATCGCATCGTCGAGACCCATCTTTACAAAGACGTGGATAAGGCCTCGCCGAGAATGGAAGTTCGTCTCTCCCTGGCATCCAAAGCCTGATTATCCGATAGCCTCCACGGGCTTCAGCGGCAGCTACGAACGCCTCCTGCCTCAAGATGTCACACGAATCTGCCGATATGACGGTAGGTTCAGGATCATCCTGAACCACGCAGTCCTTGTGACAAGTCCGACCATGGCTCATCGCCGTATTCCGCTTGCCGCTCTGCGCGTCGGCATGCACGTCGCCAAATTGGATCGCTCTTGGTTCTGGTCACCCCTCTTTGCGTTTTCGTTCCGCATCAAGACCGCCCGGCAGATCGAGAAACTCCGCCGTTCCGGCATCAAAGAAGTGGAAATCGACCTGACCAAGGGACTGGATATCGGTGACGAGCCCGACGCCGAAACTGAAGTCGGAGAGACAGCTGCCGTCCTGGAGCGGGCGGCGCCGGGGAACCAGCAGGTTCCATGTTTGGAAACACTGCTCCGGGATCTCATGCTGGCGCGTGAAGCCAGGCAGCGGCTTGAACAGTCTGTCCGATCCACCTTTTCCAGCATCGCAGCCACCGGGGCTGTCCAGCCGGAGGAGGTCCGAAAAGTTGCCATCGAGGTCGTTTCCGTTGCGCAAACGGTCCCTAAGCCCGCGCTACTCATGGCATTCAGTCACGAACGAGACGAAGATCCGCTTCTGAGCCAACATGCCCTAGCGGTCAGCGGGCTGGCGATAATGCTGGCCCATGCGGCTGATTTTGATCTCATAGCGCTGCTCGACGTCGCAACAGGGGCGTTGCTCCATGACATTGGACTGCTCCAACTGCCGACGGACCTTCGCCGGCGGTGCCATGAGACATCTGGGCTTCTCTCGGGCCGCCAGCAGCAGCTCTACCGGTCTCATCCCAGATTGGCCGCCATGGCACTTCAGCGACAGGGGTCCTTCTCGCCTGCCATCTGCCAACTGGTCGCGGACCATCACGCGGTGCTCGACAATACCGGCTTTCCCGCTGAGAGTCCCGGGCCTTTCACTACCGAAATGACTCGGCTTGTCATGGTCGCCGATCGATATGACGAGTTGCTCACAGGGTTCGGGGGAGCCTCACCGCTGACTCCGCATCAAGCGCTCCAGCGGCTTTATCAGGAGGGACAGGCGGGGACATACGAGTTTCGGTATGTCGCCTGTTTTATCAAAGTGCTGGGCATTTATCCGGTCTATAGCAGTGTTCGACTCAATACGGGCGAGCGGGCGATCGTGACCGTGACCAACGCCGGCAAGTTGCACCAGCCGATCGTAACCATCACGCATGGCGCCAACGGCGCGGCCTATTCGGTTCCGCTGGTCGTTGATCTTGCCGATCAGGAAGAAGGAGCGCCGGTCAGATCGATTGCCGCGCTTGTTGAAGGCGATCCCAGCCTGCTTAATCAGCCGGTCATGCCAGGATCGCTCTTACGGCTCCACGACAACGCGCATCCAAGCTAACCGGGGGCCGCATGGCAACTGTCCCATGCACCTATTCGTATCGCAGCGCTTCGATCGGATTGAGGCGGGCCGCTTTGTTGGCCGGGTATAGGCCGAAAAACAAGCCGATCCCGACGGAAAAAATGAACGCCGTGGCGATCGCGTCGAGTGAAACGATCGTCGGCCAGCCGGCCACGATCGTCGTGATCCTGGCACCCAGCACCCCGACGGCAATTCCGATCAGCCCGCCGACCAAACTTAACGTGACCGCTTCAATAAGGAACTGCATCAGGATATGCTTTCGCCTGGCTCCCACAGCCATGCGAACCCCGATCTCCCTCGTGCGCTCGGTCACCGACACCAAGAGAATATTCATGATCCCGATCCCGCCGACGAGCAGCGAGACCGATGCGATTGCAAACAGCATCACGGTCAATGTTTGACTCGTGCCCTCTTGAATCTTTCCGATATCCACCTGCGTGCGAATAGTGAAATCGTCTGCTTGCTCCGGCTGCAGCCGATGGCGCATCCGCAGGACTGCGCGAATCTCTTCGACCGCCTCCGCCAAATCGTCGGATCGTTCGGTTGAGGCAAACAGGGCTCCGACCGATCCGAGGAATTGCGTTCCAAAGACCTTCCGTTCCGCGGTGGAAAAGGGAATAAACACTATGTCGTCTTGATCCGCGCCCTGCGCCGATTGCCCTTTGGGGGCCAGTACGCCGATCACTCGAAACGGGACATTTCCCAATCGAATGGTGGACCCCACCGGTTCCTCCCCCGGGTCGTACAAGTTTTCGACCGTCGTCTGTCCGATGACGGCCACCCTGGCGGCGCTGTCCAGATCAATCTGAGTAAAGGGACCGCCGCTCGTAAAGAGCCAATCGCGAATGGTGAGATAACTCGGCGAGATCCCCGTCACCGGTCCGTTCCAATTTCGGTTGGCATTCACGATTTGCAGCACATCTCGCCTGGCCCAGCCCGTGTCCGTCAGCAAGGGAATCCGCTTTTTCAACTCCAGACCATCCGTGACGGTGAGGGTGACAGCCCCGCCCTGCCCTCCGCGCACGCCGCCGACGGTGGTCGCGCCCGGCAACACGATAATCACGTTGGTCCCCATGCTGGCAACCTGCGCCCGGACGGCAGCCCTAGCCCCTTGGCCGATGCTGACCATGGCAATCACGGCGGCGACCCCGATCACGATGCCGAGCATGGTAAGCCCGGCCCGCATCCGGTTGCGGCTCAACACCCGGAGCGCGGTCATGATTGTCAGCAGGACGAAGGCGGGCATGGCACGCGTTACTCCACGGCCGAAGCCTGTCGAGCGGTGGGATGATCTTCGTGGATTCTGCCGTCTCGAATCACGATCCGGCGGGACGCACAGCCCGCGACGTCCGATTCGTGCGTGACGACGATAATCGTCATTCGGTCCTCACGGTTCAACCGCTCCAATATCGCCATGATCTCCCGGCTCGATTCCGTATCGAGATTACCGGTCGGTTCATCCGCAAAGAGAATCGCGGGAGACCCAACAAGTGCCCGGGCGATCGCGACCCGCTGTTGTTGTCCGCCGGACAGTTGCGTGGGATAGTGGTATTCCCGCCCGGCCAGACCGACCCGCTCCAGAGCTGCGCCGGCTTGATCTCTTTGCTCCTTCAGCGAGAGTCCCCGGTAGAACAAGGGTAACTGCGCGTTCTCCAGCGCGCTGGTTCTCGGGATGAGATTGAAGTTTTGGAACACGAATCCGACGCGCCGATTCCGAAGGTCGGCCAACTCGTCCGGCTTGGCCCCGGCGACATCGAGACCATCCAGCCAATACCGGCCCCGGCTCGGATAGTCCAGACAACCCAGAATGTTCATGAGCGTCGATTTTCCCGATCCCGACGCCCCCATGATCGCGACAAATTCTCCCCGATCAATGGCCAGATCGACTCCCCGCAATGCCTGCACTTGGACATCGCCCACCCGGTACACTTTCCACAGATTTTCACAGTGGATGAGAGGACCCATGAAGCCCTTCGTGAGAGTGATTGGGCGAGACAGTCGCCGTTATGCGCAGGCCGAGATGTGGAAGAGAATACTTCACAGACGGCGGTCTCGCCGGGAAGAACGTTGCTGTCCCGAGCCGAATCCCGGCGGCAGGTCGTTCGACCGCCGATCGCCACGCGGTATGTCAATGCCGATAATGAGATGATCGCCCTCTTTCACATCGCCGGAAGCGGCCTCCGTGGAGATGCCGTCTGAAATGCCGACTTGCACGGCGGTGCTTTCCGGGTCTCCATTCCCATTCAATTTCCACACGAGCTTGGCTCGTGGATCACCCAATGATGAAACAGGGCGCGTATCGCTCGAAGATGGAAGCGGTCCGGCGGAATTCGTCGCAGATGGCGCCGATTCGCGGATTACAAGACTCGGAGTGAACCGGAGTGCGGCATTGGGAATCTTCAGCGCGCCGTCCCGGCGGGCGACCACAATCGACACATTGGCGGTCATGCCGGGTTTGAGACGAAAATTCGGGTTGTCTACTTCGACGACGACATCGTACGTGACCACGTTCTGCACATTGATCGGAGCATTTCTGACCTGACGCACTTTTCCCTGAAAGACTTCTCCCGGATACGCGTCCACGCTGAAGGTCGCGTCCTTCCCTTCGGTAATCCCGCCGATGTCGGCCTCGCTGACGTTGGTATCGACCTGCATTCTCGTGACATCTTCCGCGATCAAGAACAACGTCGGAATAGAGAAATTAGCCGATATCCGCTGCCCCACTTCCACTTGGCGCGAAATCACCACGCCATCGACCGGCGATCGAATCACCGTGTACTTCAAATCCAACTCGGCCGCTTCCAAGGCCGCCGCCGCCTGCTTCACGGCCGCTTCCGCAAGTTTGATCTGCGCTGCAGCGCCCTCGTACGCGGTCAGCGCTACATCCACCTCGTTTTGCGACACAAACTGCTGTCCGATCAGCGCCTTGGCCCGATCCATTTCGCGTTTGCGCTGAGCAAGATCGATGCGGGCCTTCGCGACGGCAGCATTGGCATTCGCCAGGTTGGCTTCCGCCTGGTCCCGCCTGGCTCGATAGGGAAACGGATCAACCCGTGCCACCACCTGACCCGCCTTCACCTTTGAATTGAAATCGGCATGGAGGCTTTCAATCATCCCCGACACCTGGCTGCCCACCTGAACGGTCGTAATTGGATTGATCGTGCCGGTGGCAATCACGAGCGAGACAATGGACCCCAATTCCACTGGAGCGGTGCGATAACGGACGGGAATCTTCCGTTCGCCGTTGAAAAACACATAGCCGCCGATCATCAGACCGATGAGGAGAACTCCAAGGATCAGGATGACGCGGCGCATCGTGGCGGTCCCGGATGGGGAATCGGCCTATCTTATCAGGAAGTTACCGGAGAAACACTGTGAGCGATTCCACATGACCAGTACGCAGGGAAAAAGCACGAAGGCCGCTCGCCTGAACAGGCAAGCGGCCTTCGCCACAGTCCGTATGGATCGGGCCCATCCGCCTCCGAGACTAGGGGCTGACCGTGATCCGGTCCTTGATCATGTCGAACGTTTCCTTCGGGACGACGTTCTTTGCAACCAACTCCCCCTTGACACGGTACGGGCGATTGCTCACCACCCGGTCGGCCATATCTTTTGTCAGGCCGAGGACGAGCACCATGTCACTGGCGGAAGCTTTGTTGACGTTCATGAGAGCCGCCGCACCGGCCGAGGGAAGGACGACCTCTCCGGAATTCGTTGGGGGAGTCGGCGCTGCGGCAGACCCCATGCCCGGCGTCCCCGGCGAGGATGGAATCGGAGGCGTGGGCACCGCACCGGGAAGCGTGCGCGCACGCTCCTTCATTTCCTTCTGATATCGTGCCACCAACGATTTGAGCTGTTCGTTGTGGCGCCTTGTCTCATCATACTCTTGGCGAATGCCGCGGTTCTGCGCGGTCAACTGTTTGATCTTATCTTCCAGTTCTTTCGTCCGAGCCTCGATGGTATCCCGTTCTTTATCGCGCCCATGTTCGATCCGTTGCAATTCGTCACGGGCCGACTGTGTTTCGGCTCCGAACTTGGAGTTCAACTCCTTGAGCGTTTTCACCTGCTGCTCGAGCGCGTTCTTTTGGGCCCTGGTTCTCTCAAGCTCGGTCTTGGCATTTTCGGTTTCAGTGACGGCTTCCCGATATTTCTTTTCCGCCACGCATCCAGATAAGGCCGCCACGCCGATCAGCGCCAGCCCTGCCATCCACACTTGCCTCATGGGCTTCCTCCCCGGTTCGATCCGAACTCACGGTCCCCGCTCTTCTTACTGTGTGTATGCCAACGGTCGGCCTTTGTCAATATATTTGCCCCTTGGGCAAGCGATTCGACAGACCGCAATTCCGGATCAGCGAGAATCAGATTCAACCGCCGAGCCGGCCGCCATCGGCACAACCATCGGTTGCAGGTGAAGAAAGCGGCTCTACTTGACGGACGGCGATAACTCTGGGATTATGCGTACAAGCTGTCGATCAACAGTCCACCCGCGACAATCGTCCAATTTACATCAACACATGATAGATTGGGGTCCAGAGCTTGCCGTCATCCTCGGCATTATCGAAGGCCTGACTGAATTTCTGCCTGTGTCGTCCACCGGTCATCTCATCCTGGCCGGACATGCCTTGGGCTTTACCGGCGACGTCGCGTCGAACGTCTCGATCTCCATTCAACTCGGAGCCATTTTGGCCGTGATGGTGTACGAGCGGTCCAAAATTGGTTCGCTGCTGTCGCAGGGGATTGCGGAGCAGGCCGAATTTCGCCGGATGCTGGCCGGACCTCATTCAAAAAGTTGGGGCGATGCGCTCAGCTTGTCCATGGCATCCCATCGGAACCTATGGTTTCTGATCGGTATCGGCATGGCTTTCTTGCCGGCCGGGTTGCTCGGCCTCCTGGCGCACAATTGGATTAAGACGTACCTGTTCACGCCGGTCACGGTCGCCGCATCCCTCATTCTCGGAGGAGTCATTATTCTTTTAGTAGAACGACTAGCCGATCGAGCCAAGACCAAACATTTGCTGGATGTGTCGCCTCGGTCCTCGCTGTTGGTCGGATTGGCTCAGTGCGTCTCTCTTATTCCGGGCATGTCCCGCTCCGGCGCGACCATTGTCGGCGGCTTGCTGGCCGGATTGGACCGGCGCGTGGCGACTGAGTATTCCTTTTTCTTGGCGTTGCCCACAATGATTGCCGCGACGATCTACCAGATGTTGAAATCGCAATCCGCCTTCAGCCGGCAAGATTATTTTGCATTGGCTATCGGCCTCGTCGTTTCTTTCTTGGTGGCATGGGCCGTCATCGCGGCGTTCCTGACATACGTGCAGCACCACACATTGCGTGCCTTTGCCTACTACCGCATGATCTTGGGAGTGATTGTCCTAGTCGTGGTTGGCTGAAGGAGAGCGCCGATGGGCCGGTTTCCCGGTCATGGTTTGACGGAACGCGGATCTTCCTGCAATAGCGGCTCCGGCTCTTTCTGTTTTTCGAACGCAAAATGCAAAATCAGAAAGATGACGCCGACGGTGATGGCCGAGTCCGCGACGTTGAACGCGGGCCAGTGATACGTGTCAATGTAGACGTCGAGAAAATCAATTACTTCTCCATACCGCAGCCGATCCAATAAATTGCCGATTGCCCCGCCGAGAATGGCGACGACGCTGATCTGGCCCATCCAGTCATCCTTCGGCATTCGAACCAGGATCGTGCCGAGCAATCCCAAAGCAAAAAGCGAGGTAATGCCGAAAAAGATAAACCGGAACGATCCGCTGCTGCCGGACAAAATCCCAAAGGCGGCGCCCGGGTTCCTGATGTATGTGATGCTGAAGAGATTCGGAATAACCACGATGGATTCATGCAGCCGCATGGTCTGCATGATATACACCTTCGTCGCCTGATCGATGACGACAATGCCCAGGCTCACGAGGCCGAGCAGGACATATCGCGATGTCGTTCCCTTCACGTGGTCGCCTCGCCGAAATATTTCCGCACCGGCCCGATACATCGATCGCATAAGGTGGGATGGTCACTATAGCTTCCCACGGCGGCACGATAATTCCAACAGCGCTCGCATTTTTGGCCGGCCGCCTTCTCGACTGTGATCCTGAAATCAGAGCTATGCGGCAAATGATCGACCGGGCGTAACTCAACGTCCGAGACGATGAAGAATGCTGGGAGGTCTTCAAGATATCGCTGCAGCGCTTGATACCGGTCGGAATTGGCTTCGATCACCACTTTCGCCTCTAACGACGATCCTATCACCTTTTCGCGGCGTTGGCTTTCGAGCATGGCGAGCACCGCTGTACGCACATCCAAGAGTTCGCTCCACCGTTGAGCGAGTTCTCGATCCGACCATTTGGAATCGCCCGCTGGGAACCCGGACACATGGATGCTCGGGCCTCCGGTTCCCTTTCGCGCCGTTTCCTGAAGCACTCCCCAGATCTCTTCGGCCGTGAAGCTTAAGATCGGCGCCATCAATTTCGTCAAAGCCGTGACAATTTCGAACAGCACGGTCTGGGAACCGCGCCGCAACGGAGCATCCTTCTCGAACGTGTAGAGCCGGTCCTTCAGGATATCGAGATACACCGCACTCATATCCACCGAGCAGAAATTGTTCAGCGCATGGAAAATCGTATGGAACTCAAACGCATCGTAGGCGGTCTTGATGCGCGGAATTAAATCGCCGAGTTTCATGAGCGCCCATCGGTCCAGCTCCGGCAACCGTTCGTACGGAACGCGATGGGTCTCAGGATCGAAATCGTACAAATTGCTCAATAGGAAGCGGCAGGTATTCCGAATCTTGCGGTACGCTTCGATGAGATGATTCAGGATCTCATGGGAGATTCGGAGGTCTTCGCGATAGTCTTGAGCCGACACCCACAAACGCAGGATTTCCGCGCCCGACTGCTTGATCACGTCCTGCGGCGCGACGACATTGCCGGCGGACTTCGACATTTTCTTTCCCGCGCCGTCCACCACGAAGCCGTGCGTCAGCACCGCCTTGTACGGAGCCCGCCTATCGGTGATGACGCCCGCCAACAACGCGCTATGAAACCAGCCTCGGTGCTGATCCGATCCTTCCAAATACAGATCCGCAGGCCACCATTGTCGAGGCTTCAGCACCGCGGCGAAACTCACGCCGGACTCAAACCACACATCGAGAATATCCCGTTCTTTCTCAAATTCCCGGCCGCCGCATGCCGCGCAGACCATACGGGGCGGCAATAATGCAGCCGCGGGATTGGCAAACCAGTAATCGGTACCATGTTGCTCGATCAGGCCGGCGACATGGTCGATCACGACCGGCGACGCCAAAACGGTGTGGCAAGCGGTGCATGTGAATCCGGGAATGGGAGTACCCCAGACCCGTTGCCGAGACAAGCACCAATCGGGGCGATTGGCGATCATGCCTTCGATCCGATCCTGTCCCCAAGGGGGCACCCACTGGACCCGCCCGATTTCGGCCAAGGCTTCTTGGCGAAGATGATTGATCTCCATCGACACAAACCATTGCTCCGTCGCACGGAAAATCACCGGCCTCTTACAGCGCCAACAGTGCGGGTAGGAATGGTTCAGCGAGCCCTGTCCGAGCAACCGGCCGTTCTCTCTCAACCGCTCCACGATGCCGGGATTCGCTTTGAGAACATGCTGGCCGGCGAATTCACGCACCGCCTCTGTGAACCGGCCGGCATCATCCACCGGCGCCAGGATGTCCAAGCGCTCTCCAGCGCTCGCCTTGGCGTTGTAATCGAGCACCAGGAGATAGTCTTCCATGCCGTGACCGGGCGCGATGTGGACACAACCGGTGCCCTGCTCCAGCGTCACAAAATCACCAAGGAGAATGGGCGACAAGCCCCTCGTCAACGGACGCTCCGTTTCCAATCCTTCAAACCCGTCCCTGCCCTTCTTTACCCCCAGAATGCGATAGCCGGACAGGTCGCAGGCTTTGGCGACGGCATCGACCAGCCTCTCCGCCATGATTAAGGCGTCATCCCCCACCTGGACGAACGCATAGTCGATGTCCGGGTGCAGACAGATAGCTTGATTGGCCGGAAGCGTCCAAGGCGTCGTAGTCCAGATGACGACCGAAATGCGCTTCACCATATCGGGAACAGACAAGCCCTTGAACGGGGTCTTAGCAAGCACTTCAGGCGGACTGACCAATGGAAACTTCACATAGATCGAGGGCGAGGTGTGATCATCGTATTCGACTTCCGCCTCGGCCAAGGCGGTCTGGTCATGAGTGCACCATAAGACCGGCTTCAGTCCCTTGTAAACTCCGCCCCGTTCCACAAAACGGCCGAACTCCCGCAGGATTGTCGCCTCATATCGCGGGTCCAGCGTCAAATAGGGATGTTGCCAATCACCGAGTACGCCCAGCCGCTGAAATTCTTCCCGCTGTACCTTATAAAACTTCTCCGCATACTCTTTGCACAATCCCCTGATCGTGAGCGTATCGAGATTCTTTTTTTTGTCCCCTAACTCCTTCAATACCTGATGTTCAATCGGCAGTCCGTGACAATCCCACCCCGGTACATAGGGGACATGGTAACCCGACATCGTTTTCGATTTGACAATGATGTCTTTAAGAATTTTGTTCAGCGCATGTCCGATGTGAATGCGGCCGTTGGCGTAGGGGGGGCCATCATGCAGAATATAAAGTTCACGCCCTCGTCCTAATTCCTGTATCCGCTCATAGAGATGCTCCTGTTCCCATCGAGCCAGTAACTCCGGCTCGCGCTGAGGCAGGTTCGCCTTCATGGGGAAATCAGTCTTGGGCAGATTCAGTGTCGATTTGTAGTCCATGGTTGTGCAGAAATCGGGGTTCAAAACCAAGCGTGGCGCCGGTGCGGTAGGACTATACCGAATCGAAGAGCGGGGAACTAGTGATTATTTAGCTGATCGCCATCATCCGGTCGAGAGCCACCTTGGCCCATTCCTTATCGTCCGGCGGCACGACGATATGGTTCACGACATGGCCTTCAGCCAAATGTTCCATCGCCCAACAAAGATGCGGGGCATCGATGCGATACATCGTCGCGCATTGGCATACGGTGGAAGAAAGAAAGAACACCCGCTTCTCAGGTTGATCCCGCTTCAAGCGGTTGACCAGGTTCAGTTCCGTACCGACCGCCCACGTTGTCCCGGGCGGAGCCGCGCTCACCGTCCTGATGATGTATTCGGTCGACCCGATCAGGTCCGCCTTGTTGACCACGTCCTCATGGCACTCGGGATGCACGATCACGGTCCCGTCCGGATATTGGCGGCGGAAGTGATCGACATGCGACGGCTGGAACATCTGATGGACACTGCAGTGTCCCTTCCAGAGAATCAACCGCGCCCGCTTGATCGCCTCGATGGAATTCCCTCCTCGCGGCATGTAGGGATCCCAGACAATCATGTCTTCGCGGGGGATGCCCATTTTATTGGCGGTGTTTCGACCGAGATGTTCATCGGGAAAGAAGAGAATCTTCTCGCGGCGAGCCCAGCTCCAATCGATGACGGCTTTGGCATTCGAGGAAGTACAGGTGATGCCGCCATGTTCGCCGCAGAAGGCCTTCAATACGGCTGCGGAATTCACATAGACCGCCGGCATGACGGTCTCTTCCACCGGCACAATGCGGTTCAACGCGTCCCAACACTGTTCCACCTGTTCAATCGCCGCCATATCGGCCATGGAACAGCCGGCGGCCATATCGGGAAGGAGCACCGTCTGATTCGAGCGGCTCAGAATATCCGCCGTTTCGGCCATGAAATGGACACCGCAGAACACGACATAGGGGCGGTCCGACCGTTCCTCCGCGATCTTCGAGAGCATTAAAGAATCACCGCGAAATTCGGCATGCTGAATCACCTCATCGCGCTGATAGTTATGCCCGAGGATCATCACCTGGTCTCCCAGGGCCGCCTTTGCCGCGCGAATCCGCATAAACAATTCATCGGGCGAGAGATCTTGATACTCGGTGATCGGCCGTGGCAACGTTGCGAGACTTTTCATCGTAGTCATCGGATCGTGGTTGCAGATGGTGTTTCCCATGTGGAATAAAGAAGCGACAACGTTGTCATTCTACGACAGCACACACCCACAATCAACGAACGGCGCGCGCGCAAAGGGCCTATCGATGCCCCTTCACGGATGGGCTAATGAGGCTGGGGCTTCCGCGCACATTGACAAGCTGTCTGTCGGCTAGTACCATCGCACCGACAGCTAGGGGTGCCTTCCGGCTGAGAGTCCGACAATCGGACGACCCTCACAACCTGACCTGGGTAATACCAGCGTAGGGAAGCGAAGGAAAGCTGGTTTCGTGGTTGATGAAGCCGCACCCTTGCCGGATGCGGCTTTTCTTATTTTTGAGCATTCGATTCACGTCACGCCCGCGGAGAAAGGATCGCCATCATGAGTGAGCCTCTTGCCAAAAATGGACATCAACACGGGACCGGGCAGCCGTCGATGACTTCCCCTTTGACCACTGCACCATTTCCGGCATCACGCAAAATTTATGTGGAGGGCGCTTTACCGGGCGTTCGCGTGCCTATGAGAGAGATCAGCCTCTCTCCCGCCCGTGCCCTGGATGGGCGGGAGCCGGCGCCCGACTCCGCCGTCACGGTTTATGATACATCAGGCCCCTATACCGATCCGCATCAACAGATCGACGCCAAGGCCGGCTTAAACCCCATCCGAAGACCATGGATCCTCGGACGCCACGACGTCATCGAACTGTCCGAAGTATCCTCTCATTATGGCCGGCTCCGGGCATCGGATCCCAAGCTGAAAGATTTACGTTTCCAACACATCCGGAAGCCCTTGAAGGCCAAGCCCGGCCTGAATGTGACGCAGATGCACTATGCTCGAAAAGGGATCGTGACGCCCGAGATGGAATTTATCGCGATCCGCGAGAACCAGGTCCGGGACGCCGCCCCCCCCATCCCCTCGGGCCGTAATGGCCATGGAGGGGGAGTCGCGCAGCATCCTGGACAGGCCTGGGGGGCTCGAATTCCTGATCGCATCACGCCGGAGTTTGTTCGCGATGAGGTCGCGCGCGGCCGGGCCATCATTCCGGCCAACATCAATCACCCCGAAAGCGAACCGATGATCATCGGACGCAACTTTCTGGTGAAGATCAACTCCAATATCGGCAACTCCGCGGTGGCCTCCTCCATTGAAGAAGAAGTGGAGAAAATGATCTGGTCGATTCGCTGGGGCGCCGACACGGTCATGGATCTCTCAACCGGCAAGAACATTCACGAGACGCGGGAATGGATCATCCGCAATTCCCCGGTGCCGATCGGAACGGTGCCTATCTACCAAGCGCTCGAAAAGGTCGGCGGCAAGGCGGAAGACCTGACCTGGGAGATTTATCGCGATACTCTTATTGAACAAGCCGAACAGGGCGTGGATTACTTTACGATCCATGCTGGTGTCCGGCTTCGCTATGTCCCGCTCACGGCCGGCAGAATGACGGGCATCGTGTCGCGCGGCGGCTCGATCCACGCCAAATGGTGTCTGGCGCACCATGAAGAAAATTTCGCCTACACCCATTTTGAAGAAATCTGCGAGATCATGAAGACATATGACGTGTCGTTCAGCCTGGGGGACGGCCTGCGCCCTGGCTCGATTGCCGATGCGAACGACGAGGCGCAGTTTGCCGAACTTGAAACATTGGGCGAACTGACCAACATCGCCTGGCGACACGACGTGCAGGTCATGATCGAAGGTCCCGGTCATGTGCCGATGCATCTGATTCACCAGAACATGGAGAAGCAGCTGAAAGAATGTCAGGAGGCGCCGTTTTATACGCTCGGGCCCCTGACGACCGACATTGCCCCCGGGTACGATCACATCACCTCCGGGATCGGCGCGGCCATGATCGGCTGGTACGGATGCGCGATGCTCTGCTACGTGACGCCGAAGGAGCATTTGGGCCTGCCCAATAAAGAAGACGTCAAGACCGGCGTCGTCACGTATAAAATCGCCGCCCACGCGGCGGATCTGGCAAAAGGGCATCCCGGCGCGCAGGCTCGGGACAACGCGCTCTCGAAAGCCCGATTCGAATTCCGCTGGGAAGACCAGTTCAATCTGTCGCTGGACCCCGACACCGCGCGCGCCTTTCACGACGCGACGTTGCCCGACAACGCCGCCAAGGTCGCCCACTTTTGCTCGATGTGCGGCCCGCATTTCTGCTCGATGAAGATCACGCAAGACGTGCGGGAATATGCGGCGCAGAAGAAACTGGACGAGCAGCAGGCGATTCAAATCGGCATGAAAGAAAAGTCTGAGGAATTTCGGCAAGCCGGCTCGGAAATTTACTTGTGAGAGTCGTTAACGGGTGAGGATGCTCAAAACAGTCTTTCAACAAGGCCGCAGGGAGGCGCACGGCGCGATGAATAAAGAGCGCCATGTTTGTGCGCGCCGGCGAGTCAGTGAGCCGGCAGTGTCCCGCCCCCGAGGCGTACTGTCCTATGGGTATGTTGAGGGGGATGAGCGACCGGGAACGATGTTGAAGGCTGTTTTGAGCATCCGTTGAGGAGTACCCCATGGCCAAGCCTAAACCAGCGCCATTGCGCGAACGCGATATCACCCGGCACATCGCCCGGGAATACTATAAAGAGTTCGACCAGCTCATCGAAAGCGATGTGATCATTGTGGGGGCTGGTCCGTCCGGGTTGATTTGCGGCCGCGATCTCGCGGCGATGGGATTTCGCACGCTCATCGTCGAACAGAGCCTGGCCTTGGGAGGCGGGTTCTGGTCCGGCGGGTATCTGATGAATAAGGCGACGATCTGCGCGCCGGCCCATGAGATTTTGGGAGAGATCAACGTCCCCTGCAAACCGGTCAAGGAATGCGAGGGAATGTACATCGTTGATCCTCCTCACGCCACCGGAGCCCTGATTGCCGCCGCCTACCAAGCGGGCGCGAAAATCATGAATCTGACCCGGGTAGTGGACTTGATCCTTCGACGAGATGGAATATTGGAAGGAATCGTCGTGAACAGCACGACCGCCGAGATGGCGGGGCATGATATCATCCACGTGGATCCAATCGCGCTGGAAGGCAAGATTGTCGTCGATGCGACGGGCCACGATGCCGTAGTGGTCTCCCTCTTGAACAAACGGAACTTGTACCAGTCGGTCCCCGGCAACGGAGCCATGTGGGTGTCTCGTTCCGAAGAAGATGTCATGGACAAAACAGGGGAAGTCTATCCGAATTGTTTTGTCATCGGCTTGGCGGTCGCCGCCGTGCACGGGACTCCCCGGATGGGACCGGCCTTCGGCTCCATGCTGCTCTCCGGCCGGTACGGCGCCGAGCTGATTAAGAAAAAGCTCAAGCAGGAATGATAAACTTAGGCTGATGGCTGATAGCAAGAAGCGGCCAACAACCTCGATAAACTATCGGCCATATGCTATCGGCGCCCTGACCGCATAAGTGAGCTAATGGCATAAGACAATGTGTTCTACGCGGCCGCTCAAAGCGTTCCCGGCAAGGCGGCAAGGAACGACAGGCCGAGTCACGAAGCTGATGGCTAATCGCTGAAGAAGCAATCGGCTTTAATCCGATTAGCCAGACGCTATCGGCCATTAGCTCTTGGATTTTTCATGGATGTGCAGGATTTTTTGATTCAGGGCGAAGGCAGCGAAGAAGACAAGCGGGACGCTTGGCAGCTGTTTCAACAGGCCTACGAGCAACAGATGAAAGGCCAGTTGGAAGAGGCTGTGAACCTATACAAGCAGTCCATCGCGGCCCATCCCACCGCGGAAGCCCATACTTTTCTCGGTTGGACTTACAGCTTCATGGGCAAACTCGATGAGGCGATCGAAGAATGTTATAAGGCGATCGACCGGGATCCGGATTTCGGAAATCCCTACAATGATATCGGCGCTTACCTCATCGAAAAAGGACAGCTCGACGAGGCCATTCCTTGGTTCGAGCGGGCCATGCAGGCGAAGCGCTATGAGAATCCGGCTTTTCCCCATCTGAATCTCGGCCGGGTCTACGAGCGGCAGGGAAAATGGGCGGAGGCAATCGATTGTTATAAGAAGGCGTTGACGCTGAATCCCGACTATGCCCTCGCGAAACGGGCGCTGGGTCGGCTCGTCAGCTCGATGAACTAACCGAACCAGGCGATTGGAGACTGCGATTTCCTCCATGACCACCATTTTGGCAGCCGTGAACGACATTTTCTTTTACACCAAGCTTCGCGACGCCCTCAAACCCCATGGTTATCAGCTCGAGCGCGCCCGCTCGCAACAAGACGTCCCCGACAAGATCGCGGCCATTCAGCCGGCGGCGTTTGTCCTTGATATGAATGATCCGGCACTCGACGGTTTGAAGGCTTTGGAAGCGATCAAGGCCGATCCCCGTTTCAATAATCTTCCTGTCCTCGCGTTCGCCAATCACGAAGAAGTCGGCACCTGGCAGCAGGCCAAGCGGCTCGGTGTATCGAAGATCGTCTCGCGCAACGAGTTTTCCGCTCGCACGCGAGATCTTTTGAGGGAAGTCCTGAGCGGCACCCATGGGGATGGGATCAAACCGGAGGCGCCGACCAATCCATGAAACAATCTTCTTTGTACGAGCGCCATGCCTCGCTCGGCGCGACCTTTGAAGAGCAAGCCGGCTGGTCCGTCCCGGCCCATTATGGCGATCCCCTCGCCGAACATACGGCCGTCCGCCGGCAAGCCGGCATCGCCGATCTGTCGCACCGGGGCAAGCTTCGCGTGACGGGGGACGACCGAATCAAATGGCTCCAGAGTATCATCAGCAACGACATCCTGCCATTGAAGCCGGGCCAGGGCCGCTATAGCAGCTTTCTCAGCCATAAGGGGAAAATGCTCGCCTATTTCCGGGTCTATATCCGGCCGGACGAGGTGGTGGTGGAAGATGTCGGCGAAGTCGGCGATGGGACCTTTCAGGCACTTCGCAAGTTTCTCCTATACGGCACCAAAGCAAAAATGGAAAATTGCGGGGAAACGTGGGGGATCATCTTGGTGAGCGGTCCGCAAGCGGCGGCGATTATACGAGCGGCTTTCGGCTGCGACGCGTCTACGCTCGGCCTGCTGGAATTTCTGTCGGTCGATATTGCCGGCAAATCGGCGATGATTATCCGAACGGAAGAGACGGGCGAAGAAGATTTTGAGGTTTTTGTGCCGGCTGAAGCGGCCGTCACGGCTTGGGACCGACTGACGCAAGCAGGTCAGGCGCATGGACTCAGACCGTTTGGAAACCAGGCGCGGGAGGCCTTGCGCATGGAGGCCGGGCTTCCACAGGCCGGACCTGATTTGAATGAAGAAATCGTACCTCCTGAAGCGAACCTTGAAGGAAAAGCCTTCAGTCTGTCCAAGGGCTGCTACCCGGGGCAGGAGGTCGTGGCAAGAATGGACACCTATGGGAGCGTACGGCGAAGGCTGGTGGGGCTGGTGATCGAAGACGCCGTCATTCCGCCATGCGGAGCCAAGCTCTTCAGCGGCGACCGAGAGGTGGGATGGGTCAGCAGCGCCGTGCAATCCCTGCAACTGCAGTCCGCAATCGCCTTCGGATTTCCCTTACGCGATTTCTCAAAACCCGGGACGGCCCTCACCGTTGAGATCAACGGATCGCGCCACCAGGCGACGGTGCATGCGCTCCCGTTCTATACCCGCACATAGAACGCTACGGCCTTGCCCGGGAAAAACGGCATGCGAACAGCTTGAGGTTGGACGGGTGTAATCAGCGGGGTTTTAGCCTCGTGCCCCACTCAATCTTTACCGTCCAAGACCCCATGATGCCTGCTGGCCACGAAATCAGTCCTCCGCAGCCCGCCTACCTTAGCGCTCCGGATTCCTGACCAGCGCCACCGCGGTCGCAAATCCCAGCAAGCTCCGACGTTCCTCTTCATCAAGCGCCAGTAGCAAATGGGTCTCTTCACCGTGCATGAGGCGAAGGCTGAGGAAGGGCTCCTCACGGCGTTTTTCCCGATTGTCCCACACCGCATCGATGACCTGGACCTTATCGAGTTGTGCGATGGACACCACATCGTAGCGAAAATACTGGTCCCCGATGACGACATCAAACAGCACGTTCCCCGCCGTCAGCAGTACAAGATTCAACCGGCCCTGATCCTCATAGCCTTCGGGCAAAAATTTATTCACGTGGCAGCGCATGACTTTGCGGTCTCCAAGCGCCGAACGAAATTTTTCCTTCAAAGCATCGTAATCGATCTGCAACGCCCGTTCATCCGGCCCGGTCGCCGCGACCGCCGCTTCTCTGGCCTTTTCGTACACATCATCCGCCGACATCAAGCCCGCCATGGTGCCTTCTCCTTCTCGATCATGCGTTTAAGAACGATATCAGCCCGTTGCGCGAGGCGAGTGCCTCGCCTTCCAGGCCCGCACAACTCCTACGATTCCCAACCCCGCCCACGCGAACTCCAACAGGATGAAACCGACTTGTCGCTCCGCCACGGCAACGATTCCCAGCAAAACAGACCCGGCGATGTTTAACGCCAGATACCCGGCATCCAGTTCCCGCCAGATGCCGTTTTGAATCAAGCCGTACGCGGCCAGGACCATCAACGCGCCCAAGACCGACAGGACCTGCATGATCACGATGATTTTCCAAACTCTGAAGAGCGCGCCAACGAAGCGGGCTAACGCGGTACGGTAACTGCCGTACCGAGACGATTGCAAGGGGATTTTCGCCGACCAGCGCCTTACCGGGCTTCGAGGTGGTGTGCGAAGCGCCGGCGCCCGCTCTCATCGACAATGGTGACATTGAAATTCATCTCGTCGGCCCTAACCGTCCCGAAATTTCGATAGCCGCCCTCCTGGATGAGAGTTCGGATCTGAAACGGACTTCGCGGCGGCACCATACGGCCGCTTGCGGCGGACAGAGGCCCTGCAACGAACTCATGGAAATCGGGTGTACCATCGCCGTCGACGTCATAGATATTCGCCTCGACGAAATGGACATCGGCCGCCAGCCAGACCACGTTGCGCACCTTTTGGGAAACAATACATTCGGCAATGCGCTTCAGTTCCGTTTCAAATCCGGTTCCATCGGTGCCATTGGCCCACCCATCATTGCCCGGCGTATGAAGCGGCCCTGGTTTGGGAACCGATAAGGGCACACTCGACGCAATGACCTTCCACACGGCGGTCGAACGTTGCAGGCCGTCGAGCAACCAGGCCAGTTGTTCCTTTCCCAACATGGTTTTGTCCGGTCCATCTGGATCGCCGTTCCGGCTCCGGTACTGTCGGGTGTCGAGGATAAAAACGTCGAGTACGGCGCCCGCGCTTACCCGGCGGTACAGCCGGTGTGGATCGATCGGATCGCGGCGAATCGGCCAATACTCAAACAACGCTTGTCGAGCCTCCGGCATCCTCTCCTCAAACGGGCCGGAAAAGTTATTGCGAACTTCATGATCGTCCCAGACGACAAAGACGGGAACGGAAGCCAGAAACCGCTGAAGGGCCAATGAAGCGCGTTGATACCGATGTTTGGCTCGATAGTTCTCCAGCGTGACGGCCGCAAAGTCGCTTCCCGGAGCATTGGGCGGCGCGGAACATCGCTCGTCCGCGTAGACCGTATCGCCCAGCAGCAAGAAAAATTCCATTGGAAATCGGCGGAGGACGTCGAAAATGGGATAGCCGGCGGCCATATCCCGGCATTGCGCTTGACCTCCCACATCGGCGCTCCAACCGAAATTGACGGGGTCGCCTGTGGACGAATCAGGCAGGGTCATAAAACGCCCGGCTAGCTCGTCAGCCTTCGTTTCGGTTCCGGGACGAGAGGCAGCTTCGCCCGAAACCGGCACCGCGGTCATTCGAAAGGCATAGGCGGTCGAAGGGCGCAATCCATCTAGAGAAATCGTGAGGGTATAATCCTGACTCGCAGTCGTCTCGTATGCCGCCTCCGATCGCGGACCCGGTGAGTGGAAAGCCTCTAACCCGGCTTCCGATTCGGGTGCCACCGGCCCATAATTTACGGTGATTCTGGCCGGCCCGTCGGTTCTGACCCAGAGGAGCGCCGAATGACTGGACACGTCCCCTACTGCAATTCCCTGGGACAAGAGCGAGGGGGAGGGCGTTTGGGCTTCAGCAAAGGGGCTGCCCGGCGGCAGGCCGGGCAAATATGACTCGGAGCAACCGAACCACATCATGGCAAAGCCGAGCAAGACGGCGGCGAGCCGGCGAGGAACCATCCGCATGCCGTTGGAATAGCGGAATCGCTTCAGTTGCGTCAAGCGCCATGATGCGGCGTTGCATTCCGAAAGAACGATCCGGCATACTGGGGTGTAGCGACAATCACATGCGGGACCAATCCATCGTCCCGGGGAGTAGCAGAGGATGAGCGATCAAGGATGTATGATCGGCGGCTGCCAGGCGAAAGTCTATGCCCCGGCCGGTACGCAATCGGTATGCAAAGAACACTTCATGAGTTTCCTCAATTGGCGCCGGCGGCGGGGACCGCAAATGTTTATGAAATACGCCGGCATGGCCATGGACCAACGGGACGCGATCGCGGCCGAGTGGCAGAAGACCGTGCGAATCGAGGAAATACCGAGCGCCCTACCGGGCAAACACTAGCTCTTACCCGATTGTTTCGGTTCCATGCGCGCAGTCCATTGCCGGTTAGGCAATGGACTGATCGACGGCATTGACTGTCCCCCTCGGTTCCCCGACCAATGAGATTTGCAGGAGTCCCGCCTCGAATGCCGCTTTGACCAATTGCGCGGTGTTCGAAGCCCGCAGTTTTTTCATCATGTTGGCCCGATGCGCCTCGGCCGTTTTGATGCTGATGTTGAGTTGTTCCGCAATCAGCCGGCTCGTGTTGCCGTCCCATACCAATTGAAGAATTTGCATTTCACGCGGCGTCAGATCTTCCGGCCGGCGCGTACGCCGCTCGACCGTGGGTTGGGTCAGTGCCGTGACGGACTGGGTGGTATGCCTCACGTCCATTCTTCCGTTCTTTACCGGGGGTAGTTCCTTCAACATGAGTTTCTCCTTTCCTTGGATGACAGCAGCGGCACAGGGCCGGCTGTTTTGCCTGGGTCAGTGATCCAGTACTTGAAGCGGGCCTGACATCTGCCACAACCGGTGAAGATAGCTGAGCACCGCCATCGTGACCTGCGTGCGAGACGGTTGCGAGAATTCCTGCACGTCAAACCATTCTGTATCGGCCGAATCCCGCGTGGCCAAATGCTCAAACATTCCGCCGCCTGCCGGTTGAACAGACAGCAACAACTCCTCTTTGTCTGCCCCCTCGATTAGAAAGCCTTTGACCTTCACGGAGGCTCCCTTTCTTCGGATCGCCAGCGATGGATCCGACTTCAATTGTTGTAGGCCGCGCTGACTGCTCGGGACCTCTTCCAACGGCCTTTCCATTACGAATGAGGCATCATCAAGTTATATGCCACCAACGAAATAATGAACTAGACCCATAATTTCAACAGGTTGAATGAGTGAAGATTTTCGGAAGGGATGCAGGACTGTGCCACATGCCCGGATGCTGTGCCACATGCCCATAGCGCCGGCTACGATTTCTAAAAATGGAACGGCCAGGCCGAGGCCGTGGCCCGATCTATTGCAACGGCTGGGAGGGAAGGCAAAGAAGCAGAAGATTATCTGGTTAATCGGTGCATTGGCAGCCGTCCAGGGATCGGCTTGCAATGTAAGTGAGGTTGTTGGAATACCTCGCGAATCCCTTTTGACGGCCATAGAGCCGCAGCAGGCATTCCGAACGTTTGTGCTGAACGAAAAAACTATAGTCGGCTCCCGAGGGAGAGGACACGCCGAACGGCCGAGGCCCCAAGGCGCCGGTCGCCAAGACGGTGGTGGTGTTTACAGCGAGCCGCTGAGCGATTTCAGGCTGTTCGCCTTGTTCAAGCAAGACCGAGTTGAGTTGGTCCCGCACCGTGCTTTTGCACGCCGGATCATCCAGGGTGGTGACTTGCGCGACCGTGGTGCACCCCGTGCCCACCGTCAGCATGGCTATCACACCGCCTGCCAAAATGAATTGTCTCATTGATTTCCTCCGGTCGCAGAAAAGCCCGCGCCTGTATGCCTCAATGCAGAGGAGCACGCACCAAGCGGGCAGGACGGTAGCCGGAAGAGGATGAAATGTCAATGAAGCGATCATTACGATATCACCCGATGATCTATGTGGTATCCAAAGTTCTCAAGCGACGATAATAGGCCGCCACTTTCATCCGATTTCCGCACGCGCTCATGCTGCACCAGCGGCGGCTATGGTTCTTAGTCGTGTCGTAGAAGAACAATACGCAGGCTACGTTTTCACACTTCTTGACGAGAGAAAGATCTCCATAAACCAGAAGATCGCACGCCGATTCGGCGACAGGCCACAAGAGATGGATCGGCTCTCTAAAATCGCTTTGGAATCGTTTTTCAAAGCCGCCCTTCACGCGCCTGAGTTCTCCGTGCCCCACGTGATGCTGAAGTAACTCATTAATCTGATCGACCACGGTTTGCGGCACCGCTTTTCCCTCCATAATCTTTTCTGCCATATGCCGTAAGGCCGTCCTAAATTCTCGCGCACGATCAAGCACTGTCGCAGTTTCACGATCCTCACTCCAGTTCCTGATGATTGCTCTCGACTGCTCCGTATCGAGCACGCGGGTCTGACTTAACCACACGATGAGATCGTCGAAGCAACTCAAGAGATCAACCGGCCGCCCGTCCTGAGCAATGAATGTATTGACGAAATCCAGGCATAAGTAGTTACCGATTAAAATGAATTTGTCCTCCTGCCGTTGCCTTGATATTGCCATCCCTCTCTCCTTTTAAGCCATTATCGCATAACCATCAAAACATATATTGACAGGTTATCATTTCCAGCGTATAACCTCTAATTATCGACTTTACAGGTTAGCGCCCGCAATATTTCAAAAGGAGCCGTCCAATGACCAGTCATAGCATACAGAGTGTCACGACAGGGCACGTGGGTCTTAACGTCAGCGACCTTAATCAATCCAAACGGTTTTACCAGGAGGTATTCGGGTTCAAAGTCACCGGGGAATCCCAGGAACCGAACCGTCATTTTGTCTTTCTAAGCGACGGAAACACACTGGTCCTGACCCTCTGGCAGCAGGCGACCGGTCGATTTGAGAAAAAGCATCCCGGCCTTCACCACCTTTCGTTTCAAGTCGCTGCCATCGAGCAAGTCAAAGAAGTTGAGCGGAAACTTCAGAGTATGAAGGTGCCCTTCATTTACGACGGCATCGTACCCCATGCAGAGGGGGCTCAGTCCGGCGGCATTTTCTTTGAAGACCCGGACGGCATCCGTCTGGAGATTTACGCCCCGAGCGGTGCGGGCAATCGAACCGCTCCATCACCTGGCGCGCCTTCCTGCGGATTCTTTTGAATCATGTCTCAATGAATGGAAGGGAAGGAGGGGTGAGATGGCTGTCATGTATCATCCCGGCGAGCTTATCGTACAAGCACGCGCGAATCGCCGTGACATGGCGGATCGTATCGGCAAGTCCATCAGCGCCGCCATCCCGCCGGTGGCGCGGGAATTCTTGCTCCGCCAGCCCATAGCCTTTATCGGGGCGGTCGCTAGCGACGGCCGGCAGTGGGCCTCTGTTCTAACCGGTCATCCCGGCTTCATGCAAGCGGTTGATGATCGGACTGTGAGAATCAACGCCCGCCCCGCGGCAGGCGACCCACTCGCTCAAAGTCTGGCAACCGGCGGCCAAGTCGGCATGATCGTGATCGACTTCGCAACCCGTTATCGGATGAGACTGAACGGCAGGGCCGAGATACAGAAGGACGGAGCAATTCACGTATCCGTCCAACAGGTCTATGCCAATTGTCCCAAGTATATTCAAGCGCGGCAATGGCAGCCGGCAGCCGGAAAGTCAATGAAAGAGGAAAGGATTCTATGCAGCCGGAGTCTTACAGAAAAGCAGCGGCGGTGGATTCGTGAAGCGGATACATTCTTCGTAGCCAGCAGCCACCCGGATGGCGGAGTCGACGCGTCACATCGCGGCGGGAACCCCGGATTTGTGCAGGTCGTGAACGAGAGCCGGCTGGTTTGGCCCGATTATTCCGGCAACATGATGTTCCAAACCTTGGGCAACATCGCCGTGAACCCCCGTACCGGGCTCCTGTTCATAGATTTCAAAAAGGGCGACACACTCCAACTCACGGGACAGGCCTCTATCAATTGGGAAGTTAATCGCGCGATTAACTTTCCCGGCGCGGAACGTCTCGTGGAGTTCGACACCGAGGAGACGGTAGAAATCACCAACACGATTCCGTTCCGGTGGCAATTTATTGAGTCCTCACCCTTCAACCCGACCGGGTGAGGATAGGATGGGATCAGCGGCTTCCAGGCGAGGGAGTTACGGCCCCGGCGGCAAGAGCAACGGATAGATCGCATGGTTCGTGTACCGCCGGTTCAGAAAATCTCGGACACCCTCAATCGGAGCATGATATGCGCCGCGGGGGGACGATCTCGGAGCTACTCGATTGCTCTCGTGAATATTTTTCTAGGATGGACAGTGCTCGGCTGGTTTTGGGCGCTGATCTTGTCCTGTATGAATCCACCGCCACAGAATCTAATCGTGATCGCTCAGAATTTTCAGGAACAGCCGCGTGCTCGGGATTGGGAGCGGGGCTTGCTGCCCAGATTGCCACCGCTCCGCCTCCCCGCGCAGCTCCTACTTTCCGGCTGCGCTATGGCACGCTGACAGCATGAAATGCTCGAAACCGCCGGCATGATCCCACCGGCAAAAATGCATCCAGCAGGAGTGAAACTGTACCGTGATGGGGCCTTTCCTGAAGCTGGCTGCTTCAAAAGGCGAAAGTGGCTGGCGCATGGAAATGGCTATGCCAATATGCATACCTTGGAAAGTAAGATTCAAGAGGAAGCGGCGGATATCGGAACGGAGTCGGTTATCATTCTTGGCTCGCACGTCTCCAATGGAACGACTTTTGGGACTTATGGAGGAGGGCTCGCCATCTGAATTAGCTAACGAGCAGGCCTGCACCCTTTAAGTGCAAGCTCCACTTCACTCCATTCCATCTTACTACCTAAGCTAATGCAGCCATCGAGGCCTGTGGCCGCGACTTCGCCGGCGAGTCGCGCTGATGTGCGAAGGTGCGCGAGGCGATGAAGAAATCGCCTCATGCTTGCGACGGGCGCGAGTCGGTGAGCGCCCAGTGTCTTTGCGAGACCCGACCGGCAATGCCATCACTTTATGGCATTGCCGGATCGGAATCCCCCGCATTCCGATGCGGGGGTGCGCGATGCGAGGACTAACGAGCATCAGGTCTGCGCACGCCGCCGAGTCGGTGAGATACCGTTGTGATTGTCAAGTGGTGTGTTCGTCATTGGAGGACTCCTTGCTCCACGGGGTGGGCGACAAAAGGCCGGCGATGTTTTGCGACGCTATAGATGGCCGCCAGCAGTTTGTGCATGGCGGCGATGAGGGCGACCTTGGCCAGTTTGCCACGAGCCCGCAGGCGCTCGTAGAACGCGTTCAGCCAGGGATTGAAGCGCACCGCGACGAGCGTCGGCAGCCAGAGGGCCGCCCGCAGCCGCGCATGGCCCAGTGGAGTCAAGCTGGCCCGGCGCGACTGCCGCTTGCCGGATTGTCGCAAGGCGGGGATGACGCCGACATAGGCGGCCAACGCCGCCGCACTGCGGAAGGCGGCCGGATCGCCCAGTTCGCCGATCAGGCGGGCGGCGGTCTGTGGGCCAATCCCCTCGATCGTCGTCAGCAGCGTGCCGACCTCATGCTGCGTCAACCCCCGCTCGATGTCCTGCGCCACGCCATGCAGTCGCTGTCGCAACAGGTCGAGATCTTCACAGAGATACCGGATCTGCAGCTGGTATGCGGCACCGTGATGCTGCCCGACCGAGTGCGCCGCCGCCTCCACGAGCTGCTGCGCCAACGGGGCGCCGACGCGCCGCCGTTCTCCATAGCGCAGCCCCGCCAGGCGCCGAGCGGAGACGGTCGCAAAGGCCTGCGCCGTGGGATAGGCGTGCAACAGGGTGGTGGCCAGGGGATCGGCCAGATGTGGAACCAGGCGTGTGAACTCCGGGAAGCCCAAGTCCACCAGCCGGTGCAGCTGCCGAACGCGATCGCCCTGGTCCTGCAGCAGGCGATCCCGCAGGCGGACCCATTCGCGCAGTTCCCGGACCAGCGTGTCGGGCACCGGCATGGGGGCCGGCCGCTTCTGGACCGCCAACCGCGCCAATCCCACCGCATCAATCGCATCCGTTTTCGTGCGGGCCAGGTCCTCGGCCGCAAAGCGGTGGGACCGCAACGGATTGAGCACGGTCACGGCGAAGCGTGCGCCGTCAAGAACGCGAAGAGGTTTTGCCAGTAATGGCCGGTGGCTTCCACGACGATCAACAGATCCGAGGGGGAGCCGAGCCGAGCCTGGAGCAGGGCATAGCCCGAGGCATCCTCGCCAAAGGGCGTGGGCGGCACGAGGATCTGTTCGTGCTCATCCATGAGAGCGACCACATGACGTTCAGCCGCGATGTCAATGCCGGCGAAGCGCATAGGACTCCTTTCTGCGGCGGCACGCGGGGAGTCTCGATGCCGGTGCGCGGGTTCGGCCTTGTGCATGCGAGGACACGACTGGTGCCTCGGGATACCGTGCGAACCATCGGCACCGGTCGAGGGCGCCCTTCTCACCTCCGAGGACGGAGCCTCGCGGCGGCCATGACGGCGACCCTCTCCCGGCATCCGTCGAGCAACTAAGATGTTCGAGGACCTATCATACAAGGCGGCCGGAACAGGGGGGAGTCGCAGCCGTTCTGCCGCTAGCTTACAGCAGACCCGGCGAGCCGGCGGAAGCGAGCACAGGCCTTGATGGACCTGAGACGAGATAATTATCGCGTGGAATTCTTCACAGTCCTGCAACATGACGAGCATGCACCGAACGACTTTTCTGTCGCGACGAAGTTCCTCGTTCACCCCATGACCGGCGATCCATGGTGATGGATCATCAGCCACTCGTCCCCGATCCGCTCGAACAGATTCGTCGCGAGCACGCGCGTCTCGATCGGCTGCTCGCCCTGCCGGCTGGCGAGATGCTCCGTGCAGATGACCCACCCGATGTCCCCGGCCACCTGGACTTGGACCTCGGTCAGCTCGAAAGACATGGAAAAGGTATTGTTGAAGATCAAAACCCAGGAATCGCGGACGGCAGGCCAGCCGGACCGCAGGGACCAGCCGGGATGGATGCAGGTGACATAGTCCTGATGCGCCCAGATCTTATCCATCTGAGCAACATCGAGACTTTCGAAAGCTTCATAGAAGGCACGATTGGCTTGGGTCACCTCTTCGATTCTCTGTTCAATCACTCGCCGCTCCTGTGATGAGGTCCGCTATCATACTGCAAACCGCATCGCAGGAGCGAGCGCGATGTTGGGCGCGGGGCGAACAGCCGGCGCGGGAAACGGCGGCGGCTCGAGGTCGATCGCGAGGCTACCGCCGCTTGCCGCAATGATAAGTCAACGGCTCTCCATCCCCGCAGCGAGCAACCCGGTTTCAATGGCGGTCTTCAACAGCTGGGCCGTATTGGACACCCGCAGCTTTTTCATCATGTTGGCACGATGCGCTTCGACTGTTTTAATGCTGATGCCGAGTTGATGCGCGATATAGCGATTCGTGAACCCGGCCCATACCTTCTCAAGAATTTCTCGTTCGCGCGGCGTGAGATCTTCCGGCCGATGCCGCCGGGCCGAAGCCTGCATCGCCAAGGCCTGCTCTTCGCCGCGACTCGACATCGCCACCAAGGTGCTCACTATCCCCTCCTCTTTGTACAACATGGCCCCTCCTTTATTGTCGGTATTGCCGGCGAACCGGTTATTGCTCGACTCTTGGTATCCTCTGCGTCGTTTGCCAAAGTCCTTGGAGATATCCAAACACAGCCGCAATGGCCAGACTGCGGTCCTGCCACGAGGTTTGCGCATTGCTGCCCAGATCAATCCAATAGCCGTCCACTTTCTCCCGAACGACCAAGCGCTCGAACGGACCCTGCGCCGAGGGCTGGATCGTCAGCAAGAACTCGCGATCCGATCCATTTTGAAGAAGAAAACCTTTGACGGTCATGGCTCAATCCTCCTGAGCGAACGATTCAGGCTTCAGTGACGGTTTCCCCCGCCGATCCTGCTTGCTTGGTGACTCGCATGGAGTTTTCTTATGTCAAGCTCCATGCCAGCCTTGACGAACAGCCAGATCGGGCTTTTTCAATGAGATAGAGAACTGCCGGGCAGGGATGAACTTTGGAGCTGTGCCAACGCTGTGCCATGAAAGAAGCCTGTGCCAAGGCCCTCACGGTGCGTGCAACGTCAGATGGTCAGAGGCAGGTTATATTCGAGGAGTCGCCGATAAAAGGTGCGCCGGCTCATTCCTAACAGACGAGCGGCTTCGGAGCGGTTGCCGCCGGCCTCACGCAAGGCGATCACAATGCGGTTCCGTTCATCCGATGACGGCTGTTCACCTGCCTGTTCCGTCGGGGTGTCGGGGGCGATGATTTCCGGCGGTAGATCGTCATACTCGATCATGGAACTTTTGCAATGGATGACCGCCGATTCGATGGCGCTTTTCAATTCCCGAACATTGCCGGGCCAGGCGTACCCTGCGAGCCCCTGCATGGCAGCGTCGCTGATCTGGTGAACCGGCTTCTCCATGATCGACCGAAATTGGCTGAGAAAGAAATGTGCCAAAACCGGCACATCATCCTGCCTGGCGCGCAGGGGCGCAATATGGATACGGGCGACACGAATTCGATACAAGAGATCGCGACGAAACGTGCCCTTCTCGACGTCATCGGCCAGCTTGTGGTGCGTCGCTGCCAGAACGCGCACATCCACCTTGCGCGGCTTGGCTTCTCCCAGGCGCGTAATCTCCCGCTCTTGAAGCACCCGCAGGAGGCCGGTCTGGACCGCCGTCGGGATGTCACCGATTTCGTCGAGGAAGATCGTTCCTCCGTGAGCCGCCTCGAAGACGCCTTCCTGCGAATCGATCGCCCCGGTGAACGACCCTTTCTTATGGCCGAAGAGCTGACTTCCCAGAATCGATTCTGTAAACCCGGCGCAGTTGACTGCAATGAACGGCTGGTCCTTGCGGCGGCTCGCCGAGTGGATGGCTCTGGCTACCAGTTCCTTGCCGGTGCCCGTCTCCCCTTCGATCAGGACTGTGGAGTCCACCGCGGCGATCTCTTGGATCTGCGCATACAATCGAGTCATGCAGGGAGTCTGGCCGACGAGGTCGAAAAAGCGTCCAGCTTTGGCCAATTGTCGCTCGAGGTCTTGCGCTTTGTCTTCCGCTTCAAAGCGACGGGTCAGATTTTCGACCCATTGTTCTGCGACGCCGAGGCGCAGCTTGAGCAATTCCGACCCGAGTGGCTTCACCAGGTAATCGTTGACGCCAGCCTGGAGCGCCGCCTTGAGACTCTCGGGTGTATTGTGCGCCGTCACCATGATGATGACACATCGGTCCCCGCGCGGGTCTGCACGGATCTTCCCGCAGAGCTGAAGGCCGTTCATCCCGCCGCATCCTAGCTCCCAATCCAGCAGGATCAAGGAATACTGTCCCTTCTCATAGGCTCTCCATCCGGCCTCGCCATCCGCGCAGGCCTGCACATGGTGGCCCAACGATCGGATGACTTGGCCGAACAAGTCCCGGATATCTTCTTGGTCTTCGACGATCAATACCCGCATGAACAGCATGCTCTGGGGTTACACAAATACCAATTCGACGCGCTCCAAATAGTCGTTCAGTGCGGTCACATCCGCCTCAATTGCGCCCGCGTTCCGCTCGATCGCAGCCTGTTCAATATGCTCTCCCAGCCGGCTAATGACCGCGGACCCATAGGTTCCGCCGGCTCCCTTGATGCCGTGTCCTAACACTCTGATACGCTCGAACTCGCCGTTGGCCAATTCCGCGATGATCTGCGCCACATCGCGCCGGCGATTCGCAAGAAATTTCGGCATCAATTCTTCCAGCTCCGCACTCACCTCCAGAACCAACCGGCCTTCCGGATTGGCCTCCGAAGGAGGGACGTCATTCGCCGGCCGGTCCTCCGTATGCTGCATGATGGCCTGGAGTAATTGCGCCTTCCTGATGGGTTTCACCAGGTGGGCGGTGCAGCCCGCGGTCAGGCTTTTCTGCACCTCGCCTTTCAAAGCATTGGCGGTCAATGCCAGGATCGGCGTCGGAGGCCGGTGCTGGTCCGCTTCCCATTTTCTGATCAATCCGGTCGCCTGATAGCCGTCCATGACCGGCATCTGAATATCCATGAGCACGAGGTCATAGGAGGCATTGGTGAACATCTCCACCGCAACCTGTCCATTGGGAGCCATATCAAGCTGATAAGGACTCTTCTTCAGATACAATTCGATCATGCGGCGATTATCGGCGAAATCCTCGACCAACAGAATCCGCAACGGTCGCGTCGCTCGGGAAAGGGTCTGTCCTTCGCCTTCCGAAGAAGAGAGCGGCAAAGCCGTTTGCGCCCCGATGATAGCCATGATGGCATTGAAGAGATCGGACCGTCTGAAAGGCTTGGCTAGATACCGGGTAATCCCCAATCTCCGAATCATCTCTTGATCGCTCTGGCTTCGCTCCGAGGCCAACATGACAATGGGCAGTTTCGACAACAACGGTCTGCGCGCCATTGATTCCGCCACCTGCCACCCGCTCCGGCCCGGCATTCGCACATCGAGGATGACCAGGCGGAAAGGATCTCCTGCTTCGCCGGCTCGCGCGAGCGCGTCCAACGCCTCATCTCCGCCTGCTGCTTCTTCGACAGGAATTCCCCATGACACCAATGTCTCCCGCACGATCAAACGGTTGGTCGTATTATCATCCACTACCAGGGTCTTCAAGCCCGTCAACCGCTCCCATTGCGGAAGAAGCTCCGCCACCGACTGCCTCACTCCCACTCCAAAACAGGCGGTGAAGAAAAATGTGCTGCCTGAGCCCAGTTCACTTTCAACCCAAATGCGCCCCCCCATGCGTTCCACCAATTTCTTTGAGATGGTCAGTCCTAGCCCGGTGCCGCTGTACTGGCGGGTAGTCGAAAGGTCGGCCTGACTGAAACTTTCGAAAATCATGTCCAGTTTGTCCGCCGGAATCCCGATGCCCGTATCACGCACGGAGAAGAGCAGTGCTCCCCGAGCGCCCCCAGTAGGATCGGACTGAATCTGCAGCACGACTTCTCCCGCTTCCGTAAATCGAATCGCATTGCCCAACAGGTTGATCAGAATTTGTCGCAGGCGGTTCGGATCACCGATGAGGAATCCCGGCACATCGGATTGAATGCGATAGGCCAGCTCAAGATTCTTCTCATTGGCCCGGATGGCGACCAGTTCCGCAACCCGTTGGACCAGATCATGAAGGTCGAATTCGACGGCGTCCATTTCCAGATGGCCCGCCTCGATCTTCGAGAGGTCCAGAATGTTATTGATCAGGCCGACAAGATTTTTCCCGGCATCCCGGAAGATCCGCACATATTCCTGTTGGTCTTCGTTCAGCGGGGTCTCGGATAACAAATCCGCCATGCCGACGATCGCGTTCATCGGCGTCCGAATTTCATGGCTCATCGTGGCGAGAAAATCACTCTTGGCCCGATTGGCGGCCTCCGCCGCCTCTTTCGCAATGAGCAGCGCTTGCTCCGCTTCCCGCCGATTGGTCGCTTCATAGGCGAGCAACACCACATGTCCGATGGCCGACGCAAACTGCTGCTCGGCCACGGTCCACCGGCGAGCCGCTCCGACATGCTCATGGCAGACCACGCCGGCGAGTCTGCCTTCGCGGGAAATGGGCACATCCAGCACCGACGTGACGTCCGGCGGGGCTAAGGCCGACAGTGTTCGTTCGCCTGCCCGGCTGTCGCTCTGCACCTCATCCATGGCAATTACCCCTTCCCGGGAGAGCCGCTCGAAATAGTCCGGATGGTCGCCGGCCGAAAGCATCTGACCGTCGCCATGGCGTGCGAGCGACCGTTCGTACAGCTCCACACAGCGTAACTGTACGCCGTCGCGGTCGAACAACCACACGCTGCCTCGTTCGACATCCAAGCCTTTGGTGGAGGTTTCCATGATGTCGCGCAGAGCATCCGACCACTGCCCGCTGCTGATATGCGCATTTTGTGTCAGGCACATCAGTGCCTCCTGATGTTTCAGGAGCACCTCCTGATTGTAATGGAGCGCATCCTCGGCCTGTTTGCGCCTGGTAATGTCCAGGATCAGGGTCAACAGGCACTGGTCGCGCCCGATGGTTAAAATCTCGACATTGAACAGGCAGTGGCGAACATCTCCGGATTTGAGATGGTACGCTTTTTCCATAAAGCGAATATGCCCGTCACGTTTGAGGGTCTGCAGGAGATCCTCCCGCTCTTCCGGCTTCACCCATAACCCGAAGTCGAGCGCGGTCGTCCCGATCACTTCCGCTCGAGTGCCTCCGAAAATCCGCAGGAACGCCTCATTCACGTCCAGCAGTCGGCCGTCTTCATAACGGCTGATCACCATGGCGGCGGGACTGCTCCGAAACGCCGTGGCAAACCGCTCCTCGCTTTCCCGGAGAGCGGATTCAACCCGCTTGCGTTCGGTAATATCTCGAGCGACCACCTGAAACCCAATGATCCGCTCGCCGTCGCACAGCAGCTGCACATTCTGGCCCAGCCAGACTTCCGCGCCTGTTTTAGAGACCGCAGGCAGTTCGTAATAGGTACGAAGGCGCTTTCTGACGAACTGTCGGCCGTAAAAATTCTGCGCCTCCTGTCGAGAAGCCGGGTGGACCAGCGCCAGGCAATGGCGGCCAATCAGTTCTTCGGGCGTATACCCCAGGATTCGCTGAGAGGTCGGATTACAATAGGTAAAAATTCCCCGCTCATCGGTCCGATACATGATATCGCTGGCGACCTCAACGATGTTTCGATAGCGCTCTTCGCTGGCCCGCACCGCCGCCTCGGCTTCCTTGCGAGCCGTAATATCTTCGACGATCCCCTCATAGCCGACAATCGTCCCATCATTGTCGCGAAGCGCCCTGACATTCTCCCAGATCCAGATGAGCGTCCCGTCTCGTCGCCGCACCTGCGCCTCAAATTTCGTCACCATCCCGGCTGCTTGCATCTGCCGTTTGAATTCATCCCACCGTTGCGGATCGACATACAACTGTTGCGCAATACCGGTCACGAGGCTCAGCATATGTTCCGGCGAATCATAGCCATACAGCTTCGCCAAGGCGCGATTGACCGTCACATAATGCCCGTCTATGGTGGTCTGAAAAATTCCCTGCAACGCATGCTCGACAATATTGCGGTACCGTTCCTGGACCAGCCGCAGTGATTCTTCTGCGAATTTGCGTTCCGTCATGTCGATGTGAACACCGGTCATGCGGACCAGCGCTGCCTTCTCGTCTCGAAATGCCGATCCGCTGGTCAGAATCCAGCGATAGGACCCGTCTTTGTGCCGCAGCCGATGTTCAACGTTATAGATCAACAAATGGCCTTCGAGGTAGGCGCGAATCGTCTCCATCGCCCGTTCGTGATCGTCGGGATGTATTCGCGATTCCCATTCTTCAAACGTATTGCCGATCTCATGATCGGCATAGCCCAATTGGCTCTTCCAGCGCGGGGAGAAATACATGCGGTTGGTCCGCAAATCCCAATCCCAGACTCCGGCATCCGCCCCTTTCGTGGCCAGTTCCAACCGTTCACGACTGTCCCGTAACGCCGCTTCAATTTGTCGCCGTTCGGCCAGCTGCTGGGTCAGCTGTTGGTTGACGGTCCGGAGCTTATGGGTCTGATCGGCCACTTGTTGTTCCAGTCGCTCTTTCACTCCTAGAAACGCCTGTTCCGCGCGCCTGCGATGCCAAAATAAGCCGGTCATTCCCCCCAGCACCGCAATGCCGAGCATGCGATTCACAATCGCCATGGACAATTCCATTCCCGGCGGTGAAATCACCATTCCCACCGCCGTGAGGGACGCGCATACACCGCCGGCCCAGAGGGCCGCTCCAGGCGGAAGAAGACGGAAGGCCAACCAGATCGGAATGAGATAGAGAAGAGGGACCAGATACCCCAACGCCGTCAATACATCCGCAAACAAGACCGCTGCGATGAGAAGGGCAACGCCGATGTATGCCACCGCCTGACCTCCTGGGGAGAAGCTGCGGCCCGAACCCCGTCCTGCAAATGTGCCTCACCATACTCTTGTCTCGCGTCCAGGTAAATTCTGGCCAATCGGCCCTAGATCCCTCAACGTAGTTTACGGGACAGCGGTTCAAGAGCCGGCAGAATGCAGGACCGCTGAGGCAGCTACGGCGTTATGCCATGCAGTAAGAAAATGGAACCATTAAGGGGATGCTGGATCAGCGGGCCGTTTTGACTCCGGCCGATTGCCGGCCCACCAGCCAAACGCCTGCGAGAATGAGCAGAATGCCCGCGCTTTCTCTTACGCCGATCGGTTCTCCAAGTATGAGCGCGGACAATGACACAGCCGAGACCGGAATGAGATTCACGAAGACACCCGCGCGCGAGGGACCGACTCCCTTGACCCCATAGAGCCATGCCTGCTGGCCCAACGCGGTGGCGAACACAATCAGATAGATCAGCGCCATCCATCCACCGGAGGAGACGGCGGATACGCCGGTATCCAACATTTTGTGGTCAGTCGCCAATAAGGGCGCCTGTACGAGAAGCGAAATCAAAAGTGTCGTCCAATTGACCGTCAAAGGGGAGAGACGGTCCATGATCCGCCGCCCACCGATCGTATACAGACTCCAACTCACGAGACCGAGCATGACGAGCATGCCGCCGAGCCAGGGATTCGACCCGGCCGATCCTCCACCAAATCCCGATACCAGCGCGACACCGGCAAAAGACAAGAGGCAGCCGCCGGCAACCGAAGAGAATGGGACGTCTCGAATCAATAGCGCGGACAGAAAGGCGGTGATGGCCGGACTTGCCCCGATGACGACTCCCGCCGGGGCCGCTCCGATGTACCGGAGTCCGATCAAGGTCAAGAGATGATTGCCCAGCACTCCCATCCCAAGCGCGGCGAGCACCATTAGATCTTGCGAGGAGAACTTGACCTGAGGTCCTTCCTGCCGCCACCACAGGGGAATAAGAATTGCCAGCGCCCCGATCCCGCGTAAAAGGGAGGTCTCCACAGCCGAAAACGCATCCAACGCGATTTTCTGCGCGACAATCGATCCTCCCCACACGAAGGCGGCGGTGGCCAAGGCGCCATAGGCGACCACATCGGAGGGGCCCCTCATGCGCCCCTCTCGAAAGCAGAACTCTGCAGACCGGCGCCGTTCACGATCCGGTCGGCTTCACGACAAACAGGCCGTCCCGGACCGTAAGCATAACGGCGTTGACCGTGGAATCGGCTGCGACCACCCGGTTCAATTCCTGAATGGCGGCCGTCCGCTCGTCCGGAGGCGGTTGCCGAACAACGGCGCCGTCCCATAGAACGTTATCGATGAGGATGATGCCCCCCGGCGCGAGCAGTTCCAACGCCCGCCGGTAATAGTTGACATAATTTTGTTTGTCCGCATCAATGAAAATCACGTCAAACGGATCGGTAAGCCGCCGCATCGTGTCCAAAGCCGGTCCCATTTCCACCTGAATTTTCCGCCCGACCGGCGAGCGGGCGAAATAGCGGCGGGCGATCGCAGCGGCCTGTTCATCCAACTCGCAAGTGATGACTACTCCCTCTTCGGGCAAGGCCTCGGCAAAGCAGAGGGCGCTATACCCGGTAAACATGCCGAGTTCCAACACGCGTGAGCCCCCGACGAGCCGCACCATCATCTTCAGAACCGCCCCTTCCAGAGGTCCGACGATCATCTCTGCACATTCCATGGTACGAATCGTCTCTTCCCGCAATGCCCGGCAGCAGTCGGATTCAGAGGTTGAATGATTCTGGGCATAGGCTTCCACATCGGCTCTCACCAGCTCCTGCATTACATCGCTCCCTTGGTTTGAAAATGCGGCACCGGTCACGTAGACTGGCAATCATAGCATGGCGCCCCGGCGCAGTAAGGAGGATTCGTGTGAAGACCCTCGCGACCCTGGAACCATTGACCTCCCGGCTCCTCGAGATTCAACGCATCGGTAGCGCCGCCTCCCTGCTCGGTTGGGACCAGGAAACGTACATGCCCGCAGGCGGCGGAACGGCCCGCGCCGATCAAATCTCAACCTTGCAGGGCTTGGCTCACCAGAAGCTCGTCGCGCCGGAAATTGAACGTTTGCTTCGGCAATGGATTGATCCACTTAGCGGCCAGGCGATCGACACCCCGGCCAATGGCTGGGACGAACCGTCCCGTGCGCTCTTACGTGAAATTTGGCGGGATTTCAGCCGGGCGAAAAAACTACCCTCGGAATTCGTGGTTCGTCTCAGCCGTGAATGTTCGCTGGCTCAACAAGCCTGGGTCACCGCGCGCGAGCATAACCGTTTCAAAGACTTTCTGCCGCATCTCCAAACCGTTCTTGACCTCAAGCGGCAGGAAGCCGACTATTTGGGATACCGGGCCTCGCCCTATGATGCCTTACTCGACATATACGAGCCGGGAGCCACCGTGGCGTTTCTCGAGCCTCTGTTCGACCGATTGCGGTCCCACCTCGTGCCGTTGCTCCAACGGGTCATGGCCGCCTCCGTGACGATCGACGAGCGTTTTCTCTATCGGAGCTATGACAGCGGCCGTCAAATTGAGTTCGGCCGCCTGGTACTGACCGCCATGGGATATGATTTCGACCGGGGACGCTTGGACCTATCGGCGCATCCGTTCACCACCTCATTCCATCCGACCGACGTTCGTGTGACCACGCGCGTCCACGAACAGGACCTGCCGTCCTGCCTCTTCAGTTGTATTCACGAGGGCGGGCACGGGCTCTACGAACAAGGCCTCGATGTTCGCTACTATGGAACACCGCTGTGCGACGCCGTGTCGCTCGGCATCCACGAAAGCCAGTCGCGATTGTGGGAAAACTGCGTGGGACGGTCCCGGCCGTTTTGGCAATTCTTCTATCCGATTCTTCAACGGACCTTCCCCGATCAGCTGAACGAGATCGCGCTCGATCATTTCCACGCCGCCATCAATCGAGTGAAGCCCTCCTTGATCCGTGTCGAAGCGGACGAATTGACGTACAACTTACATGTCATGTTGCGCTTCGAAATCGAGCAGGCTTTGATTGAGGAACGCCTGCGGCCGGAAGAGCTTCCCGAGGTGTGGCGCGAGAAGATGGGACAATACCTGGGCATCGAGCCGGAGCGGGATGCCGACGGCGTCCTTCAGGACGTGCACTGGTCAATAGGCTCCTTCGGCTATTTCCCCACCTACACATTGGGCAATCTGTATGCGGTACAACTCTATGAGCAGGCCAAGCGGGACATTCCTCGACTGGAAGACGACATCGCGTCGGGGCAGCTCACGGGGCTGCGTCGATGGTTGGAGCAAAAAGTCCATCGCTGGGGCCGGACGTTTTCTCCCGACCGTCTGGTGGAACGAGTGACCGGGTCCACGCTTCAGCCCGAACCATTCCTCCGCTATCTCGACGACAAATACCGCCGGCTTTACCGCCTTGCTCACTCACCATAACGTGCCGCGTTCCCTTCGCTCCCTGCATTGCACGGCCAAAATCGCCCGATGAACCGCCATATGGCTATCACGGCTATATGGACCTGACCTAATCGGCTCTATTGTACATCGGCGGAACGATCTCTAGAATCATTTCCTTGGGAATGGTTCTTAGTGAGTCCTCATTCATCCACCCTGCGCGAAATTCTCTTCGCTGCCTGAGCTGCGTTTCGCGCAACTGTAGGAGACCAACGCCTCACTGATGGGGAAGATCCCCGCGCCGCACAGCAAAGGGATATCGATGCTCTTGGCCCTTGAACGGAAATGGCTCTTGGCCGGGCTTCTCGGCATCCTTTTATTTCTCTTCAATATTTATCTCTCGGTCACCAACGCGTGGACGATCATCGAGCTTCGGCAATCGGTCGAGCATGCCCATAAGAGCGTCGCCGGCTTGCAGCGCTTTCTCGCGACGTCCCAGGCGGCGGAGAGCGGGCAACGGGGATTTGTGATCACCGGCCTGCCCGAATACCTGGACCTGTACAATGCGGCACTGGCGGAAGTGAACCAGGAGCTCGACCGTGTCGCCGAGCTGACGACGGATATACCCGGACAACGGCAACGAGTGAACCAGCTACGAGAGATATTGGCGGAGAAGCTGACCGAACTCGCCGAAATTATCCGTCTCAGAAAAGAACGTGGATTCGAGGCAGCCCGCAAGGCCGTCGCCACCCAGCGGGGCAAGCAACTCATGGACGGCCTCCGGTCCGTGGTAGGCCGAATGGAACAGGAAAATTATCGTCTCCTGAGCGAGCGGGAACACCTGTTCACGCGTACGTCCTATCAAAGCCTATTTGCATTCAGCGCCACCGCGCTGTTGGCCCTCATCGGCTTTTCGATCGCGGTCGCTCTGGCGCAAAAATACGTCTCCATCCGCCGGACAGCCGAGGAGCAATGGAGACATTCCTACGAACAGCTCCAGGCGGCCGGGCGGCTGATCACCGGAGCGGAGAATGCGGAGCGCCGCCGCATCGGCCGCGATGTCGATGAGGATTTAGGACAACTGCTCAACGGCATGCGGTTTGACATGACCTGGCTGCACAAACGGTGCACGGCGTTGCCGACCACGTCCGAGCGGCGCGAGATTACCGATAAGCTGAGCGACCTCATCGGACTGGCCGACCGCGCCTTATCCTCGGTTCGACGAATCAGCGCGACGTTACAACCGGTCCCGTTGGACCAGATCGGTCTCATCTCGGCCGTTCACACCTACGCGCAGAATTTCGAATCCAACACCGGCATTGCATGCGCGGTGGCGGTTTCGCAGACACTCGATGATTTTACGTTTGATGAGCACACGGCCTCGAATATCTTCCGAATCATTCAAGAGTTGCTCACCAATGCGGCGCGCCATGCGGACGCCACGCTGATCACCGTCACGCTGACCTTGGCGGATGATACGGTCATCATCACCGTGGAGGACAACGGGAAAGGCATCACGCTCGAGCAGGTCAAACATGCTCAATCACTCGGCATCGTCAGCATGGAGGAGCGGGCCCTGTTGATCGGCGGCGAGTTTACCATCACCGGCACGCCGGGCGTCGGCACGGTTGCGAGGCTGACGATCCCGATCACGCCCAGTCAACGGCGCGAGCGGGACGTGCTCAAAGTACGCTCCTGATCGGCTGTTCTCCATAGACGGATAGACCTCCGGTCGAGGCCTCCTCGCGGACGCATCACAGGCCCCGCTCAATATCCCATGGCCGCGTTCAGCTTTCTCACCAGATTCGGAGCGAACGTGAGTTCCGTGTGGACTTCGATGCGGCTGGGAACTAAGAGAGTAGTGTGGAAGACGATATCCCGAATCGGAATTTTATGGTCCGGTTCCTGCGGCGTGACAAGTTCGACTGATTCCACCGATTTGATAATGGCGCTGCTATCCTGCGGGCCATAGGTCGCCACGACAGCCTGGATGATTTCACTGGTCTTCTGGTTGGGCTCCGTCCCTTCGAACCCCGTCGTCAGCAGCGGGAGCACAGCTTCCCGCGCTTGATCGGACAAGGTAAAATTCTCAATGCGTTCCTTCCGGCGCAGCGACGTGAGGTCGTTATCGAGATCCTTGCTGAACGCGCCATAGGCGAACCGGAAGAATTCAAAATGAAGCCCTTTCATGCCTTTGCCGAATAACTGCAACTCGCACAAAAAACAGAGCTGCTGAAGTTTGACATCGTTGAGCAGGCCATAGGGCTCGGCCAAGTGGAGGATGAACAGCAGCAGCCCGCGATCTATCGTCATCTCATGGGGTTTTCGCATGGCATCATCCCGCAGCCGGAGTGGTCCAGGACTATAGGCCGGCGAAAACACGCGCGTCAATCGCCGTGATGACACCGCCGGGGCCGGTCACGCCGGGCGCAATGCCTCCACAATCAGGCGGCAAATCTGATCTCTTTCTGAGAGGCCGCAAGAGGCACTTGACCAAGCATGCCATTTCGTCTTTTAATAAACGGTCTTTGGCTCATGGAAACTCGGATGAACAAGAGCATGAAAGAAATGGAGACCTTGAGGGAGCACCTCGCCAAGCACCAATTGAAGCTCACCCGCCAGCGCGAACTCATTCTCACCGCCTTCCTCAAGCAGGAACACGTCACGGCCGAAGCCATGTACCATCAGCTCGCCAAGAAAGATCCCCATCTGGGCCTGGCGACGATCTACCGCACGTTGAATCTCTTCTGCGAGGCCGGCTTGGCCCAGGCGCGGCACTTCGGCTCTCAAACCCAATATGATAACGTGTCACACAAGGGGCATCACGATCATCTGATCTGCACCGGCTGCGGGAAGATCGTGGAGTTTGAGAATTGTGAAATCGAGCGCCTGCAAGAGGAGGTGGCGTCCAAGAATGGATTTATAATCCAGACGCATAAATTGGAACTGTACGGGTTGTGTTCCCACTGTCGCCATTGACCCGCCACGACATTTCCGATAACCGGAGCGCGTTCCTGGTCGTCACCAGCTCTTGCCCTCGCTTACCCATCACGTCGAAAGAATGTCCGACACCGGAGGAGCAATGTTCCATATGACTCATCGGCGATTACTATGGTTCTTCATGTTCATTGTGATCTCCGGCTGCCTGGCGATCACGGAAGGCCACACGGAGGCGGCGGATACACTTATAGTATATTCCGGACGCGCGGAGCGATTAATCAAGCCCGTGCTGGACGAATTCCAAGCCAAGACCGGTGTTCAGGTCCAACTGCTTTCATCGGGTACGACGGAGCTTGTGAACCGGCTGAAAGCGGAGGGAGAGCGCAGTCCGGCCGATGTCTTAATCACCAATGATGCCGGCAGCCTGGAATATGCCCGTGAATTGAAGCTTCTTCGTCCTCTGAACCTCCGGGAAGTCGATCGGGCCATTCCCCCTCAGTTCAGAGCGCCGGACAACAGCTGGGTCGGGCTGTCGGGCCGTTTTTGGATCTTGGTGTACAACACGCAACTAGTGAAGGCGGACCAGATCAAATCGTTGCTGGACCTTGCGGACCCCCGCTGGAAGGACAAAATAGCCATTCCCAATGCCGGCAGCGAATATCTCCAGGCCGGTGTCTCGGTCATCAAGGCGACGTACGGCGACGAGCGGACGAAGCAGTTTCTGAGAGGGCTCAAAGCCAATGCGGGAACCCAGGTGTACCAGAAAAGCTCACAAATCGTGGAAGCCGTGGCCAAAGGACAAGCGGCGATCGGCATTGTCAACCACTATTACATCTATCGGCATCTCGCCACCCAGCCCAATGCCCCAATTGCCGCGCTGATGCCGGATCAGCAAGAAGGAGGCATGGGCGCGATCATGAATGTGGCCGGGATCGGCATCACCCGATCTTCCCATCATGTGGACACCGCCAAGTTACTTGTCGAATTTCTGGTCGCGCAGGCCGGCCAGCGGTTTTTTGCGGAACTGAATAAAGAGTATCCTCTGCATCCCGAAGTCCATGCCGACCCGGCTCTTGTCGCGCGCGCGTCTTTTCGAGCCGCCATGGTTCCGCTCGCCCGCCTGGCCGAGCTTCGTGAGCCGACCTTGCTCTTGATCGAACAAGTCGGCCTTCGTTGAGTGGCTCAGCCGCCATGGTGATGACGCTGCGCCGCAGTCTTTTGACTCCTCTCCAATGGATCAGCCTCGGAACCACTGCGCTGCTGGTCTCACCTGTCGCCTACATTACATTCCTGGCGTTCCACGGCAATGCAGCGGTATGGCAGAGACTGTGGACAACCCGCCTGCCGGAGTTGTTGTGGAATACCGTCGCGCTCGCCATGAGTGTGTCCGGCCTGACATTCGTCGTCGGGTTTTCCCTGGCCTGGCTCGTCGTTCGATACGAATTTCCCGGTCGCCGGATATGGGAATGGGCCTTGGTCCTGCCCTTGGCCATGCCGACCTATGTCCTGGCCTATGTCTATGCTCATTTATTCGGCATGGGCGGCCCGGTGGATCAATGGTGGCATAGTCTGTTCGGACCGGACGTCCAGTTGCCGGCGCCTCAGAGCTTTGCCGGGGTCAGTATTATCATGGCCCTGGATACCTTTCCGTTTGTCTATCTCCTGGCCCGCGGGGCATTGTTGAGCCTGAATGTCTCCTATGAAGAAGTTGCCCGTGCGTGCGGAGTCTCCCCTTGGCAAACCATATGGCGAGTGACGCTGCCGCTGATTCGTCCATCCGTCGTGGCAGGGCTCGCATTGGTGGTCCTTTATGTGATTTCCGATTTTGGTGCGATTTCTCTTCTGCGTTATCAGACGTTGACCTATGCGGTGTACCAACAAATGACCGGCCGGTACGATCAAACCGCCGCCGGCATTTTGAGTGTGCTGCTGGTCGTCATGGCCTTATTCTTTCTTGTCATGGAGCGGTGGTTCCGGCGCCGGAGTCGTTTCTATCAAACCAGCGGACGCTACAAGACCATCCAGCGGCGGCGCTGTGGCCTGATCGGCGCATGGACTATCACAGCCTTGGCCGCGCTGCTATGCAGCATCGCGTTCGGAGTCCCGGCCGCCATGCTTCTCCATTGGAGTGTCGCGGCCGTTCAGCAGGGCGCCCTTGATGGTCGGTTTATCGGTTTTGTCTGGAACAGCGCCTTTCTCTCTTGCATAGCGGCCAGTTGCGCTATCATGGTCGGCCTTCCCCTCGCCTACCTTGCCAGCCGCCGTCCGACGCGGTTAAACCTCGCCTGCCTGCAAGCCGCTTATGCCGGCTATGCGCTACCCGGCCCAGTTGCAGCCTTGGCGGTACTGGCTTTGTTTACCGCATTCCTGCCGTTTTTGTATGGTTCCGTGGTGATTCTCATCGTCGCGTACGTCATTCATTTCCTGCCCGCCGGGCTCCAATCGCTCGAACCGGCCATCCAACAAGTCACGCCCAATCTCGAAGAAGCGGGCAGAACGCTGGGCCTGAGGACCCGCGAGACATTGTGGTTGATCACCTTGCCGCTCATTCGAAATGGATTTCTCGCCGGATGGGTTCTGATGTTTTTGCAGACGATGAAAGAATTGCCTGCGACCCTGCTCTTACGTCCCGTTGGATTTGATACACTGGCTATTCGAGTCTGGCTCGAGGCGAGCGAGGAGTATTATCAACTGGCGGCTCCCAGCGCACTGCTGATCGTCATCCTCAGTCTTCCCGCTTTGCTGCTGTTGGTATCCAGAGATTGGCGCAGCGCATAGACGCATAGGGGGATGGAATACCCGGTGGAACCTCGAACCGGCACATGGACCACAACCTCAGCCCCGGTCGAGCCGGCGATCAGCCCGGAGACCATTGTTGAGCTTCGGGGTGTGTCATGCGCCTATGAGCCGGGGCATCCCGCGGTCTCGGATATCTCTTTTGCGGTGCGGCACGGCGAAGTGCTTTGCCTGCTCGGACCGTCCGGCTGCGGCAAGACGACGATTCTGCGTGCGATAGCCGGATTCGAGTCGGTGACAGAGGGCTCAATCACTTTGTCAGGCCAAGTCGTTTCCTCGCCGCACGTGCTCATTCCGGCCGAAGAGCGGCATGTCGGCATGGTGTTTCAGGAGTATGCGTTGTTTCCTCATCTCCGCGTCGGCCGCAATATTGCCTTTGGCTTGCGTCGCGTGCCCCGCGCCCAACGCAAGGCCATGGTGGAAGATCTGCTGAAGCTGACCGGCCTGACCGGACTGGAACGTCGATATCCTCACGAGCTGTCGGGTGGCCAGCAACAACGAGTGGCATTGGCCCGTGCCCTTGCTCCCCAGCCCGTTCTGCTCTTGCTCGACGAGCCCTTCAGCAATCTGGATCCCGATATGGCGACCCGGATGCGCCAGGATCTCCATGATTTGCTCAAACGAACAAAAACCACGGCTATTCTGGTCACGCATGATCACGATGAGGCGTTTGCGATGGCGGATCGAATCGCGGTCTTGAACCATGGCCGCCTGGAGCAATTCGATGTTCCGGAAATCATCTACCACACGCCGTCCACGCCGTTCGTCGCCGATTTCGTCGGGCAAGCGGATTTTTTGCCCGGCATGGTGCGTGGAGAGCGGATCTGCACTGAAATCGGAGAGTTTCCCAATTTGAAACGGCTGGAGGAGGGAATGAACGTCGTCGTGATGATTCGACCCGACGACATTCATGTATCTCCGGATAAAAACGGCATTGCCCATGTCGTCGGGCGGCAGTTTAAAGGATCGGAAAACTTGTACACGGTCCAACTGGCGTCCGGACAGCTGCTTCATAGCAGCGAAGGGTCCTTGCACATTCTGCCGGTCGGCACGGCGGTCAGTCTACGTGTCCTTGCAACCCATACCGTGTTGTTTCCGGCAGCCGAGGATGGAGACGGGCCGACTTGACAACCTTTCCGCTCCCCTGGCATTCATAGATCTGTACACCCTCCAAACCGGAAACATTTCCGCAACCATCGAGGAGCACGCTATGGAGTTTCTACAACACACGGTTGATTATGGAATCATCGGAGTCTTGCTGGCATTGAGCATGTGGTCGGTGGCCGTGGCCATCGAGCGATGGCTGTTTTACCGCCGCGTCGATCTGGCGCAATTTCCAAATCCCCAAGCGTTCGAGATCGCTCTGACCAGGCGATTGGTCGTCATCGGCACGGTGGCGGCCAATGCCCCCTATATCGGACTCCTCGGAACGGTGCTCGGAATCATGCTGACGTTCCATACCATGGGAACCTCGGGTACCATGGCGGTGAATACGATTATGGTCGGCCTCAGCTTGGCGTTGAAGGCGACGGCCGTTGGTTTGCTCGTCGCCATCCCATGCGTGGTGATGAACAATGTGTTGCGGCGGCGCGTTGCGGAACTCATTACACTCTATAAGGTGCAGCATGGAACGTGAGCTGGATCAGATTAATGTCATTCCGTTAGTCGATGTGATGCTGGTACTCCTGGTTATCGTGCTGACCACCGCGACGTTTATCAGCACCGGCCAGATCCCGGTCAACCTCGCAAAGGCAAAAGAAGTGGGCGATCATAAGGATGTCCCGATCGTAATCACGTTGACAGCCGAAGGGATCTTATATCTCAATGATCGAGCCGTCCCAGGGAATGAACTCAAGCCTGTACTGGTATCGCATCCCCGCGAATCTCAGGTGGTCGTGCGCGCGGACAAGGTCACGTTACTCGAGCGATTTGTCTCCGTTGTCGACGATGTGCGAGGGATGGGTTTTCAACAGGTCAGCTTAGAGGTGGTGCGCCTATAAGCGGTATGGCGCGCACGAAGGTGATCCAGGCCCTATTTCATCGCGTTCGGTAATTTAACAGAGACGTCCCTACCCGTACTCGTGATCTTCGCGCAGGGTTTCCTGCTCCCTTCTCTCATGGCGCCCTGGGCCTCTACTTTCGCCCGTTCTTCAATATCCTGCGGGTTAATCGCTCGGGATAATTGAGAAGAAGTTGCGATAAATACCGCGCCGTACTTCTCCACTTCCTTCTCTCAGCGTCTTCGTATATTCTGATCACAAGCCTTTCGCCATAGTAGTTCTTCCAGTGTGTCCTTCCTCGTTTCAGCGCAGCTTCCAAAAACGGGTTGCCTTTGACCACCGGTGCCTGTTTTCTCAAGGCAAGAAGGCACGCTGGCAGCATGACGGCTGGGTCATTGCTCATATTAGCCCCGTGACGGCGATATTCCAGGACCGGTTCAGTATGACACGTGACGGGGAACACATATGTGAGACGAAGATACAGATCATAGTCGCCCGCAGCTTGGTTGGCGGAGTCGAACCCATCGACCGCCAGGAGCGGATCCTTTCGGTAGAGCGCGACCCCGGGATTCCCGATGAAATTCTGCTCGAGGAAATCGCTATACCCATATCTCCGCTGGGTGACAGGATGACAACTCCCTTTTCTCTTACCGTCCCCGTCGATCATATAGAACGTCCCGAATGTTAACGCGCAATCAGGATTGGCCTGGAGACTTCGAATGCCGATTTCAATGGCTTTTGAAAGCAATCGATCATCCGCATCCAGAAAGAGAACATATGAGCCGGCGCTCAGCTTGAGCCCGACATTGCGTGCGGCGGTGACGCCACGATTTCTTTGTTTCACATACCGAACACATTGATACGCTTTGACTACATGCTCGGTTTCATCATCGGATCCATCGTCGATCACGATGATTTCCACCGGCCCATAGGTCTGTTCCATTACACTTTGGATCGCGTCGGGAAGGAAGCCAGCATGGTTGAACGATGGAATAACGACGGAAACGAGTTCCGCTTGGGGGGTAGCGTGGCGTTCAATGGTCCTCGCTCCGTTCAGTCCTTCCTCCTTATTCAACTCAGTGGCGGACAACCTGCGGCTCCCCCTCGGCAAACTCACTAGACAGTGAATGCTGATCGCTTCTTCATCAAAATAAGACCACACCGATCTGCAGAAACGGGGTTCAATCTTCGTATAGTATTACAATGATACTGATAACAGTTATCAATGACGGGAAGATCTTGTCAAGTGCTATGTTTGAGGATTCACACGAGCGGTTCCACAATATTCCGGCTGAGATCCGATCCTCTCACTGCCCGTCATGCCCTACTTCCCGCGCGGCATGCCGTTCCGAGTATGGCATAAGATAAACCCAGTAGCGTTCTTCCTTGAGAATACTCCGCTGAAACGAGGCGAGTTCCAAGGTTCGCACCCCCGCACTCCCGAGGTCATAGCTCAAAATCATGACCACATTGTCATGGTTCACGCGGGCCAAATCCGTTGCCTGCCGTACGACCTCCTCAGGAGTGGCACGCGTTCGCTTGTCTTGCCATCGGATAAACGTGCCGGTCTGTTTGTTTTCAACATAATACATCGGGTGATTGAGATACCCAGCGACCGCTGAGGCCAGGTCAAATTTGCTGCCGACCATGGTGGTTCCCATGAGGCCGCGTCGTTCGATGAATTCTGCCGTCTCCTTACTGGCGGAAAAGGGATAGACTAAGTCAGTAGCGGCGGCTAATCCCCCAGCCACCGTGTGGCCTGCGAATAGCATCGTGACGAATGCCATGTCCGCCCGCCCCGTTATCCTCTCGATACCCTGCCATTGCTTTCGCGCGAGCGAGAGCCACAGGCATCCCACGAAGATGAGAAACACATGGCCCGTATGGCGGATGCCATGATTCACCTTGAGATGTAGAAACAATAAAAGCCCGCCGGTCGCCACGACATAGAGCAGCATAACGGACGGGGTTCGTGCCAGCAGAACGGCCGCAATCCCGAACAGCCCCACCGCCAGCAATGATTGGACATCCCGCGGTTCGAGCACCAGCTGCCCAAGCCGAATAGCCGGCATTTCATCCAAGAGGTTCGAATTCCAAAAGTGCGGGAGGTTCAATGGAAGCGGTACGAACGACCTCCAGATTGCACTCACGGTCTTTTCCAGCGGACTGCCCAGAAGAATCGTGTTCCAGGCCAGCATCCTCGGCGAATTATCCGGAGGCGGAGTACTTTGCATTCCGGCAACGGCGAGGCCGAGACCAAGCACACACACGACTCCCAGAATCAAGGCCGGGGACGTCCTCTGCCGGCAAGCGAATCCCTCGACCAGCAGCCAGCCTCCGAGCGCCACAGCAATGATTGCTCCGAACGCGCTGGTATTGATCATGATCGCGAGAAGAAGGGCGGAAGTCAGAAGACGCCCAGGCGATTTGGTCTGCACGGCGCAGAAGGCGCACAATGCCAACACACCCAATGCATAGTTCCGGCTTACGATAAGGTATTCGTAGAAAGGGAAGTAGCCAAACGAAAGGCAAATCTTCTGCAAGCGGGTGAACGGCGCATGCCGACATAACACGAAGACCGCTGCAACACCGACCATTAGATGGAACAATTGCATGAGGAGGGGATTGTTCGAGAACCGACTCAAAATATACAGACAGAGATACCAGAGAGGCGGATGGCCTTCATATCGCGCATTGCCAAGGAGCTCCGACAAGGTCTGACTGCTCGCGGCAATGCTCCAAGCCTGCAGTTCATCACGCCACATTTCATGATGAAGAATAACCACCAAGCCGATCAGGAAGGCCGTCATCGACACCACGGCGGCGAAGCGCGCATCCGACTCGGTCGGCGAGTTGTCAGCCACTGCAGGCTCCGGTTGTGACCACATAAGCCAGCCGGACAACGTAAGGAGCCCGGCGAAGAGTACAGCCAGAACAGCCGCGAATATGGCGCCGGCTGTATCGATCAATATCGGCCAATTCTGATAGAGTTTCACAGACTGTACGGACAACACCTCCGACCGAGTCGGTGTGGCATGATAACTATCATCGCCGTCCCAGACGTCCACCGGCGCGCCTCCGGCTGTCTTGGTGATCAAAAACCCGTAATTGACTGTCGCTTCTTTCTCCACCCGAAGGATGACCGTAAACGATTTCTCTTTCAGGATCATGGGCGTGGCCATCACTTGTTTACGCATCACAGTCCCAGGAGGCCGGATGTGGTCGCTGACCGGAAGCCATCCATTCACTCCCCAAACGAACAATACTTCCCCCGCGGCGGGAAGTTCGTATCGGATTTCGAGATCGATGAGAGACCCTTGAGCGGGCGCCGGCCAACCCGGGGCCGGGGATAACAGGAATGCGCAGCACAGGAACCCAAGAAATACCCGTATCCGTGAGGCTCTTGCACGAACGCGCATAACCGATTCGCTCCTCACGCCCAGCATCAGGATCGCTCCGGCCGATGCGCCGGTATGTCGCCGCGGCGGCCTGTCACTGCTTCCTTCAAGGCTTGTTCAAAACATCCGGCCGCATTGGCAACTTGCGCCGTCATCAATAAAGAAAAGTCGCGGAGAACGTACCGGGTGAACCCTTTTGACAACGGCGAGCACAGCAACGATTTATAAAACGCCCAATCAGGCCGGAACCGGCCCGTGCCGCGATTCGCACGTGCCGTGTGATAGAGCCACGCTCCTCGGCCATATCCGGCATGTTGATTCCAAAATGAGCGGAAAGTCAGATGATGCGCATGGAAGATAACTGCCTCCGCCGCGTACTGCAAAGGAAGACCTTGTGACCGCCACCGATCACACAGATCACGATCTTCGGAAGTTCTGAAGCCGGCATCGAAGCCGTTCATCGCGTGAAAACGATCCGCTGGAATTGCCATGTTATTGGAGGCAAAGAACTGTGCGTCCAATGGATCTCGATTGTAATGCGCATACACGACGTCGATGATCAGCTGGCTTGCGCTGGCATACGGATTCCTGTGCAAGGCATTGATCGTCCGCCCTCCCACGAGCGCCCTGTCCGTCATAGCAAATTGCGATGCAAATGCTTGCAACCAGTGGGATGCAGGCGCGCAGTCGTCGTCGGTAAAGACAAGGATGTCCCCGTTCGCATGCGAGGCTCCGCAATTGCGTGCGGCGGCCGGGCCGGCATTCGCCTGCCACACCACTTTCATGCGGAGATCTCCGGCAATCGGGTCGAGCAGCGGTTGCAATGGAATAGCGCCTCCATCATCGACAATGATGACCTCGAATCCATCTCGCGGATAATCAAGCGCTGACAGCGCCTGCACGCAGGCGCGCAACGCCTCTGGACGGCGGTAGGTCGGTATAATGATTGAAAACATCGGTCGATAACGGCTCATGGGATGTCTTCTGTACCCTGTTCGGTCACATGCCGGATGTTAATGAGAGACGGATATCCGATAAGCCCCTCCCACCATCCATAGATCGCGATGAGGACGATCGCTACGCTGGGCAAGCCCAACAGTAGCCAGATAGGCCCTGTCGGACCGATCGTCGTCACCCCCCACCCAAGCGCTCCGAGAAATAGTGCGCGGGCCAGGCTTTGGATACGGAGTCGGACCAAGCGTAGAGATTGCGCGACACCATACGCGAAAAGGGTTCCAACCAGCATCGTGCTGCTCGTGACGGCTGCGGCTCCGAGTGATCCCCATATCGGAATCGACCATACATGCCCAACCATCGCAAGCAATACGAGGAGACTCCCGATGGCCGCGGTCCAGTGCAGGTCGCCATTGGCCGTCAAAACAGCCATCAATATTCCCATAAATACCTGCGCCATGGCCCCAACCATGAGCAGCGATACAAACGGCGCGGCCCCTTGGAATGCGGGCCCAAAACACAACACAGCAATGCCGGAAGCCGCCCCGGCCACCATGGCCACCGGCGGCAGCAGACAGAGCACCACTTGAAGCGACTGGCCGGCCGTTTGTCGAAAAATACCCATCTGCCCATCGACCTTCGTTCTGGTCAAGGTAGAAAGGAGGACAGAGGAAACCGCCTGTCCCAAAATTCCGGGAAGGATGGCGAGATTCTGCGCAGCTGCATAGAGGCCGGCCTGTTCGACCGGCATTCCCAATATTTTGATCAGAAACAAATCCATCTTACTGACCAACATGATGCTCGCGGCCGACACCACAAGAGGAAGTGCAATCCGCTTGAGCATCACTCCATCCGAGGTCCCCACCGACCCAACCGGTCCCAGAGCCCAGCGTCCGATCGCCAGTTCAACAATTGAAGCGCCGATACTGGCCATAATCGCGGCGGAAATTGATAAGCCGATCTCAACCGCTATGCCGATCAACACCAATCTTGCAAGCCAACGGCTGGCGCCCGTGAGGGCCCGTGCGGCGAACTGTCCGCGGCCGGTTAGAATGTTTCGATACGCTTGGGCCAACAGAAAAAACGGAAGGTCACAGGCAAAGAGCGCCAGATAGATAAACAACGCCGGCTCGCGCAGCAATTCCGCCAGCGGGTGAGACAAGATCCAGAGGATCGACAGGACCCCCACTGCAAGCGCCAGATGCCAGCCAAGCAGCGTGCGAGCCACGGGACGCCAGTCTGACGCATGACTGAGACTATGAATCGTAGGGCGGGACAAGATTGAGGCAAGACCCCATTCGACGCCGGCGACCAACGACGCCGCGAGCGCAAACATCCCATAACCTTCGGGACCCAGCCAGCGAGTGAGAAGCGCCACGGTCGCGAGGCCGGTTGGGACCATGAGGAGATCGGCAAGACAAATGAGCGCACTGCCGGTCCACAGATTCGACCGCCCATCGAATGCCGATCGGTTGAACTGACCGGTGCGTTGCGCTAGCATGGCCCCCCACCACGATGACACGTCACCAGTCGCCCATTTTGGAGACGAACTCTCACTGGAGCTGGCATGTGCTGGCTGCCTTGGCTGTCTTGCTGCTCGGTGTCGCAATACTGCTTGTTCAGCTTGCCCCGGCACACCAACAATTCGGACAGGCGCAACGGCATGTCCTTGCGACCATCTGCGCCATGCTGGGAGTGGCCTGCCTCATACCATGGTCGCTGCGTCGCCATCTCTCGCGTGACTGGCGCGCCGCAGTGGCTCGGCAACATTCCCCTTGCCCTTCGGCCTACGATATCATTCCAGCCGTTCTTCCTCCTGCGCTCAACACGGCTTCGTGGCTGATACTTATATTGTGGACGGCTTGGGTCGCCTGGACGTTGACGATCAACGATGGCCCGGCGGCCGGCATGACCCTCGAGAACGGCTTGTTGCAGCACCTTACGGTGCTCTGTTATGGCACCGCTGCGATTCTTTTGTTCAGGCTGATGCTCCGGGCTCTTGGACCGGAAGCCACCCCCGGGTTTCGACGCTGGTGGCTTCTCATCCTCGCACTTGGATGTCTGGGAGTGGCGGGCGAGGAGATCAATTGGGGCCAGAGCATCCTCAACTATGAAACACCGGAGTTTCTCGCCCACACGAACATTCAACAGGAGGTAAGTCTCCATAACTTAGAACTTCCAGGACTGCCCGGTCGCCATTGGTCCAACGACATACTGTGGGGGATCTCGCTGTTTGGCGGCGCCATTTTGCCGATCGCTTCGTTGGCAAGCGCGCGGTTTCGACTGATAGCTTGGAGATGGGACATTCCTCTCCCACCCTGGATCAGCCAAAGTTATTTCTTGGCGGCCGCTCTCATCCCCCGCGACGGCAATATGCTGGGGCAACTGAGCCGTGACAACATTCCCTCCGAATTGAGAGAAGTGACGATTGCTTTCGCCATGCTGATCTGGGCATGGGCGTTGTGGCGAGGGCGAATCATTACACCGGCTGATCTTGAGGATCATACGCGCCAAGATGGCGGACCCGATGAAATTCGAATTCAGCGAGTCTAGGCCGGGCCTGTCCGGGACCGGCGCAGTATCCCACGAATTCCCCGAGCGCGCTGATGAAAAGGCCCAACAAGAGCATCGGCAGAACACCGCGAGGAACTTTTTGCCATGCCCCGGATTCTCGGGCCTGCTCAATAATTCGTTTGATCCGTACAAATGGAATCAATGGTGAGGCCATTGCGTACAGGATTCGCCGGCCGGTGCTCCAAGACCGGGATCGAGAAGAAGCAAAGACACGGCCGCTGTAAAATTGCGCCTGAAGCCAGGAGGACAGCCGACCAAAGTTGAGGTGAGCGATTTGGGCGGCCGGCTCCAAATGGAGCTTATACCCTTTCTCGCGCAAGTCCCAATGCAGCACGCTCTCCGCCTCGAGCATGGCTTCGAGCTCGGAACCATACGCGAGAAGCACGCTTTTCTTGTAGCTGCTATTGTGTCCGGGGAGATGCTCGGGGTGTCCGGTTTTCCCAGGATACAGCCAGGGCGCATAGGCAATGAGCAGATCGGCCCAGCTGACGATGCTCCGTGGATTGGCATTGCGGACCACCGGACCGACCGCGGCCCATTCGGCATTGTGCGCTGCCAGCAATGCCTCGGCCCATCCCGGAGCCGGGAAGGCATGATCCTCCGCCAAGGCCACGATCGGCGCTTTCGCCTGCCGGACTCCGGCGCAGTTGGCATAGGCAATAGATTGGATCGGCCCGACCTCCACTACTTGATAGGTCAAGAAGCCGCGTAACTCTTCGGGATCCAACCGCAGATCCTGCTCTCGCGGGACAACTACGACCAGTTCCATGCGATCACGAGCCTGCTGTCGCAGGAGATAGCGAATCGTGGTTCGAATGGTCGCATAGGTGTCTGGGGTGACGAGGATGACAGACAATTCCGGCTCTTGGACTGGTTTCATATGGAAGGCTCCGATTCGATGGGTCAGGTCTTTACAGTGATCGGCTGTCCGATCAACAAGGATTCCGTGGCAGCGACCGCCAACTGCACGGCGCGCCGTCCATCCTCCACGGTGCAGCCGACTCGGGCGCCGGTTCGCACGCAATGGAGGAAATGTCGCCACTGCGCGTCATAGGAGCCGGCAATCTCGCCTCCGCACCTCATCCGGCTGACGGCATACGGCCACGCCACGGCTTTGCCATACGCGCCACGAATGAGGCCGGCGAGACCGGCCCTCTCCGGAGAGTGCTGCAGGCCGTCGTACCGATAGCAGGAGACCTGAAGCCGACCGGCTTCACCATAGCATTCCAGCTCATGGGTCTCGCTTGTGCCGCTTGCGAACACGGAAGAGACCAGTATGCCGTTTGCCATCCGCGCGGACAGCACCGCCGCTTCATCCTGCCAGCGTTCCGAGCGGCCAGAGACGGAGATCTGCTGCACGTCGGATGATAAGAGAAACCGCCATAGGTCGAAATGATGCACGGCAAGATCCTGGATCACGCCCCCTCCAAGAGAACGGTCCCGCCGCCACGCCGGGATACGACCATCATGGCGCAACGCATTTGTGAAGACCGTCCGCATCAGTGAAATCGACCCGAACCGCCCCTCATCGAGCATGGACTTCGCCTGTAGAACCAGTCGATGCCAGCGAAGGTTGAATCCGACTAAGACTTTACGATCCGTCCCTGCGGCGCGTTCCACCAACCGATCCGCCTGCTCGATCGACAAGGTCATCGGCTTTTCGATGAAGACATGCTTGCCCGCATTTATTGCGGCGATCGCAAGATCCGCATGATCGGCGGGGGGGACACAGACTGCTACGGCATCTACTTCTGCGTCCGCGATCACTTCAGACGCATCGGCAAAACAGCGCCGTATATCGAAGCGACCACCGAGTTCTTGCGCACGCTCCAAGTCCCTATCGGCCAACGCCACCACGGCGTAACCGGGAATCCTGCGCAACGCAGGCAGATGCAAGTTGCCGGTAGCCCACCCGCACCCAATGATCCCGAGTTTCAGCTTCCCGTTGAGACCCGTCGGCATGTTGAGACCATGACCTATACCATCCCTGACATTTGCTTCGAGGTGCGGGCCTCTCTCACTTCTTCCAGGTAGTGATCGTGCCCCGAGACCTTCCACGTGGTTTGGCGCTCACCTCGCACGACCCTTTCGGCCGCCTTCATGCCGGTCAGCATTGCATGATCTTGATTGTCGTACCTGTGAAGCCCATTGCGGCCGATGGTATGTGCGTTGTGAAATCGCCTCACATACTGCTCAATGATCGCTAAGGCATCCCGATAGGTGGAATCGTAAATCGGATAAGCTTTTGGCATGCGGAAGACGCAGCCATCTTCAACTTCCTCGGTTCGAATCAATCCGATCTTCGCGCTCTCCCGTGTGCCAAGCGCAACTAGTTGGCTGTCGGACAAAGACCACAAGTCGTCTCCCTCTTGGCAAAAGTATTCCAACCCGAGACTGGATTTCTTCTGGTCCGGCACCATGTCGGGACTCCAGTTCTTGAAGTTTTGTATTCGTCCCACCTTCACGCCCGGATCATGGATATAGATCCAATTGTCGGGGAAAAGGTCGGGGCGATTGACGATGAGGCAAACGGTCAAAAAGTCTCTATAGCGCAAGCGACGAGCCGCAGCGAGCACATCGAGAGGAGCCTCCGGGCGCAGCTTGAAAATGAACTCGGTAATCGGCATGCTCGATATGATTTCGGAAACCGGAACACGCTGCCGGCCGCTATGACACTCCATGACGGCCTCGCGTATTGTATTTCCGTCATGACCTATTTCTATCACGGATGAATTCAAACGAACCGCGCCGCCATATTGGTGAATACGCTCCTGCACCGCGCTCCACATCATGCCCGGCCCGAGGCGAGGATAGGAAAATTCTTCTATAAGCGTGCGAATCCGGCCTTTTCTTCTCCACATCATGTTGAGTAGCGCGGTCTTCAGCGACAGATCTTTGATCCGTTGCGCCGCCCACTCCGCCTTCAGCTCAGAGCAGGATATGCCCCAAACCTTCTCGGTGTACCGCCTGAAGAAAGTTTCGAAGAGCCGTTGGCCGAATCGATTCGTAACCCACTGCTCAAAGGTTTCCTCCCGCCGATGAGGAAAACATTGCCAGTACAGATAGCTCCCGATAACACGGACCGTTTCGCCCAGACCCAGGTGTCCCAATACATTCAACGGGCGTAGCGGATAATGGAAGAACCGCTGTTTATAATATATGCGGGACAAACGCGGCCGAGTAAGAAAATCCTTCCCGAGCATGTCCTCCCAGAATTGTTTCACCAATTCCGAGGTCGTGAAAAAACGGTGACCGCCCATGTCGAACCTGAATCCCTTATAACATTCGGTGCGCGCCATCCCTCCAACGGTGCCGGATCGCTCGGCCACGACCGGTTTCAGACCGCGCCGCGCCAACTCCATTGCAGCCGTAAGGCCGGCTGGTCCCGCACCTATCACTAGAACGGTTCCTTCACTGTGATGTCGCTGTCCCCGCGTTCGACTCTTCATTGAACTCACATGCCACCCATTCGAGCCTTACCTGATCCAATCATGGTCGACTCCCGCTTCCAATTGAGGCCGACTTAGATGTTCGGGCGATCATCGTCTGAAAGAACATCGCCAGTCGGGGTACAAGGCCATAGCAAACCAACCCGGCCGCAAACGCCAGACCGCCGTAGGCGAATGACAGCCAGTGCAGAGGAATAACAGCCAAGGCGAATACAAAACCTCGCCGCGCGATAAAAAAACGATAGAGAGGAGCATTGAAGATCAACAGGAGCAGCACCAAACTTGCCGGCACAATAATCAACGCCGGCAACCATGCAGCCAGGGCCGAGGTCGGAAGAAGAGCAAACACCGTAAGAACGCTGAGGCGGTCGGAATATCGCAAATTGAGATCGTTGCGGAAGATGTGGTGCCGCGTGATGAGCTCGGTCCATGGCAGCGCTCGATCTCGAATATCGGAATTGAGAAGCGAGAAGAAGCTCCAGGGTTTCAGATGCTTGACCTGCAGTGTCTTATGGAGGCGGATCGCATGGTTCGCCGCCCGCAAACGGTAGCCCAGATCGATATCTTCAACGCAGGGACGGCGATAGCGCTCATCAAACCCACCCATCGCGGCGAACACCTCCCGCCGGATAGCGCCGCACGCTCCCCAAAATGTCATGGCCTCTTCATTGGATTGCTGGTGCACGTAGTGATGCAAAAGATTTTTGTACTGCGAGATGACGCCTGGTGCGGCCGGATCACAATCATAGGAGCCCATGATCGCAGCCGCATGCGGGGCGCCCTCGAAGGCTTCGATCACTCGATGAATAAGGTCGGGAGGAACCGCCACATCAGCATCGATGAACAAGAGGATTTCACCGCGCGCTCGCCACGCTCCCTCATTTCTCGCCCGGGCGGGGCCTCCTCGTTCAGCAAGACGGATGACTTGGGCATTAAATTGAGCGGCCATATCAGCCGAACCGTTGGTATCCCCGTCGCTTACCACAATAAGTTCAAGCGGCGGTGGTTGTAACGCGCTCACGGTTTCCAAACAACGCCGAAATTTTTCTCCGCCGTTGTGAACGGGAATCACGATGGAGATTTTCAGAGAGTGGTCCGCGCTACGATCAATCGCAACCGGCCTGGCTTTCTCTGCTCTCGGATTTTGGTTTCTATTATCAATATCAGCCACGTGCATTACAACCCAGGGTCCTTTACGTCCCTGCGAATCACCTTAACAATACTGCGGCGAGAGGGCGGCGAAGCGCGAGCTATAGAGATGTCCAGCGGCGAGAGGAGCCGAGGTCGAAAGTCGTGAGGCCACCGATAACAGGCGCATGTCCGTCATGATACTCGGAAATTAACGATCCATGTCAATACGAAACTGATGCTTCAGCATAGTTTTTACTGAGCCGCGACGGATTCTCGATTGAATAGGAGGATCTTTGCTTCAGGCGGCGTCTTTCACTCAATACTGTAATGGAGAACGGATGCAGATCGATGCGGGTTGGATCGGCGATTTCAACATCGGGGAGCTGTTCCCATATCGGAGCGGTATCGGTCGGTCCTGCGCCTCTGAATACCCATCGCTCCAAGGACTTCGACGTCACTGGACGGGTGGTGGAAATGGAGGCCGCTTGATGGCTGGATTCCTTATTTAGTAGAAAAATTGTCAACTCTTCCCCTTCCTGCATGTAGGAGGCATAGGCACGGACAGGGTCATGGCTTGCCGCGGCCACCAACTGACCGCCGCTATACTGCCCCCAAATGGCAAGTGCTCGCCCCACCGGAAGCAATTCATTGGCAGAAGTTAAGGCATCGTAGACACTAGGCGGGAATCGTTCGTCTATCCACCTGGTCGTCCAGAGGTGAATGAAATCAATCTCGGGTATGGAGAGCAATTGCCCAAAGAGGTCAAATGCAACCAGGGCATGACCTAAATCATTGTCGTTCGCCCAGGTGAAAATCGGCGACCAATCCCCTACGTTGGCCTCGGTAACCGCGATGCGCAAGCGCTTTCTATCCTGCGCCGGCGCATAGACGTTCACGGCTTCGATCACATCGGCGATAGGGTCCGTCGGGTTGACCGATCTCAAGCGGTAATAGTCATAGCTTTCCCAGCCCCACACCGGATAAACATGAACACTTAAAAAGTCTATTTTGGATGCAGCCAAAGAAAGGACCTCGCGCCACCACTCCAAACCAAGTCCGTTGGCGCCGATCTTAATAGTGGGATCCACCGCCTTCATGGCATCCGAAAATTCCTCCAAGTCAGCGGCATATTGTTCGGCGATGGTGGACCCGTTATTGGAATCGAGATAACTTTCATTCCCAATTTCCCAATACTTCACCGCATAACCCTTGGTAATGTTTGCATAGCGCACCCATTCGACGGCTGTCCTCAGGAGCCGGGATTTGTCGGGAGCAGTCCCCCCATCTCCAGCCGGTTTGTACATGGAGTCATAGCAGACGACCAGGACCGGCTCGGCGCCCAACTCGTTTGCAATCGCCATGAACTCGTCAAAATCCAACGTGTCGCGTAAGGTTATTCGATCTGGGAAAGTAAATCGGACATCGTTCGCAGGCCATTCTTCTCTTCCCGTTCTCGCGAGTGTGGGGATACTTTTGGTAAACGGCGGGACCGACCACAAATAGCCGTCTGAATCCTCTCCCCCGGGAAACCGTAGCGACCCTACTCCCATCTCTCTGAGGGCCGCTTGCAGAGGCCTTGGCGGTCGGCGGTCTGCCTCATCATCCAAGAGAAAATTGAGATTAATTCCCAGGCGCGCCTTCGTCAGGCCCGCCTTCTTCCTATTCGTGTCGATGAGAACGGCGCCGGAGGCGAGTGAGGACAGCGATAGGAAGTCCTCCCTGCCGACTCCCTGCGTTTGCCGGCAACCGGTCAACATCGCAACAACGACCAACCCAAGACCGACCGTCCCCGTCGCGATCCGGAAGAGTTCTTGGAGGTGCGTACGGCGGCTTCCGATTAGAATGCTATCTATGGCTCTCATCACGTACTGGCACTGAATCTGAGAATGTGTCGAGAATAGACGGTCTCGTGGACAACCTTCAATTCCTGCTGAGCTTCAGACCACTCCTTAAGCTCCTGCAGCCAGGGGATTTTCCGGCCACCGACAGTGGCGTACATTTTCTGTGGTGTGATACAGATCGGGCTTAGCCGACCGCTCAATACCGCCTCCCATGTTGCGGCCGCCACTCCTGGGGTATGGGCCGACCTATAATCGTCAATAGCGACGACACCGCCTGGTTTCAAGAGGTCGGAAACCGTACGAATATCTTGACGTACAACTCGATACAGGTGGCTCCCGTCAACATGGATGAACCGGAAGGTTTTCGTCAGCTTCGCAAAGTCCTTGATCCGACCGGAACTGCATACCAATATTTCCGGTAGCACCGGATGGACTTGAAGGTAGCGTAATTCGAAGGTTTGCCGACCAAGCTCGGGATACCAGGCTTCCTTCTCGGCCTGATTCTCAGCGCTCCTTGCCCGATTGCCGAATAAATCGCAGACGATAAACCGCTCGTTCGTCCCGCGGAGAAATCCCAAAAATGCGGCACTTTTGCCGCAATACACGCCGATCTCCAAAAAATCTCCACTCATGCGGCGACCGGTCTGTATCGTATTGATCGCCTCAAACACGATCGCATCTTCGCGGTAGAACCATCCCTCAATGTCTTGTACGGCTTTGAAGTATGTATGTGGATCCAACGTCAGTCTCCGCGCATCGGATTTGCCGCTGTGTGCAAAAAGAGTCTTGACTTGAGCCGGCCCCTCTTTCTAAGCTTTCTGATCTGACTAATTGCCTCCTACCGATTGATCTCGAGTGATTTATTCCGCCGATCTGATATGGCATTTGGTGCAGCGTGATTTCCAGCTCAGCCACATCGGCTCATGCCTTGGAGTCGGTTGGCGGATTCTTCTTCCGCTGGCCCAACTCGCATTGCTGGTTCTCGTTTTTGGTTCCGTAGTCCCACTCGATATTCCGGACTATCCCGCGTTCATTTACAGCGCTTTGCTTCCATGGCTGTGGTTCAACAGCACATTAGGTTCGTCCGGTTTTCTTTTTCTGGGCAATCGCGATCTTTTGCGCCGGCCGAACTTTTCTCCCATTGTACTGATTGTTGCGAATATGATTTCAACCTTGATTACCTTTCTCCTCAGTCTTCCGCTTCTCTTTTTCCTCCTCGCGTGGTACGAGAGGCCGGTGAGCGGCGCGGTAGTGTTTTTTCCTTTAATCCTTCTCGTTCAAGGCGTCCTGATCTTTGGGCTCAGCCTTATCATTGCGACCTACAATGTGTTTTATCGCGATATCGCCCATTTTGTGAGTATTACGCTGCCCATGCTTTTCTTCATTACTCCGGTTTTTTACCGCCCGGTGACTGAGGTGGAATATAGCTCCTGGTTTCAATTGAATCCCATGACGGCGTTGGTCCGAGCCTATCGGGCGGTTTTCTTCCACGGCGCCATGCCGGAATGGGGCGCCATCCTTATCGTGGCCGCGATCAGTCTGGCTCTACTGTGGGCAAGCTATGCGGCGTATCGAAATCGGTTACCGGACATCATTGATATTTTATGACGGTCGCAACGCTTCGATTCCGCGCCGGCCGGTGCATCTGACGACACGGGGACCGTTATCATGCCGTTGGCGATAAAGGCTGACCATCTCACCAAGCGTTACCGCGTCCTGCGCAACCGCCCAGTGACGCTTCGGGAATCATTGCTGCATCACCTTACCGGAAGCGCCGCGGTTCAAGACCATGTCTTGGCGCTTGATGATGTCACGTTCTCAATTGAACAAGGACAGATCCTTGGAATCGTCGGTCACAACGGTGCGGGTAAGAGTACGCTCTTACGTCTCTTATGCGGCCTGGGCCGCCCAACATCCGGTCGAGTCATGTCGAACGGGATGGTCAACGGACTTCTTGAACTGGGAACCGGTTTTCACCCGGAGCTGACGGGGCGCCAAAATATTATGACAACGGGCATCCTGAACGGGCTTCGGCGTTCAGAAGTGTCCGAGAGACAGAATGCCATCATCGCGTTCGCCGAGCTGGAAGACTTTATCGATCAGCCGGTGCGGACATATTCCAGCGGGATGTACCTGAGGTTGGCTTTCGCAGCCGCCATGGAATTTGATCCTTCCATCCTTATCATCGACGAAGTCCTCACGGTCGGCGACGAACGGTTTCAACAGAAATGCCTCGAACGCATTCAGACATTCCGGGCGCGAGGCAAGACCTTGATCGTCACATCCCATGATGCCGGCCTCATTCAAAGCCTCTGCGACCAGGTCCTGGTCCTTGAAGAAGGACGGGTCGTCATACAGGGAGATCCCAAAAGCGCGTTGACCTGCTATCACGATCTCATGCGTGAACGCACCAATCGCCGAGCCTCTCTTGTATCGTCCAGGTCCGTGCTGCCTCATCTCTTGAATGCTCAAGGAAGCCGGCAAGGCACGCAAGAGGCCGCCATTACATCCGTCCAGCTGATCTCCCGTGGCAAGGAGATCGTCGAACCGCTCAGTAAAGGACAGGACCTCACGATCGAGCTGATGATCGAACTCCACGTTCCCTCTACGGATCTGGCCTGTACCGTCGGCATCTTCAGCGAAACCCATGTGAAATGTTTTGAGGCCGTGATCGCCTCGATGAAGACCACGTTCGGCGCGGTTCAGGTCAAAAGTATGCTGCAATGCAAAATTACATCATTGCCGCTGCTTCCGGGAACTTACTTTGTCAACGTGGGTCTCTTTCCAACCGATTGGAGCTTCGTCTACGACTTTCATTGGCAGATGCATCCGTTCACCTTGGTTTCGGAAGCAGTGCCGGGCATCAATGCAGCCGGAGTGGTATCGTTGCAGGCCGAATGGGCCATCACATCGGTTCCAGCAGCCAGCACCCTCCGATCGGCCTCATCCATGTGACGCGCAAACAATCCTTCCGACTCATCATTCATTCCGGAAAATCCAAGTGCAACAATGACTCCGGCGAGACGCTTTAATTTGAACGGACGGACGTAGTAGCATACCCGTCCACCAGGCTATATAGGGGGCCATTTTCATCTTTGCCCTTCGTACGCTTGAACAGCCGCTCGAGGTCGTGACTCTATGCCAACCGCCGTGCTTGATTTGGAGTTTGCTCATCTGCCGCGGGAGATTACCGGGTTGGAGCGCTATCATGGAGCCTACATCCTGATCCGATTACGGGGCGTCCCAATCGCACAGATAACTTTGCCTGTCTTCGAGGGTCGTATTGACGGCATGGAATTGCGTTCAGCGGCGGTTCGAGCCGGTGGCTGGCAGCTTTGGGAGACATGGTTACACCAGTCGTTGGAATGGGATCAAATCCAGTTGGGCTATAATCCGCCCCCCTTATCGACGGTTGCAATATGCACACGGGATCGGCCTCACGATGTCCGCCGTTGCCTCGAAGCTCTTTCACGCCTGGAAGATGACGGACAGGAATTGTTGGTCGTCGACAATTGTCCTTCCACCGACGAGACTCGGCGCGTGGTCGAGACTTTTGCGCGCGTGCGCTACGTCAGAGAGGATATTCCGGGATTGAATGTCGCGAGAAACCGGGCACTAGAGGAAGCTGCGCACGATATCGTCGCCTTCACAGACGATGATGCCGCTCCGGGCCGCGGATGGTTGCGGGCATTGATCCGTAACTTCAATGATCCTCTGGTGTATTGCGTGACAGGGCTGACGCTGCCGATGGAACTTGAGACGGAGGCGCAGGAATGGCATGAGCGGTATAGCACGTTCGGACGGGGCTTCAAGAGGCGCTTGTTCGAACGTGCATCCATTAATCCCATGGCAGCCGGTCAAATCGGGGCGGGAGTCAATATGGCGATGCGCAAGAGCGCGTTGGCGCTGGTCGGCCGGTTTGATGAAGCACTGGACGCAGGCACGCGAACGAGATCGGGCGGGGATTCCGAGATGTTTTCGAGATTGCTCGCCGCCGGATGCCGCATCGTGTATGAACCGCGGGCGGTCAGCTGGCACCGCCACCGGAGGACGTGGACCGAGTTGAGAAAGATGATCTACGGATATGGCGTAGGGGTATACGCGGCTTGGACGCGAAGTTTTCTTGTCGAGCACGAATGGTCCATGTTTCGCTTGGCGGCAAGGTGGTTTTTTGAAACTCAACTCCCGAATCTTTTCCGTTCAGCCCTATGGCGATCCTCGCCGGTGCATTTTGATCTGGGCCTCCTGGAGCTTCGAGGGTGCATCGCGGGCCCATGGCATTATCTCGCTTCACGCGCGGCCGTCCGCAAGAGAACACGATAGTGGACCGCGACGTGCCTGCCGTCAGTATTGTGATTCCTACCCGTAATCGATGCGGCTCCCTTCGGCGCACCCTGGACGCGTTGAACACCCAAATTACCTCTTCAACAATGGAGGTCTTGGTGGTCCTTGACGCCTGCACCGACGACACAGCGCATATACTGGAACGGTATGAGGCGAATTTCAGGCTTCGGACGCTGGCTCTCGATCCTCCGCACAAGGGACCCGCGACGGCGAGGAACCTCGGGGCGCGTTCTGCTCGAGGCCCCTTGCTTCTCTTCCTGGACGACGATGTGGTACCAGACGCCTGTCTCGTGCAGGCGCATATCGACGCGCACAGGGCGATTCCAAACTCCGTCGTCCTGGGCCCCTATCTGCCTGTGATGCAGCGCGGCGCGGATTGTTTCCGTGTTCTGCAGCAAACATGGTGGAACGATAAGTTCGTCTCGCTTCAACAGTATGGTCACAGGTTTTCCTATACAGACGTTCTTACCGGCAACCTCTCTATCCAGACGCACCGGTTTGCTGAAGTCGGCGGCTTTGATGAGCGCTTTCCGGCGGCGCATGAAGACTATGAATTGGGCCTGCGCCTCATTCAAGCAGGACTCCGTATCGTTGTTGCGAGAAACGCAACCGCGCGTCACCATGAGCACGAGCATATGACGGTTGAACGGTCATTCGAACGTGCACGGATGGAGGGCCGCGCGGATGTGCTTCTGGCGCATCGCCATGCGAGTGTGATCCACACGTTGCTCTTTGTGATCTTGTATGAGCAATCGGCTCTGCCCCATCGAGTTATCCGCTGGCTGGCTTATGACCGCCCGTCGCTCGGCGATACACTCGCAAAGTTCCTCGGCTCCTTTCTGCCGCTGCTTGATGGCTGCCGCTTCAGGGTTAGCTTTCATAGAATCTACAAAGGGCTCCGATACTATTGGTACCTGCGGGGTGCGGCACAAGAGGCCGGGAGCGCTTCCGCGGTGAGTGTCTTGCTGGAAAACAATCGGCTGCTGAGCCAACAACACCATGAAACTCATCTTGATTTGCGTAAGGGCCTGACGGAAGCGGAGGCACAATTGGATCACGAGCGCCCCGAAGCCGCACGGCTATGGTATGGTCGGCAATTTATCGGAAGAATACCGTTTCTTCCCGGGAGCGAACGTCTACGTGGTGAACATCTACGACCTGTATTGGCCTCTTCCTTATCTTGGCGCTACCTAATGTGTCTGGTGATGGAAACGGCCGGCCAATCGCCTGTTGGGCATTCCACCGCCGATTTTTTTCAATCACTGGCCGTCGACGAGACTTCGCATGCCGGTAAAACTAATTGACTGGGACCTTTCAGAGCCGCTGCAGGCAATTTGGGGGATGGAAGGATACGAAGGTCTCAGTGTGCTGGTCCGCTATCACGGCAAACCGATCGGATGGGCCTATGCCGTCGGATCCAACCGCAGCTTTGTTTCGTCTGATCAAGTCTTGCATGCGATCGACAATCAAATCAGTTGGCAATGTGTTGAGGCGGTATTAGGCGAAGGTCCCCGCGATATCGACGAGGTCCCCGATAAAGTTCCCCCGATCAGTGTCATCGTGTGCTGCGGCGATTTGACGAGGCGCATCACCGATTGCCTCACCCACCTTCGGCAGCTTGCCTATCCTCAGCGAGAAATTATTGTCGTTGATTATGGGGCTCATCCCCAGCCTGCCGAGGTGTATGAGGAGCTTGACTGGCGCGTTATTCGTATGGAGCAAGCCAACCTAAGCGTGGCCCGAAATCGGGGAATCACTGAAGCGCGTCACGATATCGTGGCATTTATCGATGCGGACGGCTATCCCGATCGTGAATGGTTAAATGCCATCGGTCGTGCGTTCAGGTCACCCGGCATCACAGCAGTTTGCGGCCTCGTGGTTCCAACAGAGTTAGAAACCCCATCGCAATTTCAATTTGACCATGGAGGGTACGGCTTCGGCAAAGGATTGGAGCGCAGGGTGTGGCGCGGAAGACACCTCGACCAGCGGCGGCTCCTACAGGTGGAAGATTTCGGCAGCGGCGCAAATATGGCATTCCGTCGCTCGGTGTTGGATGAACTCGGAGCCTTTGATCCTCGGTATGGCATTGATTTAATCAGTGGAGGAAGCGAGGTCGAACTCTTGCATCGCCTCCTGGCAAGCGGCCACACCTTACTATACGAACCGAGCATCCTTACATGGCATGCCCCTAAGCGTGATCCCGATTCACTCCGTAGGATTGCTTACGAACATGGGAAATCCGCAGGGCTGTACCTATTCATGTGTTTCCGCAAGCACACGGTGCGTCGCGGTGCGCTCATAGGGTTTCTTTTTCAAGACTGGGCATGGCGACGCATTTTCAAGCGCTTGCTTCGTCCTGGAAAGGCCACGCGAACATTGGTCCTCGCCGAATTGGCGGGCGCCTTCGCTAGTCCCCTCACGTTCCTGAAAAGCCGAAAGCGGTTCGGCAAGTTGGCCGAAGCCGCGCATGCTGCGTCCACCGCGTTGCAGCAATCGCTGACCAAGCGCCGGAGGAAGATCAGCGAGATTCAATCACCCGCTCCGGATCTCTCGCTTGACGATCCGAACGTTAGCCGGATCACAATCGTAAGGACCTGGTATCCTCACTGGGGAGCCTATTCGGGCATCCACCAATATCTGAGACATCTGAATCGGCAGAAATACCGCTCGGCGACCCTCCTGGTGCATGAAAACGACTCCCAATTTCCGGTCCGAAATAGCCGGCTTCGGGATTGGCTTCGTTATCGGTGCCAAAAACACGACATGGCCTGGTATAACCTCAGCGATCTGAGGGCGGAGTTCTCCATTCTCACATCATGTATCTTTGAATGTCCGGATATCGTGCACTATCTGGACGGGGAGCATGCCGCGCAGTGGGTGCCCCGGCTCTCCTCTCTTCCGGCTCGGATTCGACCGGCTCTCGTTGTTTCTTATCACCAACCGCCCGACGTGATGGAATATGCGGTTCGTAAAGAGACTATCGGGCGTTTCGACCATGTCATTGCCGTCGCCCCCGAACAAATGGACTTCCTGCATCGATTCACATCGCCGGCAAAAGTGAGTCTTATTCTCCACGGGATCGATACGGAATTCTTCCATCCTTCTCCCAAAGAAATCGCGACGGATAAGGTTCGTTGCATATCGGTCGGTCACAATTACAGAGATTACGCTATGATCCGACAAGTCGCCACAAAGCTCAAAGACAATCGCCGCATTGAGTTCCACATCGTCTCTCCAAAAGCCACAGGGCTGGAGGGTTTCCCCAATGCGGTTTTGCACAACGATGTCGATGATCTCGGCTTATTGAAATTGTACCAGGGCGCCGATATTCTTTTTCTTCCGCTCTTAAAGGCAACCGCGAACAATGCCTTGTTGGAAGGCATTGCATGTGGTTTGCCGGTCATCTCCACATTGCTTCCATCGGTCAAGGCATACGTTCCCGGACCGGAGGCCATGTTGATTGATACCGACGATCCATCCCATTATGCGGATGCCGTCCTTGCCCTCTCTGAGGATATCCAACATCGGCGACAAATGGGTAGGCTAGCCCGCCAGAGAGCCGAACAGTTGAGCTGGCAAAACATAACCGTTCAGTATGAAGCGCTTTATGCAAAACTCGCCGGTCGATAGGCCGATGGATTTCCTGCTTATCTTCGTGCTTTTCCTTTTCACATGCGCGCCTGTCCACGCCGACCAGGAACGGCCGGCTGAACTCATCGCACAGGACATTCGATACATTTCCCACGAAGCCGGTGAGGTTCTTCTTGTTTGGGGCATCAATGATTGGAAAAGGATGCCGGATGACCAGAGACCGGCCGGGACTCTTATAAAAAATTCGGTCATGCATACGCCCATGACTAAACATGAAAACCACTTTGCTGTCACGTTATATGCGGAGGCCGGCACGATCGTGGACTTCGGCTTTTTGGTCACGCGGACCAAGAACGGTATCGATGTGCTGGTATGGGAAGGGGACGGCAAGGATTCCTTTCATCAAAAAGTGCGGAGCGACCATGTCATCAGTGTGTCCTCTGAAGTAAGCCTCCTACAAAGCGGGAAAACACCACCCGATAAATGGGATTCAATTCCCTACCTCATAATCCCCATATTGTGCTTCTTCATTGCATTGAAAGCCGGCATCGTCCTTGTCAAACATAGGGACAAGGTATGGCGGCGTCGAGTTTTACTCCCAGCCTTTAAGAAGCCGCGCCGGCCGTCTACCGCGGGCAATGCAGGGCTTATTGGAATCAGCCTATTGATCGGTTTCGCTCTGACAGAATTGACGCTGTATCTAATAGACCCTGATGGGGGCTTTGGAGCAGCGAGACCTCTGGAGTGGATCCGGCAAGGCGGTCATGAGATCGACCAGTCGATTATGCTCGATCCTACAGTGGGCCTCAGACCCAGACCAAGCCGGGGGCTATATGATGAAAACGGGACTGTGGTAAATTCCTATCCCGCCAGAAAATCTCCCGGCACAGTCCGCATTCTGGTGCTGGGCAGTGCGGCTGTATTTGAAGGCCAACTTGTTGAGGCACTTCGTCATCGTTATGCCGAAAGAGACGTAGAAGTTTGGAACGGCGGAATTCCGTCCTACGGGACCGTTCAGACGATTGATTTCTACCAACAGCATCAATCCCAAATACAGGCTGATAAGATCATTCTTTTCATAGTATCCGGCGATATTGAGACTACGCCCATCGCCTACCGAGACGGCACTCATAATATCGTGGCGCTGATGCCGTATTTGCCGACCAGTTCGTTGAACTCATTCTTGTTTGTCCACAGTCGTTTCTACAGACTTTTGATTGGCATGCAAGCGCTCATCAGCACGGAAGCAGGAGTGCTTCAAGAGATCGGTGCCAAGCTGTCAGATTTGGCTGCGTCATTGAAAACAGATCGGAAAGATTTCTTAGTTGTCGTGCTGCCGTTGCTGTACCCGGAAGAGATGTGGACTCGTGCAGAGCAAGAGCGGCGAAACGCGATTATCAATATGCTTGAGACTCGGGACGTTCAATACGTTGATCTGTTAACCCCGTTCCGCATAGCGATCAATGAAAGGCTTGACGTACGGGAGCATGCCGGAAGTCCATTCGCACCGACAACCGGCTTAGCGAAACGCTTTGTTGCGTATTTAGATGAACAGGACCCCGCAAAGATACTTGATGCAAGAGTGAAGCATCAATAGAAGCAATGCCCGCAACCCCCCGATTCCGTTTCTAGCCTCACTTCATAAATTTCTAGTTGCGTCTTAAATTGAGAAGTATTATCATTCTCTCCGCCATTATCAGCGTGTGATCCGTCTAGCAATCTCAGCGCTTCCCTTCAGCGTCGAGCTTCATATGTGTTTTACCAGCAAGGTTCTCCGAGATCCGGATTGGGTCCCTGCCGACCAATTGGAAAAAGAAAGCGGACACACACTTTATAGAGCAATTATGAGATTCAGCAAAAAAGGCCGGACGCCGTAAGCTGTGGTGACGATGTCTTTAGATGTCGAGATTCTTCCAGACCGGATGTCGGGATGGCTCATCTCTTTGGTCACGCATGCAGTCGTGGCAAGCATGGCTATTCTGTTGATGAACGACCTGCACTTGGCCAAGCAACCCGAGCCGTTTCAATGGGAAGTCTCTGTAACACAATCGTCGGTCCCTCAAGGATCTGAAGTTCCTTCGCCACCGACACCTATCCCCCCACCAACACACAATGTGACTCAAACGCGTACACCAGCACAGAAAGTACCCGTGCCTGCCAGTACACCTATTGAACGGGTTCGGCATGCTACCCACGCCGTTCAATCGGTAGCACCGGTTACCCATCGGGAAAACCGTCATGTTGAGCCGGTGACGCACTCCAGACGCTTACCCGTGGAGCCTACACAGCCTCAGCCGGCGGTAACGCAAGAAACGTCACCCATTGCGCAGGTAGAAACCCGTTCCATCGCCACAAAAACAGCCGCTGCATCGACCACAGAAATTGCTGTAACCGAGTCCGAGCACTCTGTCGTCCAATCACCTCCCATGGTCGAACAGAAGGTTGTCGAGCGAACGGATCCCATAGCTACTGGGCCGGTGGCTGCCTTGGAAAGGACTGTCACAGAGGCGAGCGAGGTGATCAATCCTGTCCCTTCCCGGGTAGAAGTCTCAACACTTGAGACCAAACCCGGTGTAGAGCCGTCCTTGAGTCAACACGCTATTGAAAGTGTTCCAGTTGAAACCTCTCTCGTAGAGACAATGGCGGTTACTGAATCGACTCCGGTTGAGCCAATGCCTCCCGCCCCCATCCAGCAGGCATCAATTCAGAATCTGCCCATACAGTCTATGCCTGCGGCGAAGGCCGATTATGATTGGCTACTCGACACACTGTGGAGGCGAGTTGAGAAGCTGAAGCGTTATCCGCACATCGCGAGAGCCAATCGTTGGGAAGGTCTGGTCATTCTGCAGGCGGTGATCGACGGCAACGGGCAGCTTCTCGATCTGAAGGTTGCAGAAAGTTCGGGATATGCGGTGCTCGACCAAGATGCAATGGATGTCCTGAAAAGATCTTGCCCTCTTCACTTGAAACATTCGTTGGGGAAGCCGCAGGTGGAACTCCGGATTCCCATCAACTATAAACTTCGGTAGACAATGGCGGAAACAGGAGGGTACGGCATTGAACACATATTCATTCGGCATTCAAAGAGTTTTGCTTATTCTTGTCGCAGCGATATCTTATGAGTTCTTCCAACAAGCTTGGTGCTCGGCTGAGGGTCAAGGTAAGGATCGCTCCTTCAACGCAGTCATAACGGACTCTCAAGGCATAGAATCCGAAGTCAAGAACGTCCTCTTTTATTGGGAAGAAAAAGTCAGTGAGACGGCATTCGTACCTCACGAACTGCGGGATGTGCCTGTCAAGAAAGGAGCGGCAACCATTAAAGTGAGGTTTGATCAGATCAGGCAGATCGACATCAAACCAGCCCCGGATTCCGGCAGCTCCCCGGCCCTTGTAATCAGCTTAGCCAGTGGCAAAACCGGTGAATTTTCACTGGCAATTAATGGAAGTTTCAAGGGGTTGTCTGATTTTGGTGAAGCGGAGTTTCCTGCCAACGGGTTAAGAAGAATCGTTCTTAAATAATCGTTCCTTCATGGCTACTCGCCGACAGTTCGTCACCATTCTCAATTAGTTCAAAGCAAGCACCGGGTAAAGGAGGGAAGCGTATGCGTGGGCAACCAATTCGTCCGTTATTGAGAATAAGAACTAGAATTGTTATCGCCTTAATCGTATTACTCATGACTGTCGGTAATCCTTACGGTCCCCAAGCCAGTGATCAAACCCATCCTAAGGATGAGACTCTGCAGACGGAGCCGTTCGGCACCACCGAGGAGGATCAGAAATCCTCTGTCATTCCCTCCAAACCACAGGGTCCGACAGCCCCGCGCGAGGAACCGCTACATGTCCCACTCACGGAAGTGATTGGAACCGGCCCCGAAGCGTTGGAACACATTCCCGGATCCGGACGAGTTGTTACGCAGAAAGAAATCTGGGAAAACCATCGCATGACAGTCAACGAGGCACTTCGAGAAGTACCAGGTGTAAACGTGCGAGATGAAGAAGGCTTAGGTCTACGCCCAAACATCGGCATCCGCGGTCTCGACCCCACTCGAAGTCGAAAAGTCCACATTATGGAAGACGGTGTACCGATCATGTTAATGCCTTACGGGGACCCCTCATCCTACTATTTCCCACCGATCTTTCGATTTGACAGGATTGAGGTTCTGAAAGGGAGTGGCCAGCTACTCTATGGCCCTCAGAGCATCGGCGGTGTGATGAATTTCATTACAAAGATGCCGCCTCGCGCTCCACAAGGAAACCTCGAATTCAGAGGTGGCAATCTGAATTATTTCAACACACACTTCGACTACGGAGGCACTTGGGGAAAGAGCGGATACCTTGTCGACTACACCCACTTCCAAAGCGATAGCCCGCGCTTCACCAATAACCGTGTTAGAGTGGACGACATCACGTTCAAAACGGTTCAAGAGATTAGCGATCGTACTACCATTCTCGCCAAGTTCAACTATTACGGCGAGGAGTCCAAGCTCGGCTACCAGGGATTCACGGAAGCGGATTGGGGAGCTCGCGGAGGTGACCGCCAAACTCCATTCACACACGACAAATTCGATTTTCGCCGAATTGGCGCACATATCGCTGTTCAGCACACATTCAACGCCAGCCTCAGCATGACGACGAACTTCTTCGGTCACTATATTTCACGCGATTGGATGCGGCAAAACCAACAGGGGGTCGATGCTAACGGCAACCCCATCGGACCGAGTGTCACGGGAAACAATATTCCCGCGACAGCGTTCAGCGTCGTGCCCGCCAATCAGAGTTTCACCAACGGCCGCGAATATTGGGTCTATGGAGTCGAGCCGCGCTTTCACTTGGCTCATCACCTCTTCGGGATTGCGAGTGAAGCCGATTTCGGGGCGCGGGCCATGTATGAGCAATCGGATCGCAAGCAGTTCCTGAATCAATTATCGGGCGCCGGCGGGATGTTTACGTGTTTTGTCACAGACCCCAACGGTCTATGTTTGAACGAAAACAATATCCGAAAGACGGCCGCCTATTCGCTGTTTTTCCAGAATCGTTTCTTCGTGACGGACCAGATAACCATTACGCCGGGATTCCGTGTCGAAAACGTGAACTATGAACAGTACAACAAGCGCAACCCGCCGGCAGAGACGTTCGCAAAAACTAGTGTTACCGAGGTACTACCGGGAATTGGGGCAACCTATTCCCCCTTCGACAATTACACTTTCTTTGCCGGAGTTCACCGCGGATTTGCACCACCGTCCATCTCGGACGCCATCACCGGAGCTTTTTCGCCCGGCCCAAGCGTCATCAATGACCTCGATCCGGAACTCAGTTGGAACTATGAATTGGGTGTGCGAAGCACTCCGGTTCAGTGGCTCGGATATGAGCTGACGTTGTTCGAAATGGACTTCCAGAATCAAATTGTTTCTCAGTCGGTCGCCGGAGGAACGGGTGCTACTCTGACAAATGCGGGCAGAACTCGGCATCGCGGCATCGAAGTCGGAATCAAAGCTGACATGTTCGATATGATCAAAAGTCAGAACAGGGACCAAGACGTTATTTTGGATGTCAATTACACCTGGCTTGCGGAAGCAGACTTCCGAGGCAATAGAAACAGTTCTATTACCGGTGCAGCGCTTCTGCCGGATGAACCAACTGTGGTGAGCGTCAGCGGGAACCGTCTGCCCTATGCGCCGAAACACATGATTACGGCCGGTTTGGGCTACACAAATCGTCCCATCGGATTCAATGCCAGAATAGAAACCCAATGCATCAGCGATGTCTTCGCTGATGACCGCAATAGACATGACCCGACACCGAACGGCGCGCGGGGCATTATCCGAGGTTGGTGCGTTCTCAATGCGGCCGTCAATCAGTATGTGAAGCCCATCAATACAACGTTTTACGTGGTAGGCAAGAATCTGCTTGACCAACTGTACATGGTCGATCGGTCACGTGGAATTTATCCCGGTCTTCCCCTTATGGTGCAAGCCGGAGCAAGATGGACTTTCTAAGACGGCAGGAACGCGGAGTCAATTCCGGATACCGCCGGAATTGATCAAGGCTATGTCAGGGGTGGTAGAAGAAAACTTATTGCCCAATGAGCAACCAGCAGAGTTCAACATTGACTGCGGAGATGTTGATATTTCGTCATCCTCTGATATCCAAAAGATGACTCATGATCGAGTAATATAAATCCAACATTCATTATGATTCGGTTCGACTCTATCCGCTTCAAATATGAGCTTGACCACGTTGCGCGGACTTAAGAGAACCTTCGCGCCGCGTGATGTCCAGGGGCGCTTCACTTCCCTGGCATCGACGCGGAGCTTTCGGATCTGCCTGCCAAACTCATCTGCTCCATGTGCACTCGCCCATTAAGGCCCGATGAAATCCACACCCTCCCGTCACGATCCACGATGAGGGCCTCAACCTCCGGTAACCGTTCGACCAGTTCCATGCCGCGTTCGGGGCCTAATACAAAAATCCCAGTGTCCAGGCCATCGGCCATAACTCCCTCTCGCGCAATAATGGTGACGCTTTGACAGGCACGTGCGGGCCAAAGGGTGTGCGGATCCAAAATATGGTGATAAATGACACCGTCCTTCTCAAAAAAACGCTCATAATCTCCCGCCGTTGAAATAGCCTCATCTCGAAGTTCCACACGGGCCAGCAATGCTCCTTCAACACGGGGATGTCTAATACCAAAGGTAAACGCCCCACCGTCCGGCATCCTCCCGAACGTCTTGATGTCGCCGGACAAGGCTACGACTCCAGCCAGAGCTCCAGCTGCTCTCATAGCGGCCACAGCACGGTCCGCCGCAAACCCCTTTCCGATTCCTCCGATATCAATCTGCATATGCGGCCGTGAAAGGAATACCGTCCCCGCTTCCTCATCGAGATGTACCTGCCCGAGGTCAAGAAGAGGCCTTAGACGAACCAACTCGGCATCATCGGGAATTCGCGGTTCCTGAACCACATTCCAGGCTTCCACGGCCGGCCCGACCGCGATATTGAAGGCCCCGTCGGTCAACCGTGCAATCTCCAGCGACCACTTAAGAACGGTCATGGTGTCCGGACTTACTGCAACAGGCTCGAGTCCGGCGGCGGCATTGACGTGAGACAGCTCGCTCGTGGAGATCCAGGTGCTGAGCAGCTCCTCCAGCCGCCGAATCTCAGCGAAGCCGGCCGATATCGCCTGACCGGCACTCTGTTCATTTGAACCGACTGCAGTGATCTGAACCAGAGTGCCCATCAACAATTGGCTGCGTTTCACGGTCTGAAAACGGATAGCGGAATCGGAAGTCCAAGCGCAGCCCCCGGCCAGAAATATGAGCCCCACGATAAAACACCGGAAACAGCGGACCACAACATCTCGCACGCGAGTCGGACTCTGGACATCGCAGAATAGTGAGGAGCATCTCATTTGCTTTCTCCGGACGCCATAAACGGAACTTTCCGGACCCACATTTCATACATGGGAATAGCCATCATTACCAAAAAGCTCGCAACCATGAGAAAATCTCCCGCCAACATAGTCAGTACGAAAATCGGAGAGACATAACTAATCAACCACGGCGAGATCAAATCCAGCATGACACCGCCGAATCCGGCCCATGTCATCCATATTTTCATTCGGCTGCTCGCCATAGTAAGGTATAAGACGTGAACGAGAATGATAAAGACAACCGGCATGGTGAACAGATGAAAATGCGTCACCTCAGCCAGTTCGCGAAAAGACATGGGTTCGCCGAATGTGGCGTCGGAACCGAGATAATGATCGGCGATCCCCTGTGGGGACAGGCCGGTCATGCTGTGGGCCCAGAAGAAGCTAAACGCAAAGCCGGCGAGCATGCAGAAAAGGAAAAGAGTATAGACCAGCCGGATCTGGCGATCGGTATCGCGGAGCCGGAATCGCGCATTGAAATTACGCATCTTTCTAAGCGCGCTAGAACCCGAACAGCGTTCCCAAGAATCCCTTCTGATTCCGTCGCGCTTGCACGTTGTCACTGCCGCGGCCGATCGGCTTCAGATACAACTCATCGACCATCACCAAAGTGCGTTTGACGCCTGCACTAAGCGATCGAACCGACATCGTCGCCCCGCTGATATTGATGATATCCTTGTTCATGCGAATCGGGTCGAAAACCGTCTTCCCCTCGTATTGAGCATTAAAGCGTTTGGTGCGGACTTCGCTTCCCCGCGACTCCCGATAGATGAGAACTTCAATGTTGAGCACTTCGCCGGCGGGGTCGACACCGACCATATAGGTGATCGGCTTGTGCTTGCCGATGGTATTTTGCACAATGGCGTACCCGTCTGTCTGGGCGCCTGTTTTCCCTAGATATACGTTGAAATCGTTCTCCGGAAAATGCCACCCAATCCTGTCTTCAATGACCTTCTTTTGGTCGGGGGTCAATTGAATGACTTCCTTGCCGATGCGTTCAGATTTGGGAAACATCAAGCGCGCGGCCTCGTCTTCCGTCAAGAAGACGTCTTCCTGCCCCATCTCCTGAGGGGTGAGGAACCGCTTCAGTTCCGCATCCCAGATACGTTCCGCTCCGGCGGGCGGCGCACTGAGCAGAATCGCGGCGACCAACGCACCGATTGAGAATGTTATGAGGGGGTGCATCCTTGGTCCTTTAGCTTGGTATTAAGCCGGTTCATCACCTCCACCATCGCCTCTTCGGACGGCTCGATCGGCCACCACCGTGTGGCCTGACTCGTCACACCGCCCTTGAGATGCCAGCGTTCTCTGTTTTCGGTGACAATGACTTCAGTAACTTCATTCAGTCTTTTGACCGTCAGAAACATGCGGGCACGCTCTTTACTGCCGAATCCCGAACTGACCCGTTGGAATAGTCCAAATCCTCTCTCCGGGCCTTCCATCTCGGTCCATCTTGTTTCAATCACACCGCTGTCCTTGTCTTGGACCTTTACAGGAAATACTTTCATCGTATCAGTCGCCGCTTTCCATACGACCTCATACGGGCACACCAGATACTGATCCTGCTGATCTTTCGGGAACAAGGCGCAGCTTGAAGAAAACACACCGAAGCAGAAGATCATCGCGATACGAACCTGCATATGAATACCCTCTCCTTAAAATGACACGGGCGGCCCGGAGGCCGCCCGCTTGAAGCCCTCCTGTTCCTCTTTCCAACCGCCTAGAAGTATGTCGCTGCCGACAGAATAAATGCGGTATCGTGAATCCTCTGGTTGTTGCGATTAATCGTTTCCGGACTGTATTGAAAGTCCGCCTTGAAAACCGTGTCCTCGGTCGGCCGGTAGTTCAATCCAACGGTCAGCCGCTGGAGATCTCCGAGCCCGCCCGGTTGGTCTTTATTCGTGTTGACCTGTTCCCATCGAACCATGGCTGTAAACGTGGACACTTCAGGGCGGAAGAAGCTCGGGGCCAGCCGGGTTATCCATTCCGGAAGGAAATGGTAGTTGCCTTGTATGTAATAGCCCTGCATCCGTTGGGGACAGAAGTGTCCCGGCGCGATCCCGCCGATCGATGTATTCACCGTACATGGGGTACCGTTGAGATTCTTGGAGTTATCCTGAGCATAGGTCCAGATCGATTCGCCGATCACCTCAAACGGACCGCGGACAAGCGTCCAGTCCACCGCCCAAATGCCCAAATGCTTCTGACCAAAGGGATCATAGGTGCCATAGTGTCCCGATCCGCCGATTTCAACACCCAGGAAAGGACTAAAAGCGACCCTTCCGACGACCGCCTTGCCGTTGTTATTGTCGAACCCCGAACTGATATCCGTCTTGCGCTGGCGGGCATTGGCCACCCCGCCTGCCTCGTTGATTTGAGAACCGCATGACAGGCTATTGGCTTGTACGCTTCCGGCCTGGCAGTTTCCGTATCCGTTGTAGCCTGTGGTGACGTAAAGTTCATAATCGAGTTTCGAGCGGCGGGACGGATAGAAGGTTCCATAGATGCCGGCGCCGGTCTCCGAAAGCACGGATCCATAGAGCAGTTGCGTGACGAGCGGCCGCTCAGTAAGGTCCCGCAACGGCGCGTCATGCAGAAGGTTGAATTTTCCGACCGGCAGCAAAAGAACACCCGCTCTAAGATTCAGCTTGTCGTTAATCAAATAATCGATGGAGGCGAATTCAAGGCTGACTTCGCTATGGGGCACGCTGGAACTTTCCAAGATACCATGCTCAATCTCGATTTCAGAGGCGAATTTGACGTGCTCGCTAATATCGCCGTAGATGAACGGGACAAACCGGTGGACATCGATGCTGCTTGGCGTCCCCTGATGCGCGCGATTGATGTATTCCACATCCATATATCCACCGACGATCGCCTTGGGGCTTGCAACGAACGGGCGAGCGTAGATCAGCTTACCGGACCCCTGCATAATTGATCCGTACTTTCGTTCAGCGCCCTGTTCTTCAGCGCCCATCTGTTGAACGTTTGGGGTCTCGCCCGGCTGTGTTGCCGGTGGCTGCCCCTCGACTTCCCGCTCAAGGGCCTCGTGCCGCTTCATTTCTTCAATAGCTTCTTCCAATTTTTTCAGCCGATCATCCACGCTCTGCGCGAACGCCGTTCCGTTGAACACCCACACATACATAACCAAGACCACAAACCATAGCCGTCCCATGAATTCCTCCTTAAATTAAGCTGCCGGGACGCCATGGTCCTCTGAATCGAAATGATTACTTTCGGTTATGACCCCCTATGATCTCGGCACTGGTAGTAAGAGGCTTAGACATCCGTAATGAGTCTCTTTCAAATGGAATGAATAGCAGGCGTTTGCAGCGCTTGCATTTCAGTTCAACGCCGGTTCTTCTCAACTTAGCGACGAGATGCCCACAATGGCACCGCGCCTCTTCGTTGTGAGTCCCGGAAATCATTGGTGCCAACCCATAAGAATGATATTGAGAACGAGTCTTACTCTCTTTAATAGAAGGGTGCACCGCGTATGTCAATGACAATTTTTTGCGATTTCAGTTTTTTCTGGCGGAAGGCAAATCGAGCGCGACCCTGGCGCCTTTGACAGTTAGTCTGAAATCATGTGAATTATCGATGTTTAGGAGGTGTGATGGCGTCGGAACCACCAAAACCTTGGGTAGGGAGCAACCTCGTACAGACGTGTTTCTACCGTCGCAGGGACTAGGAGATCGATCGATAAAGGATGGTCTCGAAGAGACTGATAAGATCCCATTGCCCGGCGAACAACCTCCCGGTCTTCCTCGATGGCCGACAATACAATGCTGCGATCATACTGAGGTGATTCGATACCGAGTCGCCACATTCCGACGTAAGTGATCCGCCCCTCGATGACCTTGAAACCCGGATTCAGCCCCGCCGTTGCCTGAAACGCGCCCTCGGAGATCTGAAGACGGCTCAATTCATAATCTCCCGGAAGCAACGGGAGAATAAACCAGCGATCCTTGCTCTGAACGTCTACTCGAATTCGTTCTTGTGTCGCCGTATTGATCAGTTCAAAGAAGCGCAACTCCGGAGCATACGGACGCGTGGTTGGTCCAATCAGGACTGTGACCACATGGCCGACCACAACGGCGCCATCGGAAGGTAGAAGTTCCGCCAGTTCAGCGGAGTCGGGCGAGGCCGGTAGCGAGACGACACATCCACCAAGCGTTAGCAGTATGAGACAGAGAACCAATCTTCGCATGGTCCCTTTCAAATCAATGACTTGATGGCATTCTAACAGATAAGGCTATGCCGGCATGGAGAAATCTATCCAAAGGAGACGCCCAACCTAAGCGCGGTAAGCCGGAAGGACTAGGTCATAAAGACCCATGAACGTCACTAAAGGGAGGGCACAACGCGGCAGGGAGAGTGTGGGAGGGAAAAGGCTCATCCGCAGCCCTCTCCCTCCCGGACGGTTGCTACATCTGCTCGGAGAGGTACCGGGCTAGTCCGATCTGCTCGATCGTCCGCAACTGCGTTTCAAACCAGTCGATATGCTCTTCGGTATCTATGAGCATATGTTCAAGCATGTGCCGAGTGGTGAAGTCCGAGACCTTCGTGGAATGCGCAATCGCCTCGCGGAGAAGTTCCACATCATCTTTCTCGAACTTTAGATCTCCCTCGAACAATTGCTTCACATCAGTCCCGGTTGCGACAGCCTCGACCTGTTGCATGTCGGGAACTCCGTCAAGATAGAGAATTTGGTCAATCAATTGCCCCGCATGCTTCACTTCCCCCTGAGCCAGGGATTCAAACTCCTCATGCAACCGACCATAGCCCCAACTCTTGCACAACCCGGCATGGAGCAGATATTGGTGAACGGCCGTCATTTCCGCCGTCAGGATTTTCTTCAGATTCTCGATGACTCCTTCTTTCGCCTTCACCGGCATCCCTCCATCGGACGGTTGGTGATGATGGTCCCTGGCTCAACGTCTGTTTGACTGCCCTTCCTTCGGTCCATCAACTCTCCTTCTTGATCTGCTCGGCCAGATAGTTTTCCAGCCCGATCTGCTTCACAGTTTCCATCTGTGTCTCAATCCAGTCGATATGTTCATCGACGTCTTTGACCATATCCTCGAGCATGTGCCTGGTGGTAAAATCACCGACTTTTGTGCAATGCGCGACCCCTTCGCTCAGCAGCGCCAACATCTCCTGTTCCGCTTTCAGGTCGGCCTTGAATTGCTCTGGCACGGTCTCTCCGACATGCACGTTGTTGAGACGTTGCACATTCGGCACACCCTCCAGATAGAGAATATGCTCGATCAACTCATCGGCGTCTTTCATTTCATCAAAAGACCGCTGCTTCACGTGATGATGGAGTCGCTCATAGCCCCAATTGGCGCACATCTTTGCATGGACGAAATATTGATTGATCGCCGTGAGATCAGCGGTCAGGATTTTATTCAACAGTTCGATAATGCCTTGTTTTGCTTTCATCGGTTGCTTCTCCTTCCGGCCGGGGAGTTTGTCGCGGGCATCCGTCGCGTCCGAAGCGGCCATCAATGGCGCGACGGCGTATATCTTCAATCAGCTCCTTCCTCATTATCGACATCTCGCCGAGTATCGTCAAGCCCATTGTTAAGTAGTTTTGACTAACGTTCTCATCTTCACTGAGAAGAGAACTCATTGTTGACCAACGGGGCACAGCAAAAGCACACTCCTACAAAATTGCCGTTGAATCGTACGGCAAATGCGGAACACGAAATTCCGTTAGCGTCTTATGTTGATGCCTATGCGGGAGAGATGAAAGCAGTTCAACCGGCTTCGCGGTAGCCGCAGTCCTCATTGCGACACTGTACCGTGCGACCGGTCTGCTTGGAGATCCTCTCAATGAGGAACGGGGCTTGGCACGTCGGGCAGGATTTATTCACAGGACGATCCCACAATGCATATTCGCACTGAGGATACCGGCTGCAGGCATAAAACGATCGGCCTTTTCGTGTTCTTTTCTGAACCAAGTCGCCCCCACACCCTGGCGTGGGGCACTTGATGCCCAAGGCGATGGCTTTTGTAGTTTTACACTCGGGATAGGCGGAACAAGCAAGGAATTTCCCAAACCGCCCGCTTTTCACCACCATGGGGCTGCCGCATTTCTCGCATTTCTCGTCGGTCGTCAATTCCTCCTTCGGCAAGATCTTGATGCTGCCGTCTGGAAGTCGCTGGAAGTTCTGGGTATTTTTGCAGGGCGGATCTTCTTTGAATCCCGGACAAGCAAGGAATTTCCCATTGCGGCCCCATTTGATCTCCATCATGCGGCCGCACTTTTCACAAGGGATGTTTGTAGGCGGTTCCACGGTATCTTTCGGCCCGGGGATATTCTGAGCGTGTTCCATGTCCCTCGTAAACGGAGTATAGAATTCCCGAACGGCCGTGACCCATGGTTTGCTTCCTTCCTCTACCTCATCCAGCTGCTCCTCCATCTGTGAAGTGAATTCCGTATCCAGGAGGTCCGGAAAACCCTTCATCAGAAAATCGTTCACCGTCTTGCCGGTTTCAGTTGGAGCAAACCGTCCCTCCACCTTCTCAACGTACTTCCGCTCCTGAATTGTGGAAATGATAGACGCATAGGTGGAAGGGCGTCCGATACCTTTTTCCTCAAGCTCACGAATCAACAGCGCCTCATTGTAGCGGGGTGGAGGTTGGGTAAAATGCTGCTTGGACAAAAGGCCCGGCTGATTCTGCCCTTCTCCGGCAACTAAGCGCAACGATTCGCCTTCCGACAACACCGGCAACTGCCGTTCCGAGTCGTCGTCGCTCTCCTGCTCCGCCTTGGACTTTTGCGCGCCGCTTTCCTTGTCTGTCCCCTCCAGGTACACAGCCGTATGGCCGGGAAATTTCATCACGGTGCCCGTCGCCCTGAAGACATAGCGATCATTCGTGCCGACGGGCGTGCAATCGACCCGTGTCACATCGAAGATGGCCGGCACCATCTGCGACGCGATGAACCGGTTCCAGATCAGCTTATAAAGATGATATTGGTCCGCCTGAAGAAACTGTCGAATGGATTCGGGGTCACGAAAAGCCGAGGTCGGTCGAATGGCCTCATGCGCCTCCTGCGCGGCCTTTTGCGTCTTGTACACATTTGGAGCCTGCGGCAGATACTCCGCACCGAATCGATCCATGATCACGCGACGCGCATCCTCCGTCGCTTCGGACGAAATGCGCGGCGAATCGGTCCGCATATACGTAATCAGGCCGGTGGCCCCCTCTGCTCCGATTTCAATCCCCTCGTAAAGCTGTTGGGCCAAGGTCATAGTTTTTTTCGGTGTAAAATGCAGTTTTCTGGCCGCCTCTTGCTGCAGGCGACTCGTGATGAATGGGGCGACTGGATTGCGCCTCTTTTCCTTTCGTTCGATTAATTGGACGACGAACGGCTTCCCATGGACGTCATCTACTACCCCGCGAGCCTGCTCACCTGTCGAAATATCGGCATCCTGACCGTTGATACTATGGAGTTTGGCATCGAATGGCGGAGGCTGCTCTCCCGCCAATGTAGCGACGATGGACCAATATTCTTCGGGCCGAAAGGCCTCGCGTTCCCGCTCTCGATCGCAAATCAGCCGGACAGCCACTGATTGGACGCGTCCCATGCTGAGTCCGCGGCGTACCTTTTTCCAGAGCAGTTGGCTCCCTTGGTATCCCACGATTCGGTCCAGCACCCGGCGGGCCTGTTGCGCCTGCACTAACTTCATATCGATCTGGCCCGGAGATTGAAGCGCCCGCCGGATCGCCGATTCGGTGATTTCATTGAACAACACTCTAAAGACTTTCCCGTCCTTCTTGCTCTTCTTTCCGTTCAACTCCTGAGCAATGTGCCAGGCGATGGCTTCTCCTTCACGATCTGGGTCCGGAGCCAGATAAATCTTGTCGACTGCCTGCGCTTTCTTTTTGATCTCGGCCAGTACCTTGGATTTGCCTTTGATCGTCACGTACTGCGGCTCGAAATCATTGTCGAGATCGACACCCAGCTTGCTGGTCGGCAAATCTTTCACATGCCCCACCGACGCCATGACGGAGTAGCCTCGCCCCAAATACTTGGTGATGGTCTTCGCCTTCGTTGGCGATTCGACAATGATCAGTGACTTTGCCATATGAATCCTGTGAATCCTGGCGACCTCTTCGCGTGCATTCGATCCCCTGTCACTCCTTCACTATAGCAAATTCCAGAGATGTCTCCGCAAGCAGAGACTTAACCTTCTGAAACTACAGACGCAGATACTGGTTGCCCGGAAGTTGGCGGATACAGTTCTTCAGTTCGAGCGTAAGAAGAGCCGTTGTCACCTGTGAGGACGTCAATCCGGTTTTTCGTATCACGGCGTCCATAGATTGAGGCTCGCATGACAAGGCATCATACACCAGAGTCTCTTCATTTCCAAAGCACTGAGGAGAATGCGGAGCGGGTATGTGGCGCATTCGAAGCCGCTCTTTGAAGACCTCGTCCACCTGTGAAATGAGTTCATCAATCACATCGTTTCCCGACTCCACCAATTTAGCCCCTTCCTTAATCAACGCGTTCGGGCCACGGCTGGTTTCGGACTTGACCATTCCCGGGACTGCGAAGACTTCTCGTCCCTGATCGGCCGCCAATCTCGCTGTAATGAGCGATCCGCTGTTCAAGGCCGCTTCCGTCACGATCACGCCAAGAGCCAGGCCGCTGATGATCCGGTTCCTGCGCGGGAAATGGTAACTATGAGGAGCCGCCCCAACCGGCAACTCCGATAGAACCGCCCCACATTGCTCGATATCGTGCCGCAGCCTCGCATGAACGGACGGATAGGTCCGTTCGATTCCGCAACCCGAAACCGCAATCGTCCTCCCCCGGGCCTCAATCGCACCACGATGAGCAGCCGCATCGATGCCTAATGCCAAGCCGCTGATAATGCTAAATCCGGCCGATGCCAATTCACGGCTCAATTCTTCGGTGAACAAGCGCCCGGCATGCGAGGCTCGCCTGGACCCGACGATAGCCACAGCATACTGATCTGCTGCAACCATCCGTCCCGACACATATAAGAGCGGCGGGGGATCGGCAATTGCCCGCAGACGAGACGGATAGGCCTCATCGGAGTATGCCAATACAGTGACTCCCAAACGATCCAGCACCTGAAGTTCCCGGTCGATCCGGCGTTCCATATTCGCCGGAAGACTGGAGCGGATCGCTTGAGCCAGGCTCTGACGACAACCGAGTTGAACCAAGGTCTCCTCGGAGGCTTCCAGCACCGACTGGGGTGAGCCGAGTGCTTGGACAAGAGTCAGCATCGTGGCATCACCGACTCCCGTGACGGCGCGCAGCACAAACCACGGGCGAATCGTGGCATTATTCATACGGGACTTGGATCCTGATGTGCAGGATTGCGATGGGTCTTCCGGCGCGGACCGTCCCGGACGGCGATAGCAGGCGGGGGCTTAGGCGAATACTCAATGAGGTTCCTGCAGGGCGTCGTGTGCGCGCAACGCCGTTTCGCGTTACATCATGACCAAGTCGTATTGCTCCAGATGCAACTTGCTGTCCGGCATGACGATAATCTTTGCCGCATAGCGCCGTTCGAGATCTTCCAAACCTTGTTGCTCCTCTTCCTGAAGCAGTCTCGCAACGGAAGGATGGGCCCCCACGATAATGCGTTGTTGTTCCGATGAGCTGCCGAGGCGCCGAATGTCACGAAAAATTTCATAGGCGACTGTCATCGGCGACTTCGTATAACCCCGCCCGTCGCAATAGTGACAGGGCTCCGACAACGCCCGCAGGAGGTCTTCCCTGACACGCTCGCGGGAAATTTCGATGAGGCCGAGATCTGAAATCCTAGAAATACGGGTTCTGGCTTTGTCGGCGGCCATCGCATCGACGAGAGCATGATAGACCTTATCCCGATTCTTCTCGCGCTCCATATCGATGAAGTCCACAATGATGATCCCGCCGATCCCGCGGAGTTTGACCTGGTAGGCGATTTCTCGCGCTGCCTCGAGATTATTGCGCAAGATCGTCTCCTCCTGGTCTCGCTTGCCGACGAACCGCCCGGTGTTGACGTCAATGACGGTCATGGCTTCGGTATGATCGATAACGATGTACCCTCCGGACTTGAGCCATACTTTTCGGCTCAGGGCCCGCGCAATTTCCTGTTCGACTCCAAGATAGTCGAAGAGGCTCTCTTCTTTGTCATAAAAATGGATGCGCGATGTCTGTTCCGGCGAAAAGCGCTGCACAAAATTTCGGATCGCCTCGTATTCATCGCGGGAATCGATCAGCAGCCGATCGACCTTTCGCCCGAATAAATCTCGGACAACTCGGAAACTCAGACTCAGGTCGCTATGCAGCAGGACCGGCGCCGGATGCTGGTCTCGCTTAGTCAGCACATCCTGCCACAATACATGCAAGAACTCGACATCGGCGCGGAGGTCTTCTTCCTTCACTCCTTCGCTGACAGTCCGCACGATATACCCATACCCAGGTCGGCGAACCCGTTTCATAATCTCCTTTAAACGGGCCCGCTCTTCGTCCCGCGCAATCCGCCGGGATACTCCGATATGTTCGACAGTCGGCATAAAGACGAGATATCGCCCCGGCAATGAGACATATGTGGTGACGCGGGGGCCTTTAGTGCCGATCGGACCCTTCGAAATCTGAACCATCAGCTCTTGCCCTTCACTGAGCAGTTCTTCGATGGGCTTCGAAGTCTGTCGCTTGGGGCGAGGCACTTCGGAATCCCGATCGTCTTCCTCCGCATCCACGAGAGTATCCGCCGGCTCCGTATCTTCGGACAGATCGGATACATGCATGAAGGCCGCTTTCTCAAGACCGATATCGACGAATGCGGCCTGCATACCCGGCAAGACTTTGGCCACCCGTCCTTTATAAATATTTCCGACAAAATCTTTATCTTTCGCCCGGTCACCGTACAGGTCGGTGACGACCCCGTTGTCGAGAACCGCGACCCGCGTCTCTTCGCGGGCCTGACTGATCGCTATTTCCACACTCATATCGACTCCTTCACATCCGGGTCAGCCGCGATGAGGGCTGGCGCGGGCGACAGCGCCCGGGTATCGATGCACCCTTCACTCACGCAGTTTCCCTGTTTTCCTGTTTGACGATCGGCCGCAGCCGAATCTATGTCTGGCCCATAACGGACTCAATAGAACAAGGCTAATCGCCGTCGCTTCACATTCAGCAATAGTCCCAGCGAAGCCATGATCATAATGGTCGCGCTGCCTCCGTAACTCATCAGGGGCAGCGGAATCCCCACGATCGGAAACATGCCCGCCGTCATGCCGATGTTCACAACGACACAAAAACATAACATAGCGACAATCCCGGCCGCTAAAAGCACCCCGAGCGTGTCTTTTGCGCGAGCGGCAATCTCGAGAGACACCCATATCAACATGACAAACAGCGTAAGGAGAGCGAGCACCCCCAGAAAGCCCCATTCTTCGGCGAAGACCGCAAAGACGAAATCCGTATGCCCTTCCGGAAGAAACTTCAATTGGCTTTGTGTGCCGCCGTGCAATCCTTTTCCGGCCAACTCCCCGGACCCTATTGCAATGCGAGATTGAAGGGCGTGGTACCCCTTTCCTCCCGGATCATACTCCGGATCGACAAAGGCCATAATGCGCTGGCGTTGGTAATCATGAAGCGAGCCCCACACGTACTCCCAGGCGAAGGGAAACAACATTAATGAAAACAGCAGGATAATTCCCAGCGCCTTGGATCGCACGCCCACCATGAGCAGCATAGCGGCGTACACCGCGACAAAGCTCAAGCCGCTGCCCAAGTCAGGCTGCTTTAAAATCAATAGCAACCCAGGCAATACCAGCAGACCCGGTATGACAACCCGCTGTATCCATCCGACCCGCGGTACAGACGAATAGTATTTTGCCAACACAAGAATGAGCACCAGCTTGGCGAATTCCGACGGCTGAAATGCGAACGGTCCGATGGTCATCCAACGCTGCGCCCCGTGGGACGTTTTACCCATCATGAGCACCACGGCCAGCAGCACAAGAACCACAGCATAAGCAGGATAGGCCAGCCGTGCAACTTTATGGTAGTCGGACACCAACATGACAACAAATGCAACAGAGCCGAGCCCGATCCAGACGACCTGCTTCAGATACAGCGGAACACCGCTGTCCTGCTGATACGTCACGCTGTAAATCGAGACCAGTCCGAATGAGAGAATCGCCAGAATCAATCCTATGAAACGGATATCGAAACTATCCAATCCGCGACTGTCGATCACACGATCAATCATGGCGGTAATGGAGAGCGGATGCCGGCGAAGCGGCGACAACGCCCGCGGCCGTATGTACCGAGGGAGACGAGGCGGAGAATCTCATGTACGCTTCAATAATTTCCTTCGCTAGCGGCGCGGCAGCCGAACCACCATGGCCCATATGCTCGGCCAGTACGGCTACCGCGATTTTAGGGACATCCACCGGCGCAAACGCCACGAACCACGCATGATCGCGGAACTTCTTGGGGATGTCCTTTTCCGGCCCGGTGCGCAACGCGGCCGTCTGCGCAGTCCCGGTCTTCCCGGCGATGGATACGAGAGATGATTTCGCGCGCGTCCCGGTCCCCTCCTTCACGACACCGGCCAGCGCCTCCTTGATGACTTTGAGCGTGCCGGGTTTCATGGACAGCCCCCCTCGCACGCTCGGCTCAAGGTCCTTTCTTTGCCCGCTGCTCCGATCCATCACCGCCTTGACGACTCGGGGCCTGAAGGCCATCCCATCATTCGCCACCGTCCCAATCACACTCGCCATCTGAAGTGGAGTGACCGTCACATACCCTTGACCGATAGAGGCGGAAATCGTTTCACCGGGAAACCAGGGCTGTCCCTTAGCCTTTTGCTTCCAGGCTGTGGATGGGACGATGCCGACGCGCTCCGATGGCAATTCGACGCCGGTTTCATGCCCCAGCCCGAATTGCTTGGCATAGTCCGCAATCGTGTCGATTCCCATACGCTGGCCGACGGTATAGAAATATACATCGCAGGAATGGACCAATGCATAATTCAAATCGACCGACCCGTGTCCGGAGGCCTTCCAGTCACGGAACAAGCGATTGCCGAACTGATATCCTCCGGCGCATCGGACAGTGCTGGACGGCGTCATCGTGTTCGTTTCCAGCGCCGCCGCCGCCATCACGACTTTAAACGTGGACCCCGGCGGATACTGCCCCTGGGTCGCCCGATTGTTGAGTGGACGGCCTTCATCTTGCACGATTTCCGCCCATTGTTTTGACGTGAGTTCCTTCGAGAGCACATTGGGGTCAAACGTCGGCCGGCTTGCCATGGCCAGGATATCGCCGTTGGTCGGATCCAAGGCCACGATCGCTCCGGTTTCTTCACCGAGCAGGTCTTCGGCCAGTTTTTGCAGACGGGCGTCGATCGTCAAGTATAAATCGTCGCCCGCCACAGGCTTGTCCGCGACGACCGCCCGCTTTTCGTGGCCCAGCGCATCGACCTCCACGGTTTTCTGTCCCGATCTGCCTCGAACCTCCCGGTCAAAGAATTTTTCGACCGCGTACTGTCCCACAATGCTCCCCTGGTGAAGGTCGGCGAACTCGGGCTTTTCCAGCTGTTCGGACGATATTTCTCCGACGTAACCGAGGAGATGCGCGGCAATCGGTCCCCCTGGATAATTGCGCTGCGACTCGACTTGGATCATCACCCCGGGCAAATCGAGGCGGTGGGACTCGATAATCGTAGCTTCTCGCAATGTGAGGCGGTCTTTGATCTTTCTGGGCTGGAGTTTGCTCAGCCGGCCGATGGACAGTTTCTTCTGTATGAACTCGGGCTCCAGATTGAGCAACGTCGCCAGTGTGGACACCAATGCTTCGCGATCCTTCACATCTTCCAATGTCACGTACAAACTGAAGCTGGGAACATTGTTTGCCAACAAGATTCCGTTCCGATCATAGATCAGCCCCCTGGCCGGTTCCAAGATCACCGAGCGGGTTCGATTGTTCTCGGACAAATCGCGATAATAGGGACCTTCACGAATTTGGAGATGCCATAATCGCAAAGCGAGGAGCGCGACGACGAGCATCAATCCGACACGCAGGATGCCGAGCCGTCGCTGAACATCCACGAACTCATTGTCTTGAATACTGGCCGAGGCCATCAAACCCGCCCACATCCATTCTGTAATTAATATTGGTCACCGACCGCCGTCTGATCGGATGTCGATCGGCGCATGAACCACCAGTACACCGCCGTTCCAAGAGCCGCATCAAAGATCGCCTGAATGAGTACCTTGGAGTGTATCGCGTGCCACATCACATCCCAGTCTGGACTCTTCATCGAGTAGAGAAACGCCAGGTTGGACAAACAAGAAATGACGCCAAGGCCGACCAGGAGGACCGCCGGGGTAATATAAGCGAGATGCCGCCCGGCCAAACCGGCGAGAAATCCCGCCCCGCTTTTCGACACGACGTCGACCCAGAGCCCGCCCCCTGAGAGCAACCCCTGCGACCAGCCCAGCATGACTCCCAAGAGGAGGCCGTCCAACTCTCCTTCGAAAAACCCGACCAGGCACACCACAATGAGCCCGAGGTCGGGGCGGATATCCAGAATGTTGACATGATTCAAGAGCGTGGCCTGAATCGGCGCTACGGTCAACACCAGCACCGCGTATAACAATATTCTCATGGTTTTTTCTTTTCACCGGTCAGATTGGGCATCATTTTTCTTGACGCTTCGGCTCCTTCATGCGCCGCGCGGATGACCAGAACTTCTTCAAGTTTGGCGAGGTCGACTTCAGGCTCGACCTCTGCCGACTGAAACAGATCGCCCTCTTCTTTCTCAATATGCGTGATCACCCCAATGGCCAATCCGCGGGGAAAGGCGTCGGTCAACCCGGATGTCACCACCCGGTCGCCCGGATGGACGTTCGAAAGCAACGGAATATACTTGAGGCGCGCTCGTCCATTCCGGGTACCCTCCACGATGCCCTCATCTCTCGTCCGCTGAACCAGCGCGGCAATGGCGTTGTTGGGATCCGTCGCCAGCAGGACGACCGATGAGGCGGCTGTCGCTTTCACCACCCTGCCGACCACTCCAGCCGGGGTAACCACTCCCATTTCCGCCCGCACCCCATCCTGCTCGCCCTTGTTCAGAATCACTCCGCGATACCAATTCGTGACGTCACGACCGATGACCTGAGCGGCGACCGTATCGGGAAGCATCGCTTGCTTGAAGCCCAAGATTGCCTCGAGCCGTTCGGTCGCGACGGCTGCCTCTCGCAGCTGGTTGTTCTGTCCCTGCAAAAACTCGATTTCCTTGCGCAGTTGTTGGTTTTCATCGCGAACGCCGCGGAGGGCGATATATCCGTCCCATAAATCCGAGATTCCGCGGTCAAGGGAAGAGAAGGCTTCGAGAGGAAGGCTAAGAATCTGCCCGAAGGGGCCGCCAAGAACCTGCAACAGCCCCTGGCTCTGACTGGGAAGTAGGAAGAGGGCTGCCAGCAATAGAGCAAAGAGGCCGACGGCCAGACGCCTGCTGCCGTATGTTGAGCGCAATAGAGCCATCCACACTCGGGATGGAGATCATCGAGCGGTGCTGCACTGCGACATGACGGAAACCTTGCGCAGGAGGTCCAGTTCGTCGAGAATCTTTCCGACACCGAGCACCACGGACGTCAGCGGATCATCCACGGTAATAATCGGCAGATTCGTTTCTTCACGGAACCGCGTATCCATTCCTTTGAGCAAGGAGCCACCGCCCGTCAATACAATACCGCGATCAATAATATCTCCCGCCAATTCAGGAGGCGTATTCTCCAACGCCACCTTGATGGCATTCACAATCGTTCCTATCGGTTCCTGAAGCGCTTCTCTCACTTCGGCATCGTCCACCACGAGCGTGCGCGGGATGCCGGAAATGAGATCACGCCCCTTGATCATCATGGTCTTTCGCTCCTCAAACGGATAGGCCGAGCCGATCTCAAACTTGATGCGCTCGGCCATATGCTCGCCGATGAGGAGATTGTATTTCTTTTTGATGTAATTCATGATCGCGTCGTCCATGCGATCACCGGCCACCTTGACGGATTCGCTGTACACGATGCCGCCCAGCGAAATGACCGCGATGTCCGTGGTGCCGCCGCCGATATCCACCACCATGTTGCCGGACGGCTCGGTAATCGGCAATCCCGCCCCAATAGCCGCCGCGACCGGCTCCTCGATGAGATATACTTCACGCGCTCCCGCCAACTCGGCCGAATCGCGAACGGCCCGCTGTTCCACTTGCGTGATCCGAGAGGGCACCCCGATGATAATCCGGGGCCGCACAAATGCGGTCCGATTGTGCGCCTTCTGGATGAAATGCTTCAGCATGGCTTCGGCCATTTCAAAATCGGCGATCACCCCTTCCTTCATCGGCCTGACCGCGACAATATTCCCCGGTGTCCGTCCCAACATCCGCTTCGCCTCCGCCCCGACCGCCATAACCCGCTCGGTCTTCTTCTCCACAGCCACTACCGAAGGCTCGTTCAGCACAATGCCCTTTCCATGGACATAGACGAGCGTGGTTGCGGTTCCAAGATCAATGGCCAAATCGTTCGAGAACCAGCCGAACATATCACTGACAAAATTCACGGATGCTCTCCCTTCCCGGTATCTTCAACATCCCGGTCTGTCACGATTTTCATCAGTCGGGCAGGTCCAGTTGACCGGCATCAAGCACCTGTGTTCTGGCGATCTCATCCCCCAGCCGGCGGCCGTGGCCGTTGCCGATAATCAGCAACCCCTCCACTGTCAGCATGGCCATCGAAACGACCCACCCGATGTATGGAATCTCAAACATCAAATAAGCGAGACCAAATGGAAGGTTGCGAACGATCGACTCTTTGAACCCGGCAGCCTCGCGTGTTCGCGGCAGAATTGTCTGAAGCCCAATGAGCCGTTTACCTATGCTGCGCCCGCCCGCAAACCCATCGGCTACCAAGACATAGGCGAGCCCGGCAAGGAAACCGACAGGCGGCACCAGCTTGTCGGCCGCGGCCACGATAAGCAGATCGATCAGCTTAGCGATGAAACGGTTGAGAACCTGAGCCTTGGGATAAACCCCGATATCGATCGGCGTTTCGCCGCTTATCGCCTCCGCCAATTGCGGTCTCCTCGAATAGCGACACTATAGCAAATTCATGGGGTGGGCACAAACAAAGTTGAAATCTTGTCGAACCGATCAGGCCGTGACCCGCTTGCCTTTCCCGCGCCAGCCTGAGTAAAATCCGATTCTCATCGAGAGCCGAACGAACGCCATGATCAAGCTTCTTCGCGAAGTCGCGCACGACTACCCATGGTTTCTCAAATCCATCATGGGGGTCCTTGCCATTGCCTTCATCATCACGATGGGTTGGTGGGGATTCGGCCAGCAAACCGGAAATGTCGTCGCTTCGGTCGGCGATATGGCGATTCAGCAGGACGAATACCGACGGGCCTACGACAACACCTACCGTTTTTATAAAGACAAGGGGCAAACGGATATCAAAGACGAATTTCTCAAGCAATTCGTGCTGGAGCAGCTCATTGAAAATCGGATGTGGCTGATTGCGGCCCACGACATGGGAATCACGGTCTCGGACGATGATTTGCGCAACGCCATTACGCAGCGACCGGAGTTCCAACGGGACGGTGCGTTTGATCCGGACGTCTACCGCCGGCTGCTTGCGGCCAACCATCTCACGCCGGCCGTGTTTGAAGCCATGGAATCCAAAGACCTCCTGACCAACAAGGCCCGCATGGTCATTATGGACGCAGTGGCGCTCACACCGTCGGAACTGTCCGAGGCGCAAGCCTTGCTCACCAGACAAGGAGAAACAGACCCAGCCAAGGCCGCGGCGGCGAAGGAACGTATCTTCCAAAGCTTCCTGTTTCAGAAGCAGCAGCGCGCCTTGATGGCCTATGCCGAGTCCATGAAAACACGAGTTCCGATCAAGGTTCACAAGGAGCTGCTCTAGTCTTCCGGCCTCAACGAATCAGCATCGCGTCTCCATAACTATAGAATCGGTAGCGCGCCGTCACCGCGGCGGCGTACGCGTTCCGAAGCCGTTCCGTCCCTGCAAAAGCAGATACCAGCATCAGCAAGGTCGTCCGAGGCAGATGAAAATTGGTGAGGAGTCCATCTATCGCGCGAAACACGAACCCGGGCTTGATAAACAACGACGTCTCCCCGCGAAGCGACCGCACCTGTCCGCTTGACCCTGCAGCGCTCTCCAACGCACGGGTGACGGTCGTGCCGATCGCCACAACTCTACCGCCACGGATGTGCGTGTCTTGAATCATCTGCGCCGTCCGTTCGGGCACTTCCATGACCTCCGCATCCATGCGGTGCTCTTCAACATGATCAGCCTTCACCGGACGGAACGTTCCCGGCCCAACGTGCAGGGTCACGGTGGTGAACCCGATACCCCGCCGCTCCAAGTCGGCGACCAACTGCTCCGTGAAGTGCAGTCCGGCTGTCGGCGCCGCGATCGCGCCCTCGGCGCGCGCAAACACCGTCTGATACCAGTCATAGTCTTCTCGGACCGGCTGCCGCTTGATATAGGGCGGCAGCGGCATCCTGCCGAATTTCTGAATCAAATCATCGACCACTCCTCCTCCTTCGATCCGTACGGTCGTGCGGGTCCGGCTGCGCTCCGTCACAAGAAGGCGGACCTCCGGCGACACCCGAATGAGATGGCCCGCGCGCAATTTGCCCTTGATCAAGACCTCCCATGTCCCTTGTCCGGCATCCCGCACGAAGAGAATGTCCACCGCCTTTCCGGTGTGGATGACCTGGCCGCCGACTCGAGCCGGTAAAACCTTGGTATCATTCGCCACCACCAGGTCGCCGCTCTTCAACAGCTCCGGCAAATCGGCCACCAGGTGATGGCTTATATCCCCGGTGGCGCGATCCAGGACAAGCAAGCGGGCTCGATCGCGCGGAGTCTCGGGATGTGCGGCGATCAGCGACGGGTCGAACGGAAAGTCAAAATCCGAAAGCAGCATTACGGAGAAGGAATTGAAGGCGCCGACAACGGCGTCACAGCGGCGTTGCGCAATTCCGTACCGGGGTAATAATACCGCAGAATACTCGTAAACGGATAGCCGAGTTCCGCCAGCTCCTTTGCACCCCACTGGCACAGACCCACGGCGTGGCCCGCGCCATATCCGGCGAAGACCACATTCACGCCGACCGACTCGATTTCAAACTGGGTGCTTGGGATCACCGTGTAGCCGACGGCTTTCCGTAACTCTTCCCCTCTCAACAGCAATTCCCCACGAGAATGCAAAATTCTCAGTTTCGTAACACGTCCCGCGCGGCTGTAGGCAATGGGCGTAATCGTCGCAATTGTTCCGACAGAGAAGCCTTGTTCCCGTAAATGCTCTTCAAGGCGGTCCATTTTCACACTCGCCTTCCATTGATAATAAGGCGAGCTCAGATCGAACGGACATTCGACTCCCTTGAGGTAAGGCAAATCCTTGGCCCACACATTCATTGAATCCTCGGTCGGGCCGGCCGCCGTCGACGAAAACGCGGCGTAGATAGGAGCGTTCTGGTAGGTCATCACCATTCCTCTTGTCAGCTCAACCGCTTGCTCGACCCGCGCATTCACACCGTAGCGGCCCCGATAGACCTGATCTTGAATCGTGGCCACGAGATCATACTCGCGCGCAGCGCTCAACGCCTTGTTATAGAGGGCATAGGTACGGGCTGCCACGGCTTGGACCTTCAACATTTCCGGGTGCCAAGAAGAACTGACTTCCGAAGGGACGACGCCTTTTACGTATTCCTCGAGATCGACCTGATTGATAGCCGAGAGTCCTTTACCCCGGCGCATGATGCGGACTGTCCCGCTGACCGGCATACCGGGGACATCTGCCGAACTCAAGCCGGCGGTCGTAGCAGCTTTTGACTTCCCCCGCAACGCGGGAAGCGTTTTCGGAAAGGCCAGCGACAAGATGGAGCGGCTTGGCCGAATTTCTACTTGTTCGCCCGTAACTTTCTTCCCATTCACCACCAATCCGGCACCGATCGCGGACACAATCACAGGAAGTTTCACGGTCCGAGACGCGCCGTTCTGAGACACCAGAATCACGTCTGTCGCTGAACGGACTTCGACATGAGGGATGTCTTGAGCCAATAGCACACGAACCGATTGTGCGGAAACTATGGCCGGAAGGCACACACAAAGAACCGAGAGCGCGAGGCCAAACCAGACACGGGCTGCAAAGAGTAGCGTTAACGGCGAAAGAGCCATGAGAGAAGATAGAGCAAGAGGCTTACTGCAACACTCACGACCAAACTAGTCGCGATCGGGAAGTAGAAGCTGTAATGTTCCCGCTTGACTGCAATGTCCCCTGGAAGCCTGCCGATCCAGTTCAGGCCGCTACCGAGGGCCGGAAATCGGTCCGCCAAGCTGAACAGAATTCCGACCACCATGACCCCGAGCCCGATCAGAATCAGCACACGGCCGAATCCAGTCCACTCCGACATGGCTCATTGTACCAAACACTCGGCGATTTGCACGGCATTTAGCGCCGCGCCCTTTCGTAGATTATCGGCGACGACCCAGAGATTAAGGCCATGCGGAATCGATTCGTCCTCTCGGACTCGTCCGACATACACGTCGTCTTTTCCGGCTGCATCGAGCGGCATCGGATAGAGCTTGCGCGACGGATCATCAAAGACCAGCACGCCAGGCGCCGCAGACAGAACGGCTCTCGCCTCATGCGCGGTGAGCTTCCGCTCGGTTTCAATGTTGACGGCTTCGGAATGGCACACATAGACCGGCACCCGGACCGTCGTCGCCGTAACCTGGATGGTCTCATCGCCCATAATCTTCCGCGTTTCATGGACCAGCTTCATCTCCTCTTTGGTGTAGCCGGAGGGCAGGAAATCATCGATGTGCGGGAGGCAATTGAAGGCGATCTGGTAGGGATACACCTTGGGCGTCGGTTCTTTGAAGCTCAGAAGGTCCTTGCACTCCTCCATCAGTTCATCCATCGCCTCTTTGCCAGTGCCGGAAACCGACTGAAAAGTCGTCACCACGATACGCTTCACCCGGGCCTGGTCATGCAACGGTTTCAGGGCGACCACCATTTGAATGGTCGAACAATTCGGATTCGCGATGATACCTTTGTGTCGCGCGAGATCATTTCGGTTGACCTCGGGCACGACCAGAGGCACGCTAGGATCCATGCGCCACGCGGCGCTGTTGTCGATGACCACGGCGCCTTGTTGCACGGCAACAGGAGCATACTCCCGGCTCACGTCCGCGCCGGCCGAGAACAAGGCGAGGTCCACCTCGTGAAACGAATCGTTGGTTAAGAGTTGAACGGGGATATCTTCTCCGCGAAAGGTCACCGTTCCTCCCACGGACCGGGAAGAAGCAAGCGGGAGCAATACATCGACCGGGAAGTTTCTCTCTTCCAACACGTCGATCATCTCGGTGCCGACGGCCCCGGTGGCCCCGACAACGGCGACCCGATAGGCCGGCTTCTTTCTCAATAAAGACATGGTCTCATTCCATACCACGGCTGATATAGGCTGTCACGCTGTCAACCGCCGTACTCGGTGGTTAAATGTATCCGCGACAAAGATCGCTCCGCGATCGTCGATCGCCAAGCCGAAAGGATAGCTGAAGGTGGCGCCATCGGCGGGCCCCCGATCGCCGGAGAAGGCAGCCGTTCCATTTCCGGCAACTCGGCACGCCACATGCCGAGTTTTGTCGTACATGCGCAATAAATGGCTGTCGGAATCGGTGAGAAAAATATTGCCTTGCCGATCCACCGCAATGCCGTAAGGCCGCGATAAGCTGACCGACTCGTCTCCGTCCTGGAAACGATACTCGCTACCGTCTCCGGCGGCGGTCTGAATGGTTCCCGTTTCGAGATCGACCGAACGGATCCGGCCGTTGAAGGTATCCGCAATATAGAGGATCCCATCGGGTCCGAGGGCCAATCCGCTTGGTCCTGCGAGGGCAGCGTCTGCAGCGGGCATCCCATCCCCGTTATACGCGGCGGTCCCATTACCGGCGATCGTCGAAATTCGGCCCGTCCTCAAGTCCACGGCTCGCACGCGATTGTTGCTTTGGTCTGCGATATACAGACGATCCCGCCCATCAATTACCAGTGCAGCCGGATCTTGAAGAGAAGCGGAAACGGCGGGTCCTCCATCACCGGAATACCGGGCTTGGCCGGTGCCCGCGATCGTACGAATGATTCCGGTGGCGGCAGCAACCATCCTGATCCGGTGATTCAACGTATCGGCGATATAGACATTCCCATCTTTATCCACCGCCACGGCGGTCGGAAAGTTAAACAGCGCGTCCGATGCCGGTCCGCCATCGCCGGCAAACCGCGTTCTGCCGATGGCTTCGCCTGTCACAAACCTGACTGTCCCGCTGAGGTCGGCCACCTGTGAGAAGGCGGGAGCCTGTTGAGCCGGCGTCTCACCCAATGGATCTTCTTCAATTTCGCCGGTCGAGCAGGATGCCGCTGGACCAGCCGGTGTAGCTGGCGCAGAAGCACGAGGGGGCGATCCGGCGATGGTTGAAATGACTCCAGAAAGACGATCGACTCTGCGAATGACATGGTTCTCGGAATCGGCGATATAGAGATGGCCGTGACCATCGACCGCCAATCCTTTCGGTTCATTGAGCGACGCAGCATGAGCCGGTCCACCGTCTCCCAAATATCCGGGCTCCCCGATGCCGGCAACCGTTTCAATGATGATAGATTTGGAGGACATAGCCATACGATCTCGACTAGGAGACATTAGTTACGATCGCATTGCCCATGTCTGCGGTTCCGACCAGTTTCATCCCGTCGGCCTGAATGTCTTTAGTTCGATATCCCGATTCCAAGGTCCGGACAATGGCCTGTTCAACGGCCTCGGCCTCTTTATCCAACTGGAACGCGTATGACAGCATCATGGCAGCCGAGGCGATCGTGGCAATGGGATTCGCGATATTCTTACCGGCAATATCGGGGGCGCTGCCATGGATTGGTTCGAACAGTCCCACCTTCGCTCCGATGCTCGCGGAGGGCAGCATCCCGATCGAACCGGTCAACATGGCGGCTTCGTCGCTCAGAATATCTCCAAACATGTTGTTGCACAGCAGTACGTCGAATTGCTTGGGATTCCTCACCAATTGCATGGCGCAGTTATCCACATATATATGATGGAGCTCGACGTCGGGATAGTCCCGCTGCACTTCGACGACGACTCGCCGCCAAAGCTCGGAGGATTCCAGCACATTAGCCTTATCGACCGAGGTGACCTTTTTCCGGCGCTTCCGCGCGGCGTCGAAGGCGACCTTCGCAATGCGCCGGATTTCCTCCGTGGTATAGACTTCCGTGTTAAAGCCTCGTTCGCCTCCGGAAGGGAGCTTTTCGATTCCCTTGGGTTTTCCGAAATAAATTCCGCCGGTCAGCTCGCGCACGACAAGTATGTCTATGCCTTCGACGACCTCTCGGCGCAATGTGGAAGCGTCCACGAGACCGGGATAAAGTTTCGCCGGACGCAAATTGGCATAGAGACCTAGTTGTTCTCGTATGCCCAGCAGCGCCCGTTCCGGCCTGAGACTATATTCCAGCGTTTCCCATTTGGGCCCGCCGACAGCACCGAGTAAAACCGCATCGGACTGTTTCGCCAAGGCCAAGGTATCTTGTGGCAAGGGCACACCCACTTTATCGATGGCATGTCCTCCAATGTCCCCGGGCGCAAACTCGAAGGTATGCCCGAATCGCTCGGCCACCTTCTTCAACACCTTGACGGCCTCGGGCACGATCTCACGGCCGACCCCATCACCTGCCAACACCGCTATTCTTGCCTTCACTCTCTTCCTTCCTTTTGAGCAACTACAAGCTATTCGAGAATGTCTTCGTCTTCCATTTTCCAAGCCGGATCGACCAGGCAAATAAACTCGATGGCCTCGCTCCCATGGTTCAGCAATGATTGCTGTGCGCCCGGCGGCACATAGACCAGATCGCCCCTGGAAATTTTCATAGATCGATCTTCGACCGTGAACGTCCCTTCACCGGCCAAAAAAAAGTATACTTCCGACGAGCGAAGCCGATGCCTAAGTGATTGAGTCCCCGGATCCAGATAGCCGTGAGCCAAGCTGTAGCCGACTTTCGCATCCGTTTTGTCGGGATGCAGGAGTTCACGGAGACAGGTTCGGTCTCCGGCTATGAATTCGGCACAGTCACTGAGCCTGGTGACGAACATGAACCACCCAACAATCAGTGCAATCAGTCAGATCGGCACATCCGAGTTTCCCACGGGCCGCATCATAGGGATTGAGGACTCTACCCTCAGGATGCGAATCAAATCAAGCCGACCTTCCGCCCCCCATCCCCTTGCTTGGATGAAAAATAGGCCAGCTTATTCAGGGCATTGAGATAGGCTCTAGCGGCCGCCGTAATAATATCGGTATCGGCTCCGTGTCCCGTCACCGTGCGTCCATTTTCCTCCACGCGGACAGAGACCTCTCCCTGCGCATCGGTTCCTCCTGTGATGGCGTTTACCCCGAACATGAGAAGCGTGCTCTTCGTCTGAAGCATCGCCGCAATAGTGCGATACACTGCGTCCACCGGCCCGTCCCCCGTTCCCGTATGGGTATGGGCCCCCCCATCGAACTCCAACTCGACCGTGGCGGTCGGTGTTTTGGTGGTCCCGCTTTCCACATGAAACGACTTCAGGACCACGCGTTCCGGCATCTTGGCCAATTCTTCGGACACGATGACCTCGAGATCCTCCTCATAAATCTCCTTCTTTTGATCGGCCAAGCGCTTGAATCGCTCAAAGGCATGATTCACGTCCTCGTCGGTGAGGACATAGCCCAATTCTTCGAGCCGCTGGCGAAACGCGTGGCGTCCGGAGAGCTTTCCCATCACGAGTTTGTTCTGTTCCAGCCCGATGGATTCAGGGCGCATGATCTCGTAGGTGGTTTTGTCCTTCAGCAGTCCGTCTTGATGAATGCCGGAGGTATGGGCGAAGGCATTCGCTCCGACAATGGCCTTGTTCGGCTGCACCACCATTCCCGTAATTTTGCTGACCAGGCGGCTGGTCTTTGAAATTTCCTCCGTATTGACGGCCGTATCGGCGCCGTAGAAATCTCTCCGCGTGCGCAATCCCATGACGACCTCTTCCAGCGACGTATTCCCGGCTCGCTCACCGATGCCGTTGATCGTGCATTCGATTTGTCCCGCCCCGTTCGAGACAGCCGCAAGACTATTGGCGACGGCAAGTCCGAGATCGTTATGGCAATGGACTGAAATCACCGCTTGCGCGCTATTGGGCACATGTTGCTGAATACCGCGGATCAACCGCCCGAATTCCTCGGGAATCGCGTATCCGACGGTATCGGGGATATTGACCGTCCCGGCTCCGGCTTCGATGACCGCTGCGACGACCTCATAGAGATAGGAGGGATCCGATCTGCTTGCATCCATGGGAGAAAATTCCACGTCCTCGACATAACTGCGAGCCAACCGGACCATTTCCACCGCACGTTTCTTAGCCTCATCCCTGGTCATGCGAAATTGATGCTTCAAATGGATGTCCGAGGTCGATAAGAACGTATGGATACGGATCTTGGGGGCTCCTTTCAGGGCTTCCCAAGCCCGGACAACGTCCTCCTGACGCGCCCTGGCCAGGCTACAGACCGTCGGACCTTGGACTTCCTGAGCGATCCGCCGCACGGCTTCAAAATCCCCGGGCGAGCTATACGCAAATCCCGCCTCGATGATATCGACGCCGAGACGAGCCAGTTGTTTGGCGATCAGGAGCTTCTCCTCGATATTCATGCTGGCGCCCGGCGACTGCTCCCCGTCTCGCAACGTCGTATCGAAAATCTTGATCATCCGTGTCATGGGTTTCTCCTCCCTCTCAGGGCGCTCAAAACGGTTTGGCGGACAGCGGGACAGAGCCGCAACCACAGCTCCTTCACTGGAGAAGCCGAAGCCCGACACCCGGTTAACTTCACCGCCGATAGGCTGTAACTGGACGAGAGGAAGGAAAGAGATCGGACAACAGGCCTTCCTCCCGTCACATTACCCAGGGACGAAGGCCTACGCGCTCCGTGGTACCACCCCGATTCGGCGAAAAACCCCATACGGTAGTTTTATCGCCCTTCATTGCCATCCGTCACGAGGATGAATCGGAGCCCATTACAACCGGATCGGATTCACGGGCTCGGCTCGGAGGCGAGTTCCGCGGGCAATCGGCTGGTTCGCACCATCCACCAGCTCTCTATACGATTACGGCCGCGTACTACTCCTCGTCAGCGCCGCTATTCTTTTGCGTCGAGCACCGGCATCTCCGGCTTCCCCGCCTGCTTACTGATTGCTTTCATGAGGGCAGTTGAAGCCCGCGTGACAGGACCGGAGAGAGCATAGCCGGCAAAGATAACAAGTATCATAACCTGAGGCCACGCCACAATCAGCATCAACGCCAGAATACCCCAGACCAGATAGGTGAAATGTTCACCGCGGCGGAACCTCAGATCCTTAAAGCTTCGATATTTGATCGTGCTGACCATCAGAAACGCGAGACCCAAAGTGATGACGAGGATAATGATCGGTTTGACCTGAGACCCCATTTTCGTGATGTGCAAATCGAAAATGACCAGCGAGGCCACGACCCCGGCAGCGGCCGGTATGGCGAGACCGGTAAAGAACTTGCTGTCCGCAGAGGAGACCGTTGCATTGAACCGCGCCAGTCGCACGGCGCCCATGGCGACATAGGCGAACATGACCGCCACACCGAACATCCCTTGTCCATTGAGGGCGAACGAATAGATCAGAAGTCCCGGCGCCACACCGAATGAGACCACGTCCGCCAAGGAATCAAATTCGACGCCGAATTGACCGGTGCTGTTGGTGAGCCTGGCCAGTTTCCCATCCAACATGTCGAAAATCATCGCCACTAGAATCGCAATCGCAGCCGCGAGATGGTTGCCGTTGAAGACGGACAGGATTGAATACACGCCGCAGAACAAGTTCCCTGTGGTGCAAAGATTCGGAATCAGGTACATCGCCTGACGCTTCCGGTTCCCTCTGGTCAATGCCCCGCGCATGGCCGACGCTTTCATGGGAGTTCTCCTAGGACCGTTTCTCCCCCCTTCACGCGGTCGCCGACCGCCACGCGCACGGAGGTCCCGGCCGGCATGTAGGTATCCATTCGTGAACCGAAGCGGATCAGCCCGAATCGCTCCCCACGTTCCACCCGATCACCCGGCGATACCCAACAGACGATCCGCCGCGCAATGAGACCGGCCACTTGGACACAGAGAATTTTCGCGCCGGAGAGCGTTTGGATCATGAGCGCGTTTTGCTCGTTCCGGACACAGGCTTCCGGTTTGTTTGCCGGAACAAAACATCCCGGTTGATATTGAACGCCCGCGATCGTGCCGGCAAACGGAATCCGGTTGATGTGCACGTCGAAGACGTTCAGAAAAATACTGAGCCGAATACTCTTATCTTTCAGATAACGGGGCTCAAATTCCTCTTCAATGGCAATGACTTTGCCGTCGCCGGGAGCCACGATCGCTCCGGGCGCCTGGGGAATGGTCCGGCTGGGATTTCTGAAGAACCAGGCTGTAAAGATGGTGAGCGCGCCGAATATCCCGGCCGGGATTACCCAGCCGATCATCCCCGTGACAAGGGTCGCGCCGGCGAGGACGCCCACAAATGGAAACCCCTCTTTGGCGATGGGAATTCCGACGGCACGATCAGCCATGCTTTCACACCTTCCCTATCAGGGTACCATAGGCAGACAACTGCGGGGCTAGTTTTTATTCTTATCGACTAATTGATCTTTCTTGAGCCAGGGCATCATCGCGCGAAGCCGGGCGCCGACCTCTTCGATTGGATGCGCTTCGCCTTTTTTCAATAATGCGTTATAGACCGGTCGATTGGCCTGATTTTCGAGCACCCATTCCTTGGCGAACTGACCCTGTTGAATCTCGGCGAGAATCCGCTTCATCTCCTGTTTGGTCTGCTCGGTCACGACACGGGGGCCGCGCGTGACATCCCCGAATTTCGCCGTGGTGCTGATGGAATACCGCATGTTGGCAATGCCGCCCTGGTAGATCAAATCGACGATCAGCTTCACTTCATGCAGGCACTCGAAGTATGCCATTTCCGGGGAATACCCCGCTTCGACGAGCGTTTCGAACCCGGCTTGAATCAACGAGGTGAGGCCGCCGCACAACACCGCCTGTTCGCCAAACAGGTCGGTTTCCGTTTCTTCACGAAAGTTCGTTTCGATGATACCGGCCCGTCCTCCGCCGATTGCGCTCGCATAGGCCATGCCGACTCGGCGTGTGTCCCCGCCGGGATCCTGATGAACCGCCAACAGACAGGGAACTCCGCTGCCTTTCGTGTACTCCGACCGTACCAGGTGTCCGGGACCTTTCGGCGCGACCATAAAGACATTGATATCGGAAGGGGGGACGATTTGGCCGAAATGAATATTAAATCCGTGGCCGAAAGCCAGATAGGAGTTCGGTTTCAGATTGGGAGCGATGTCTTGCCGATAGATCGCCGGCTGCGCTTCGTCGGGCGCAAGGATCATCACAACGTCGGCCCCTTTCACCGCATCTGCCGACGGCATGACTTTGAGCCCGCTTGCTTCGGCTTTTCGCCATGAACCGCCTTCGCGGAGACCCACCACGACGTTGACGCCGCTCTCTTTTAAATTCAGCGAATGCGCGTGCCCCTGGCTGCCATATCCGATCACTGCGACCTTTTTTCCTCTGATGAACTGCGTGTCGGCGTCCTTGTCGTAATAAATCTTCATGCGTGAACTCCTCGGTGAACAATGCCGTCGAAAGATTCAATGAATCAGGCGAAGAAGCGCAGCCTACTCCCGGGCCACCTTTTTTGGTTGGGTGACTGCAGGCCTGACCGGTTCGCGCGCGATCGCCACGCGGCCGGTTCGGATCAACTCTTTGATCCCGAGCGGTTGCAGCAGATTGATGATGGCTTCGATCTTTTTAGGATCCCCGGTCACTTCGATCGTATAGGTCGTCGGCGTTGAATCAATGACATTGGCCCGAAAAATATCGGCGATCCGGAGCGCTTCCGCCCGATCTTCCGCCTTCGTATGGACCTTGATCAAAGCCGTCTCGCGGGAGACGAACTCGCTCTCGTTCAGATCCACCACTTTGATCACATCGATGAGCTTGTTCAGCTGCTTCACGATCTGTTCGACGATCCGATCGTCACCCGACGTGACAATCGTCATCTGTGACATTGTGGCATCCAAAGTCGGAGCAACCGACAGACTCTCGATATTGAACCCCCGCCCACTGAAGAGTCCCGCAACTCGCGACAACACACCGAATTTGTTCTCAACGGTGACGGAGATGATATGTTCCATTCAGACTTCCTGCCTTCTATGCCGTCAAGATGGTGTCTTTGTCCTCGCTCGTGCTCGTGCGTATCCCCGCCTGCTTTTTCTTGAGTTCCGGCGGGTCTTCCAGAATCATTTCATGATTGCAGCCGCCAGCCGGAATCATCGGATAGCAGTTTTCGTAAGGATAGGTCGGTACATCCACCACGACCGGCTTATCGGTATCGATCGCCTCTCTGAGAACCGCGTCCAAATCCGCGACGGCGTTCGCGCGCAAACCCACCGCACCATACGCTTCCGCCAGCTTCACGAAATCGGGCGTGGTATCCAAATAACTGGAGGCATACCGGCCCTCATAGAACAGATCTTGCCATTGTCGGACCATGCCGTGGAATCGATTATTCAGAATGATAACCTTGACGGGCAGCTTATGAACCACGGCGGTGGCCATCTCCTGCATATTCATCTGAACGCTGCCGTCCCCGGCCACACAGAGGACCAATCGACCCCGAAATGCCGCTTGTGCGCCCATTGCGGCAGGAAATCCAAATCCCATCGTACCGAGCCCGCCGGAGGTCAACCACCGGTTCGGTTGCGCCAGCTTGAAATATTGCGCCGCCCACATTTGGTGCTGCCCCACGTCGGTGGAGACGATCGGGTCGCGATCCTTCGTCAACTCGTAGAGCCGCTTGATGACATGTTGCGGCTTGATCGGGCCGCCGGCATCCTGTTGATACGCGAGCGGATGGGCCGTCTGCCATTCCCGAATCTGGTCCCACCACGGCTTTCTGAGCACCTGTTGATCGCCGTTCACCGTCGCCCTCAGAATCTGATTCAATTCGCGCAGGACCGCCTTGCAATCGCCGACGATTGGAATGTCGACGTGGATGTTCTTTCGGATGGATGTCGGGTCGATATCGATATGGATAATCTTTGCGTAGGGACAAAACTCCGATACTTTACCGGTCACTCGATCGTCAAATCTCGCTCCCACCGCAATCACCAAGTCCGAGTAATGCACCGCCATATTGGCCCAATAGGTGCCGTGCATGCCCATCATTCCCATGGACAGCGGGTGTTCGCCCGGGAAAGCCCCGAGCGCCATTAAGGTCATATCGACCGGAATTTGGGTCATTTCGGCCAATTCAATGAGTTCCTTGGAGGCTCCCGAGAACACCACGCCTCCCCCGACGTAGAGGACGGGCTTTTTGGCTTTCATGATGGCTTCCGCCGCCTGCTTGATCTGCCACTTGTTACCCTCATAGGTAGGGTTATATCCACGAATGGACACCGAGTTCGGATAGGTGAACTCCGTTTTGGCCATAGAGACATCCTTTGGGATATCGACCAGCACGGGACCCGGCCGACCGGTTGTCGCGATATAAAACGCCTCTTTAATGGTCATGGCCAAGTCATTGACGTCCTTCACCAGAAAGTTATATTTGGTGCAAGGTCGGCTGAGGCCGATATTGTCCGCTTCCTGGAAGGCGTCGTTGCCGATCAAGCTCGTCGGCACCTGTCCGCTGAAGCACACGAGCGGAACGGAGTCCATATACGCGTCGGCCAACGCCGTGATGACGTTGGTCATGCCGGGTCCCGAGGTCACGAGTGCAACTCCGGCTTTGCCCGTAGCTTTGGCATAGCCTTCCGCCATATGGCCGGCTCCCTGTTCATGACGGGTGAGGATGACTTCCACATCTTTTTGCTGATGCAGCATGTCGAAGATTTTGAGGACCACCCCGCCGGGAAGCGCAAAAATCGTCTTCACACCCTCGCGCTTCAGACTTTCGATAAAGATTTCGGATCCGGTGAGCTTCATATGGACCTTCCCTTCATACTCTGCCTGTACCTGACAGAAGGGTTGAAAGATGAGGCATTACCCGCGATCGGCCGATACGGACGACAGCAATGTTATAGAAAAATCAACGGGTAAGATAGCGGATCGTACCATCGGGCATCAAGAGAGGTCAATAGAGAGAAGCGAAGAATCCGTGCCATGGCCGGCCACGATACACTGAGGTGCACCGGCAACGCGACCGACATTCAGATCATGCGGTTTCCTATGCCATCGCATATCCCATCCGTCACGATCTACTCCAGAAACGGCTGTCATCTGTGCGAAGTCATCTATCGCATGGCCCGGCGTATCCAAACAGACTTGGCATTTCAACTGCGATATGTCGATGTGGAGGCTGAGGCTGATCTGGCTCATCGGTTTGGAGAACAGGTGCCGGTAGTGCTGATCGATGGGCGCGAGATATTTTTCGGAAGAATCACGGAGAGCCAGCTGCGACGGGCCATTGAAAAAGCGCGTTGGAGGAATCCTATAAGCCGGATTCTGTCCCGCCTGAAGCTTGCGCTCAAGCGAGGGCGATCATTTCTCTAGGACTTGTGTCGCCACAAGCCTCAAGCGACCTACCCGGAGACTCGGCCGGGCCGGCCTTTTCTGATCCAGCTCGCAAACGAGCCGTTCAGCCGTCTCCCTATTTGGCCTTGCTTCGGACGACGCTTACCGTGCCGTTGATGTCGCCACCAACGCGGTGGGCTCTTACCCCACCGTTTCACCCTTGCCTGTGCCGTAACGTTGAGGCGCGACGGCCATCGGCGGTCTGTTCTCTGTGGTGCCGGTGTCGGATTACTCCGCCTGGGTGTTACCCAGCGTCCCGCCCTTGAAGTCCGGACTTTCCTCTCGTCCCGCGACGAGCGATCACCCGTATTCCTCCAGCGCACACAACAGTATACGGAGGCCCCAATAATGTTTCAACAAGGATAATGAGGGTGTCATGCCATCGTCGATCAAATTGACCCTCTGGGTCGCGTTTGTTACATTGGCGGCCACCACACGTTCCATGCGGAGTTCTACCGATTGGCCACCGGCGGCGACTTCTCTTTTCTTGCACGTATCGGAATCGATGAATCAGGCAAGGGCGACTATTTCGGCCCATTGGTCATCGCTGCGGTCTTCGTTGATTCGTCTAGCGAGTCCGACCTTGCCCTGCTAGGAGTTCGTGACAGCAAGAACATTTCAGACCGGCGTATTGACGAGATGGCACCCGACATACGCCGGGTATGCCGCCACAGCGTGGTCGCCATTGGGCCGCAGCGATATAACGAACTCTATGCCAAGATCCGAAACCTGAATCGGCTCTTGGCATGGGGGCATGCCCGCGCGTTGGAGAACATCCTTCACCAGGTGGACTGTTCTCTCGCGATTTCAGATCAGTTCGGCGACGAACGATGGATTCTGAATGCCTTGCAGGAGAAGGGCAAAACAATTCGGCTGGTTCAACGCACGAAGGCCGAGGCAGATCTGGCCGTGGCAGCAGCATCCGTCCTGGCTCGTGCGGAGTTTCTCCACCGGTTGCAGCGCCTCTCTCAAGAAGTCGGCACGTCATTGCCGAAAGGAGCTTCGCCGGCCGTCGAATTGGCGGCGCGTATGGTCATCAAGAAACACGGCCGTGCCCGGCTCGGCGCGGTCGCCAAACTGCATTTCAAGACGACCGAGCGAGTAGCCGGCGAGAGCTAAACGGACTCGCCCACTTCGAAATTCCGGGAAGCGTCCGGTTCTTCGGTTTTCTTACTTTCCACACCCGGTTCACCTCCCCAGTAGAGCATGCGGTGGCAATAGGGGCAGGTGTGAAGATTCTCCATGCGCTTAACCTGGGCCACCAACTGGGGAGGGAGCTGTAATCTGCATCCGCGGCAAATGCCCTCTTTCACGGCCGCCAGCGCCTGATCCTTCCGCGTGGACTTGAGCCTGGTGTACTGATCGAGCAATGGTTTGTCCACTTTGGCGGCGAGTTCTTTCTGCTGGCCTTCCAGTTCGGCCAATTCCACTGCAAGTCGCCGATCCTGTTCGTCCAGCGTCGCTTTTTCTCGACCGAAGGACTGTTCAGCCTCCCCCACCTTCATTTGCGCCTCTTTAACCACTCGCTGGAGTTGATCGATTTTTTCCATGGCCAACAAGATGTGCTCTTCGATCTCACCCTTCTTCTTGTTGGCCAAGTCCACTTCAAAGAGATGAGCTTGATATTCCTGATTCGTTTTCAACTGCGCCGCTCGATCCTTCATTTTCCCGATCCGATCTTCGTGCGCCTCGAGATCCTTTTCATGGCTGCGCCGTTCCTTCGTATAACGCTCAACGGCCACAGAAGATTCCGTCAGGATGCGCTTCGCATCATGCAAGGGTGCTTCGGCCGCCTCCAGGCGTTGAGGGATCTTTCGTCGCTGTTCCTTGGCCTCGGCGATGCGCAGGTCCAATTTCTGAAGTTCGATAAGTGGGGATAGTTGGATATTCAACGGTCTCCTTTTTAGGCTGACTGAACAGGTCCCAGCCTCACCGGTCCACACAGACGAACGCCTGGTGGGCCCACTAGGACTTGAACCTAGGACCAGCTGATTATGAGTCAGCCGCTCTAACCACCTGAGCTATGGGCCCGGCGTCACCCAGAACCGGCACGGCGCTTCGTCGAGCACAACGCATGAATGATGTCCGGGAGAACTGTTCACCGCGACAGCCGACCGATGCATGACTCCTGAATCTTTGGCGACCGCGTCCAGTCACCTGCTGCTGAATCGTGATCCCGCGATTGTAGGCTGTCGTGCACCGTCAGTCAAACTCCGCGCCGGGCGTCTCAATTACAAGCTTTCGACGAAGCTGCGCAGCTTCTTGCTTCGGCTCGGGTGGCGCAGTTTGCGCAATGCTTTGGCTTCGATTTGCCTGATCCGTTCGCGCGTGACCTCAAAGTCCTGCCCGACTTCCTCCAGCGTATGGTCGGTGGCTTCGCCGATCCCAAAGCGCTTCCGCAACACTTTTTCTTCGCGAGGGGTCAAGGTCTCCAACGCGCCGTTGATCTGGCGCTGGAGATCATACCGAATCGCCGCCTCAAGCGGCGACACGGCTTTCTTGTCCTCGATAAAATCGCCCAGATGGCTGTCTTCCTCCTCACCGATCGGCGTCTCCAACGAAATGGGCTCCCGGGCGATCTTCAGAATCTTCCGCACCTTATCGAGCGGCAGGTCCATCCGCTCGGCGATCTCCTCAGGGGTCGGTTCGCGACCGAGCTTCTGCACCAGATGGCGTGATGTCCGGATCAATTTGTTGATCGTCTCGATCATGTGCACAGGAATTCGGATCGTTCTCGCTTGATCGGCAATGGCGCGGGTAATGGCTTGCCGGATCCACCAGGTGGCATAGGTGCTGAACTTATAGCCGCGCTTGTATTCAAACTTATCCACCGCTTTCATGAGACCGATGTTGCCTTCCTGGATCAAATCGAGAAATTGCAGCCCGCGGTTCGTGTACTTCTTGGCGATGCTGACAACCAGGCGCAAGTTCGCCTCTACCAACTCAGCCTTCCCCCGTTTGACCCGTTCCTCCGCGACATCGAGATGCCGTACGGCTTCTTTGATTTCCTCCGCGGTGACAAGGGCCTCAGTCGTTTCCAACTCGCGGATTCTGCCCCTCGCCGCCATGAAGCTTTTCTTGATATCGAGCAGCGATTCCTCGGACAACCCGGTCTTTCTCTTGACCGTCAAAAAATCCTTCCGCGTGCGGCACAGCTGCTTGAGCAACTCGGCTCCGGGCTCTCCGCTGATTCCCAACCGGCGCTGGCAGCTTGATGCTTCACGTTCAGCCGTCCGGAATTGAACCGCCAGCTCCCGAACCCGTTGCACCATCCGATCCTTCAACACGGCATGAAGATTAACGGTATCCATCTTCTCGACGACTTGGGCGCGTACGGCATCGATCTGCTTTTTCAGTTTCTTCTGATCCGCGGGATCGTTGCCGACATGGCGGGCTTTTTCGTAAAGGGTTTTTAGGAGACTTGATACTTTGCGGACCGCATTCAGCGCCTCAAGCGTTTTCAACCGCAATTCCTCGAAATCCCGCTCGACTACCTCTTCTTCAAAATCTTCCTCCGTTTCGACCACCGGCACGATTTCCCGCACATCGATTTTGCCGTTCTTCAGTTGGTCCCTCAAGGTCAGGACAAACTCCAGGGTCATGGGCAGTCCATAGACGACGGTGGCAATGTCCTTCTTGCCTTCTTCGATTCGTTTCGCGATCTCAATCTCGCCCTCTCGGCTCAATAAAGCGACGCTGCCCATTTCCTTCAAGTAGAGGCGTACGGGATCATCGGTGCGGCTCAATGCGCCGGGAGTCAGGTCGATTTCCTTCTCATTTTCCTCGATCCCGTCTCCGTCTTCGCTGTCCTCGATCGTATCCTCGGACTCCGAGGGCTTTTGCGCCCGCTCGGCATCGCCCGACTCAACGATCTCGATATCCATTTCCCCAAACATCGTCATGATGCTGCTGAATTGCTCCGAAGACACGACTTCGGCGGGCAAAGTGCTGTTCAAGTCGTCGTAGGTTAGAAACCCCTTTTCCTTCCCCAGGCTGATGAGTTTCTTAACCTCGCCCAGCAGCTCTTGTTTCGGCATAATCACACTCCTTCATTGCGGAGTCGAAGCCGGCAACGGCAGACCGGCCTTCCGCATTCGCAATTCGTTGATCCGCACGTTCAAACGGCGCACTTCATCGTCCCGTTTTTCGCACTCCGCCGCCTTTAATTCGACGATCAGATTTTGCAAATCCATCTCTCGTCGTTTGCGTTCCAGCTTATCAAGACATTCTCTGACATGAGCCCCCAGGTCGTCACAGTGTTGTTCCAACAACGATAGTTCGGTCGCCAAGGCCGCACAGTCAGCATCCGCCAGCATGGTATCGAGCGCCGGACGGGCCGAGAGCCGCCCATCGGGCTGGCGATGCTGCAACGCGATCTCGATCGCGCGGCGGTAAAGCGGCACGACAAACAGCTGCGGCGACAGGCGTCCGACATCGGATGCCGAGAGCCGGCCCTGCAGCAAGAGATGCAACAATTCCCTTTCTTCAGGATGCTGCTTGCTCTGCGGGGCGGCTGCCGCAACGGTCGACTGGCGGGTGTGGGGTTTTCGAACCGTGACCGCCTGGTACCGATCGATCAGACGCTGCTGACTCATTCCAAGCCGATCCGCGACGCGCCGAATGCGTTCCTCGCGTTCGATCGGATGGTCGCCTTTTTGGATGGTACGCAAAATCTCATCGACCGCGCGGATTCGATCTTCTAAAGACCCTCCCTCGGCATTCCGCGCACTCTGTTCCACCGCAAAGTCCAACAGGGTTGGAGCCTTTTCCTGCAAGCGAAGGAATCCTTCCGCGCTGTGGCGGCGAACGAACGTATCGGGATCGTCTCCGTCCGGCAATGACACGACAGTGACGCCCAACCCGCTGTTGACGAAAAGGTCGAGACTCCTCAATGCCGCCCGGACGCCGGCAGCATCCGGGTCGAACAACAACACAACATTCCGGGCGAACCGGCGCATGGTCTGAACGTGTTCGGTCGTCAGAGCGGTACCTAACGTGGCCACGACATTGCGAATACCGGCTTGATGCAGCGCCACCGCGTCGAAATAGCCCTCCACAATAATGCAGCTGTTGGATTGTGCCGCCGCCTCCCTGGCTTGGTCCAAGGCATACAGAGTCTGACCCTTTTTAAAAAGCGGCGTTTCAGGAGAATTCAGGTATTTGGGCGTGTCCGCTCCCACCGAGCGGCCGCCGAATCCGATGACGCGCTTTCGCAGATCAATAATCGGGAACATGACCCGCCGGCGAAAGCGATCATACGCTTGCCTCCCCATGCCCGGTTGCACGACACGTTCGCTTATTCCTACAAGCCCCGCCAGAGACAGTTCCTCGAGAGAATGTCCCCGCTTCTCAAGCGCCTTGATCAGTCCGTCATTCGGCGCAAATCCCATCCCGAACCGCTCCGTCGTTTCAGGATTGATGCCTCGTTCCGCCAAATAGGTCCGTGCCTGTTTCCCGACCGCTGGATCGGCCAAATTCGTCCGATACCAGGCGGCTGCGGCCGCGTTGACGTCTTCGAGGCGTGCGGACCGGACGACAGGTCCGCCGGAAGCACCGGCGTGAGCGTCCGGCACGTCGATGCCCGCGCGACGGCCCAGTTCACGAACAATTTCTGGAAATGGAGCGCCGGTGATCTTCGAAAGGAAAGCAAACACATCCCCACCGGCCCCGCAGCCGAAGCAATGGAAAATCTGACGGGAGGAACTGACGTTGAAGGAAGCCGTTTTCTCTTGATGAAAAGGACAGAGGCCTTTCAAATTTTGACCGGCCTTGGTGAGACTGACGTGTTGGCCGATCACCTCCGCGATATCCACCCGGTCTCTGATTTGGTTGATCAGCTCATCAGGAATCAGCCCACGGCCCATTGTGCCCCTGGCTCCAGTCGAATCGTCCCGCATGCCGGCGTTCGCTCAGCAAGCGGGACCTATTGAGCTCAATAATAAAACGACCGTACAGGCTAACAAACGCGGATTGATGATGTCAAACGACGTAGTCCTGCGACCTTATCCCGGCGGCCAGCTCATCTGGCGTCCGCCCAGCACATGGAGATGCATATGAAACACGGTCTGTCCGGCATCCCGGCCGACATTGGTCACGACCCTGTATCCCGAGTCCGCTAAACCATGGCGATGCGCCATTTCCTTACAAAGCAGCAAGAGCCGCGCCAACAGATCACGATCTTCATTCTCAGAATCTTGGAGGGACGGAACATGGCGTTTCGGTATCACCAGCAGATGCACGGGCGCCTGGGGATTAATGTCGCGAAATGCCAGCGCCTGCTCGTCCTGAAATACGATATCGGCAGGAATGGTCCCTTTGACGATCCGACAGAAAAGGCAGGCACTCACATTACCCTCCTTTTGATGACGCAGCGCGCACGCCGGACTTCCCATATCGGACGGCCAATTCCGCCCACACATCATTGATGGTGATGTTGTGATATCCCAGCACCAGCAAGACATGAAACAGCAGATCCGCCACCTCATATGTGATTTCGGCGCGATTATTATTTTTGGCTGCGAGCATGACCTCTCCGGCCTCTTCCGCCACTTTCTTCAGAATACGGTCGGCTCCTCCCTCCAGTAGTTTGGAAACATATGAGCCCGGTTGCGGAGCCGCTTTTCGATCGAGAATGGTTTGATAAATCCGTTCCAGGATGCCGCCTGCTGCATCATCCGGCGAACTCGGCACGGCTTCAGCTCTCTCATCGAGTTGAGAGAAAAAACATGTCTGGGATCCGGTATGGCAGGTCGGACCGACCGGTTCGGCCTTAACAAGGATGGTATCGCGATCGCAGTCGATCAAAAGGTCTTTCACGATCAACACATGGCCGGATGTTTCCCCCTTTTTCCATAGAGTCCGTCGGGAACGACTCCAGAAGTGGACGAGCTTGGTAGAGATGGTACGCGCGATCGCCTGCTGATTCATGTAGCCGAGCATCAACACCGTCCCGTCACGCCAATCTTGAATCACGGCGGGAATCAACCCGTCGCGATTGAAGACCAGGGAGTCGCGCTTATCCGACATCTGAAACCTCGTCCAATGCTTTGCGAACCGGCACGCCGTACCTCTGCAAATGCTCCTTGGCTTGGCGGATTGTATAAGTCCGATAATGGAACATCGAAGCGACCAGCACCGCATCAGCCCGGCCTCTGGTCAAACCTTCATACAGATGATCGAGTGTGCCTGCGCCACCCGATGCGATGACCGGGATAGTCACGGCCCCGGCAACGGCGGCCGTCAGTTCCAAATCGTATCCGACTTGAGTGCCGTCTTGATCCATGCTGGTCAATAAAATCTCGCCGGCTCCATAGGCAGCCATGCGTTGCGCCCAGTCCACCGCGCACAGTCCCGTCGGCTTCCGGCCGCCATGTGTAAAGATTTCCCATTGCTTGGAAGACGTTCCATCCTTGTTTCGCTGGTCACCAGTCGATCGCTTGGCGTCCAGGGCGACGACAATACATTGGGTGCCAAAACGCTCGGCGGCCTCCTTTACGAAGTCCGGCTGTTGCACCGCCGCGGTATTAATACTCACCTTATCCGCACCCGCGTTGAGCAAGTTTCGGATGTCGGCCAAGGTCCTGACACCCCCGCCGACCGTCAACGGCATAAATACACGTTCCGCGGTCTTTGCCACGACATCTAGAATGGTGCCTCGGTTTTCATGCGAGGCCGTGATATCAAGGAAACAGAGCTCGTCGGCTCCCTCCCGGTCATAAATCGTTGCCACTTCGACCGGATCGCCCGCATCTCGCAAGTCGACGAATCCCACGCCTTTCACCACCCGCCCGTCTTTGACATCCAGGCAGGGAATAATGCGCTTGGTCAGCATGACGGCGCCGCGCTCTCCGTGATCGTCCTGATGGCTTCACCCAACTCTATTCGACCGTCATAGAGCGCCTTGCCGACGATCGCTCCTTCAATCCTGGGCCCAAGCCCGTGAATGGTTTGGAGATCTTCCAGGCGGCTAATGCCGCCGGACGCAATCACGGAAAAGGAGGATTGCTCGATGATCTCCTGTAAACCGGCTATATTGGGACCCGTCAACATCCCGTCCCGTGCAATATCCGTATAGACGACGGCTGCCAATGGATAGCCGGCGAGGTCCCTCAACAGTTCCGCTGCCCTGGTATCGGAGAGGCTGGTCCATCCCTGAATGGCGACTTTGCCGTTCTTGGCGTCCAATCCGAGAACGATGCGGCCGGGGAATTCGCGGCACGCTTCATCCAGGAGCATTCGATTGGATAATGCCGCCGTTCCCAGCACCACACGCCGGACCCCGAGCGAAAGATATCGGCGAACTGTGTCCATTGTGCGAATACCGCCGCCAACCTGAATTTCTGTCGTCACTGTTGCCAGAATCTTTTGAATATGGGCCAGATTCTTAGGCCGGCCGTCCACGGCCCCGTTCAGATCTACGATATGGATCAGCGCGGCTCCGCTGCCCTGCCAACGCTCGGCGACGGCCGTCACATCATCGGAGTACACGGTTTCAGCAGCCATGTCCCCTTGGCGCAGGCGGACGCAACGGCCGTCCTTCAGATCAATGGCCGGAATGATCAGCATGTGTCGTTACTCCTTAATTCGCCCGCCGAATGGGAATTCACGAGCAAGTCTGTCCGAGCCATAGGCGGCCAGTTCTTCGGCTGTGACAAAAGCTCCATACCGTTGAATGAACCCCCACAGGTCTTCGGACATCGGCCGCTGCCGTTCGTAATAATTGCCTTCCCAGAGCACGGCGCCGTCATTACCGACCAATTTCATTTCAAACCCGACCGTGGCAGGCGGACTGGCGCCCACGCGACTGCCGACTCGCTCTTGATAGACCAGCACCGTACCGATTAAAGCCGCGTCCGCGTCCATGCGCGCCGCAATTTTCTTCCCGATCGCCTCCAACGGCTCCGGGTCCTTGTCACGATAAAGCGTTCCTGCGCTCTTTATGACTTCATCCGGTGAGATAATCTCAAGACCGGGCTTGTCCTTCAGCTTTGTCCAAACCAGGTTGGTGATGATCCGGGACGCAGACTGAGGGACTTCCTGAGTAAACCGAGGATAGGTCTCGGTGTTCGGGGGAACAGCCACAGAGATATCCGAACGCCTGACGCCTTCCGGCACGGACATCGAGGGGCTGTTAGGCTGGAGAACCTGCGGAGTGGATGTCGTCTCAAACGGCACCACGGCAATTTTGTGAATGCGGTACTGCTGGATTTGTGGGGCGGTTTTGGTCGTGACTTTCGGCCCGCTGCAGCCGCCGAGGGCAATCAACACCATCGCCCATATCCATCGAGGTCGGCGCCGGCGGGAACTCATTGCCAGTCACCAAAATTTTTGAGGAGCTGCAAACCGACACGTTGGCTCTTCTCCGGGTGAAACTGGCAAGCAACGACGTTGTCCTTCCAGATGGAAGAGACAAAACTGATTCCATACTCGGTGTAGCTCGCCGCAAGACCCGCGTCCTCGGGCGTTACGAAATACGAATGCACAAAATAGCAATATACGCCGCTGGAGACCCCGGAAAATATAGGCGCCGGGCGGGTGATCTCGATTCGGTTCCAGCCGATGTGTGGAATTTTCAGATCCGCGGCGACGGACTTCGACGAACCGGCCGATGACGGAAATCGCGTGACGCGGCCTGGGATGACATCGAGCCCCTTGTGGAAACCGAATTCATTGCTCTCGGTAAAAAGCAGTTGAAGCCCCAGGCAGATTCCCAGAAAGGGCTTCCCGGACCGGATTGCCCGCACAATGGGATAGGTCAAGTCATACCGGAGCAGATTCGCCATACAGTCGCCGAATGCGCCGACCCCGGGCAACACCAGATGGCTCGCATCGGCAATAACGCGCGCGTCTCTGGTTATGACGGCCCGATGTCCCACCGCATCGAGCGCCTTGTGGACGCTGCGCAGGTTCCCCATACCATAGTCGATAATGGCGATCATTATGACGCCTGCGTACCGAATGGAAGATACGGCTACAGTTGACCTTTAGTGGATAGCACTCCGGAGACTCGCTCATCCAGCGCCGTGGCCTGATCCAACGCTTTGGCCAACGCTTTGAAAATCGCCTCCATGATGTGGTGCGGGTTCCGACCATAGAGCAGATTGACGTGAAGGTTGAAAGCGCCGTGGGTCACAAACGCTTGAAAAAAGTCCTCGAACAGGCCGAGATCGAACGACTTGATCTTCCGATCCGGCAAGTCGACGCGATACACGAGATAGGGACGGCCGCTCAAATCCACGGTGACTTGAGCCAGCGTCTCATCCAGCGGCACCGAGGCGAAGCCGAAGCGCTTGATGCCTTCTTTCTTTCCCAATGCTTGGTTCAATGCCATGCCTAGAACGATTCCTACGTCCTCCACCGTGTGGTGTTCATCGATCTCGGTATCCCCCTTCGCCTGGACGGTCACATCGAAGAACCCGTGCTTGGCAAAAAGAGTCAACATATGATCCAGGAACGGAATCGTCGTGGAAACGTTCCCGCGACCGGCTCCGTCCAAAAGCCATTCGATTCGGACCTGTGTCTCCGTGGTCGAACGGTCTACATTGGCCTGTCTGGCCGCCGGCTGAGCGCTCATGAGAACCTGCTTTGCGCGGACTTCGCGTGCGCGTCAAACCCTTCAATGGTCGCCAGGCGAAGGATGTGGTCTTTGGCCGTTCCTAATTCTTCCTTGGTATAATGAATGATATTGCTCACCTTCACATAATCTCCGACGGACAAGGGCGAAAAAAATCTGGCCGTGGCCCCGGTGGGTAACACGTGGTTCGGACCGGCAACGTAATCCGCGACGGCGGGCGGCGTATATCGGCCGAGAAATAATGCGCCCGCATGGTGAATGCGCTCCAGATAGTCGAAGGGCCGCTCGACGGAAAGCGTAAGATGTTCCGGCGCGATGGTATTGGCCGCCTCGATCGCGTCATCCAGCGTGGCCACCACAAAGGCGACAAAATGCCGGGCGATAGACTTGGCGGCGATTTTTTCCCGCTGCAGCCCCTTCAATTGGCTTTCCAGCATGCGGACCACATCCTCGGCCAACGACTTCGACGTCGTGACCAAATAGACTTGTGCGTCTTCATCGTGCTCGGCCTCGCATAACAAATCCGCCGCGACATGAGCGGCTTTGGCTTCACCGTCCGCAATGACAAGCAGCTCGCTTGGACCGGCCACCATATCGATGCCGACCGTGCCGTACAGCATTCGCTTGGCGGTCGCAACATACACATTGCCCGGACCGACGATCTTATCGACCGCTCCGATCGTCTCCGTCCCGAACGCCATGGCACCGACGGCCTGCACGCCTCCTACCCTGTATATCTCGTCCACACCGGCAATATCGGCTGCGACCAGAAGGTACGGGTTGAGGTGTCCTTTCGGCGCCGGCGTACACATCACGATTCGCCGCACGCCGGCGACTTTGGCCGGGATCGCGCACATGAGCACCGAAGATGGGTACGCGGCTTTTCCGCCCGGCACATAGACGCCGACGGCGTCCAGGGGAGTCACCATCTGTCCGAGTGTCGCGGTATTCTCCTGATACATCCAAGTCTGGATACGCTGGCGTTCGTGGAAAGCGATGATTCTCTGCGCGGCATACCGCAATGTATCTCCCTCTTCTTTGCGGATGCGATAGTAGGCTTCCTTGATCTCTTCCGATTTAACCCGTATCTGATCGGCCTTGAGTGTCGCGTGATCGAACTGTTTCGTGAACCGGATGACGGCCCGATCCCCCCCCCGTTCCACGGCCGACAAGATAGCCCTCACACTTTTTTCGACCGCGTCCCCTTGAATCCTGGAACGACCGGCAATCCGCTTCAACGCGCCTGGAAAAGCCTTATCGGTTTGGGCAATAATTTTCATGGCGTCTTGGTCAACGCAGTTCCGGGTTTGCGCAGTCGAAGCACCGGCCGCCGCATCCTCGCCTTACCGTTGGCGCCTGGAACGATTTGGGTCCGCAGAGCGTCAATCAGTTCCGTCAGCGGGCGATGTTTCAATTTCAAACTGGCTCGGTTCACGATCAATCGCGCAGTCGAATGAGCGATGACTTCTGTTTCAACCAAATGATGGGCCTTCAACGTATTGCCGGTTTCCACCAGATCCACAATCCGATCCGCCAGCCCTACAATGGGCGCGAGTTCGATCGAACCATAGAGTTTGATGATCTCTACCGGAATGCCCCGTTGGTTGAAATAGCGCTCCGTCACTTTCGGATATTTGGTGGCGACTCGAATCTTTGAGGACAGGCTGTCACATGATGCTTGTCCTTCTAAAATGGCGACGGAAATTTTACACGCTCCCACCTTTAAATCCAACGGCTCATAGACGTCACAATCTTGCTCCAAGAGAACGTCCTTGCCGACCACACCCGCATCGGCTGCTCCATATTCCACGTAGGTCGGCACGTCGCTCGGCCGAACAATGAGAAACGTGACATCGGACCCGGAGCACCGGAACACCAGCTTTCGGCTGCCCTTCGCTAGTGTCTCGCTGTGATATCCGGCCTCAGAAAAGAGCGCCAGGATGGGATCGAGAAGCTTTCCTTTTGACAACGCAATAGTCAGCATTGCTCTTTCTTCCGTTCGATGGTCGCGCCGAGTCCCTGTAGTTTCTCTTCGAGACGTTCATAGCCGCGATCCAAATGATACACGCGCGAGACCTCGGTTGTCCCTTCAGCGGCCAATCCGGCCAGTATCAGACCCGCGCTTGCACGCAGGTCCGAAGCCATGACAGGAGCACCCGTCAACTGTTCCTTACCAGTCACCATGGCACGATGGCCCTCTACTCGAATATCGGCTCCCATGCGGCGAAGTTCCTCCACATGCATGAATCGGCTCTCAAACACCGTTTCTGTGATCACGCTCGTTCCTTCCGCGACCGCCATTAAGGCGACAAACTGAGCCTGCATATCCGTGGGGAAGCCCGGATGCGGACAAGTCCTGACATTGATACCTTTCAAACGATGCCGCACGCGCAGCCGGATGGTTTCTTTTCCTTCTTGGATCTCCGCGCCGCTTTCCCGCAATTTGACAAGTAACGCTTCCAAATGGCTCGGGCGAGATCGATGGACCTCGACGTCTCCGCCCGTCATGGCGCCCGCAATCAAGTAGGTCCCGGTCTCGATACGGTCTGGGATGACTTCGTGATCCGCACCGTGCAGCCCCGAGACGCCGTCGATGACCATGCAATCCGAGCCGGCTCCATTGATCCGAGCTCCTCTTTTTATCAAGAATTCAGCCAAATCGCATATTTCAGGCTCTTTCGCGGCGTTCTCAATCACCGTGGTGCCTTCGGCCAGACATGCAGCCATCATTACGTTTTCGGTTCCGGTAACCGTCGGGGTATCGAAATAGACTCGATCCCCTCGCAATCGGCTGGCTCTGGCCCTGATATAGCCGTGCTCAATCTCAATGTCGGCTCCGAGCTTGGCCAGCCCAGTCAAATGCAAGTCGACCGGTCGGGAACCAATCGCGCACCCACCAGGCAGCGAAACGACAGCTTCCCCGCAACGGGCCAATAACGGACCAAGGACGAGAACGGACGCCCGCATTGTTCTGACAAGATCATAGGGGGCCTGTGTGGATTTCACCGATTCGGCGCGGACGACGGTATGCTCGGCCTCCCGGGATACCGAAATCCCAAGCATCCCAAGTAGCTTCCCCATGGTCACCACATCAGCCACATGGGGCAGATTCGACAGGACGCATTCACCGCCCCCCAGGATCGTAGAGGCAAGGATGGGAAGCGCCGCGTTCTTTGCGCCGCTGATCCGAACCACTCCCTGTAGCGGTTTCCCCCCTGTGATGATGATGCGATCCATCATGACCCCAGGGACTGTATTCGAATGATGCGGTCGATTCCCGCTGCATCCCGACGAACAGTCGGCTGCGCATACCGTCCCGTTGCTATCGCCAATTGACGGACCGCCTGCGATTGTCCCCTCCCCATTTCCATGAAAAGCCACCCACCCGGTTTGAGATATCGCCAAGCCTGGTCGAGTAGCCGGCGATGCACTTCAATACCGTCGGTGCCTCCGACAAGCGCAACCCGAGGCTCGAAGTCTCGTACTTCGGGCTGGAGCGAGAGCCATTCCGCTTCCGAAATATAGGGAGGATTCGACACAATGACATCTATCTGACCGGCCAGTCCCATGAACTCCAGCGGCTCGCAAAGATCTCCTAGAGCGCAAGCAATCCTTCCGCAAAGCGAATGCCGGGCCGCATTATTCTCGGCCACCGCCAGCGCCGATGCAGAACAGTCCACAGCATAAACCCTCGTGTCCGGCATAACGGAGGCCAGTGTCACGGCAAGACATCCCGATCCCGTTCCGACATCGACGACGGTCGCCGGAGACTTCCCGATCAGCACTTGCTTCGCCTCCTCAACGAGCAGTTCGGTTTCCGGGCGGGGGATCAGCACTGCGGGACTGACGTCAAAGTCCAGTCCACAAAATTCTTGGGATCTCAAGATGTATTGGAGCGGTTCTCGCCCGGCCCGCCGGCCGATGAGCGCCTCCACTTCGGCGCATTCGGATTCGGTCAGTCGCCGTCCTCCTTCAAGAGTCAACCTCAACCGCGTCGTCCGCAAGGCCTCCTCCAACAGCCAGGCAGCCTCGTGCGAATCGTTTTCAATTCCTGCGCGCGCCAATCTCTGCCGGGAGCGCGCCAATACTTCGGCCACGGTAGGTCTCGTCAAGGGTTCAGTGGATGTCACTACGTCCATTTATCCCCCTGCGACCACCGCTTGCTGGTAATGCGTCCTCAGCGTCAGCACTATCTCCTCAAGATCCCCATCTAATACCTGATCAAGTTTATGAACGGTCAAGCCGATGCGGTGGTCCGTGACGCGGTTTTGCGGAAAATTATATGTTCGGATTTTTTCGCTGCGGTCTCCGCTTCCCACCTGAGCCTTCCGGTTCTGCGCGATTTCCGCCTCCTGCTTTTCGCGTTCCGCTTCGACGATGCGCGCCCGCAAGGTGCGCATCGCTTTCGTGCGATTTTTCAGTTGCGACCGCTCATCCTGGCAGCTGACGACGACTCCGGTCGGAAGGTGCGTAATTCGCACGGCCGAATAGGTCGTATTCACGCTCTGGCCGCCGGCGCCCGAGGAGCAGAACGTGTCGATTCGAAGATCCTTTGGATCAATATGGACATCGACTTCATCCACCTCGGGCATCACCGCGACAGTGACGGCCGACGTATGTATTCGGCCGCTGCCTTCCGTGACCGGCACTCGTTGCACGCGATGGACACCGCTCTCATATTTCAATAGTCCATAGGCGCCCTTCCCCTCGATAAGCGCGATGACTTCCTTATATCCTCCCATGCCTGTTTCGGAAGCCTCTACAATTTCGAGGTGCAATCCTTGCCGCTCGGCATACTTCGCATACATTCGAAACAGATCGCCGGCGAACAACGCCGCTTCGTCGCCCCCGGTACCGGCACGGATTTCCAAAAATAAATTCTTTTCGTCACGAGGATCTTTCGGCGTCAACAGCTCTCGCGACCGGTCCTCCATTTCCGACAACTGTTTCCGCAACCGGCCGCTTTCCTCGGTCGCGAGGCCCTTCATCTCCAGCCCGGCCGCGGGATCGGCCAACATCGATTCAACCTCATCAAGCTGCCTCCGCAAATCGCAAAAACGGCCGTAGTCCTGGGCCAATTCTTCGATTTCCATCCGCTCCTTGTTGACCTTATGCATGAGTGCCGGCTGGCTCAACACAGACGGATCCAACAGTTGGTTGGTCAGTTCATCGTAGCGGCTTGCAACGCCTTCCCACTTCTTTAACAATGCTTCTTCCATGAGCCATCCACCTGGATTCACTTCAACTCTAACTCCACAAAAAACAAGAGACCCTGCCCCATCGATGAAGCAGGGTCTCCCAAAGCCTGTGAACGGCTACTTGTCCTTCTTGGCGTACTTCTTTTTGAATCGTTCCACACGGCCTTCGGTATCGACAATCTTTTGCGTACCCGTAAAGAACGGGTGGCAGCTGGCGCAGATATCAACATTGATGTTTCCCACCGTCGACCGTGTCTTAAACGTATGGCCGCACGCGCAATGGACCACCGCCTCACGATAGACCGGATGTATCCCTTTCTTCATATGCGCTCCTTCATGTCTGCAATAAGCCTTATCCCGGACTCTGAGTCGGCAGAATGTACACCGGATGGAACCTGCCAGGCAAGTTCGCCGTCACCGATTCATCGATTGCAGGAATTCCTGATTCGTCTTCGTGCCTTGAATCTTGTCCATCAAAAATTCCATCGCTTCCATCGTTCCAAGCGGACTCAACACCTTTCGGAGAATCCACATCTTGTTCAGCCGATCGCGATCAACCAACAGTTCTTCCTTGCGCGTACCGGACTGGCTGATATCGATCGCGGGGAAGATCCGCTTATCGGCCAGACGGCGATCCAAATGCACTTCCATGTTGCCGGTGCCTTTGAACTCTTCAAAAATAACGTCATCCATTCGACTCCCCGTGTCGATCAGAGCCGTGGCCATAATGGTCAGGCTGCCGCCGTTTTCAATATTTCTGGCGGCCCCAAAAAAACGTTTGGGTCTTTGCAGCGCATTCGAATCGAGCCCGCCGGACAGAACTTTGCCGCTCGGGGGCGCGATGGTATTGTAGGCGCGAGCCAACCTGGTGATGCTGTCGAGCAGGATCACGACATCTTTCTTATGCTCGACAAGTCGCTTCGCCTTCTCCAGAACCATTTCAGCCACCTGCGCATGGCGCTGCGCCGGTTCATCAAATGTCGAACTGATGACTTCAGCCTTGACTTGTCGCTGCCAATCGGTGACTTCTTCCGGCCTTTCATCGATCAGCAATACAATGAGGACCACTTCCTTGTGATTCTTGAGGATCGATCTTGCAATGGCTTGCAGTAACATTGTCTTGCCGGTTCTCGGCGCCGCGACAATAAGACCGCGCTGCCCCTTCCCGATCGGCGTCGTGAGATCCATCACCCGCGTGCAATACTCCTCCTGGTCGAACTCAAGCTTGATTCGTTCCTCGGGGTAAAGCGGGGTCAGATTGTCAAATAAGATCTTGTCTCGGGCGATCTCTGGATCTTCAAAATTAACCTTCTCCACCTTAAGCAGGGCAAAATATCTTTCGCTTTCCTTTGGAGGGCGTATCTGGCCGGAAACAATATCACCCGTGCGCAAATTGAACCGGCGGATTTGCGATGGAGAGATATAAATGTCGTCCGGCCCAGGGAGATAGTTCGAATCGGGAGCGCGAAGGAATCCGAATCCATCCGGGAGCGTCTCAAGAACTCCCTCGCCAAAGACCACGCCGTTTTTTTCCGTCTGAGCTTGGAGAATGGCAAAAATCAGTTCCTGCTTCCTCAAATTGGCGGCGCCTTCGATTTTCAACTCACGAGCCACTTCGTTGAGATCGGCGATGGTCTTCTGCTTGAGTTCGGCAAGATGCATAATCTCCCCCTTTGCCTGTGCCATACAACTCCCTACCGAGCGCTGGGCTCTTTCAATTCGTTATACGATGAGAACCGTGGATCCCCCATCTATCAATGTGCGGATTCAATCTTGTAATGTGCGGATTCAGTCTTATGATGTCGTCGGCCTGTGATTTTCAAATGGCGAGGATATTCTACTGATTCAATGAAGCGACACTGCCCTGCCTTGAAGAAACGGACCACGTGGGGTCAAAAGTAAGATCGCCCTTCAGAATTTAGGATTCAAGTCGTTGATTCGAGATGGGTCCTGGAAGTTGAAGGAGAAGAGGTACCCTTCAAATTGAACCTGAAGCTGTCTGTAGCATAACGACCAAGCTATGTTTTGTCAATACACTTCAGATGTGTGTCAACCCCAAGTAGAAATGTCCTCTTTCCCATGAGACCGAAAAGATCCCGACTCGTTATTCCATGCTCCCTATTTTTCCGAGCGCGGACGCTATTGCAGCCCAATCTAAGGTTGTGCTAAAGACGTGGCTCTATGGCGGCTCAAGGAAATGATCATCCGGAACGAGTGTTCTCGTTTGCGGAGGCGACAGAACTGTTGCCTCAATTAAATTCGCGCTTTACGTCCATTCGACGTTCCAAAGCCATTCTTGTCCGCACGAACGAGGAAATCAAGAAGGCCAGCGCGAATGCCGTGTATGGAGGAGGAAGCAAAAGCGGCTCCCTTTACATTCAAGCACTTCACGATGTCAGCACCAACTTGCAAGCGATTCACGAGTTGGGAGTTGTCGTCAAAGACGTCAACATTGGTTTATGCGATTTTCCCTTCCTCCTCGATGGACGTGTCGTCTACCTCTGTTGGAAATTTGGCGAAGACAAGATCAGATGGTGGCATGAACTGAGCCATGGGTACAAGGATAGGCATCCGTTGGAAGAGACCGCCATTTGATTGATCCTGCCGGTTGCCCCTCATTCTCCATGTGCCCATGTACCATGGTTAGCTGACCTTGCCATGAAATTTGTCATTCTCGGGTTTGATGGCCCGGATGGTCAAGCCAAGCGAAAAATTTATCGCCCGGCTCATATCGAACGAATAGAGCGTTGGAGCCGCCAAGGTCGGATCGTGCTGGCCGGCCCCTTGACGGATCAGGTCGGCAGCCTGATCGTCATCGAAACTGATTCGCGGGAAGAGGCTGAGCAGTTTGTGCGAGAAGATCCCTACACCGTGTTCGGAGTTTTCTACCGAGTCGAGGTCCATCCATTTCTACAGGTCTTTCCACTTGAGCAAACTCACTCCTGACCATTTCTATTCGATTCCATTAAGATCCTTCGTTCAAAAGCACATCCGCCTTCATTGCGTGCATTGACAACGTTAAAGTTTCCTACCTATAATGCCCACTTAGGAAATTTTCTGAGGCCGTTATTTTAGACCAAAAGGCCTAACGGTCTTTTTTTCTCGTAGCCCTAAATTTCCTCTAGGTGGGCCTTCTGCCGTGTTGCAGACGGCATCAAAAAAGCATAGAGTAACGATATCTTGCGTGGAAGCAGGGTCCTTCTTTCTCTTCATCGCCAAAAACTTAAACAAGTGAGCATATTCGAATGACTCAGTACCGCGTTCTACCAGGCCCGGAACATTTCCTTCCTCCTGCGGCGGCCAGCATGGGAATTCGTTTACCGAATCCCGGCGAGGCCCACATCAATGGAACAATTGTCTCCGAAGACAAAGCATATGAAGAGGCCGCCAAGCAATTTCTTATGGCTCAAGTGCCGACTATTTTCCCGGGTCCGCTGGTTTTATGGGCATGGAATGAAAAAGCCGCCAAGAAGGCCGCGGCAATACGCCATCTGTATGAGACCTTGAAGGAATGTGTTCAGCCTGGTCAGAAAGCCATGCTTATTCCTATGCCGGATTATCGCCCCAAGTATCCCAAAATCAATCCTGAAATCGAAATCAATCCCAACCACCCGAATCTGACGATTTGGCACAACAAGATCGACTGCTGCATGTTCGTCGGTGTCCATTGTCATCAGGCGAACCTGTCGCTAAAGATCATTCGTGGAGGAACATCTTGCTATACTATTGCGATGTGCGCGCAGGCCGGGCATGAGGACGCCATGCTCTCCATCCGAGATACATCTGTTGAGAAAATCATGACGCTGGCTCAGTGGGTCAAAAAGCTAAAAGGAACCGTGCAACCACGGCTGGCGGCAGCCAAAAGCTCCGCTTCGAACTGATCGGTTCGGGCAGGACAATTCGAAAGGAGGCTGGGCCCATGGGAGATATACATTCAGTCATCGGCACACAGAATAAGAAAGGCCAGACTTACACGGACCCGTGGGTTCTGATGAACGAGGCTCCGAGAACCCCGTCCTTCTATACAGGCAGCGAAGTCATTAAGGAAGCGGTTCGCCGAGCAAGCTGCGATGTGATGATCGCTTATCCAATTACTCCGCAGAGCGAGGCCGCCGCCTTAATCGGTGAGCTGTTTGCCGAAGGCTACATCGGGGACTATTTCCGCGGGGAAAGCGAGTTTGCGGTCATGTCTCAGTGCGCCGGAGCGGCGTTCGGAGGCGCCCGCGTCTTTACCACCACGGCCGGCCCTGGAACGATGCGCGCCATGGAAAATTTCCCGATGTGGGCAGGAGCCCGACTCCCCATCCAAATGATCGTTACGTGTCGAGGGATCAATTCGCCCCTCTCCATCCAACCGGATACCCTGGAAATAGCCTATTTGCTCAATACCGGTATGCTCGTGTGGCATGCCGAGACAGCTCAGGACTTTTTTGATTGGATTCTCAAAGGGTATATGGTTTCTGAAGAGCCGGACGTCCATCTGCCTCTGGCCCTTTGTTGCGACGGATTCTTTGTCACTCATACGAAGGACGTTGTGAATTTGACTCCTGTAGACATGTGCTTACCGCCGTACGATCCATATCGCTCACCGGTCCCGTGCATGGATATGGAATGCCCTCCGGTCCGAATGATGCGTGATCCTTTCGTGATGAAGAGCAACTATATCAGTTACGCGACACATGCCAGCTGGCAGCAAGAAATATGGGCAGCCATTGAACGGTCCCGCAAACACTCCATTCATTGGCTCAACGGCCTGATCGATTCGGAGAACACTGATGCCGATATTATGATTGTGGCATCCGGCACGGCGGTTTCCCAGGGTCGTGAAGCGATCCGCCTGCTCGACGATGAAGGAGTCCGATGCGGTCTCGTGAAGGTAAAGACCTTACGACCATGGCCGGGCGACGAGATCCGTGAAGCAACCAAACATGCGAAGCATATCTTCGTGCCGGAGTTTAATGTCACCGGATGGTTGGCTAAGGAAATTCGCGCCACTATCCCAAATAGCGATCGGGTGCATGCCGGCCCTCACGTCTGTGGAGGTATGACCATGCCGCCCGAGATTATTGTGTCCGAAATCAAGACCGCATTGGGGATGAGAGCCGAATCCCTGGCTGGACGAGGTAGCTGATCACAGCCGGTACGACAGTTCATCTGGCAAGAAAAGCATTTTTGGGGAGGCATACATGAGCAAAGAACGAATCAAAATTTCACCGGATCTATATGACATCATGCCGTCGGATTATCAGGACCTCGTCCAGCGCGCCACATATGGGAAAGAAGACCGCGGGTGGAAAGATATCGGCAACTCCAAGGAGCTGATTGAACAGCACTCGCTCTGTGCCGGCTGTCCGGAATCAATGGCTTTTCGCTATATCTTGGCCTCGCTGCCCAATCCCGAGGATACCGTCATGGTGGGTTCCACCGGCTGTACAAGCCTCGTGTTCCCGATGGTGGCCGTCCACAACATTCACTCCCTGTTCGGGAATCAAAATGCGATCGCTTCGGGATTAAAGCGCGCTCTCAGCGTGAGATTCCCGGACCGCGTGAAGGATGTGGTCGTCTTGGCCGGAGATGGGGCAACGGTCGATATCGGACTCGACATGACTTTGCAGGCTTGGTTTCGCCAGGAGAAGTTTACCACAATCTGCTTTGACAATGAACTCTACGCCAACACCGGTGGCCAGGAAAGCGGGCTCATGCAAAAAGGGTTTGTCGCCAAGATGGCCCCAGTCGGCAAACTTTTCGAGAAGGTACGTCTACCGGAAATTGCGCGAGAATCCGGTTGTCATTACGTTGTCAACTGTACGGTGAGCAAGCCGTCGCTCGTCGAAAAGGTTATCCGCAACGCGGTCTTAATCGCACGTGAAATCGGTCCGACCTATCTCCAGCTCTACACGCCCTGTATCCTCGAAATCGGGAAGAACAGCATGGAAGGACTGCAGGAGATGCGGGATTCGGAGAAACCGACCGAACGCTTTGCGTATAAAGAATACATCAGTGAGCCGGCCAAGCAACTGCTGGCCGAAGCGGCCGCAAAGGAAAAGGAAAGGAAAGCCGCAGCCAAACAGTTGACCGGCCAAGGCGCTTAGGATTCAGGAGGTTCTCGATGATCAAGAAAAGATTGAACATCCGCATGTCGGGTCTCGGCGGGCAGGGCGCCGTCACAGCGGCTCATGTCATGGCCATGGCGGCCAATAGAGACGGCAAATTCTCTATTTCGAATCCGTTTTTTGGAGCGGAAAAGCGGATGGCTCCGGCCGAAAGTTATTGCCGTATCGGCATTGAACGCATCTATGATCGGGGCGAGCTTGTTTTCCCTGATGTGATCGAAGTGTTCCATCCCCAGGTTATCACCATGGGAAAGAGCTACACCATGCCGTTTTATTCCGGTATCAAGGAAGGCGGGGTCGTCATCATTAATTCGGATGTTCCTTTGCTTTCCGAGGAGGACATTCAGCGACTCAAGGATTTGAATGTCGCCACACTGTACATTCCCGGCACGCAGATCGCTCTTGAGGTCGCGGGAACCGAACTCTCAACCAATATGACTATGATTGGCTCTGTGGCGGGCATCACAAAATGTGTCACGATGGAAGCGCTTGACGCAGCTCTTCAAGAACGTTTCGGCAAAAAATTCGTCGCCTCGGGAGGCACCGCGTCGCTAGACGAGGCGATCAAAAAGAAGTTCGCCAAGAAAGAAATGCTCTTACAAAAGAATCTTGCAACGGTGCGGCGAGCTTACGAAATTGGATCGGAATGGGCCGAGAAGAACCACGTGGAATTGAGAGTCGGCAATCCGGCTGTCGCAGCATAAGAAAAGGAACCTATCCGCATGTATAACGTTGCACAAGTCATTGACGAAAAGTGCGTCGCCAAGAAGGGGTGCCGGCTCTGTATCATGTATTGTCCCGAGGCAAATTGCCTCGACCTCAACAGCACTAAAATGGTTGCGGAAGTCACCATTGATCGTTGCAAGGGCTGCGAGCTGTGCGTCGTGGTCTGCAATGCCGCGAAACACCAAGCCATCGTCATGCAGGCCGTCAGCGCCAACGGCAGCCTTATGTCGGAAAAGGGTGAATCTGCCGGGCTGGGCCAAGCGTACCAAGGTTAACGCGACCGTAGTCGACAGGAACCCCGTAGCTTTCCGCTATGGGGTTTTTTGTTGGGGGAACCCGCTTCAGTATCGTTAAAAATCTCGACCAATATATATAATGTGGAGCGGAACCCATGCACAGTGAAGACAATGTTTTGGACGAGCTCTTGAACGAGATTTGCGGCCTGCTAAGCGCCTTTCCTAAAGCCCTGGAACGACAAGCTGCCGTCATCCACGCAGGGGGGAAAGACCCCGACTTGGCTCAGAAACTGATTAAAGCAGCCGATACAATGCGCGATAGCGGTAATCTCTACATTACCTGGGCCAAACATTACGTCGCCATGTCCCAGGGCAATACCGACGCCAGTTCAGAAGAGGACGAATCGGAAGACTTTGATATCTAACAGCCGGATGGGGCATTCTGCGGAAAAAAATTTCCCCGTCGGTTTCTCGTTTTGCTAGAATGTCGAAGTCTCAGCCCACCTTGTTCCCCGGTAGCTCAGTTGGTAGAGCAGCCGGCTGTTAACCGGCTGGTCGCAGGTTCGAGTCCTGCCCGGGGAGCCATCTTGTTCTAAATGCCTCTTCATGATGGTAGCCTTCCTGTGCTGGAATGCCCGTGACCAAGCTTCGCCCTGCCTTTGAACCGCATCCCCTCCTTCGGAATCCTCATGCGATGACGCTCGTCGCGAAGTTCTATCCGCGAAAGGGCCTACTGCGAGACATTCCGTTTGAACCAAGGAAGTTCACCGTCGCACCACACACACAAGTACTCGGCTTTTGTCACTGGCAACACCGTCGACATGCTTGTGGAACGGTGGTGCTTGTGCATGGCCTAGAAGGATGCGGTGACTCTCATTATATCGAAGGACTTGCCGCGAAAGCCTGGAAGGCGGGGCTGAACGTGATTCGCCTCAACCAGCGAACATGCGGAGGGACCGAACATCTAGCACCGTCCCTCTATAACTGCGGTCTCAGCGGAGACATCCGAGCCGTGGTCATGGAATTGACCGATAGAGATCGATTGGGATCGATTTCATTAATCGGGTACTCGATGGGAGGCAACTTAGTCCTCAAAATGGCGGGCGAGATAACGGCACCCATGCCGTCATTGTCCGGTGTATTCGCTGTCTGTCCCAACATTGATCCGACACAATGCATCGCTGCCCTGGAACGCCCCGGTAATCGTCTTTATCATGACTATTTTTTGAAACGGTTGAAATCAAGAGTCATCAGGAAAGCGGAATTATTTCCGGGACAATGGAATCTCGCCGCTTTACGCTCCATACGAACCATTCGCGAATTCGATGAACTCTACACTGCGCCCGACGGAGGATATGCGAACGCGGCCCAATACTATGATTTGTCAGGGGCGCGCCATGTGCTCGGCGCTATTCGAGTTCCGACGGTGATCATTACCGCTAAAGATGACCCATTTATCCCACATACCATGTTTGACACCTCGGCCATTGCCGCCAATCCATTCATTGATCTGGTCCTCACCGCAAAGGGCGGACATTGCGGCTTTTTCCAATGCCGGCAGAGGCACGAAGACTACTATTGGGTGGAAAACCGGTTAATCGAAATAATATCGACACAGCAGCCGGGCGGATTGAAGGGAATCGGGTAGCGGATGGAGTAAATCAATTTTAGGCTTTTTCGTGGAATAAGGAGGACTCTTTATGCGGGCTCTTTGGGAGAGTCCGTCATGCTCTGAAAAGTCCCCTCCGGGCCAAAGCGGGATTTGGCAACCAGCAGGCCGATCGCTCTGTCGGAATCCAGGTCAGCCGGTCGTGCCTGCCATTCGACGATTGGCGGACTGACGGGTAAATTGACGGAAAACGTGGTCCCATGGTCTACCTCGCTTGACACTTCGATATATCCGCCATGCTCCTTGATGATTTGATGGGCAATCGTTAATCCAAGACCGGTTCCTTCTCGTTCCCCGCTGGCGTGCTTGGTCGTATAAAACGGATCAAAAATGTGCTCCAGATCTTTGGGTGAGATACCGGGGCCGCTGTCTGCTATTTCAATCCTCACCCAATCCTCATGGGGATGCTTCACCAACTTTCTTGTCTTCACCGATAAATGCCCGCCGCGGTCGCCGATCGCTTCCACCGCGTTGATAAGCAGATTGAGCAGCACCTGCTTGATCTGCTGACGATCAAGCTTGACGTGGGGCAGATCGGTCTCAAGCTCGCGGCGAATGGCGATCGCCTTGCTGCTCGCCTTGACCTCTATAAAGTACAGGCAGGATGACACCACATCATTGAGGTTCTCCCGAGTTAGTTTTGGCGTCATATATCGGGCATAGTCAAGGATCTCGTGGATCAAGCGTTCAATCCGCTCGACGTCATCGCACACGACTTGACTGAACTGTTCCATGAATTCCGCGTCATCCCTGCGCTCGGGCGCGAGTTGGATAAACGTCTTAATGGACGTCAGCGGATTCCGAATTTCATGTGCAAACCCCCCGGCCATGGTTTCAAGCGATCGCAATCGATCAGTCCGGCGCATGAGGAGTTGGGACCGGCGGAGGTCTTCATACAGCAAGGCATTATCGAGGGCAATGGCGGCATGCTGAGCCAATGTGCGCAAGAGACCAAGTTCTTCCGTGGAATACATGCCGTGATTGGTTCGCTGACCGAGACAGCAAAACCCCACCAGGCGATCTTTATTGAGCAAAGGAATGCAGACTTCCGCATCGAGAGACTTCAAGGAATCCAAGACCCGCATACTGAGGTCACCTCCGGCTTCATACGCCACTTCTTCTTGCACGAGTGCCGTCTCCGCCTGCATCAATTCACGAGGCAGGTCTGAATCAACTTTAATTATCGCAGCCGCGCGATTATCTGCTCCGGCTCCATAATGAGCGGCCAAAGAATAGACTCCTTGTTCCTTATCCAACACAAAGACTGATGCCGTCTTGATACTCATAACCCTGGCCAGCGTTTGGACGATCTCCTTGGTCAACGATTTCAGTTCGAGAATCGATACCAGCGATTTCGAGAACTGCACCAGTGTGTCATAGGCGTCGTATCGTTCCCGGAACAACGTTTGTCCGATGGCCTGCTCCACTCCCTTCTGAAGATTGGACAAGACTCCTGCCACCACGACAAATAACGCAAACAAGACTCCGGCGAGCAGATAATAGAGACTCCCTGTAAACATGCGGATGATCAATAAAATAACGAGATAGGCCGGAATCAACGCGAGCAGTTTGATGGAAAGCACTACTTTCGGACGGCTCGGAACGAGGCTGACGTCCATCAATTCATATTTGGCCATCGTGTAGGCCACGACCGTTACGCATAATCCTGCAAAGAGATAGCCCAGGGGATAAAAGCCGATTCCATACGTCTGCAAAAAGTCGATTGACGCCGCAAACCCAAGTAGGAGCGCAATGAATGTATATTTGAGCTGCGCGGAGAGAAGAAACGAAGAGCCGAGGCTGATTCGATATCCTTGGTACAACCGATAGAGACTCACGACAGCGCCGGCTGCCAGATACATCACGAATGCCGGATGCAGAACGCCGGCTCTGGGATAGCGGCCCCAATAATAGGTGTAGTAGCCGTTTACCAGCAGATCGGTAAAGGAGAGAAGCCAGAATCCGGTGCTGATGACGTAGCCCCAGACGAGAGCCTTGTCTCTACGAGCCGTACCCAAAAGACTTTCTGTGAAATGATACGCCAAGACCGGAATATAAACGACACCCGTATAGATCACACGTTCCCAAAACACCGCTTCCTGTCCATCCTTTGCCGAGAACAGCATGAAGCACCCGAACAACCAGAGGCAGGCGGCGCCGCAGAGAGAGGCGAACGTGACGTTGGCAGCCGTACGGATGCCGTTGCCGAGCACCCAGAGACCGCAGATCAGGAACAGTGTCCCGGCAAGCAGCGGTGGAGTGGAATGAGCCGTCGCACGATCGCTCAAGACAGCGCCGATTGAAGTGGCGACCACGATGATCCCGAGCACGATGGCGTATCCGAGCCCTTTGTTGATCACCAGGCTGATATCCATTAATCGATGTCTGACGATTGCATACGTCATGATGATCGGATAGAGAACGATGGCGAAGTTTCCATACGGATAGACATCGATAGAAAAAATGGGCAGATAGTCCAGCGCGCCGAATAAATAGCCGATCGACGTGGCCAGAAGGAAATAGGAAATTTGAGTTTTCTTCTGGCCGGTCCGATGGGAACCTGTCGCGAGCAAAATCCAATGGCTGTAAAGGACCGACCCCATCCACCAGATCACGAAATAAGGAAATACGGCGCCCGGCACCGCGTAGTACAACGACGAAAAGACATGCCGCGCATTGCTGAAGAAGAGATCCGTGAACGCAAGTGGGGTAAATACGATTCCATGGAGATAACTGCTTAACAAAAATCGTGAAGCCGGGATTTCGCAAAATACATACACGAAGTGCGCAAACAGAATCGGGATCCATACCACCCCAAAAGCAAACGCCATTCTCCAGGCCCATAACGCTTCTGCCGGCTTCGAAGCCATGCCTATCCACATCCCGCCCCATCCCCAAACTCCGACGGAAAGCGTGAAGAAGAACCATAATCTATTGACGGACCGATGGCGCCCTTTTACGTAAACGAAATACCCGAATGCCATCGACGTGAGCCCGGTCAACAGCCCGGAGACAGCAAATGCATTCATGGGCGATCCGACGCGCAAATCATAGAGTAGTCGATCCCGTCAACCTGACAACGGGTCCGTAATAATTCGGTCATAGAGTCATCCCCATCCCCGGCGCACGGGTACAGAAACAGGCCGAACAGACCATGCGGAGTGCGAGCAATTTTAGACCGGCATCGGAAAGAATACAAAGGGGATACTGAAAGGCAGAAGTCACTCCTCGGGGAGCTTAACCAGGCTAGCCGGTTCAGGATCGAGCCATACCGTGGGGTGCGGCATATCGGATCGTTCGGTCCGCACACCGAACATAACAACCCTCCAACGCCATCAACAGATACTCCAAACTGCGTCTCGAGGCGAATATCACCTTCTCTTCCAAATCTCTGGTGGTATAGAGTTTCATGACTTGCAGTGCCTGCACCGGATGTAGCTCGTCATATCTGGCGTGATTTTGCATCCAGGCATACGCTTTACGGTCTAAATGAATGTTCGGCATTTTTGCATAATGGGGAAACCCTTGAAGGGTTAGTTTGGCGATGCCTTGCGTCACGCCTTCCACCGCATAATTCGTCGCAGCGACGGCTTCAGCCAAAGATCCTTGCGCATTGATCGACCATAACCAATGGGTCAACGCATCGACTTCGGGATATGGCACCACCGACTGCAGCGCCGATTTGGTGATCCCGAATCCTTCCGCCATATGGACCCATTGCGTCGCGTGCCGCTTTTCCACGCGAATATTGTCGATCATGAACCCACGGCTGTCCAAATCCGTCACTTTTGCGATGGTCAGAGCAATCCATTTCGGAAACGTTTCAATAAAGGGATACATTTGAAGAATCCACCCGCGCATCCGGTCCAACGATAAGGTTCCCGTGGAAGCTTCTTGAATAAGCCGGCACTCGAGAACGGCGTCCCAGTATGGTTTCGTCTGGCGCTGGAGTTCCGCAACCCAGGACGGATCCTTAGATAATCCGGAAGGCCCGGTGACTCCCCATGCCGCCGGGGTTGCGTGCGGGGCGGATTCGATCAACCGGGTCGCCTCTTCCGCAAGCGTATCCCTGGTCCCGTGGATGGTCAGCAGCGAATCCCGCCGGGCCGATGGATCGCGTATCACTTCCGCAAGAGCCGACTGGAGCATGTGCTCTTCGAATTCGCGGACCGCCGACAGCTGGACCATAATCAAATACTTGCGGGCGCCAGCGCCATCAGCAGGAATGCAGGAGATGACTTGTCCTGCGACATTCAAATAACAAATGCCGCTCCCCATTCTAAATTGGAGCGCCAGGGGACAACCCGACTTCAGGATCTGGTTGGTCAGCAGGCGCAACCGGTGAACACCGATCGCGTCCGTCATGCCTGGGGCATCCTCCTTCCCGTCTTGCAGGCGCAACAACACGGGTATGGCCACCGAAACCATATCGGAAGCCTGCGCCGCGGGCGCCGAGGAGGATCTCGTGTCAGATGAATTGAGACGTTGAAAAGAAGGCAGAAGCTTTCTGAACATGGTCTTCGTTCCCCGGCTCGACACGAAACAGCGATACCGGCTGTCCCGTTTGCGTCATCAAACCATTGCAATGAGCGAGCCCGTCAGGACGGCATCCGCCCCCCTCATCGGGCCGGAACGGTATCCCACAGATTTTCTATCCCGCAATGCGCCGGATCGACTAAATATTGCGCCGCATTCGCGGCCCGCGATCTAAGAAGGACAAATAAGACCAGGTAAGAAGCGCAAGACTAATGAATTATGACCGATATGATAGTACGTACATTCCCATTAGTACTTTGCGAAAAAATGAGTGGCAGTCACATAATTAATGAATCGAGCTCCTAATGTCAAACAAAACAATGGCCCTATTGCAATGTCGTAGATGACTCCCCTTAGTCATCACGGGCGGCCGAGACAGCGGTCTCGCGTCGCAGGTCGCATGGTGGCCATCAATTACCGCTCGCGCGCGCCAAGATGAGTGCCGTCGGGTGATGGGGCCGCATACGATGGCAATGGCTCCGCCGCAATGGCCTGGATTACGACAACACCAAAGAGTTGTCTTTCTCATAACGCTGTGCTAACGAGATATTCCATGGAGACATTCGCCATGATGCCACCATGGCGTCCGATCTTGTGGCGCCTGGCAGCTCTCTGGGTTCTGTACGCAAGTGGCTGCAGTTTCTCCCCACCCATCACGGACGGGTACCCGGCTCAAACTCGGATGCGGGGGAAACTCAAAGCGGAGATATTATCGTGTGCGGGGCGGCCGATCAGCGAAACACAGGAGGGCTCCGTAACGGAACTCCGCTATTACCGGGAAGCGCCGATGCTTGAAGAATCGGGCACGGCTTCAAAAGGGAGCATGCCGAGCGTCCATCACGGCTGCTGGGCTTCGCTCATGCTGAAAGACGACCGGGTGGAAGAGGTTCGCTATCGATTTGTCCCGGATTTCGTCGATGCCTCGAATGACTGCGAGGACCTCTTTTCGAACTGCGGCTCATGAGAATGAGGCCGCTCCCATTGCGCCAAATCGCGCACGATACAGCGTGCATACCAACCACGGCATGCGCAGACTTGAAGCGTTATTCTCTTCTTACCGCGATCACGTTTGGCGAGACCCAGCCATTAGATCCGGTATCTTGGACGGCACGACCGCCTGATGACTCTTCGCCGATTCACCACGTGCATGACCACATGTTTCTTGCTCTGGCACGCCGCGGATTCGATGCACGTGGATTCGACCGCCACCTATGGATTGGAAAAATATGGACGGCCCCTTCCATCGATGGAGCGGGCCGATGAAGAGGAACGCGAAGAAGAGGAAACGCTGTTCGGCGGGTATCTTTTGACCGCCGCATTCGTCGATAATCCGACTTTCGCCGCGAGGCCCGACAATACCGGCTTGGTCGGCCTGCGGCATATGCTGCATGTGGAGACGGATTTATATAAACAGTATTTGACTTTCTACACCGACCAGAATTTCTTCTCGGACCGGACCGACGGCTGGATCAAGCTGTCCGAATGGGACAGCACGGTGGCCTTTACCGGCCTGATTGATCGATTTAGTTGGCGCCTCCAATACGAGCGGGACGCCCCCATTGACCGCAGCGGGATCAAGCAATCCTATGCCGATGTCCTGGTTACCGGACGGTTCCAGGCCGTTCAGGATTCCGCCTGGTGGCGACGCACCTTCCCGAATCAGAATCTCACGGCCTATGCCGGCGGCGGCTGGCTGTTTTACAATAGCCGCTATTTCGCCCGTCCGGACAATACGGGACGCGCGCTGTTCCGCTATGTCGGTCACGCAGACTTGGATCTGTATAAGAACAGGCTCGTGCTCTATGGCGACGTCAATTTTTTTACGGATCGCGAGGCCAGCAACCCGGTCGGCCCGACGGAGCTGGATTGGATCGTCGGAATTGCGGTACGGTGGCGCGATACGGAATTGGCCGTCTACCGGGAAGAGGATCGGCCGCTCGACCGGGGGGGCTTGATCCAAAAGTACGTCGCTGTGCAACTGCGCTTTTCGTTCGATGTCCCGAAACGGGCGGTCAAAGCCCTTGCGTCCGGCTTCTAGCCTCGTCGCTCTTGAGACATTCGGCGATATGGCGCCGCACCTCCGCGGCATAGGTCCTAAAGGGATCCGGCATGGGAAACGGCTCACCCCCGCGGATCTGGAACACGGACCAATTGATGATATAGGCGGGAGGCCGCTGCCATTGCTCCCGCACGGGTGAGTCCGACTCAGCGGCCAGCAAATGGCGGATGAGCTCCGCTCGACCGAAGGCGCGGGTATTTCTCGGCGGATTGGTCTGGGCCATTTCCACAGCTTTGCCGGTCGTCACGCGAAGAGCCCGCCCTTCCTCTTCAAGACCGAAGTAAAGTCCGCGTTGCGGGTCAAGATTATGATATTCGAGATCCAGGCTTTTTAGAACGGGATCATCCCAGGAAAGGTCTTTCTCCTCCGCGCGAAAGGTCTCCAGTAGCCAGAGCTTGGACGCCCAATCTACCCGTCCCACCAGTTTCGTATAATCGCCCGTGAGGTCACGCAGGACAGAGTCCCACTCGTGAAGCACCCAATCGGTCTCTTCGTCCTGCCCCTGATAATGCCGCCGTGCCGCGCCCAAGAACGCGACCTGGATGTCGATCGCCGACATGCTCCTTCCCGACTCCAAGGTGACGATCCATTTCCGTTCCGGATCGCGCGAGACCTCGCGCAACGTTTCGACCGGTTCACTGAGCGCCAGATCCTTTGGCGCATGACCGTCTTCGATCAGTTGCAACACCAGGCCGGTTGTCCCCATTTTCAGCGCGGTGGCATACTCCGCCATATTGGAATCGCCGCAGAGGAGATGAATGCGGCGATATTGATTCGGATCGGCGAGCGGTTCATCCCGCGTGTTGACAATGGAGCGGTTATGCTGCACCCATTCGAAGAAATCGTTGACGATGAAGTCCGCCCGTTGCGAAAGCTGGAAGGCCAGGCGCGTCCGGTCCGGCGCATCGCGCAGCCCCGGGCGATGCAGGATCAAGCCGCCGACCTGCACCCATTCATTCGGATCACTAGCCACTCCTACACGCCCAGCGCCGGTGAAGATCTGCCTGGTGACGAGGAACGACACCAACGGAGCCAGCCCGCGGCGGGAAAACGGAAATCTCCTCGAGACGAGGTAATTCTCATGCGACCCAAACGTCGCGTCCGTCTCGTGATCCACATTGTTCTTGATCAAGTGAACGCTCTCAGCGAGACCGAGGTCTTCCAAGGCGCCTTGTAGAATACGATCGCCCGCCCGGTCCGCGGCGACGAGATCGATCAAGGTCGCGCACTCGGGAGAGGCATATTCGAGGTGACCCATATCAAGGTAAATCCGTCCCGCATTAGCCAGGAATCCCCCGTTTCCCGGCGGTTCATCATGCCCCCGATGGTGCCGATCGAGAACGCCCCGCCGCTGGATATGAAAAATATGATCGCGCAGGCGGTGGGCCAAGGAGGATGGAGTCTGGTCCGGACGGTCTTCATTGATGAGGAGGCCGTACTCGGTTTCCAGCCCGAAAATCCGGTTCAGCATGTCATGTCCTGACGGCGGGAAGAAGATCTGATGGGAGCAATCCGGCGAGTTCTGCTGACTTCAGCGGACGGTATTTTGAGGAACCGGGCAGACTATGCCCAAGGATCGCGCATTCCAGAGTCATCTCAGTTCCGATCGTGCGTAGATGTTCGCGCAACGCAGCAGGGTCCGGCGCAACGGTGGACTTTTGTGAGCCGGATTCTTCCGTGATGGAGGTCTGCGCCGGCATAGCGGAATCCGGTTTCTCTTCACGCTGAACCAACGACCCGACGGCCCAGGTCAGAAGAGACGTGGACAGGGTTTGGGCAAGCGAGGCCCGTTGAGGATCGGCCTCTTGCTTCAAGAACGTGCGCATGGAGGCTTGTGCATCATCCGAGGCGGCCAGAACCGCCCAGCTAGACGTCTCCTCGAAGGTCCCGTCGTAATTGATAGTAAGAAAGGCATCGCGCCCGGCCTTTACGCCGAGTTCGGCCAACAGAATCTTCACGATGAACGGCGCCTTATAAATTTCCTCGAACGCCTGCTTGATTATCGGAGCCAATCCGTTCTTCATCAACCTGGCTCCCGTTACATCGGAAGGCGACCGATTAAATCCCTCCACGTGAGCCATTTCCAGAAGAGTGAACCGCAGCTTTTCAAGATCGGCCGGATGCCCCATCCCGGCAAAAGCCAGCCGGTCGTAGATCTCATATAGTTTCGGCGTCCCGCGGCTGAATGTCACAAGGACGATGCCCTCTGCATAGGAGGCCGCCACGACAGGACTGCCCTTGCGAAATTGCTCATCCAGATAGTGGCGCCGATTGCCGACCGCTTCGACCCACCGGTACGGTTCTTCATACATGGCGGCTTACCTGCTCCTCGAACAATGACTTCAGCCGTTGCTCTTCCACTCTCGACACCCCATTGCTTGTAATGACTTTGACGACCGGATACAGATTGGCTTCGCGATTGATCCCTCCCGTCGCCGAATCGAACTCCGCCGCGCTCGCCAGCAGCCGGAGGGCCTGCGCGGTCGCTTCATCGACGGTTTGAGCGCTCAGCGGTTTGGGGCCCCAGGTGTTGAGGTAATGTAGAATACCTCGGATCACGGGTGACCCGGACCCCGATACCGCATATTCCACCGCTTCGAATTCTGCGCCGAGGATATCATAGAAGAAAATCTTGGCCGCTTCCTGATCAGGGTCATACCCGGCGAAAATGGGTGCGACAGCGCCGGTTCCCGCCAGCGCCGCGGCTACATTGTCCTTGAGTAACTTGGACACGGCGCGTAATTTCCCTTCGAAACTGAGTTCCTGCAGTTGGGTACGCCGATAATATTTGAACGAATGTTCCAGCACCCGCACCATCTCATAGGCGGTCGCGGGCACCCCGGCAATCGCCATGACACTGTATCGATCGATCTCCAGCACCTTATCCGTGCGGTCATACATGACCATGTTGCCGGCCGTGGCCCGGCGATCACCGGCCACCAACACACCATCCGCGTATCTCATGGCGAGAATCGTGGTGCCGAGCATGATGTCGGACCGCATGGAAGCTGCATTGTCGCCGGCATGGGCCGCGCCGAATTGATAGCCCTGCTCTTTGAGCAATTGAAGAAAATCACCCTGCATCCCCATCCCCGGCACCCCCAGTGCTGAATGTTAAATGCTGAATTATGACTAGGGCAGGAACTGTATCCGCTTAATCAGCTATTCAGGTCAATTCAGAATTCAGCATTCACAATTCATAATTAATCGGTTACTGCCCGGTTCGTTGTCGATATCGCTCCGCCTGCTTGGGATCGACTTTGCGCATCCTCTTGAGAAGATTGTCCTTATCCGGCGAGCCGGTCTCAGGCCGTCTTGGCCCAGTCTCCTCCTTTTGATCGGGAGGGCGAGTGATCGGATCGAACGGCGCTTCCTTGCGTTCCCATGTGATCAGGTGGTTCATAAATCATCGTCCTTTCGTATTGTTCCATCGAACCAATGCTTCGGACGGGGTGGCCGCTGCGGACAAAATATCGGTCAATGTCTTGACCCGTTCAGGCTCAAACAAATCGGTCATCTCCAACGTCCTAGGCAAGAAACCCCCGTTGAATTTGATGCGTTCCCATTGCACCGATGTGATGTGATCCGGGAAACGCCGGATGCAAAGCCCGCGAATGCCGCCGCGTGTATCGCTCGGTCCGGCCGCCATGGCCGCTTCAATATCCGCCTCGGCGGTCAATCTCCACGCGCGTCCATCACTTTCGAGACCCAGAAACAGCCCTCGGTCAGGATCGAGATTGTGATACTCGAGATCCAGACTGGTCAACCAGGGATCATCCCATCCCACCTGTTCGGCTTCGGCAAACGTTTCAAGCAGCCAGAATTTGGTGACCCAATCGATGCGCCCGATCAATTGCGACCGGTCCGCCTCCAGAACGCGAAGCACCTGATCCCATTCACGTAGCACCCAGGCTCTGTCGCCTTCTCCGGGGCCGAATCGGCGGCCAGCCGCTTCGCAGTAGAGACGTTGGAGTTCCAGCGCGGACATGGTCCGGCCGTCCTGCAAACGGACGCGCGCGGTCAACGAGGAATCACGCGAGATCGTTTTGACGGCCGCAACCGGGTTCTCCAACGCCACGGCCGGGGCCTGCCCCGATTCGATCAAATCCAATACAAGCGCCGTCGTCCCGACCTTCAGCGCCGTCGCGTACTCGCATAGGTTGGCATCCCCGATGATCAGATGGAGCCGGCGGTACCGACGCCGATCGGCGTGCGGCTCGTCTCGGGTGTTGAGGATCGGACGATTGTGCATGGTATCGACGCTCATCGGAGTCTCAATGAAATCGGCGCGCTGCGACAATTGGTACAGGCCCGGCTGGAACGCCCCTTCCTGCGCTTCGACACCCAGTTTTCCTGCCCCGGCAAACACCTGCCGTGTCACGAGAAACGGAATCAGCCCGGAGGCCAGCGTGTCGAACGGCACCGATCGCCGCATCAAGTAGTTATCGTGGCAGCCGTAGCTGTGCCCGTGAAAGTCGGTGTTATTCTTGTACAGCTGCACGTGAGGCCCGCCGAGCGAACGATTGCGCCGTTGGGCCGCTCGAAAGAGGAGGCGCTCTCCCGCCCGGTCATGCGCCACCAGATCCCGCAGTGTGCGGCATTCGGGAGTCGAATATTCCGGATGCGTATGATCATTGTAGAACCGCGCGCCGTTTGCCAGCACCAAGTCGCTCTTCATCTCATGGAATGAGAACGGCCGATGCGCGTCCATTTCGGCGAATTGATCTTCTTCCTTGTCCTGTTGCAATCCGGTGACCCGAAACCCACGCGCGTCTTCATGCGGATCCTCGCCGCTATAATCCCAGCGCCGTTCAAATGCGGCCGTAAGGTGGGCGCGGACCAGTTCCATTGATTCGACCACCGGGTCGATGGAGTCCAAATCACTCCGCGTAATGCCGTATTCGGTTTCGAGACCAAAGAGACTCATACCGATCTACTATTTGCCCATTTCCTTCATTGCACCATTCATCAATGCTGCAATGGATTTAGGATACAATCGCGTATCAAATGATCTGCCCGACCAATCGCTCTTCCGCCTGTCGCCCGCGCCGGAACGAGGAGATTCCCACGACCTGTTCCGGGTGATGGTCCAGCAATTTCAGCCATTCTTCGGCCGCATCGTCGGGAGGCAGGACCTCGCCCTCGCGGTATTCATCATTGACGGCATCCAAGAGATCGTCGCTCCTGATGCCCGGATCGGCAATCGATCCGTGGAGGGTCCTTTCAATGGCCTTTTCTTTTGCCCGGCGGACGATCGCGGCCAAGATCGCTCCGCTCACCATATCGCCTCGATAGAGGACCTTCGTATGGCCGCTGCGCAGGCGCACGGCCAGCAACCGATTCGCGTCGGTTCGTGAAAAGAGGTGGGTAACGACCTGCTCAACCAACTGATCGCGAGCGGCAACCTCGTCCCTTCCCCCTTGCTCATCGGCAGGCGGGGTACCGTACGGCAAATCCGGCGTCAAATAGACCTTCAGGATCTCGGCGGCTGCCTCACGGTCGGGACGGGCCACCTTGATCTTTCGATCGATGCGGCCCGGTCGCAGAACAGCAGGATCAATGAGATCGGGCCGGTTGGATGCCAGGATAATGACCACATCCCGAAGGGAATCGATTCCATCCATTTCGGCACAGAACATGGGCACTAATGTATTATTGATATTGAACGATCGCATGGAACGTCTCGTCCCCAAGATCGATTCGGCTTCATCGATAAAAATGAACGGCAACGCTCCGTCCCGCCGGCGGGCCCTGGCCTGGGCAAACAGATCTCGCACGATCCGTTCGGATTCCCCTACCCACATGTTCAGGATTTCAGGCCCCTTCACATGCAGGAATGCGCCGGTCGACACGGGAGGTGTGCCCGGCGAATCGCTCCGCGATTCGCCGGCGGTCTCCTGCATGACCAGTTGAGACAGGCTTGCGGCAGCGGCCTGACCGATCAACGTCTTGCCGCAACCGGGCGGGCCATAGAGAAGAAAGCCTTTCGGCTGCGTAAACTGATAGCGCTTGAATGTCTCCCCGTGCAACAGAGGATATTCGATGGCCTTTCGAATGGCATCGATCGCGGGCTTCTGGCCCCCGATTTGGTTCCAGGTTACGGTCGGGACCTCGTCAAGCAGATGTGCGCGGGCCTTGCGATCCTCGCATTTCTCAATGGCGATCCGATGAGTGGGATCAATCCGTATTTCATCGCCCGGTTTAAGGTCCACGGACGTCAAATCACTCGACCGGGGCAAAATCATTGCCTGACGCCCCATGTCCTGTTCAAATCGCAACCGGCCATCCGGCAACAACTCGGCGACCTTGAGCACGGGCCCGCTTCGGTCATACCCGAGCGTGCGGATCAGGGCGAACGCCTCGTTCACGAGAATCTGTGTCCCGATTTTGAGATCGTCGGAGACCACGCGGGGATCAACATTCGTATAGTATTCGGCACCGCCGACGACGATGCGCGCGAGCCCCTCCGCCGGCACATCCAACAACATGCCGATACGATTGGCGGGCGCAGTCAGCTTGGCCACCACATCGTTCAATTTCTTAAATTCGCTATCTCGTTGCTGATGCGCCGCCGATTGGGCCAGGAGCAGATGCCTCAGCTTATAGAGTAATTTCTGTCTGGGATCATCGTCCGGAAAGGCGGCCAGGCATGCGTCGATTAATTCCAATGGATCCGGGTTGGTATGAGCAGCGGGGCCCTTGGCGCTGTTCGAAGCCCGGCTATATTTGCCTTCGTCCGTATTGTTGTCGGAACCTTCCGACAGAGTTCGGTGATCACTCATGGCATGTCCTCCGACCGTTGAATCGTGATCTTAACACACGCGTCAGGCCGACTGCTGCCTCGATGCATCGGTGGCGCGATTCACGGCGTCAATTTACCGCCTGTAGAATCACACGCACCTGTTGTCGTCGATTGGCGCGAAGATAATCCACGGTCACCGTATCCCCCACTTTATGCTGTTCCATCACGTCCATCAGGTCATCGATCGTTTCGATCGTCTTTCCATCCACCGCAACGATGATATCGCCCAATTCGATGCGTCCCATCCCTGCTTCCCGAGCCCCGCGAAGTCCCGCCCGTTCGGCGCCGCTGCCCCGGCTGACTTTGCCGATCACGAGCCCTCGCACTCCCCACCGCCGAGCCATGGCATCCGGTACGAGCGAAATCCCGAGGCCGGGCCGAATGAGCTTGCCGTGCTTGATGAGTTCGGGAACAATTCGAGCGACCGTATCCACCGGCACCGCGAAGCCGATGCCTGCGAAGGCGCCGCTGGGACTCACGATCTGTGTATTGACCCCAATCAGTCGTCCGATCCCATCAAGCAGCGGCCCCCCCGAGTTGCCGGGATTGATGGCCGCATCCGTCTGGATGACTCCTTCGATCGTGCGGTTGCTCATGGATCGGATGGTCCGACCCAACGCACTCACGACCCCGGTGGTCAAGGTATGGTCCAACCCGAACGGGTTACCGATTGCCAGCACTTTCTGGCCGACCCGCAACGATTGCGAGTTGCCGATGGTCACGGGCTGCAACGAGCTCTCCGGCGCTCGAATACGGAGAACGGCTAAATCGTGATCTGGATCCGCTCCGACAACCGTGGCCTTGTATTCTGTTCGATCAGACAAGGTCACCGTAATCGCGTCCGCCTGGTAGACGACATGGAAATTGGTCACGACATGGCCGGTCTTGTCCCAGACAAAACCGGTGCCGGATCCCTGCGGCACCTCGAGGACATTGAAAGACCAAGGATCGCGCTGCATCGCCGTATTGGCGATGAAGACCACAGAGCGAGCCGCCTTTTCAAAGACCGTGATCGTCGCCTGCTCTTCCGGCGAGAGGTCGGTCGGCTCGGCCAGCGGGAGCCGGCCCTTTCCATCGCACCCGTTGTAGGCCAGGGCCCAAGCGGACTGGCAGACCAGGCTCGCGATGAGAGAGAGCACGATCCGGCGCCGGCGGATAATGTGGAGTGTCGGCCACATACTTATCAGCGGTCCGTTCCTTACTCGCCGATGATCTGAATCACCAAGTCACGTGTGCGGGGGCGGGTATCGAAATCCAGAATGACGATCTGCTGCCAGGTTCCCAGCGTCATGGAGCCGTCGGAAAACGGGATCGTCAATGATTGACCTTGCACTTGCCCGCGCAGATGACTGTGTCCGTTGTCCTCGCCTGGATTGCGTTGATTATGCTGCCAACCGGGGTCAGCGGGGATCAATCGGTGCCAGAGAGTCTTCGTATCGGCTCTGATCCCCGGCTCGTCTTCGATAATGAGCACCGATGCGGTCGTGTGTTTGATGAAAATGGTGACGATGCCGGCAAGGAGGCCGGTGGACGCCAAGGCTTGCCGGATCGGCTCGCTGATGTTTTCAAACTGCGTATCGCCCGGCATCGGCACGCGCAAGGGAACACTAATGACCGCCATCCCTCAACTCTCCTTCTTACTCGTACGGCTGAGCCACAACCGTTCCCGCCGGGAGAGAGGCATGCCGCGCGCCTCTGCGAGGATCTGATCAAACTCGCCTTCAGACGCCAACTGCTGCAAGCTCTTTACCACCGACCGGCTGAGAAGCCCCTCACGCTGCAATTTCTTCAGATAGGCAAACGCCTCGGGCAAGGTTTCCTTCACCCGGACATAGTAATCACGGCCCCGCCGTTGGTTACTGTAGGCTTCGAACTGTTCGCAGGCGACCAGCACCTCCGCCAACTGCTTCACCCAAGATTTGGCTCGAACGAGCTTTTCCGGATAGTAATAGTACAACATCACCTGCTTCATCCAGGGAGACCAGACCACGCCTAACTCGGCCAATCGCGGCCGCACCTGGCGCAATCGTCTGGCAAGCCGACGGGCATACCCTAAGCGCATTTCGACTTGCTCGCAGGCCCAGAGATCCATGGTGATCCCGGCTGCCTCCAGGTCCTTCCGGAATCGGGCGAGAAAGGCCTCGGTTTCTCGGCCGTACGTCGTTCCCGGATAGGCCGCCCGCCATTCACGCGGCCTGGTCGGGATACCCCGCTCCTTGGCCCACGACCAAATATGCCCGAACAACCGGCGGTCCAGGCCGGCTCGACCGAGGTCATGCAAGAGGCAGGCGATCTGATACCGTTCGACAAGCGCCGGCGCATACCCGAGCCGTTGCGCGACCGCTGCACACATCCGGGCAGTACGGACCGCATGAGGCCTGTCATACCCACGAATGACCCTGCTACGGCGGCGGGGATCGGGCACATCGTACAATTGAAGTAGTTGCTTGGCGAATAGGCGAGAGATGAGCAACGGAGCCCGCCGAACGGAACCAGGTGACATGGAAACAGATAGACCCCTTCAACAAGCGCGATCGGACGCGGTCAGGATATAGTCCGTAAAAACGGACTGTCAAGACGATGACGTGCTGAGGCTCGCGGTCTCGATGTGACTCTGCTATTCTGGGGCACGCGAACCATTCGGGTAAGGGAGGAACACGTCCATGCGCATGCCTGGTTCGGGGCTGTCCTGTTTCGCGGCACTGCTCTTGATCATCACATGGGTCGGGCCATCCACCGGTCTCGCCACTTCACTGGACCAACTTTCCGACCTGACCGGCAAAGCCACCGCTATTGTCACCCTGAAAGGCCGCGACAATTTCACCAGTGAGTATCGTTACGACGTCAGCGTGAGAAACAATTCGAGCGATTCGTTCATCGCCGATTCCCTTGTGCTCGTCCTCGATAAGGTGACGAACCTTGCTGGGGAAGACCGGGAACCGCTGAAGAACGAATCCTTCCTGCAGCGGTTTGAGGTGCTGGATCAGGACGGAGAGACAGACGATGGGAAACCGTTCTTTCGGGTTCCGACCGGAAGCAGCCCGGATTTGGGGCCCCACAGCGATAGCCGCGCAGCCACGGTCCGCTTGCGCAATAGGGACTATGTGGCAGTATTTACTCCGTCGTTTCGGGTCCTCGGACTGAAACGGCCACCCGCCAAGCCGAAACCGCCAGAGCCGCCGCCGCAGATCAGCGAGAACACCAACGCCATCGATAAGCTGCTCCAACTTCTGATCAAGAAGGGTGTCATTACCGACGAAGAAGCTAGGAGCTTGAAGCGGCCATGAGCGGGGCTCCCTGCAAGGCCTGTTCTGGTGAATGGCCGCGAGAGGACCACTTCATCGCCGATTGCGGCACGACAATAGCGTACCTGCATGAGGATCAGTTTTTTCGAGGCTGGACCGTGCTGGTGCTGAAGCGGCATGCCACGGAACTCTTTCACTTGTCTCGTGATGAGCGAGCCGGTCTCATTGAGGAAGTCGCCTTCGTGGCGAGCCGGCTCGGGGAAGAATTTCAACCGATCAAGATCAATTATGAACTGTTGGGGAACCAGTTGCCCCATATTCATTGGCATCTCATTCCCCGGCTTGCCGATGATCCGGCCCCGCTGGAACCGGTGTGGCGGATTGCTCACGAACCGCGACCGTTTTCCACGAGCGACCGTGAGGCGCTGGCGGCTCGTCTCCGAGTCCGATTCTCCGGCGCAGACTTCCAATAGCGTCAGACCTGGTCGCGCGCTCTCTTTCGAACGATCACCCTCACATGGACGCACACGACTCGTCATTCTCTCTCCTCCGTCTCCCGAAATCATTGTTGATGTCCCTGCTCTGGGCTCTGCTGTTTCATATGTTCGGCTTAACCGCTCTTCTGACGTTGTCGGCCGGTTTCTATTTGAAAACCGTTTGGAATCAAAGCATCTGGTTGATCATCGGCGGCTGGTCCATGTTGATCCTCTACGTCTTGACCGGGCTCGGAGGTGGCATTGCGGCAGGCCTGCTGTTCGCGGCGCATCGCGTCGTGGATGCCGTCGAGTCCGCCCTTCACGCGGGACTTCGCCGGTTGCCCGCGCTGACAGAGACTGCCGTGGATTCACCGTCGCTTGATGAGGCTGACGCGCGCTATACAGACCTCGTGAACCGCGTTCTCAATCAGACATTGGGCTATCTTCCGCTACCGGCTTGGCTCCAACGATTGATCCGCGTTTCGGTTCATGACGCCATCGTCACCGATTTCATCGCCGTGTGCCGCAAACGAGGGCTGACTCGAATTCCCCCGCAGGAATTTCGAAATTGGGCCCTCGCAAAGGGCGCGACGTTCGCGCTCTCAACCGTTCATGATCAGATTGCTGTCTGGCAGTATGCCGTTTTCGGCCTCGCGGGATTCCTGGCGGGCGGGGCTTTGCTGTTGGCGTATCTCGCCTCGTAGCCGGCTCGCGATCAACACTTTTAAAAGACTTTTTTATTCGCTGGGGATACCTGCGACGTATGGACGCTTTCCAATCACGCCACATCATTCGGTACGATCACGAAGATTGGACAGGTGAGAAGAAGCTCAAGTTTTCAATATAATCTATGCTATATATGCATGGTTTAGGGAAAACTGTTCAGGAGGGATTGAGTCGTTCATGTCGAAACCGGTAGGCCCAATATCAGCCTGTATCGTCCTTCTGCTCTCTCTATTGACTTTGACTATGGCGTCCGCTGAGGAGGCACTGCCTTTAATCCCTCACGATGATGGAATTACCGAAGAACGCTTGCAGGGTGAATCCCGGCCATCGCCGGAACTGCAGCCGGTGCCGGAAATTCAACAGTCTGCGGAACCGGCCCCCGTGCCGGGACCAGCGCCGTCTGACGGGGCAGAGGCGGCGCCGGGGCCTGAGTCTCTGTCCGGAGCGGCGACAACACCGGGGCAAGAGGCCTCTTCGAAACCCGAGCCAATGCCGGGCTCAGAGGCGTCGCCCGACAACGCCTCTGCGCCGGCCGAGACACTCGAACCTGCTGCCGCTCAGGAACCGGCTTCCCCGCCGAACAGTCTCGATGAGCTCGCTCGCTTGCGGAACGCGCTCCATGTGGACCCCGACGGGCAGGAACCGCGCTTGAAGTTGGCGAACCTCCTCTACCAGATGGGTGATTCTGAAGCGGCGATTGATGAATATCGCACGCTGTTACGTTTTCATCCGGATGCGGCCTTGGGTCATCTGGGCTTGGGGATTGCGCTCATGGCCAAGCAGGAATGGAAAACCGCCTTGGGCGAGTTGCAGGAGGCGGCGCGTTTGGATCCGGGTCTGGTGCAGCCTCACTTTAGCATGGGGACGATTCACTATACCCGCGGAAGTCCGCTGGCGGCGGCAAAGTCCTATCGAGAAGCGCTTCGGTTGAAACCGGATTTCGCCGAAGCCCATTATCGTCTCGGGCTGGTCCTTAAAATGGCGGGGCAGGACAAGGTAGCGGTTCAGGAATTCGAAACGGCCGCGCTGAGCGGCATCGCCAAGGCGCAACTCTTCCTCGGCAACGCATATAGGTCGGGATACGGCGTGGAAAAGAGCCAAGTCATGGCTATCACCTGGTGGTCGCGCGCGTTCGAGCAGGGCTTGCCGGAGGCGGCGCAGGCATTGGCGCAGCTCCGCCGCCTCGCCACAGTGCGACAAACCACGCCGACGAAACAGGCAAAGGCCGCGGCTGAATCGTTTCAGGAATTCTGTAATCAACTATGGCTCGATTTTCCCGATCTGGAGCGCGAGCACGCCGACGATACCGTCGGCGTGACGCTGCTCAAGCACGGGCGTACGGGCGAAGCGCTGCCTGTCTTGCTCCGCGAAGCCTATGCGTTGAATGAACGGTCTCACGCGGAACTCGTTCGACTCTATGAGGAAGGTCTGGACGGACAGCTTCCCAAGCATGGACAATGGATTCTGACATTCCTTGAATCAACCGCCGCGGACGGCGCGCGGACTTCCCGTGTCGCGCTGGCGAGGATTTATGGACTGGGGCTCGGCGTCGAACCGGATATGGCCAAAGCCAAAGGGTTTCTGAAGGGGCTGCCCAAAGACGAAGCAAAGGCTCTGCTCGACGATATTACGGCGGTTGCTTCCCAATCCTGAAACACGTTCCAACCATGGCGCTGGCTGGTCGCCTCTTCTTTACGTATCGATGGGTCCAAGCCGCCGTCATCAGTCTCGCGGCGGTTTCGATCGCGTGGTCGGTATGGTGGTTCGCCCCCTCTGCATTCAGCACCCTCGAGCGCGGCTGGTACGACGCCTGGCTCAAGAACCGGCGACCCCTTGAAGCGAGCCCGCGCTTGCTCGTCGTGGTACGAGATGCGGAGAGCGAGCAAGTGTTCGGCAGCGGGCTTTGGGATCGCGCCGTCATCGCACGAGCGGTGTCGGCGCTGCAAGAGGCCGGCGCCCGGGCAATCGGCATCGATATACCCCTCAATCGGCCGAGTCCGCCCTCTCAAGGCGGCGCCGCCAGCGATGCGTTGTTGCTCGAAGCGGTCCGCTCCGCCGGTTCGGTCGTCTATCCGGAACCCGAGTATTCCTTTCTCGACATCCAACATCCGCCTACGTTCTTTTCACAAGATACCGGCGAATCGCCTCCGGCACACATGATTGCGACGGAAGATCCTGATCGGATCGTACGGCGAATTCCACTGTTCGTTGAAGCGGGGCCCAGGAGGATTCCAGCCTTCGCAGTGGAACTTGCCGCGAAGTTCCGGAGTCTGGAGCCGCATGGAGACCAGACCCGTTATATCCCGACGGACCGTACGGGTCGTCTCCTGGTTAACTTCGCGGGGCGGGGTTCAATTCAAGCCTTCCAGCTCATCACCTTTGCTGAACTCCGGCAGCAACTTGAGGATACACGCGATGAGAAATTGGAGAAGCGCGTCAAGGACAATGTCATCATCCTTCTGACCCGTCCGCCGAGCCTTCCCGCCTACTCCTCACCGTTCGGTTTTGCGATGTCGGCCGAGTTAATGCACATTCACGCCTTGGATACGATCCTGACAGGACGTTGGATCCATGAAGTGCCCGCCTTCCCGCAGTTTCTCATCGCGGTCCTGTTCTCCCTCGTGCTGGCATGGACCGTTTTCAATGGACCGGGGCTGAAGCGGGCCGCGGTCGCAGTCGGCGGCATTGTCATCTATGTCACGACGGTCGTCATGGCGCTTATTACCGTCCAACTGGTCTTGCCCTTGACCATTCCCCTGACCGCCGCGGCCTTCGTGATCCTCAGCGGGATCTTCCTTGAACAGATTGTTTCGGCTCGAAGGATCTCCTTGATGGAAGACAACATGCTTCGCATTCAGCAAGAACTGGTGTCCGTCCGAGAGGCGCTCGTGTGCCGTGAAAATGCCGTGGATGCACTTGAAGAAGATTTGGACTCGGCACGTCTTGTCGCCGCCTCGTCGGCCGACCGACACAAGGAGTTACTCAATACGACACACGAACTACGGCTTCACATGGCGGAAGCGCAGCAACAGGAGGATGTCGCCCGCCGGCGGGTGGAAGAATTGGAACGGGAATTGAGCACCGTACGAACCGCAGCCATCAGCCCGCTACCCCTCGGCGATGTGGAGCTGGACCAGTTGCGGCAGGAATGCGAGGACCTCGGAATTGTAAGCGGTCACCCCCGCATCCTGAAGATGTTTCGGGATCTCAAAAAGGGGGCGCGGTCCGGTGTCACCGTGTTGATCACCGGGGAGCCGGGCACCGGCAAAGAGCTCTTTGCGCGGGCGGTGCATCGCTTGAGTCCAAGAGCGAACAAGCCCTTCATCGCCGTCAACATGGCGGCCATCTCGCCGGAACTCTTCGAAAGCGAACTATTCGGCCATGTTCGGGGGAGTTTTACCGGAGCCCTCGCGGATCGGAAGGGGTACTTTGAGCTGGCCCATCAGGGAACCATCTTCCTGGACGAAATCGGCGATCTTCGACTTGACCATCAAAGCAAGCTGCTGCGTGTGCTGCAGGACCGGACTTTCTACCGCGTCGGGGCGACGAATTCCACGACCGTCGACGTGCGCATCGTCGCCGCCACGAACAAGGATCTCCAGCGCGGCGTCTCGGAAGGTTGGTTCCGAGAAGATCTGTATTTCCGATTGAAGGGACTGGTGCTGCACTTGCCTCCATTGGAACAGCGTCCGGACGACATCCCGTTGCTGGCCACAGCCTGTTTGGAGGAAATCTCCAGACAGACACAGAGAGGCAGGATGGAGTTGTCTGAAGAGGCGGTGGCGACCCTGAAACAGCACCAATGGAAAGGAAATATCCGGGAACTTCGCCATTGTCTGGAGCAGGCGGCGGCTCTCTGCGACGGGGCCATTATCACCGCCGACGATCTCAGACTTGAACGCGACGCGTCTCCGATTCCAGTCGCAGGGTTGGAACCGGCACTCTTACCGGACCCGGCCGGGGATGCAGCGGTGTTGAATCTGCTCCGCCGTCACACGTTTGATATGCAAGCCACCGCCAAGGCCTTGGGATGGGACCGCAGCACCGTCACTCAGCGTCTCAAAGGCCTCTGTTTTCAAGCCTTGCTGGAATCCGGCGGCGATCAAGGCAAAGCGGCGTCAACCTTGGCGGGGGACCCCGCGCTATTGCGCACGGTCGAGCTGAAACTCATGGACTACTATGGCCACCTCATGGGAACGATCCAACGGTTCGCCACCGCGGAGGAAGCTCTGCTCGACTGCAAACGGCGGTTCAAAAACCTGCCGGAACGGCATTTCAAATCGGTTGAGGCCCTAGTGCGGAGACACTTTGAGCAGAAGGCGGAGTCAATCGACTGGGAAAACAATTCCCGGCTTAGCCAATAAAAAGACGTCGCAGTGAGCTGTCGACATAGTCAAATTATTTGTTGCTCTCGTGGAAGCCCGCGCTCCTGCGCCTTCGGAGCGGCCCTTTAGCAACCTACCGGGCGGAATCTTCCGAAATTCCCGTACCCGATGCAAGTTCTCTGCAGCCCTCTCCATGCGCTTCCATGCGGGGCCAGCCCCGCACGCCATGCGGGTCCCCGCAGGCCTCTCTCATTCCTCGCATCGGATTAAATCAGCTAACTCCTTGTTCTTCTTTTGTTTTGTCATGTTTTGCTGAGGGTTCCTTCTTGGCCTCGGCCTTGCTCAACGCACCGAGCGACGCAGCGGATTGGCAAGGAAGGAGGTGAGCATCCGGCAGGCCAAAGCCGCGGCATAAACGGTCTTCACGCGAACCATCGACCGAAGAACCACAGGCCGATTCCACCCGGCCGTAGTCAAGAAGGAGAAACACCCATGCAGAAAGTACCGGCAGCATCTGTCAGCTCAGGACAAACGGCTCCCACGATTATGGGGCCAGACAAAGACTTCAAGGAGATTTATGTCGTCAGCGGCTTAGTCTTGTTCCTCGCCGTCGTCGTCGCCGCATTCTGGTACTCCTCGCAGTCGGATGAGATTCAAAATGATCGGTCTGCAGACGCCCTCAATGGCGCCCACATCTCGCAAGTTATCAAGAATCAAACCGATCCAATGCCGATCAGCGCGCCGGCCCCCGCGATTCATGTGGAAGCAGCTCCGTTGGCTGGCCGAGCCTCGGATGTCGTCCACGACGATATCTTCTTCGAAATCGGGCGGAAGGGGTTGACGGATGACGGCAAGGCGGCCTTGCTACGGCATGCGGAGCTTCTGAAAAACGAGCCGGATTGGGGCGTCCTGTTGCAAGGCTACACCGACCAGCAGGGCTCCACGAGCTACAACAAGGTCTTGGGACTTAAGCGGGCGGAAACCGTCAAGCGACAACTGGTGGATCTAGGAGTCCCCGAGGGCTCGATCCGCACTGTCAGCCTTGGTGAGGAGGGCGCCTTGTGCAGAGATACCAGCGACATCTGCCGCCGGATGAACCGGCGGGTTCACTTGGAATTGCGCCGCATCGGCAGTGAACACATGATCATTCCGGCCATCGCGCCTCCTGTCCTCGCTCCGGTGCTCACTGATCCCCAAGCTTTCATTGAGCCCGGGACGCAAGCCGGAGAAGACCTTGGGACCGGAGCCGGTCCACTCGAATCGACGACTTCGTTGCCGGAGCCGGACGCCGCTCTCATGATAGAAGAGAGCACTGTTCCAACCTCGGCTCAGTGATGCAAGCAATCGGAGCCCGCGTGAGGACGTACAGGCTTCATGCGGGCTCTTACGCCAAGCCCTCGCCTGTTCGGATTTGCCGTCCCCTGGTTCGCTTGACTAGGGGGTTACCGAGTTTAGCAGCTACAGCTATACGTCTATGACTAGAAAAAGTCGGATCGAACTCCAAAACAACCGCTTCCGATTATCAACACAATAGACGCCGGCACGGGAGGTGTACTATGACGCTTTACGACCATCCCTATTCGACGCTCATCGGGCGCATCCTTCTGGGCTCAATCTTCCTCTTGTCCGGCATCAACAAAATAGCGGACCCAACTGGGACACAGGGCTATATGGTGGCGATGGGAATGACCTGGGCGACCATGCTCTTCTATCTCGGCGCCGTCATCATCGAAGTCGGGGGCGGGCTTTCGTTGTGGCTGGGTTATTGGACCAGAATCGGGGCGGCGGTGCTGATCGGGTTTATGATCCCAACGACCCTGATTTTCCATACCAACTTCGGAGACCCCAACCAGATGATTCACTTCATGAAGAATCTGGCCATGACTGGCGGGCTGCTTTACCTTGCTACGTATGGTCCCGGTCCATTAAGCCTCGATCGACGCTTGTTTGGGCAAGCCGGAATCGAAGCCGATCAAGATTCTTTACGCATGCGCCGCAGGGCGAGCGCCTGATCCCGACAAATCGACTCGCTTTGACCTGCGGATCTCGTTATGATCGCTCGGCAGGGTCGCAACCGGTCCATTTGCCAACCACAAGGAGGATGTTCATGCGCCAAGCCCATACATCTATGGTGACATTCGTGCTCGCATTGTTCTGTACCGGAATGTTCGGTGTCTCCATATCCGCCGCGGACATGAACATGAAAAAGACTGCGCCGGCCTTAAAGACAGCGGCCGGTTCCAAGGCCGAGATGCACAATAACGAAGGCATCGAGCACTACAACCAGGAACATTGGGACGTCGCCAAGAAGCATTTCATGGAGGCGGTCAAGAGCGATCCTTCGTCTGCCGAGGCCCATTATAATCTGGCGCTGGCGCTGGATAAGTCCGGTGACCATAAAACCGCGATCGAACATTTCCACAAGGCGAAAGAGCTCGGAAAGGATAATCCGGATATTCAACAATCAGAAATCCTTCAAGCACATCTGAAGAAACACTAAATCTGATGGGACACGCAGCCGGCACGGGGCGGCAGTGGCCTCGACTGCCGCCCGCGTCGCTCGATTGGGCTCAAGCCATCGGCGCGATAATCATCGGAATCATTATGGCGCCGATGGCCGGCCTGGGGGCACCGGATGAAACGGCGCCCGGAGTGTGTGGCGCCACACCGAGACAGACGGAAGGCCCTTATTATCCGCCGGCACTGCAACGCGAGAGCCAGCTCGACCGGGACAATGACCTCACCGAGGTCGCAGGGCAGCCAGGACAGGCAAGCGGACAGACGGTGTACGTCACCGGTCAAATTCGTGATAGCCATTGCCGCCCACTCGCCGGGGCGGTGGTGGAGATTTGGCAGGCGTCGGCGAACGGACGGTATCGGCATCCGGATGAAAGCAAGAATCCAAGGCCGCTCGATCCGGCCTTTCAATATTGGGGCACGGATCGTACCGGCACCGACGGCGGCTATCGATTTAAGACCATTAAACCTGGTCCTTACTCAATCGGGCGGGATCGCATGAGACCGTCCCATATTCATTTCAAGGTCACGCATCCGTCTGTGGACGAGTTCATCACACAAATGTATTTCGTTGGGGACCCGCATCAGGATGCGGACCGTATCCTGAACGGTATTCCTGCAGGTGAGCGAGGACGCGTCATCATCGCGCCTGATCCGACGGATCAGGCACGGGACAAGGAGGCGTTGCTCTGCAGATTTGACATCACGGTTCCACTTCAATCTCAAACCGGCAAGAGCCGCCCCGGCGATCGATGAAACTGGAAGGCAAAGTCGCCATCGTGACCGGCAGCGGACAGGGAATCGGTCGCTGTATCGCCCTGCGGTTTGCTCAGGAGGGCGCGCGTGTCGCCATCAATTATCCCTACAGCTCGGCCAAAGCGCTGGAAGTGTTGCATGAGATCGATCCATCGGCGCACCGAGCCGTCACGATTCAAGCGGATGTGACTATCCTAGAGGATACGCGACGGCTGATCCAAGAAACACTGGATCATTTCGGACAGCTCGATATCGTCGTGAACAACGCAGGAATTGAACGAAAGGCTCCCTTTTGGCAGGTCACGGAACAAGACTACGACGCCGTCATGGACGTGAACGTCAAAGGTCTCTTTTTCGTCTCCCAGGCGGCGGTCAAATACTGGATCGACGCCAAACGACCGGGCAAGATCATCAACATCAGCTCGGTCCACGAAGAGATTCCGTTTCCTTCGTTCGCCTCGTATTGCGCGAGCAAGGGCGCGGTCCGCATGTTGACGCGGAATTTGGCGGTGGAACTGGGCCCGTTCGGCATCACGGTGAATGCCATCGCTCCCGGTGCGATCCAGACCCCGATCAATAGGGAATTGTTGAACAACCCGAAGGAAATGTCCGCCTTGATCGAACAGATTCCGCTCGGCCGTCTCGGGCACACAGACGATGTAGCGGGAGTCGCCGCCTTTTTAGCTTCCTCCGACGCCGACTATGTCACCGGTTCGACGTATTTCGTCGACGGAGGCCTCACCTGGCATTACGAAGAGCAGTCGGGTTCCGAAACCGGCTATCAATCCGCCAAGCCGCCGCGCTAGACTCACGTACTCCATATCAGTCGGAATACGGGACCCTCGATACACTATGGCGTACCAGCCCATCGAACATTACGGGATCATCGGCAATATGCGGACGACCGCGCTGGTTGGGCGCGACGGCAGCATCGATTGGTTCTGTTTCCCCCATTTCGACTCGCCCAGCGTCTTTGCGGCCATTCTCGACGATCGCAGAGGAGGCCGTTTTCGTATTGCGCCGGTGAACGATCAGATCACTAATAAACAATTTTATTGGCCGGATACAAACCTCTTGATTACGCGCTTTTTATCACCGGACGGCATCGGGGAAATTGAAGACTTCATGCCGGCCGGACCCGCCACCACCCCGGACTGGCATCATCAATTGATTCGCCGGATCCGCGTGGTGCGCGGGCGCTTGACGTTCCGACTCCAATGCCATCCCGCATTCAACTATGCCAGAACTCCGCACGAGACTCATATCACCGGGCACGGAGCTGGGTTCTACACACCTGGGCTCAACCTTGGCCTGGCCACCGCCTTGCCACTCAAGAAAGACGACCGCGGCGTATCATGCGAATTCACGCTGCAACAAGGAGAAACCGCGGTCTGTGTCCTGCGCGAAATTACCGGCGGCCAAGACTGCGGGTCGGTGGTGTCTGACGACCAGGCGCAGGTCCTATTCGAATCGACGGTGCGCTTCTGGCGCGATTGGCTGTCACATTGCCAATACAGCGGCCGCTGGCGGGAAATGGTGGCCCGCTCCGCGCTCGTATTGAAACTGATGACCTTCGAACCCACAGGAGCGATCGTGGCCGCACCGACGTGCAGCCTTCCGGAGGAAATCGGCGGCGTACGCAATTGGGATTATCGCTACACCTGGATCAGAGACTCCGCCTTCACCCTCTATGGGTTGCTCCGCATCGGCTTCACCCGAGAAGCAGCCGCCTTCATGGATTGGCTGGACAAACGGTCGCATCAGCCGAGCGATGCGGACGGCCCACTTCAGATCGTCTATGGCATCGACGGACGGACGGATTTGACCGAACACGTTCTGGACCATCTGGAGGGATACAAGGGCTCAGGACCGGTCCGGATCGGCAACGGGGCATACCGCCATCTCCAGCTTGATATTTACGGCGAGCTCTTGGACTCCATTTATCTCTACAATAAATATGGGAGCCCGATCTCGTTCGACACGTGGAAACATGTCCGCGGGTTATTGGACTGGCTCTGCGACAATTGGAATCGACCAGACGAAGGAATTTGGGAAGTGCGCGGCGGGAGGCGGCATTTCGTCTATTCCCGGCTGATGTCCTGGGTCGCGATGGATCGCGGCCTGCGTTTGGCCGGAAAGCGTTCGTTTCCTGCCAATCATTCCCGCTGGTTGGCGGTTCGCGATGAGATTTACGAAGAGATCATGGCCAAAGGCTGGAACGACCAACGACAGGCTTTCGTCCAATATTATGGCGGCGACTCGCTGGATGCGTCGAACCTCATTATGCCCCTGGTCTTTTTTCTGGCCCCCACGGATCCGCGCATGCTGAAAACTCTGGCGGCCATTAATCGGCCGCTGGCCGAGGGTGGGTTGGCGTCCGATGGGTTGGTGTATCGCTACGATGCCGCGAAAGGGATGGATGGCCTCCACGGGACTGAGGGCACGTTCAACATGTGCACATTCTGGCTGGTCGAAGCTCTGACCCGCGCGGGACGGGTCGATCGCCGGAAAGTCTACGAGGCGCAACTGTTGTTCGAACGCATGCTCGGGTATGCGAATCATCTCGGACTCTATGCCGAAGAAACCGGCCACAGCGGAGAAGCGCTTGGAAACTTTCCGCAAGCTTTTACCCACCTGACCTTGATTAGCGCCGCCTTCAATCTCGACCGCGCGCTCGACAATAAGTAGTAGCGGCTCCGTCCATCGACGCTCGCCATTTCCCGTGGCAGGGTTTCATGTCATATTGATGCCGCTGATCATTTCAATGATTGACAAAGATATCGTTACTATGATATTGAGAACCATACTCAACTAGACAGTAATCCGCCGCCGTATTAAGCAGAGGCCCGAGGAAGTACATTCCCAGAGCCCACGATCAATTCTGATCGTGGGCTTTTTTGTTGAACTCAAGGAAGGAACGATGGTCATGGCTCACCTGGCAACCGTTGAGATGCCCCTATCAAGAATTTCCCGTATCGGCATGGACGGCAATAAAAAACTCGGGCCATCCCTCCGCCACGACGTCGAGAAATCGGAACAGTTTCGTTTCACAATCTTGAGGCCCACAACTACGGACTGTGTCGGCTCAGGTCGCACCGCTCAGATGACACAGCCGTTGACCGAACGGATCCGAGGCTTTGTCGAAGACAATCTGAAAAACCGCGTCACCCTCAAAGAACTCGCGAGCTTTCTCGGGTATTCGGAAAAATACAGTTCCGAATTCTTTCAGCTTCACATGGGCATGTGCTTCTCGCAGTACGTCAAGCACCTCCGCATTATGACAGCCGCGCGTATGCTCACCAAAGACGGCGGATCGGTCACGCACATTGCCGAGGCACTCGGATTCAGCGATTCCTTCGCGTTTAGTCACTTCTTCAAACGCGCGGTTGGCTGTTCGCCGACCACGTTTCGCAAACAACAACTGACTCTTGCCGGCGTGAGATGAAAATCGGCAGCCATCGCCGCGGGGACGTCTGCGGATGGTCATTCTCGATACTAATTCACGCGATCAGTTTCGGGACCGCCATCGTCGTTGCGGCGGAGTTTTCACAACTCCCCCGGCCAAACCTGTTCCAGTGGGATGTCTCGCTCGTCGCGGCTCTTCGACCCGAACCGATCGTATCGGACAGTCCTTTGGTGTCCCACGCAAGCCCGATCTCTCCCTCCATCGCGGCCGACTCCCACAGTTCGAAGCGGACCGTTTACGGCCCGGCCCCTTATTCCTATCACAAGAGTGACAAAGCGGCCCCTACGGCCGATTCGAATATCCCGGTCCTGAATGACGGAACGGAAAACACGACATTGGCCGACCCCATCAATCAAGCCTCGGCGCTTCAAGGCTCGGACAGCTCTCCCATTGTCTCCGAGCCGGCGACGGAAGAACGTCCTGCCGTACCCGCAAGTAATTCTTCCGAGCAGAATGCCGACACAGTTCCGGCTGACCTCGCCAGCCTTCCCGTTTCAGATGGAACGCCCGATGAATTGCCTCCACCGGAAATGCGGGAATCAGAACAGATTGCGCCCGTATCAGATCCGGCGATACGGGAACCTGAGCGATTAGCTTTTCGGCCAACTCCTCAGTTCCGAGATCCAGTTGTTTCAAAGCCTCTCCGCCCGGACTACGGCTGGCTTGCGGATATCCTGTTCGACAAGGTGCAACAGATGAAGCGCTATCCCTATCTTGCAAGGAATAATCGTTGGCAGGGAAATGTTGTGTTGCAAGCAGTCATCACCGAGGACGGCCGGGTCGAAAACATCCTAATCGTGCAGAGCTCAGGGCATTCGATGCTGGATCAAGATGCCGTTGCGCTCCTCGAACGAGTGTCTCCTGTCAGGCTCAACCACCCCCTTGGACAGCCGGAAGTCATCGTGCAAATTCCTATCGGTTATCGACTGGAGTGAATCTGTCAATGCCAAACAATCAGACCATGCCCTGGCTCACTGCTTTTGAGCATCAGCATGGCCATCTGCTCCGCTTCTTTACTCGCAAACTCGGGTGTCGCCATCTTGCGGCCGATTGTACTCAAGACACGTTTGTGCATCTGGCACGCATCACGCTATCGATGTCCCTTCAGAATCCACGGGCCTTCCTTTTTTAGAGTGGCCGCCGCCAACCTGGCGATAGACTACCTGCGGAAAGCCAGGACGCGCGGGATCGTCTTCTGCTCGGATCCTCCACCGGAGGAAGCGGCAAGAATGGCTCCATCAGCTGAAGAAGTGATTGATGCAAAGCAACGGATGGTTCGTTGGAGACAGCCACCGAAGAATTATCCGCTAAATGCCGGCGGGGCCCTGCTGTTCAATTGATTGGAAGGCAAGACGCATGCGGAACTCGCCCGAACGCTGGGAGTCACAGCATCTGGTCGTATGCCTGGAGCAATTGCCGAAGGGCAAGGGGATCGATCACCACAAGCTCACCGCATCGATTGCATTTGATGACAATGCCTCGCTTCTCGATACGAGCGACCATTCGGCCGCAGTCGCAGCGAAGATCTCTGTCGGCTGATGCGGTGACGGTGCGCTGTTTCATACGGAGCCTGTAGACGCGTTCCCTCCTATCTATATGGGACGATCAAGCCGGCCTATCCCTCACCATCAATATGGCCCTAACCCCAGTCGCGGTCTTTCTCCCGTTCCTCGGAATGTCTGGGACGGCAATCTCGATGCCTGTCTGGCCGAAGCCGTCCCGTGCGCCCGCTGGCACAGGAACAAGGCTTCCCTAGATCTTCATTTCGTTGGCGGCCTTGTTGGTAAAGATCAGCGAAGCCCGACAGCAACCAAAGCATGCTCGACCTTGATCGCGGGGCGCCGGCGCAAACGAACGCGTGGACCTGCGGCCACTGTAGCAAGAGTCTTAGCAGTTCCGGAACCGTCGCCATTTCGAGAGGATGAGGCCCGCATGGTTAAGCCCTGTCTCTGCCCATTGAGGGTAAGTTTCAAAAAGCCCTGTCGATTGAACAGCACGAGTACGCGATGGTGAGCCGTGGCATAGAAGAGTTGAGACCTGCGCCCCAACCGTGCTGGCCACGGTGGAGCTGTAGTTCTAACCAGACGCTGAGCTGTGGTCCCAACCGATGATGAAGGAAGCTAGCTGCGGCCTTGCTGCTCCTTAGGAGAACTGGGCTGTTCTGGGGTCTCGGCAACCCGGACAGACTCCGTACACCTCGAGCTTCCGGGCAGTGAGATGGAAGCCGTGTGCCGCAGCAATGTGCTGTTCCAGGTTCACAATGACCGGACTCTCAAATTCGACGATATGTCCGCATCTGGTACAGATCAACTGATCCTGTTCGCCGGTCACCACGATATTGTCATATTGGGCTCTGTCCCCGAAGTACCGTGGCCGCGCAAATCCCACTTTCACTAACACTCGCATGGTTTGATAAATCGTTCCCACGGGTGTCCGATGCCCGTTCCGATTCAACAACGCGTACAGGCCACGGATTGAAACGTGGTCATGAGACAGAAACGCAAGGACTATGCGTTCGCGCTGTATGCTCCACTTGAAATGCGAGCCCGTCAGACGCGACCGGAACAGGTCCATGGTTTCCTTCACGAACCGCTTTCCTTTCCGTGGAAACGTGGATGGAAAAGGGAGTGTCATGTGTGCACACACGGCCCGCCGGAGCGGCCGCCCTAGCGTAGGCGATTGTCTAATCTCATTGGACATTCCGAAGTTTCTTGATCTCTTCCTCGTTGAAGGTATGCTGAGCCGGCGTCGGTGTCGATTCGCCGAAATGCCGAAAGGTCGCCTCCACCAACAGGGGCGCCAGCTTCGGCAGTTCATTGGTGTAGCCGGTGTGGGTCGTTTCTCCCCGCCATAGCTCGACCAAATGCCCCGCCTCACGCGACTTCGGCAAGTCGCCGACGACGATCACCACTTGGCTGGTGACGCGCCGCGCCGACGACGGGTCCGACGAGGACATGCTGCCCCCGTAACCACCTGCACTACCATATCCGGAACTGTCGGTGGAAGTTCCGGACGGGGCTGGCCTGGGCGGCCGAGCGCCGAGCGAGCCGGGGGAAGATTCAGTCACGCCGTAGCCAAGATAGATGGCAAGCTGCGCGACCCTGGCTTCTGTTTCTTTATAGCCCCGCTCGTTCATCTTCGCGGCAACGAACCGGGCATAATCGGCACAAGCAGGGTCTTTCTCTACCTCCATGGCCGGAAAGATCGCATACGTCACATGCGGCGGAATCGGTGCATCGGCTTTTGGGGTTCCCTTGGTTTGAATTGTCGTCGTTGATGCGCATCCCGTGTGCAGCAACAGTAACGCTGCCACCGGCCCAAACAACCATCGCCTCTTCATGCGTAAACCTCCCATAGAGTGAAATCCGTCACCGCACCGCCCCGGCCAAGCATAGCGCACAGCCGGGAAAAAGGAATGTTCCTGGACCGCAAAGCACTGCTCTCCCGGTAGTCTCCTTCAGGGAAAATGTTTATTCATCTGGAAAAAAACATTCCCCCCCCACACGCCATCCTGTTAAGTGGGATCTCAGGGAGCCAACATGGCAGGGATCACCAAACGAACAGGTCGTGCATTGCTTAAGTCACTGCTAAGGCTCGCCGCGTTTGGTCTCGTCTGCGGCACCTCCGTGCATGCCTCCGCAGGCACAGAGACGGATGATTCAGGATGCATCACAGGACGGCCGGGCGCTCGTCATTTCCGACAGTCTCTATGGAGCGGGCCCTTTCGAACCCTGTTCGAAGGCCTGCACTATACGTTGAACAACAAAGGCTTCGCACACCCGGTCCTGACGCAATGGCTTGAGACGGGGTAAATCGGGACGCGCGGACCACGTCCGAAAGAAGCCGGCCGGGTCGTTCGTTCCCTAGCGCACCGCGAACGAGACCCGTGAAGACAGCACGCGATGCACGCTCGCCTGACCGTTCGCCAGATTTGGAGGATGCCGATTCTCATCGGGGTTCTCAGCGGCATCGGTTTGTCTGCGCTCTCCTGGGCAATGTCCTCTGGGATATCTTGTCCTGGGCAGCGCTCGCTACTCCGGTGGCCGTTGCCCTCTGGTATGTCGGTCTATCCGTCGTTCGTCGTTCGTCTCGTATCTCGGGGATGACAAGCATCTACTTTCCACGCTTCACGAGGTCCACGACGCGAACGAGCGACGTTTCACGGACGGTCCCATGAATCACTCCTCACCGCTCGATCTTGAACGCCTGTTTCAAGCTCATCAGTCTGAATTGATCGCGCGGCTTCAGACGGGGCACAACGAAGCCAAGGGGTTAAGTTCGATCTGACCGCCCAACTGCTGCCCGGCTGGAAGGTCATCGCGACTTACGCCTACACCGATGCGCGGATTGCTGCAGACACGACGATCCCGGCGGGAAATCGTCCACCAATCGATATTGGGCAGGAATATCTGGTGGCTGAGGGAAAGGTGTAGAACGTGTAGTGGAGCGGCATCATAGCCGGCAGTGTCCGATGGGCGGCGCGAGGCTTCCATGAGCACATGGAGAATGTCAACAATCCAGCTTATGAGTCCCTGTTGGTGAATCGGCTCTAGCACATCGGATTTGCACCCTTCAGCACCTATTCGAGTCCGAAGGAAATTGGAACCCGGAATCTGACCCTTGTGGCTCCCAGCGCGCGGTCCAGTTCAAGCGGCGAAGCACGCTTGATCAGCACCGCCGCTTCACGGTCGAGAGAGCCGTTTCCCGAACTTTCCGCAACACTCACGTCATCAATTCGGCCATCCGACCGGATGGTCACCACCATAACGACTCGACCCTCCCACTCGTATTCCACAGCATCGTCCGAATAGTTTTTCACGCGATTGATGCGTTCCCACAGCAACCGTTTCAGCCATCCGTAATCCGGACCGGCTCCCTTACCAGACCCGAATACCGAAGCACTGGCCATCGGCCCAACTGTTGCCGTTCTTGCTTCCGAGGACGTTGTCGCGTGCGAGGCCTGTCCAGAGCCTCCCATCTCTGCTGTTTCCGCTGAAGGTTTCTCAAGTATTTCCAACTTCCTAAGAGAAGTTGCTTCTCCGCCCTGTGAACCCATCGGTTTCGCGATTGGGGATGGTCGAGTTTCGGCTGACGCCCCCTGGACGGCGGCCGGCCTTATCAGAGCGGCCTGACGCTGAACGCTACCGGGTGTGACGACCGCGGTTGTCTCAACGGAGCCGGCTCCCAACAGACTGGGTTGTTGGCCGGTCATGCGCCCATCACGAATTTCGGATCGCTTCACCTCGTACTGTTGGCGCTCGTTCGATCTCTCGACAGCCGTATGTTGGATAGCATCTTTGGCCACCGGCTCGCTGTGTACGGATTCGGTCGCCACAGCCGAGGACTCCGGTGTGATCACTTGCCGATTTATTGATTGCGTGACGACCCCCTGGACCGGCAATTCCTCTTGAGTGACAATTTTCCGGAGCTGCGTCCGACGTTGCACCGGTCGAGCTGTTTCGACCGGTTGCGGCAATCCATTATCCCCCTCGCCTGCCTCGATGGTCTGGGGAGCCGAGATATCCTGTTCTACAAGCCTCACGTCCCATCGAAACGGCGCCGTCGCGTCGACAGCCAAATGGAACGGTGCAACGAGGACTAATGTGACCGCTGCCGCATGGAGAGCAACCGAGGCCAGCCACGCCTGCCCTTGCAAGTCCGGTCCTCTCGCCATATAACTCGTGGATTCCTCAGCCACGGCCCTCCCGGTTTACAACACACTGAAGTTGACTCGGACTCCGCCAAAGATAGAGCGGCCCGGCGTTCCGAAATACAGAATTTCTTCGTACCGTCGATCGAAGAGGTTATCGACGCGTAGATAACCCTGCACCTGCTTGTTGATGTCGTACGTCGCTGATAAATTCCACACATCGAAACCCGGCGGCGACTGCGTCGCCGCCGCGTCATTGAATCGCTGGCCGACGTAGCGGAATTCCAGATTTATGCGAAACGGATCGATTGGCTGATAGCTGATGATCGCCGAGTATTGCTGAAGCGGCCATCGCGGCAACCGGTTATGCGGAGGAGTGGTCATATCTCGAGTAGCCGTATGGGTATACTGACCTTGCACATCAAGGCTTCTCGCCCAGCGCAGATCCCGCAGGACATTGGCCTTGATGCTGACCTCCACCCCTTTCGCTGTGGTGCTTCCGAAATTGAGCGGACAGAATCCGAAAGAGCCCGGGATGCCCGCACAGGCGACCGGATCAAATGTCGTCAGAATTTGATCCCGATAGCGGGTCCAAAAATAATTGGCGCTGACGGTCACGCGTTTATCAAAGAGGGTTTGGTCGATCCCCACATCGCCGCCCTGGCTTTTTTCAGGACGGAGATTGGGATTGCCGAATCCGGGGAAAAACAGCTGATTGATCGTCGGGGCATGAAACCCGGTGGCGTAACTCGCCCGGATTTTTGTTCCGGTTTCCCTGTGGAGATAGCCGGCGGTCACTCGATAGGTGGTCGCGCTGCCGAATACATTGTATTCGTCCTGACGAATCCCGGCCGTTCCGAAGAGCCTGTCCCAGAGATTCAGCTGTGCTTCGGCAAAGCCGGCATTGGACGCCACGCGCCGATCGGAAAACGAGCCGACATTGTCGCCGATCATCTCCCGGTACTGATACCCCGCGGTCACGGACAACGGCTTGATGATCTGAAAGTTGTGTTGCCATTCGATTCGATTGCTATACGTGCGAATATCCGAGGCAAACTGAAAAGGGACGCCGGTCTGCCCCGTAACGAGGTCTCGAAAGAACGCCCCGTCCTGCGTAGTTAAATTGTCCGTTGCCCTGGCTGCCGTGACTTTCGTCGACCACCACGTTGTAATCGGCTGAAAATAATTCCCTGAATAGACAAACTGGTTGCTGCGAGTTCCGGCTCCCAACACGTCGGCCGGATTCGTTCCATTGAATCCATCAAACTTCGTAAAACTGTTCAGCCATCTAATATCGAATTCCAGCCGTCCGTTGGTCGGTAGATTCCAGCCAAATCGGCCGGACCCCTGCCAGTTGCGCAAGCCGTCCATTTCCGTCGCCCCGCGGCGATAGTTGATGGCTGAGACACTTGAGATATCCCAGCGGCTCAAGGTAGCCGACCAGTCAAAGGCTCCTTTCTGACCGCTGATCGTTCCGCCTTCGCGAAGCGAATTATAGGAACCGTATTCCAGGAAGCCTCCGACCGAGAGGGGTCCGCGCCCACGCTTCGTCGTGATACTAATCACGCCGCCCATCGCGTCCGACCCATACAACATACTTTGGTTTCCGCGCAGGATTTCTACGCGCTCAATGTTGTCTGTCGTGAGGAAGGCGAAATCGTAGGCTCCGTCGGTCGCGCTGTTGACGATCGCCCCATCAATCATGACCATGACCTGCTCGGCATTCGAACCGCGAATACGAACGTTGGTGGTCGTGCCCTGTCCTCCGCTGGAAAACACGGCCATGCCTGTCGCCAGCCGCAAGGCTTCCGCCACGGTCTTGAGATTGCGCCGTTGCATCTCCTGTCCCGTCATCACTTCCACTGCGCTCGTGACATGGCTCACCGGCTGTCTGGTCTTGGTCGCGCTCACGACCACCTCATCGGTTTGTTCGAGTTTCGCGTTTTCGACCGCTTCGTCCTCGGAAGGAGACGTGGCGGAAGTCTCTGGAGAAGCCGCTTGTTGGCGCTCTGCATCAGGCCAACTTTCTTTCTGCTGCCCTTCCGCAGGGGGCTTGTCTTGAGCAATCACCGTTCCCACGCCCCAACAGAACGCCATCCATGCCAGAACGCCGATGAGCCCGGCACACCAATAGTGACCGGGTATTACATTGCGCACCCTTCCCATTGTCAGCTCCCTTTCGCTCGAAGGGGGATCAGACACATCCGTCAGTCGGGTCTCCTGACTCGCGGATCATCAATCGTCCACGCCTTCCCACGTGCCGAAGCACGCAGTGGCATTCGTGCGGACGCTCTCCCCGCTTACAGTGGCGGCACCGTGATGGCTTTCCACCATCTTCCCCGGCGCTGACGGCTCGCTTCTGTTCCTTGTGAAATCCCTCTCGGTGTATGTTGCGTACCCACACACAGCAACGGAGTGGACCGGGTACGGATCCACTCCGTTCGTCACGTTGAACCGCGCGACTCCCTCGCAACCGAAACGGCGGCAATGCTCACGACGCGGCACGGACGCCACGCGAAGGCCTCGCGCATGTATAGGACTCTGCTCGTGAGGTATATGGATATGCGGATCAGGCTGCGGAAACTACAAACGGATACGGGACGCCGCGCGACAGACAGCCTAGCCAAGACAAAGACCGTACTGGCGGGCCTGCCCAGGAGGAGCGCCGGCTCACTAAACGGACCGACATATCTGAGAGACGGAGCAGGCAAAAAAAATCCCCGGGGTCGATTGCCGACCAGATCCCGAGGATTGCTCCCGCCTCCATCCTCCCCCTTCTCTCCACCCCACGGGAGATCAGGAGTCTACACCTCCGGCCAGGTCTTCTGACTCCTGGTTCATCCAACGCCGATGTCTTCCCATTCACGTATGCGAACAGTGACACTCGTACTCGGCGTTGTCCCCAGTTACAGCGGCGGGACCGTGAGGGATTTACACCCTCTTCCCTTAGACCAGAGTGGTTATGTGTCGCGCACACTAGAGGAGAAGAATCCGTCGTGTCAAGAACGAAGTAGTGGTCGCAATGAGCTCGCGTGAGCAGGCAAGCTTGAGCAAATCAGCATGGTGGAACCAAGAGATGCCTGGAAATGACCGTTCCTGGGTGGTATGTTGCGGGCGCCCGCGAGGGAAATCATGAAATTGAACAGGCGTCAATTTCTCCAGGCCAGTATGTGGGGGGTCGCGAGCGCCATTGTCGCCCCCTTAACACAAGCCCAAGCCGGATCTCACACCTTGCGCATTGCATTACTTCATCTCGCCCCCCGGCCCGCCGATCTCGCCTACAACCGCTGCCTGCTTGAACAGGCCCTCGTTACCGCAGCGGAACAGCGCGCCGCATGGATTCTGACACCCGAGCTGAGTATTACCGGCTATACCTTCGCCGACGCGATCGGCACGGATTGGATCTTGCCCCAACCCGATCCATGGATGAAAGACATCGCCGATCTGATCGCTCGTCTGAACGTCACCGTCTTCATGTCCGTCCCTGAGCGCGATCCGCACACGCACCACCTTCATAATTCCGTCTGTGTCATCGCCCCCGATGGGTCTTTCATAGGCTGTCATCGCAAGATCAATACGCTGCGAGTCGGGTCGGAGTCCTGGTCGAATCCCGGAGAACGGGTCGCCCCCTTTCCAGTTGCCCCATTCGATCGTGTCGGAATTCTTATTTGCGCCGATGCGTTTTCCCCGGACATCGCGAAGCGTCTTCACGCACAGGGAGCCCAACTTTTGGTTTCATCAGCCGCCTGGGCGCCGGGGCTCCATGGCCCGAACGGGGAGTGGGAGCGATGTACGCGCGACACCGGCTTGCCGCTTCTCGTGTGCAACCGGACGGGGCGTGATCGAACACTCGATTTCACGAAGGCGGAGAGTGTCGTCGTGCGGGACGGCCGCCGACTGTTGTCGATGTCCTCGGAACAGTCTGTAATTTTTATGATCGACTGGGACTTGAAGGCACAACACTTGATCACCACAGAGTATGAGAGAATTGTGCTATGAACCAGCCGCGCACCACCTTTCCCGGCGAATACAGCCTATTGAAGTGAGCAGCTGCCTCGTCCATGAAGTCTCATCCAAAGTCCGGCGCAGGTGTGGATGGTCAGGTCCTACACGTCTTCATAGTAAAGGCTTCATTGCCCGGTCCCTTCCTTCTGATGGCGCCGGGCAGCGCTGCGGGAGCCGGGGTGGTGTGCTCCACTCCGCCCCCCAACGCACCTGCTCGACCATAGTGGGGTGACCCTCTTATGGCCGGCGGATCGGTCTCATCCATCCCACACAAATTCTCGACACCTGGAAAGTAAACATTCCCTTCCTTCCATCGGTTGGCTAGGATCACGCCTTGGCTGCCTACTCGACCATGCAATCGAGAGGTCTACCCAGGCTCCTGCCATATGGCTGAATTTACTGCTGCAGAACGATTCTCGGTTTTCCACGAGTACTATGATGAGCTCGTCACGTATCTCACGGCGAAGCTGCGCTCCCGCGACCACGCTATGGACGTAGCACAGGAAACCTTTCTGCGAATTCTGACCCGAGAATCACCTCAGCCCATCCTTCAGCCACGGGCCTTCCTTTATAGGACCGCGTTTAATCTCTCGATCGATCTGTTCCGAAAACGCCGGCAGCAAGCCGAAGAGACCTTGGATTCTGAAGAGATCCAGGGTCTCTTAACGATGCCGGCCGATCAGGAAAGAACCGTCGCGGCCCGGCAACAAGTGCGCATCCTCTATCGCGCTATTCTGGACCTGCCGCCCAAGTGCCGGCAGGTCTTTCTCCTCTATAAATTCAAGGAGCGCTCCCATGCGCAGATTGCCGCCCATCTGGGCATCTCAAAAAGCATGGTCGAAAAGCACATCATCAAAGCAATGACCCATTGCCGGCAGCGATTGGAAGAAAACCCTTAGGCTGCCGGCCCCATTCTGGATGGCGCACCCGGTCCGTCCCGTGCCATGCCCCTAATTATCGCTACGAACTCAAGGTCAGGTTCTTCCTACTCTGATTCGTCCTAACCAACAGAAGCTTCGTTGAATCGGCTGCCTGTTGCGCCGAGTTCAAGCATCGCGCATAGTAACGCCGAGCGGCGAACCGACATGGTGCATGATCACGACGACCCGACGGCCCCGCCAGCACGGCAGCAAGCCATCCGATGGATGGTGCGCCTCCGTTCAGGAAACGCCACACGATGCGAGCAGGACGCATTTGTTGCCTGGTTAGCTGAAAACCCGGCGCACCGGCACGAATTCGAGCAACTCTCCATCATGTGGCGTACGCTGGATGCCGCCAAACCCTTGTTCGAGACGGAACTCAACCGGGTCGAGGCCGGCTATCAATCAGATCCGACCACGCGACGGGTGCATCACCGGCCGCAGCCGGGACGGTGGCTTCCGACCGCCGGCGCGCTCGCAGCGTGCTTCATCCTGGCCGCAACCTGGTGGCTTGTGTTGACGCCGAAGACGGTCCGCTACCAAACCGCGAAAGGCGAACAGCGGCAGGTGAACCTTGCCGACGGCTCATCGGTTTTCCTGAATACAGCGTCCGAAATCGTGGCACAGTTCTCGGACAGTGAACGGTTGGTCGTGCTCAACCATGGAGAAGCGTGGTTTGCGGTACGCCACGACGAGACGCGGCCCTTTCGCGTCCAGGTCGCCAACGGCGCTGTGGAGGATATCGGCACGCAATTTATCGTGAACAAGTCGGCAGAAAAGGTTCTGGTTTCGGTATTGGAAGGAACAGTCGAAGTCCGCGTGGTCGCGTCGCCTGAATCGCTTCGCGCCGCCAAGCCGGCCGTGCTCCATCATGACGAGCAAATCTGGTACGACCCCGATGGGCGCCTTTCGTCTATCGGTTCGTTCAATCGATCCATGATCGGCGCATGGCGTGAAGGCAAACTTATTTTTCAGACGCAGCCGCTCGAACAGGTGCTCGCCGAAATCGCCCGATACAGACCCGAGGAGATCCGCGTCATCGATCCCGGCCTGAAAGGTACGCCGGTGAGCGGGGTCTTCAACATTCACGACATACGCAGCTTCGTCCAAGCATTGCAGGATGCCCTGCCGATACAAGCGACCTGGGTCAATCCTCAACTCATCATCGTTGAGCGGGCGCCGGTCGCCGCGACTCCGCCACAAGTCTTGAATCACTGACTGCGAACCCGATAGCCCGCCTTCGGCAGCCTTTTACACGAAATTGCTTCTCCCTACGTCAGGTCTCTAGGGCCACATTTCGTCTTAGGTATGGTGTGCCGGTATCCGCTTCCCGCGGGCACGGGAGTTCGCGCCGAAGTATCGCGACAGTCACGGCAGTCACCGAGTCCGATCAGCCCGCACTGTTCATGGCGCTTCGTCGCGAAATCGTGGAGTCGCCAGGCGAGGTCCCCGGCGCGAAGAATAATGAGCGCCGCGTTTGTGCGCGACGCCGAGGCGGTAAGGTGGCTGGACCTGAGCGGCGAGCACGCTCGCCATACCGAGGTTCGCTTGACCCGCCGCGTTCGCTCAGATCGCGACGGAGAAGTTTGTGACCATTGACTTTGTGTCGTCGTAGCAGCGAATCCGCGATTGGAGCAGAAGTGTTCATGAATAACACGGGCTAACACAGCCGGACCACCGCCGGCCGCATGGACGACATGGGAATTGTTCATTTCGCAACCAGGGGGAAAGGATGCGCCACAAGATCAGGAAGCACCGGAAGAAGCCAGTGGGCGAAGCGGCCTTGCGCCGCATTCAAGCCGCAGTTGCGGCAGCCGCCGATACGGTCGCAGGATATGATCGGAAGCGGTTTGCATGGGGCTTCATCGTCAGCCTCTCCGCCTTAGCTCTGGGCGCCTATCATCCGGCGATGGCGCAGGACAAGCGATCGCAGGATTGGAAGCAGGGGCCGTATGACCCGGATCAGGACGATGTTGCTTTACGGGCCAATGGACCGAGCGGGCGAAGCGCGTTTGATTTCGCCGGGCGCGCCGGCCAGACACGGGACTACGATCGTGGCGCAACCGCGCCTATCCGACTGGCCGCAAATGAGGAACCGCCGGGCGGCTCAAAACAGCCGTTCGATGTCCCCGAAGGAGACTTGGAGGGAGCTCTCCTGAATTTTTCTCGGCAGGCGAACTTACAGATCCTCTACTCGTCTGATCTAGTGACTGGGCTCCGGAGCCGCGGCGTGCAAGGCGACTATACGCCGGACGAAGCGCTCAATCGGTTGTTGGACGATACCGGGCTTGAATACCGCTATTCCAATGCCGCCACGATCACGCTCCATCGCAATGCCTCGATGGGAGCAACCGCAGCAGGTGCTGCCGGGGCGGCAGCCGCATCTCAGGCGCAAGCTTCCAAACCCGTCAAAGTCCCGGAAGTAGTCGTCAAAGAGGTGGTGGAACGAACGCCGGCCAACGATCCCCCGGAAGGGTACAAGGCCGATTATTCATCAACCGTCACCCGCAGCCAGATGTCCATCGACGAGAATCCGACCTCGGTCGGCGTCGTGACCCGAGATCTCATCAAGGACACCTTGGCCCGCACGCAAAATGACGCCTTCGAAGCGGTCAGCGGCGTGTCCCGCGGCAGTTCGCGAATGGGCCGGGGTGAAGGCATCCTTATCCGAGGATTCGATGTTTGTAACTTTGATGGAAGTTTTAACGGCATGAAGGTCAATGGATTGCCGACTGATTGCGTGTTCGCCCCGGATTGGGGCATCGTCGAACGGTATGAAATCGTGAAAGGTCCGGCCTCGATCGTCGGCGGCGCCGCCAACCCGGGTGGGATCGTCAACCGCATCACCAAGACCCCGCAGCGCTACAACTTCACCACCGTCGAATCCAATGTCGGCTCCTATGGCTTTGCCAGAGGCATGATCGACGCCAACGGGGTCATGCCCAATCAGGAGAATATTCGAGGCCGCATGGTCTTTGCCGTCGAAGACGGCGGCAACTTCGTCAATTTCACCCCGGTCCGGCAATACACCGTCGCCCCCTCCGTCGAATTCGACCTATTCAAAGGCGCCGGCAAGTTGCTTATCGTCGGTACCTATCAAAAATTCCAGGGCGCCAGCTATCCCGGTTGGCCGCTCACGAGCGATGGGAAAATGCTGGATGTGCCGCGCACGCGGAACTTCGGCGGGGGCGCCGGGGTTGGAGCCTATACCAGCTATACCGGCTACAACGGCGAGCTCCATTACGACCACAAATTCATCCACGACATTAAACTGTCGGCCAAAGGCAAGGTATCGAAGTCCGACCTCACCGATAAGATCGTGTATAGCTATGCGTTCGGCGGGATTCCGCCGAGCGGCGACTCGTACCTCACCAACGGCTTTCGACACAACCGGTTCGATACTTATGCGGGCGAGTTGACCCTGAGCAAGGAGTTCTCCCTGTTCGGGCAGAAGCATGAGATCCTGGCCGGCGCGGACCATCGCGACATGACGCAAAATTTCTTTCTCGGCTATACCTATTTGCCGGAGGGCGGACCCTTTGTGATCGATAACGTGTTCAATCCGAGAAACGGGATACCTGTGGCATCGAATTCGTTCTTGACAAGCCAGGCCACGACCCCATTCAGAGCAACATTGAAGCAGACCGGCGTGTTTGCGCAAACCGTCATCCGTCCGTTCGAACGCTTGACCCTCGTCTTGGCGGGACGGCATGACGAGGCGGACTCAACAAATCGCAGTACATTGACCGGCGTGCAAAATGACCAGACGCGGTCCGCCTGGACCGGCCGAGCTGGTGCGACATTGAAAGTCACCGAATGGATGAACCTCTATGGCGGCATTCAGCAAGGCTTCGCTCCGCAGCCCTTTTTTCTCACGCGAGGCAACCAATTGCTGGAGCCACAGAAGAGTCTCAATTATGAAACAGGCGCCAGGTTGAACTTTTTCCAGGACCGCCTCCGGATCACCACCGCCGTGTTCCGGACCTATCTGCAAAATTCCCCGTCGGTCGATCCGACGGACAATCGATTCTTCATCGCGATCGGACAGCAACGCAATCAGGGGGTGGAATTGGACGTGAATGGTCAACCGACCCCCGGCCTGAATCTGAATGCCGCGCTCACCTTCCTCGATGCGGAGATACGGAGCGACACCGATCCATCGATGGTCGGCAATACTCCATTCCGAGTGCCGCGCGACTATTTTGGCCGCGTCTTCGGGACGTATGAACTGCAGTCCGGACCGTTGCGAGGGTTCGGCATCGGCGGCGGAGTTTATTTCACGGGCGGCTATGAAGTGACGTTGCCCAATAGGGTCAGTACAGATCCGTATCAACGGGTGGATGCGCTGCTGTTCTACCGCGGGAACAAACGGTACGATGTGACCGTCAATATCCGCAATCTGCTCAACCAAAAGTATATCGAGTACCCCGGTACGATAAATGCCTATAACCAGTTCGGCGCACCGATCAGCGTCTTTGCGTCACTGCGGGTGTTCTTCTAAGCAGTCAGGAGAAAGCCTTTTACGCAGGCCGGGTTCACCGGGACGATGAATCCGGCCTGCTCTCCGCCGGCATCATATCTTCATTGAATTTCTTCAAGAATGTGATCCAGCAGATCCGGGCTCAGCTCGACATCCGGGAAATCCGCGGGCGTATAGCCTGCCGCCTCCCCCGCCAGACAATGCGCAACCAGCGTGCGAAGCATCTGCGCGTACTGCTCGCCGAGCACCTCCATCGTGGCCCGGCGGTACCGGCGCCCGCTGTAGCCCCACAGCAGGTGCAGCCGGCCGTCGAGAATATTGGCGTTGATGTCCAGCTCATACGGCAGCCGATTCCGCGCATCCCGGTTGGCCCCGCCCGACTCCGGCGCCGGCCGCACCGGCGCTTCCGCCGGAAACGTTTGGTCGACCTGCCCTAAGTAGTTGAACCGTACCGGTGAGGGCGGCCGAGCGGCCAGCCGCTGCCGCACCTCGGGATCCCCGCAGCCGTAGCGCAGCAGCCCATAGCCGATTCCCTTGTGCGGGATCCGCCGCAGTTGGTCCTTCACCGCCGCCAGCACGGCCCCCGGCGCCGCGCCGGGCACCACCCGCACCATGACCGGAAAGACCGTCGTGAACCACCCGACCGTCCGCGATACATCAATTGCCGGAAACAACTCGTCCCGGCCATGCCGCTCGAGATCGAGTTGGACGACCGCGCTCTCGCTCCACCGGCTCAGCACATGGACGAGCACCGCGATCAACACCTCGTGAATCTGAATCCGCGCGGCCGCCGGCACGTCCTGCACCAACTGTCGCGTCGTCTCCGCATCTACCGATACCGTCACGATGTCGGCGTCCGCCTCGGTCGCCGCCCCCTCCGGCTCCTCCACCGGGAAGAACGGCGCGGCCTCCTGGTCGGCCCCCAGCCAATAGGGCGCCTCCGCCTGGAGCGCCGCCGCCTGACTATAGGCCTGCAGGTGCGCCGCCCAGGCTTGAAAAGAATTCGTCGCCGGCAGCCGCACTGTTTCTTGGGTGGCGAGCCCCTGATAGGCCGTCATTAGATCGTCGAGCAAAATTCGCCAGGAGATGTCGTCCACCACCAGGTGATGGACGACCAGCAGCAGGCGCGCGGTCTGCTCCGGCCCGCGAGTGAACAGCACGGCCCGGGCCACCGGCCCCGTGGTTAGATTGAGTCGCCCCTGCCATTCAGTCGCCGCCGCTTCCAGCGCCTGGGACTGCGCCGCCGCCGCGACCGTCGCGAGATCGACGCGCTCCACGGCCACCGTCGCCTCCACCGCATAGGCTTGCCGCCAGCCGTCGGCCTCCGGCGTAAACCGCAGCCGGAAAGCGTCATGATGGGCCAGCACCGTACGCACCGCGGCCTCGAGCCGGCGCAGATCGACCCCCGGCTGGACTTCTAACAACACGGCTTGGTTGTAGTAATGAGGATTCGGCAAACTCTGCGCAAAGAAGTCCTGCTGGATCGGCGTGAGCGGGACCGCGCCCTGCGCCGACCCTGCTCTTTCCGCCTTCGCCGCACTCCCCGTGCTCACCGCCGCCAAGGCCGCGACCGTCTGATGTTGAAATAGCTGCCGCGGAGTGAGCTCAATTCCCTGTTGTCGGGCTCGGGAGATCGCCTGAATAATGAGTATGGAGTCGCCGCCCAGTTCGAAGAAGTTGTCGTGAATCCCGACGCGCGCCGCTCCTAAGACGTCGCGCCAGACCGCCGCCAACGTGGCCTCGAGCTCCGTCCGCGGCGCGGCGTACGGGCGGGCCTCTCCCCGGCCCTCTTCCGGCGCCGGCAAGGCCTTCCGGTCTACTTTGCCGTTCGGCGTGAGCGGCAGCTTGTCCAGCACCACGAACGTCGCCGGGATCATGTACTCCGGCAGCCGGCGCCGCAGAAACTCCCGCAGTTCTGACGCCGCCACCGGCTCACTCGCCACCAGGTAGCCGACCAGGCGCTTGGGGCCGGCCGGCTCCTCCCGCACCACCACGACCGCGTGCGTGATGGGCGGATACTCGACCAGCCGCGCCTCGATTTCCCCCGGCTCGATCCGGTACCCGCGCAGCTTGACTTGCTGGTCCACCCGCCCCAGACATTCGAGCGTGCCATCCGCCCGCCGGCGCCCCAGATCGCCCGTGCGATAGAGCCGCGTGCCGTCGTCCCGAAACGGATGCGGCACGAAGCGCTCCGCGGTCAGGTCCGGCCGCCCCCAATAGCCGGTCGCAAGCCCGGCGCCCCCGATGTAGAGTTCGCCCACCACCCCGACCGGCACGAGCTGCAGCCGGCGGTCCAGCACATAGAGGTCCGTATTGGCCAGCGGCCGTCCAATGAGGATCGGCCCCGCCGCATTGTCGATCCGCTGCGCGGCCGACCACACGGTCGTCTCCGTCGGGCCGTACACATTCCAGAGCGCGGTCCCCGCCCGGCCCAAGCGCGCCGCCAAGTCCGGGGCCAAGGCTTCGCCGCCGCACAACAGGGTGCCCCCGGCCAAGCCCTGCCAGCCGGCCTCCAAGAGCATCCGCCACGTGGCCGGCGTCGCTTGCATCACCGTGGGATGTGTGGCCTCCACCCAGTGCATGAGCTTCGTCCCGTCCGACGCGGTCTCGGCCTCGGCCAGCGCCATCTCCGCCCCCACCATGAGCGGCAGGAACACCTCCAGCACCGCGATGTCGAACGACAGCGACGTGACCGCCACCACGCGATCGCGCGCAGACAGCCCCAACAGGGCCTGCATGGCCCAGAGAAAATTCACCACGCTCCGATGCGCGATCATCACGCCCTTGGGCCGCCCCGTGGACCCCGAGGTGTAGATGACGTAGGCCGTCTGGGCGGAGTGGCCGGCGGCCGGCCGACGGGCCGGGGGTGGGTCGGCCGGCAGCGTGCCGTCTGGGTGCACATAGAGCACCGGCGCGCCACAGGCCGGGAGCCGGTCGGTCAGCGCCCGCTGCGTCACCAGCCCCGCGACGCGCGCATCCTCCATCATCAAGGCCAGGCGCTCGGTCGGATAGCGCGGATCCAGCGGCACATAGGCGGCCCCCGCCTTCAGAATGCCGAGCAGCCCCACCACCATCGCGACGGACCGCTCCACGCACAACCCCACGCATGCCTCCGGCCCGACCCCCGCCGCCACGAGCGCGTCCGCCACCCGCGCCGCCCGCCCCTGCAGCTCCCGATACGTCAGCGCTTGCTCGGCATCCCGCACCGCCACAGCCTCCGGCGTCCGGTCGGCCTGCTCGTCCACCAACTGCTGCACACAGCGGTCGTCGGGATACGCAGCCGCCGTGGCATTCCAGTCGACCACCGCGCAGTGCCGCTCCGCCTCCGTCAGCAACTCCACCTCCGACAGCCGCGTCTCCGGCGCGCCGAGCAGCTGTGCCAGCACCAGTCGGTAGTGCCGCACCAGCCGCGTGATCGTCTCCGCCTCGAATAAATCCGTGCTGTACTGAAACAGTCCGCTCAACTGCCCTTCCATTTCAGTCATATCAAGGCACAGATCGAAGCGGGCGCTTTTCTCTTCCATGCCGACCGGATAAAACTGTAACCCCGAAATCTCGATACTCCGTCGGGGAACATTGTGCAGTACAAACAGAACCTGAAACAGTGGGGAATGGGCGAGGTCGCGTGCGGGTTGCAACTCATCAAGCAACTTTTCAAAAGGCACGTCTTGATGGGACTGGGCTTCCAACGCGGTCTCTCGAACGGCCGCCAAGTGTTCGAGTAAGGTCAGGTCCCCTGACAGGTCCGCGCGTAACACCAATGTATTGATAAACACTCCGATCAGGCCTTCGATCTCCGGCCTGGTCCGGTTGGCAAGGGGCGTACCGATACAAAACTGCTCTTGGTTGGAATAGCGGTACAGTAAGACTTCGAATGCAGCCAACAGGGTCATGAATAAGGTCACTCCCTGTTTTCGGCTGAATTCGTTCAGCTGCGCGGTGAAGGCCTCCGTCAGCGTAAAACGAATCTCATCTCCCTTATACGTCTGAACAGACGGCCTCGGCCGATCGGTCGGCAGCTTGAGAAAGGTCGGCACTCCTCGAAGCTTGTCCTTCCAGTACGCCAACTGCTTCTCCAGCATGGGTGCGGAAAGTCGCTGTCTCTGCCAGGCTGCATAATCCGCATATTGCACGCCATCGTCCGGCAACACGATGGGCGTGCCATCCGCGAATGATCGATAGGAGGCGGCCAATTCACGAAAGAAAATTCCCATCGACCAATCATCCGTAACAATGTGGTGCATCGTGATAAAAAGCACATACCGCCGGTCTTCCAATCGCAGCAGCATCGAGCGAAAGAGCGGTCCCTTTGCCAGGTTAAAGGGATCCTGAAATTCTTGAGTCAAGAAACGTTGGAGTTCTCTCTCGCGCGCCTGGTCGGCAAGGGCCCGTAAGTCAACGTGCTTGATCGGTAGAGGAGAATAGGGCATCGCAGACTGAACAGGCTGTCCATCGACCTCTGTGAAAATACTGCGCAGAGCCTCGTGCCGCAGAAGAACGGCATCGATACTCTGTTGGAGGGCTGCGATATTCAGTGCCCCGGAAATTCCAAACGCGACGGGCACATTATAGAAATGGCTGTTCGGTTCCAGCTGATTCAAGAACCACAGGCGCTGTTGCGCAAACGACAACGGCGCCGGATCGTGGGGATGAGACCGCCGGCAAATTCGGTCCGGATCTGCACTATCCCCGCCCTTGCCCTCGAGTAACTTTTGCAACAGGGCTTTTTTCACAGCCGACAGTTGCGGACGATCGGCGGCGCGCTTTTTCTGTTCCAGCATGTGTCTCTCCTACGGAATGTATAAGGAGCGAGCCAAAGTGCGGGGACTCGTGACTCATCCGGCTAGCAGGCGCTCCGCTTCACTCTCCGAGAGTGCTTCCAGTTGCCTGGCCAATGACTCCTCAATATGATCCGCCAACCCGGCGACCGTGGAGGCTTCGAAGAGATCCCGCAACGCGAGCTCGGTTTTGAAATGCTTTCGTACCCGTGACATCAACTGCACAGCCAGGAGGGAGTGGCCGCCCAACTCGAAGAAGTTGTCGTGCCGGCCGACCCGGGGCACCCCGAGGAGCTCCGCCCAAATCTTCGCCAACAGCTCTTCCGTCGGCGTCTCCGGCGGCGCATGCTCCGCCGCCCCGCGCTGGAGATCGCCGTCCTCCGGGGCCGGCAATGCCCGCCGATCGACTTTGCCGTTCGGCGTCACCGGCAAGGCGGCGAGCGGCACGATGATGGCCGGCACCATGTACGCGGGCAAGGTCAGCCGCAGCGCCGCCCGCAGGTCCGTCGCCGCCGCGTTGGAGTCCCATACGACATAGGCCACCAGCTGCAGTTGGCCCGCCAGCGCCTCCCGCACCACTACCACCTGATCCCGCACTCCCGGCACCGCGGCCAGCGCCGCCTCGATCTCGCCCAGTTCAATCCGACACCCGCGCACCTTTACTTGCTGATCCCGTCGCCCGATGAACTCCAGCGTCCCGTCCGGGCGATACCGACCCAGATCCCCGGTCCGGTACAGCCGTGCGCCGGGCTGCGCCGCATAGGGATGCGGCACAAACACCGCCGCCGTTCGGCCCGGCTCCTCGAGATACCCGCGCCCCACGCCCACGCCCCCGATACAGATCTCGCCCGTCACTCCCACCGGCACCGGCGCGAGCTCTCCGTTCAGCACATACAACTCCAGATTGGCTGCCGGCCGCCCGATCGGCACCACTCGCTCCGCGTCTACCGGCGCGGCCGTGAGCACGTAGTACGCCACATCGTCCGCACACTCCGCCGGCCCATAGGCGTTGAGCAGCGGTACCGTTGGATAGCGCACGAACCAGGCGCGACAGAGTTCCGGCGTCACCGCCTCCCCCGTCGGCAGCAGCCACCGCAGGGCGGGCAGCGCCTGCGGCGGCTCCACCGCCACGACTTCCCGCAGCAACGACGGCACTAGTTCCGCCACCGTCACGCCCGTACGTGCCAGCTCCGCCACCAGCCGCGTCGGCTCCTGCACGGTCTCATCGGCCATGATCTCCACCCGGCCCCCGCACAGCAGCGCACTCAGGACTTGCCACACCGAGATGTCGAAACAGGCCCCCGCCGTCTGCGCCACCACATCCCGCTCCGTCAGCCCCAACGTCGGGATCTTCCCCCACACGTTGTTCACCATCCCCTGTTGCGTGACCACCGCTCCCTTGGGCTGCCCCGTCGAGCCCGATGTAAAAATTACGTACCCGACTTGCTGCGGATGCGTTCGCCGCGGCGGCCGCGGGCCGCGCCCAGCCGGCAACGACGCCCGCGTGTCCACCCGCAACATGGGTAGTTCCGCCGCCAGGGCCGCCAGTCGGCTCGCCTCCGCCTCTGTCGTCAGTACGTGTCGCACTTGGCCCTGCGCCAGTATCTGGCGCCAGCGCGCCGCCGGATGCTTCGGGTCCAGCGGCAGGTAGGCCCCGCCCGCCGTGAGAATGCCGAGCAGCAGCGTCACCCACTCCACGTCCCGTTCCGCCAGCACCGCCACCACCGTGTCCGGGCCGACGCCCGTGGCGACTAAGCCCTGCGCGACCTGTTCCGCCCGCGCCGCCAGTTCGGCATAGGTCAGAGCCACCGGCCCGCATTGCACCGCGACTGCCGCCGGCGTCCGCGCCGCTTGCGCTTCAAACAGGTCCGCCACGCTCATCTCCGCCGGATAGGCCGCCGCCGTCTCATTCCACGTCCGAGTCTGCTCGGCCACCTCCGCGGGACTCAGCACCGTCAGCTCCCCCAGCCGCCGCCCCGGCGCCTCGACCATTTGCTCCAGCACGCCCTTGAACTGTGCCAGCATCCGGCGAATCGTCCCTTCATCACACTGCCGCCGATCGTAGGTCAACTGAAGCTCCAATGCCTCCAAGGGAACGATCACGACCGTCAGCGGATAATTGGTATGAGTACGGCATCGTTCATGTTGGACACGAAACGGAAGATTCTGATTCTTGAGAGAAGAATCGACGGGGAGGTTTTCGAAGACCAGGAGTGAATCGAACAGGGCCCGGCCACGCGGCACCTCGCTCCATCTCTGAATCTGTACCAGCGGCGCATACTCGTACTGCCGCAGCCGGAGGTTCTGCGCGAAGAGGGCCTGCAGCCACGACACTACATCTAGGTCTCCTCGCACCTGCACTCGCAGCGGAAGGCTATTGATGAACAGACCGACCATGTCCTCCACTCCTGCCAACGCCGGCGGCCGCCCTGCCACCGTCACCCCAAACAGCACGTCCGTCTCATCGCTGTAGCGGCTGAGCAGCCACGCCCAGGCCCCTTGCACCAGCGTATTGAGCGTCACCCGATGGCGCGTCGCCCACGCTTGCAGCGACGCCGTTGTCTCCACCGAGAGCGTCATCACCGCATCGGCCATGGGATCCAGCCCGGTCTCCGCCTCTGGCTGGCCGTGCAGCACATCCAGCGGCGTCGGCACCGTGAAGCCGCGTAACTGTTCCCGCCAAAACCCTTCCGCCTCCTGTATGTCCTGCCGCTGTAACCAGTCGATGTACTCGCGATAGGGCCGCGGCTTCGCCACCGCCAGTGTCCGTCCCGCCAGCAGGGATTCGTAGAATCGAAGGAAATCGACCATCAGCAAGGAAAAGCACCAGGCATCCATCACAATCAGGTGATAGCTGCGTGTAATCCGATACGTCGTGGCACCTGTCCTGATCAGCCGTAGCCGCAGCAGCGGCACCTTACTCAGCTCGAACCCCATCACACGTTCCTGCGCCAGCAGCTCTTCCAACGCACGCGCCTGCTCCGCCGCGGACCGGTCCCGCCAGTCCAGATACTCGAGCGGCACCGTCACCTGCTTGTGCACAACCTGAAGCGGTCGCTTCTGCTGTTCCCACACAAAAGACGTCCGCAATACCTCATGCCGGTCTACCACCTGCTGCCATGCCTGCCGAAACGCCGCCGGATCCAGCGGCCCATCCCACCAATAGCGGTCCTGCATCAGATACATCCCCGAGCCTGGCTCCAGAAGCGTATGAAACAACACCCCTTCCTGCATCGGAGCCAGTGGATAGATATCTTCAATATTGGCCGACATCTGCTTCGTCTGCGTCATGCGCTTATCCCATCTCCTTCAGTAAGTCGTGGAGTTCTTCATCCGTCAACCCGGCCGCCTCAAAATCACTGGCCATCACTCCGCCGGCGCCGGGACTCAGGCAATGAGTGATCAGTCCTCGCAATGCTTCGACATAGCGATCGGCAAGACCCCGCATCGCGACCGCGTCGCGGTCGCGCGAAGGATACCTCCAGTCGATCGACAGTTGGTGCCCGACGATCTGAACGTTCACATCCAGGACTTCCCGTCGCTTGCTTTGCGGGTCACGGGAGGATCCCACCGATTCATGCGCTAAGGTGAACAACGATTCACCTTCCAGCGCAACATCCAATTGACCGAGATAATTGAAACAGACGGCGGTGGGCAGCTCGTTCGTCAAGGCATGACGGAGAGCGGCATCCTGACTGAGATAGCGCAGGACGCCGTAGCCGATCCCCTTCTTGGGAATCCGGCGCAACTGTGCTTTGATCGCTTGGATCGCTTCGCCGGGCTTGCCTGTTCCCGGTGTGAGGGTGACCGGAAAGCGGGTGGTAAACCAGCCGACCGTGCGTGAGACATCCACTCCGTCAAACAGATCTTCCCGACCATGGCCTTCCAATTCCACATCCACAGAAGGCCGCCCGCTCCATCGGCAGAGGGTCTGGGCCAGCGCCGCGAGGAGAATGTCGTTGATTTCGGTGCGATAGACCGACGGTACGTCATGCAGCAGCGCGCGCGTCTCTTCTATACTCAGATGCACCCGCTCCGTTGCCGCATCACCGACTCGGCCCGCTCGTGCAGAGGCATCGGACAAGAGCACCGTGCGCTTGCGTCCTTCTGCCAGCCAATAGGTCCGTTCCTCGGCAACTGCACCGGTGTCGGGATACATCCCTAGCCGCTCGCTCCAGGTTTTCCATGACGTGGTCTTCGCCGGCAGTTCGACCGGCTGTTTGCGGGCCAGTTGCCGGTACGCCGTCTGTAAATCTTCCACGAGCACCCGCCATGAGACGCCATCGACCACCAAGTGGTGCACCACCAGCAAGAGGCGGCCCGGTTCCTCCGGCCCGCGATCAAAGTACACCGCCTGCAATAATGGTCCTTGTGTGATATTGAGAGTTTGTTGCACCTCTGTCGCCAATGTTTCGAGCACCTGCGCCCACGACAGACTTTGCCCATGCATTACCTCCCTGAGATCAATCCGGCGACATAGAGGGTGTGTCTCTGCCGGAGCATAGGCTTGTGTCCACTGACCTGATGGATCCTGCTGAAAGCGCAACCGGAGAGCATCGTGATGCTCCACCAAGATCTGCATGGCCTGCACAAGTAGCGGCAAGTCCAGCAGCCTTTGCATCTTCAGAAGTACGGCCTGATTCCAGTGGTGGAGGTTGGGATGCCGGGCCTCAAAGAACCAATGCTGAATCGGAGTGAGCGGCACCGTCCCGGTCACCGGCCCTTGCGACATCCGACCATTCAGTGCGCGCACAACGGCAACTTCCGCCAGCCTTGCAATCGTCGGCCGCTCGAACAATTGCTTAGGCGTCAACTTGAGGCCGCTACGATGAGCGCGTGCAATAATCTGTAGACTCAGGATCGAGTCGCCTCCGAGCTCAAAAAAATTATCGTGCCGGCCGATCCGATCCCGTCGCAAGACCTCTCTCCAGATCTCGGCCAACCGTTGCTCGACATCCGTCTGTGGAGCGGCGTCAATTTCTGCTCTCTGGTCACGTGACTGGTCCGGATCCGGCAAAGCCGCCCGGTCGAGTTTGCCGTTCGGCGTCAATGGGAAGGCGGTCAGCTCGATCATAGCTTGCGGCACCATATAGTCCGGAAGCTGCCGTGTCAGGCGTGAGCGGAGATCAGCCAGTTGTCCAGCTGCGCCCGATGTCGGCACCACGTAGGCCGCGAGCTGTTTGGCCCCGGCTGCGCCGTCGCGCAGCACCACCACGGCTTCCTGAATGTCCGGATAGGCCCGCAAGTGAGCTTCGATCTCGCCCAGCTCGATCCGATACCCGCGCAATTTGATTTGGTGATCCCGTCGACCGAGGAACTCAATAGATCCGTCCTCTTGATAGCGCGCCTGGTCGCCGGTCCGATACATGCGCGCGCCGGCCTGGCTGAACGGGTCCGGCATGAATCGGTCGGCCGTCAATCCCGGCTGTTGGTGATAGCCCTGTGCGAGCCCTGCTCCGCCGAGATATAATTCGCCTGTCAATCCGACCGGCGCTAGCTCCAAGTGCCGATCCAAGATGTATGCTCGACTATGGGCGAGCGGACGCCCGAGCGGAACGGTCGCACCCCGTCGCGGCCCCTGGCCATCGACTCGATGCGTGAGGACGCCCACCGTCGTCTCAGTTGGGCCGTAGTGATTGATCACCGCACAGGCGGGCGCCAAGGCGTGAACGCGCTCGACGAGAGGCCATGTCAGCGCCTCCCCGCCCAAGACCAAACACTCGCACGGCAACACCTGCTCCGGATGAGTGGCGTCCAGCAAGCCGGCCAAATGGCTGGGCGTAATCTTCAACACGTGGATCTGCTCTCGTTGCATGTACGCCGCCATCTGCTCAGGGTGGAATCCCCGGTCAGTAGACAGGAGATGGAGGGTCCGACCGGCGCACAGCGCGCCAAACAACATGGTATGGCCAAGGTCGGCTGCCACAGTCGAAATCAAGGCCCATTCGGTAGCGGTTTCCGGCACGGCCATGGCCGCCAGCACGCCGGTCAGGTAGCTCACGAGGGCGCGATGGGACACGGCCACCCCTTTGGGCTGCCCGGTAGAGCCGGAGGTATAAATTACATAGGCCGAGCACTGCGGATGAGGCGGCGACAAGTTTGTGTCGGCGCCGCCTTGGCCCTCTCCATGAATCACATCCTCGATGTCCCATATCCGGATGGTCTGCAATGCCGCGACCGTGTCGGCGGAGAAGGTCGCACGCACGGCGGTTTGCGCAAGCAATACCGCGACGCCTGCATCCCGCAAGACAAACACCAAGCGCTCCGGCGGCATCGAGGGCTCTACCGGCACATAGGCGGCACCGGCCTTCAGGACACCCCAGATGGCAATCAGGAGTTCAGGAGACCGTTCGAGACAGATCCCGACTCGCACGCCGGGTCCGACACCGGCGGCGCGTAACCGGTGAGCCAATCGGTTCGCCCGCCGGTTCAGCTCGCCATACGTGAGTCGTTGCTCTTCAAAGACCAATGCCAGTCGATCGGGCTTTCGACCAGCTATGGCTTCGAACAGTTCATGCACGCACCGGCTTTCCGCCGACATGCTGGCTGTTGGATTCCAATCCACCAACATGCGCCTCCGCTCTTCCGGCGTGAGGAGCGTCACATCTGCAAGACGACCGTGCGGATGGGTTATCATCCATTCCATGATCTTCCGGAACTGCGCCAACCATCGCGTCATCATGGCGTGGCTGAATCGCTCATGGGCGTAGCACAGTGTGATCTGAATATCCGCACCAGGCTCGACCACCAGGGAAATCGGATAGTTGTTCCGTCCCTTGGTCAGCCAATAGCCGTCCCGGGCATCTCCCATAGGACGCGTGCGAATTTGCAGGTCATGAAGGGCCAAGCCGGTCTGCTCGCGAATGGGGAAATTCTCGAAGACGACGATGGTCTCAAACAAAGACCGGCCGCTCGGCACGTCGCTCCAACCTTGAATTTTTGCCAGCGGCGTGTATTCGTAGTGGCGGAGCAGGCTGTTCTGCTCCTGCAAGAGCTTCAGCCATGAGGATACTTGGGCGTCATCGCCGATTCGCACCCGAACCGGCAGCGTATTGATGAATAGCCCGACCATGGTGTCCGCGCCGTCCAAATCTGGTGGACGTCCCGAAACCGTCGTGCCGAAGACCACGTCTGTTTCCTGGTCATAGCGGTGAAGCAACAGTGCCCACGCGCCTTGTATCAACGTATTGAGCGTGAGCCGCTGCTGCCGAATAAAGACTCGTACCCGTTCGCTGTCTGCGGGCGGCAACACGACCGTTTGTTCGGCGAAGGGCAACATGCTTGGTTCTGACGTCGACGGCGCTTCCCCGGGGGGGAGCCTTGTCGGAGCCGTGAAGCCGGTCAGGTATGTCCGCCAAAACTGTTCGGCTTCTTTGAGATCCTGCCGTTGCAGCCATGCGATATAGTCCCGATAGGGGCGTACGGGATCCAGCTTCGGCTTCTCTCTCTGAATCAAGGCGCCATAGCAGTCCAACAGATCGCGCACCATCAATTGGAAGCTCCATCCATCCAGCAATATGTGATGGTGCGTGTACAGCAATGCATAGTCCCGCGGCCCGGTTCGAATAAGCCGCAACCGCAGTAACGGCGCCCGCCGAAACTCGAATCCCTGTCGCCGATCTGCCTCCAACGTCGCACGCAGGTCCGCAGCCTGTGCGGCTTTGCCGCACGATTGCCAATCCGCATACTCGATCGATAGCCGTACTGTCTTCTGGACCACTTGAATGGGACGCGGCACCTGTTCCCAGACAAAGGCCGTTCGCAGAACCGCATGGTGCTGAACGACCGCCTGCCAAGCCTGCTCAAAGGCCGGCACATCTATGGTTCCCTCCAAGTGATACACCGCTTGATCCACATAGGGATCGACTCCCTCTTCGGCGACATGGTGGAAGAGGAGCCCCTCCTGCAAATGGGAGAGGTAATACATCGATTCAATTTCGGCTCGGCGTGGGGTGGTCGGCATCATGTCCTCATTGGATTTCTTCGAGAATGTGGTCCAGCTGGTCCGGACTCAGCTCGACGTCCGGAAAATCCGCCGGCGTATAACCCGCAGCCCCCCCCGCCAGACCATGGGCGACCAGCGTGCGGAGCATCTGCACAAACCGCTCGCTCAGCGCCGCGATCGTGGTCCGGCGGTACCGGCGCCCGCTGTAGCCCCACAGAACGTGCAGTCGGCCGTCGAGAATGTTGGCGTGAATGTCCAGCTCATAGGGAAGGCGACTGCGCGCATCCTGGTTCGGCCCCGCGGATTCCGGTGCGGGACGAACCGGTGCCTCGGGTGGAAACGTCTGGTCGAACTGTCCTAAGTAGTTAAGGCGTACCGGCGCGGCCGGCCGCACTGCTAGCCGCCGGCGCACCTCGGGATCCGGACTGCTGTAGCGCAGCAGCCCATAGCCGATCCCCTTCTGCGGGATTCGCCGCAGCTGCCCCTTCACGGCCGCAAGCACGGCCTCCGGCGCCGCTCCCCGCTCGACCCGCACCGCGAGGGGAAAGATCGTCGTGAACCACCCGACCGTCCGCGACACATCAAGCGCGGAAAACAATTCTTCCCGACCATGCCCCTCGAGATCGAGTTGGACGACCGCGCTGCCGCTCCACTGGCTCAGCACTTGGACGAGCGCCGCCACCAGCACCTCCTGGAGTTGGATCCGCGCGGCCGCGGCCACCCCCTGCACCAGCTGTCGCGTGGTCTCGACATCCACCGAGACAGTCACAAGTTCCGCGTCCGCCTCCGTCGCGGCGCCCTCCGGGTCCTCCACTGGCAGGGACATCGCGGGCTCCTGCTCGGATGCCAGCCAGTAGGCCGCCTCCGTCTGGAGCGCTGCCGACTGACTGTGGGTTTGCAGCTGCGCCGCCCAGACTTGAAAAGAACTGGTCGGGGCCGAGAGCCGTACCGTCTCCTGGGTTGCCGACTCGTGATAGGCGGTCATCAAGTCGTCCAGCAGAACCCGCCAGGAGATCCCGTCCACCACTAGATGGTGAATCACCAAGAGCAGGCGCGCTGTCTGTTCGGCCCCGCGCGTGAACAGCACCGCCCGGACCACCGGCCCCGTGGTCAGATCGAGCCGCGCCTGCCACTCGGTTGCCGCCGCTTCTAACGCCTGAGCCTGGGCGGCCGCCGGAACCGCCGCGAGATCGACCCACTCCACCGCCACCGCAGCGGCCTCGGCCGCATAGGCTTGCCGCCATCCATCGGCCTCCGGGGTAAAGCGCAGCCGGAAGGCGTCATGGTGAGCGAGCACGGCCTGCAGAGCCGCCTCAAGCCGGCGCAGGTCGACACCCAATTGGATTTCCAAGAACGCCGCTTGGTTGTAGTGATGCGGATTTGGCAGCCTTTGCTCAAAGAACCAGTGCTGGATGGGGGTTAAGGGTACCTCGCCGCTTACTATTGCCTGCTCGGACACAACTCCTGCCTCGTATTCCACCGCCGCCGCCAACGCGGAAATGGTCTGATGCTGGAAGAGTTGCCTGGGCCTTACCGTCAATCCTGCCTTTCTGGCTTGCGCAACTACCTGCAGAGACAGGATGGAATCGCCGCCCAATTCGAAAAAGTTGTCGTGCACTCCCACTTGCTTGACACCCAATACCTTCTCCCAAATCCTGACCAGGAGCTGTTCCGTCTTTGTGTCCGGTGCACAGAAATGCTGCGCCAACCGACTGCTCGTGTTCGGCATCGGAAGCGCCCTGCTGTCCACCTTGCCGTTTGAGGTCAGGGGCCACGCTTCCAGGACCATCACCACGGCCGGCACCATGTACTCGGGCAACTGGCACGCCAGAAACTCACGCAAGGTCTCGACGGAAGGCGCGGTGTTCGTCGCCGGGATCACATAGGCCACTAGCCTCTTTCTCTCTCCCTGATCTTCCCGGGCCAACACCACTGCGTCGCGCACTGTTGGATGCGAAGTCAGGTGGGCTTCGATCTCGCCTAACTCAATCCGGAATCCACGAATCTTCACCTGATGGTCGATCCGGCCGAGATACTCGATGGCTCCATCAGGCCGGAAACGCGCCAGGTCTCCAGTCTTATACAGCCGGCTCCCTGGCACTCCACCGAACGCATCCGGCACGAATTTCTCGGCTGTCAGCGCCGGCCGTCGATGGTACCCCCGCGCCAATCCTACGCCTCCGATGTAGAGTTCTCCGGGCACTCCTATTGGAACAGGATGGCCGTCCCGATCGAGCAGATAGATTTGGGTATTGGCAATCGGCCGCCCAATCGGCACGATCGATTCACGATCAAGGCGTTCACATAGCCAGGCGGTCACATCGATCGATGCTTCCGTGGGTCCGTAGAGATTGAAGAGTTCCGCTCCCGGCAATCGTTCATAGCACCGCCTCGCAAGGTCTGCAGGGAGCGTTTCGCCGCTGCAGATAATGCGTCGTACGACCGAATAGTCCTCGACCCCGGGAGCCTCCAGAAAGGCCTGGAGCATGGGCGGCACAAAATGCAACGTCGTCACCCGCTGCCGGCGCACAACCTCGCCCAGGCGTTCTCCGTCTTTGTGATCCCCAGGCCTCGCCATGACGAGGCAAGCGCCAACCATCAGGGGCCAAAAAAACTCCCACACCGACACATCGAAACTGAACGGCGTCTTCTGCAGCACCCTGTCCACGGCCGTGAGACCAAAATACTCCTGCATCCACAGCAGCCGGTTGAGCAGCCCTCCGTGGGTATTGCCGGCTCCTTTTGGCCGGCCTGTCGAGCCCGAGGTATAGATGGTATAGGCGAGACTCTGGAACGAGAGATCAGCGGCGGACAAACTGACGGGTAGGCGGGCGATCTCGCTCCGCTCCCTATCCAGGCAGATCGTGCTGCCAACATTTTGCGGCAATCGCGCCTCAAGATGATGTTGCGTGAGGAGCAGCGCAGGAGCCGCATCATCCAGCATGAATGCAATCCGTTCCGCCGGATAGTCCGGGTCGATCGGCACATAGGCCCCGCCGGCTTTCATGATACTCAACAGGCTTACGATCATATCGAGCGAGCGTTCCATACACACACCGACTAAGACATCCGGACCAATGCCCTGCTGCCGGAGATAGTTAGCTAGCTGATTGGCACGGGCGTTCAGCTCGGCGTAGCTAAGTATTTGATCTTCATACGTGACGGCTGGGGCATCAGGGGTTTGAACAGCCTGCGCCTCAAACAATTCATGCACCCACCGTTCTCGAGAATAGGCCTTGTCGGTCCTGTTCCGGTTTAGCACCTCTAACTGTTCCACCTGCGTAAGGATCGATACCTCTGATATTCGTTTGTCCGGATTGAGGGCGATATTTTCAAGCACGTGCTCGAAATGGCCCAGCAGCCGGTCGATCGTCTCGTCCTCGAACCGGTTGCGCTCGTACATAATGCTTACGGTCAGAAGCGGGCCCGGTGTGATATCCAGCGTCAACGGATAGTGGGTCCTGCCCTCGATTCTTACATTGGATACAGCGAAGCTTCCATGTGTTCCGGACAAACTCTGAGACTTTGGATAATTTTCGAATACCAGCAGACTCTCGAACAGCGGCTGCCCCTTCGGAACTTCGCTCCACCCTTGAATGTGTGACAAAGGGGCATGCTCGAATTCGCGCATGTCGAGATTCTGCACCATCATCTGTTGCAGCCAGGCCTTCACCGAAATATCCGGTGAGACCTGCACGCGCAACGGCAACGTATTGAGGAACAGACCAATGGTAGACTCCACACCGGCCAGATCCGCAGGCCGTCCCGACACAGTGACGCCGAACAGAACATCCCGCTCTCCGCTGTAGCGGCTCAGGAGCAATGCCCACGCCCCCTGCATCACGGTATTGAGGGTCACATGATATTGTTGTGCCGCGATTGCCAGTGTCGATGTTAGCGACTCAGAGAGCTGTCTGGACTGCTTGCCGTACCCTCTCGCCTCGACCTCTTGAACGGCTCCCGTTTGATGATCGCCCACCAGGCGGGTTGGCGCCGTAAACCCGGCGAGTGCCGTGCGCCAGTACCTCTCAGCGGCAGCAAGGTCTTGTGTCCCGAGCCACGCGATGTAGTTACGATACGGCTGGCCGGGCATGACGACGGTCCGCTCCCCCCGTTGTAAGGCCGCGTAACGAACCAAGACCTCCTGAAAGACGAGCGCAATGCACCAGCCATCCATCAAGAGATGATGATGAGCCCAGACGAAGAGCGTGGTGTTGTCGGACGTCCGGATGAGAGAGACCCGTATGAGCGGCGCCGCCGCCAGATCAAATCCGCTTTCCCGATCGGCTTCCAAGAGCCGCTTGAGCTTTATTTGCTGGGCGTCGTGAGTACAATCCCGCCAGTCCTCCCGCTTGATCGGAAGGGATACGAGTGTGTGAACGATCTGCAGTGGCTCTCGCACGCCTTCCCATATGAAAGAGGTCCTGAGTGCTGGATGGCTCTGGATGGTTTCCTGGATGGCCTGTAGAAACGGTGATTCTTGCCACTCACCTACCAGAGTGCAGCATAACTGCTCGACATACAGACCGGAACACGGCGCATCCAGACTGTGAAACAGCAAGCCCTGTTGTAATGGAGTGAGTGGATACATATCTTCAATCCGACGCAGCGTACCGAAGACGGTATCGATCTCAGACTGTTGGAGCCTGCTGAGCGGGAAGTCTGAAGGAGTATAGCCGCCGGCACCGGGCTCCGAACAATGCCGAATGAGCTTGCTCATAGTTTCCAAATAGGTCCGGCTCAACTGCTCAATGGTCTCGCGGTCATAGCGCGACCGGCTGTAACTCCAGGACATGTGCAACCGTTCGCCCAAGATGTCGCTGTTGATATCCAATTCGTAGGGGAGTGTCGCCTCCGGATCGCGATCGACCCCGGCGGCATTAATCGACGGTACGAAGGGGGAATCAGCCGGAAGAACATGATCCATCTGTCCCAGATAATTAAAGCGGACCTGAGACGCCGGATAAGCGCGCAGAGTTTCCATGGTGGACGTCCAGGGCCCCAGATACCGCAGGATGCCGTATCCGATTCCTCCATACGGAAGGCGACGCAGTTGTTCCTTGACGGATTTCAGGCAATCGGCGAGCGGCGCCTCCGGCGACCACGACAACAGAACGGGGGTGACCCCGGCGAACCAGCCGACGGTGCGAGACAGATCCAAATCGGGGAACACATCCTCGCGACCATGGCCTTCCAGATCGAGCAATACCTCTTCATGGCCGCTCCATCCGCCCAGCGTTCGCACCAATGCCGTAAGTAATACGTCATTAATATGCGTTCGGTAGACGGCCGGTACATCGTGGAGCAAGGCACGGGTCGAAGCCTCGTCCATCCAGACATGCAGCGTCTCCGAGGCAAGTTCGCGCTTATCTCCCGTCGGGTGATCGACAGGAATGGGACATGCGCGTTGTCGAGCAGGATCGAGCCAATAGGCGATTTCGCGCGCCAGCGCTCCTGACGTGGCATGCTCCACCAAGCGCGTTGCCCAGCGTGCATAGGAGGTACTTTTCGCCGGCAATGACACCGACATGCCGGACGCGAGTTGTCTGTAGGCGAGATGGAAATCCTCCATCACCACCCGCCACGAAATCCCGTCCGTCACCAGATGATGCATGATGAACAGCATCCGGTCGCGTGTTGCCCCACCCATCGCGAAATACACCACCCGCAATTGAGGACCGGCGCCGATATCGAGGCTGCGCTCCCACCGGTCGATCTCCTCAACGAGGCAGGCATCCTGGCTCTCCACGGAAATCGAAGATAGATCGACCAGATGCACCACCTGTTGGTTGCCCTGAGCGGCATACCGCTGCATCCATCCGCGCTCGTGACGATCGAAGCGGAGGCGCAACGCATCGTGATGGCCGACGATCCTCGCCACCACCTCGGTCACGATGGACAGGTCCAGCGGCCGCTTCAATTCCAACAGCAACGATTGGTTCCAGTGATGAGGGTTCGGAGCATCGAGATCGAAGAACCAGTGCTGAATGGGGGTCAGGGGAATGTCGCCGAGATCGGCCGTATCATCGGCAAGTGAAATGTCGGCACGAGTGACGACTGTCGCCAACTCGGCGATCGTTTGTTGCTGAAACAACTGCCGCGGCGTCAACGCAATCCCTTGCTGTCTGACACGAGAGACGACTTGGATGCTCAGTATGGAGTCGCCGCCCAGTTCGAAGAAGTTGTCGTGAATCCCGACGCGCGCCGCTCCTAAGACGTCGCGCCAGACCGCTGCCAACGTGGCCTCGAGCTCCGTCCGCGGCGCGGCGTACGGGCGGGCCACTCCCCGGCCCTCTTCCGGCGCCGGCAAGGCCTTCCGGTCTACTTTGCCGTTCGGCGTGAGCGGCAGCTTGTCCAGCACCACGAACGTCGCCGGGATCATGTACTCCGGCAGCCGGCGCCGCAGAAACTCCCGCAGTTCTGACGCCGCCACCGGCTCACTCGCCACCAGGTAGCCGACCAGGCGCTTGGGGCCGGCCGGCTCCTCCCGCACCACCACGACCGCGTGCGTGATGGGCGGATACTCGACCAGCCGCGCCTCGATTTCCCCCGGCTCGATCCGGTACCCGCGCAGCTTGACTTGCTGGTCCACCCGCCCCAGACATTCGAGCGTGCCATCCGCCCGCCGGCGCCCCAGATCGCCCGTGCGATAGAGCCGCGTGCCGTCGTCCCGAAACGGATGCGGCACGAAGCGCTCCGCGGTCAGGTCCGGCCGCCCCCAATAGCCGGTCGCAAGCCCGGCGCCCCCGATGTAGAGTTCGCCCACCACCCCGACCGGCACGAGCTGCAGCCGGCGGTCCAGCACATAGAGGTCCGTATTGGCCAGCGGCCGTCCAATGAGGATCGGCCCCGCCGCATTGTCGATCCGCTGCGCGGCCGACCACACGGTCGTCTCCGTCGGGCCGTACACATTCCAGAGCGCGGTCCCCGCCCGGCCCAAGCGCGCCGCCAAGTCCGGGGCCAAGGCTTCGCCGCCGCACAACAGGGTGCCCCCGGCCAAGCCCTGCCAGCCGGCCTCCAAGAGCATCCGCCACGTGGCCGGCGTCGCTTGCATCACCGTGGGATGTGTGGCCTCCACCCAGTGCATGAGCTTCGTCCCGTCCGACGCGGTCTCGGCCTCGGCCAGCGCCATCTCCGCCCCCACCATGAGCGGCAGGAACACCTCCAGCACCGCGATGTCGAACGACAGCGACGTGACCGCCACCACGCGATCGCGCGCAGACAGCCCCAACAGGGCCTGCATGGCCCAGAGAAAATTCACCACGCTCCGATGCGCGATCATCACGCCCTTGGGCCGCCCCGTGGACCCCGAGGTGTAGATGACGTAGGCCGTCTGGGCGGAGTGGCCGGCGGCCGGCCGACGGGCCGGGGGTGGGTCGGCCGGCAGCGTGCCGTCTGGGTGCACATAGAGCACCGGCGCGCCACAGGCCGGGAGCCGGTCGGTCAGCGCCCGCTGCGTCACCAGCCCCGCGACGCGCGCATCCTCCATCATCAAGGCCAGGCGCTCGGTCGGATAGCGCGGATCCAGCGGCACATAGGCGGCCCCCGCCTTCAGAATGCCGAGCAGCCCCACCACCATCGCGACGGACCGCTCCACGCACAACCCCACGCATGCCTCCGGCCCGACCCCCGCCGCCACGAGCGCGTCCGCCACCCGCGCCGCCCGCCCCTGCAGCTCCCGATACGTCAGCGCTTGCTCGGCATCCCGCACCGCCACAGCCTCCGGCGTCCGGTCGGCCTGCTCGTCCACCAACTGCTGCACACAGCGGTCGTCGGGATACGCAGCCGCCGTGGCATTCCAGTCGACCACCGCGCAGTGCCGCTCCGCCTCCGTCAGCAACTCCACCTCCGACAGCCGCGTCTCCGGCGCGCCGAGCAGCTGTGCCAGCACCAGTCGGTAGTGCCGCACCAGCCGCGTGATCGTCTCCGCCTCGAATAAATCCGTGCTGTACTCGAGTTCTCCGGTAAGTCCCCCATCCCGCTCTGTCAGATCGAGCGTCAAGTCGAAGCGGCTGTGTTGCAGCTCGGCCTTGAGTCGAGTCACTTCAATGTCCGGCACATCCACCCATTGGAGGTGATCCTGATCCAGCGAGAACATGACCTGGAACAGCGGGCTATAGCTGAGGTCACGAACCGGTTGAAGCGCGTCCACCAACTTTTCGAATGGACAGTCCTGATGCGCCTGCGCGCCCAGGACCGTCTCCCTCGCCCGTCCTATCACTTCCCGTAATGAGGGATCGCCGGAAAGATCGGTGCGCAGCACGACGGTATTGACGAAACAGCCGATCAGCGGCTCTATTTCGTGGTGAGTTCGATTGGCGACCGGCGTTCCCACAGCGAATTCTTCCTGCCCGCTATAGCGAGACAAGAGCACTTGAAACGCCGCCAGCATGGTCGTAAACAACGTCGCGTTCTGCCGTCGACTGAACGATTTGAGGGACTCGACCAACGTGGGAGGCAGCACAAAAGAATGGACTGCGCCCCGATAGCTCTGCGAAGGAGGCCGCGGCCGGTCTGTCTGCAACGTAAGAGTCGGCAGGCCGGTTCCAAGCCGGTTCCTCCAGTAGGCTAATGACTCCTCGAGCGTCCGGCAGACATACCGTTCACGTTGCCAGCGGGCATAATCGGCATATTGAATCGGGAGAACTGGCAAGTCGGAGGGCAGGCCGCCCGTGTATTCCCGATAGAAGGCGGAAAACTCCCGCACCAATAGCCCCAAAGACCAGCCGTCCGAAATAATGTGGTGCATCGTCAGCAACAATACGTGGTCATGAGGCCCCACGTTCACCACAGCGACACGCCACAGCGGTCCGTCGTGGAGTTTGAACGGCTGGCGGACGTGATCAGCTGCCAGGCGTCCTATGGCGGTCTCACGGTCCTCTTCTGAGGCCTCAAGGTCGATCAGAGAAAAGGATACGCGCATCCCGGGAGCGATGCGTTGAACCGGCCGGCCATCAATCGTCACCAACGTCGTACGCAAGACGTCGTGGCGGCTGGCGATTCGATTCAATGCCTGCTCCGCCGCCGCAGGATCGAATGGTCCTCTGAGACGAAGCGCGGCCGCGAGATGGTAAAAGGAGCTGCCGGACTCCAATTGATCTAAGAACCAGAGCCGTTCTTGTGAGAACGACAGCGGGATCGGATCGGACGATGCAGTGGCTGTAACTGGGAAGGGGATGCTCACCGCCGGGCGATCGTGGGTGTCGGCGAGCAGCATCGCCAAGCCGGCGACCGTCGGCGTCTCGAAAAAATCAGCGGGGGCCACTTCCCGTTGATAGAGAGCTCGCACTTGTGAGAGGAGCTGCACGGCGAGCAGAGATTCACCGCCCAATTCAAAGAACGAATCGTGAACGCCGATACCGTTAATCTTCAGCAGTTCCTCCCATGTGGCGACCAAACGCTGTTCCATCTCATTGGAGGCAGCGCTATAAGGGGTCGCGAGCGGAGGACGCTGGTGTCCCGGAGAAAGAGGGTGCGCCATTGCGGCCTCTTCCTCTCTCTCCAGTTCCTCAGTACGTTGCGGCGGCAAGGACGCCTCGCTTCTCTCAGCCTCCACCCAGTACCGCTGTCGCTCGAATGGATAGGTGGGTAGTGGCATCCGGCGCCGTTCTTCTCCGGCATAGATTTGCGGCCAGTCGATGGACCCGCCGGCGAGCCATACCCGCGCCAGTGCTTCCCACACATGCGCCTGTCCAGGCTGCCGCTTGTGTGGATGTGGAAGCGACGAGATGACCGGCATGGGGATGGCCGCAGACTCCATCATGGCCGAGAGCCGGCGGCGGACCAGGCCGCTGAGCTGGTCGCCGGGACCGACTTCCAACGGAATGCGCTTTGCCTCTTTCACCAACCGGTCCAGCCCGTTAGAGAATCGAACAGTCTCACGAAGGTGTCGCACCCAGTAGTCCGGAGAGGTGGCCTCTGCCCGCGAAATCCAATCGCCGCTCACATTGGACACAAAGGGAATCACGGGCTCTTTAAATGTCATCTGCTCCAATGCTTTCTGAAAGGACGGGAGGATCGGCTCCACCATGGCGGAATGGAAGGCATGGGACACATGAAGGCGTCGAGCAGCAATGCCCTGCGCACTGAGACGAGCAGCCGTCGCTTCGATGGCTTCCGTGGGACCCGACAAGACGGACAGCCGCGAACCGTTGATGGCCGCCACATTGCAGCTTCCCATGAACGGGGCGAGTTCGGCTTCATCCAAGGTGACGGCGAGCATCGCGCCGGCAGGAAGGGACTGAATCAACCGGCCGCGTTCGGCGACTAAGCGAATGGCTTGCTCGAGCGAAAAGACCCCGGCCAAGCAGGCGGCGACATATTCACCGATGCTGTGACCGATCATCGCATCCGGCTTGACACCCCACGCCATCCAAAGTTTGGCTAAAGCATACTCAACGATGAACAGGGCCGGCTGGGTCACAGCGGTTTGATTGAGCCGGGCCGTCATCGCTTCCTTGTCAGCTTCTGCCGGATACAAGATCTCCCGCAGGTCACACCCGACGTGAGGTGCAGCGAGTTCCACACAGCGATCCAGCTCTTCTTGGAAGAGAGGCTCTTCCCGGTAGAGCTCGGCCCCCATGTCGACATGCTGGGCTCCTTGTCCCGGAAACAGAAAAGCGACAGGCAAATCAGCCTGGACCGGCCCCGATGTCAGGAGGCGCCGAGGATCTCGTTCGTTCAGAATACGGCAGGCATCCCGATGATCATGGCAGAGCACCACCCGGCGATACGGAAAATGCCGACGGCCGACTTGCAAGGTGTACGCGATATCGGGAAGTGAAGCCTGCGGATGCGCCGACAGATACTCACTGAGCCGAGAAGTAGAGAGCTCGAGCGCAGAAGAGGATCTTGCCGATATCGGCAACACATGCCAGCCCCGCGAAGAAGACCCGGACAGGTGTGGAGCTGCTTCTTCCAGCACGACGTGTGCGTTGGTGCCGCCGAGCCCAAACGAACTGACGCCGGCCCGCCGCGGCGTCCCATTTCTGTCCCACTCGCGGAGAGCGGTGTTCACGAAGAACGGCGTGGCCGCAAAATCAATTTCGGGGTTCGGATTGGTGAAATGGAGGCTGGGTGGGATCTGTTTGTGCACCAGGGCCAAGACAGCTTTGATCAGGCCCGCGATGCCGGCCGCGGCATCAAGATGACCGATATTAGTCTTCACCGACCCGATTGCACAGAACCCTCTGTGATCGGTTTGCGTTCCGAATGCGTGGGTCAGGGCGGCCAGCTCGATCGGATCTCCCATGGGTGTGCCGGTTCCATGGGCTTCGATGTATCCGATCGTCCTCGGGTTGACCCCGGCCGCGACCTGCGCCGCTCTGATGACGTTCGCTTGTCCTTCGACACGCGGGGCCGTGTAGCCGACCTTGCGCGCGCCGTCATTGTTAATGGCCGACCCCCTGATGACGGCCAAAATGTGATCGCGATCGGCCTGTGCGTCCTGGAACCGCTTGAGCAGCACCAGGCCCACTCCGCTGCCGCCGACTGTTCCTTGTGCCCGCTCGTCAAATGCTCGGCAATGTCCGTCCGGCGAGGCAATGCCGCCGTTCTGATAGAGGTAGCCGACATGCTGAGGAACCGTGATGGACACACCGCCCGCCAGCGCCATGTCACATTCTCCGGCGAGCAAGCCTTGGCAAGCGAGATGCACCGCCACCAGCGAGGTCGAACAGGCTGTTTGGATCGCGAGGCTCGGTCCCTCCAAGTTCAATTTGTACGAGGCGCGCGTGCAGAGCGAGTCTTTTTCCACGCCGAGCAACGCGGCCATATCCGCCGCGGATTGAAGCAGGATGCCATGGGGAAAAAGATTGAAGAGGTAACCGCTCGTGCTCGATCCGGCATACACGCCGATCGGGCCCGCACATCGATCCGGATCGTAGCCGGCGGATTCCAGTGTCTCCCATGCGCATTCCAGGAATAGGCGGTGCTGAGGATCCATGAGCTCCGCCTCTCGCGGTGTAACGCCGAAGAAGCCCGCATCAAACAGATCGATCCCTTCCATGATGCCGCGCATGCGAACATAGTGTGGATGCCGACGCAGTGCTTCCGGTACACCGGCTTTCGTCAAGTCCTGCTCGCTCAGGAGAGAAAGCGATTCCACCCCATCGCGCAGATTCCGCCAATAGGCGGCCACGTCGGGGGCGCCGGGAAACCGGCCGGCCATGCCGATAATCGCGATGTCCAAACCATCGCGCGCGCTGTCCGACTCGGATGGCGAAATTAACTGGCTCATTCTGTCCTCGTGACGGCCTGCTGGGTGCGCCGTCGCTTCATCCTGCGCAGCCCTGCCTCCCGTTTGTCTTGGATCCGCTTCGTGGTCTGATCGTCGACCATAGGAGTCGGCTGCTCGACGATATACGCCGCCAGCGCTTCCACTGTCGGATAGCGAAAGAGATCCACCATGGAAATCTCGCGTGGAACTATGGCACGTACCTTCGTCAACACTTTGGGCAGGAGCAGAGAATGCCCGCCCAACTCGAAGAAATTGTCATGCAGGCCGACGGCGGGGAGACCCAAAACTTCTTCCCAAATCGCGGCGATCGCCCGTTCGCGCTCATTGCGTGGAACAACCTGCCCGGCCGCCTCCGGTGCGACCCTGGCCTTCGCAAGCAAGGCTTGCCGATCGATTTTTCCACGAGGGGTCAAGGGAAAGGCATCGAGGAACGCCCACCTGCTCGGCACCATGTATTCGGGGACATGGTCGTTCAGAAAGCCTCGCAGTTCTTGAACGCCGAGGGATCCCATGACCCGGGGCACGACATAGCCGACCAACTGGGCCGCAGGTGCACTGGTTTCCAGGAACACCCCTGCTTCCTTCACGTCCGGATGCCGGCGCACATGGTATTCGATCTCCGCCAACTCGACGCGATACCCTCGAATCTTAATCTGATCGTCGCAGCGTCCCAAGAATTCCAGATTCCCATCCAATCGCCGCCGCACCCGATCGCCGGTACGATAGAGTCGTTGGCCGAGGCGATGGCTGAACGGATGCGGGAGAAACTTTTCGGCCGTCAGCGCGGGAAGGCCGTGATACCCGCGTGCGAGTCCCTCTCCACCGATGTACAGATCCCCGGGCAAACCGGCCGGGACCGGTTGCAGATGGGAATCGAGGACATACAGTTCGACATTGGCGATCGGGCGGCCAATCGGAACGGTGTTCATCGCGAGCCAGTCCGTCTTCGAATCCGGGATATACACACTGGCCGTGACCGTCGCTTCGGTCGGTCCATACGCGTTACACCAACCCACGCTGTCGCCCGCGACGCGGCCCCAACGCCGCACGTCGTCCGGCGCCGCCTTTTCGCTTCCGACAACCACGAGACGGAGGGCAGGCGGCATGAGCGCGCCGGTGTGCTCGATGTCCTGGATCCAAGCTGCCCAGTAGGGAGTTGGGAGATTGAGCACCGTCAGGTTTCGTTCCCGGATGAAGGCGTGAAAGTCGGCATAGGCCGGCATCGGATCAGATGGCCGCAATACGACCGCCGCGCCGGCCAGCCATGTCGGAACACATTCTTCGATCGCCACATCGAAACTGATGGACGAAAATTGCAGCACACGATCGTGCCGGCTCAGTTTGAAACTCTCGACCATGGCTATCCCGTGGTTCACCAACGAACGATGGGTCACGCTGGTACCTTTAGGCCGGCCGGTGGTGCCGGAAGTGTAGAGAAGGTAGGCCGCATTGTCAGGACGCGCCAGATTGGGGAGATTCTCCTTCGAATGTTTCGCCGCTCTTAACCAGTGATTATCCAATGCAAAGACGGGCGCCAGCTCGCCAGGGACAGCACCCTGGACTCGCTCCTGGGTCAACACGATGTTCGGCTGCGCATCTTTGAGGATGGCGACTTTGCGCTCTGCGGGATAGCCGGGGTCGATCGGCACATATGTCGCACCGGCTTTCAGACTTCCGAGCAGGCCGATCACCATTTCAGGAGATCGATGTACGCACAATCCGACCGTCGACTCCGGCCCGATGCCTTGTGCCCGTAAATAGCGCGCACATTGATTTGCACGGGCGTTGAGGGAGGCATAGGTGTATATCAGGCCTTCATGAACCAATGCCGGGGCATGCGGCGTCCGGGCCGCCTGCGCCTCGAACAATTCGTGCAGGCAAGAGCTGCGCGGATAATCCGCTTGTGTGTTGTTGCATTCGACAAGCACGAACCGTCGTTCCGCCGCGGACAGCATGGTCAACTCGCTCACCGGCACATCGGGAAAAGAGCAGATCTGACCCAGCAACTCCTTGAAATGTCCGGTCATGCGCGCAATGGTCGATTCGGCGAACAAGTCGGTGCTGTATTCGAATACGGCGCGAACGGCGCCGTCAGCCTCCAGCGCCATTTCGAGCGTAAGATCGAAGGCAGATACCTGGGCACTCACATTCATTCGGGACGCCTCGAGGCCTCCCAACCGGCGGACGTCCCATGGCTTGTCTTCCAGCACGAACATCACTTGAAACAGCGGTGTATGACTGAGATCTCCGGCCATTCCCAATTCATCAATCAAACGCTCGAACGGAATGGCCTGATTGGCTTGCGCGCCCAACACCGTGGTGCGGACTTGCGCCAAGAAGGTCGAAAACGAAGGGTTTCCGGAAAGATCGGCACGCAAGGCCACTGTGTTGACAAAGCAGCCGATGAGGTTTTCGCATTCTTTGGGGTGGCGGTTGGCGACCGGTGTCCCGACACAGAAGTCGGCCTGATCGCTGTAACGGAACAGCAAGACCTTGAACGCCGCCAACAACGTCATGAACAGTGTCGCTCGACAGCCTGCTCCTAAGGCCTGCAGGTTCCGGACGGTCTTCTCCTCAATACCCCACGCGTAGCGGGCTCCTCGATGACCTTGCACCTCGGGACGGGGATAATCGAACGGCAGGTTCAGCACGCCGGCAACGCCGTCGAGTTGGGTTCGCCAGTACGTGAGCTGCCGCTCGAGTTCCATGCTCCGCTGGTCTTCCTGCCGGGACACGACCACATCGGGATACTGGAGCCAGGGTTCCGGCAATGGCGATGGCCGGCCAACCTTGAATGCTTCATACAGCACGGACAATTCGTCCTTGAAGATCCCCATCGACCACCCATCCGTCACGATGTGATGAAGAGTAACGGATAAGATGTGGACATCTTCTTCCATCCTGACCACACGAGCACGCACGAGAGGACCGTTCGCCAAATCGAAGGGGTGGCGCGCTTCCTCTGTCGTGACTCGCCGAGCTTCCTCATCCCGCTGAGCCTCGGATACATGACGCAGATCGTCGATCGGTAGAGACAGCTGGTGATGCGGCAGGATGACCTGTACCGGCCGCCCGTCTTGCATCTTGACGCAGGCACGCAGAACGTCATGGCGGCGAATGATTTCATCCAGCGCACGACGTAAAGCGTCGACATCGAGCGCGCCGCGCACGCGAAGCGCAACGCCAACGTTGCTCACGGGGCTTCCGGGAGACAATTGATCGAGGAACCAGAATCGCTGTTGCGCGAACGACAGCGGCAGCGCCGCTTCCCGGACCACCGGCCGAACGGAAACGGGCGGCGCGGGCTGGTCACTGCGAGGCTTCGTTGCGAGACAGGCGACGAACTGCTCCAATGTCGAATTGTCGAATAGCGTGTCTAATGGCAAGTCCACCCCGTGAACGTCCCGTATACGAGCCAACACCTGCAGCCCTCGCAGAGAGTCTCCACCCAGCGCGAAGAAATCATCATTCGGCCGGATTGGATGGTGATGCAGCACCTCCGCCCAGATGCGAGCTACGACAGTAGCGAGCTGCTTCGGAGTGTGATCATCGAGCCCCGTCTCGACATCGATCGGAGCGGTCACGGCGGGAGTTCCTGACAAGAGAGACTCCCAAATCACAGTCAACTCGCGGGCGAGATACCTGATGCGGCAGAGTCCTCGCTGCACCTTCCCGCTCGATGTCTTGGGCAGCGTCCCCGGTTTGATAAGCACCACGGCCGAGACGGCAAGCTCATGCTCGCGCGCCACCGCTTCGCGGACGGCCGTGGCGACTGCCTCATGATCGAATGCCTTGACGCGGGGCTCCACTTCCTGCACGACGACCAGTCGCTCTTCCCCCTGCTCGACGATGGAAAATGCGGCTCCGCCTCCGGGCCTGAGAACGGGGTGGGTTTCCTCGACCGTTCGTTCGATGTCCTGCGGATAATGGTTGCGACCACGAATGATGATGAGATCTTTCAGTCGGCCGACGATGAAGAGGTCTCCGTGATCGAGCAGGCCAAGATCTCCGGTGCGGAGGAACGGGCCCTCGCCGGTATCGGCCAGCATGGCGTGGAAGGTGGCGTTGGTCTCTTCTTCCCGCCGCCAGTAGCCCTGCGCGACACTCTTCCCGCTGACCCACACCTCTCCGACCTCCCGATCCACACATTGAGTCCGGAGTTCGGGACGGACGATTCGAATCTGTTGATTGAGTTTGGCCGTGCCGCATCCCACGAGCGTCTGAATGCGATCGGCCGACGCCGAGCCTGCTGAGCGGTCCTCGGCTACACCGCCAAGTGATCGGATGACGGGCAGTGTCCCGGCCTCTCCTCCGCTCACGAGCAAGGTGGCTTCCGCCAGTCCATAGCAGGGATAAAAGGCCTCCCGCCGAAATCCACAGGACTGAAACGTATCGCCAAACCGGCGGAGAGTGTCGGGACGGACTGGTTCTGCCCCGTTGAACGCCACGGTCCACGTACTCAAGTCCAGCGACCGCCGCTGCTCTTCCGAGATCTGCCGCACGCAGAGGTCATACGCGAAGTTGGGGCCGCCACTCGTCGTGGCACGATACCGCGAGATGGCAGAGAGCCAGCGGACCGGTTTCTGCAGGACATGCACCGGCGACATCAGCACACAGGGCACGCCGAGATACAGCGGTTGGAGCACGTTCCCGATCAGCCCCATGTCGTGATACAGCGGCAACCAGCCGACAATCACCTCCTGCCGGGTGTGCCCGAACGCCTCCTGGATCATCCGTTGGTTATGCAGGAGGTTGCCGTGACTCACCATCACGCCTTTCGGCGTCCCCGTCGAGCCAGACGTGTATTGGAGAAATGCGAGACTGTGCTCATTGATAGCGGGTTCATGCCAGTCGTCGCCGCTCTCAATGGCCAATGCATCAGTGTTCAGCCACCGCAACGCCGTAAGCCGCTCATATCCGGCTACTTGGTCGGACAGACGGCGGATGGCGGCCTGCGAGGCAGTTGTCGTGAGAACATAGGCCGCCTCTGAATCCATGGCGATGGCCTGGACGCGCGGCAATCCCCGTTTTCGCTGCGGCGGATAGGCAGGAACGGCAATGACACCGGCATACAAACAGCCCAAGAAGGCCGCAATGTATTCGAGTCCGGGCGGATACAAGAGGAGTGCGCGTTCACCGGTCGCACCGCACGATTGCAGCCGTGCCGCAATCGCCTTGGCCTGACGATCCAGATCGGCATACGTCAGGGACATGCTGTTCATTTCCCCGTCTGCCAGGAACTCGTACGCGCGCTGCTTCGGCACATCGGCGGCCCGCCTGCGCAGCAGTTCAACTAAAGTCAGCGGTTCCATATGTATGGCGGTGCTCAGAGACATGATGCCGTACCCATCAAACCGATTGACCGACAACCGCGGCCGAGCAGGGCTCCGCCATCGCGACCAGAACCTTGCGTGGTCCCCTAAACGGTGCTCGCCCGTGCGCAGCCAGCATGTTGTCCAACAGCATGACGTCCCCCGCCTGCCAGGGACATTCGACGGCGCCGCTTCGATACACCTCTCGAATCTCATCCAGGATTGAGTCTTCGATGGCACTGCCATCTCCATAGTAGGTCTGTCGCGGCAGATCTTCCTCGCTCACCACCTCAAGCAGCGATGCCCGAACCCCCGGCTCCAGATTCGAAACATGAAAGAGATGGGCCTGATTGAACCAAACCGCTTCACCCGTCTGCGGATGCACCGCCATGGCTTGACAGACATGACGGGTACGAAGCTCGCCGTCCTTCTTCCATTCGTGGTGAATGCCCGCCCGCCTGCAAAACCGGTCCACTTCACCACGGTCGGACGTGTTGAAGACTTTTTCCCAGGGCAAGTCGAGCCCGTTTCCATAATTCCGCACATACATGACCTTCTTCTCGATGAATCGGTTTCTGATCTTTGCCGGAATACGATTGAACACTTCGCGGCTGTCGGCAATCGGCGTCGCACCGCCTTCCTGCGCCGCCACCACGCAGCAAAACCAGATCTTCATCGGCCATTCGGTCGTATAGGCATTTTCATTATGAAGCGGAATGTGTTGGTGGGCCGGATATTCCGTGGAGGTGTAAATCCGGTCGGCCACGTGCGAGCGGGGCGTGGAACGGAACTCATACCCCAATAAATCGGGCGTCACCTGCTTGACCATCCGTTCAAAAGCCTCCGTCGAATCGACACGGAAGCCCCGGAACAGCATCCCGCCGAACCTCGGCAGATAGGCATGAACCCATGCACGCAGTCCGTCCAGACGCACGTGAAAATCCTGATCGCCATTCGGCTCGACCACCAGCGGAAGCCGGCTGCCGGACGAAAGAAAGCTTTTCGACAACAGAGGAGGCGCAGTCGCGCTTATATCGCTAGACGAACTCATCGGTTGATCCTCCACGCACCAACAAGAAATGGAACCCGCTGTACCGATCCGACCATGCTGCTTCTCATTTATGTGGTATTTGCGTTTCACATCCCTCCTGCAGCAGTACGCGAGACACGATACTCACAAGAGGGTTTCGAGCATCTCGGAGAAAGAAATGATCACCGGGCAAGACCCACAGGCGAAACCGCCGACCAGTCTGTTCACGCCAGGCCTCAATGGCTTCCAGCTTGACGGTGGTGTCGTCCCTGCCTGCGAAGGCCGAAATTGAGCACTTTAGGGGTGGGGCAGTCACATGGCGGTACGTATCCCGCAACGCGAAGTCCGCCCGCAGGGTCGGGACCATCAGCGCCATTAGTTCGGGATGAGTCATGACCTCCGGCGGTGTTCCGTTGAATTGCTGCAGCCGGTTGATAAAGTCGTGCTCCGGCAGATCGGAGATTCGATCCGTATCGGCAAGCTGAGGCGCAGGACAGGCGGACACGAATAAATGATCGGGCATGAGCCTCCCACGCCGGCATATCTCACGCGCCAGCTCGAACGCGATCAATGCACCGATACTGTGACCAAACAGTGCGTAGCGGCGATCCAGATATGGCTCGATCGCCCCGCTCAAGGCTCCAATCAACGGCCGCAAGTCCGCGATTGCCGGCTCATTGACCCGTGCCTCCCTTCCGGGAAGATGGACAGACCAGATTTCGACGTCGGAGGATATTTCGTCCGGCCAAGTTCGAAACACAGACGGCCCACCGCCGGCGTAGGGCACGCAAAAGAGCCGGATGTTGCCCTTCATGGCGCGAACCGGCACGACCCATCGTGGTGAGCGGGATTGCACGGTCAACATTAGACGGTGGCCTCGTTGACGTTGGCTTGCTCGTCCATCCATTTCCGCAGGCTTAAGGGACGCATGTCCGTCCAGACCTTTGTGATGTAGGCCAAACAGTCGCCTTTGAGACCGGTTTTTCCCGCATCTCGCCAGCCTGCCGGGTTGGCTTTGTATTCCGGCCAGATGGAATATTGCTCCTCGTGGTTGATCACCACCTTGTAGATCGTCGTGTCGTCCTGTTCATCGCGACTCATAATTTCCTCCCCGGTGTTGTAACTGCATGAGCATTCATCGGCGGTGAATGGCGACATTCACCGCTCCCATCTTTCTAACTCAGCTCAGTGAACTAAACGGAACCAGGGTCAACATATGTCGGGGCAGCAACCCGATAAAAGGCAGAGCTGTCCCCTGGCTCCAGGCTTGCTGTTGATCGCGGTAATGAGGTGACAGCGGATGACCGGACTGCCCGCCCGGCATATGCAAAATGCCGTCTTCCACCTTTCCCGGCGAAACCACGAGGCGCTCGGTGGCGGACACTCTTCCGCTCAGCACCCGCACACAAGAGTCACAGCCAGGCGATTCACTGTCCGGCATGTCGAGCAGCCACGAAAGCCCCGGCAGCGCTCCACTCAAGGGATGTTGAATCTGCAGCCGGTTGATCCGGCCCCACGTGATGTTCTCCGGTGATACGCCGTAGTGGTTTTGGAGATCCCGCCAAGTCCGCTCCAGTGCGTCGATGAGGAACGATCGCCAGGCATCCGCGCCTTGACCGGTGGGAGACAACTCGGGGACTCGAGCGGTCAATAGCGCGCGCAACGGGGTTTCCATCCCCCCGACATAGGTAAACTGTCGATCCTCGGCTCGACATCGTTCCAACAACGGCATGAAGATCGATCGAGCCAAGACATCGCGAAATTGGATGAGGAAGTCGTACCCGACGCTGTCGATGTCGGCATGACCGTCCCAGGCATCGACGGCTCGGCGCAACGGGGCGAGGCCGGAATTGCTCCGCACCGCCTCATCGGTCAGGACTTCACGCGCGATCCGACGATAAAACTCGTAGACCTCGCTCTTCGTATCCAGTTGGATCCGCAACAGATCAGGTTCTTGCGCCTGCCGCATGCCGCGCAGCTGCTCCGCAATCCGATAGGCACGATAGCCGCCGACGAAGGAATGTCCCACGGTATACGGATACTGCACGAGCATGCGCTGGTTGGCACTGACGATGAACCCGGACGGCGGATCGATGATGCGAGGCAGGTCCTCGGCGGGGACATACCCAGCCCAGCCCTTCTCCCCATCCGCCCAGGACACGCTGACCGATCCGTCAAATCCGCGCCGAACTGGAATCTTTCCCGTGAAGGTCCAGGCGATGTGTCCGTCGGCATCGGCCAGCAAAACGTTGTTCGCCGGTCCCTTTGCCCGATTCATGACATCCAGCGCGTCGTTCACAGTGCGCGCGCCGTCCATATGCAAGAGTCCGATATCGACGGCGTCCGGATCGAGACCGGTCCAGCGCACGGCAACCTTGTGTCCGAGCAACGGCTGCTCGGCCACCGGACCCCACACCGTATCCATACAGTAGACGATCTCATCGGGCGCGCCCTTGACTGTGATAACTTCGCGCCTGCCCTCGAAGCGGCGCCACCCATAGGGGGTCTTATACTGATTGGGGTCATCCCGATTCAGATCGAGCCGCACCAAGTCGACAAAATCGCCTTCAACGTTCGTAACTCCCCACGCCACATGACCATTCGTTCCGACGACAACCACGGGAATACCTGGAATGACGAGGCCCATCATGTCCACATCCTCATAGTGCAGGCGGACGCGATACCAGGTATTGGGAATCGTCATGTCCAAGTGCATATCGTTCGCCAGCATGGCGCGCCCGCCGGCGGCGCGCCCGCCGGCAAGAACCCACCCATTGGACCCAACGACAGGCTTCTCGCGAATGACGTCGGCGTAGCGTGATTGATCGGAGCCAGGCGGCCGGCGCATTGCCGCCAACTCTTTCACCGGTATGGACACATGGAATCGATCCGGGTCTGTCTCGTGTAAGACGGCATGCGTATACAGATCGACATCGGGCAATAAGAAGGACACCACGCTCGGAGGGAGCGCCTTGGCCATGACGGTCCGCATACGTTCATCGTCCTCATAGAGATTCAGCATTTGAAACATAGCGAGAACGACGAGCAGCGAATCCGTTTGATGCCAGGGTTGGGGGGCGTACCCGAGCAAGAGAAACTCAGGCGGCAACGCCATTGCCTGCGCGAGAAAACTATTGATACCCTGCGTATAGGCCTCCACGGCCTCCCGTTGGTCAATCGGCAGGCGGTCATAAATCGCACGAGCCGCCTGGTGCAGACCGAGTCGTCGTTGCTTGATGTCGTTCGCGACGGCCGCGCGACCAAGAATCTCGGCCAATTCTCCGGCCGTGCTTCTCCGCAGGAGATCCATCTGAAAGAGGCGGTCCCGCGCGGTGACATAGCCGAGCGCTCTCAACGCATCCGCGCGGGACTCAGCGACGATGGTCGGCACACCATACTCGTCCGATGTGATCGACACGGGCGCCGCTAATCCCTCGACCGAGGCGGTGCCATCCAGCACGGGAAGCGATGCCTGCAGGGTCATGATGCCCCACAATCCTGCAACCGCCAGAATGGCGATCATGGCCAGCGCGATGCGAACGGTGTATTTCATGCCTGCTCGCCGGTTGCAGCCTTGACGGCATCCGAAACAATCCTCGCAATCTTGTCGATCTCTTCCGGCGTGACAATCAAGGGCGGAAGAAAACGAACCACGGCGTCATGGCGTCCACCCAACTCGACGATCAGTCCTCGGCGCAACGCCTGCGCCTGAATGCTGCGGGCCATTGCGGCATCGGCAGGATAGATTCCTCTGTGGTCCGGTTCGGCAAACGGATCGACGATTTCCGCACCGATCATGAGCCCGCGGCCGCGGACGTCTCCCAGGATGGGACACTCGCGCTGCACCTGGCGAAGCCGCTCGACCAGCCGCTCTCCCATCGCCCCCGCATGGTGGTGCACTCGCTGCTTCTGAACGAATTCCATCGTGGCGATGCCCGCCGCCATGGCCAACTGATTGCCCCGAAACGTTCCCGCGTGAGCGCCGGCCGACCAGCGATCCAGTTCCGCCTTGTACACCACGACGCTCAAGGGCAATCCCCCGCCGATCGCTTTGGACAAAACCACCACGTCCGGAACGATTCCCGCTCGCTCGAACGCGAAGAGCGTGCCCGTCCGCCCCAGTCCGGTCTGCACTTCATCAATGATCAGAGGAATCTTGCGTTCCTGGGTGATACGGCGAATCTCGCGCAACCAATCATCGGGAGCGGGAACGACGCCGCCTTCCCCCTGCACCACCTCGACGATCATCGCCGCCGGCCTCACGATGCCGCTGTTCGGGTCATCGAGTAGCCGCTCGATGTAGCCGCTGGACAAGCGATGTCCCGCTTCACCGCCGGTTCCGAAGGGACATCGGTAGTCGTAGGGAAAGGGCAAGAAATGGACGTCCGACATCAACCCGCCTACCGCCTCCTTCGGCGAGAGACACCCCGTGAGGCTCAACGCGCCGTGCGTCATGCCGTGATAGCCCCCATGGAACGAAAGAATGGCGCGTCGCCCCGTAGCGGTCTTAACGAGCTTGATCGCCGCCTCGACGGCGTCGGCACCCGAAGGTCCGCAGAATTGAATGCGGGCATCGCCCGCAAATGACTCCGGCAGACATGACAAAAGCCGCTCGGTAAAATCGTCCTTGACGGGGGTGGTGAGATCCAAGGTTTGGAACGGAAGCTTCTCGTGCAGGGCTTGCTGGATGGCATCGCTGATAACCGGATGGTTATGTCCCAGCGCCAAGGCTCCCGCACCGGCCAGACAATCGATATACGTATTGCCTTTCGTGTCCTGGACATAAATTCCTTTGCCCTTTCGCAGCGCCACCGGGAGGCGCCGCGGATAACTCCGGGCATTCGATTCACGCGCCGCTTGTCTTTCGAGATATGGGTCCACCTCCAATTCGTCACACGATGTATTCGCACCCGTCGGCAATTCCCGCCACATTTCATCGAACGGAACGATCATGGGAAACTCCTATTCGATAGGCGCAGCCAATACTGCGCTTCTTGGAACAGACCCGTTCACGTGACTCTTCCCGTCGACGATATCGACGATTCGTCCAAAATCCATGCGGATGCAGCGGTCGGCCACGAAAAAATAGTGGTCATCATGCGTGATCACGAGCACGGTTTTGCCGCGGGCTTTCAAATCCGGAAGCAACTCCGTGTAGAACACCTTTCTGAATACCGGGTCCTGGTCCGCCGCCCATTCATCGAACACATAGATCGGCCGATCTTCGAGATAGGCGGTCAACAGGGCCAATCGCTTCCGTTGCCCCTGCGAAAGCGCCAAGGTCGAGAGCACCCCGTTCCTTGCGTACACCTTGGAACTGAGTTGCAGCCGGTCCAGATACGTCCGCGCCTGGCCGTCAAGATCGTGATGCGAGAGGCCCAATAATGTCTCGAACAGGTGAAACTCGGAAAACACGACGGAAAACAGTTGCCGATATTGCTCCCGATTGGTTTCATCGATCGGAATGTCGTCGAGCCGAATTTCACCGGACTCCGGCGTATAGAGTCCGAGGAGCAAGAGTACGAGCGAGGTTTTGCCGCTTCCGTTTCCGCCGATGAGGAAGACGATCTCGCCGCGGGACACCGCCAGATCGATCGGTCCGAGGCAAAAACTTTCCTCTTCGTGCTCACGATAGTAGCGATGGGTCACACTGGCCAATTGCAGACGCCGCCATTCGCCCCCGCGCAACGAACCAATGGCATGCTTTGTCGGCGCGCCGGGTTTCGCCCCGCTCTCCGTATCGTTCGACTCAGCCAGCGACAACCCCAAGTCCTGCACCTTCTTCAGTGCGACATTTGCCCGGCCTACACTCTGAAGCATTTCCATGATCTGGGCGAAGGGCCCCATCATGTAGAGCACGATCAGCATGGCGCCGGTCACGGTCGCCGGAGGCAGACTCAGCCACGGAGCGAGCACGAACAGCACCGCTCCGATCACGCCGTAGAACAGGAACATTCCCCAACTTGATGCGATGGAATACAGCCACATGCCCATCAAGAAGTCCCGTTTGTATGCCGTCACCGTGGGTTGAAGTACGGTTGTGACGAAGGCGTGGCGTCGCTCGCGATGCAACTTCAGCTCCTTGATGCCTTTCATGATCGACCGAAAGTTGTGGAAGAGCGTATCGTTCGTTTCACGCGCATCCTTTAAGTGCCGCAGAGCCTTCCGCTCAAACGCCTGAAACAGAGCGGCCCCGATGGCCATTAACATCAGGGTCGCAAGAAGCAGGGGGCGGGACAACCATCCCAAGTAGGCCAAACAACCCAGGACCGTCGCCGCATTGATGCAGATGAGCGGCAAATTCACGTACGCGTTGGCGATGACCGCTGCATCATCATTGAGCGCGGCCAGTAAGCGATGCTGGCCTAATTGCTCCACATGCCTCAGGGGCGCGCTCAAGATTTCCCGGCTCAGATGCATGCGCAAATCGGCAATCGCTTCCTGACCGAGTCGGACGAGAAGCAGCTCGGAAACGGCTTTCGAGACAACGACCACGACGGCCAGCCCGAGGAAACTCCATGCCACGATTGCACCATGCTCCGTCGACTCCATCGCCGCATTGACGAAGGCGATAATGCCGGCACTTGCCAATCCGCTGAATATCCCGACCACGATGGACGACGCCACCAAACGCCAGGATCTTTGAAGAAGAAAGCGTATGAGATTCACTTCATCGCTCGCTTTGTGGCACTCGTCTTCTTGTGGAGGTGATCATGCCTCGCCTTGATGCCAGGACAAATCAAGTGCGATACACTTCCATCCACGGTCCTGTCGGCTCGCCCCATATCGGTGTAGACGCCGATCATCGGGCAGAGCCTCAGGTCCGCTCAGGAAAAATCTACGTAGCAGGCTGTTTTCCGGAAACTGGAACATCATCCAACATGATCTAATGCGGCATTTCCTCTACTTGGCCCCGTATATGGGCACTGAGCATGGTGTGATGAATGTTCCGCGAGTAGTCGCCACGTTTTTCGTCTGATTGCTTTTCCATCCGGAAAGCAAACATGGCTCACAACAGCACGCTTCAGCTATGGTGAAGACAACAGCCGTACTGCCTGCGCCGCGATATTGGGCTCATGCGTAGGTGCCCAGCATGGGGGAATGTCATTCCATCACTGCCAACCGCTTTCAATTGTTTCGGGATTATTACGACGAACTCGTCGCCCATCTCACAAGGAAGCTACGCTCACGGGATCAAGCCATGGATGTCGCGCAAGAGACATTCCTTCGCGTGTTGAGTCAGCAGCCGGATGCTCGCGTGGAGCACCCGCGGGCATTTCTGTATAAGACTGCATGGAATCTCTCCGTTGATCTGTTCCGCAAACAGAGACGGCAAGCCGAAGAGTCGCTCGAATCACAAGAGATTCAAGAGGTCCTGATCGTATCGGCCGATCAGGACACCATCGTGGAGGTAAAGGAGCAAGTGGAGCTTCTCTGTCGCGCGATTCAAGAGTTGCCTCCGAAATGCCGTCAGGTTTTTCTCCTTCATAAATTCAAGGAGCGCTCGCATGCGGAGATCGCCGCACAGTTGGGCATCACCAAGAGCATGGTGGAAAAGCACATCATCAAAGCGATGGCCCATTGCCGCCACCGATTGGAAGAATCGCTCTAACCCGCATTATTCATGAACGCTTCTACTGCAATGACGAACCGTCATGAATAAGCGGGCTAAGGTCAGCGGTATGCCTCTATGGTGTCTGTTCCGAGAGGCGCATCGTCGCTCCTATGGTCTCTCCTATAGAGAGGGAAAGCGCTGTCCGCCGAAATATGATAGGCGGATGCCATGTTGTTCTATTGGGACAGGAGCAGATAGCGATGGGAATGCGATATTCCTCTTCTGATCTTGAGGGGCACGAGACGTCCGATCAATCGCTACGAGCCTCCATCCAAGCGGCGCTGGACCGCAACGATCCTGTCGCCGCCAAGAGGCTGTGCGAGGAACATCTGCGCACGCTGCCGGATGACCCGGATGCTCATCGGTATTTGGGGCACGTCCTGATGATGTTGGGCAATCGTGAGGGCGCCCTCAACATCGCGGCCCGTGCCACGGTATTGGCGCCGGACGATCCCCGCGTCTGGTCCGATCTGGGTCGAATCCGTGTCTTGTCCGGACATATGGGTGAAGCCGTTTCGTGTTTCGAAAAGGCCGTCGAACTCGTTCCGGATTATGCCGACGGCTGGCACAACTTGGGCCTGGCTCTCCGGCAGACGGGGCGGACACAGCGCGCATTTGACGCCTTGAAGCAGGCGCTGCTCATCGATCCGACTCGAGCCGAGACCTACTTGAGCCTCGGGAACTTGTTGGTTGACGCCAGACAGTTGGAAGACGCGATTGGTTGTTTCGAACGGGCGGTTGCCTATGATCCGTCAATGGCGAAAACTCACACCCGCCTGGCGCAGGAGCTTTCTCATCGAGGAGACGTCGATCGGGCCGAATCGTTGTTTCGGCGGTCTCTCTCACTCGATCCCGACAATGTCGAGAGCTGGTTCGGGCTGGGACGTACCTTGGAGGATCTCGGTCAGGCGGATGTGGCGTTGAGCTGCTATCGGAATGTTCTGGAGCGGCAACCAGGGCATGCCTTGGCGCTCGGCCACTATCTGGCGTTCGCGAAAAACGACGACGGTCAAGAATGGATCGATCAATTGGAGCCGGCGCTTGACAGAACGGATGGCTCACCCGAAGCAAAAGCTCTGATGGGGTATGGTTTGACGAAATGGTATGACAGGCGCGGCCGCTTCCGTGAAGCCGCCTCGGCTGGGATACGGGCCAATGCGGCGAGGCGGACCGCAGCCGGATCATTCAATCGCCCGACCCTCACCGCTCGAATCGACGCGATCATCGACGCGTATCCCGCCGAGTTTTTTGTGGCACGCCGCCATATCGGCATCGGCACCGATCAACCGGTGTTCATCGTCGGATTACCACGCTCCGGCACGACCCTGACAGAACAGATTCTCTCAGCCCATCCACTCCTACATGGCGCGGGCGAGTTGCCCGACCTGGCCCGGCTCGCAGCGAAATCCCTTGAAGGAGCCGATGCTGCCCCTTGGCAGGCCGCTCTGCGGTTGGACGATACCATGACCGGCCACCGATTCGCCCATGAATATTTGGCCGCGTTGCGGCACAGTGCCCCAGCAAATTCCCGGCGCATCAGCGACAAGCAGCCGCTGAACTTTTTTCATCTGGCCTTTGCCGCGCTACTCTTCCCGAATGCCCGTGTGCTCCATTGCCGGCGCGACCCACGCGACAACGCCCTCTCGATCTGGATGGAGAATTTCAATCGCGATCAGACGTATGCCACGGACTTCGAAGACCTGGCTCATTTCATGACCGAATATCGCCGGTTGATGGCGCATTGGCACGGCAGCCTCCCGTTACAGATCCTGGACATTCAGTACGAGGACACGGTGGCGGATCTCGAAAAACAGTCACGTCGAATCATGGCGTTTCTGAAAGTACCCTGGGACGAGCGCTGCCTCGACTTCCATCAAGTCGATCGAGCCGTGCAAACGCCCAGCCGTTGGCAGGTGCGGCAGCCGATCTACAACCGTTCCGTCGGCCGCTGGCGAACTTACCGTGAATATCTGCCCGAACTGGAAACAGCGTTTGCGGACCTGGGCGGCGATGGGCGAACGACGGCGTGACAATTCTCATCCGGGTAAGAGCCATTGTGCAGGCCAGGCCCCGTTCGACAGAGAAGGTTGGAAGGTGCTTTAGCGAAAGAAACCTTTCAGGGCTGGAACATGAAGCCACGGCATGACGCTCGGCATCATGTCCCACTCAATTCGACTGAATAGTCTGATTCAGAGGAAAGGGGAGGCACTGACGGGACGAACGGAAGCTCACTGGACGGCGCGATTGCGCGACATTCACGCCGGAGAACCTGCATTTCGAGCAAAGCCCATATAGCTCAAGGTTCTGCGCGGTCAGAGAAAACCCATGAGCGGCGGCGATTTTATGTCGCAGATTGTCGATGGCGACATCATGGAACTCCAGGATTGCGCCGCAGTCGGTACAGATCAGGTGGTCATGGTCGCCCTTTGACGAGAGGTTATCGTACTGAGCCTCTTCTCCGAAACGCCGGCGCCGGGCGATACCCATCTTACAGAGCATGCCCATCGTTCGATAAATCGTACTCAGAGAAACTCGTTGGCCCTTGATAGTAAGCAGGCCGTAGAGTTCATGAACGGTGATGTGATTTTGCGAGAGAAATGCGTTAAGGATCCGCTCACGCGGACGGCTCCACTTCCGAGACGAACACCCCCGGGTCGAACGAAGTCGGGCGATGTTCTCCTGAATGATCAGGTTCGGCTCAACAGAACACATAGGTGGGCGGTTTGTTCTCACGTGCTCGTCCATCCTTCTGTGATAACATTCCAGTGATGACGACAGTGACCTTTACTTCTATAAGACGAATCATGCAGGTTGTTTCCTCATCCTTGTCATAGTCCGGCTGGGTGGCTCCCTTCCTTTTTCCGGAAACTGAACATTCCCTTGTTCTCCGCCGGTCGCCTACACTTCCGGCATTGTTCGTGCGTCACCGTAGTGGGGAGAGTCGTTTCCGTGAGCCAAGGCGATCTGCTGCGAGCCTTCGAATCCTGTACGCTGGATTTGCGACGGTTCCTCGCCACACGACTCCAATGCGAAGAAACCGCCGGGCAGAACCTCCGAGCCTTTTTCTTCCAGATTGCCGAGAATCTCGGCGATCAACTCGACATCTCGGTGGTTGTCCGGGCGGATGCGGCCGCCTACGCCTCGCCGATTCTCTTTTTCGGCGAGCCGTGGACCGTGCTGGCCGCAGTGGGACTGAGATTTTGAAAAGACCGAACGAGTGGTTGGTCATTCGCCGGCAAAATGACGCGCACAAGACCTTGGACGTGTCGATAACACGTCGGCTTATTCACTCGGTGTGATTTGGAATACGGGCGAGGTGTGGTTTCCAGAAGGCGACACGTCTTTTAGATATGGCAAAGTGCGTGCCGGGCGCTGCCATGCGAACCGTGTCTGCTCGTGTCGGGACCATGGTCCTGCTGTCCGGCTGTGCGGACGGTCGATGGGCGCATCCCTTACGGACCGAGTCGCAAACCCAACAAGATTGGGATATGTGCAGAGCGGAGGTCTTAGCCGGACATGAGCAAAAGGAGACCATGGGGGCAGCCGCTTGAACAAGCTTTCGTGGCAGAACGTGGCCGCTCGTGTCGCCGCCGCAGCGCTGGGCGGATACACCCTGACCTACTCCGTCACGGCTTGTTTGGCGCTATTGTTGCCGTTCTCGAAATCCGAGGCGGTCCTGATCGCGTCGATGCCGTCTTTTGCATTCTATACGGCTGCGATTCTGTGGGCCTTTGCCGCGCCGACGCCTCTTCGTGCCTGGCTCGGCTTGTTGATTCCGGCGGCCATTTGCGCCGTGGTTGCCTTCCCGGTTGCGCGGGCCGCCGGCGGATGAGCCGGCCGGCCGCTGTCACAAGGATTACTCGACGCGGCCATGAAAGCCAGCTTCACACAATCGATGGATTGGCTGCATACCTGGGGCGGATTGCTCTTTGGATGGCTTTTGTTTGCCGTCTTTCTCACCGGCACCTTGACCGTCTTCGACAAGGAAATCACCTATTGGATGCAGCCGGAGCTGCATCATCTGCCGGCCGCCGCACCCAACATCGAAGCCGCCTCACGACTCCTGGAGAAGCTGGGCGGCCATTCGGATCACTGGTGGATCCAGCTTCCCACCAGCCGCATTCCCGTAACCAGGATCTTTTGGAAGATCGACGACAAGTTTGAAGAACGGCTGATCGACCCGATCTCAGGCGGTGCGCTCGCCGCGCGCCAGACGCAGGGAGGCGAATTCTTTTACCGATTCCATTATCAGTTGCATTTGGATCGTGCGGGCATATGGATCGTCGGCGCCGCCGCCATGGTCATGCTGGTGGCTTTGGTGACCGGCTTGGTCATTCATCGACGGTTCTTCAAAGATTTTTTCACCTTCCGCCCGCAGGCCTCTTCTCATCGCGCCTGGCTGGACCTTCACAATGGGACGAGCGTGCTCGCGCTGCCGTTCCATTTCATGATTACGTTCACCGGGCTCGTGATTTTCTGGCAGGTTTACATCCCGGCCGGAGTCGATCTGTTCTATGGCGGCGATCCGGAAAAGTTATTCGATGATGTCGAACAACATATCGAGCGGCCTCCTCAACACAGTTCGGCACCGCTGGTTTCCTTACAGGCACTCGAGCGGAGAGCCCGTACCCATTGGGACGGCGGAACGACCGAATGGATCGAAGTCAACCATCCGGGCGACTTGCGGGCAACCGTCGATATCAGTCGTCGTCCCGACGATCGACTTGCATTGATCTCCGACCGGGTGACTTTCGACGGCGCGACGGGAGAAGTCTTGCAAGTTTGGGAAGGTAGCCGTCCGGCCTTTCTGACCTATTCCGTGCTGATCGGACTTCATTATATTTGGTTCGACAAGATCACGATCCGATGGCTCTATTTCTTGATGGGTCTGGCAGGCAGCGCCATGATCGCCACGGGACTTGTACTCTGGACAGTAAAACGGCGCGAGCGGCATGCGGACGGAGCAACAGCAGTCTCGTACCGCATCGTTGAAGGACTGAATATCGCCGTCGTGGCAGGCCTGCCGGTGGCGGTGGGGGCATTTCTTTGGGCCAACCGACTGGTACCGGTGGAGGTCCCCGATCGCGCCCTCTGGGAGATGCGTCTTTTTTTTCTTATCTGGAGCGCCTGTGCCGTCCAGGCTGTTCTGAGGCGGGATGCCAGGTCCGCGTGGAAGCAACTATTATACAGCGCAGGCGCTCTATTTGGGTTGCTGCCGCTGCTTAATATGGCGACCACACAGAGTCACATGCTCCTGACGATCCCCAACGGAATGTGGCGCCTGGCCGGTGTTGATCTGACCGGCCTGGCAGCCGGCATCCTATTCGGGTGGACTGCTTGGCGCATGGGCCGGCCGGCGGAAGTCGCGTCGCAGGCGCGGGTGAGGCAGCATGCCGAAGCCGAATCGGTGTGACATGCGATGGGTCGAACTGGCGCTCACTTACAATGGCTTGCTCGCCTTGTGCCTCGCCATGCCGAAACACTATCGGCAAATTTTCGCACACCACCCGGCCGGCATACTGATGTCTCTATTTCGAATGGGAGGCTGGCTGCTCTTGAGCGCGTCGTTGGGCGCGTCGGTCGCCGTGAACGGATGGGCCTTTGGACCGATCGAATGGGTCGGCATGCTCACCGTCACCGGGCTGGGGGTGGTATTGCTGTTGCCGTTCGCGCCTCGGATGACCGCACTGACAGGATTAGCCGTCCTGTTGTCATCCTCCATCCTCATGTTCTTGTGACAGATAGAACAGGGCAGAACCGGCGAGGCGTTCCGCGCAATGGAAAAACAGTGTCGCATTAGGGCGTGCTTTTCTCACGTTTGCGTATCTATTATGGGGCAGATGATACATCCAATCATGCTACGCCAACTTCACGAACCCGGGTCAATCGACCTTTTTCCATGCTGGATCTCATCGGATTAGGCGCCATCGCCGGCGTGCTGCCGGTTTACCTTGGAATCGGGGTGGCCATCCTGGTTCGTCGAGCGGTTTCTCGCTCATGGGAGAGCGGCCTGATCGGCACCGCCGCCGGCGTGCTCATCTACCTCTTCTTCGATTTGATGCATGAAGCGGTGGAACTGACCGGCGCGCGCGACCCCTTCTCCTGGCTGGTTTTTCTAGGCAGCCTATTCGCCAGCTTCGTCGGACTCGTCATCCTTGACGAGCGCCAACTTGGAAAAGACCGGCGCGCTGCGCGTTCCTTGTCCCTTCCCTATGTCATCGCCCTCGGCATGGGATTGCATAACCTCGGCGAAGGCCTGGCCATCGGCGCCAGCTATGCCAACGGTGAATGGGTGTTAAGCGGCCTGCTGGTTGCCGGATTTGCGCTTCATAACGGGACTGAAGGGTTCGGCATTGTCGGAGCCGCCGGACAATCGGTGATTCGACCGCGCGACGTCCTGCTGTTGGGCCTCCTCGCCGGCGCGCCGACTTGCCTGGGCGCGGTCTTGAGCGGGCTCGCGCTGTCGCCCTACCTCACCATCCTGTGGTACGCGCTCGCGGCAGGATCATTGCTGTATGTCATGTTTGCACTGGTGGCCATGACCTACACGAGCACCCGCAAGGTCCATATGGCGTATGGCGTCGTGGGCGGCATTGCGCTCATGTTCCTAACCGCCATGCTTCTGTTGCTGTGGGGCGGTATTCGCTCTTGACCTACCGCCGGGCTCGCGACACGACCGTCATTCACCTTGTAATCGAGGTAACGACGATGCCGGAAGAGCAATGTCCGCTTCAAGCGAATCTACTGTGCCAGCGCATCGGCGTTTCATTTCAAACTCGTCGCGAGCGATGGGTCAAGCGATGTAACCGTCGCGGTCCTCTCGAATATAGAGAACATCGAGGAAGCGGAAACGATGATGCTTGCGCTGCCCGAAACACTGATAGATCGCGGCCACACGGATCGCGCCTGATTCGCTGATCGCGCTCGCTATCGGGACCCTGGCGTGAAGTCAGGCCGCGCCTAAGGGAAGGTCGTCCGACCATCCTTAAAGCGCCACAGAACATGTTCCAGTCTTTCTAAGCGCGATTGATCGGGAAGCGAGTCCAGGAATCGAACCAGCGTCTGATCTATCGTAACCGACAACTTCTCTTTCATGTTCTATGTGCCAGCTTAGCTCCAAGGAGGATACCGTCTGTTCAATCCCGCCTGGGATCTCACGTCGGAATCGGCCGTGCTATTAATGCGTTGAACGGCATTCAATGCCAGATTTCTGTAAGTTAATCATCGCCTTACCAAATTTTCTCATAGAGATGCGGAATCGCCTCGATCAAACGTCTCTTACTAGAGGGGTGCATTGCGCCTAGCCTGCACTGTTCATGACGGTTGGTCGCGAACTTGGGGAAGGTGCGTCCCGGCGTGCCTGGGAGGGCGGGTGTAAGCCTCAGTCGCCAAGCGAGGTCCACGGCGCGAAGAATAATGAGCGCCATGTTGGTGGACGCTGGCGAGTCGGTGAACCGGCAGTATCTTGCAAGCACAGCTACGAGGGACCGAGGCGTACTTGAAACAGTACGTCGAGGTCCTGAGAGGCGTGCACGCCCGCCGACTGGCTTGTCGTAGCGGTGAATCCGCGATCGCAGCAGAGCCGTTCATGAATAATGCTGGCTAGAGGCCGCCTTGTATTCCCCACCGGGCCCGACAGCTGGACAATAGACACGGATGAACAAAGCTCGAACTGAAAGGTACGGCTGCAATGGAAGGACTCAAAGAGTTAGTTGATTACGGCATCATCGGATTGCTCGTGGCTCTCAGTATATGGGCCGTGGCGGTGGCCGTGGAACGCTGGATCTACTATCGGCGCGTAGACACCGCCCGCTTTCAGACGCAACAGGAGTTTGAGATCGCGCTCACCAAACGGCTGGTCGTGATCGGCACGGTCGCCGCAAACGCCCCCTACATCGGCCTGCTCGGGACGGTGCTAGGCATCATGCTGACATTCCACACCATGGGCACGTCCGGCACGATGGCCGTCCAGACCATCATGGTCGGCTTGAGCCTTGCACTCAAAGCCACCGCCGTCGGTCTGCTCGTGGCGATTCCCTGTGTCGTCTTGAATAATATTCTCCGGCGCCGCGTCAACGAGCTTATCACCCAGTTCGAGGTTCAACATGGAACGTGAACTCGATCAGATCAACGTCATTCCGCTCGTGGATGTGATGCTGGTGCTGCTGGTCATCGTTCTGACCACGGCCACGTTCATCTCGACCGGGCAAGTTCCGGTTGAATTGGCAAAAGCCAAAGAGGCCGGCGATCGAAAGGACACGCCGCTGGTCATTACGATGACCGCCGACGGGGGTCTCTTCATGAATGACCAACCCGTTCCGCCGGATGGACTTAAGATTGTTCTCACATCTCATCCCAGAGAATCGCTGGTACTGGTTCGCGCCGACAAAATTACCGTCCTGGAGCGATTCGTGAGCGTGGTCGATGAAGTACGCGGCCTTGGATTCCGGCAGGTGAGCCTCGAAGTGGTCAAATCGTGAGCACGGATGCTCGGCAATCGCGCCCCGCGCGCTATTCCGTCTGCTGGGTCTTGTCCATCGCCATTCATGGAATGGTCGTGGGCGCAGCCCTGGCATTGGTATCCGATCTGACGCTTCCGCCCTCTCAGGAACGGTTCTCCTGGGACGTGGCGGTCGTAGAGAAACCTGCGCCACCCGAGCCGGCGGCTCCCGCTCCGCCTCCCGTCACTCCGACTCCTCCGGAACCTCAGCCGGTGAAGACGCCGGTGTCCGCCAAACCTCGCCCTATCAAGCACGTGCCTATCGTGCCCGCGCAACAACCGGTCCAGGCAGCGCAGCCACTGGAAGCGGTTCGGCCGGTACAGGAGGTTCAGCAGCCTCACGAGGTCCAATCAGCGCGTGAAACTCAGCCTGTCCAAGAAGTTCAGCCCGTGCGGGAAGCACAGATTCAACAGACGCTGCAGCCGGTCCAGCAAGCGGCGCAGGAGCTGGCCACGGCGGTGACCCGCCCCCTTCAAGACGAGAGCCGGCCGGCACGCGAAGTGACACAACCGGTATCGCACAACGACGCGTCGGTTGAAACGGCGGAGCCGGTTGAAAGGACTCTTCAAACCGCCCAGCCGCTGATGAGGGGCGAGCAGGTTGAAGCCTCTGAAGTACAAGATTACGCCGTCACATCCGTCCCTTCCGTCACCCAACACACAACGGTTGAAGAATCACAGGTCCCGGTGGAGGCCGCTCCGAAAGTGGAACAGCCCGTAGCGGCTCGACACACGCCGGCCGTTCACCAGCGAACCGTGCAACATATGCCCGTTCGTGCAAAACCCGCCGCTCGGCCCGACTATGGTTGGTTGGCTCAAGCGCTGTGGGCCAATGTGGATCAAAGAAAACGCTATCCGGCGGAGGCGAAGCGCAACCGTTGGGAAGGCAACGTCGTCCTTCGTCTGACGATTGAGCAGCGGGGCACCGCTCTCCATCTGCTTGACCTGACATTGGAGGAAAGTTCCGGACATGCCGTGCTGGACAAGCACACGCAGGAAATGGTCCGCAAGGCGTTCCCGCTCGAGGTCAAGCACGCGTTGTCGCAGCCTCGGATTCAACTCCACGTGCCCTTCTCTTACTCGATGCAATGACGACAAAAAACGCTAATGGTACCTGAACGACTGGAGGGATTTATGATCTATCGACGACCCGCTGCCCGGCATCCGTTCTATATCTTCATCCTGCTCTCAGCGCTGCTGGGAGTTTCCGGCGTCTCCGCGCTGGCCCAACAGAACGGCGAGAAATCTTTTCATGCCGTCGCTACCGATGCCAAAGGCGTGGAGACCGACCTTAAAAACGTGCTGTTCTACTGGGAAGAAAAAGTGAGCGAAACGGCGTTTATCCCGCACGAATTGAAACACCTGCCGGTCAAGCGGGGGACCGCGACCGTCAACATCAAATTTGATGGGATCAAACATATCGAGGTGAAGGCGAACGGAGAGAACACTCTGCCCGTCCTCCACATTACGCTGAGCAATGGAAAGACCGGCGAGTTCCCCTTGGCTATCGAGGGCAACTTCAAAGGAGACTCCGATTTTGGAGCGGTAGAGGTCCCGGTCCATGACTTGAAGAAGCTTGAATTCAAGCCGTGACGGCCGGCAATTGTGCGGCGGAAATCCGCTATTCATGCATTCCAATGATCTTGAGCACCAAGACGACACATGAATTCCCGTCGCAGCACGTATCTGTCCTTTGCCCTCCTATTGGCGGCCTCTGCGTTCTTTACCCTGAAGTGGACGGGGATTCACGCCATTCCCGCTTCGGATGTGGTCGGCGGTGCCGATGAAGAGACAAGCGTCTCTCTGGCACCGGTGACCGTTGAGCACATCCGGCAGAGTACGAAAGCCGTCGGGACACTTCACGCCAACGAATCCATCATGATCCGGCCGGAGATCCCCGGCCGGGTCCGACACGTCCTGTTCCAGGAAGGCCAAGCCGTGGAGAAAGACGCCTTTCTGATTGAACTGGACGATTCGGAACTCCAAGCGGAGCTTGCACAAGCTGCCGCTCAACTCCGAGTCTCACGCCTGACGTATGAGCGAATCAAACAGTTGGACATTGACGGCAAACGGTATGTCCCGAAGCAACAGCTCGATGAAGTCGCGGGCTCTCTTCAAGCAGCTCAAGCCGCTCACGTGCTGTACACGACACGCCTGGCAAAAACCAAGATGCGGGCGCCGTTTGCCGGTTTGATCGGGATCCGCCGCATCTCTCCGGGGGATTTTGTCGTGGCCGGTCAGGACCTCGTCAATCTCGATGACGTGCGCACTCTCAAAATCGATTTCAAGATATCGGAAACCCTTCTGCGCCACCTCGTCCCTGGACAGTCCATCGAAGTGACCACGGACGCCTATCCGGGAGAAATCTTTCAGGGTACGGTCTACGTGGTGGATCCGAGGGTCGATATGTCCACCCGATCGATCCAGGCGCGGGCGCGCATTCCGAACGTTCAGTATCGACTGCGTCCCGGCATGTTCGCTCAGCTCACCCTGTTCCTGGGACAACTGGAACGCGCGCTCCTCATTCCCGAGGAAGCAGTGGTTCCGCAGAAAGACAAAAGCTTTGTCTATCGAGCCGAGGGAGGAACGGCACGGTGGACCGAAGTGCAGCTCGGGATGCGCACGCGCGGCTATGTGCAAGTTGTGCAGGGCCTCCGGGAACAGGATCTGGTTGTCCGAGTCGGCCATCACAAACTGCAGGACGGCACCCGTATCCGAGCGCTGGCCGAACCGATTCCTCGCTGAACCTCAATCGCAGCGCTCCGCATGAAACTGTCGAATATTTCCATTCAGCGTCCCGTTTTGGCGACGGTCATGACGCTCTTGCTGATGCTGTTCGGCCTGCTGTCCTATTCCAAGCTGCCGGTCCGCCAATATCCGGACATTACGTTTCCCATCATTTCGGTGCAGACTGTCTATCCCGGCGCGGACGCCAAGTTGGTCGAAACCGACGTCACCACGATTATCGAAGAAACGCTGAGCGGCATCGAAGGGCTTCGCACATTGCGCTCCGTCAGTCGTGAAGGACTGTCCGCCATCGGACTCGAATTCGCACTCACGCGGAATGTCGATGCGGCGGCCAACGACGTCCGGGACCGGGTGGCAAGCGTGCGGCATTTGCTTCCTCCTGGAATCGAAGCTCCGCTGGTCATGAAGGTCGACAGCGAAGCGGACGGCATCATGTGGCTGGCTCTGATCAGTGATCGACATACCGAATTGGAGATCACGGATTTCGCCGAGCGCCAGGTTAAGGATCAACTGTCGTCATTGCCGGAAGTCTCGCGAGTGTTGCTCGATGGACAACGGCGGTACGCCATGCGGATTTGGCTCGATCCGGATCGTCTGGCGTCCCGCGTGCTCACGGTCCAGGACGTCGAAGACGCCGTTCGGACGCAGAACGTCTCCATTCCCGGAGGACGCCTCGAAAGCGCCGAGCGGGAATTTAGCGTCCGCATGAGCGGCGGATTGGTGAAGGCGGAGCAATTCAATCAGCTTATTCTGGCCTACCGTGGCGGCTACCCCATCCGCCTGCAGGATGTCGGCTCGGCCGAAATCGGCGCCGAAGACGATCGGAAACTGGTTCGCGTCAATGGCAGGCCTGCGGTCGGTTTGGGCATCATGAAGCAATCCAAGGCAAACACGCTGGCGGTTGCGCGAGCGGTCAAGGCCAAGCTGCCGGCCCTGGAAGCCTTGTTGCCGCCCGGCATGCAATTACTCATGGCCTTCGACAGTTCGATCTATATCGAGGAATCCCTTCGTGAAGTCTATGTGGCGGTGGGGCTGTCTCTCGCTTTGGTCGTGCTCGTGGTGTTCGTATTTTTAGGCAATGCCAGGGCCACCTTGATCCCGGTCGTCGCCATTCCCGGTTCGGTGTTAGGCACATTCATCATCATGCAGGTGACCGACTGTTCCATCAATACGATTACACTGCTGGGATTCGTGCTGGCCATCGGGTTAGTGGTCGACGATGCCATCGTCGTAGTCGAGAACGTCTATCGCCGAATTGAACAGGGCTCGAGCCCGATACATGCGGCGGCCGAAGGTAGCCGCGAGATCGGGTTCGCCGTCATCTCGACAACATTGACATTGGCGGGCGTCTTTGTCCCGATCATTTTTATCCCCGGCGTCATCGGCCGTCTGTTTACCGAGCTCGGCATCGCCGTTGCCGGATCGGTCCTGCTGTCCGGCTTTATTGCGTTGACCCTCACGCCGGCCATGTGCGCCCGGATGTTGAAAGCGAGATCGGCGAACATGGCCGAGGGCGGGGATGCGACGCCGAATCCAGGCGGTTGGATTGAATGGATGACAGACGGGTATCGCCGGAGTCTGTCCGCCGCCTTGGGCGCCCGGCCGGCGGTGATCGGCTGCGCCGCCCTTTCCCTGCTCATCAGCGCCATCTTAATGACCCGGTTGCCGGCCGAACTCGCCCCTGTAGAGGACACCGGATGGTTTACGGTTCATCTCAATGCTCCAGAAGGCTCGACCCTCGCCTACACGGACCGCTATACCAGGCAGGCGGAGGAGTTGCTGGCTCGCATTCCGGAAATGGATTCCTATTACACTGTGGTCGCGCGAGGAGACCGTCAGGCGGTAGTGAATCGCGCCGTCAGTTGGGTGTCGCTGAAGGATTGGTCGCTGAGGGACCGGCTCCAGCAACGGATCGTCGATGAAGTGACGACTCCTCTCGCCACGATACCGGGCGTCTCGGCCTACGCAATCAATCCTCCTCCGATTGATGTGGTGGATGACGGCAAGAACCCCGTGCAGCTCGTCATCCGAGGGCCTACCTATGAAGTATTGGACGAAGTCGTTTCGAGTATCAGAGAAGAGCTGTTCGGCCGGCCATTATCGGCCAATTTCTCGTCCGACCTTGATCTGAACAAGCCGGAGGTGCGCGTCGATGTCAATCGCGACAAGGCGGCTGATCTCGGCATCCCGGTTGAGACTATCGGCAGGACGATGGAAACGTTTCTTGGCGGGCGGAAAGCCTCCACCTTCATCCGGGACGGGCGAGAGTACCCGGTGATCATCCAAACCCAGTCGCAGCACCGCAGCACGGTTTCGAATATCGAGCACCTCCAGGTCAGAGGCACAGCGGGTCACCTGATTCCGCTCAATAATGTCGTCGCGATTCGCGAAACGGTGGCGCCCCGACAACTCAATCATTATGACAAGTTGAGGTCGGTCACGATCAGCACCGGCGTGGAGCCCGGTGCCACGCTCGGCCAGTCGTTGGAATCATTGGAACAAGTGGCGCGCAAGCACGTCCCGGCGGGAGCGACCATCAGTTATGCCGGAGAGTCGAAAGAGTTCAAAGAGTCGGGCGGCAGGCTTCATTTGACCTTCGCCCTGGCCTTGCTCGTCATTTATTTGATCTTGGCCGCGCAATTCGAAAGCTTCCGCCATCCGGTGACGGTCCTTGTCTCGGTGCCGCCCGCCCTTGCCGGAGCGCTCTTGGCGCTAGCCCTATCGCACGGCACGATGAACATCTATAGCGAGATCGGGCTAATGATTCTCATCGGGTTGGTTACGAAGAACGCCATTCTGATCGTCGAATTTGCCAACCAGCTGTGTGGACGGGGCATGGACGTGCATTCCGCCGTCGTCGAAGCCGCGGCGCTTCGGCTACGCCCCATCATCATGACGACGGCCGCGACAATTTTGGCTGCGCTGCCTTTGGCACTCGCCGCGGGAGCGGGCGCCGCCGGGCGGCGCCACATCGGGCTGGTCGTCATCGGTGGTCTGATTGTTTCCACCGCCCTGACACTCTTCTTTGTCCCGGTTATCTACACCCTCCTGGCTCGACGAATCTCAACCGACGCGATCCGCGGAACCGACTTTCCTACCGGCTTGATCCATCCAGCTCCGGCAGAAACGAACGGGTAAGGCGCTCGCTTGATTGCCCGGCATCGATTATGCCGATCAAAGCATGTCACTTTCATTTCTCGTGTGCCATTTGTTCCACCCGGTGCAGCAGCTTGAAGAGAACCGGGAGCACGATGAGGATCAACTCCGCCGACGTCAGCATCCCGCCGACCACGACGCGCGCGAGCGGCTGCTGAGATTGCGATCCGATTCCGGTCGCGACCGCCGCAGGCAGGAGTCCGATTGCCGCAGCCAGCGAGGTCATGAGGACCGGTCGCATCCGCATCTCCGCGCTCTTCAAAATAGCCGCATGAAGATCCTGCCCTCCTGCAAGAGATCTCGAATGCGGGTCACCAGGATTAACGCGCCTTGCACCGCCACACCGAACAACGAAATGAAGCCGACGGCGGCCGAAATACTAAAATGGGTCCCCGTTACGACGAGCGTCAACACGCCGCCGACCAACGAAAAAGGGACGGCGAACAGCACCAGGCAGGCGTCACGGAAGGACCCCAGCACAAAATAGACGAGGAATAAAATCAGCAACAGCGTCAAGGGAACAATCGTGGTGCCATTCGATTCGATACCCTTCCGGGCAGCGCCACCTCGCAGCTGATTCGGCGCTGTGCTTCTGTCACGGTGCTCGCCAAATCGCGCCCCCGCACGCTGAACTTGATCGGAATGTACCGCTCGTTGTTCTCCTTATAGACAATGAACGAGCCGGTCTGTTCGCGAATTAAGGCGAGTTGCTTCAAGGGAGTCCTGGCTCCCCCCGGGAGTGCTCAGCCTCGGAGGCCGGTCAAGGTATGAAAGAGAACGAGTCGCGGTCGCGGCGAGCATCGTCGACAAGTATCGCCGCCGCATGAAATTCATCGGCGGTTTCGTTTTCGTCGGACTCGACAACCTGTTGCAAGTCGGCATGCGGGCCTGTCATATCGCCGCTCAGATCAAATCGATCCGCCCAGGACAGGCCGGCACCACAATCCAGATGAACAGGACGATGAGGACTCGGCAGGGAACGGGTTGAGCGAGGAATCGAGGTAAGAGCATGTCGGAAAGACCGAGGCCGTCCGCGTGTGTGCTTCAGAACCGTGAGTCGACGATTCGTATGGTAGCAATGCAGCAGCGAGGCGTTAACGAGCTTCACCGAGGACGCCGTGCGCCTCGTCTTCCAAGGAGTTTTTTTTCTTATCCACCGCCCGAATGATCGCCTCGTAGAGATGGTCGGCGGCCGAGTCTTTCGTGACATAGTCGGCCGCTCCTGCCTCCTTCAGCACATGCTCGATCTGGTTGGCATGATGGACGGAGAGTCCGATGACCGCGGTAGACGGCCGGCTCTCTTTGATCTGTCTCGTAGCTTCCACCCCATCGAGTTTGGGCAGGTTGACATCCATGACGACCACGTCGGGCGACCAGACCCGAGCCAATTCCACCGCTTCCCGGCCGTCGGCGGCTTCCCCGATCACGTGAAGGTCCCGGTAGCCATCCAAGATCCCGCGCAGCCCTTGCCGAACCATCGCATGGTCATCGACTAAGAGCACGCGCACGGCGCCCCGATCCTTGCCCGGAGCAGACTCAGAGAATCCGGAGAGGCCCGGTCTGCCCGGCTGGGAGGCACTGGACCTCTTCAATCCACAGGGAAGTATCAAGCAGGCTCTCGTGCCTTGCCGTGGGGCGGACTCCACGTCGAAGCGTCCACCAAGGGCCTCCATTCGTTCTCTGATGCTGAACAGCCCGAATTGGCTGATGCTGTCATGCCCAGGCTGGCCGTTCGGCAACATAGCAGGATCAAACCCATGTCCTCTGTCCGATACCTCAATCGTGAGATGTGCTCCATCAGATGTCACCGATACCTGCGCTCGATCGGTTTTTCCATGTTTCACCACATTCATCAGGAGTTCCCGCACCGACTGGAATAAGAGCCCGATCTGATCTTCCGTGAGTTCGACACAAGCCGCATCGGTTCGGACCTCGACCGTAAGATGATGTCGCCGAAATTTCTCGGCCAACCACTTCAAGCTCATCAATAATCCGAATTGGAGAACCGGCGGCGTGAGATCCGCCATGAGAGAGCGGGTGTACATGATGGATTCGTCCAGCACCCGATCGGCCTCCTGCAGCAGGCCGGCCATAGTCGGGTCGGTCGCCAACTGGCCGACCTTGAACAGCTTCATCCGCAAGACGATCAAGAGCTGCGCCAGGTAATCGTGAAGTTCCGTCGCAACTTCCTTGCGGACCCGCTGCTCCGCCAAACTGAGTTGGGACGCCAGCGCCCGCAGCTTATTCTGGGAGAGGACCAATTCACGCGTGCGTGCCGCCACTCGCCGGTCCAATTCTTCTTCGGTTCGTTTTCGTTCGGTCACATCGCGGGTGAAGCACCGCGTATGAATAAAGCGTCCGTCTTCCCACAAGGCGTTGGAGTGGATCACCACATCTTTCACCGTCCCGTCCTTACAGCGTAACCGCGCCGGATAATCATAAAGGGTCTCGCCTCGCAACAAGCGCTGTAGAATGTCGTCAATCCTATCGCGATCCGCATGAAATTCAGCGATATGATGTCCGACGTATTCATCCGCCTCATATCCCAAGAGATCCAATTCGGCCTTGTTGGCCCATAAAATCGTGCCGTCCGGGCCGACTTGATGTAGGCCTTCCACGGCGTTCTCCACAAAGTCGGCAAGTTCCTGTTCGCGACGCCGCAAGGTTCGTTCGACTTCTTCGCGTCGGGCGATCTCCTGCTCCAAAGCCTGAGCCTTTTGCTGCAACTGTGCGACCGCGCGACGAACCAATTCCGGGCTCTTGGCAGAGAGGAAGCTTTCCGCGGGACGGACCACAGAATGCGCGCCGCAAATGCCGGAAAAGCCTGCGGCATGTTCCTGCCTGGAAAACGCCTGAATCGGATACGCGCAAAACAAAGTAAATTGATGGGTCCCTGCAAGCTGGTTCCACAGTTCTTCGAGCTGGAGGGCCGCATCGTATTGCCCGCTTCCCCATAACAGCGCGACGAGTTCACCAAACACGCGAACCGATTTGTTCCCTCCTTCCGCCGCCTGCTGCACAAGGGTTCCGATCACCTCGACAAATCGGTCTCTTCGAGGACTGCCATGGACCATGATCTGGGCCAGCGTGGCTTCCGCATCGAGCGCAATGATTCGTCCGCCGGACGACGGTCCGGCCAGCGTCCGCGATGAGCGCGCCGCGAGACGAGCTTGAAGAGCGTCCTGATGCGCCTTGGTCGCAATGATAATGCCGGTACCGTCCGATTCCGGTAGCCCGGAGATGAACTCCGTCACTTGATCGATCAAAAAGGAGTCGTTCTCGTAGAACTGCACCAGATGCTCGGTTTCATGTAGATCGTCGAACAGATCCTTCATATTCAGCCTTGCCTTTTGTCCCGATCGCAGAGCATGACAGATCCCCTATTGTCGCTGAACAGACATCACTGAACAAGTAGAAATGGCCCTTGCGCTAACTTTGAGCGCTTTGGTATCTTAGTGGGCCTCGTCGGTTCAGGTCAAAATAACGTTCCCTTACTTCAGCATAGCCCGGAGAATTTGCAGACATAAGCGTGGTCCACGTTCACCACACCGGCTTTCTGCCTCGCTCCAGATCCTCGAAATCCACGGCTGGACTATTCAACGATTACCCATAGAGAGAAAGTCGGAACGCTATCGCTCGTGGCTCCTGCCTCCTCGGACATAAAAATGGCTTCCCCCCGGGTGCGCTTGGCGGACAATTCGCAACTGTCGCGTATAGCCTTGCCCGGGACCCTCTTGCTCTGTTTTGTAATTGCCGCGGGATTGGGCCTCTATGCCTTGTCATACCTGAGAACCGTTCTGGTTCACGAACGAGGCAACCATTTGACGAGCACGGCCGCGGCCATGACAAATACACTCGATCGCGTGCTGTTTGAGCGATACACCGACATCCGCCTTCTGGCGAATGAGAGCTTGATTCGCGAGGGAACGTCCCAGGATAAAACCAATCGTCTCATCCAGTACAAGACACTCTATCGGTACTATTCCTGGCTGGGACTCACGGATGCCACGGGACAGCTCATCGCGTCAACAGACCAGCCTCTTCCGCAAGGAGCTTTTGAAACCGTTCCCGACTGGCATACGATGTTCAAACATGAACCGGTCCGTCTCTTATTCGATGCGCATTCGGGTGAACCGGGCGGAGATCCTTCCGTCGGGTTTGCGGCGCCGATCCGTGATTCAATGGAGAGTTTTCAAGGAGTCGTGGCCAGCAGGGTGCCGCTGGACCGCCTCAGACCGATCTTGGAACAGGAAAGTCGGCTACGCGAAGGCCAGGAGGACATTCACGATTGGCTTCTGCTGGATCGGGAAGGAACCATTGTGATCGAAAAGCTTTCGTGGAACAGTTCGAGTGAGACAAAGAAGCCGTTTCTTCGCTCGTCGGCTCTGGCCATGGCTGAACCGAATCCCGGCTTCGTCGAAGAAATGGATGAGCGGCGACATGTTCCCGTCCTGACCGGATACGCCAGAACCAAGGGATACGATTCGTTTCGCGGTTTCGATTGGATCGTGCTCATCCGAGTCGACCGCGAGCACGCCTATGCACCCATCGACCGGCTCGTCTGGACTGTCGGAGGCATAGGCCTGTTAGTCACGGTGCCCTTGACCGGTTTTGGGATCTGGGCCTCATGGAAGCTCGGCCGCGAGCACCGGAATCTCATGGCGGCACGGCAAGATCTGGAACATTCGGTGGCGGAATTGGGTCGCTCCAATGCGGAGCTACAGCAATTCGCCTATGTCGCGTCCCACGATCTGCAGGAACCACTGCGGATGGTCAGCAGCTATACTCAACTCTTGGCCAAGCGCTACCGAGGCCGGCTGGACGCCGATGCGGATGACTTCATCGGCTTTGCCGTAGACGGCGCCGCTCGCATGCAGAAACTGATTCAGGATCTCTTGGCCTATTCCCGGGTCAGCACCAGAGGCCTGGAGCGGCAGTCCGTATCGATGGACACCGTGTTGGGATATGTGACCGACATGCTCCAACTGACCATAAAAGACACCGACGCGGTTGTGACCCATGATTCACTGCCGTCGATCAAGGCCGACGAGCGGCAAATGACACAACTCTTTCAGAACCTGATCAGCAATGCGACCAAATTTCGTGGATGCCAGCCGCCTCGTATCCATATATCAGCCAAGCGCCTCGATGGTGAATGGCTCTTTTCGGTTCACGATAACGGGATCGGAATCGACACCCAATACGCGGACCGCATTTTTGTCATCTTTCAGCGGCTGCATAATCGAGAAGAATATCCGGGGACGGGAATCGGGCTGGCGATCTGTAAAAAAATCGTGGAGCGGCATGGCGGCCGAATCTGGATGGAATCCGAACCAGGCCAAGGCTCGACCTTCTTCTTTACCGTTTCCGACGGCAAAGAGCCCGCTTAAATCCCTTCACGAAAGGAAAGGAGCAATGTACGCATGGTCCCAGAGCTTGTAAAACCGATCGAAATTCTCCTGATTGAAGACAATCCGGGCGATGTGCGTCTGACGGTGGAGGCGTTGAAGGAAGCGAAAGTCATCAACAACCTCACCGTCCTCAAGGACGGGGTGGAGGCGTTGGCTTTTCTCCGGCGGCAAGAGCCCTATGCTGCGGCGAAGCGCCCACACCTGATCCTCCTCGATTTGAATCTTCCCAGAAAGGACGGCCGGGAGGTTTTGGCTCACATCAAAGCCGACGAGACGTTGAAGAGGATTCCTGTCGTCGTGTTGACCACATCGGAGGATGAACAGGACGTTCTCAGAAGCTATAATCTCCACGCCAATTGCTATGTGACCAAACCGGTCGATTTGAACCGGTTCATCAAAGTGGTGCGGTCGATAGAGGACTTCTGGCTCGGTATCGTGGTCCTTCCATTGAACGGCAAGGGGTAATCCCATGAGCCAGGTTTCCACCCATATCCTGCTGGTTGAAGACAATGCGGGCGATGCGCGGCTGTTGCGCGTGCTGCTGGCGGAGGGAAACCATGACCGGTTCAAGGTCACCCATGTCGATCGGCTCGCCACGGGCATCAACTGTGTGCGGGGAGGAGGAATCGATCTCGTATTGCTCGATCTGTCGCTGCCGGACAGCCATGGATTCGACACGCTCAACGGCATGCACCAAGCCGCCATAGAAATTCCTATCGTGGTGCTGACCGGACTGGAAGATGAAGCACTGGGGCTGCAACTCATTCAATACGGCGCGCAAGATTATCTGGTGAAATGCCAGGTGACAGCCCCATTGCTGCATCGGTCGCTGCGGTACGCCATCGAACGCGGGCGAATGGCCAAGGAACTACGCGAGAAAACGACGCTTCTTCAATCGGTTCTGGACGGCGTGGCCGACGGCGTCATCATGGCAAACGAGGCCGGCGAGTTCAAAGTCTGGAATCCTGCGGCCTGCAAAATCGTCGGCTCGGGACCATCAGCGGTCAAAACCGATGAATGGCCTTCCCATTACGGCCTTTTTTTGCCCGACGCGACCAGTCCGTATCCGCCGAACGATCTGCCGCTCGTCAAAGCGATTCACGGCGAGTCCTCCGACGACGTGCTGATCGTCATTCGAGACAGCGATGGACCAGGGAAGAAGTGGCTGAGCGTGAATGCCCGCCCGCTTCGAGATCACAGCGGACGCCTCAAAGGCGGCGTGGCGGTCTTCCGGGATATTACGGAACAGAAACGCACCGACGAAGCCTTGCGCGAAAGCCAGGAACGTTATCGATTATTAATCACGAAGGCCAACGACATCATCTACCGGACCGATCCCATGGGGCGATTCACCTTCGTGAATCCCGTCGCGATGCGGATCATGAAGTACACGGAGGAGGAACTGCTGGGCCGCCGGTTTCTCGAATTGATCCATCCCGATCACCGAAATGCGGCGGAGCGATTCTACGGGCGGCAGTTCGTCCGCCGGCGCTCCAGTACCTATTATGAATTCCCCGCCGTCGCCAAGGACGGCAGCCAAATCTGGATCGGTCAAAATGTGCAGATTCTGCAAGATGAAAAAGGAACGATCGTCGGATTTCAAGCGGTCGCCCGCGATATTACGGAGCGCAGGCGGGCGGAGGACGCGTTGCTTGAAAGCGAGGAGCGTTTGCGGTCGATTGTGCAGTCCACGAACGACGCGATTATCTTGATGGACACACAGGGTAATGTCACCTTCTGGAACAAGGGTGCGGAGAGAAGCTTCGGGTATACCGCCGAGGAGATGATCGGCCGGCCGGTGGCCCGCATCGTCCCTGAACGATTCCGCGAAGCCCACCAACGAGGCGTCAAACGGGTGGCGGCCGCGGGACGGCTCACCATGCAGGCCAGCATGTTCGAATTGATCGGATTGCGTAAGGACGGCACGGAATTCCCGTTGGAGTTTAGCCTATCCGCGTGGACCGCGAAATCTCGATTGTTCATTACCGGGATCACTCGCGACATCACCGAGCGCAAACGAGCCGAAGCGGCGTTGCGCGAAAGCGAACGGCGATACCGCCAGCTTATCGAAAGCCTTCCCGCCGCCGTCTACACCTGCGACGCTGAAGGCCGTATCACGCTCTTCAATCAAGCCGCCGCCGCCCTCTGGGGCCGAAAGCCGGAACTCGGCAAGGATCGGTGGTGCGGCTCCATGCGAATCTATGGCTTGGACGGAACCCCGATGCCGATTGATCAGTGTCCAATGGCGATCGCGATGCGCGAGCGGCGGCCTATTCGCGACATTGAGATCCTGATCGAGCGGCCCGACGGCACCAAGCGGAACGTTCTTCCCCACCCGGATCCCATTATGGATGCGTCCGGGAGCGTGATCGGTTCGGTCAATATGCTGCTCGACCTTACCGAGCGCAAGCGGGCGGAAGAGGAACGACAAAAGCTGGCCCGAGACCGCCTGCTCTTGTTGGAATCGACTGGTGACGGTATCTACGGGGTCGATCTGGATGGGCGATGCACCTTCATCAACAAAGCCGGAGCCGAGATGCTCGGATACGAGCCTCGTGAAGTGATGGGTCAACACATGCACCGGCTGATCCATCACTCTTTTCCTGACGGCTCTCCCTATCCGCTGCCTCAATGTCATATTCACCTGGCGTTCCATAGCGGCATCAGCTGCCACATCGACAATGAAGTCTTGTGGCGAAAAGACGGCCGATCGTTTCCAGTCGAATATTCGGCCTATCCGATCATCGAGCAGGACGCCGTCATGGGCGCGGTGGTGAGCTTCATCGATATTACTCAGCGCAAGCGGCTGGAAGATGAACGAACCCGCCGCACCGCGCGCCTCATCCGACAACAATTGGCCTTGACTGACCTGACCCGGCGCCGTCTTTCCCAGTGCTCGGATCTCATATCGATGCTGCAGCACATCACGGAAGTCGCGGCGAGAACGATCGATACGGAGCGAGTCGGCATTTGGCGCTACCTCGAAGACCGCAGCGCGATTTACTGCATCGACCTGTATGAGCTGAGCCACGGACGGCATACAAGCCAGCCGGCCATCCCAGTCGATCCCGGCCTGCCATATTTTGAAGCGTTGGCCTCCTCTCAAGTCATCGCGGCCACGGACGCGCATACGGATAAGCGCACGTCGGCCTTTTCCAAGACGTATCTCTCCGACGCCGGTATCAGCTCCATGATGGATGTCCCGATTTACTTATTCGGCAAATTGGAAGGCGTGATTTGCTATGAGCATACCGGCCCGATCCGGCGATGGACCGAGGACGAGCAGATGTTTGGCATCGCCTTGTCGAATCTCATTGCACTCGCGTACGAGGAACACGAACGCCGGCGCTCCGAAGCGCAGCTCCAACAATCGCAGGAACGATTGAGAAGCTTGAGGGGACGCCTGGAATCGATCCAGGAGGAAGAACGGATCAACATCGCGCGTGAAGTGCATGATGAATTGGGCCAAGAGTTGACCGGCGTCAAGCTGGAACTGTCCTTTTTACGCGACCAGCTGGCCACTCACGACCCGGCGGTACTCACCCGGGTTGAATCGATCGCCAAACAGGTCGACGGCACGATGCAGTCAGTGCGAAAGATCGCGACAGAGCTGCGACCTGTGGTGCTGGACCAGCTTGGGCTCATTCCCGCGATAGAGTGGCAAGCCGGGCAATTCCAGACTAAGACCGGCATTCAATGCACGCTCAATATTTATTTGCGGGCCGTCGATCTCGCCATCGACCGTTCGACCGCCGTCTTCCGCATTTTCCAGGAGATTCTGACCAACGTGGCTCGTCATGCTCAGGCTTCCCATGTCGAGATCAGCATGCAGGAATGCAGAGGCCATCTGCTCTTGCAGGTCACCGACGATGGCCGGGGCATCACAGATTCGGAGATGTCCGGCGTCAAATCTCTCGGCCTTCTCGGGATGCGGGAGCGGGCGCTCCTCCTCGGAGGAGAAACAAAAATCGAAAGACATCCGGACAAGGGAACAATGGTCACCGTGCGCCTCCCGCTCGAGCCGCCGGAATTTGAACAGGGTAAGTAGAGGTATTCACATGAGAATTCTTGTGGTGGACGATCACGCAGTGGTCCGTCACGGCGTCAAGCAAATCCTGGTCGAACACTTCACGTGCTCCATTATCGGAGAGGCACAGAGCGCAGAAGATATGTTCCGCCAGATCCAAGCCGGCCCATGGGATATGGTGATCCTGGATATCGGCATGCCCGGGAAAGGCGGCCTGGAAGCCTTGAAAGAACTCAAACGCATGCAGCCTAAACTGCCGGTCCTCATTTTAAGCGCCTATCCGGAGGATCAGCTGGCTCTTCGACTTCTGCGAGCCGGCGCCGCCGGCTACTTGTCAAAAGATACCGCACCGCGCGACCTGGTGCATGCGATGAAGAAAGTTCTGGATGGAGGGCGGTTCATCAGTGCTTCGCTGGCCGATTTATTGGCGGCCAATCTGGAGAGCGGCCTGGAAAAGCCGCTCCATGAGCAATTGTCGGATCGCGAATATCAGGTGATGTGCCTCATTGCCGTCGGGAAAAGCCTCAAGGACATCGCCGACGAGCTGTCCGTGAGCGTCAGCACCGTCAATACCTACCGAGCGAGGATCCTCGAAAAAATGCACGCGAGAAACAATACGGAACTGACGCACTACGCCATCGAGAATCGACTCGTGAATCGCATCATCACGTAACACCTTCCCGATGTGAGACTTTCCCGTTCACCGCGGCCTGCATATCCGCATCCCTTCTCATCCCGACACGTAATACAAACATCGACATCCTTTCTGCAGCAAACATGACCCACAATTTGGCACGATGTCGATACCGCCGTCCCCGCGCATTTTCTACACTTCCGCCACCGGACGCGACGTATGACTCCTGCCCGCCGAGCACGTCATGTGACACAGCGGGTCTGGCTCTTCATTCCAAGCCGTCTCGCTGCCGGGCGGTGATCCATCACTACAGCTTCACGGCTGGTACGACATAAGGAGCAAACCATGATGAGCGGAAGCATCGCAAGCAGAGAGCGAGTGGTCATCGTTGATCGCAACTTCGACTTTGGCCTCAAGCTCGCGGATTGCCTGGCCAGCAGCGGATATCACGCCGTGCTCGGCCGCAGTCTCGATGCCCTCGTCGATGAACTGAGCGAGATGCAGCCGAACGCAATTCTTCTCAGCCCTGAGCCGCGGGATCACGGGATCATCGGAAAGGAAACGGAAACCTTACGAACGGTCAAAGCCCTGTGTCCCCAAGCGCCCGTCATTAGCGTGATGAAGCCGGCGCACGATAGATTGCCGGGACCGCCCTCGACACATGGCGCCTGCGGCGGCGGCTCGACTCCTTCGACATTCAATCGCGTGGAAGAACTGCACCGCACACAATTCGGGATTCCCTGCGCCCGTGTCCTTTGACGCCGGCAAGCTTATCTCACTCACACACATACGTATTAGGGGAGCATGGATATGGCACGGCAGCGAGCGAAAGCCTCTCGGCAGAATAAGGATGTGGAAATTCAATCCATCAGCGAGCTTCCGGCGGCAACCGGCCGGTCGTCCTCCAAGACCATGCGCGGGCATGCCCATAACGGCGCCATGTCGCCCGACACCAAGCGTCGCATCGAGGAGCTGGCTTATGAATTTTATCAACAACGAGGATGCCGGCACGGCGACGATTGGAAAGACTGGCTGGAGGCGGAGCGACTGACGATCGCGGCACAGGAAGCCGCGGACTAGCAATGGTGCGCGGGGAAACGTCGGACGCCGCTTTGCTACTCGGATGGCCGAGAATACCAAAGGCAGCCATGATCTTGTGCCCCAACTGCAAACATGTAATGGAGGGCGATCATGCCCGCGAGCCCGGGCTTCATGCAGGGCTGGAGGCGTTGAAGTGTGGTCGATGCGGACATCGGGGCCTGAGGGCGAAAGACGGATTCCAGGTGCTGTCTACCGCGGGGCACGAGTATCTCCTTGGTTACGGATCTTCCTCGTCGTTCCTGCGAGTGGAGCTTTCGTCGATCGCACTGGATCTCTTCGGCGCCCACGGGCTCACACCGGCTCAAATGGCGACCTATGTGGCGGAATGGGCCCTCATCATGGGGCAGGTTTCGGGCACGATTCGGCTCGTCGACAATCACCTCGCGCTTTCTGGTTGTTATGAATATTATCGGCGGCAAATGTTACGAGATGCACGCGTTTCATAGCCGTAAGGGCACCGGAAGCTCCCTGTCACACGAGGAGGAATTGCCCATGATGACTTCGATTCGGAAAGAGGTCCGGGAATTTATGCATGCAGCCGAAACGTTGCTGGGGCCGATGGTCGGACGTCTGGAACTCAATCAGGATGAGCGGGGTATGATCGGCTTATACATTCAACAAGTCGCCGAAAAATTTCCCGATGAATACCATGCCGGTCGTGTGGGAGGCGGCGAGCGCGATAAGAGCGCCCCGACAGTCTGTCCGTGAGTCGATTGTCCGTCATTAAGGTCATGTTGATCAGCCGCAACCATATTCTGCGGCTCGGCGTACAGAATGTCCTGACGACGGCGCCGCATCTCCGACTGATCGAACCGCGCTCGGGCGAACTCCAGGCCGATGAGACCTTGACGCGTGAGCAACCTCATATCATCATCATTGACCTGGAACACGAGCTGGATCTCGCGCGACTCCTGTACAGGCTTAGGCTCCTCGTCCCGCAGGCAAAAATCATCCTGTTGATCGGAATTGAAGAAAGAAGAGGCACGGGGCAAGCCTGCTCATCGGAAGTGGACGGTGTGATCCTCAATGTTCAACCACCGGAAGTGTTGATCGCCTACATCAACAGCTTCTTCGATATTTCGGCAGAGACCTTGCAGGATATAGAGTCGACTTCTCGTCCACCTGCATGGAAGCAGGCTGCGCAACCGGGGGGTCCATCTGACCCACAACCGACCGCGGTCTTGACCGTACGAGAGCGTGATGTGATCCGATTGGTCGGACAAGGGCTATCCAATAAAGATATTGCCGATCACCTCTGCGTTTCCGCGATCACGGTACGACATCACCTGACCAGCATTTTCGATAAACTCGGTGTCACGACCCGCCAGAAACTCCTCATTCGCGCCCACCAATACGGCCTCGTCGAATTGTCCGTACCTGCCTGATTTTTTAGCGTCCCTGCCGGGTGCAGGGACGCTGCCCTGCCTCTCCTTCGGATCCGCCTATTTTCCGGTTCGGCGCGTTCTAAGTGAGTTTTCGCACGGTGCGTGGCGTGCGAATCCCCCCATGATGATCGCTCACCTGTTCAAAATCCAGGTCTGGCGATGGTGGCAGCGGTGCTCGTTTTCCGGTGGGAAAGATGGGTGGCCGCCCTCATCCTTGGGCTCTATGGTTTGTCCTTGCTTGAAGAGGTCCTCGTTCTCAACCTCTATCCACTCTACGATTTTCGGCTGTTCATGTCGGCGCTATTTGCGCTGCTCGGATGGCGGATGTCGATCGCCGGCCCGTTCAGTTCTTTCTGGCCGCTCGGCATGATTGCCGGCGGGTATGTGTTCGCGGTGATAGAAGCCGTGATTATCGCAAAGGGATTTCATGGATCATCCACCGCCGTCAGGGATCGCTCGTATGGGGTGGGATCATCATGGTCACGGGACTGTTCCTGTTGACCTTGACGCGTCCCGCCGTTGGTCAAGGCATCACATTTTCGTTCTTGGCAAAATGGGTCCTCGGTATCTATGTTTCTCATATGCTCGTGCTCTATACCTTGGAACCTTTTCTGGGTGAAACGGCCCGGTCGTCGGCTCTGTGGAATCTAGCCCTTTGTCATCGCCGTATATGCCATGTCTCTGGGCTTGACCTTCACCCTCACCCATACCCCGATCTTGCGGTATGCCGTTACGAGGAAATGACCGGAATGGCACAGTCATGTCGGCCACGCGGGCTTTATTCGCGCTGCTATGTCCGCCGATCCCAGCGTATTGACCACGTCCCCCGCCGCCAGGCCCGCCTTTCTCGCCACGTTCACGCCCAGCATTACATTCGCCACCTCTTCTATTGCATGGGCATCCGGGTTGACGCAGAACGTCACCCCTTCGGCTCGTGCCGCGCGTACCCAGCGCCAGTCCAGATCCAGGCGCTGCCGGCTTCCGTTGATTTCGATGATTTTCCGGTGAGCGGCGGCCGCCGCGATGACACGGGAGAGATCGACGCGGTACCCGGATCTGGATAATAGGAGGCGGCCCGTGGGATGGCCCAGCATGGTCACATAGGGATTGGCCAAAGCGCGGCATATCCGCCGAGTCTGGTCCTCTTCCGATAAGTTGAACCGGCTATGGACCGACGCGATGACAAAATCGAACTCGGCCAGCAGGGAATCCGGATAATCCATGGATCCATCAGGCAGGATATCGGCTTCAATGCCCCTGAAAATGCGGCAATCGGGATATTTCTTCTGCACCTGCTCGATTTCGGCCCATTGCATTCGAATCCGCGGCTCTTTCAGGCCGTTCGCATAAAAGGCAGACTGGCTATGGTCCGAGATGCCCAGATAGCTATAACCGGCATTTCTGGTCGCGAGCACCATATCCTCCACCGTACCCGCTCCGTCCGAATAATTCGTATGAGTGTGAAAGAAGCCTCGAATATGGCTTGCATCGAGCAAAGGGGCGCGATGGGTCATGGCCCACGCCGATTCATCCAGGCCTTCCCGCAACTCCGGAGGGATGAACGGAAGCCCCGCTGCGTGATAAATATCCGCTTCGCTCAAGCCGGCCATCCGGGTTTTCACGCCCTTCCAATCCCTGAGGCCCCGCTTTGCAAATCGGCGACGAAGATCACGGAGATGCTCCTCGTTCCCTGTGGCTTGTAATAATGCGAACCCATAGTCCTTCGGGCCGGCCACGACGATGGAGAGCGGCATCCCTCGTGGCGACAGGGCGCTCACGGTATCGGAACGGGAAGCAACGTCGGTGATGTTCGGCATCCCGATAAGCGCCTCCGCCATGTAGGACAGCGGGCGCGCGTGATCGCACCGCACGACAAACACGAATTCATTGATGACTTCCATCTTTCGACGCATGGCCCCGGCACAAGAAACATCGGTCACTCGGTCGAGAGCCTCAAAAGCCTTGGTCAACTCCACCGCCTCCTCCATGGCATCGGCGAACAGGACATAGCCTCGTCCCCGTTGATACTCCCCTAGAGCCGCGACGAATTTGGCTTGCAATTTCAGACCAACACCTGGAACGGCCGAGACATCGTTCTTCCTGCACGCGGCTTGGAGGTCGGCGATGGAACGAATGCCGGCACGGTCAAACAGCCGTTTGATTTGCTTGACCCGTAACCCGGGGATGTCTCTGAGTTCTGCCAGTGAAGAGGGATACGTTCCGCGGATCTCATGGTGATAAGCGGACACACCGGTCTCCACCAGCTCGGTAATGATGGACGCGGTGGCCGGCCCGATTCCTTTGACCTGCATCAACCGGCCGCTACGGACAAGGTCCGCCGCAGTATCGGGACTGGTAAGCAGAGCCGTGGCGGCATGACGGTAGGCCCTCGCTTTGTGAGGGCTCTCACCCTTGAGGAGAAGGAAGAAGGCGACTTCTTTCAAGATCCGCGCGATTTCCCGTTTCTCCATAGCTCTCCTCCAGACTCTTTCTTTTTACTGTAGTATGGGCGGAATCGCTAATCTACTTCCCGACCACACGGCTTTTCAGCCCGTTCATATCTCGGCTTGTACAAACTCAATCAAGATTGCATGATCGGCTGTATCATCCCATGACATATTGAGGAGGCATCGATTATCGTGCGGTATCCATTTGTCATGCTTTCCGCCGTGCTGCTCGGTCTGCTGTGTACATCTCCTTCACTTGCAGGAGCCGCTCCATTATCAGCCGATCCCTCTTCCGGCGAGCCGGCCGCTCAGCCGGATCAGCCCGCCGCTTCCGGAAATCTATCCGCCGACTTGCAGGCAAAGCGGGCGCAGGCGGCCACAGAACTGGCCCAGATAGACAAGCCGTCCACCTTACGGAAGGGCGCCCCGCCGGGTGTCTCGGAATCCGAACTGTTGGAACGCCGGTCATTGTTGCAGCAACTCGTGCAAACGTATGATCGCCACCTTGATGAAATCGGCAAGCTCGCGCAGGCGCAGCAACGAGTCCGGGACGTCGAGCGGCAGAGCAAGGAATGGGACGGCTTTCCGGAATCCCCGCCGTATTCCGTGTTGATGGTGGACGACTTGCGCAATGCGTTCAGATCCATGACCTTCACGGCACAGGGCATTGAGACCCGGCTTTCGATGACCGAACGACTGATCGAAACAACCGGCCGCACGTTAAGTAAATCACAGGAACAAGCGCGCCAAGCGGCGGAACGCCTCGAAGGCGTGCGCGACCCCGTGCAGTTGGAACAATTGACGTGGACCCGTGAACTGGCGGATCTGCGCACACGCGCCGCCGCCGCTCAAGCAAGTATGCTGGACACTTCCCGCAAGGTGCTTCATGAAGAGTTAACCGAAGCGGACCGCCGCCGTGCGTTTCTTGATCGACAGAGACAGACCGCGGAGCAGGACGTTCAATTCACTCAGCAGGACTTGGACAAGATCACGGCGCGCTTGGACGAGGAACACAAGGCTTTGGCTTCGGAGATCGAACAGGCCGTGCTCCAGCAATCCGTCCAGCGCCGCGCCGTCTCGGCCGCGGAACATGAGGTGACCTCCGCCCACCGCGCGGTGTCCGAGTCGAAAAAGAAGGCGGCCCGTCCAGGCGAGGGTCGTCTGGCTCGCTTGACTGAAACACTCGAGCTTCAGCGACTTCGCTACGACAATATCAATCTGAACCTCGACCTGCTTCGGCAGTTATTGGACAGTGTCCGGCAGGAACGGCGGATCTGGGAAATGCGGTTTGCGTCGCTTCATGGCACCGTGCCGATTACGGAGGAGCGTGACGCAGTGAGCAAGCTCACCGCCGCCGCAAAACTCATTCAAGGCTGGAGAGAATACTGCTTTCAGCAACTTGCCATGGTGGCGGGCCAAATCAATGAACTCACCGGCCGCATGGAGGAGCAGCGCCCTCGGTCCAGCCCCAAACATCTTCAAGATATGATCGGCGTACTTCGGCATCGAGAGGACATGTACCGGCGCGTGCTGCAGCAGACCGATACCATCCTTCAACTTATCGATCACAGAGAGGCGGAGTTTAAACAGCGCCGGCACGCCAGGCCGCTGTCCGAACGACTGCGAGAATGGGGGACGTCGGCGGCCGCTTCGGTGAACAACGCCTGGAACATTGAACTATTTTCCGCCGAAGACACGATCGAGGTTGAAGGGAAGACGATCACGGGCCGTCGCAGCATCACGGTGGGCAAGGTACTGAAAGCGCTTGCGATTCTCCTGGGCGGATACTGGATCTCGATCATTCTGGCCCGGTTCGCCGAAAGAAAAGCCATCACCAAATTCCATATCGATCCGAATGTCGCCAATATCATTCGCCAATGGGCTTTGGCCTTCCTCTTTACGATCCTGGTCATTATCACCCTCATGTCGGTCAAAATTCCGCTGACGGCGTTCGCGTTTCTCGGCGGCGCCTTGGCTATCGGCGTGGGCTTCGGCACTCAAAACCTGCTGAAAAATGTAATCAGCGGAATTCTCCTCCTTGTGGAGCGTCCCCTTCGCGTCGGGGATGTCATTGAGGTGGACGGGATTCGCGGGACCGTGACGACAATCGGATTGCGTTCTTCCACCATCCGGGACAGCACGGGGGTCGAAACGCTCATTCCAAACAGCAATCTACTGGAACGGAATCTCACGAATTGGACGTACTCCAGCTATAGAAAACGATACTCCCTTCAGTTGACCGTGGTGGAGGGACCTGCGAGCCGTCGGGTAAAAGATCTGCTCGTGGACTTGGCCTTGCGGCACGGCCGAATCTTGAAAGAACCCGAGCCTTATGTCCTCTTGGAGGAGTTTAAGGATGGGGCGCTCGTTTTTTCATTGCAATATTGGATTGAAATCGGTCCGGCGGTGGACCCCGCGACTGTTGCAAGCGACCTGAGATTCATGATCGAGAGCGCCTTTGCGGATCAAGGCATCGCCCGCAAATAACAGCGCGGCCTGGTGCAGGTGGAATTCATCAACGTGGTATGAACGGTTTACCCGGGAAGAAGATGAACAAATGCAGAAGATATCGGAGCCAGGAATGACTGGGCCGTTTGGCCGCACAAATCAGACATTGCTTTCCGCGAATTGCCTCATGCCGGCCGCAACTTCTACACATGCGGCAGGCATACCATGATCGACAACGCTGAACTACTCGTAAACACCCTAGCCACGGCCATTGATTTTACCTGGCTGGAGTCTGTCTGGTAGGGCCGATCGGTCCGGCCTACCGGCGCAGCTCGGGGGCGTAATGGAAGATACTCATCGGATTCGAGACCATAGAGTACAAGCGGGCAAGCAGACGTTGATGAATTCGTTTCGTGGGATTCCTTCCCCGACAATAGAGGCACTGCGGTCCATTGACGGCCCGGTGATGCCGGCACTTTTCGCACAAGCCATTGGCTCGCTGGTTCATCAAGCTACGTATCCTTTCCATTGGAGATAATTCACCGTTTCTCACAACACGCGCGCGGGGGACATAACTCGAACGCCCGGGGAGGCCGAATCATTCGACGAGACGCGATCGGCTGTGGGCCAACCTGGCCATTCCAGACAAGTGTCCCAGCGTCTCTTTGAACAAGAGATTCAAATCCTGACTCATCAGCCGCACCGCGGCTTTCAGACGATCAAGCATCTCCGCACGATGTCGCAAATCCGGGACGGTATACACGCCGCCCTCCCCAAAGAACAGCTGCTTTTGTCGATCCTCTTTCTCTGATCCCGCCTCCCCCAGGTGTTTCTTCCAATCCTGTATGATGACATCGCGGCGGGATTGCGCGCGCTCGTTGTTTTGTGGCCAATTCAAAAACCGCCATACAGACTCCGGATACAGGGTGGAGTATTCCGGTCCCTCCCAGACTTCCTGCATGAGATTGCGCTGCTGCAATAATTGATATTGCTGCTGACCGCCTAAGGCAGCATACCCGTAGCTGCCCTGCAAGATATTCCCCACAACATCCGCCGCCCCTGCCATCACCTCCGACCCGCCGAAGAGAAATATGCCGGACAAAAGACCGGCCGTCGCATCGGAAAGGAGGGCAATGACAGTCCGTCGTTGTTGAATGTCATTCTGTATTTCATCAAGGCCGGCCGCCAACGCTTCGGCACGACCCTTCTCACACTCCAGTTCCGCCGCCACACTGGACGCATCGAACAGTGCCAAGAGAAGCTGATCGGAAAGCTCCTGGCGCAACTCGAGCAGCCGCAAACGGGCCCCCTCCACATTGCGTGAGACCTCTCGTTCGAGTATCGGGATTTCTAACACCAGGTCTTCAACGCCGATTATCTGCGCGATTTGGCGGGTCCTAGGCGAGAGGAATAAGAGTTTCTCGGTTCTTTCCTGTTCCGCTTGAACCCTGAGTTGAATGGGAAACGCGGCTTTCGGGCCATCGACCGGGGGACCGACAGCCGGCGAACAATAGCTCTCCACCACATATTCCTCTGTATCGCCTTGAAGATCTGCCGTCGGAGAAGGCTTGGGGCTGGTGGCGCATCCGGCGCCGATGCCAAAGAGAACGATACAGAGTCCTACCGCCCGCAGACGACAGCCATACCCGGATGAATTGCAATTCGAAGTAACCATTGGGATCAACAATACAAAAGGCTTTTCAGGCCTGTTTCACCGGCTTCTTTCATGAAGGTTTGCGAAAGAATCGCTGAAGGCAACCTTGCCCCAGCACCAGATGATGGCCTGCTCTCCAATTTACAGTAGTCCCCCGACATGAGGGAGGGATGAAAAACAGATGAAAACTAGTCTTAAGACGTCTGCCCGCCAAACTTTTCTCGGTTTTGACCAATTCTAGGGGATCTCTTAGCTTACGGAAATCCGGAACCATGTGACAATGCACGTATGCTTCGCAGTTTGGTTTCACACTTTCGAGGCGAGCCGATATGCGTGGGTTGTGAAGAACATCCCGTCGTGTCGGATTACCTCTGCCAATATTGTCTGGCGAAACTGGCGGATTTCTTGGCCGAAAGAGACAAGAACTCTCAATCGTCAGTGAAGTTTCGGCGCGACGACTGAATCGTCAGTCAAACGCAGCCAGGACGGCAGTCACATCGATGGGGCCGCAGCCCTGGCCTCGATCCCATCGTCCGTTATAATTCTGCGTTTTCTGGCGAAGGACGGAAGCAATTTGGTTGCCGTATGGATCCCCTCTACTTTGTTCGAGCCGCTCGACCAATGCGCCTGGCTGTCGCGGCCAGGAGCGCACCCGCCGTCAACGCTGTGAGATCGAGACCCGCCAGGGCCCACTGTCCTCTCGGCACGGTCATCAACAGATGACTCTTCGTCGTCAGCCCATTGAGTAGCGGCAAGGATCCTAACAGGACCGCCGCGCCGTACAGTTGCTGTTTCCAGGCAAGGAGGGATCCTGCTCGGGAAAGACTATGCACGAGACAGAGAACCCAGGCTACAAAGAAACACCGGATCTCCCATAGTGACCGGTCAAAGAGTGGCATCGGTAACAGTCGATTGACCCAGAAGAACACAGCAATGGCGACCAGTAACCCGCCCACCGTCGCCACATTCAGGACTTCAACCAGGCCGAGGCTGATAGTACTGCCGGCATGATACTTCCGCCGCTTGCTGGTTCATAGAACAAGGCCTGTCGCAATCACCCCGCTCGCCGTCAGCCCCATCACGAAATAAAGCCAGCGCCTCGTGCTGCCGCCGAATCGTACAAAATGCAACACCGACATCGGTGAGAGGATGTGTTCGCTTGCAGACCGCTCCATGAATGCAGCCAGCTGATGACTTGTGTGGAGCTATTCTTCATCAGCAGTCAAGACGATTCGGAGGCGATTCGAACGCCACCGGTCATGAGACCCCCCGGATATTCATCGTGGCTTAGGAAAGCCTTGCGCGGGCCCATAGTATTCGGTCAGCTTCGGATGTTCCAAGGCCCGAGCAGAGGCCGCTGGCCGTTAATCTTCGCCCCGCAAACCCTCTTGCGTTTTGTACCGTAAAGCAGTATTCAGAAGAAACACGATCCTCATGCTTTCTGATAACGACATCCATACCAGTCTTACGTTGGGTAATGTCATTCAATGGCCGGCAATAATACGCAGATGACCACGCTACAGTACCATGGGGTGGATGGCCATGTCGGCAACACCCCGCTCATCCGCCTGCGCCGCCTTTCGGAACTGACCGGCTGCGAAATCCTCGGCAAGGCCGAATTCATGAACCCCGGCGGATCGGTGAAGGACCGCGCCGCACTTGGCATCATTCTCGACGCCGAGGCCAAAGGACTGCTGCAACCTGGCGGCACCATCGTCGAGGGAACGGCCGGCAACACCGGTATCGGTCTGACCTTGATCGGCCACGCCAGGGGCTACCATTCCGTCATCATTATTCCCGAAACCCAGTCGCAGGAAAAAATCGACCTCCTGCGCACGCTGGGTGCGGAGGTTCGCACCGTCCCGGAGAAGCCGTATTCCAATCCGGACAACTACAACCATGTCGCCCGGCGCCTGGCGGAGGAAAAGGGCTGGTTCTGGGCGAACCAGTTTGACAACACAGCGAACCGCCTCGCGCACTATCGCACCACCGGCCCGGAAATCTGGGAAGAGACCGCCGGAAAGGTAAGTGCCTTTGTGTCCGCCGTCGGTACCGGTGGCACGTTGGGCGGAACCACGCTGTATCTCAAGGAGCGCAATCCGCACATCGTTATCGGATGCGCCGACCCCTATGGCGCGGCCATGTGGTCATGGTTTACTAACGGCAACACGGACATAAAGGACGGCGATTCCTTTGCCGAAGGCATCGGCCAGTCTCGCGTGACCAAGAACCTCGAGGGAATCGCGGTGGACAGCGCGTGGCGTATCCCCGACCAGGACGCGCTCACCATCCTCTACCAGCTCCTGCGCGAGGAGGGTCTGTTTCTCGGACTGTCCTCCGGCATCAATATCGCGGGCGCGGTGAGGCTGGCGCGCGAGCGTGGACCGGGCCAGATCATCGTGACGATCCTGTGCGACTCCGGCGCCAAGTATCAGTCGAGGCTTTTCAATCCAGAATGGCTGGCGGCCAATGGACTACGGACGGATTTGTCCGTCGATACCCTCCTTGCGTAGGTACAACGGCGATTTTGCCTGAGACGAAATCGACATTTTCACGACTGCTCTTGAGCAGCAGTGTTTGGAGAATCGCAAAACGATTGTCGGCCCTCTTCGCTCTCGCGCTCGGCACTTGGTTCAAGTTAAATATCGTGTCTCGCGTCAGCCGATCGATTCGTTCATATTGAAGGCCTCGAAGGCAGGACTCTTCCAAAGCGTACTAGACTGCAATAGGAGAAGAGCCGGAAGAGAGAGTTCACTTTGCGTGGAGGACATTTATAAGCAACCCCGTATACGTCACATTCGTTTGTTCCATGCTGCCACTGTCCTGGCCCAAGCCGCCGGTCTGTCCCGCACGAAAAAGTTTCCCTGGCTACCCGTTATTTCGCCCAGGTATTCACAACCTTGGGGTTCATTGAATGCAACCCACGCGTAGGAATCCGTCGCGCACGGCTCCGGCCATGAGTGACCAGCAACACTTTCACGTATAGTCGATATATAGGCTCATGCGTGCATTTATCATCCGCTTATATGGCCTACCTTTGAAGGTCTTCTCCACATAGGCCATGCGAAGACATCACACTGCGTATAGAGTGACCGCTTGTTGGAGACAACCGATATTCTATGGAGACGGCTGGTCCTGCGTGGAATCATTAGACGGTGACATCTTTAATGAATGGCTTCACGTACCCGCGCAGATGGCCGTTTTTCACCGCCAACTCGCTAAAGACAGCCAACGTCCCGTCCGTGACATCAAAATCTTCATACGCACGCAGCAGCGCGTTCAATGAATGCAACGGTGTCTTGATCACTCGTATTTGGACGGTGAAATCCGGCGATGGTCTCTCGGGCGGAACGTTTCGTTGGCCGAGCCAGGCCGGTGCCCATGAATTTGCCTGCGATCTTCACGTAAGCGGTGCCTTCCACGCGTTGGTTACTGCGGCATGACTGACAGTGCGGCATCTTGCCAGCCGCGGCTGGCGAAGGGTTCCGCATCATGCAGCTCGTTTTTCACGTGGACCAGCGTGGCCGACAGCGTCGGCCGAGCAATGACATGATCACTGCCGAGCCGGCAATGGAAGAGTGCTTTCCAATGAATGGCGGCATGCCATTCGGGAATGATGGCGACGGGGGGATTCCGGTCGTGCAGTCTGACGAACGACGACTTGTTCAAAGCTGATTGTTCCACGTATAGGACGAAGGTGAAGCGCACCGATAGACACCGTCTGTCCCTAAAGTGGGAAGTGTTCCGAATGGACAAGCTGTTCGCTTGCCGAATGGCCTGGTGCAACGTTTAATCAGGGATCGCCCTCACGGTGAACGGGGACTTGGACCGGGTTGGTCTACATAGGCGTATCCGCATGAAAGAGGAGGCAGATCGGCAGAAGGAAGATGAGGCAGCTTTACGCTGCTGTCTCACCTTCCTGTTTCCGTTGCAGCGGCATGTGACATAGCCGGGAAGTCGTCATCTATCAGGGGATACTTTCAAATCTGTCTCTGCCTCTGATCGTCCCGGTGGCGGGACGCTCTCTCGGGTGCGCACCGGACGCGTCGCGCTTCCTCCGACGAGTATGTGCGCGGATAACACTTGCTCTCCCCCGGTCACGGCCTGCTGCTCACGAGCCATGTATTTGACGGCGCCCGTTTTGTTAAAGCAGAAACTCGCATATTGTCCCGGCTTGATATCCGCTTCTTGGTCAATCAAGCCATTAAACCCTTTGTTACAGGCAATACTTTTCCCCGCTTCAATCAGAATGATGCGAACAGGTTGCGTTTTATCATTGATAAATCGCACCTCGTCTCCAACATTGACGCGGAGTTCCGCCGGCACGATGTCCGTCAGTGAAACGCGCACGTCATGTACGACCGCCGTTCGGCTCGTTTCAGGGACCGTCGGCTTATTCGCCCACATCGTATTGCTGCAGCCTGACAGCAACACAAGTAATGCTATTGTCATCCAGGATCGCATGGTATTCCTCCCGCGAAATGATGATAGTGGCCAAGCTATTAGAAGGACACGAATACCGGGGATAAGCCGCCGGCACAACACAGGCTAATTCTGTACAACTTTGTATTCGCGCCCTACTAGGTAGAACCCTAATATGGATCTGATAGGCTTCGTGCCCTCAGTCTTCAAGCTAAGCCCCTTGCATAGAGATTGTGCTTGCTCCAGACTAAATGAATCATCCAAGCTAAGGTCGAGTCGCCACGGAACCGAGGTGCGTTGTGACTCGTCGCCTGCTCCTTGTACTGGTCGCATTAGTTGTCGCGGCGGTTCTTGTGACGTGGTTTGTAGACTGCACGCATTCGCTCTGCCGTCTTCTGAATCTCTACACCTACGAAGTCAGTTCGCTCGATGAATTCCGCGAACATTTGGCTGGGGCGGACCTCCATGCCCGCCATCAAGCGCATAGACTTCGGTTTGATGAGCAGGCACTCAGACGCCAGGTCGCGGCTGCGATGCACAAACAGCTCGGGAATATCTATGCCAAGCAATTGGCGCCTGAGAAAGCCACGCGGCTCATTCACTCCGGGCTGGCCAGAGTCGAGGGGCGCGCGTTGCATCTGACGGATGAGGTCAGGTATGGGAAAGAAACTCTTAGGACATGGGCAGTTTCGATCAAAGCCTTCATGGCAGACGAGCCGAGGGATGCCACGCAGCAGGTCTATCAAGCCGAACTCAAAGCTTTATTTGATGAAATAGTCATCCACACCGGTGAGACCATGGAGAGGGTGACTTTGGCGGAGGCGCGAGGAAGTGACTAATTGCCACCAATGACTCTAATGTCTCGTCGCACATGGGGCGAGAGTCTCAATCAGTCCTTCGTGTGCTCGCCAGCAAGACGACCATCCGTCTCGCGCCTCTCTCCTGTCCTGGTAGCACCGTGGTAGCAGATGAGAATAAGTGAGCGCAAACCGCAGTCACTACAATAACTTCCAGCTCTTACAGCCGGGCATAGGGGTCTTCCTCCGGCCGAGCCCACAACAATCGGGTCGCAGGTCAAATGGATGCAACCGACCGATATGACGGATCAGTTTCGCGCCGTGAATGCCGAAACGATGATGTCGCGCGATTCATGCAGGTGTTCCCGCGGAGCCCGGAGTCCACTGGCGAAACACTTTCGCTAAAGATTCGTTTAGCAAGGCTTCGGCATCGGTCGGGTCAAACCACAAAACGTCTTTAGAATCGGCTTGGCTTAATCTCGTAGATAACCGCTTGCCCGTTTTCCGATCTCGTTCTTCAAGGATTAAGGTTACGCTCGTAGTCACATGAGTCGAGAGTAGAGTGCTCACAGCATTGACGTGCATCTCAATGATTTCCCCAGTCATCAAAAGGACTGGCACCTTTGCGTTCCCTGGTTCCACCATCCGAACTTGCCATCCCACCCCTTTGAGATAGCGGAGCATGGCCTTCGCTGTCGCTGTCCCGAGATCGCCACCTTTGATGGTGAAAAGGCATGAATCTAGCGTTCCCCACCGACTAGACTTGGCCCCGAGGGTAGCCGTGTCCCTCCGGCTATCAGTAAATTGGCGAAGCCCTATAGGGGTCCCCGATGCGGGTTGTATACTCGCCATTGCCTGAGTCGAAACGGAATTCGCCGGCGATTCTAGAGAAACCGCGAAGATATGTGGGTCGGCGTTGCACCCTTCGAACAAGGAACCCCAGGGGAGGAGTAGCCAAACCAATCCGGTCGGAATACGTCTGCGCAGACGTCTTAAACCATGCACGGTGAAATGAATCCTGCTGAGTTACGATAAGCAACGGGAGAGCGAGGAGGAGGAACGCTCCTCCTCGACTCTAGAGCGTTGGTTACAAGAGGGCGCCCCCTTTGCCCGGGCTTACCAGGTTTTGCTAGCCCGTGCGCGGGATGTGGGCGCCGGGATCACGCCCGTCATTAGAGCCAATTCACCCGCTCAGCTGGTCTGATGTAGATCGGCTCTTCGACCTGAATACGCGCCACTTCCTTCCCCGACTTGTTGAAGCCCAGCACGGTATCGTTGAACATCTCGAACCGCTTCCCGTGAATCTGGGTCTCGAACACCTTCGGGCCTGGAATGACGTCGTACCGGAAGATGATCTGCTGGCTCGCTCTCCAGAGTTGGAGCACGGCCAACAACTCCCGGCTCGGCACCAGGTACTTCTCGATCGCATTGTCCACGCCCGGCCCGAACATCTGCCGCGCGTAGCCCCGCGGGCTGTGCCGCGGCGGAATGTAGAAGCCGTTCGGCTCCGTGCCCCACTGCGGATACAACGGCAAGGCCACCTGCTCTACCCGAATGGAATAATAGAGCGGATGCCACCGATCCTCCGCCCAGAGGCCGTCCTCGCCGATCCGCACCAGGCTCTGCATCCGGATCTTCCCGACGCAGGCCGCCATGCAGCGCGTTTCCATCGGCTCCCCGCCCGTCAACGGATCCTTCCCTTCGATCCGCGGATAGCAGGCAATGCACTTCTCCGACACCCGGGTCGTCCCCCGGTACATCGGCTTCTTGAACGGGCACTGCTCCACGCACTTCTTGTACCCGCGGCAGCGGTTCTGGTCGATCAACACGATGCCGTCTTCCGGCCGCTTGTAGATCGCCTTCCGCGGGCACGCCGCCAGACAGCCCGGATACGTGCAGTGATTGCAGATCCGCTGCAGATAGAAGAAGAACGTTTCATGCTCCGGGAGGCTGCTCCCGGACAGCCGCCACGGTTCGTCCCGGCTGAAGCCCGACTTGTCGATGCCTTCCACCAGGGCCCGCATCGAGGTCGCCGTGTCTTCATAGATGTTGACGAACCGCCATTCCTGGTCCGTCGGGATGTAGCCGATCGCCGCCTGGCCCACTTTGGCCCCCGCGTCGAAAATCGTCATCCCTTCGAACACCCCGTAGGGCGCATGGTGCTTGCGGCCCACCCGCACGTTCCACACCTGCCCCCCCGGGTTCACTTGCTCGATCAACTGCGTGATCTTCACGTCGTAGAACTGGGGATACCCGCCGTACGGCTTGGTCTCCACATTGTTCCACCACATGTACTCCTGGCCCTTCGAGAACAGCCAGGTCGACTTGTCCGCCATCGAACAGGTCTGACAGGCTAAACATCGATTGATGTTGAACACAAAGGCAAACTGCCATTTCGGATGCCGCTCCTCGTACGGGTACAGCATCTTCCGGCCCAGTTGCCAGTTATAAACTTCAGGCATGGCTGATTCCTCCTCCGTAGCCGTTAGACGTGAGGCCGAGACGAGAGGGATGCAATCCTCGCTTCCGTGCGCCTCAGGGTTCTTAGACTTTGATCCTGATGTGTTCGCCTTTGAGCCACTTGAGCATGAACTCGTTCTCCTGACCCGGCGTAAACCCGGTCCGGACCGGCTCCCACGGACCCCGGGCGCCGATGCCGCCGTCTTCCGCCTTCGTAATGCGAATTAAGCATTCCTTCGGCACTGTGTTGATTGCATGGTGGTCCACTTGATACCCCCATTTGAATTTCCAGGCGACGGCATGCTTACCCGGTAACGAGTCGGTCTGGTGCATCGGCATCAACCAGCTCCGCGTAAACGACTGCTGGGCGCCGTACCGGAAGTTCGACTGATACCCGGTATCGACGGCAATCGCGCGGCCGTCCGGTCTCGTCTCGTGCCCCTTCACCGACTTCGCCGTCGACACGTAGGGGGCGTGCTTCGCCATCGTCACGTGGTACGGATACGCCGGGTTGTATTTACACCGGATCATCAATCGTGCGACTTTGTAATAAGGGTCCGATGGTTTCCAGCCGCGATACGGCCGGTCCACCGGGTTGCCGTCTACATAGACGTAGTCGCCGTCATTGATCCCGCGGTCTTTCGCCGCCTGCGGGTTGATGTGCAATTGGTGCTCACCGACGCCCGGCGTCCGCTTGTCCATCCGGTACGGATCGCCGAAGTTCGACTCGTAAATCTGTACCCAGTCGTTCACCGACCACTGGCTGTGCACCCGATGCCGGGTCTTGGGCGTCACACAGTAGAACTGGTAGCCCTTCTCCCATAATGGGTTTGAGTGCCGCTTGATCTCTGACCATGGCATCTTGATATTGCGCACGGTCTTGTCGTCATGGTGTTGCGCGGTGATCGGAATCCCATAGTCGTCCGGCCGAACATACGGATTGGACGTGAAAATGGCATTCGGAAGATAGGGAGTGGCTTCTGTCCCTTCCCGATGGGAGATGAAGTTTTCGCCATACTCGATCGCTTCCGGCTCGGTGCGGTAGTTTTCATACCGCCCGGTTCGCGTCCACATGGGTTTCGATTCGTTTGTTTCTTCCCAGAACGGATGACGTGGATAGGTCCGACACATGACCATCCAGCCCTTTTCCGACTTCAGCATCACGTCCGCGCTGTAGCCGTAGAACGTGCTCGAGGCATCGAGCAAGCGTTGAACGTAGACGTCTACACGGTTGACATAGACAAATTTGAAATAGTCACGGAACCGCTGATCACCGGTAATCTCACCGAGCTTCGAGGCGACCCCTGCCACCGTATCGAGATCATTGCGGGTGTCGTACAACGGGCGAATGCCGCCTTTCCAAACCTGGACCCACGGATTGGACACCGTGACGGTCATTTCCGGATAGGTGAATTCCATCCAGGAATTGCAGGCGAAGGCCACGTCATTGTGGTTGACGTCCGAGGTCATCTCAATGTCCTGCGTAATCAACATCTCGATACTTGGATCGACATTCTTCACCATATCGTAATGGTGCTTCGCGTTGTTCAGTACGTTGACATTGGCAACCCACCGCACCTTGCTCGGGCTCGGCATGTGGGTCTTGCCGGTGAACACCTTGCGACCATACTTCGGCGTATTGACGATCAGGGCGGTATCGCCATGGTTCCAATAGCCGACCTCTTCCCCGTAGTAGTAGGATTTGGTCTTGATCTCTTTGCCGTGCGCATCCGGATCAAGCGTAATTTGGAATGGGTCTTCGCCGGTATGCACCGCCAAGCCGGCACCGGACCATGGCGTGGACGTCCACACGCCGGCCTTATAGTTGCCCGCCCAGGTATGTTGACCCGTCCCGAATTTGCCCACGTTGCCGGTGACGATTAGCACCATCGCCGCACCACGAGAGTTGATCGTCATATGAAAATAATGATTCGTGCCTTCGCCATTATGGATGGCGGCGGGCTTAACGGTTCCCGAATCCCGTGCCCATCTGACCAAAAGATCCTTCGGCGTCCGGCAGATCTGATGGACGGTGTCCAGGTCATAATCCTGAAAATGCACCAAGTACATCTGCCACACCGGCATCGCGTCGACTTCACGCCCGTTGAGCAATTTCACGCGGTACGTTCCATTCAGTGCCGCGTCGATGCCGCTGTTTTGATAATGCCATCCGACCTGCTCTCGATGGAGAGGAACCGGCGCCTTCTTATTCAAGTCCCAGACCATCATGCCGCCCAGCCGTTGCACTTGTTCCGCCTTCAGGGTCTGGACTCGCCCGGAATAGCTCTTGGAAAAATCGGGGAACTCGTACCCTGCAATCACGTCTCTCGGATCCAAAAATTGCAGCGTGTCCGTGCGGACAAGGATCGGCGCATCCGTGAAGCCTTTCAGAAAATCAATGTCGTGCATGTTTTCATCGGCAATAATTTTCATCGCGCCCAAGAAGATCGCGCCGTCCGATTGCGGCCGCAGCGGCATCCAATAATCGGCGCGATAGGCGGTCGGGTTGTATTCAGGGGTAATCACGACGACACGGGCACCTCGTTCAATGCATTCCAACTTCCAATGGGCCTCCGGCATTTTGTTTTCGACGAAATTCTTGCCCCAGCTGGTGTTCAGCTTGGAGAAGCGCATGTCCGAGAGATCAATGTCCGACGCTTGCGCGCCACACCACCAGGGATTGGAGGGATTCTGATCGCCGTGCCACGTATAGTTTGACCAATAGCGGCCCCCTTGGGCCCGATCGGGTCCCACTTTGCGAATCCACGAGTCGAGGAGCGTATAACAGCCCCCATTCATTCGCGTAACCCCCATTTTGCCGACAATACCCAAGACCGGCATTCCCGCTCGGTTCTTGAAGCAGCGCGTGCCGGCACCTTTCATCATCTCGATCATCTCCGGCGCATACCCCTGTTCACGCAGACGGCGGGCTCCGGCTTCCCCGCTGTACCGGGTTCCGATGACAATGAGACCCTTCGCGACATAGGTGAACGCCGTATCCCAGGACACGCGAACCATGTCATCGAGATAGCGGCTGTCAAACTTATATTTCCGTTTGGTGTCCGGCGTTAGTTCTGGCGACCCGTCATCCATCCATTGTTTCCATCCCTTGCGGATCAGCGGACCTTTCAATCGGTACGGTCCGTAGACCCGCCGATGAAACGTGAATCCCTTGAGGCACATACGCGGGTTGTGGGCGAAGGTCCCACGGTTCCCGTACAGGTCTTCGTAGGTTTGGTGATCATAATTCTGCTCGACGCGCATCACCACGCCGTTTCGGACGAAGGCCCGAATCCGACACGCATGCGTATCATTCGGTGAACAACACCAGGTAAAGGAAGAATCATACCGATATTGATCGTGATAGACCCGTTCCCAGGACCGATCCGGATATTCCCCCAAGGGATTGCCGACTTCCACCACCGGCTGGAGCGCGGTCAATGCCAAGGCCCTATCGGCCAAGACAGCAACTGCGACGGTACCTGCTGAAAGTTTCAAAAATTGCCGACGTGAAAGAACCATGGATGCACCTCCGTAATAAGTGGCCGCACTCACCGTTACTGCCCGCGTTATGCCTCGCGTTATCACTCACCTCCTTCCACGCTGCCGCCGAGGGCACACACAACGACATACCGATGCGGCGTAGCAAGGGTGCTGCCACATATCCTAGGGTTGCGCCTAATCACTATGCGGTTGACTTTACGGGGATTTTGCGAGATGCGAAGGAAAAGAGAGGACGGATGTGAGGCTATGGATCAGTGTTCGGCATACGGCGATGTGCGCGTTACGCATATGTCGATATGCTGAACATATGGAGGAGCCGGTTACAACTCGGAATCGGTAGTGGCGCCTTGTAGATGCTTTTTCATTAACAAAGAGAAATGCTGACGAGGTATCTCACTGCTGTCGGCCGCCTTGGTTATGACCCCTTCATGCTGAGCAAGCTTGGCACGCAGATACGCACGCGTGAAGTCGGCCAGCGCCTTTTCCTTGGCCTCCATGTAGGGAAGATCCGCATAAAGCGATCCGTATTCGGGCTGCGGGGTTCCCGTGGATAGCGGCGTCAACAGACCGCGGATTTCCGCGCCCGAGATCGGGCCATCGTCTGCCATCATAACGGCCCGTTCGATCACGTTACGCAACTCGCGCACATTTCCAGGCCAATGATATCTACTCAATGCCTCCGTCGCGGACGGCTCTAGATAGAGGCCCGGCTTACCCATTTCTCGAGCTAACTGCGCCAGCAAATGGTCGGCAATGCTGGCAATATCGTCCGGCCGCTCGCGCAGAGGCGGAATGTTGAGGGGAATGATCGCGAGGCGATAATAAAGATCCTTCCGGAAAGCGCCCCGTTGAATCTGCTCTTCCAGACTGCGGTTCGTCGCCGCTATAAACCGCACATCGATCCGCCGAACCCTCGTGCTGCCGACGGCCCTGATTTCATTGTCTTCCAGGACCCGCAGCAGTTTGGCCTGCAACGACAGCGGCAGTTCTCCAATCTCATCCAGGAAAATGGTGCCTCCATTCGCCATCTCAATCAGACCGGACTTATCGGTGACTGCGCCGGTAAACGCTCCCCGGACGTGCCCAAAGAGCTCGCTTTCCATGACGCCTTCCGGGATGGTGGAACAGTCGATGATCTGAAAAGGCTTTGCATGTTCCACGCTTTTCCGATGTATGGCCCGCGCAATCAGTCCTTTACCGGTCCCGGTTTCGCCGGTAATGAGGACGGTGGAACGCACCTTGGCCGCTTCGCGAATGCTGCGCATGATGGAATGGTACGCCGCACTCGTTCCGACAAAGCCGCTTGCCTTGAATTCCTGCTCGGTTTGCTGCTCATAGAGAGCTTGGCGTCTCATAATTTCCGAGACACGAATCGCACGATGAAGCCGGGTTTCGAGATCTGCCGGGCTGACCGGTTTGAGAATATAATCGAAGGCACCGCTTCGCATCGTGTCGACCGCAAGCTGAACGGTATTCATCCGTGTGACGACCAAGACCGGAAGGTTTCGATCAATCGCCTGAATGCGGCTGACCAACTCAATCCCGGTCATACCAGGCAGCATCATGTCCGTCAGCACCAAGTCGACCGCTTGCTCGCGCAATAGATCTAAGGCGCCTTCCGCTGTCGCGCGGATCTCTATATCCCATTCGCCCCCAGTGGGTCTTACATTCGCCTGCTCCAACGCATCCAGAATCAATTCGACATCAGTCGCATTGTCTTCGACGACCAATACGGTGAACAGAGCCCTGGTTTTGCGATCCGCTGTACTGGTCGTCATATCCCCGGCTCGCATAACATCTCTCCCAGCGGACCGATAGGCCGCCTACATGTGCGCCTGTGCGGTGCCTTGATCGAAAAGGATGGTCGAATTCTCCCAATTCTCTAAGGCTGGGAGCGAAAACGTGATCGTCGCGCCCGGCTGGTCGGACGCCTCGACCCACACCTGTCCGCCGTATAATTCCACAATGCGCTTAATGATGGTCAACCCAATGCCGCTGCCCTTCGTTCGGGACGGATCCAACCGCACGAACGCTTCAAAGACACGCTCGCGAAAAGCGGCGGGAATTCCTATTCCATTGTCCGCCACACTAAAATGCAGCATCTTGCCGCAGCGCCGAGCCTTGATGACAATCTCCAGGGTGACATCCGGTCGGGCGAATTTAATCGAGTTTGATATCAGATTGTCCAGAATCTGCCGCAAGTAGGCGCTGTGGCAGGGGACGAGCGGCAGGTTGTCTTGCACGATCAAATGAACTCGGGCTCTCTCCAACTCCTCGGCGTGCGACTTCAGCACATCGCTCAGCACGGCGTGCGAATCGACGAACGTGGAGGCGGCTCGGCAGGTCCCCAGGCGTGCGATGCTCAGGATGCCGTCGGCACGGTTCGTCAACTCACCGCCGTTCTGCTGGACGAGGTCAAGCCATCGCCTGCCGCGCTCATCCAATTTTCCGCCGTATTCACGCCAGAGGAGGGACGCCAACTCGGACATCCGCTGGCCCGGACCTTTCAAGTCGTGGGCGAGAGTCTCGGCCAACTGTTCAAGCTGGCGAAGACGTGCCTGTACCGTTTGGTGCTTCTCGTGCACGATCTCATACAATCGCGCGTTTGAAATGGCGACCGCGGCTTCTTGCGCCAGTCCGAGCGCCAATCTGACATTCCACTCCTCGCGCCGAACATTCCTTTCGCTCAACAGAACCAGAACACCGAAAGGCTTCCCTTGATTCAAGAGAGGAGCGGCCAACATACTGTTGCCGATGAGATTTCGGCGCGCTAATTCGGGACTTCGATTGTCCCGCAATCCCTCGCCATTGACCGGTTCGCCTGTTTCAAAGGCCCTCGCACAGAGAGGAAGCTCTTCCCACAGCATGACGCTCTTGCAGAGCCGAGCATTCCAAAGTCCGGAAGCCGCCTCGATAATCCAACAGCCCATCTGCTCATTCCGCAAGAGAACGAGACAGAGATCGGCTCTCACCAGCTCGGCAGCTCGATCGGTGATCCGTCTCAGGACCCCTGTAATACCATCGGGACCAATGGTATTGATCTCGTGCCCGATGGCCTGCAGCGTTTCCAACTCCTGGAGATATCTCCGTATCTGTTGAGCCATTTCCTCATAGGATCTCGCCAGTTCGCCGATCTCATCTCCGGAGGAGATCCGCGCGACAGTATCCATCACTGTCGTCTGGCGGTCCGGATCGCGCCCAAGAGCTTTGCTGACGTTCCGAAGTAGTGCCAAAGGCTCCGTCACGCTCCGTGCCAAAACAAACGCGGCAAGCCATCCGAGCCCCAAGGTCCCAACCACCGCCACCAATAGACCTCTGAATGCAGCCTGCGAGAGATCCATGGCTTGTTCATTGTAGCGCTCTATTTCATCATCAAGCTGATCTTCCACATGACGGAACTGCGCGCGCAAGGTATCGGCTAGCTGAACACCTTGACCGGTGCGCACGTATTCGAGAACCTCCTCAAACTCTCCCTGTTCGACCTTCCGAATTAAGCCTTGCTTGGAGTACAGAAACTTCTTCAATTCGTTGTCGACTGCCTCCATGTCGCTACGACGTACAAACCGGTCCCTCGTCATAGTCGACGCGCGTTCAATCTCTTGAACCAATCGAGCTTCCGCCTCATGCATTGGCTTCAGAAATTCAAGTCGTCTTGTAAGCAGATAGCCCCGAAAGGCATCCTCGATATCTATTGCCAGCCGGCGGAGTTCTCCAATTCGTTCTCGCACGAGAACGATGTCATTGCGGGTATCCTGATAAGAGAGTAAAGTTTTAATCAGATATACGTGAAGAGAGAGGGCAATAAGGAGAGGGGCTAGGATAGCGAAAAGAACGAGTTCAACCTTGCGTTGAACCCGCAGATCTCCCCACCATTCGAGCTTGGAGCGGAGCATACTACAATAAGCTGCTCCATCGACCGAGGCTGCTGTCAGCCTCTTACAAGGTTACTGTAGACATGAAGTAAACGATGGTATTAAGAAAATTGACGCCATGTCAAGGAGTTGGGATTCGTGGGGCGTGGTCAGTTCGAAATAGATTTCTACTGTCGCTTGGGCCCTGCACAATCCTGAAAAGAACTAATGGAACATAGGCTGAAGACGTAAAGGAATAGCTTGGTCATGCGTCGATTTAATCGACCGCCTCGATTTTGTCCCGACCGTAGAGGGTGGTAGCAAAGTAGCCACAGCACTTTCAAACAGAAACGGCCCTTGCTCCACCGGAACAAGGGCCGTATATTCAAGCGCTTCAACTGGAGCCGGCGAGTGGAATCGAACCACCGACCTGCGGTTTACGAAACCGCTGCTCTGCCAACTGAGCTACGCCGGCTTTCGGCATGCGGCGGATGCTTCCGCCTTGAACGGGGCATCTTACTCAGGCTGTTTCAGTACTGTCAACGTGCATCGCTTAATACAACAAGCCCGGCCTGATTTTTCTTGAAGCATCATTTTTCTTCAACGCCGCTACGCGCCGGCCGGCCTTCGGAACAGCGGATTGTCCTTCAGCGCATCGAACAGGATCTCGGCCTTCATAGCCTCCCCCTCGACGGTCAAATGGCAGTTATCCACAAACCATTCGTCCTTGAACTTCTCTTGCCGCGGAATGATAAAAGGGACCCCATACCGGCGGGCCACCTCATCCAGCACCGCATACGTTTTCTCTAGGCCGATCACGAGAGCCTCTTCATACCCCGTGAAGGCCGCTGCGTTCTTGGATAAATTTTCCTTGCGCGCCTGCAAGAATCCAAATAGAACGATTTGGGAACCGGCTTGCTTGGCCTGCGACACCAGATAGTCGACGTTTCGGCGGAATCCTTCCGGATCCGTACGCTTTACCCGTTCAACCGCGTCCTGGCGAGGCACTTCCCAGAATGGTTTGGTGTAAAAGACCGTTCCCACCGGCTCCAGCCATCTGGCATAGAGATATTTGGCGATGTTGGACCGACTCAGGAGCGAACGTTCGCCCGGCCTTGGCCGCAACCCGCTTCCATGGTCGCGAAAATGCGCGTACTCGGGATCGTACCCGTCGAAAAACAACGGTAGCACATCATTGCCTCCGCCATGATAGATAATCAGGTCCGGCTCTAAATGGCGATGGCGGAAGACATAGCCGGCCACCGCCTCGGCGCTCGTCCCATAATTCAGGCCGCCGTTGATCACTTGGACCCGTTTGCCGGAAATAGCCTGAAGCCTGGCTTCGAGTTGCGCCACCCAGGTATCCCTGGGATTCTTCACGTAAGGCCACATATACGTGGTGGACCCACCCAAACATAATATTCTGATGGTGTCCTTGTCCTTCTCGACGGTGAATTCCTCGTTTCGATAGCCCAATGAATTCGTTTGCTGATAGCCGGCCGCACGGAAATTCGGCACGTTGGTGTAGAGTAAATAGGGATGGGGCATCAGCGACGTTTGGCCTGACTCTCCCGCCTCCCTTTCCGACGAAGAAGCCTTGCCTTGGTAATAGGCGACCGTTCGCTTCCCGTTGGCATAGGAAGCCTTTTCATAGAGGGGTCCTGCCGCGAATTCCAACAATAGAATCGATAGGCCGATGCTGAGTAGACTGAGCATGACGCCCACCACGATGCCTCGAGTACGGGTCATGAATGGTCACCTCTTTCAGATCGATGCAAATCCACATACGGGTTCAGGCACCGGACGAGAGCCCTCGCTCCTCATACCACTCAGATCGTTGCCGGCCTCCGGTCCCCGGGGGGCTATCCGGCAACTTGCCTATGCTGCCTCTGTTTCAATGGGACTTGCTCAACGGCAACACGCGAAGGTGGGAAGACTGACCGGCGTCCGGTAGGCAAAGCGGCTCTTGCGCATTCCCATACTGGTGTTTGGCAACGTCTTGAACCTGTCGGTGCACATAGGTGCACAGCTCACCGGCTAAGACCGTGCCGTTCTTATCCAAGTCGGCGGCCCCCCGGAGCCCCTTGAAAAGGTAGTAAGTAAAGAGGCCATGTTGCCCCGGCCTGTAGGCATGGGCATCTTGCAGAGCGTTATTGCCGATGATCCACATCAGGCGATCCGGCTTTTGCCCGTTTTCCGACATGTCCCATGTGGGCGTTGCCCCCTGAGCGACATCCGTCCCCGCAGTCGGTTCAAGAGACAAGTCCAGTAATAGAACGGCCTGCTGGACCCCTGTGCGAGCCAGTGCGCGCTGCACCCGTGCCAACGAAAAGAGACGAGACGGAGAAGCGGCGCTGCCGTCAAAGGGAACCAAGGAGACGGCCCCTGTCACCGGATCGACCACCCCCCGCCCGGACACATACACGAGCGCGGTGCCTCGTGATTCGACTTGCTGCGGCAGCCATTTCTCAAACACTTCCGCCAGATCGTCCTTCATGACATGCGTGCCCTGCAGCAACTTCACGCGTTGGCTGGGAACACCCATGAAAAACTTGAAATACTTCGCCATGATTTCCGCATCCCGATTCGCGAAGAGAGTCCCCGGCATGGCGGGGTCCCGAAATTGGCCGATGCCGATCGCAATGCCGATGGCCTGGGGATTCTTGAACGACCCCGGCCCGTACGGCATTTGGTCGACATCGACGGACAAGACTTCGGCATCTTCCTCTCGATCAGGCCGAATCGCGATCAAAAATCGTTTTGCAGTCGGCGATGCCGCATCCGAACCGGCCGTCCGCAGCACACAGACCAATTCCGCCTGTTCCACCTCCGTCACCGGCCCTAAGGCGCCATTGACGGACATGCGCTTGATTTCACCGGGTCCCAATGTCCCTACCTTCACGGGATGGGTCAAGTTCCGAAGGACGGCTGGATGTCCGTCAAAATCGATTTCGACATCATACGCGGCAGCCGATCCGTCATTCTTGATCTCAAATTCAACCGTAAACCGTTCCTCGCGTTCCAACACTTGATTGCGGTTCTCATCGCGAAAGATGGTGCGAAATGAGAGTCTCGCCTCGCCGCCATCCCGCCGATCAGCTGACATCGCGGAAGCAGCCGGCATCGCGGAGGCAGCCGGGTTGATTGCTGGCGTGGGAGCGGCAGGAGGAAGAGGCGGATTCCCGAACTGAGTCCGGACGGGCGCATCCGATTCCGGCAGCGGGCGCACCGAAGGAATCGCGGCCACCGGTCGGGGGTTCTTTGGCGATTGTGCCGCTTCACGAATCTTGGGCGAGTCCCCGAGATCGCGCGCCATGCCTTCCACTACTTTATCAACCGTCTCCCGGACCAAATCGTTCACGCCTTTAACGTCACAGGAATCGGTTGTGACCTCCACATCTTCGCGAGTCTGGCTCTGGAGTTTCTTGCTGTGACGGATGCTCCCGTCTGCATCACTATAGGAAAAATCAAGACCGAGCGTCACGATAGCCGGATAGGCGCGGTTTGCCTTTCTCGGCACGAAAAGCTCCAATTGCTTCAATCCCAATGCGACATCTACGACTCCGTCCACAGCCGCGGGCGTAGCGGAAGAGTCGACCACAACCTTCTGAAACACCATGCCCAACTTCTTTCGCAGCGCCTCCTGTAGAGGGCCTTCCACATAGACAAAGGCGGGCTGGCCGCAGGCATCCCGATAGTCCAGCACAGCCTGTTCAACGCTGGAATCGGCTCGGAGCACCACGGTGAGGGGAAGATTATAGCTAATGAAAGTGTGACTTCGGTTGAAGAACTGACATCCCGAAAGAACCAGAAGGAGACACAACAGAGCAAACGTACCGAAAGAATACCGCGATTTATTGCCACGAGACCGAGGACGATCGCAGCCCGGCCGGGGCATGACCGGTGCCGTCACGACACAGGAAAGAGCCTTGCTCGGGGCGATTTGACAGAGATTCGAGGCTCCGCTATGGTCAGCCATGTGATCGACCTTTCCGGCAATCCACACGCTCATCATACGACATATCAATCGGTCTGGACAGCGTGCGGCGAACTCATCCGCCTGCGCAACCAGTCTGGCACATGGCTCCTCATGTTGCCAAGCCTTTGGTCGCTTGTGCTCGCGAACGCTGGGCGGCCGCCGCTCTCACTGCTCGCTGTTTTCATCGCGGGCTCGTTCATCATGCGAAGTCTTGGTGTGGTCCTGAATGATCTGGCTGACCGAAACTTCGATCGCCAGGTCTCACGCACCAAAACCAGGCCGTTGGCCTGCGGAACACTCAGCCCGCACCAGGGTTGGATCATCGCGGCGGCACTGCTCGTGGCGGCTGCGTTGCTGGTCGTCACGCTTAATCCGCTTGCCATTCTCTTGAGTCCGGTCGGCTTGTTGCTCGCCGCCGTTTATCCCTATGCCAAGCGAAGGTTGCAACTTCCGCAGGCGGTGCTCGGCATCGCCTTCGGCTGGGGCGTCATCATGGCATGGGCCGCCTCTCGCAATGAGTTGACCGGTCCGGCCTGGGCGTTGTTCGGCGCAACCACTTGTTGGGCCGTCGCCTACGATACGATCTATGCGCTCCAGGATCGGGACGATGACGCGCGCATCGGCGTGAAATCCGCCGCTATCTTGTTCGGTTCCTACACGTGGCTTGCTGTCGGCATGTTCCTGGCCGCCATGCTGCTATTACTTGGATTTGCGGGATACTGGTGCTCTGTACAACCGCTGTATTACGTGGTCCTGGCTTCCGTCGGGATATTCTTCGGCCTCCAGGTGAGGAAGCTGCTGGAAACGGTTCCTCCATCTGTTGCCTTTACACTCTTCAAGCAACATGTCTGGGCGGGAACAGTCATTCTATTTGGAATGTGGGCGAGCGTCCGTTGATAGGCGCCTATCCTTCTTCCACCCTTTCGATAGGCTTGTCCGGTTTGGGCGCACGCAAGGTTCGGAGATACATGCTGACTGCCTTCGCATCAGCGTCATTGAGTCCAAGATTCGGCATCCTCGTGTCAGGTTTCATGACCTGGGGATTTCTCAACCAGCGATAGACCCACGTCGGATTCAGTCTAAACCCTGCGCGGTCCAACGCGGGACCGACCTTGCCTCCTTCGTCATTGATCTTATGGCAGCCGTTGCAGCCGTATTTATTCTGATAGAGTCGTTTGCCCACTTCCGCTAATTGCGTCGCCGCCTCAGGTTTCATGGTCAAGTCCGGACGAGCGATATTGACGCCTTTTCCCGGTCTCGTGGTGAAATTCGTCAGATTGGCTTGTGCCTGATCCAATTCCTTCTTGGCCTGACCCATAGCCTGCTGCTCTTTGGCGTAGGCGTCATCGTCAACTTCCACGCCTTTTTTCTCGGCCTCATCGTTCGCCTTTTTTTCTGCGTCTTCGGCAATCTGCGTGGCTTGCTTATATTTTTGTTCGGCTGCCTGCACCGCGTCCTGCAGGTCCTTTTTTCGACCTTCGACATTGAATTCCAGTTTCCTGCCGTGCAAGCCCCGGACAAACCCGACAATGCTCCAGATTTCTTCTTCTGAAAGCGTGTACTTGAAGGACGGCATGGTCGGCACGGCGAATTCATCGTCCCCGATTTTGTCGCCGCCCGGGCCGGTGTCCTTCATGTCACGCGAGACGGTGTGAAAAATTTCTTCGTCGCTGAAGGTGCCCATCTCTTCTTTATTGGAAAGATCCTTGGGTTTTGGATCAGGCATGGAAGACCAGTTGAATCCCTCGTTCTGGCGGCCATTTTCTCCGTGGCAATGCATGCAGTAGTGCGCATAGAGTCTTTCGCCCCTGGCCGCCTGCTCGCTCTGAAACATGGAACATCCACCGGTACCGGCCAATGCCCAGAGGCCAACCAGTCCTCCGACGAAACTTAACACCCGCAATTTTCCCCTCGCCCTCATGCTCAGGACCCTTTCTTTAAACGTCTGACGAGGACCAGCTCAAACCCGACAGCGAGCGCGATAGCCAAAACGGCATACAAGTAGGGTGAATAGTCCGGAGGCGGGTCCGCGCGGAAATACCACCAGGACGAGACGGCCTTTTCGGAACCCTTTTCTTTTGGTTGGCCGGTCTCCATTTTCTTGCCGTCCCACAAGGCGAACGCGATGCTGGTAAACTCTCCCGGCTTCAACTGAGTGTCTTCGGTGGCGTTTTCAGTGGCGAGCGGCCGCGAAAACACAACCTTCCACACGCCGCCTTCGTAGACACCCTTGGCTTTTACGTCCTGATGAGCCTGGGCCTTCAAGGTCCCGAAGCCCATGGCACTCATATCGACCCCTTTCCCGTCCTTATTCTTCCAATACCAAATATTGACCGGACCGCCCTGCACCTGACTCATTTCCTGGCCATGCGCAAAATGGGCCTTCGTGTCGCCGACCATGAATTCAATCGCGGCCGCATCGTCGGGATCTTCGGTTGGATCCGCAAACTCAAGAAGAATGGCGACATTGGTGCCGTCATGCAAGCCTTTGACTTTGATTGACTTGGCGGTCACCTCGGTGATTCGCACCGGCCAGTGGACCTGCGGGGACATGGGAAATTCAGAAGACGGAACCGTATTCCATGCCGCCGCGGTAGGATCATCTACCGGCAAGGCACCGGAGACAAGCGACGCTCGAACGGCGACGCTTTCCTGAGCCCCCGCAGAACCGAGCCACCCGACCATCATCAAACCGGCGAGTCCGGCCACGCCAATGAACCATCGATGCCTCTGTCCCAATGCGATAGTCATAGGATGCGATCCCCTTACAGCGAACGTCTGCGTTCAGGACGTCTACTCGGATTCGTCCCAGGTTCGGGGTTTCTGACCGGCGCCGTCATACTCGCCCATAATGACTTTCCAAATGTCCTCGTCTGAGAGTTCGAGCTCCCATCGGGGCATTGCCGACTTCCACGGCATCCCCTCGACCGGCAAACCGACCCCGCCCTTCTTAATGCGCCAGAACAAGAAGCTTTCCTGCAACATGGCAATGGTCGTCGGATCTTTAAAATTGGCAGGAGGAGGATTGAACCCCGCCGCGGCGAACCCCTTCCCATCAAAATTCCCATGGCAGGGCGCGCAACGAGACGCGTACAGACCTTTCCCGTACATGATATTTTCCGGCGTCTTCGGCACCGGATTGGACAACCCGGTGTATTCGCCGGGCGGAGCCGGATGGATCGTGCGGTTTTCCGCCGGAGGCGCATCGCTGGGAGCCGTGCTCCCATACGTCTGCCACCCGACAAGCAGCGGGAACAGGATCAACACGAGATAGCGTGCGGATTGCAGCGCCCCACCGCTCTCCCCGGCGAGAAACCGAAAGATCGGACCGAAGAATGCGTCTTTCGACGCGCCGCTGAGTGTAGCGAAAATGACGATTCCCGTCACCACCAAGGCGATGTACAAGAAGATCAGGCTGGCCGGGAGTGGGGCGGAATGAGGCAAATTCGGCACTACGAATTTCAGAAAGAGATAGATCCCGATCGTCAAAAGAACCGGTCTGAGTAATACGCCTCCCATAGATCCTCCTCGCCGCCGCTACGTGGTTCCGGTTAGTGCGCCCGCGCCACAGATACCGCTTCTGCGTCCGCCGCTTTGACCGGTTGGCCGGGCGCGACAATCTCCGATGGACTGACCGTAATAGGCTCTCCGCTCATTTGCTGCAAGAATGCGATCACGGAGAGAATTTCGTTTCGCGAGAGCCCGATAGGATTCTTGTTGATGTACGGCATACGTGCGGGATATTCCTTCGGCAGCCCCTCGTGCCGGAAATCCATGTAGATATAGGCCTGCGGCTCGGTGAGGCTCTCGTAAATGAAATCCCGAGACAGCTTCGCTCCGATGCCCTTCAGATCCGGACAGCGGGCCGATTCACTGGGCCCAATAGAATGGCAGAGCGCGCATTGGCCTTTGCTGAAGAAGATTTTTTGCCCGATGGCCGCCATGTCGGACGGTGTTTTAATGCTCGCGATATCAAACTTCTCCTCGGCCGGCGGCAACGAGGCCATCTGCGGCACCGCCAGCGCCACCAGGGCGAACAAGCCGAGGACAATCGCGACGAAGCCGATCACCCGGATAAATTGAGCTTTGATGAACAACAGAATGACGATGCCCGATCCCACCACACAGAGACCGATCAACTGCAGCTTGGCAACTTCACTCATAATTTCCCTTCGGGTAGTGATAAGTTTTGAGTGACGAGTCCTGAGTTAATCTCTCAATACGGATGCCAAACTCAGAACTCAACACTCAGAATTCGGAACTCAGTTCGACGGCTTCTCGTCGAATTGAGGCGATCCTCCCGCCATGGCCGGCAATGCTCCCTGCGGGAGCGGCGCCTTGGCCGGACTGCCTCCGCCTGCGGCTTTCGCTTTGTCCCCCATCGTCGCGACCCAGAAGATAAACGCGACGAGCATGCAGAAAAGAAACGTATTCAGCGCCATTAGGGCCGCCGCGTAGCCCAAGGCCGGTGAGAACGCGTAGGGAGACGAGTCCCGCATCACACCGTAGATATGCCAGTGGACGCGAGAGGAGGAACGCGCGTAGCCCATGAGCGTCATCAAGAGGATGACCATGACGGCGTTCAGCACGAGCGCATAACCGGCGCGCGGCGGCATCTTTCCCCAGACCATCTCCGTCGTCGTCTTGGCGCTCTTCAGCAGCAAAGCGGTCAGCGGCGTGATCGTCAACATGACGAACAGCACGATTCCCACCTGGGAGGTCGAAAAGTAATTAATTCGAATGATGGCTGGCACAAAATATCCCCAGACCCCGAGAATAATCACCGCGATCCCGGCCAGGACCAGCAAGGCGCCCATGACGGATTTTGCAATTTTCGCCCACCCCGCCGTCTCTTGCTTCCCCGCGCGCCAGTACATGATGAAACTCATGAACGTCACGAGAATCATGAGATTGGACACGGTCATTTTAGCCGACATGACGCCGAAGACTCCGAGGAGCGGATGGTGGGTACCGCCCATCTTGCGAGCCTCTTCTAAGCTGGCGACCAACGAGTGAGGAGTCATCCACACGCCGAGACACAGCAACAGAATAACCAGCATGGCCATGATGGGCTTGCGATACTGCATCTCCGATCCGGGAATGCGATGCGTAATTCCAAGCCAGAAATAGTAGTTGGATCCCAGGAACAGCACGCCGATCAACATGGCTTGCAAGATAAACAGCCAGGACAGGAATCCGCCCATCAGTGTAATGCCCATCTGCTGGTTGTACTGGTAAATCTCCCGCATCAGCCAATAGCCCGCAAAGGGCAGCGGCAGCAGCCCGAAGACGCCGATAAAGTTGCCGACGTATCCCATCCAATCATAGTGATAGCGTTCTTCTTGATTTCTCGCGGCCAGGTAACGAATACCGGCATAGGCGCCGCAAATGTATCCCCCCAAGACGACGTTTGCGATCAGCCGATGAATATTGACCGGCCACCAGGTTGGATTCCAGGTGGCGGCCCAAGCTCGCTCGAAATCCGTGCCTTCGGCGATGACGACGGGACTCGCTTGGAACGTCGCCCAGGAATTCGGGACGATCATAATGAAGAACGCGAACACATTGAGCAGAAGGCCAAGAACCACGTGAAGGCTCTTTTTATTGCCTTCGGCCATCGCGTCCCATCCGTACCAATAGAGATAGAGAGTCGCGGTTTCCAAGAGAAACAGGAGGCAATACACGATGAACGAAGGGAAGAAGATGTCCGTCAAATAATTCATCAGCTTCGGATAGAAACCGATGAGCAAGAACAAGAGAATGCCGCCGAAGAGCGCCGTGGTGGCGTAGGAGGAGGTCAAGAGCTTCGTGAACTCTTTGGCCAATTTGTCATAGCGCTTGTCGCCCGATTTCCACCCGACAATTTCGCACAGCCAGGCAAAGATCGGCACGCCGAGCACAAATCCGGCAAGGAGCAAGTGCAACTGAGCGACGACCCAGATCAGATTCCGGCTGCCGCCCACTTGAGGGAGATCACGATACGCCACGCCGGTGCCGGACGCGTCCTGCGCGGAACTGACGGCGGGAATTCCGCATAACTCAATGAGCGCGATGAGCCCGGCCGCGGCTGCGACGTGATAAAGCCTGCGATTCTTTTGATAGATTTCGTCACGCTGGTGCGCCATGATCCTCACCTCGCGATAGCCCTGTTTATGGTTTCGCTTTCTGCGGAACGGACTTGGCTTCAGGTTGCGATTTCGCCTCTTTCGCCGCCGATTCCTTGACGGCGGCCTTATCCTTTCCGCCCTTGTCTTTCTCTTCTTCCACCCGCTTCTCGAAGGACGCGATACGTACCTCGGAATCCTTAATGACCTTCTCGGCTTTCCCGAGGACCTTTTGAGGGTCGAGCGGACCTTCGGTCTTCGTATCGGCAGGTTTACAGCATTCATGCGGATGAGGCGTGCTGACCGGGAGAAATACCCAGAACAGGACGCCCAACACGGCGCCGGCTGCGGTGAATCCGCCCAACATCAGCGGTTGATCACTCGGTACTCGCATTAAGTCCCATCTCGAAATAAGTGCCTGGTAATTGTCGCTGGCCGGACGCGATCGATTCGCCAGTGACCGCACGAATCGGCCGATAATCGTAAAACCAATCCAGACCAACACGACTAGAACCACGGTCGAGATGGTGCCCCAGAAGGTCAATTCAAGGCTGATGCGTTCAGCGACTGGAACATGTTTCAGCAGGTCCGATTCAAAGATGGACAAAGCGATGCCGCGGGCAAGGTCTGTGGTCTGGCCGACGATGAACCAGAGAAGCGGCAGATAAATAGCGCCGGCGACGGCGCAGCGGACCCAGAGGGCCATGCCGAGCGAATCCGGAGGTTCAACGCGGAGCCGCTCCAGGAACAGTGTACGCGCTACCAGCCCCAACGCCCAGATATCGATCGGGATAGAGAGCAAAAAGAGAAATGGGAGACCGAAGCCCTCTCCAAGATGAACATCCATCGCGAGGCTGAGCACAAAATACGCGAAGACGCTGACGGGGCTGATCAATACCAGCAAGAACGCGACACCCAACTTTGTCTCAAGATGCATTGAGCCCATGGCCATGAACAACAGCGCAAGGGCCAATTTGATCGGCAGCGCAGTCCAGAATGCTGGCCACAGAACGCCAAGACCTAACTTAAATGGAGACATGGATTCACGATCAACCATAGTGATTCACACCCGGCATTGAAAACATACCCGCTCCCTCACGATGTTCTCACCGCCCGCGCAGGGCCCGCGGCACAATCGTGAGCGATCGCCGCTTGCACAAAGAAGGCATGACCGACGAATCAGCGATCGCCGGGCTGCTTCTCCATGCCGCCTATTCAAGAAATTCCCGATTAATAATGGCTGATACGGTAAAGATCAGAATCGTCGCCATCACGACAATCCATCCGATCAGCGCAATCGGTCGTTTGAAAATGTTGCGCTCGGGGCTGCGATCGATAAACGGCAGCGCCGCCAGCAGAGCCATGAAGGCGCCCGGAATCGCTACGGCTCCCAGAAATTGGCCGAACTCTCCGGCGAAAATCTTGAGGCGCAGCATTTGAAACAGAAACAAAAAATACCATTCCGGTTCCGGATGGTAATCGCCGGGATCCGGTGTGGCTTCTTCAAGGAGGACGACGGGTTCCCAAAACGCCAAGCTGCAGATGCTCAGGAACACCACGACCATGCCGACGATGTCCTTCCAGATTTGCCGCGGAAAGAAGTAGTCGGTCTTAACCCTAAGTTCCTGGGGACTCCCGCGAAATGGTCCGGCCGGTCCGGCCTTGCGGAATAAGAACAGATGGAGCCCGGCCAGTCCCATGAGAGCGGCAGGCAAAATCATCACATGAATCACAAAGAACCGGCTCAGCGTCATCTGCCCTGGAGTGGGACCGCCTTTGAGGAAGCGCGCCAAGAAGTCGCCCACCAGCGGGGTCTTATCCATGATTTCGACACCGACTGTCGTGGCCCAGTAGGCGCGCTGATCCCAGGGAAGCAGATAGCCGGTAAATCCAAACCCCATGACCAAGCCGAAGAGAGCCAACCCAACCAGCCAAATCATTTCCCGTGGTTTTTTGTACGCGCCCCAGAGAAAGACCTGTGACATATGGGCAAAGACGGTCACGACCATCGCGGTTGAGCCCCAGAAGTGGTAGCTCAGCAGAAACCATCCGTAATCGACGTCGTGGATGATGTATTGAGTGCTCGCATAGGCATGGTCGGCCGTCGGAACATAATAGAACATCAAGAGGATGCCGGTGACCGCCTGCATGATGAAGATGAAGAGCAGAACGGAACCGAACACATAGGCCCAACGGGACCCGCCGGGGACCGGCTCGTTGAGCATCTTGGCTTGCAGGGTCTTTAGGCCGACCCGTTCATCGACGAACTCGAAGACCTTTTCGATCGCGGTCGGCTGCGTATTGGTGGATTGCGTCGTTTCCATTAGACGATCCGCACCTGCGCCTTGGTTCCGGCTTTAAATTCCATATCGATGATCGAAATTTCTCCGTTGGCGGTCACTTGGATCGGCAGAGGATCAAGCGGGCGTGGAGCCGGCCCATCCAGCACTTTGCCCGCGGCATCATAGATGCTGAGGTGACAGGGACAGAGAAAGACCTGTCCGAGCACTTTATGAGTGCGCCACTTGTACCCGCAACCCAAATGCGGGCACTTGCCGGAAAAGGCGATGTATGGAACGTTCTTCTTGTTGGTCCATACATGCTTGCCGGTCGCGTCGCGGAACTCCATATCCTTGCCCTGATAGACTTTCTCAAGGACGGCCGGGGTGGCCTTCAACACCCAGACGTTCTTATCGATTTCCTGCTCCGGCATGTAGGCTTCTTTGGACATGCGCTTGAACTTGTATTGGACGCCGATGTCCTCCTGCTTGATCTTGCCGACATTGCCGATCTGCAGCCAGCCGTTATCGAACGGCTGATACATGGGCTTCATCAAATACCGCAAGACGGGCCAGGCCAGCGGCACGGCGATCAGAAAACCGATGGCATGAGTGAAATTCGCAAAAAATGTCCGGCGCTTGACGCTGCGCTCGAGTTCAGGAAGAGGAACCAGCACCTCCCCAGGCGTCACATGAATGTTCTCTTCCAGATGAGCGATTTCCACTTCATGAGTGGTGACGTAGTCTTGGCGGTTAAAGGCCGGTAGCGCGGCAAAATCGCCGGACGTGGAGCGCAGGGTGACCTTATCGTCCGTGATGCCTGAGACCTGCCCCATCGGCACTTGTCGCTCGATCGGGCCCATCCCGTCGCCGCCCACTACGATATGACTGATTTCCTGGGACAAAGGATCGACGATGACCCGCGTCACCTCGCCGACTTCGCGATCTGTACAGAGAACTTTAGACTTAAGCTTAGGCTGCATCGTTATTTCTTCTTGATGGGTTTAGGCGTATTGATGGAGCTGTTTTTAAAGCTGCTCAGCCAAGCGGCGAGCACCTGGACGTCCTTTTCTTCCATCAGGTCCTTGTACTTATCGGGCATCTTGCCCTTTTCGTACTCCTTCTCAAATCCCTCAGCCATCCAACTCTTTGGATCAAGGATCTTGTCTTTGATGTCATCGGCGGTCATCAAATTTCCGATGTTGTCGAGCTCCGGCCCTCGCTTCTTCCCGCCTTCACCCTTGAGCTTGTGACAGTTGTAGCATTCCTGCAGTTGCCACTGCTCTTCGCCTAATTTGGCGACGTCGCCAACGGCCGCGCCGCCGGTCGTCGGAGGAGGCACGCCCTCTCCGCCGGCCTTTTGATCACCGGGGGCTTGGCTCGCACCGAGAGCCTGCAACCGAGCCGTCAATTCTTTGGCTTTGTCATCGAGGGCCTTGGCCCGCTCCATCAAGACGTCGACTTTTCCCGCCTCGAACCGTTCCCGCTTCGGTTTCAGAATCTGATTAATCTTTCCCCGCTCGTCTTCCGGGTCAAACTGGGGCCAGAGGGACCCCCCGGCGATGTAGACTCCGCAGAGAACGAGATAAAAGACAATCAGTGCGCCCAATGCCTTCCCGCCGGCCAACGGCTTGAGCGATGGGGCATCCAGCATGATGAAGACAATGGTGCCCAACATGGCATAGGCAAAAAACATGGCCTGGAAGACGAACGGAAAGCCCAGCGCGTTCGATGCGCCAAAGAGAATAGCGCCGATGATGACCCCGACGATGCTTTTCTTTATGACGTTTCCCATGAGACCTCTTGTTCACCTCGCACGCAACCCGTGCAAGCCTCTATTTGGCTCCCGCCGGAACCGGGGCCCCTTCAGGCGCATGCGCCTTCGCTTCCGATGCCCGAAGAGTGACAAAAATTGCGAAACTGACCACGGAGAAAAATACGACCGTAATGGCGGTGATCCACCACGCAGAGTAAGCCAATGTCGGCGTGTATGATTCGGCCGTAAAATCAGGCAACAGGTTATAAGTGTGAAAATACTTACGAAGCAGCGACCGGATGGCCCCCATGAGGCCCATCGTCCAGATCATGCTGAACGCCAGGAAGACCAATACAAATTGCGAGACAAAATCAATGCGGCCCCAAATAATCGTGCCCTGCGTAATCGCGCGATTATAGATGATGTAGTTCACGACCGTGACAAAGACCAGGGTAAACGCGGCCGAATTCTTTGCGGGCATCAATGCCAGCCAGTTCCAATCGGACGGCAGCTCCAGATGCTCGACCAGCTTCGCGCCGGTCGGCACGAACCCGTGCGGCGTCATCCAGATAGCATTGCCGACCACGATCATCAGAAAACCGACCTTAATCACGGTGCGCGACGATACGGTGATCGGAATGAACCGGCCGAGAATGACCGGCGCAAAGAGCAACGGCAAAAGAAAAACCAACGACATAGGATCAGGCACCGGATAGTCCGTCATGACCTTCGTCATCACCGCAGGTAGCGCGACCATGACGAGAGGCGCCAAAATGGTCATCCGGACCCGTTCGACGCCTTCGATCCGCTTCATGCTCAACCAGATATAGTAATTACTGGCCAGAAAGATGAGGCCGATCATGGCGCCCTGCATTTCAAAGAACATTGATAACTGGTCCGCCATCATATACGGGCAGATCGAGGCATCGTAATCGCACAATTCATAAGCGTACAGGTAGCCCATAAACGGCAGAAACAGCAGCGCGCCGACGCCGATCAAGTTTCCGACGAATCCCATCCAATCGTAATAGGACCGCTCTTCCTCTTTCTTCGATCCCATATACATATAGGCTGCAATGAGCCCCGCGACGAACCCGCCGAAGGTCACATTCCCCACCAGGCGGTGAAGATTCATGGGAATCCAGCTGTAGTTGAAAATCTTGTCCCAGAGAGTCGCGGTCGCGAGGAAGTCGGCCGGAGACACCCCTTCCCCCTTGACCGGCGTATTCATGAAGGAGGTGGGTCCGTCGATGACGAACAGAGTGATTGTTCCGACCAAGTTCAAGAGAACGCCGAGCGCGATGTGCCGCGCCTTTTTGTCCCCTTTCCACGCATCCCACGTGTAGAAATACATGTAGAGCAGGATCGTTTCGCCGATGAACAGCAAGGGATAGACTACGGCGAAGATCAAAAAGAAATGATTGATCAACCAAGTCGTAAATTGGGGGTAGGTGGCCAGCAAGACAAAGATAAATAGCCCGCCGGTGAGAGCCGTCATACTGTACAGGATGACCGTGACTTTGGTGACCTCTTTGGCCAGACGGTCGTAACGGGGGTCCTGCTTTCGGTAACCCAACCATTCCGAGATCACGACAAAGATCGGCGCGCCCAAAATGAACCCTGCGAAGAGAATATGCAACTGGGCGACGATCCACACCGCGGTTCGATTGCCCGTGTAAGGGAATTCCACGGGTGGCGCGCTTGGAGCCTGGGCATATGCCACGCCTCCGACCACCGCCGCAAGGGCGAATACAGCTATCAGACTGCGCTGCCATATCCTCATGATCGTTCGCCGCCCCTCCTCATCTAGCAGAATAGTGAATCGCTCTCGCCGGACCGACCATCGAGACGCGCTTACTCCGCCGCCTCGGCCTTGGCAGTCTGCGTCGCAGAGGGCGCCGCAGCCGACTTCACTTGATCCGCAGGCACCCAGTCCTTCTTTTCAGGGTCCCACCCCTTGCCGGCAAGGCCGAATGTCCGCTCAAACGCCATCACCTTCCAGCGATCCTCATCCGAGAGCTTGGTTTTCCAAGCCTTCATCTTCGTATTGGGCACCCCTTCGGAGATACGCCAGAACCACACCGAATCGGAATACATCTTCATCCGGTCGCTGTTACGAAAATCGCGTGCACCCGCCTTAACCGGCTTCCCGTCCTTGCCATGGCAACTGGCGCAATTCACGTCGGGATTCTTCGCGCCGATGTAGATTTCCTTCCCCTCATCGATGATCTTTTGGTCGGTCCACCATCCGGCAGGCATATGCTTATCGGCGTACTCCGCAGGAGCCGGGGGCGGCGGAACAATGGGGCCTTCCCCTCCCCCTTCGCCACCACAACCCGCAACGGCCAAGCCGAATCCGAAGACACCGGCCATCAACATCAGCGCGCTTTTCCCTGTACCCGCCATAAAATTCTTCGCTCCTTTCTTCGGTGCCGGGCCGTCACCTGCCCAGCCTTTCGCTTTCAATGGCAGAAAAAAGACGCTTTTCCCGAGGCCCGTTCACTACTGCCCCAGCAAAAGCGCCGGCACTTACCAGTCCAATGAGGTCACGTTCGGTTTTCCCCCGCCCGACACTCGAAATCCGATCCGGCGAGGTATCACGCCCCACGGACCGTCCCGTTATTTCTGCCGCTTGCCCAGCCCCTTTCGCCGTCGCTGCTCTTTGCGCTTCCACTTCCTGAAAATTTTGAACCCGATGAGGCTGCCCCCCGCGACAACTCCACCGATCAACCCGTACACGAGCCATCGAGGGGGACCCAGATCCTGTTCGCATCCGCTTCCGAAATTCGCCTGGAGACGGCGCTCGCTCTCCAGATCATTGGGATCGAACTGGACCGTATACCGCTTTTGCTCCGCACCGGCCTCCACGAGGAGCGGGTCACCAAGATTGTCGTTATGCAAATGAAGGGTGACTTTATAATACCCGTCACTATCGGTCCGTACCGTCTGACCGATGGTCACCCGCGTATCTTTGACCAAGACCTCGACTTGGGAATTCGGCCTTCCGTCCTTGTCACACACAAACCCTTCAACGGTGAACCGATGATCGGCTTCATGTGTGGCGAAGAGGATTGAAGGAAGAGATAGGCCGACCGATCCGAGCGTGATAATCATCCACCGGATGGTACTGCCGCTGATATTCCTCCAGTCTCGAACTTCCCGCAGTTCGGTTGATGTCCGGTTTTCCGTCCCGGACACTGCCGTTTCTGACTCAAGCAATAAAAAGCCCCACCACAGCGGGAGTGCCCAATTTTGAGGCCGGCTCTTTTAACATAGGCTCCCTACTTTGTCAACAATTAGAGAGGAACAAAACAGCCAAGCAGACCATGATGGTTCCCCTCCATTTCATATACATGATCGGGGTGAATCGATCTCCAAAACGTTTACCGCTTTGACCCTAGGCAAGAAGAGGTGGCAACAACAACGAGGCCGATAGTACAGGGATCGAGAAAGATTTTCCCACGAGACTTCCTAAAGATGGCCCCGCGCCTTGGCCTGAGCCGCAACGTGATCCGCTTCCGCATGCCGCTCAGTCTCCTTTTTGGCCACCCAGGTCTCCCACGACTTGCCGTTCGCCGTGTCTTCACCGGAAAATGCAATGGACCGGACGTCAGCGTATGGAATAGTTCGCGCCGGCTCTCCTGTGGTGGGAATCACTTCGATGGTCGGTCCATGGTCAGTCACCGAACGGTTAAAAAGGTATCCGAGAACCATCTCGCCCGAGGAGAGCTCCAGAGTCACATCTCCACGATAGTCGAAGGCCAATTCCACCGCCTCGGAAAGTTCTGCATCTGTGGCGGGCCTGAATACGCGACCTTCCGGGCTGCCGGATTCAGAGGTGTGATATTTCGTATCAGTCATGGTAAAGACGAGAAGTGATTATTTTTGCTCACCCGCCAAGCCCCGCGCAGGCTATTTTCACCCACCACACCCCGGTTGCTTCGCACCCGCTTCCCGGGAGACGTCCCTTTGCCCGATCTCACCCACCCGCCCCGGCAGCGCCGGGACACTGCCTCGTCCCGATCTCACCCGCCCAACCCGGCAGCGCCGGGACGCTGCCTCGTCCCGATCTCACCCGCCCAACCCGGCGCACGCCGAGACCTGCGCGATTCCCTAGAGTCACCCGTTCGGGAGCAGAGTCAGCTTGACGGTTCGCGTGAACCCATTCAGTGATCCGAAGGTATCTTGGACCGCCGATGCCTCGTATCCGCAATGCACCATGCAATCGGCGCATTTTTCGTTCCGCCCCGTGCCGTAGTGTGCCCAATCGGTTCCTTCCATCAGCTCGCGGAACGTTTTCACATAACCGTCCTGCAGGAGATAGCAGGGTCGCTGCCATCCGAATACGTTATACGTGGGATTTCCCCAAGGCGTGCATTGATATTCGCGCCTGCCCATCAAGAATTCCAAAAAGAGCGGAGACTGATTGAAGCGCCAGCCCCTCTTGCGATTGCCGAGGATCTTCGAAAACAACTCTTTCGTGCGGCTGCGCTTGAGAAAATGTTGCTGATCAGGGGCCTTTTGATAGCTATAGCCGGGGGAAATCATCATCCCCTCGACACCGAGGTCCATCATGGCGTCAAAAAAGGCCCGCACCCGCTCGGGATTGGCATCATCGAATAACGTGGTATTGGTCGTCACGCGATGCCCGCGCGCCAGCGCGGTCTTGATTGCCTTGACCGCCACATCATAGACCCCGTCGCGACAGACGGCCCAATCATGCTCTTCCTTCAGTCCGTCCATATGGACTGAAAAGGTCAGAAATTGGGACGGAGAATAGTCATCCAGCTTGCGCTCCATCAGAATGGCGTTAGTGCACAGATACACATATTTTTTCCGCTCCACCAACCCACGCACGATCTGAGGCATTTCTGGATGGATCAGCGGCTCCCCGCCGGGAATACTGATAATCGGCGCGCCGCATTCGTCGGCGGCGGCCCAGCATTGCTCGGGCGTGAGCCGCTTATCGAGGATATGATCGGGATACTGAATTTTCCCGCATCCTGCGCAGGCGAGATTACAGCGAAAGAGCGGCTCGAGCATCAGCACGAGCGGATACCGCTTGATGCCTTTGAATCTCTGCGTCAGCACATACTTGCTGACTGTATACATTTGGGAGACTGGAACAGCCATCCCTTACTCCTCTGTGTAAGTTGATATATGACACGTGGCTAATGTCCCTTAGGCCCAAGATGGGAACTCGGGAGCCGCATTCTAGCATCTGCTTTTGAACAGGGTCAATTTCCGAACCGTCACACCGGCATGAACTTCGGTCGGTTTCTGGCGGTCACTACGTAGGCGATGAAGAGAGCAATGCAGAAGCCGGACACCGCGGCAAGCGCCACATTAAGAAGGATCCGCGGCCTGCTATGCCGGTCCGCCGGAATCGCCGGGTCCAGTACCTGCACGGTGGGCGTGTCGCGGGCTTCGGTGATTTTCGCCTGCTCGTATTGGGACGTGAGCAAGGTGTAGAGTGTTTCCTGCACTTTGAGTTCTCGGAAGAGGCGCCCGTACTGTAGGGCCAGTTCCGGCACCGTGATCATGGCCGGATGGAGCCGGTCGCCGGGCAACATGCCCTTGCCCCCCTTCCCCGATTCCATCACGCTGAGCTGTTTTCTTAGCTCGTCGATGCTCGATCGCACCCGTGCCAGCTCGGGATTGTCCTGCGAAAGATAAGAACTCATCACCTGCAATTGAACCTCTTGGGCGGTGATTTGCCCTTGAATGGTGGCGGCCGCTTCGATCATTACCTTGGATTGCGCCTCCACCGCCACCGCCTTATTCTTAGTCTGAAAGTCTCTCAACGCCTCCTCCGCCTTTACCAGGTTCACCTGTGTCTCGCCCAGGCGCCGTTCGATGAACGCTCGGTTCTGACTGGCCTTGCTGACATTCACCGTCCGATTCAATCGATCCAGATTTGTCATATAGAAATTGGCCATCTCGGCGGCCACCTGCGGATCATGGTCTTCCACCACGACCTTGATGACTTTTTCCTTCGAGACCGTGACTCTGACGCGCTCCATCAATTCTTCCCGCGTTTGCAACATGGTCGGCTCATCATAGCGCTCCATCAAGTGGAACCGCCCAATGACCTCGTCCATCATCACGCGTGATTTGAGAATCGCGACAAAAATATCAGTCGGCGTGGTCGGGATACCGGGCAACCCGATCCCCAGATTTTGCGCCATGCCGCCAGCCGCGGTGGCGGTCAAGAGAGCGCTCAACGCGCCGCCTTCTTTTGATTCCAACTGCGGCAGCACGGCGGCTGTCGATTCGTACGTTTTTGGGAGGAGGAGGCTGGCGATCAATGCGATCAGAATCGATGCGCATGTCAGCGCCGCGATTAACTTGCCCTGTAGGGATAGCAGGGACCACAGGTCTGTCCCCGCAGGCCGGCCCGATGCGGGGAGGCCTCCTCGATTGTCCCGCCCCGGCGTCATCATGGCCTGTGAAAGATCCTGGGACGGAGTCATGATGAACGGTTATCGGCCGACCACGGCGATCCCCGCCGCAGTCAGCGCGACGCTTCCGATAATACTCGCGACGGTTTGCCATAAGGCAAGCGGCGGAGTCTTGGCTTCAATCTTTTGCGGCACGACGATCGTATCGCCGGGCCTTACTTCCCGGGCGGCCAGATAGGCCGAGTCGGTAGTCCCATTGGCCCGCATCACGTACATCTCCCGCTTGTTCGCATCCTCGGTCATCCCCCCGGCCTGACCGATATATCCATTCAGGTCGAGATTGGGACGATAGACCACGGTGCTGGGGGTCTTCACAGAACCGATGATGCTGACGGTCTGAGGCGGTGTTGGAATGGTGATTCGATCCCGGGCTTCCAGGACAATATCGTCGAGGGTACCTTGGAGTTGGTCCAGAGATTCCATGCGCACCACGACTCGTCCCAATTCCAGGCGTGCGCTGATGGCCTCGAGTTGCTGCAGACGGAGCCCCAATACCTGCTGCTCTACCATCCCGGCATTCGACAAGGCCGCCGGGCCGCTGAGTCCGGCGGCGCCGGCGGCCACTTCGGCCGACTGTGCCGTGAGCCGTTGCCGTTCCGAGGAAATATACCGCTCGAGTTCCTGTTGTTGCCGCAATTTGACCGACTGGCGGACTAAGACCAACCCTTGGGGGAACGAATTGGCGGTCATCCCGCCGGCTCTCTTCAGCACCGAACTCAGCCGCTCACCCATTTCAATGGTGAAATATCCCGGCCGTTTGACCTCTCCTTCCACGAGCACCAGGTTGGGCGGTCGGTGCTGGCTGGACACGACGATTTCATCGAGCCGTTGAAGGGGATGATTCTCCCCTTCGCTGCCTTCAATCAGCGCCCTCGGGCTGAACGGAATGACCTTTGTCTGGTAGGTGACCGGATCGGTCCGTACGATCTCTGCCCGGTCGGCAAAGGCCTCCACCGTCAACTGATCGGCGGTGATCAAGTCCTTCACCGTCATACCGGAACGGTATTCATAGGGACCCGGGCTTTTGACCGCCCCGACCAAGCTCACGACATTCATGATCTGTGTCGGCAAAATTCCGATCCGGACATAGTCACCGTCGAGCAGCAACGGGTCGCCTCCGGCCACGCCCGGCCGATCCTTCTCTTTTCCCTGGGAAGCCAGAGCGCCCGTGAGATCGACGTCTATCATGATACGACCGCGGGCGGGATCGAGCCGGAAAAGATGGCATCGCTGGCGATTTGATAGCGGCGTCAATCCACCCGCCAGGCTCAACAGGTCGGTCAACCTTGTCCCCTGCTTCACTTCATAAATCGCCGGCCGCTTGATCGAGCCGCTGACGGCCACCACCGGACCCAACGGTGGGACGAGCACGACATCCCCTGACTGAAGACGCGCGTCCTGCCGGCGATCGCCTCGGATCAGAAAATCGTACATATCCAAATCCGCCACCGGCTGTCCGTCGCGCAATATTTTGACTTGTCGAAGCGAGCCCGCGCGGGACGGCCCGCAGGCGGCGTAGACTGCATTCGAGGCGGTCGCCAATGCGCTGACTTCATAGGCTCCCGGACGGACGACTTCACCGACGACATAGACCTTGATGGTTCGGATCCGGGCCATCGACACATGGACCTCAAAGCGCTTGAGCAAGTTGCTCAGTCGTGTTCGGATCGCTCGTTCGGCTTGAGAATAGGTCAGTCCTGCCACCGGAATCGCCCCGACTTGGGGGATGACCATCATCCCGTCCCGCTCGACCGGAACGATAAAACTCCGATTCAGATTCTGGTCGGGCACATTCCAGATATGGACCGCCAACGAGTCCTGAGGACCGATGATATAGTCCGGGCCGACCGGCACATCCTGAACCGGAGAAAAGCTGCCGGCTTGAGCATCGAAAAATTCGTAGCCGAACTGTTTGAGACGACTCTTCACTCCATGCAATACGGAGAATTCGGCGAAGGCTTCCTCGACCGTAAAGTCCTGTTGCCTGAGCTCTTCGGCGGTAAACGGCTTCTTTTCCTGACCCGGTCGTTGAAACCGCTCGGGCAGCCCCGGCTGTTGTTGTAACTGTTGGGACTGCTGGGGAGCGGACGGTTGCAGCATCCCCGGAATGTTCGTGCCCTGTACCGTGGGCGGCTGTAGAACGCCTTTCCTCTCGCGTTCGATTTCGACCTGTTGTTCGAGCGCACGCTTTTCCTTTTCGGCTTGGATCTTTTCGTGCTGGCGATCGCGTTCTTCTTGTTCCTGTTTCATTCGCTGTTCGATTGAGGAGGGCAACAGGCTGCTCGGCTCAACCGGCCAGTAATCGTTCAAATTCGGCACGCTGCCTTTCGGGCTGAGATCCGGCGGCACCTGGACCGGACACGGCGTCACCGCCGGCACAATCGGCTGGAGCGCATTGGGATTGGTGATAATGGCCTGCCCCGGTGCCTGCGGCCCCCCCGGCATCACAAAGCCCCCCGGTCCAAAAGGGTTCAACCCGGCGCTGGGATTTATTCCCTGAGGAATGCCCGGCTGGCCTGGTGATTGAGGGACAGGAAGAGGAAGAGATTGTGCCAGCAGCCCCGCCGGAAAAAGGAGATCCGCAACGAGCACGCCTATCAGCGCCTGCATGCCCAGCGCGGAAAGAATGCGAGTGATGGCGGGCTGAGGGCTCCGAGAGCCTTGTACCACGGCGATTCAGGCTCCTTTGGCAAGGTGGAAGGCGTGCCAGGTCTTGTAATCCAAAATTGCGAAGGCTGTCAAACATTGGAGAGCGGCTTCCAGAAGGCGCCCTTTTTCAACCTCCTGTCAGAACTGAACCGCCATGGACGTCCATATCAGATGGTTCTTCGCCGTGACGCCGGCAGCGAAGCTTTCGACAAATGGGGCGATATTGACGACCTGGCCGGGATTCTCGATACGCTGGTACGTATAGCCGAACATGAATTGCATCCGGCTGGAAGCCCACCAGGTGAGATCCACCGCCGCTTCCCGCTTCTTCTCATGAACCGGTTTGCCGCGGTCCCGTTCCTGGATATTGAAATTGGCGCCGAGTTGGATGGATTCCGTCAGGAAACGAGTGGAGCGGACAAAGAAGTCGATGCCGTCCGTCCCCATGTGATGACCCAGAGGAAAGCCGCGGTACCGCATGCCGCTGGTGTAGGTGCCGTTGTTGTACCAGACATCGGATAACTCGGGATGCCGGCGTCGCGCGAGATCCGTGTCGGCATATTCGATGCGCAAATCCAACGTATCACCGGCGAACACCTGGGGAATGTAAATGCCGCCCAGGATCGCCGCCCGGCTCGGAAGCGGCAGCTCCGACCATTTGTCTTCCGTACCCAGTTCCCCGTAAATTTGGATCCCGGCAGGAAACGGGATGAGATAGGGGACGCGCGGCACCTTGGCGCGGAAATCCACCATAGCCTGCTCGTTCACTTCCTGTTCCCCCGCCTGGTTGGGAGCGTTGACATAGGCGTCGAAGACCGCCGCGGGAAACGATTGATCACGGCCTCCTCCGTCGAATTGAGTCAATCGGGTCAATCCGATTTCCATCCAGCTTGCGGGCAGCCAACTCACCCGAAGACCGAAAATCTTAGCGCGGGAGAAGTCCCGGTTCTTCTCCAATTGCGTGAGGAAGCTGTTGACCTTGAATTCGCCGAGTTCGCGAAGCACCCACGGAAGCCGGAACGGTTGGTCGCTGCCGAGCTTGATCATATCGAGGGGAAAGGCGTGGTTGGTGAGCAGGAGCGATCCGTGATAACCCGGCCCCCACCATTGCGTGCCGCGGCCGGCTTCGAGCGCAATATTCCAGTAGGACAATTTCAGGCTGAACTCACGCAGATAAAAATTCTGGCTGTTATTGGTGGCGCCGATGCCGAGCAGATGCCGGTCGCTGATAAATTTCGGCTGCACCATGAGCGCAGCCCCGTCGTTGATGTCCAGCCACCCGCGCACGTCCGTCTGGTTCTGCTCTCCGTTGGCATAATATTCACCGCCGCGATTTTCGCGAAATCGCACGGTTTGGCCGCCCCCGACAAAAAACGCGTCGGCCTCCGTCGTCACACGGGCCCCGCCCCGCAACGGACCCCGCCTATCCTCGGGTGTCGCCTTCAGCAGGCCCCGGTCGATGAGCTCCGGTCGAAACTCCCGCATCAGCCGCTCCAGAAGCGGCTCCGCCACCGCCTCTCTCCCATCGACATCGACATGATCGGCTCTGATGCGTTCAATGGCTCGGCCCACATAGGATGCCGCTTGCTTGCGGCTATAGGGCTTCTGCACGAGCATGGCTCGGTCGATGATGTCGAGCGCCGTCAGCCGTTCGATGGCTTCATAGGACCAATGGCCGATCGGAATATCCGCCGACGCCAACGCGCCATTGGGATTCGCCGCTTGAGCGATCATCAAACCGGCCATCAGGCCTATGAGCAAACGGATCGCGCGGCCGGTCATCAGCTTCACCGGGAATGGGTATTACCAGTCATTCGGCAAATGGGCGATTCTCAATGGCGGCGGAGATGAAGTCAACGAGAAGATCGGGAGCATTCAGGTGAGCGGGCCGGCGGTCCAAGGCCGGCCATTGCGAAGATGATCTTAAAGTCACGTACAGGCTTTTCTGTGTCGATCGGGACGGGCTCGCCATACGGTGCAACTCCGTCGGCTATCGCCGTCGGGACAGAAACCAACTTCCCGAGAAAGATTCTCTTCAGCAGCACTTTTCCTTTCATCGTGGAGGGGATCAGCCGAAGCCGCACGGCCAGACGCTTCAGGCCGGATACGATACGATCCCTCAGGGATCCCGCTTTGGAGGGAAACGCTCCCAGCAGCTGAACCGAAAACTGCTGCCGGCTCAGCATCCGCGTCAGGCCTGTCGCCGTCGCGTAGCGATGGCTCTGACGGCTCGGATTGAACTCGGGCCATTCGGGGTTGACGCTGCACAGCAATAACAGACCGTTCGGCGATAATATGCGACGGCATTCGCTTACAAAGCGCTCCGGTTCGGAAAGGTAATAGATCGCTTCATAACACACGACGACGTCAATGCTTCCATCGCAGAGCGGGAGAGAATGCGCGTCCATCCTCATGAGAGGAATGTGGCCTCGGGAGGAACGTCGAGCGGCGATCAGCAAAGACCGGGTGTAATCGCCGCCCACCACAAACGCGGCCTGTTTCGAAAGATATTCCAGTCCCAAGCCCGGGCCGCATGCCACTTCCAACACTCGTTTTCCGGCGCAGAACCGGGAGGCATAGCGGTAGCGGCTGTACAGCATGGAGAGCGCCTCTCCGGAAACAAGGTCGCCCGACTGCTCGGTCACCGTGCTGTAGTCACATTCCTTCATCAGGACCGTGAAAAAAACTCACGGATGGTCCCTACGGTGATTCGGACATGTTCTTCTGTCGTCTCCGCGCTCATCGGAAGCGACAAAACTTCACGACACAGGCGTGCTGTTTCGGGCAAGCTCGGCGTATCCAGCCGGAGCTCCTTGTGTTCCCACATCGGCTTGGGCCAATGCACCAACGTTTCGATTCCATGCTCTTTCAGATACGCGCGCAATCGATCACGCATGGGAATCTGAATGACGTAGTTCTGATACACCTCCCTGCGGCGGGGATCCGGAAAATGGGGGAGCTGGATATCGGGAATATCCGATAGTCCCTCTCGGTACAGCGCCGCGATATGGCGCCGGTGAGCAATCCATTCCGGCAAGTACCGCAGTTTCACATTTAAAACCGCCGCTTGCACGTTGTCGAGCAGGGCCGTGTAGCCATGATAATGATATTCGCCTGTGTCACGATCCTCGCCGTTGTATCGCAGCAATGTGGCCATCCGGGCAAGGCGCGGATCATTCGTCGTAATGGCTCCGCCGTCCCCGAATCCCCCGAGGATCTTGAACGGATAAAAGCTGAAACAGCCGGCCTGCCCGAAGCTCCCGGCACCACGCCCATCGTACGTCGCTCCGAGCGCCTGAGCCGCATCTTCAATAACGGCCAGGCGATGGCGCTGCGCGAACGCGAGAATCGGATCCATGTCGCACAACCGGCCGTTCAAATGAACGGGCATGACCGCCCTCGTCCGAGACGTGAGGGCGCGTTCCAGCGCTTCCGGATCCATGTTGTAGTCGCGGCCGACATCCACCAACACCGGCCGGGCCCCGCAATGAACAATGGCGGACACCGTCGCCACGAAGGTATGCGCCACAGTGATGACGTCATCTCCCGGTCCGACCCCTGCTCCCAGCAATGAAAAATGCAGCGCGTGATATCCGCTGTTCACACCGACTGCGTACTTGACCCCGACAAACGACGCGAGATGCGCCTCAAAGTCGTGCAACTGCCGGCGGCACACGAGATCCCCCTGAGAGAGGCATTCGATGATCGCGGCGTCAATGTCCGGTTTCAGCTTGGCGTAATGGGCGCGGGGATCGACAAACGGAACTTTGTAGCCCATAGGACTTTCGTCTTGCTCAGTGCAGGATTTTTTGAACCGCGGCGACGATGTCGCCGGCATCGATATAGTAGGCCCGTTCCAGGACCGCGCTGGTCGGCGCAGGGGCATCGGGCAGACAGACACGAAGAATCGGCGCTTTCAACGCATGGAACAATTCACCCGTCACAGTCGCAGCGATTTCGGCGGCAAGCCCACCGCTTTGCCATGCCGCGTCGGCAATGACCAAGCGACCTGTCTTGCCCACGGAGGAGAAGAGCAGGTCACGATCCCACGGTTTGACGGAGCGCAAATCGATCAATTCGACATCCACTCCCAGCGCCGTGAGGGTCTCCACCGCCTTCATCGCTTCGGCCGCCATGAATGACGTCGTGACCACCGTGATATCCTTGCCTTGACGACGGACCGCCGCCTTCCCGATCGAGACTTCGTACATTTCTTCCGGGACATCGCCCATCTCATCATAGAGCCACCGGTCATCGATATATATGACCGGATTCCCATCCCGTATGGCTGCGATCAAGAGCCCTTTGGCATCGTACGGGGTGCTCGGCATGACCACCTTCAATCCAGGCACGTGCGCAAACAGCCCGTGGAGCGCCTGCGAATGCTGTGCCCCTTGCTCGCCGCCGCGATTGATGACGCACCGGATGACGATCGGCACCGGCACCTGACCGGCGAACAGATAGGACCAGTTGGCTGCTTGATTCAGGATCGGGTCCATTGCCAGCAGCATGAAATCCATTCGCGCATGAAACACGATCGGCCTCATGCCGACGATGGCCGCCCCGATGGCGGCTCCGGTCGTCGCATTCTCCGACACCGGACAGTCCAACACCCGCCGGCGGCCGAACTCTTTATCCAAATCGAGCAGGCTCTTCCCGGCATACCAAGGATTCCACACTCCTTGGCCACAGACGAATACCCGAGCATCCGTCCTCAAGAGTTGGGCGTGAGCTTCACGTATGGCCTGCGCGTACGTCAGCCGGCGCATGAAATTCTAACTCCTGGGCACACACACCTGTTGGAGAAGCTCGCCGGAATCGGGAAACGGTGATTCACGCGCAAAGTACACAGCGGCCTCGATATCCGCGCGGACTTCCTGTTCCATCCTCTCCAGCTCGTCCACGCGTCCGCCTGCCTCGACAATCCGCCGCCGCAGTCTGAGGATCGGATCTTTGGGCACCCATTCTTCCAACTCGCGCCGCCGCTCTTCGCCGACATCGAGATCCCAAGCGGGGCCGACATGCCCCCGCCAGCGATACGTACGACATTCCAACAGCGTCGGACCTCGCCCTTCTCGGGCGCGCACCACAGCCTCAAGGGTTGCTTCATGCACGACGACGGCATCATTGCCGTCAATGCGCTTGCCTGGGAATCCATACAGATCGGCGGTCTGCGCGATATTATCCTGCGGCCGTCGGTCGCGAAGCGCCATATGCGTTGAATAGAAATTGTTTTCGCACACAAACAGGACGGGCAGGCGATACAGGGCCGCAAGATTCATCGATTCATGGAAATGGCCTTCTTCCGTCGCCCCGTCACCGAAAAATGCGACGGCCACATGGCTGTCGCCGCGCAATGTCGAGGCCAGGGCCGCCCCGACAGCGAGCGGAATTGTGGCGGCGACGAGGGGGACCGTTCCGTACAACCCGATGTCGGGAGCAACCAGATGCATCGATCCCCCATGTCCTTTGGAACAGCCGGTCGTCTTCCCAAAGATCTCGGCCATCAGCGCGTTCGGATTTCCGCCTTTCGCCAGGTAATGTCCATGCGAGCGATGCCCGCCCCAGATCGAGTCCTCCTGCTTCAATGCCGCACACACGCCGGCGGCAACCGCCTCCTGGCCGATGCACAAATGACAGGGCGTCTTGATCTCGCCGCCTTCAATCAATAAGGCGATTCGCTCTTCCGTGAGGCGAATCTGCAGCATGGTGCGATACAACGCAATCAGCAATTCGGCCGTCCAAGCAGTGTTTTCACGCATCAGTTGGTCATTCGCGGATTCGGCCGAGGATTCTTTCGACATGGGATCTCAACCGCCGATCCGTTGCAATCTTACTGAAGCTCGGCGGACGAATACTAGCCCGCAGCCGGGTGCTCGATCACGGAGGAGGGAAGCGGGATGCCTTACCGCCCTTGATAAAATTGCCTTACCGAGGAGATGACGTGCTGGATCTGGCTGTCGGAGAGCTCCGGCCAAATCGGCAAATACAGGAATTCCCCGGCGATTCTTTCCGTCATAGGAAGTGAAATATGATCCAGTCCGAGCGCCTTGTGTTTGTGGACCGGCGTGACTAAAGAAAGAGGGGTCAGGGGTTCGACCCCGCTCTTCTTCAGGAAGCTCACGAGATCATCCCGGCGCTCGGCTCTTACGGCGTAATTCATATACACGTCGCCATAGGCGTCGCCGGGAAAATGCGGCAGCTTCAGTTGAGGCATGTCGGCAAACCCACGGCGATAGAGATCGGCGATGCTGCGGCGTCGCTTGACCCACATGTCAAAATACTTCAGTTTGACGTTCAACACAGCCGCCTGCAGATTGTCCAGCCGTGAATTAAACCCGAAATACAGTACTTCCCCCGTTTCTCTATCTTCTCCATAATCCCGCAGGATCGCGATCTCGCGGGCGATTCTCGGATCGTTAGTCGTGACAACTCCTCCGTCACCGAAGGCGCCCAACATCTTAAAGGGGTAGAGGCTGAAACAACCCGCGATGCCGAATGAACCGACTTTGCGTCGGTCGAACTCCGCGCCGAGTGCCTGCGCGGCATCCTCAATGATGAGCAACTTGTGCCGGCGCGCAATGCCTGCAAGCCGCTCCATATCGCAGGCGCGTCCGTTCAGATGAACCGGGACAATGGCGCGGGTGCGCGGTGTAATCGCCGCTTCGACTTTGGCCATGTCCATCGTGAAATCCTCACCGATGTCGATCAGCACCGGCGTCGCTTTCGCATGAACAATGGCGGAGATCGTCGCCACGCAGGTATGCGATACGGAAATGACTTCGTCGCCCTGCCCGATCTCCAAAGCCCTCAAGGTTAAGTGCAGGGCGTCGGAACCGCTGTTCACGCCGACCGCGTAGTCCGTGCCCACGAAGGCGGCGAGGTTCGCTTCGAATGTTCGGAGCTCGTCGCGGAGGATCAGATTGCCCTTGCGAAGGACCGTGGTGACCGTCTCCAAAATTTCCTTTTGGAGGCTCGAGAAATGAGTCGGGACATCGACGAAAGGCACCTTGTAAGGCATGAATACTGGTCCTGCCTACAGACAATGAATGAGAGGAAGCCGTGACGCCCCGGCTGAATCAAGTCTCATGGGAAACTGGGCTGTCCGTCAACCGGCCTCGACCGAACCGTGTCGCCACGATGATCGCGAGCGTCATCAGAATAAGCTTGAGATCAGTACAGAGCGATTGCTCGCGGATGTAGCGCCGCTGCTCCCTGACTTTTTCATCACGAATGCGCTCGACATAGGCTTTCACTGGATCGGCATCGCCGGCGAGGAGTTCACTTTCATTGTGAAAGCGCAACGATCCATAATCCGTCATGCCCGGGCGGACCGATAGGATCTCATCCTTCTCTTCGGTGGTGTAAAATTGGAAATAGAATGCGGTTTCGGGCCTGGGGCCGACCAAGCTCATCTCGCCCTTCAGCACATTGATCAGTTGCGGAAGCTCATCCAATTTGAATTTCCTGAGCACGGCGCCGATCCGGGTCACCCTTCTATCACCATTGGGGGTGATGGGCGGACCGGCTCGCTCGCTGTCTCGGCGCATGGTTCGGAACTTCAGTATATGGAATGGTTTGCCATGCCTGCCTAGGCGCTCTCCTCTATAGAAGACAGGACCGCGAGAATCCAATTTCACGAGCAGGGACAGAGCGACCATCAGTGGAAGGCACAGTATTAAACCGACCGCGGACCCGACGATATCGAAGGCTCTCCTTCCCGCGTATCCTTTATTTGCGTTCCTCGCACCGGCCCGTCGCCCTTTCCATGTCATACCTGGTAACGGCACCAAGAGCCCGCCATAGAGAGCGCCGAGTCCATGAGCGACATGCCTAATGGCAAAGACAATCGGAATCACCGCTATGTATTTCCAATTCCCGGTTCTCACGCAGAGTTGCGCAGCCGCCGCCAGATTGACGCCCCCGTATGCAATCGTCGTCCATGTGAGAAGCCGGCCCACCGGCGGAAAGAAGAAAAGAGCGGGAATCCAGCCGAGCAACGTGAGAACAAACAACAGAGGAACCATGTGCCTCCATGAACCGGCCAGTTTGCCGAACTTCAATGGATAGGTCGCCCACACGCCGTCGCTAAAATTATGTTGCCAAAACCGTCCGAGATCCGAGTCGGCGAAGTAGGTAATTTGTATTTGAGGAGCAAGTAAAATTTTGCCGCCGCTCTTTCTCAGCCTGATGTTGAGATCCATATCGGAGCTGCCCGCCAGGCGCTCATCGAAGGGTCCCAATTTTTCCAACGCCTCGCGTGTCCAACAGCCGAAGGCGGCGGCGTCCGCCCACCGAGGCTCGCCGGAACCGGTCTTGATGTAGGCATTGCCGGATGCGAACCAGTGAGACAGCGCTGCGGCAATGGATTGAGCCCTCAGGGTGTTCTTCCGAGGCGCGATGGACCATATGCCCCCTGCCATGTCGGCCTGATAGCCGATCAGGTATCGAATGCAGTCTCTGATGTAGGAAGGCGGATATGTCGAATGCGCGTCCATTTTCAGAATGAATTGGCCGCCGGATTCTTTGATCCCGAGATTCATAGCCGCGGGGATTGTCCCGGCTGGGTTATTCACGAGTCTGAGGCGTGGACATCGTTTTGCATATTCATCCACTATGGCTCGGGTCCGGTCTTCGCTCATGCCGTCTACGACGATTATCTCCACCCGCTCGGCCGGATAATCATTCTTCACGATCGAGTCGAGACATTGTTCGATAAGCGCCTCTTCGTTCCGGCACGGAATAATGACTGAGGCGAACGGCAATCCGCGATCCAATTGAGTCATGATTTCCATGAGAGCTGTGTTCCCGCCTGTCCAGCGGTGTCCATTGGTGAGCCGTCCCTCCGATGGAGCAATTGGCCCCACCGGGTAGACGCCAATAATATGATCACCATCGGTATGAGGAACCCTTCAATGATCACGCCTTTGTAACCGTCCGGTCCGGCGCGCACGAGCAAAGGGATAGCGGCAACGAACCCTGCGGGGGCTACGATTGCAAGCGCATGGTGCCACCGGCGACTGCCGCTCCCCGCCTTCGTATACGCTCGATAGCACTGTCCCCATACCAGCCCCCATATCACCGCCCCGGCAATAATTCCCCATATCCCGAAATTCAAATACCATCCCGCCGCATGATGGATCGTATAGGCCTCGCCGGTCGCGCCTTCATAGATGCCGACACTTTCCGCATATTCGACATAGGTGCCTAAGGGGCGGTCGGTCCAGAGCAATCGAGGCACGACTGATTGCGCAAACGACACAAAACTGGAGCCATAGGTAAGCGGCGCATTGAAATGCAGCATGCCATAAAGCGAGAAATGGGCCGCAAACGCCTCGCCGCTGGAACGGATCTCAGGCGCATGAGTGGCTGCTTCCCACCACGTATCGGTATCTAACAAAGCCAAGACGGGCAAACTCCTCAAAAAGTTGATCGCTCCGATTGCCAGAAATGCGATGCCCCCTATTGGCACCACGGACTTCCAGTTCATTGTTCTCGTATTGATCGAATAAAACACTCCTCCCAGTAACAGGGCGGCAAACAATTCATTCTTATTGCCCAGCATGGCCAGAAATCCAAACGTCCCCAACAGCAACCCGGCATAGGTCCATCCGACCAGGAATGATTTGCCACCAACTAAAAACATCCCTCGCTCACCGGCTAGATACACCGCGATCCCGATGGCCAATGCAAACACAGCCATCCGATTCAGGATCTGATGAACGGTGAACAAGGGATGATACGCCCCCAATCCGCCCCTCGTCGCGACATAGGCTGAGACGTTCATTTCCGTGGCGCTGGTAAGCTGATCCGCCAATATCCCAAAACTCACGGTAATACTTATTCCGGCGAGAATGAATATACAAGTGTGTGATACCCGCATTCGCGGGCTATTGTGATCATCGTCCGGACTCGCTGCCGCCGGGAGGAGCCATAAGAGCGTGAATTGAATCACAACAATAAAGACCGCATAGAGACCCAAGGCCGCCATATAATGCTCGTCCAAATCGACAGGGAACATTTTTTCGGTCAGATAGTCATAGCCCTTTCCACCGTCTCCTCCGGTTCTCTCGGCAAAGACCGACCAGGCCCCGTAGAGGGACCAGTAATACAGGAGGCCGAAGCCCACCGGGAAGCCTATATGCCGGGTCTTGAGGAACAGCAGTGCCGTCAGCGCGGTGATCGCCGCCGTTGCTGCTCCCAGCACAAAATAAAATTCCATTCTTTGTCGCCTATGCCGCAGGGCAATAGAAAATAGAATCTCCTCACTCCGTCATTGTTTCAGCGCTTCCTCGTATAAGCGGAGGGTTCTCCATGCGATTTTGTCTGTCGAGAGATCTTGGATGATCTGAGGCCCGTTGGAACGTTCGCTTTCCAGCAAAATCTCAGCCAATGCCTTTCCGATAGCCTCCGGATCCCGGCTTACGATCATCGATGGGCGGACATTCCGCAAGCGTTCCCTGACATCGCCGACGTCTACGGACACGACCGGAAGACCGCAGGCTATCGATTCCTTGACCACGTTCGGCGACCCTTCCGAATCACTCGTCATAAGAAAACAATCCGAGGCGTTGAAAATGATCGACACATCGCGGTGTTCCGTGCATCCATCCAGGACGACAAAACGGATGGCGCCGCATAACGATTCTGCGGCCCGAATGCTCGCTTGAGCCAAGTCAAGACGCTTGCGAGGCGGATCTGTCCCGGCGCTGGACACGACGATTTTCTCCTGCTGTCCCCAGCCGAGCTTCGTCCTTGCCTCACTCTTCGGAATGGGACGAAATATCGCGGTATCGACGCCGGAGGGCAGGACCGACGTTCGCGCGCGTTTCCACCACAGTCTTCCTCTCAATTGTTCGCTCACGCATATAATACGGCCGGCCCGCAGAGCGGCAAGCTGAGACAGCACACGACCGATCGGTGATCGCAGCGGGTTCGGATGGAGAAACCAGTTCAAATCACTGCCTTGATAGGTGATGATCAACGGGAGTCGTGTGAGGACTACACAAAAGAACGCCGTCACCGTGCCGTAATGAGCATGGATGAGATCCGGCTTGAACCGCTTCACTTCTCGGCGAAATCTGCGCGATTCATTGATGAGTATCGGCAATGAGCTACGAGAAGATAGTGTGAATGTGGTCCCTATGACTCCACATCTTTCAATGGCCGCGATATCGTTCCTGATAAAGACTGTCGTGGGACCCGCGGGTGTCCCTGGTACAACAAAGAGAACACGTGGCTTGCCGGACTCCATATCGCAAACAACCTTCTATTTCACCCGCCCTATTTCACCCGCCCGCCCCGGCAGGTCCTTCTCGCCCACCACATCCCCCGGTTGCTTCGCCACCGCTTCCCGGGGACTCACCTCACCGCTCAAGAACTCTTCTAGAAGCCGGAGTCGGATTTCAGATGAACGGGTGAATTCATCATTGGCGCCTGCCTGCTTTGTTCCTGTCAAAGATGTCGGCAAACGCCTTTGTGTGTTGTATGGATCGAGCAACGACTTCATGGCCGACGGGATTCCAATGATAGTCATTCGGAAATTCGTATTTCAAACCGGTTCGTTGATAATCGGATATGAAGACTTGTTCCATATCGATCATCCCGAATCCCTTTTCCGAAGCGGCGGTGGTCAAATACCGGCGCATAATCTCAAAGTAGCTGTCTTGCACGGCGGCCAGCCGATCCAGCGAATAGATTTCCGGCCGAGGCGCATCCAACACAAGCACGATATGGTCGGGCCGGAGCCCTGCCTCGGCGGGCAACATGTCCAAGAACGCGTCTACGGCTTTCTTCGAGTCGCTGAGGCGCACCGGGTCTGCGTTTGCCGGCACATTTCCGACAAATTGAGGGCTGTTTCCAAAAAAAGAGACTATTCGCTCCCTCAGTTGATCGGGGTTTCCGAATTCGAGATTCATGACGAGATACCGGCCGAGGGTCGGCATCATAAGCATATCCTTCCACCACGGGATTGAGCGGTCTATCCGTTTGAGGACCAGCCGGTCATTCTCTGTCTCGACGAAATAGTGGAACCCGGGATTGCTCCGGTATTTCAAGAGGCTCTCATCAAAATCATTGCCGACGACAATAATTACCATGCCGTCCGGATGGAACTCATCTCGAACATACCGAGCGTACGCCAGATATTGGCTTAAAGCCGCACCGGAAGCGCCGAACGAATAGACTCGGCCGATGTCCTTGACTGATGCCTGCAAATTGCCGGCGGCCGTCTGCCGATAGGGAACCATGGCGGCTTCCACGAAACTGTCTCCAATAACGGCTAATAAAGGTGACATCGCCGCCGGATCATAATCGATGTCATTGATGAATCCATAATTATTCGTTCGGATTTCGTTGACGAGAAAGAAGTTCCATCCTTTGGACCAGCGCAACGTCCGATTCGGCGCAAACCGATACACGGGATTGTTCTCGTTCACCGGCACGCCGCGAAGCCCGTCGCTGACGGGAAAAAATCGGAGCGCCGTATCCATCACCAGGAGAGTCGCCGAGATAGACAGCAAGGCGGACACGGCTGCGAATTTTCTGCGCCTAGTGTGTAATTTCATCAGCCGGCGCCATGGATCGGCGTTGGAACCCAATCATTGGCGGTCTTTTATAGAAGGCGCGGCGGAACATTGACCGCGGGAAGCTCCAGCACAGGCGCGATTTCAGAATGGAGCCGAACCGCCATACGGCGATGCAACACCGTGCCGAGCAGAAGCCCTTCTAACGCATAATACAAACTCATGGCCAAGGCGATTCCGATAAGCCCTCCCAGAACAAATCCACAGCACTTCATTACGATGCCGATTGAATAGCTCAGCATCTGGATCCTGGTCGGCGTGCGCATGTCGCCGTGAGCATAGAAGGCGCTCATCAAAAGATGATTGAGACTTCCGCACAGCAAGATGCCGGAACTTCCTATGAGCGCCAGCACAAGCTTGTTCACATCCGGAGAGCTGATTGCGGTCAGTATCACCTCCCTACCGGCGTTGTGATAATAGTCGTGCGGCAATAGCGCCGCGGCGGCAAGTCCGCCGACCGCCGGCAGACTGACAAGCATGATCCATAAGAGCCTCCGCCGATACTGTCGCCTAAAATCTTGCCACGCGCCTTGATGTGAAAGCCTGGCAAGGACCGGAAGGATCGGCGTCGTGAGGCCCTGATTGAGGATTCGCACCAGTGCCAAATGGAATCGGCAGGCCAACTCCAACACCACCACACTCCCCGGCGCAAGAAGAGACGCTAAAAAGCGATCGACCAAGAAACCAGTCCGATAATAGGCAGCGCTCACCATCAGCGGTTTCAGTCGCCGCCACAACTCGCGTACGTTCGCGCCAAGTTTCAACCACTCACTCCGCCCTACCCATCCGACGGATGGGGCAAGGGAAAGCATCGGGCCGATGGAGCACAGCACCTGTACCCATGCCGCCAACGAGACACCCCGCTCCTGTATTCCAACGACAAGGATAAGCCATCCCACGAGGGTCCACACCAGTGTCCACAATGCCGGTCGGATGAATTGTTGACCGGCATGATAGAGGCTCGACAGCACCATCATGCAGGCGGCGCCGATGACTCCGATGACCTGGATTCGTGCCAGCTTAACGGTCAGTTGCGTGGTCGCGTCCGAAAAACCCGGGACAAGGAACGGAACAATGAGCGGGAGCAGCAGAAACAACAGAAGCGTAATGAGGATCGAGGCCACACCGACAAACCAGAAAAGCAAGCTTCCGGCGATCTTCCGCTCACTTGCCTGTGTCACGGCCAGCATCGGCACCAGCACAAACCCTAAGGGGTCAATCAAGACCACCATTACAATCTGTGGAAGCGTGAAGCCGGCATAGAAGGCATCGGTTTCCGGTCCCGCACCTAATTGCGCAACCGTATACCACTGAATGGCGAACGCGCTCGCGATTTGTGCCGTCGTGACCGCTGAAAGCGCAAGCCCCAACAGCAAGGGCTGACGCGGCGCTGCGATTAGAGCTTCTTTTTCCGTCAACATCCCGCCATTCGGTCTCCTTGCACCGGAGCGGACCACCCTCTCAAACGCCGTCATATGACGCGCTTTTAAAATCAAGTCAAGCCGGGCCCCCGGCGGGATTCTGTCATTGACGGGCGCCGTAGGCCCCGAATATGATCGGCCACCATTGTGCACCGGCTCGGCCACATTTCATCCTGCGTATCATGGATGCGCGGGACAGCGGCGCTCGTTCTGCTGTTCTTCGGACTCATCGGCACCGTCGCAGGCGCTGATTCGATTCCCCCTCATAATCTCGACCTCCGGCTTGAAACGACCACCTTCCTCCTCAATATGGAAAAGCAAGGGCTGGAAGACAACACGTTCACCAACGGCTTGGGCCGCGATACGACTCTGATCGGGAGCCTTCTCAATGTGTACCTCCACAAGCGGTTATTCTCTTCCCTCGAAGCGGACCTCGGCGTCTTTGCCAACATCCCGTTCGGATATGAGACGGAAGTCTCCCAAGTGCGCCCGATCTTTCGGCTGAAGTATACGCCCAATGAACAAGTCTCCGCCTTGATCGGCACACTTCAGGTCCCGCATCGCGACTTCCACGATGCGGTGTTCGATAATGCCAATCGGTTTGTCCGTCCACTCGAGCAGGGCGCGCAATTCCTGGTAGACAACCGATACTACCGGCAGGACCTCTTCATCAATTGGGAGCAGGCATTCCGCGGATCCGCGCCTAATCGATACGATGTGGGATATGCGGGGCAGCTCCGATGGGGGCCGCTCCGATTCAACGCACAGGCTCACTGGGTCCGAAACGGTCAAGCCCTGTTGAAGCTGAATCGATCGTTTAACACCGCGAATAATCTGGTGACCGCCGCCGGACCGGAGCTGGTATTGGCGCCCTCGGCTTACTTTCCGGCCCTGTTCTGGTGGAATGAAATCGGTGCGAGCTTTACCTATCTCACGACCTATAACGAGCCGATGGGCGATGGGCCGGCGCTTCGCGGACGCGGCTACGAGACGACCTTTTGGCTTGACCTCGCGGGATGGCGGCCATGGGTGTCGTTTTGGAAAGGGCGTCATTTTCTGAGCCTTCAGGGGGACCCCGAATTCGCCGCGAGCAATTTTCCTGAATTTGGCCTCGCAAGGCGGGTTCCCTTGGGAGAATCGGCCTCGATTGAATTTGGCGTCCAGGTACGGCGGATTCGCGCGTTTTTCACGGAGGACGGCATTACGTATCAAAATCGCGACACCTTCAAATGGGTCAACCAGCAATACATCGTATTCAACTGGAACTGGGACACAGGCAGGAGCCGGCTCTTCGAAGATCTTTTCAACAGCACGCGGCCGCTTTCTACGGCCGGAAACGACCGGGCCGGAGCAGGCCGTTTCAGCGCCAAACTGGACGCGCTGACCTACGTGTACAACATCGACTATGCCGGCCTGAAGCAACTCGATGGACAACCGGTCTCGAATCGGACGTTCGCGGGGCAGTATCTGGCGCCGGTCCTCCGCTATACGCCCTTTGCCCGCTTGAACCTCGACGCCGGGTTCTTTGCCGGGCTTCCGATCGGCGACACACAACCTTTCCATACCGTGCAGCCGATTCTGGCCGCGGAATATGAATTCTGGCCGAATGTCTCCTTGATCGCCGGCACGATCAAGCGGAATCACCCCTTTGTCGATGCGCTCTTTAACGATGCCACACTCTTTTCGCGTCCGGTTGAGCAAGGATTTCAACTGCTCGTCAACCGGCCCGGCTACCAGCAGGATTTGTTCATCGAGTGGAATCAAATTGAAACGTTCCAGAAGGCCGAGCAGTTCGACGTCGGATACACGGGGCGTGTGGTCTACGGCAATCTCGCCTTGAACGGGCAGGTCTATTGGGCTCATTCCGGAGGCGCGCAATATTCCGAGTCTCGCACCTTCATTGGCGTGGGCCTCCCCCGCGATCGTACCGCAACGAACAATTTCGTGACGGCTCTTGGACCGGAACTGGCCTTCGAACCGGGCCGATATTGGTCCGGTCTGTCATGGATTAGGGAAATCGATGTGATCGCACTGTACCTGACGAGCCAGAACGAGCCCACCAGCAGCGCCCTGCCGATCGTCCGGGGGCGAGGATACTTTCTCTCGGCCGGTGTCGATATCGGAGGGTGGCGGCCCTATGTCAATTTCTGGAGGGGCGAGGGATTCGTGTCGGACCGGGGCGATCCCGCCTATGCCGCCGGCAACTTCACCGAGTTCGGCCTGCTGAAGGATGTTCTCTTGCCGGCTGGCTTCAGCCTTCGAATCGGTGGGTTCGGCCGCATATTGTCGGACCGCCTGACTCACACGGAATACGCACTGCTCAATTGGTCATGGGACAAATCACCGTGGCGCGGATTCTGTCTGCGCCCTACGCTCCTTCATCGGCAGGACACGCAATGTACCGGGTTCTAGAGACTTTTCTGACGAAGTTTTCCGGCTTTTTCCCTTTCACTTCTCTCTTGCCAGGTTCGTCAGACCCCGTTAGAGTAGCACTCGCATAAGTCGGTGTATGGACAGGAGGAAATGCATGGCTCGATGGCAACTAGGCGGTCTCGTCGCAGGGATTATCCTGCTGGGCCTGGTTTCTGTTGCTCACGCAGACACGTATGTAGCGGTCGGCGGCGGCCTCAATTTTGCCGAATTGGATTCAACCGATGCCGGGACCATTCGCCTCAAGCAGAATGGGTTTTTCGGCGGCAAGATCGGACACTACTTCGATGACCGGCAGTTCAATTGGTTCGGCCTTGAAGTGGACATGTACCGAGCCAACCCCAGCATCAAACAGCAACATGTCAATGGTTCGACCAATCAGGCACTGGGCGGCTCGACCGGTTCCTTGCCGGGAGCGGATTTCTTGGTGCATTCACTGGCCTTCAACGCCTTGATCCGGCTCACCGGGTATCAATACAAAGTCGAGCCCTACACGGGCCTTGGGATCGGCCTGAACGTCGGGAATGTTTCGGACGGAAGCCTCAAACCCGAAGCCTCCTTTGCTCCGAGCTTCAATATCCTGGCCGGCACCAGATATTACGTGACTCCGAAGATTGCACCGTTCATCGAATACAAGTATAACTTCGCGCATTTCAACTTCAGTCGCAGTGATCTCTCCGCCGACTATCGCGCCCACCTCTTCATGTTCGGCATCTCCTTCCACTTCGGCCGCTGACCGTCACTAACGAGCAATTAATTTCCGCTGTACTCATCACTGGAAGCTCTATTTCCGGCGCGTTAGTCTTCAATCATACAAACCGGCAGACATGAACTGGAAATTTAAGGCGGCAATTCAGAACGCTCTATCAGCGCTTCCTACGCCCATCAGCTATCGCGCCTATTATCTCGTGCAGCGCTATTTGGGGAGCCTCAGAACTACAAGTCCGGTGAACCGTCTACTCGCCGGAGCTGAAATTATTCATCGTATACAACAAGCAGGATGCTCGGTGGTCGGCAAAACGTTTCTTGAAGTCGGCACCGGCCATCAATTGAACATCCCGACGGCATGCTGGTTGTGCGGCGCAGAGCGAAGCATTACCGTCGACCTCAATCCTTACCTGAGATCTGAACTCGTTCAAGAAGATCTTTCCTATTGTCGAAAGAATCCCGAGTCAATCGCCGGGATGTTTAAAGAACGCGCTGAACCGCGTTGCTTCGAACAACGTTTCCGCGAGTTGATCCAGAAGGAAATCATGTTGGATGAGTTTTTACGCATGGCCAATATCGAATATGTTTCTCCCGCCGATGCGGCTCATCTCGAACTGACTTCGCAGAGCATCGACTTCCATGTCTCGTACACCACACTTGAGCACATGCCGCCTGAAACGCTCCGCGGTGCTCTCCTTGAGAGTAAGAGGGTTCTAAAAGAGGACGGCCTGTTTGTGCATCTCATCGATATGACGGATCATTTTTCCCATTCCGATCGGTCCATCTCATCGATACATTTCCTCCAATTCAGCGATGCAGAATGGCTGAAGTATGCAGGCAACCGGTACATGTATCAAAATAGGCTGCGCATTGATGAATACCTGGACTTTATAGAGAAGTCTGGACTAAGGGTCGTTTCGATGCAGGCAAGCATTGACGCCGTTGCGTTGAACAGCCTCCGTCACGGCTTGCCATTGGATGAGAGGTTTCGCAATAAACCGGAGGAGATCAACGCAACCACGCACGCCTGGATTATCGCCCGCCCGGCCGCAAGATAGATCCATGTTCATGACTTTAGCCGCATTGTCTACAGGGTCACCTCTCGTACAATACTTCTCTCCATCTTTATCCGGCCCGTTGTCCCAATGATGCGGGCTGCGCCGCTATGGCATCTTTATCAGACGCATACGATCACAAATGATAGTAACAGTAGTCCATCGAGGCTGTTCTCAGATACCCGGCAGGACGATATCTCCATACCGTCGCGAGCGCGTGGCAAGTCAGTAAGACGAGGTTCGTTCGTAATTGTTCGCCCGCGATATCGGTGGGAAAGCTTTCTCGCGCCGTACCCTTCCACAGTTCCTCTTCTTTTTGCACGGACAGAGCTCGTATGGAGACCGCCAGTTCATCGGGGTTGTGATTCCGTGAGAAGCGCGCAAATACCACTTGTTCCGCTTTCAATAATTTAGCATGGGCCAGCACGGCTTGTAATTGGCAATCCTGACAAGATTCCGCCCCCTGGCCAGGCAGTGCTCGATCAAGGATGGCGAGTCCCTGGTTCCGTAACCATGTTTGCACCGTCTCGCGCAGGACGGCATCCTCCGCCCATACGAAGACCCCAGTGCGCTCTCCGGGGATGGCTCTAAACGAGCCGTCCGTGTAAACGCGATGCAAATCCGTCGTACAGCCCAAGAAGAACGTCGCCATGATCAGTGCGAGACTCCATCGACTCCACACACGCATGTTCGGTGTGACCCCTTTTGTTAGCCGCCAGAATGCTGAGTGCATGGACCTACGGTATCGCAGTTAAGTCCGACCCCTCGAATGTGAAGAAGAACAAGACCGTGTATTGATTGTAGAACGCCGACCCTTCATACCAGGAAGTCGATCGTACGAGTTCGCCGGTGTGGGCATCGTAGACGTCCATCGTGAAGCGGGCATAGGCTCGTTGTCGTTGCGCCTTGTATAGGGTGAGCTCCGGCAACGAGAACGGTATCAGCACGCTCTGGACCGGCGGCATGCCGAAAAACGTTTCTCCCTGCTCTGTCCCAAGGGCTTCCACGACGGCACGCAGAAAATACCGGGCCTCCTCGCGACGCGTGCGCAGCATCAACCCCAGTTCCCCCAGACGAGCCTCGAGCTTTCCTTGCACGACAGGCAGATCGGAGGCCTGCTGGCGAATGACCGGCAGGTCATCTGGACTGGTAGTCGGCGCTTGTGGGACGGCAAACGTCCTCTGTAGGATCGATCGGTCCTGTGGGAAACCCGCCAGCTCAACGACGACCGGCTGCCGTAAGGGTACCGGGACGACAAGATGATTCAGGCTGCGTGTGATGGCCTGTGCCAGCAGCAATTGCTCCATAGCTGTTCTCGGTGTGCGGGTCGGTTCGCGGGTCAGAGCGCAGCCGGATAGGACCGTGGAAACCAAGAGCGCGAAAAAGATCGGCTTCCTGAGCTTCAACGCAATCAAGGTCTTGGCATCCTGCTTGGCGATGATGTGTGGGCTCTGACTCGGCGGTTGCGGCTCATGATAAGAAATCTACCCGAGGCGGGAACGCTCTTCAAGGGGAACCCTTGCGAGATATCCGCTGCGCGGAGACAAATGCAATCAGCAGGCTCGAAGGAATCGTTGTACTGGCGGCTATCCCTAATGAGAAATGACTCTGGGCGCCTGAAGGCGGCTGAGACAGTCCTGCCAGAGCGTGGCTGGATCCTTATCAAAGATGTCGAACGATTCAGGCGGCAGGGTTGCCCACGCTCCTTGGAGCATTTCAAATGTCAGTTGCCCCGGAGCCCACCCGGCGGATCCGGCAAAAGCCCGGAAGGTCTCGGTGGGACGGGCCTGTGTGATGATGCGTTCCAGAACCGCCGGTGTGCCACCCACATAAACTCCGTCGATGACCGCCCGCGCGTCTGTTGGAGGCTCCTTGAGGCGGAACAGCAGGAGCAGGCGGGATGGTTCTACCGGCCCTCCCACAAACAACCGGTGGTTACTTCCCTTGAGCACGGTGAGCTGCGGTAATGCCTCCGACAGGAGGATGTTCGTGGACCGATTCAGAATGAGTCCGGTTGTTCCCTCCGACCCGTGCTCCATGATGAGCACACGGCTTGACGGAAGTTCGGATCATTCAGCATCGGGCTGGCCACCAAGAGCACTCCCTTCGCGACCGACGACGGCGAAAACTCGTTCCCCGTCGCCGGAACCGTGAGCAGGACGGTGAAGAATCCCCCGAGCAGGAAGCTCACCACCGCTTTTCGTGCACCTGCGAGAGCGAGAAACAGCAACATTCGATCCACGCCGGGTTCCCCCATGATATCGAATTGGTCCCTTTTCTTTAAGCGAAGTGAAGTTACTTTTCCCGTAGCAGCCAGACATTCTCCTTTGCCGCGCATTTTCCCTTCAAACCACCAGGCACATCTGCACTTAAGATCATACTCACCTCGTAACTTTCTCTATAATGTCTATTGACTTCCTCGTTGTTGATGGAAAAAGGAGGGCCTTCCATCAGGCTTTGGTCGTACTCATAGGTAATGAGCAGTTGCGGCGCGTCGCTCGTAAGCGCCGTTAAATGTGCCGTGTATCGCTTTCGTACTTCTTCCGGCAACGCAACTAAAGCGGCCCTGTCATAAACGGCATCGACCGGGCCAAGGACGTCGCTGGACAGTTGAAATATGTCACCAACAAACACGTCGATATTGGCCGCGCTGTAGTGATCTACTTCACCGTCACGCGATACTTTCGGCTCCACGCCGAGTTCCGTAAATAATTGCTCAATGGCTACCTTGCTCAGCTCCGCGCCGGCTACACGAAAGCCTTCAGAAAGTAACCAATGAATATCCAGGGTCTTGCCGCACAATGGTACAAAGACACGACTACCCTTCGACAATGAAAGCGCGGCGAAGCATCTGACCAGGAGCGGGTTGGCTTCCTTTTTGTGAAAAGCAATGTCGTTGGTTTCCCATCTTTCGTGCCAAAAACCTGCATCCATATTTATCTCCTTAGAGAATGGCTTACCCGCAGCGTTAGAAGGCGGCGTCCCATATTTGGACGGAAACTGCGTTCGAAAATCGATAAGACTATATACACTGCCTAAGCCTTGAGAGTCGATTTAGAATGGTTTTACCTTGGCTTGGTCTTCGAAGATCCCCCTATTTAGACCACATAGGTGTTAAGCAGGTTGCACATAGTCGTGGGAGAGATCGAGGTCGAGCAATCACACCAGCGAGAACGGTGTGCCGACCGGAAAGGATGAGCCGTGAGTCACAAGCAATTTGGGTTGTTAATCGTCGTGACGTTGATTGGGGGTTGTATTGGCGGAATATTGGGGGATCGGTGGCTGGCTCCCTCGCCGGCTACTGCGGAAAAGGCCAATAGCGTTAATGCCGAGGAGTTTCTCTTGCTCGACCCATCGGGCAAGGCACGGGCAGGCTTGGGGCTCGATCAAAACGGAGAGGTCGGGTTGGTGCTGACGAGTCGGGATGGCAATCGAAGGCTATACCTCACCCCTGACGAGCGAACCGTCATAAAACTGACCGATCGCAACGGACAGATCATTTGGAGCATGCCATAGACACTGGAATAAAAGTGGCGCTGGTGCTGGTGGCTCGATGACCTGGTAGTGAAAACCAAATGAATTAAATTGAATAGACTTCAGCAAGCGCGTAGGTAAGCTGTATCAGACTGAAATGGAGACAAGGAGGTACACCATGATGCCACTCTTAGTCATCCTTACCGTCATTTTCAATGGTTCAGTCTTTGCGCAGATGAACCAGTCCTACAAAAGAGGCGACACGTCGAGCACGGTCTTCGGGACGAGTCCGAATAATATCGAGGAGTACCTCGAGAGCCGAAAGAATACAGGGACGGTCTTTACCAATCCTGAGATCGGCACCCCACAGCGCCGGTTCAATGAACCGGCCGGGATGATGCAGGAGAGCCTCACGATATTTAATACACCAATGGATCGTACACCGGTCGGTAATACACCGATGGGTATGCCGCGATCTGCACCCGATATCATGGCTCCATCTCAGCCCTTTGGGCCCGCACTGGTTCCGACACCATGGAGACGATAACAGCGCCGTGAAGGCCGGCCCGGGCGATTCTCTTCCACTGTGCAATCGGTAACCTACATTGGTGCCGTCTGTCTCGTCGCCAAGCACAATGAGAAGGTCGGTGGGGTGCTTGCGTCACCTTTACATAATCGGCAATCTCCTTGCTAGCTCATACAGTCGCCGGAAGACAATATATGGAAATTACAAAAAGCGGCCCCGCTGCTTTCATGCCACCCTCGGCATGACACGCTAATTCTAGAGATACGCCTAGTCCACGGGGGTTTGCAGCCAGTATACGATTAAGCAACACCAACGGCGGACCCACGGTTATTTCTTGCCGAGGGCGCTGGCATGGTGATTAATTCACCTAAAGGAGGCGAAATGACGAAAAAACTTTTAGCCATCGCATTGCTTTCCGGGGTCATGTCCAGTCCCGCGTGGGCACTGTTCGAGACCAATAAGGAATTGATCGCGACGGCGAAGATCACGATGGAAGACGCCGTGCGTACTGCCGTAAAGGCAGTCCCGGGTAGCAAAGCAGTAGATGCCGAACTTGGGAAGGAAGACGGCCGGACAGTCTACGAGGTCGAGGTCATAGACGCCAACAAGAAGACCCAAAAAGTCTATGTCGATGCCGAGACGGGAAAAACCAAGATCGATAAGTAACGCCTAGCGTGCGGCCTCCTCGCGGGAGGCCGCACGTCTCACCTCATATGCTCTCCCCAGCGCGGTGTGATCCGGCGTTCTAGCCTCAAGAGCGTCCCGCCTTCCGCTCAGAGCCTTCGCTAAAGCTCCCTTACGTGGCTCAATTACCATCAACCTGAATCGCTTTGCGTTCCCGTTCCCGGTGGGCAAGCCATGCGTCATTTGCGCGTATCTGCCGCGCCCGCCAGTGCCATTCCATGTAGATATAGATTGCCCGCCCGGTGAGCGCAAGCAAGGAGATTCCGGTCAGCCATTCCACCGTGTTTAAGGTCATTTTCACCGCCTCGAACGCGAATCTTACCTGTATAGCAGCCGCTGGTCAGATAAGTCTGTTCGAGCGGAGATCAAGATCAGTAACCGAAGAAAGAAGCAAGACAACCAGGTGCGCTGTTTAAGAGAAGCCACGGAGAAGACTCTTTTCTCTCCTCAAAGAATCGAGCTCCTTTAGCAAGGTAGTACCGGGATAGATAATCCCAAGCGACGGGATGTTGCGCTAATAGGCAGGCGTAACCGCGCTCTTGTAAATTGTCCAGTTGATCGCGTAGCCTGCTTATGAGGCCTCTTCTCACCCTGTCACCCCATCAGCCAGCGGACAAGAATCGTCTGACGAAACTGCTGGGCATGCCTGAGAAAGGAATCCAGTGACGACTGCCACCAGCAAATTTGCTGCGAATCGCATCCTCGCGCTTCTGCCGCCTCAGGAGGCTGAGGTCATTCTTCCTCATCTTGAATCGGTCGATATTCATCTCGGCGATATCATTGACCAGCCTGGAGAGCTGATCCAATACTTGTACTTCCCGCTTCACGCCGCCATTAGTATGACGGACATCCTTGACGAGCGTCATACCGTCGAAGTGACGATCACAGGAGCCGAAGGCTCTAGCGGGGCATCGGTGGTGCAAGGGAGTGAACGAGCCGTCTGTCTGGCGATTGTCCAAATTGGCGGCCCGGCCGTCCGTGTCCCAGCCCCGGAGCTGGTTTCACGGCTGCATGACCTGCCATACCTGCAAGGCGCGTTACAGCGGTACAACGCCCTACTGCTCCGCCATGCGGTGATTTCCGTAGGCTGTAACCGCTTCCATTCCCACCAGCAACGTCTCGCGCGGTGGTTAAAGGCCCATTGGGATCGGACGGGGTTGGAAACGTTTCCATTTACACTAGACTTTCTCGGCGCACAGGTGGGATTGGACCTGAAAACAATCACCGATGTGGTAGACGACCTTCAACGCCAGAGCATTGTTGCGAAGACCCGCCATACCATTGCGATCGTTGACCACGACCGGCTCACTGCCACGTGCTGTGACTGTTTTGCCCTTTGCAAAGAGACCACGCAACAGTATGTCGCGGCCTTACAGGACATCGCGCGTGCAAACCGCGGTGAGTAAATCACATGCCGACGATCTTGACGCCCGGAATCTCTTGAGCAATCGTCCGTGCCGCCTCAGGGCCATCCATGATCGGCATATTGAAATCCATTAACACGATCTGCGGCCGTAATTGACGGGCCAGTTTCACCGCGTCCGCTCCATTCCTTGCCTCGCCGATAACCCGGAAATCGAAGTATGATTCAATTAGGTACCGTACGGACTCGCGAACCAACGCATGATCGTCGGCTACGAGCACATCAACGACCGTCTGAGCGAAGACAGTTTGCAGTCTTTCTGAGCCGAGTACCACTGGTAACGATGATGAGTGATGGATTGCTACGTGAGCCGAGAAAACACGATGGCTTAGAGATGCTTATTACTATAGTCTGTGACTGAGTACCGGGACTTAGAACCGGGACTGGGACCGGAGTAAAACCGGGATCAGGGCCTTTACGCAATAGTGCACCAGGAGGTGTGATGAGCAAAAAGAAAAAGCGCAAGAAGCGAGACATCTCCATTGGCGAGGCTGTTGGAAACTCTATAGATCAGGGATTGTTACGGTCAGCGGCAACGATGGGTCAACAGATGATGGAGCATGTGCTCAAGACCGATCCGAAAATTAAGTCGCTTGTAGAACAACTGGTAAGAAAGCGACTCGAACGGGCGTTGCGGGATTTGGGCGGCAACAGAAAGCCATGATTAGTGCATCAACTACAGTGGCCGAATACATTTTGCGCTACCTGGTGCCAAAGCCGGGATTTGATTTCCCTCGATTTAGCTGTGAAAGCTAGAACTTAAACTGACAGTCAGGTAGAGTCCTCCCTCTTTCGAAAGGAGCGAGGACAATGACGACGGAGCAGAAGATCATCAAGGCCAAAGTCGGCGTGTTGGAACTGGCGAAGCAGCTCGGTAATGTCTCCAAAGCCTGTCAGCTGATGGGGTATAGCCGAGATAGTTTCTATCGGTTCAAAGAACTCTACGACACGGGCGGCGAGGCCGCCCTCCAAGAGATTTCGCGACAGAAACCCCTCCTCAAGAATCGGGTGGCGCCTGAAGTGGAGCAGGTGATTGTGCAGATGGCCATTGAGCAGCCGGCTTGGGGGCAGGCCCGCGTGGCCAATGAACTGCGCAAGCAGGCCCTGACGATTTCCCCGGCGGGCGTGCGATGCATCTGGCTCCGCCATGATCTCGAAACGATGCGGAAACGATTGAAGGCGCTGGAAGCGAAGGTGGCGCAAGAAGGTCTGGTGCTCACCGATGCGCAAGTGGTGGCGCTCGAGAAGGCCACCGCGGATAAAGAAGCGCACGGGGAATTCGAGAGCGCATGTCCCGGCTACTGCGGCGCGCAGGACACGTTCTACGTCGGGACGTTGAAGGGCGTGGGCCGGATCTATCAACAGACCTTCATCGATACCTACAGCAAAGTCGGCTTTGCCAAGCTATACGACCGAAAGACGCCGGTGACGGCCGCGGAATTGCTCAATGACCGAGTCTTGCCGTTTTTCGAGCAGCACGACATTCCGCTGAACCGTGTGCTCACCGATCGTGGCACGGAATACTGTGGCGCGCCGGAGCGCCATGAGTACGAATTGTACCTTGCCGTGGAGAACATTGATCACACGCGCACCAAGACGCGGCATCCCCAGACCAACGGGATCTGTGAGCGGTTCCACAAAACGATGTTGAACGAGTTCTACCGCGTAGCGTTCCGGAAGAAGATCTATCAGACGCTGGAGGAACTCCAGGCCGACCTGGATGCATGGATACAGGAGTACAACGAGCAGCGCCCTCATCAGGGCCGCTGGTGCTATGGCAAGACGCCCATGCACACCTTCGTCGACAGTGTGCCGCTGGCCAAGGAGAAAATGTTAGCGGCCTAAACCCGGTGAGGACTCGCTGTCTGTCAGATGAAGTCTTGAGTTATACAATTTAGGAATTATCCAATTGGCGTGGAATTCACTGCCTTTTACCTCAATTGTCAATAAGTTGGCGTGCGGTATAGAGTGATACGGAATGATAAGAAAACGCATCAAAATCGGTCTGCTATACGACCGTTTTACGACCGCTTGCCTCCGTAGTAAACCCTTACCCGCTCTGCTTCATTGAAACACACTCAGGAATACGCTACATACGTACGGCATTTCCACACACTGGCCTTATTGGTGCTTCTTATGTCTCGGGCCTATTGGTTAGATCTGTTCACATTCACCACGTGGCAAGAGTTCATTAAGGCAGGCTCCAGTGTCTCTGGGTTCCGCGAAAAGCGGTGGAAAACCGTTCAGCAGATCAAACCAGGCGACTATCTACTTTGCTATCTGACGGGTCTTTCACGTTGGATAGGAGTCCTCGAGGTGACTTCATCCGCGTTTAAGGACTCTGCTCCGATATGGAAAGATGAAGACTTTCCTTCAAGGGTGAAGGTCAAGATGATAGTCAGTTTGACACCAGAAACCGCTCTGCCAGTCCTAGAAATGAGGGACAAACTAACATTTTTTAGCAACCTTAAAAGTCCAATGGCATGGACTGGACACTTCCGGGGTTCACCGACAAAGATGAAGGCTTCCGATGGGGAAGCCATTGTTACCGCCATGCGTGAGGCGGAGAAAAATCCTGTATCACGCCCCTTCGATAATAATCTGGCCCATCGGCCTAAAGCGCTGAAAGCAAAAATCGGTTCAGTAACCGTCCCAGAAGCCGATGAAACGCCGCTGCAGCTGGCACTTGTTGAAAAGGAAACTACAGCGCACGATGAGATTCAGTGGATCCTGTTAAAGCTCGGGAGCGAGATGGGTCTCGAAGTCTGGGTGGCACGCAATGATCGCGGGAAGGTAATAAACGGTCATCGCGTTATGGATCTTCCAAGACTAAAAAAGGATCTTCCATTGCAGTTCGATGAAGCAACAAATCGAACAATTGAATTAATTGATGTTCTCTGGCTTAAAGGTAATGCAATTGTAGCGGCGTTCGAGATTGAGAGTACTACATCAGTTTACTCAGGGCTGTTGCGGATGTCAGATCTAATCGCCATGCAACCGAACATCAACATTCCCCTTTATTTGGTCGCACCAGACGAGCGTCGCAATAAGGTTATTCTTGAGGTGAATCGCCCGACATTCTCGAGACTTTCCCCGCCGATGAAAGAGATGTGCAGGTTTATTTCCTTTTCTGTACTACGAGACCGCATTCCTCAAGTAACTGCTATGGCGCGGTACCTTAAACCGGAATTCTTGGAAGAACTGTCCGAGTCTTGTGAGGCAGAAGAAGCAGAAGACTAACCCTACCTAAACGCTGCTGAGCCTCTTTGAGAGGGCCCTTATAGGCTCTACAGCTTCTTCGATGATTATGCACTTTCGCGTTCCCAATACTGACCCTGTGCTATGTGTCTGCCCCCGGTCGTAAAATTGTGCAGCCTAATTGAGTGCTACAGCAGGTAAAGTAGCGGATATTCGTATGAGAACGATTGCGGTGGTTTTTGAGGGAGGCATCAAGCTATGGAATATCGATGGGCTTTTTTACAAGGACTCCAATGTTCGCTCAGAAAGTCTCGGGCGATTGAAAGAAGTAGTCGAAAAGTATGGGATAAGGCCCATAGTGGCGATTCTAGGAGGGATCGGCGAGTATGAAAGGGCAATGTTGCTGCCATTTCAGGAAGAAACGCAAAGCTTAGATATTCAGAAATCGAACTTCGAACAAAGTGCTTTGACAAAAGGGGTCTTTTTTTTCTCTCAAACATTCAACATCAGCTATTTGATAGGAGCTGTTATTTATCACTGTAAAGAACTAGCTTTCACTTACAATGACATTTCATCCGGAGCCTACGATTTTCCTCTGCCTGGTGACCCAAGCTCCAATGAATTCATTTTCAGTGGTCATCCAGAACCATACTACGAATTTGAGGCCCTTATAACCGCCGCGCGACGAACGTACGATAGTACTCGATTTATCCTCTGGAACACGTTTATGGGCGGACAGGGCAGCGTTCCGAGTTCCTTCGCTAGAACCATTAAGAACTGTCGGAATATTCCCGAATCATTAGCTATGCGTTTGGAACGGAGTTGGTCAAGCTACGGCGAAATGATAACGGAGTATAGAGATTGCCTCCAACACTATTGCCCTATTGGAAGGGAAATGCCGTACGCACATATGAAACGATTGCAGGGCGAATTATGGTCAACGGCCCTATGGATACCTGACAATCCACAAGTCCGATCGCAGCGGTTGTACCGGTACGATTTAAAAATCGACGCTTTGACTTACGGATGGAGGGTTACTAGCGAACTCATGAATTTGGCTCGGTGCATCATAGAAGAACTGCCAAAGAAGGATGGCTGAAGAACTACGACTGTCCGGGCTGAGTTCGGAACTATAGACACACGCCTGAGCTGTATAACTCAAGACTTCATCTGACAGACAGCGAGTCCTCACCGGGTTTAGGCCGCTAACATTTTCTCCTTGGCCAGCGGCACACTGTCGACGAAGGTGTGCATGGGCGTCTTGCCATAGCACCAGCGGCCCTGATGAGGGCGCTGCTCGTTGTACTCCTGTATCCATGCATCCAGGTCGGCCTGGAGTTCCTCCAGCGTCTGATAGATCTTCTTCCGGAACGCTACGCGGTAGAACTCGTTCAACATCGTTTTGTGGAACCGCTCACAGATCCCGTTGGTCTGGGGATGCCGCGTCTTGGTGCGCGTGTGATCAATGTTCTCCACGGCAAGGTACAATTCGTACTCATGGCGCTCCGGCGCGCCACAGTATTCCGTGCCACGATCGGTGAGCACACGGTTCAGCGGAATGTCGTGCTGCTCGAAAAACGGCAAGACTCGGTCATTGAGCAATTCCGCGGCCGTCACCGGCGTCTTTCGGTCGTATAGCTTGGCAAAGCCGACTTTGCTGTAGGTATCGATGAAGGTCTGTTGATAGATCCGGCCCACGCCCTTCAACGTCCCGACGTAGAACGTGTCCTGCGCGCCGCAGTAGCCGGGACATGCGCTCTCGAATTCCCCGTGCGCTTCTTTATCCGCGGTGGCCTTCTCGAGCGCCACCACTTGCGCATCGGTGAGCACCAGACCTTCTTGCGCCACCTTCGCTTCCAGCGCCTTCAATCGTTTCCGCATCGTTTCGAGATCATGGCGGAGCCAGATGCATCGCACGCTGTCAGGGGTCATCCAATAATCCCCAGGTGTGGTCATTGAATTCTCCCCACCCATCCTAACGAAGGAGGAGAGAGATGGGACTTGACGAGACGGGAGCGTCGACGATCATGCGCGTCCAGGACCAACTTGGGGAGGCGTGCATGGTGGATCAGGAGCGGTGGGCGGAGATCCGACGGTTGTTTCATGAGGAACGGGTATCCATTTCGGAGATCGGGCGGCGGTTGGACCTGGATCGCAAGACCGTGCGTCGCAGTGTCCGGCAGACGACGTGGCAGCCCTATCGCCGGGTGGCGGTCGCCGAGACACTCTTGACCGCCCATGCCGACTTTGTGCGGGCCCGCGCCCCGCAGGTCAATTACTCCGCACGGATTCTCTACCAGGAGCTGCGGGCGAGCCGGAGCTACACCGGCAGTTACGAGACGGTCAAGCGGTGTGTGGCACCACTGCGTGAGGTGCAGATGCAAGCGGAGCGGGCCCTGCTGCGCTTTGAGACGCCGCCAGGGCAGCAAAGTCAGATTGATTGGGGGCAAGCGTTGGTCCCCTTTCGCGCCGGCGCCTCGGTCGTGCACGTGTTCGTGCTCACCTTAGGCTTCAGCCGACGCGGGTTCTATTACGCCTGTGCTGACGAGCGACTCGCGCAGTTTCTCGAGGCCCACGAGCGGGCCTTTGCCCATTTCGGCGGGCATACCCGTGAGCATCTGTATGACCGGCCGCGGACAGTCTGCTATGCGGATGACACCGGACGGCGCCTCTGGAATCCGACCTTCAAAGCGTTTGCCGACTACTGGGGCTTCGAGCCGCGGGTGTGTCGGCCCTACCGCGCACAGACCAAGGGCAAAGTCGAATCGGGCGTGAAGTATGTGAAGCGGAACTTCCTGCCGGGGCGGACGTTCGTCGATGTCGTCGACTTCCAAGCCCAGCTCGACGAATGGAATGCGACGATTGCCGACCGTCGCTTGCATGGGACCACACATGAGCCGCCGATCACGCGGTTCGAGCGGGAGCGCGGGCAATTGGTGCCGTTGGCAGGGCAGCGCAGCTTCCAGCAGGAAGCGCGCGTCTCGCCATCGTGGCCGAAGACTATCTCGTCAGCCTGGACACGAACCGCTACTCCGTGCCCTTCCGGCTCATCGGCCAGCGAGTCGAGGTACAGCGACGGGGCGAGATGGTGCACATCTTCCATCGCGACCGCGAGGTCGCCAGCCATCCCGTCCTCGCTGGCACCCACCAATTCCGCATCCTGCCAGAACACGGCCCTGGGGCCATCGCGCGCATCGCACGCCAGCGCCGGTCGACACGAGGCGAGTCGGCCCCATGGGCGGCGGTCCTGCCGGAGGTCGAGATCCGGGATTTGGCCTGCTACGAGACGCTGTGCGGACGCGTGAACGCGCACGAGGTGCAGCCATGAACCCCGCCCAGCTCGAACGACTCCGCGAACAGTTGACGCGCTTGCGGCTTTTCACAAGCCGCGAACGACTCGACGCGCTCTTACAGGAGGCCGCGGCGAAGGACCTCTCGTATGCGGACTTCCTCGACCAGGTGCTCAGTGAAGAAGTCGCCGCCAAGGCCGAAAAGAACATTACCATGCGCACCAGTCTCGCGCGGTTTCCGTTTGTGAAGAGTCTGGACGCCTTCGACTTCGCGTACCAACCCTCCTTGGATAAGAAGCAGATTCAGCAGGTGGCGACCTGTCATTTCATCGAACACGGCGAGAATCTCGTGATCCTGGGACCGCCCGGCGTGGGCAAAAGCCACCTGGCCATTGGGCTAGGACTCAAAGCCATTGCGCAGGGCTACCGGGTCTTGTTCACGACGGCGGCCGCCATGATTGCCACGCTCACCCGGGCGCTCACGGAGAATCGGCTGGAGGACAAGTTGAAGCTCTACACCATCCCGCGGTTACTGATTATTGATGAAATCGGCTATCTGCCGATTGACCGCACTGGAGCCAACTTGTTTTTCCAGCTCATCTCGCGCCGCTACGAGAAAGGGCCGATGATTCTCACCAGCAATCAGAGCTTCGGCGCCTGGGGGGAGGTGTTTGGCGATCGGGTGCTGGCCACCGCCATCCTGGATCGGGTCCTGCACCACGCCATCACGATCAATATCCGCGGCCATTCCTACCGCCTGAAGGAGAAGCTCAAAGCCGGCTTGGTGCGACCCGAAGAAGCCACAACCACAACCTAACTGGGTGGGGACTTTTCGATGACCATAACTGGGGAAATTTGGGTGACCCTTGACAGCACGCCCGCCGGGGAAATCGTCAGGGCCTGCTTGCGCAGTTCATTGGCCACGCGGGCCTGCCCCCAAGCCGGCTGCTCAATGGCCATCTGCACAATCACCTGCTCCACTTCAGGCGCCACCCGATTCTTGAGGAGGGGTTTCTGTCGCGAAATCTCTTGGAGGGCGGCCTCGCCGCCCGTGTCGTAGAGTTCTTTGAACCGATAGAAACTATCTCGGCTATACCCCATCAGCTGACAGGCTTTGGAGACATTACCGAGCTGCTTCGCCAGTTCCAACACGCCGACTTTGGCCTTGATGATCTTCTGCTCCGTCGTCATTGTCCTCGCTCCTTTCGAAAGAGGGAGGACTCTACCTGACTGTCAGTTTAAGTTCTAGCTTTCACACCTGAGCCATGCACGACTATCCTAACGGAGGCTATCGAACATCGAATGGATCTGTTCATCCGTGCCCATTTCTAGTTCCGATGCTGCTCCCCTCCAGTCATCGTCGTTATAGTTCGGCTCTTCTGCGTGTCTCGCATCAATCTCGTCTGCAGTTTCTCTGATCTGATCGCAAGCGGCGTCCACATCGACATTCAGTTTTTCACCAATGGAGCTCAGCTGATCGGCATACTGTCTAATACTGTCTGTATCATAAACTAAATCAGACAGGTCTCCATCTACGATAGCATTATATGCGTCCTTAAAATCCTTTCGGATTTCTTCGAATTCTTCTTTGGACACCGCTGAAGAAAAAAGCTCAGAAAACTCGATGGCAAGGTCAAAGTCATCTAATCTCAAAAACTCGTGGTTTTTCATCAAGGCTTGGAGCAATGTTTGTTTTGTTGTCTCTATGAAACTTTGTGAGACAGGGATTTCATGCTTAGCTATATAATTCAGCAGATAGCTTAACGAAGTTCCTTTACGAGGCATCAACTCTATCATTGCCTCAATTACTCGTTCTCTCAGGCCGTCTTCGTTGAGATGTCGTGAGATATCGAGGGCGTGTATTGACCGTCTCTCCCAGGGGATAGGGCTGGCTTGCATGCGTTCGCTTGCTCCCGCGCTGTCATATGTCGTTTGCTTTGTCAAAGTGCAATCTGAAGAGCAAAAGAGCCGGTCCACGGCGTCTACCATCTCATTGCCCAATTTTATTAGGGTACTACGGAGACCATTTTCTTCTTTAGCGTTAGCGGTTGAACCCCATAGTTCCATTACCTGTGTAAAGAAACAACACGACTTCACTAGTGCGGCACATACGTCTAAGTTTTCTTTCAGGTACGCTATGATGAAGTCCTTTATCGATGGGTTGTGATACCTTACTAAAATGGTCTCCCCAACTTTGCTCAGGTTAATAAAATTCCCCTCTAACTCTTTCATGGCTCTCTTGTAATCCATTGGCGAGATGGAAAACCGATATTGGCTTGCGCGTGCACTGTGCAGACCGGTAAAGGCCTTCTGGACATCCTCCCATGATGCTTGGCTCGGCATACTAGACAACACGATCAATATGTGTCTGGCAGCATGCGAGAGCTGGCTTTCGAATGCGTGCTCCCAAAGCTTTGATGGATTATCAAGCGTATACATGAACTTCGTGTAATATTCCCTCGGCATTATGCCGTGTGCTTCTACGTAGCTGGTCATCCACTCGATGATGCGAGGATTAAAATTGGGATGTCCAATTATTCTCATATACCGCCGATCCCTTAGCAGATCAGCTAGATAATGGGGTTTTAGGCCTGAAAAATAAACGTGGTTATAAAGAATCTTTGCACGGTGAGATCTTTTATAGTCTGAAAGGTCAATCACGCATTTCTTGTAATCCATGTTAGACCTGGAGAGTTTCTCATAGACTTGTTTAGCTTGAGCGAGGATGTATTCGCGGGTCGTAAGCAGCAACCTTGTATTCTTTGATTTCTGGACCATGTCTATGAACCGAAGAAGATTGTCATCCTCGTTCTTATGCAACTTGTCGCCCAACGATGTTTGGCCCAGAAAGTCATCATAGTAAAAAATTTGCCGCTTCCCTTGTTCCAACACCTTAAAGGCTTCTGCAATATCATTCGTTACTTTTAAAGGCTCATAGCCGATACTCAAGTAGTGGACTAGTAGTATCTCAGCCAGGGTCGTCTTGCCGATTCCCGGGATCCCCGCAATGATGCAATAGTGCAATTCGTCAAGTATCTCCTGGGCTCGGAAGAAACTTTCATTTTGGACATAGAGTTTTATTTTTTGCTTAATGTTCTCTAGGTCGACCTCGGTCTGATTGTAAATAGTGCTATGAATGATACGGCTAAGGACTGCTTCACTAGACAACCATAATTTAAAGTTCTTTCTTTCAATCTCCGGATGTTGGCGTAGAAGATTATTAAGATCTTCTCTGCCGTACACGTCTTGAGTCCCTCGGCAGAAGGGTTTCAATATTTCAATGATTTGGTTCTTTTGGGATGGACTCAGGGAGACAGATGTCGCGATGATGTACTGCGAGGGTTTGATTCTCTCTATCTTTGAATACTCTTTGTCCTTTAGATCACGACAGAGTCGAGAAAATCCCGACTCAGCGTAGTGCTTACACTGTACGATAAGTGTTTTTGAAGGAAAAACCCTCTGCTCCGTCGAATAACGAAGATCAATGCCCTGATCTCGCCCCGCCTTAAAAGACTCTAGTCTCAGTTTCAATTCGACTTGCAACAAGTCCCTGACGCATTCTTCAAAGTCATGGCTTGAAAGCGTCTTGAAATCATAGTTCGACATTTGTTGGTTATAGTAGTATTTATTAGCTGTCCAGTAATGTTCTATTAAAAGGACAGCGTAAATATACTAATTTCACGCGAAAAATTCGAGGCTTTTTGAGGGATGGTTTTGACAGGTTTTATGGACAAAGGATTTAGACACCTTCACGGCCTCAGCGATGGCTCGAATAGAATGTCCCTCGGCCTTCAGCTGTACCACTGTCCACAAAAAATTAAGATCGGTGAATGGACGCCTTCCCAGCTGCTTATCTACTTCCTTCGTAACGGTCTGTGAAAAAGCGGTAGAACGCGATGCACCAGAGTTGTACGTGGAGTGACATTGCGGGCGAGCCGTACTGGTGTGCGTGGCGAACAATCGAGCCAGGTCCGACTGCCGGTGGCTGTCGCAACAGGCAGCGGCAGATCGGAAACCCCCGCATTCTGATGTGGGGGCTGGGGGGAGCCGCAGCCGATTGTCCGCGAGCTACAACAGTTCGGCGAGCACGCACCGGAACGACATGCACAACTCTGGTGGTATGAAGCGGCGTTTATTCCGTCGCCAAGACTAATGAGAAGGGCTCCGAGTCGGGGCAAGCAAGGTGTGGAGGCGCCGGGCGGGTTCGAACCGCCGCATCGCAGTTTTGCAGACTGCTCCCTTAGCCACTTGGGTACGGCGCCACTGGAAGGATAGACAATCGGATTATAAAAGGGGGAGCTTGCAGAACTCAACCATCAGGAACGTACGGACGAGAAATAACGAAAACGAAATGCGGCGTGACCTTGACTGGAAGACTTACCGCTGGGTCGGCAGTACCGGGATGTCCCGCACGATCGTCGAATTCTCATCAGGAGCATGGCCGATCGGCTCCCAGCCTGTTTCTCCATGGCCGTTCTCCTGTGCCGGTACGCTGTCCGGCGCGCCGGCCTCGGCTTCTTTTTCCTTGGCGAGAATCTCGACTTCCTGAATCAAAGTGTCCATGAGTTCTTCCATAGGCACCTTGCGCATCAGTTTGCCCTTCTTGAAGAGAATGCCTTTGCCTTCCCCGCCCGCGATGCCGATGTCCGCCTCTTTGCCTTCCCCGATGCCGTTGACGACACACCCTAATACGGACACGTTCAGCGGAGTCTTGATATGGCCCAGCTTCTTTTCCAGTTCATTGGCCATCCGCACGACGTCGATCTCGACCCGCCCGCAGGTCGGGCAGGCAATCACATTGATCCCGCGATGCCGGAGTTCCAGCGACTTCAGAATTTCAAAACCGACTTTCACTTCTTCCACCGGATCGGCCGCCAAGGACACGCGCAAGGTGTCGCCGATTCCCGAGGACAACAGCCACCCGAGCCCGATGGCCGACTTGACCGCCCCCGTCATCGCGGTGCCGGCTTCGGTAATGCCGATATGGAGTGGATAATTGGATTGGTGAGAAAAGAGCCAGTACGCGTCGATCGCGTGATGCACGTCGGAGGCCTTGAGCGACACTTTCATGTTCGTGAAGCCTTCGTCTTCGAGCGCATGCACGGCGTTGAGCGCCGACTCAGACAGAGCCTCCGGTGACGGCCATCCGTATTTATCGAGCAGCGGCCGCTCCAATGAGCCGCCGTTGACGCCGACTCTCAGCGGAATGCCGCGCTCGTTCACCGCCTTCAGCACTTCCTGAACTTTCCACCAGGCGCCGATATTCCCGGGATTGATTCGCACGCAATCGACGATTTGAGCGGCTTTCAACGCGAGCCGGTGATCAAAATGGATGTCGGCGATCAATGGCACCGACATCTGCGCCTTGATCTTCGGCAAGGCGGCAGCCGCTTCCTCATCCGGCACCGCTACGCGAATAATTTCACAGCCCACCGCTTCAAGCTGCTTGATCTGTTCCACCGTTGCCGCGACATCACGGGTATCCGTCGAACACATCGACTGCACTGAGACCGGTGCGCCGCCGCCGATCTTCACGGGTCCCACTTGAATCTGTCTCGTCGCTCGACGTGTAATATGCATGATTCTTTACAGGCGCCTCTGCCCTTTTCCGCTTTCTATCCTATTCCTCATTCCTCATTCCACATTCGCTTCGCGTCAGCTTCCCTGCTCATCACCGTGGATCGCTCCACCGGCGAAGGCGGACCACTTGTCGGCGGAGACGGGGGACTTGCCCAGCAATTCCTTGACGCTATCATAGATGCCTTCGGCCGTCAGCCCGTATCGTTCTCTCAACAGATCTTGAGGTCCCTGCTCAATATACCAGTCCGGCAGACCCAGAATCTTCGTGCGAAGGTGCGTGAGCCCTTCGTCGGAAATCGCCTCCAGAACAGCCGATCCGAAACCGCCCATCTTGGCTCCCTCTTCGACTGTCACCAGATACCGAACCCGTTTCGCAACTTCGACGATCAGTTCTCGATCCAACGGCTTCACGAACCGCGCATTGATCACGGCGGTCGAAATACCTTCTTCTTCCAGCCGCTCCGCCGCTTTGTTCGCCGGCCATGTGGTGACGCCGATCGATACGATGACGACATCGCTGCCGTCCCGCAACAACTCGCCTTTTCCGACCGGGACGGCCGCCGGCTGCTCATCCATCGGGACTCCGAGACTGACGCCCCGAGGATAGCGGACCGATGCAGGGCCATCGTACGTGAATGCGGTCTTAATCAAATGCTGCAGTTCGTTTTCGTCCTTGGGCGCCATCACGACCATGTTCGGGACATGCCGGAGAAAAGCATAGTCGAACGCTCCGTGATGGGTCGTTCCATCCTCGGCCACCAGTCCGCCCCGATCGATACAAAAGGTGACCGGAAGGTTTTGCGTCGCGACATCGTGAACGACCTGATCGTAGGAGCGTTGCAGGAAAGTCGAGTACAGAGCACACACGGGTCGCATCCCTTGCGCAGCCAACCCCGCCGCGAATGTTACGGCATGCTGTTCGGCGATGCCCACATCATAGATACGGTCGGGAAACACTTTCTCGAACGCGTTCAGTCCCGTTCCTTCACACATCGCAGCGGTAATGGCGACAATTCGCTTGTCCTGCTTTGCGAGCTTCACAAGCGTATCGACCGCCAGGGCGGTGTACGTCGGACGAGGCGATTTCTTGGCCGGCACCCCTGTTTCGCGGATGAACGAGGGGCAGGCATGGAACCAGACCGGGTTGGCGATCGCCGGCTCATAGCCCAAGCCTTTCTTGGTGATCACATGCAACAGAACCGGGCCCTTCATCTTGAGCACATTTTCGAATGTAGGCAGCAAATGTTCAAAATTATGGCCGTCGATCGGGCCGACATATTGGAAACCCAATTCTTCAAAGAGCAGGCCGGGCAGAATGGCTCCTTTGGCCAACTCCTCGGCGCGCCGGGCGATCTTTTCCATTTCAAACCCGATGTGCGGGATCTTTCTCAGCAGTTGTCCGGTTTCCTCGCGGACGCGGGCGTAAAATTCACCCGTGAAGGTTCGGTTCAGATAGGCCGATATTGCGCCCACGTTCTTGGAGATAGACATCTGATTGTCGTTCAAAATCACCAGAAAATCTTTATTGGCCCCGCCGGCATGGTGCAGTCCTTCCAAGGTCATTCCGGCCGTCATCGCCCCGTCACCGACGACGCACAGCACCTTGTACTTCTCTTTCATTTGCTCGCGCGCCGCGACCATCCCGAAGGCCGCCGACACCCCGGTCCCGGCATGGCCCGCATTGAAAGTGTCATAGACGCTCTCTTCGCGCTTGCAGAACCCGCTCAGTCCTCCATATTGGCGCAACGTATGGAATTGTTCCCGCCGGCCCGTGAGGAGCTTATGCGTGTAGGCCTGATTGCTCGTATCCCACACGATCTTGTCTTTCGGAGTGTCCAGGAGGTAATGCAGCGCCACCGTCAACTCAACCACGCCGAGATTCGAAGCAAGATGGCCTCCTACGTTGGAGACCACAGAGATGATTTGTTCGCGAATTTCTTGACAGAGCGCGGGAAATTGCTCCGGAGAAAGCCGCTTTAAATCAGCGGGGCTATGTATGGTCTTCAACAATGACATTGCGATCTCCTTGGTGAATAAACCAGAGCGTACGAGATGTGGTAGTTTTGCGCAGGGCTCGGCGAAGCAGCGATAGAAGTTCGTCCAATTTCCACAGTCTCACATAGACATATGGCAATGTCAAGTATTCCGTTGCCTTAACAGGAGGTTCGGCGCCTCGCGGACTCTAGTGGGTTCACGTACGGCCTGAGCCCTGTGTGCTGGTTCCACGTGATTCGATATCGCCATCCTTGGATTACGATCCGAATCGAAACGTCACCAGCGTCGCGGCCGTAAAATCAGCGGCGCTGCCCCTGATGAAATCGAGATTTTCAATCCCATACACTTGCCAGAGCAAATTCCGCGTGAACCGATAGCTGAACCCGGCAGCGACCTCGGTGACTCCTTTATTGAGCACCTGCGTCCCGGTCCCATGGTACGGGGACGAATAATAATCGAATTGAGCCGTGAACGAGAGCGCATGAGACCAGAGATACTCCACGGCCGCAATGCCGCTGACTACCGGATGGAGCGGCAACCCCGCGATGCGGCCGGTCGGAAACACGCCGTTGATATTGCCATAAAGGATGAATTGCGATCCCATGGTCTTCTCCATAGCCAGGCCGATCCCGGCGTCCGGATGCCCGCTTCCGAATACCTGGCTGGCATTGCCGGTGGGCGCTTTCACTCCGATCCGCAGAGAGATGGCCGGCATGGTATGGCTTTCCCGCAGCATTTGATACTTGCCGTAGAAGGAGATATCCCCAAGTCCGACCTGCCCCTCCCGCCCAGCGAATAATGTCCGATCTCCCGTTCTCACGTCGAAGACATATCCAAAATCCTTCAAGGCTGTCCGGGCTGGGGCCTCGCCGGTCGTGGCATTTTCGACCCCGACGATCGCCCCCTCCATAAAACCGCCCCAGCGGTAAATCACCGGAATCTCCAGCGCCGCCTCGAATCGATCGGTGATGCCGTACCGGAAAAACGCTCCCGTGCGCATCGTTTCGAACTTCATCCTGGCCACGGCTTGATCTGTTTCATCCCGCGCGATATTGGCGGTTTCCGCCAACTCCAGCCTGAAATCGAACGCGCCTTTCTTGATGACCTCCGCTCGTTCCCCCGGCATGGCCATGACCAACAGATTGAGCGCCTGAAAATTCCGCACGGGAAAGGGCCCGGCGCCGTCGGCGCTCGCCGACCACGGCAGGCTGAGCGACAGGGCGCCGAAAAACCCGACCGACAAGATCAGCTTCCAACCATGCGATACACGAGCGTGCACGGCGGGTCACAGAGGGCAGCTAATAAGGGAAATCGAGGCCGGCGAAAATTGCTCCGCCTTCACGACTATAGCCATAATCCACTCTACCGACGACATTGGGCCGTACAATTCCCCGAAATCCTATGCCGGGCGTCATCCGATAATCTTTGAAACTGAGATCGTTATAGGAATTGAAAACCTGGCCGGTGTCGAGAAAAGGCGCGATCTCAAAATCCGCCGTGACTCCTGCGATCTTCGTGCGCAACATATGAATGCGCTCTTCGACGCTGAACGCAATCAGATGCTTGTCGATATACCGGTCCTGCCCGAAGCCGCGAAGATTATTTTGCCCGCCCAGCGACGACTGTTCATAAAACGGTACATCGGTCCCGAGCGTGGCTTGAAGGTCGCCGCGAACGACCAATACGGCACGTTTTGATTCACTAGGAAAAAGTCTCTTTACTTCAATTTCATAGCGCGAATACACGGGATGATCCCCGTTCCTGACATTCTGATTGATTTCGGCGTAGGCGGTGACCGCCATGCCCTCCGTCGGAGTGACCAGGCTGTTGCGGGTATCGTAATAGAACGTGGCCCGATGTCCAAAGATCACCGCTTCCCCCTGCACTCCGGGGACATCGGGAAACACTTCCTTGGTGAACGGCAGATCCGTCGCGCCACGCTCAAGCCGCACCTGGCGGAACCGCTGTCCCACCGAGATCTGCGTCACCTCGTTGACATGCACGCCGAAGCGCCAATCCGCCCGAATCTCCCGCGCCGTGTAGTTGGTCTCGTTCGCCTCCACCGTTCTCTCGCCGAGGCCGAAAAATCGGGAGGTCGCATTCTTAAAGAACTGCGCGCCGAGGTTCAAGGAATACCGGCCATTGCTGAATGCGGGATCCATATAGCTGAATACCAATTTCCGTTCGATTCGCTCCGTGAGTGACGCAATTACCCGCAACTGGCGATTGCCCGGCTCATAATGGAACCAATTCAACGCTCCGCGCGTCCCGACAATCGAATTTTGGATCAGCATGGGGGCAAAGAGGTTTTTCAACTCTCCGTCCTGGTCGCTGTGCAGAATCGGCACGATGAGCCCGACATCATTGCCGTCGTTCCGGCTGGTCGAAACCGATGGAATGGGGAAATATTGCGTATCCGCCACGGCATTCTCTGGGGCGCAGAGCGAGAGGACCCACGCGCACGCCACCAGCACACGGAGTACAAACACGTGTCTATGCTGCATGGCTCCTACGACGGATCACGACGGCCCACAAGGATTACGGAGATTTGATTTTGTCGGACTTCTTGCGAAGCTGGTCGACGAGTTCGGGATAGGACGAGGTGCGGAGGATTTTCGAAAATTGTCCCCGATAATTATTGACCAGACTGACGCCGTCGACCACCACATCATAGACACGCCAGTCACTATTCTTATTCATGAGCCGATAATCCATCGGGATTTCCGTCTTGCCTGACAGGATCTTCGTGCGCACTTCGGCGTAGTCCTTCTCCATCCGCTCGTTTAAGTATTGCACCCCTTCGCCGGAATAGGATTCCACCCGGTCGGCATAGGTATTGGTCAGCAACGTGCGAAACAGATCCACGAACTCGTGCTTGTCTTTGTCGGCCAACTGGTTCCATGGCGCGCCCAACGATCGCCGCGACATTTCCTGATAATCGAACCGCGCTCCGACGGTTTTTTCGAGCAGCTTGCGGCGCTCCTGGGCGCGCGACGGCTGCTTCAGGTCCTTGTCACCGAGGATACGCAAGACTTCATCAATCGTGGCCCGCACCGCGTCCGTAGCGGTCGCGGCGAAAACATCCGCCGGCATCAGGCCGACCAGCAGGAGGTATGCGAGAACCAGCCGCACCACATGGCGGCGAAGCCCAGCCGCTATCGATTTTGCCGGATTGGCGTCGATCGTCCCATCCATCCCCGCCCCCTTTATCCTAATTCACCTTGCCGTGCACATACTGGCTGACCAGTTCCTCTAGATCAAGCCCCGATTCCGTGTCGCGGATCTTTTCACCCTCTTTGAGTGGATCGCCGCCACCGCCGACCGAGAGCGCCACATATTTGTCGCCGATGATGCCGCGTGTCTTAATGGACGCGATCGAATCGGTAAACAGCTTCACCCCTTCTTGAATTGCAAGATTCACGATCGCGCGGTCGCCGCGCAGCATGATGCCCTTGACGCGACCGACTTCCACGCCCGCGATCTCCACCGAGGCGCCGGATTTCAGCCCGGAGGCGGATGTGAATTCCGCCTCGACGACATAGTTGTCTCCGCCGATGACTTCCAGCTTGCCCAACTTGATGGATAGATAGGCGAGGCAGGCGAGACCGACCAACACGAAGACCCCCACCACCAGCTCCAGCTTTGCCCGTTCCATGCTCAACTCCTCTCCCGAGTTTTGGCCATCACGCCCTCCAAGCTGATCGTTCCCCCGGCCGTGATGAATTCCTGGATCTCTTCATCCTTCGTGCGGACGAACTCGGCGGCGGGGGCCATGGTCACGATCTTTCCGTTCAGCAACATGGCGACCCAATCCGAAATCGCGAAGACTTCCGGAATTTCATGGCTGACCATCACGGCGGTAAATCCGAATTTCTTCTGCGTGGCGACAATCAGATCATGAATTGACTTGGCCAACAGCGGATCCAAGCCGGTTGTCGGCTCGTCGAACAGTACGATTTCCGGATCCATGACCAATGCACGCGCCAGCCCGGCGCGCTTCTTCATGCCGCCGCTCAACTCGGCGGGGAATTTATGGCCCATTCCGGCCAAACCGACCTGCTCCAGTTTTTCCTCGACCCGCCTGGTTACGTCGGCGCCTTTCAGGTGCAGCTTTTCGCGCAAAGGAAAGGCGACGTTCTCAAACACCGTAAAGGAGTCGAACAGCGCGGCGCTCTGAAACAGCATCGCGAATCGCTTTCGGACTTCGTTGAGGGCCGGCTCCCTGAGTCGCGCGATCTCGGTGCCGTCGATCCACACTTCGCCGCGATCCGGATGCATCAGCCCGATCATGTGCTTCAGCAGGACGCTCTTCCCGCTGCCGCTCTTCCCGATGATGGTGGTCAACTGGCCCGCTGGAATGGTGAGATCCAAACCGCGAAGCACCTGTTGGCCGCCGAGCGTCTTTTGGAGACCGACAAGCTTGATCACAATGCACGTCCAAGTACTGGGTTCTGAATTTTCAATTATGAGTTACAAGAGCACGGAGGTCAGGAAATAGTCCCACACCAGAACCATGACCGACGACAAAACTACGGCTTCCGTCGTGGCCGTGCCCAGTCCTTCCGCACTCTGCCTCGTATAGAAGCCTTTGTAGCAACAGATCCAACTGATGAGAAGCCCGAAGCTGACGGATTTCCAGATCCCGCCGTAGACATCCTTCCACTCGACGGCCGATTCGATCGAACTCCAATAGGCCCCCGCGTTGCCGCCGAGCAGATTGACTCCGACAAGGTAGCCTCCATAGATTCCCACGACGTCGAACAGCGCGACCAGCAGAGGCACCCCGATCAGGCTGGCTACCAATTTCGGCGCAATCAGATACTGCAGCGGATTGATGGCCATGGTCTCGAGCGCGTCGATCTGCTCGGTAATACGCATAATGCCGATTTCCGCCGTCATGGCCGATCCGGCCCGTGCCGTTACCATGAGCGCGGCCAACACCGGCCCCAGTTCCCGAATGATGCTCAGAGCCACGGCCGAGCCGAGCACCGCTTCGGAGCCGAATTTCCGTAACGTGTAGTATCCCTGCAAGCCCAGGACCATACCGGTGAACACCGCAGTCAAGACGACGACGAAGGTGGATTTATATCCGATAAAGTGAAGCTGTTTGATCATTTGGAAGAATCGCACCGGAGGGCGCACGAGCCAGGCGAAGGACGACAGAAGGAAGAGCAACATCCGCCCCATCTCCTCGATGTAACGGAGCGTGACGCGGCCTATCTTTGCAATCCACGGCACAGTAAGTCCCTCCTCTAGCGCCGGGCCGCGGCCAATGCGCCCACATAACATTGATGGAACCGGCTTAACTGCTTCGCAGCTATCCGACTTTGAGCCCGCAGCCGTGACAACCCGGTGAAGCTCGACGGATGCGATAGACAGGCCATGGCGCCCGCGATCCATCCGCTTGGCCGCAGGAAGAGATTGAAATCGAGGGGCAGATCTTCATCCCTGCCATCGGATACGGTTCGAATGGCGGCAAAGGGAAGAGTCGCCTCACGGGCCACCAAAGCCAGCGCAGCGCTCTCCATGTCCAATGCTATGGCGGCAGTTGATTGAGCCAGGGCTCGCTTCTGATCGCCACGGCATACCACCTGTTCCACCGAGACAAATCGCCCCGGCGCATGCTCCACCCCCGACTCCTGTGCCGCGTGAATCGCCTCCGTGGTCAATTCGAGGTCACAGGAATACACCGGATCGTATCCGGTGCAGGACTGACGGACGATCTCGGTTCCGATTAGTACATCGCCGACGCGCGCTTCATTCAAGGCACAAACGAAGCCGGTGGAGATGATCGCGGAAAGCGGGCCAACCGTCAGGATCGCTCGGGCGGTTTCTTCGGCCTTCCGTGGACCGATACCGGTTCGAACGACCCAACAGGGAATGTCACCGCAGTTGCCGGCCCAATACTGCACCCCGTTCACCGACCGCATATCATGGGACGGGAGAGCCTCAAGAACAGCGTTAATCTCCCATCTGGTGGCAGCAAAAATTCCGATCGGTTTCACCGGTTCACCCGGGAGGGGATGAAAAAATGGAATCCGCAACGGGACGCGAGCGATCACTCGGATCGATAGCGCCCCGATTCGCAGGCCTGCTGACGTAACTCATCAGCTTTAGTTTTCCCGCGAGTCCTGATGTTGCGGTACATGGCGAGAGCCCACAATGGGAAGTACTGGCAATACCAATGGTAGCGAAGATAAAACACGCGTGGAAATCCGGTGCCGGTATGGCGGACTTCCTCCCACGATCCGTCCGCGGTCTGATGGCGCAGCAGATAATGGATGCCGCGCGCCAGACTAAATGAATCGTAGACCCCCGCGGACATCAGCGCGAGCAGAGCCCAGGCGGTCTGGGACGGTGTGCTCTCCCCCTTGCCGCTGTGCGCGAGGTCGCCATAGGAGAGACACGATTCCCCCCATCCTCCATCCTGATTCTGCTTGGATTCGAGCCAGTGCACCGCCTTCCGAATGTAAGGCGACGCCGGATCCTCACCGATCGCCCGAAGCCCGGCGAGCACGGACCAGGTTCCATAAATATAGTTGACGCCCCACCGTCCGTACCAGCTCCCGTCTTCTTCCTGATCCTGCTTTAAAAATGTCAGCGCCGGTGCCACGGCCGGATGCCGGTGATCGTATCCCAGTGTCGCCAGCATCTCGAGGCAGCGACCGGCCAAATCGGCCGTGCTCGGATCCAGCAAGGCTCGATGGTCGGCGAACGGAATATAGTTAAACACGATGCGATTGTTATCTTTGTCGTACGCGCCCCATCCGCCGTCGGATCCTTGCATGGCGACAACCCACCGGCACCCGCGCGCGATGGCAGATTTCAAGGCCGAATCATCCTGCATGCGGACCTTGGCCAGCGCCATGAGCACGACGGCCGAATCGTCCACATCGGGATAGGTCTCATTTTCGAACTGAAAATACCAGCCGCCTGGTTCCGCGGCAGGCGATGAAATCTTCCAATCACCGATCGTCGTCGTCTGCTTGGAGAGAAGCCATGAGGCGCTTTTCAGCAATGCCGGATGGTCCTGCGGCATCCCCGCCTCGATCAATGCATTGATCAGCAGCGAAGTATCCCAAATGGGAGACACGCAGGGCTGGAGGTGCATCGCCTCAACCCGTTGCCCATGTTCATACACCGTATCGTGCACTTCGAGTTCTTCGATTTCACGCAATGCCTTAAGGACCAAGGGATCGTCCGCCTTATACCCCAGGCACAGGAGCGCCATCACCGAGTTGGCCATGGCCGGATAAATTGCGCCGAGCCCGCCGGTTCCCTTGAGCCGCTCAATCATCCATCGCGCCGCCTTCTCGAGCGCATGCTTACGCACCGAAGCGACCGGCGTTCGATCATAAATCTTCAACAGCGCGTCGAGGTTGATGAAGAAATTGCGCGGCGTGAACCAGGCCCGGTCCTTCTGGAACGGCGGGACCGCGCGATAGTTGATCCGGTCCGGCGGCACGGTGTACAGCTCGCTGATGCCCTGTTCATCCGGAATACGGCACAGCGGGCGATGCGCGAAGACAATCAGCAACGGGATGAGGACCGCTCGGGACCAATAGGAAATGGCATAGATGCTGAAATAGAACCGTTTGGGCAACAGCATGATCTCGGGCGGCATACTCGGAACACCGCGCCAATCGTATTGCCCGAACAAGGCCAAGGTGATCTTCGTAAAGACGTTGGCCGCCACGACGCCGCCCTTCGCGAGGATGCATTGCTTGGCTTTGATCATGAACGGTTCGTCAGCCGACACGCCCGACAACTTCAACGCAAAATAGGCCTTGACCGATGCGCTGATTTCCGAGGGGCCGCCGTAATAAATGGGCCATCCGCCGTCGGACAGCTGCGCGGATTTCAAATAGCGCACGGCTTTTCGCTCGAGTTCGGGCTCGACCCGGTCCATGAAACGGCGCAGCATCAAATACTCGGATGTCAATGTCGTATCGGCTTCCAGCTCCGCCACCCAATAGCCGTCGGCCTGGTTCTGCCGAGCCAGGAACCAGGCTTGGCTCTTATGAATCGCTTCGTCAATGGCATCGAGCTGTCCGGTATGATTGGTGGCACGGCGCGACGGCGCATCGGTTTGCGGCGACGGCACGGAGGTGCCGAATCCCCAAATCAGACGAGGCGCGGTGAGCCCGCTGGCCGCCATGATTCGGTTGGACACCGACACGAGCGGGCTATCGGACAGACGATTCATCAACGATTTGATCAGCCGCATGATATTGTTCCGTGATTCAGACGAAGGCGGCAGGAAAGATGATCGAGACTGCTCCATCAGCCTCTATGCAGCAAGACCTAGTAATCTTACATCCCACATTCTCACGGCTTATAACAGACAAGGGTGGGCAAGTCAAGCAAGCGGCAAGGTAAGCTCTCTAAAGTATTCGCGTTTTTGCCCGCCTACTAAGCAGGCTGAAGGTCCGCGAGCTTCACCGAGATCAGTTTCGACACCCCCGGATCTTCCATCGTCACGCCGAATAATGAATCGGCCATGGCCATTGTTCGCTTGTTATGCGTGATGACGAGGAACTGCGCTCCGCTCGAGAGTTCACGGAGAACGGTGGTGAATCGCCCGATGTTCTCCTCATCCAAGGGCGCGTCGATCTCGTCCAGGATGCAGAAGGGCGTAGGGCGAATCAAAAAACTGGCGAACAGGAGCGCCATGGCGGTGAGAGTCTTCTCTCCGCCCGAAAGCATCGTGATGCTTTTGAGGCGCTTGCCCGGCGGTTGCGCCACGATGTCCACACCCGGTTCCCCGGACGATCCTTGCTCGGCCCCTTCTTCCGGCTGCTCTTCGACGAGCTGCAGTTCGGCGCGGCCGCCAGGAAAAAACTGCGTGAAGACTTCGCCGAACTTTTGCTGCAGCTCATTGAAGGTGGAGATGAACATTTCTTTCGTCGTCCGATTGATGCGCTGGATAATTTCCTTCAACGAAGCGATGGAATTCGAGAGATCCTGTTCCTGTGCCGTCAAGAATCCGTACCGCTCCTCCAACTCCCGATGCTCTTCGATGGCCGCAAGATTGATCGCGCCCATGCGATCCAATCGCTCGCGAACCTTGCGTAATTGCTCTCGCAATTCTTCCGTGGCCGTGTCCGCAAAGCGATGTGCCTCCTCCGATGGTGCGCCGCCACCGGCTTCTGTTTGGACGGAAACCGGCCCGCCCGCCAACAGCGTCGTATCCATCTGATAGGTGCCCGTCAGCGTGCCTTCCAGAGTCGAGAGGTGTGTCTTGATTTCCGCACGCCGCACTTCCACCGCCATCCGGCTGTCTCTGATCGCCGAGAGCGCATGGCGTGTCTCGGCTAAAGCCTGTTCCAGTTTTTGAATCAAGGTCATCTCGTCGGCCTGTCGCTCCTGCGCCGCAACGAGATCCGACTTGATGCGATGAACCGTCACGCCGTATTCCTGGCAGAGCGAATCCTGCCGAGCCGATTCCCGGCGGCTTTCTTCGATCGCGGCCGTCAACGTGGCCAACTGGTCCTCCAGCACAGCCACTCGGCTGCCGGCCGCCTGTTGCTCCTGAAGCAGTCGGTTCAGGTCCGCGCGGCCGTGCTCGCCGCGGGACCGCAAATTCTCCAGCATCAAGCGAGCTTCGGTGTGTTGTTGCTGCCTCGCAGACATATCCCGTTCCATGTCGCCCAATCGGGCCCGCGCTTGCGTCAATATCGTTTCCTGCCCGGTTTTTTCGGCGATCCATTGCGCCAATTGCCCGCGGCCCGACTTCAATTCCTGCTCCAACCGAAGCCGGTCCTGCCCGCACGCCCTCAGATCGTCGGCCAGGACGTCGGCGCGCCGCCTCAATTCGACGCGCTGATGATCCACTCCCGTTTCATCCTTCTGAACGGAAAGTTCCAGCAGTTCCGCTTCACGAAGGGCTTGCGCCGTATGCCGCTCGTCCTCGCGCAACGTCGCCGCCTGCGCGACGGATTCTTCGCGCAGTTGCTTGCTTTCTTGGAGCGCCATGCTCAACCTATCCCGTTGAGCCTCCAATTCCAGCACCTCGCGGCGGCGCTGAAGTAGTCCCTCGTTCTCACTGCTCGACCCGGCGGTAATCACACCGGCCGCATCCACGATCTCTCCGGATAGGGTCACCAAGGTCGGACCGTCCGGCGCCGCCCATTGGTGGCGTTCCCATAATGATAGGGCAATATCCAGCCGATCGACGAGCACGACACCCTCGAAGAAATAGGGCACCGCCGCAGTAAATCCGTCACGAGTTCGGATCAGATCTACGGCGCGGCCGACGACACCGGCTTCCTGCGCGATCCCGTTCCACCAAGGTTGGACCCCCTCGCTCCGTTGTTCGTTCCACCGGAGTTGTCGGGGAATGAAAGAGCCCCGCCCCAACTCTTGGCCTTTTAAAAACTCAACGGCGCGGCAGGCGGCTGCCGGCTCGTCGACAAGCCAGCCTCTGACCCGCTCGCCGAGAATCGCTTCGACGGCGCGATCAAGACCGGGCGGAATCTCCAGCCATTCGGCCACTGCGTCCTGCACACCCTCGCACGCGCGCAGAGCCGTCCCTTCTTCCTGCCCTTCGCGGCCATACCCCATTTCTTCGCGCACGACACCTTGGATCGCCTGCAACCGGGAATCGGTGGCGGCCAAGTCCGTCGATTGCTCTGTAACCTGTTGTTCCAGTTGACCGATGCGTGCCGTCGTCTGCTCAAGCGCCGAATGGATTTCTTTCCGCCGATCGGTGAGCGACGTGATCCGTTCCCTCACCTCGATCCGCTGGCTGACCAGCGCTTCCTGCTGATCGCTCAGAGCGACCAAGACCCGCTCCAATTCGTCCCGTTCACGAGCCGCCCGTTCTTCGCGCTGCGCTGTTTCTTCCAACCGCGTCGCGATTTGACTAAGTCCCTGCTCGGTATTCGCCACGAGGACGGTTAGATTCAAGATGTCATGGCGCCCCCGCTCCTCCTCGGCTACCGCGGCCGCCCGCTGGGACGCCAGCGCCTGCACCGCCCGATCAAGCGTCGTGAACTGCTGTTCCTGTCCCGCCGTTTCCTCGTCGATCTGTGCCAATCTGGTTCGAAGATCTTCCACTTCGCGATTCGCCTGCTCCTGCTCTTCCGCCAGGCGTGTCAGCTCGTGCGACGCCTGCGTTCGCTGCTGATCGAATAATTCGGTCCTGCTGCGCTCCAGTTGACCGGCGGCCAGGGCTTGCGCCTGTTGCTGTTCGGCCTGCCCTAATTCTTCCCGCACTCGGCTGATCGCTTCGCCCATGTCGGTAATACGGAGACGGGCTTCCTCGTGTTCGCCGTCGAGACGGGCTTGTTCAGCCAATCGTTGCGCTTCCTGTGTTTCGAGACCCTCCACCTCGGTGTCCACCTCATTCAGTCTCGCCCGGTACAGGCGATAGTCTCGCGTCAACAGCTCGATCTCCACCGTTCGCGCTTCCTGTTGCAAGGTTTGAAACGACCTGGCCTGTCGCGCCTGCCGCTCCAGCGAGTTCAATTGTTTTTTCACTTCGACAATGATGTCGCGGACGCGCAGCAGGTTCTGCTGGGTTGCGTCAAGCTTGCGCAGCGCTTCGGCTTTTTGCTTCTTGTAGCGGACGATGCCGGCGGTCTCCTCGATCAATTCGCGCCGGTCCTGCGGCGAGGCATTGAGAATTTGGTCGATGCGTCCCTGCTCAATCACCGTATGGCCCTTGGTCCCAGCCCTGGTTTCGATCAATACGCTTCGAATGTCCTTGAGCCGGCAGGCCGTCTTATTGATGAGGTATTCACTGTCCCCGTTTCGGTACAGCCGTCTCGTGATCATGAGCTCCTGATACTCTCCCAGCTGGCTCGGCATGCCGGCCACGACGTCCAATCGCAAATCGGCCAGCCCTCCGATGATCAACGACACTTCCGACATCCCCAATGGTTTGCGTAACTCGGTCCCGTTAAAGATCACGTCTTCCATTCGCTCGCTGCGGAGAGTCTTCGTGCTTTGTTCCCCCAGGACCCAGAGAATGGCGTCGACCACGTTGCTTTTGCCGCTGCCATTCGGACCCACGATCGCCGTAATACCCTTGGGAAATTGGATCTTCGCCTCGGCAAAGGACTTAAAACCCAGCATTTCCAATGACTTTAGATACACGATGCACCTCCAGGGATGAGACGAGTTGGGAGAGGAGCGACGGCGGGGCCACTTCTAGCATAGAGCCCATGGGAAAGCAAAGAAAAACACCGGGTATGGGGGATAATCAAAAATGATCCCCTATATATGGAGGAAATGACCTAAGGGGAGAGAAGCCGATTTAGGAGGTTGGGGCAGCGGCGCGGGACGCCGACTCGATCGTGACCAGTTCCTTAGGGAGAAGGAATTCAACATCCTCTTCGACCACGGTTAAATCTTCGACTTCTTCGCAAGATCCCAACTCTTTGAGATATGCCACGACTTCGGTGACCAAAACCTCCGGCGCCGAGGCGCCGGCCGTGATCCCGACCGCTCTTGCACGGGTCAACCAGGCGGGATTGATGTCCGCAGCGGAATCAATGAGATAGGAAGGAATACCGCAATGCTCGCCGAGTTCGCGCAGCCGATTTGAATTGGAACTGTTGGGCGACCCGATGACCAAAATGACATCGACCAATTTCGACAAGGTCTTGACGGCATTCTGCCGATTTTGAGTCGCGTAGCAGATATCCTCCTGATGAGGACCTTTGATATTCGGAAATCGCCGGTGCAATGCGCCGACAATATCGCGGCATTCATCCACGCTGAGCGTCGTCTGCGTGACATAGGAAAGATTGGGCGTCTTTCCCACTTGCAGCTTTTCCACGTCTTCCACCGAAGAGACCAGATGGAACTTGTCCGGGATCTGCCCCAAGGTGCCGATCACTTCCGGATGCCCGGCATGGCCGATCAGGATGAGCTCATACCCCTGGGTATAGTCTCGATTGACTTCGTTATGGACTTTGATGACGAGAGGGCAGGTCGCATCGATGACATGCAACCGGCGGCTTTGCGCTTCTTCCCAGACGGACTTGGCCACGCCATGGGCGCTGAATATCACGACCGAGCCTTCCGGCACTTCGTTCAGCTCTTCCACGAAGACGGCGCCTTTCTGGCGCAAGGAGTTGACGACATGCCGGCTGTGGACGATCTCATGCCGGACATAGATAGGAGCTCCGTATTTCTTCAGCGACAAATCAACGATGTCGATCGCACGGTCCACTCCCGCGCAGAAACCCCGAGGATTAGCCAGATAGATTTTCATGGGTCGTAGATCTCCCTACCGTCGCGTCTTGAAAACAGCCGCAGAGTTTCACCTTACGTCAGACCCGCCCTTCTCGTCAACATTCATCCTTTCCCCTGCTCCCGTCCGGGGTTGAGCCTTCCGCCTCCGCTATGCCACAATCGCGCCATGTCGCGGATCGCGAATAAGAAAATCCTGATCGTGGAAGATGAGGCGGATATTCTTCACCTCGTGAGCCTCTATTTGGAGAAAGAAGGATTCCGCATCAGCACGGCCGGAACCGGCGTCCATGCGCTCAAGCTGGTGAAGGAAGAGCGGCCGGATTTGATCATCCTCGATTTGATGTTGCCGGAGATGGACGGCCTCGAAGTGTGCAAGAAAATACGGCTCAATCAGGACACGGCTATGATCCCGATTCTGATGCTGACCGCGAAAGCCGAGGAATCGGATACGGTGATCGGCTTGGAGTTGGGGGCCGATGACTATGTCACCAAACCATTCAGCCCCAAGGCTTTGGTCGCGCGCGTGAAGGCCTTGCTTCGAAGAATGGACCGCAGCGCGAACGAGGCCCAGTCGGTCCACCAGTACGGATCTCTCGTGATCGACCTTTCGCGCCATGAAGTGCGGGTGCGGGATCGCGAAGTTCCGCTCACGGCCAAGGAGTTCGGGCTGCTGGAACATCTCGTGCGCAACGTGGGCCGCGTGCTGACACGCGATGTCTTGTTGAACGCCGTGTGGGGCTATGACTATTACGGCACGACCAGGACCGTCGATGTCCATGTTCGGCGGCTCAAACAAAAGATCCCGCTTCTCAACGACGCCATCGTTTCGGTCAAATCACTCGGGTACAAGCTCCGCGACTCCGACGCCTCTCCATGAACCTTTCCATTCGATGGAAGGTCGCCCTCGGCACGCTGGCAGCCGTCATTCTGGGATTGGCGGTGGCCGGATGGCTGGCGATCCGTTCGGTCGAGGAATCCGAGCTGACACGAGTGACCGACATGCTCGACACCCGTGGTAATCTCATCGCGCATGCGCTGCGCCCGCTCTTCAATGAGACCGGTTTACCGTCCGTCGACTCACCAGCCCTGCAAGCCGCGATCACGGAACTGAGCGACAAAGCACATATCAGGGTGACGGTGGTCGCCGCCGACGGGACCGTCCTCGCCGACAGCTCGGTCACTGCCGCCGAACTCGCCCGCCTCGACAATCACCGATCGCGGCCCGAGATCAAGCAGGCTCTGGATGCCGGGCGCGGCGCCGATATTCGAGCCAGCCATACAACCGGAGAACGGACATTCTATATCGCGTTGGCGATGGAGCAGCCGCGTGGAGGGGTCGCCTTCCCTATCGTGCGGGTCGGATATCCGCTCACGACCATGGAAGACCATATCCGCCACATCCAGGAGGACTTGGCCGTGGCCTTCGGCATTGCTTTTCTAGCGGCCTTATCGTTGAGCATTATCCTGGCCAGAAGCATCACCAAGCCGCTCGCCGAAATGACGTCCGTCGCGCGACAACTGGCCGGCGGCACGCCCGGCGTCCGGATTCATATTGCCTCGCGCGATGAGGTCGGCTTTCTCGCCCAAACCCTCAATCATATGACCGATGAGTTGGAATCCAAGATTAAAGAAGTCTCGGAGGACCGCGCGCAATTACTGGCCATGTTGAGTGCCATGATCGAAGGCATCATGGTGCTCGACTACCGCGGCGTGATTCTTCAGGTCAATCCCGCGCTCGAGCGCATGTTCTCGCTTGGCCGCCACGACTGGCGCGGCCGGCCCTACGGAGAAGTCGTTCGACACGAGGGGCTCAGCGAACTCGTGTCCAGGGTTCTGGAGACCCGGACCGGAGAAGGCAATGAAATTATTCTATTCCCCAGCGGCCGCTGCCTGCGGATTGAGGCCTCCATGGCGGGCGGGCGGCTCGAAAATGAAGCCTGTGTGGTGCTGGTCTTTCACGATATGACCGAACTGCGGCGGCTCGAGAAGATCCGCAAAGATTTTGTCGCCAACGTGTCGCATGAACTGCGCACACCGCTCACCTCTATCAAAGGCTATGTCGAAGCGCTGATCGACGGCGGAAAGGACGACCCCGACACCGCCGCGCAGTTTCTCGACATCATCCTGCGGCAGAGCAATCGGCTGAATCTGATTCTCGACGATCTGCTGCAATTGTCACAAATCGAATCCGGTCAGGTGCTGCTGCGAAAAGACCCCGTGGATCTCCGGTCCGTGCTGGAGCGCACCGTCGCGTTCATCAAGCCGCTCGCCGACAAGAAACAGCATACGGTCGGCGTCAGTTTGCCCGATCAAGTGCCGTTAATTGTCGGGGATGAAGACCGCCTGGTCCAAGTGTTTATCAATCTCCTCGACAACGCGGTGAAGTACACCCCGGATGGGGGCGCGATCACCGTCGCTCTCCGATTGGCCTCCGACCACCGTACACCCCCGATCGAAGAAGCCCTCGAAGTGCGTGTCTCGGATTCGGGCATCGGCATCCCTGAAACGGACCGGCCACGGGTCTTCGAGCGGTTTTACCGTGTCGATAAGGCTCGATCACGTGAATTGGGCGGCACCGGACTCGGACTGGCTATCGTGAAACACATTGTCGAGGGTCATGGCGGGTTGGTTTGGGTAGAAGGCAACCATCCGCGAGGGAGTCGCTTTATTGTGAAACTGCCGGTCAGTGACTCCGCGCTGTCCTAGCCTCTCAACGGACAACCATCATGAGAGCATAAACGCCTGCGGCAAGCAGGCCGGCTCCAGGCAGCGTAAAAATCCAGGCGCTCACGATTTTGGTCGTCACGCCCCACCGCACCGCCGACAATCGTTTCGTCGCCCCAACCCCCATAATCGCCGAGGTAATCGTATGGGTTGTGCTGACCGGAAGGCCGATGTGCGCCGTCATGAGGAGAACGGCCGCCGCGCCTGTTTCAGCGGCGAAACCATGAACCGGCTCCAGCTTGACGATGCGCATGCCCAATGTTCGGACGATCCGCCAGCCGCCGGCGACGGTCCCCAGCCCCATGGCGGCGGCGCAGATCGCAATGACCCATCCCGGCACATCGTTGGTTTCCAAATGACCAGAAGACAGCAGGGCCAGGGTAATGATCCCCATTACTTTCTGCGCATCGTTCGCGCCGTGACTGAACGCCATGAAACTGGCCGACACAAGCTGCAGGCGGCTGAAAATCCTGGTCGCGGTCCCGCGCGCCACACGAAAAAATGACCAGCTGATCACGACCATAATCAGCAAGCCCGCCGCGAAGCCGAACAAAGGGGACAGCACCATGGCTTCCAGGACGGATCGCAACCCGCCGAGCTTGATCGTGGTCCAGCCTCCATGAGCGACCGCGGATCCGACCAGTCCGCCGATCAGCGCATGCGACGAACTGCTCGGCAACCCGAGGATCAGCGTGAAGAGGTTCCAGAGAATGGCCCCGCTCAAGGAGGCCGCGACGACCGTATGCGTGATCGCTTCGGGAAATACGATGCCGGAGCCGACCATTTTCGCCACGGCGGTGGAAAAAAACGCTCCGGCCACGTTCAAAAAACCGGCCAGCAACACGGCGACCAGCGGGCTCAAGATCCGCGTCGAGACCACGGTGGCAATGGCATTGGCGCTGTCGTGCCATCCGTTCGAAAAATCAAATACCAGCGCCAGAGCAATGGTGATGAGCAGCATACTTTCAAATTCAGGCATGGATCTTTTTTGGGGGCTGATGTAGACGGATATATCGTGGATGGTCTCGTGTGCGGCGCGGGTTACTTAATAGTGCTTGAGCGCGATCCGCTCCAGGATGTTTGCAACGTCTTCGCAGCGATCCGTGCCGGTCTCAAAATTCTCGTAAATCTCCTTCCACTTGATCACGGCGATCGGATCGGTTTCTTTTTCAAAGAGCTGGGAGATGGCTTCGCGGGAAATGCGATCCGCTTCGTTCTCCAAGCTGTTCACGCGCACGCTGCATTTATTCACGTCGGAGTGCGGCTTCCCCAACATTTCGACGGTGGCTCCGACTTCGACGGCCGATTGGTAGAGAATATCGGCCAACCGGATCGCTTGTTCGTTCGGCCGGCTGATCTTGTAGAGCACGAACCGATCGGCGATGTCTTCGACCACGTCCAGAATATCATCGAGCGCGCTGGCCAGGTCGTGAATGTCCTCGCGATCGATCGGAGTAATAAACGTCTGATTCAATCGACGAGCGATATCATGCGTAATACCGTCTCCGACATGCTCCACTTCCTTGATCCGCTTGGCCTTCCCGACCGGATCATGAAAATTATCCATCATGTCCTTCAACAACCGGCTGCCCTCGATCATATTGTGGGCCGCTTGCTTGAACAAATCGAAGAACGCTTCTTCCCGCGGAATCAAGCTCAACATTGCTACATCTACCTTCGCGCGCCTTTCGGATTGTGATCAAGCCTCGAAGCCGGCGACGAGCCCGCTCACCAGCGGAGCACCCCTGTCGCCCAGGTCAATCCTCCGCCGAAGGCGCCCAATAAAAGCGTGTCCCCGGACTTGACCGGCGCGTCGCGAACGGCGCAGTCCAAGGCAATAGGCAGGGAGGCCGACGAGGTATTTCCATACCGCTCAATGACCGAATGCATGCGCCCCGCCGAGATGTGAAGGCGGCGGCGGATCGCATCCAGAATACGGACATTGGCCTGGTGCATGATGACATGATCGATGTTGTCGATGGTCATCCCCAATTCCTTGAGGAGATCGGTGACCGCCCGTTCCAGCCTGCGGACCGCCTGACGAAACACCGCCCCGCCTTTCATTCGAAGCATGTGTCGATGATTCCGGATGGTGTCGGTCTTGAACGGCGCCCGCGAACCGCCGGCCGGCACGGTAATCAGATCATGCCCCGACCCATCGGCGTACACCCGCACCGCTATGATCCCGGATTGCTCTTGGCCGGATCCGGCTTCCGCCGTGAGAAGAGCGGCTCCCGCTCCGTCACCGAACAGCAGCGCCGTTTCTTTATCCGTCCGATCCAAGAACCGCGATTTGACTTCCGCCGCCGCAACTAGACATGTCCGCAGCTGCCCGCTACGGATCATCGCATCGGCCATGGAGAGCCCGTACAGAAATCCCGAACAGGAGGCGGCCAGATCGAAGGCCACCGTCGATCGTCCGCCCAATGCGCGCTGGACATAGCAGGCCGTGGACGGAAAAGCCGTGTCGGGCGACGTGGTGGATAGGAGAATCGCATCAACCGACTCCGGGGATTTTCCGGCTGCCGCGCAGGCTCGGCGACAGGCCTCAAGTGCCAGATCGGAGGTAGCCTGCTCGCTCCCACTCCAATATCGCGAGCGGATGCCCGTCAACTGATACACCTGCTCGGCAGAGAGATTCAGAGGTCCGGCTATTTCCTCATTCTCCACCATACGCCCCGCGATATAGGAGCCTGTACCGATGATTCTGCTACGTATCACGCTGCCCAGCTATGTCGATAATTGGTTCAGGACGCGGCGCATAGAGCGGACGGAATGTCGGCGGATTATAGGGCGGGCAAACCGGAGGGTCAACCGCATGAGCCATTTTCGTTGCAATTCAGGAAACCTTCTGCTAAAAAACGGCAACATATTCATCGGGCCGTCTAGTTACACAAACGAATGCCGCACCGTTGGCCGTTTCTCATACCGTGCGTGGCGTTGGGGGCCCTGCTCTGGCTGCTCGGCGCCTGCTCCAGTACTCCCAAGAGCAATCCCGCGGAGAAAAAAGTCCTCAGCAGCACCGATGAACAAATCTTTCTCGGTGACACCATCGAAAAGAATTATGATCCCAATGTGATCATGAAACGCGGCGAGGCGTTCTTCGACAAGGAGGAATTCCCCGAGGCGATCGTCGAGTATCAACATTTTCTGGATCTGCACCGGTCGCACATGCTGGCCGCCTACGCGCAATTCCGATTGGCGGAGAGCCATTTGCGAATCGCCCGCTCAATCGACCGAGACCCGGATCCGATTCATAAGGCCATCGCCGCCTTTGAACGTCTTCGAAAAGAATTTCCCGGCAGCCGGTATGACGCGCAGGCGGTGCAACGCCTCGAGGACTGTCATGATTGGTTGGCGCAGACCCACCTGTTCGTCGGACAATTTTATTATCGTCGCGACTCATTTCTGGCCGCCGCGCATCGGTTTGATCAGATCATGAAGCAGTATCCCGACAAATCGGTCGCCCCGGCCGCCCTGTATTATTTGGCGCTGAGCTATAAGGAAATGGGCGCGAACGACTGGGCGAGCGAAAAGCTCATCATGCTGGCGGAAAAATACCCGCAGAGTGAGGCGGCACAAGACGGAAGGAAGTTGCTCGCGAAGATCCAGTCCACCAATCCGCCGCCGGTCGTGGCGCAATCCAAAGAGCTCCCGCCGCCGGCGCCGATGGTCGCGCATTCGCAAGCCGCGCCGCCCTCACCGGCCGGCGCGCCATTCCAGCCGGCAGCGCCGCCGCCCGCGGGCGCGAAGTCCCCGGAGGCGTCGCCGGCCCCCGTGACGAATGCCAGTCTTCTGGCCGAGACCCGGCCGCAACCGGTGTTCCGTACTCCGCTCAGCCGACCGCCGATCTTGTCCGATGCCTCCGGGACCAAAGTGACGCAGCGCTTCGTCTCCTGCCGCCTCGGCGCGTGGTGCTAACCGTTCCCCTCGCCGCACGACGAATCGGGCCGCATCAGCCACGTCTATCGTATAGGAGAGGATTAGCAATGTGCTGAGGCGGATGTCCGCCCTTAATGGAGCGGCAACGCTTCAAGGATGAGTTTGCGGAACGAGTCTTTGACCAACCCCTTGGCCTGCGAAAAAAATCCCTGGTACGTCGTTCTTCCCTGCAACACGCCGTAATACAGCCGAATAACTTCCTGATAGTTGTGCATCAATCGATAGCACATCTGGGGGAAGGAGTAGACGATGCGGGCCATCCGGGACGCAATCCGGAATTCGGGATAAATTTCCCGCTCCAGCGCACGGTCGTATTCGAACAGAGATGCGCAACGGTCATGCACGCGTCCGAGCACGGCATGGGCCGCCAGCTGTCCCGACCGGACGGCGTAATAGATGCCTTCGCCGAACAGAGGATCGACCAAATGACCCGCATCGCCGACCAACAATGCGTCTCCGTTCACCAACCCGCCAGATTTCCAGTCACCGTTGCTGTTCCGCCGGCTCTTGAAAATGGGAAGCGGATGGCCGAGCGGCCGGGGAATGGTTCGGTTTGCGAGCCTCCGTTCTTCTTTCGTGAAGCGTTCGAACGTCCGTTTGGGACTGCCGGATTTCTCACGAAATTCAGCCACGCCGATCGATAATTGATGATGCTTGGGAAACACCCAGGCATAGCCCTTTTTCGCAGCGCCGATATCAATGAGGACGGTTCTCGTGTTGTGATGACACGCCGCCTCGTCGGCTCCGAGCATCACTTCGCTTTCCAACGTCGGCATCCGGAGGGCTCGTGAACCGGGGAACAACTGTTGCGCCACGAGGCTGTTTGCGCCATCCGCCCCAATGAGCACCTTGGCATGGTACCGGCCTCGATCGGTCGATACGGAGACGCCCTCGGGCTGGTGGCTGAACAATATTGCCCGTTCGCCTTCGTGAATCGTGGTCCCGGCGGCACGCGCCTTTTCTACGAGCGCATGATCGAATCGGTCGCGCATGACCATGTACGCGATCGGGGAGGGCGACTCGATGAGGAAGGACTCCTGCCCCCGATAAGAGAACTGGACACCGTAGACCGTGTGCTCGATGAGTGACGCGACATCCTGATCGAGGATGGCGTCGATACGAGCCGATAATCCACCGCCGCACACTTTGTATCGAGGATGCTGTTGTTTATCCAAGGCCAGGACAGAAAGACCGGCCCGGCTCAGCTCGTATGCGGCGGCCGCCCCAGCCGGCCCCATGCCGACAACCAGCGCATCGTAGATGGTGACATCGGGACTGGCTTTCATAGATGCCGCGAGGGACAGGTAAAATGCAGATCCTGACACTACTGGCCGAGATACCAGCCGATGCCGTATCGCTCCAAAAAACTCGTGATCATGGTAAGCGAATTGGCGTAGATCATCACGCCGACGACGATAAGCAGGACACCGCTGACCGTCGAGACTCCCCACAAATATCCCCGAAGCTCTTTGAAATAGCCGAGGAACCGGTCGACGCCGAGCGCCGTCAAAAATAACGGTAGGGCAAGCCCGAGTGAGTAGCAGCTGAGCAAGACCACCCCGTTCAGCAGAGAATCGGTCGTGCTGGCATACAGTAAGATGGTTCCCAACACCGGTCCCACGCAGGGGGTCCAACCCGCCGCAAAGGCAATTCCGATCAAGAAGGAACCCAAATAGCCGGCTGGCCGGCTCTGAAATTGATACCGGTGCTCCATTTTCAGAAAGTTCAGATTCAAGATGCCGAGCAGGTACAGGCCGAACACAATGACGATAATGCCTCCGATCCGGCGGACATGTTCCTGATAGGTCAAGAGCGCCTGCCCGATCAAGCTTGCGGAGGCTCCGAAGGCCACGAACACGGCTGAAAATCCCGCAATAAAGAGGAGCGAGTTCAAAATGATCGCCTTACGGAATCGAGTGCGTTCCGAGGCGGAGGTCAGCTGTTCGATGGACAGGCCGGTAATGTACGAGACATAGGACGGCACCAGGGGCAGCACGCAGGGCGAGACAAAGGACAAGAGCCCCGCGCTGAAGGCTGCGACCAGAGAAATGGACTGCATCGACTCCGTCATAATCAGGATGCTCCCATGAGCGATTGAACCAAGCGACGGCCCTCCGGCGTATTCCAGTCGCGCGCACCGAAAATGCGCTTGCGGATGATGCCGTGGGGGTCGATCAAAAATGTCATGGGTAACGTACGGGCCCCATAGCGCATCCCGATGCGGAAATCGGCATCATGCAACACGGGGAACGTAAATCCCATTTCCCGCTGAAAGGGTCTGGTAACAGCTATACCCTGTGCATCCGTCGAGACGGCGAGGATCTCAAAATCTTTCCGGCTGAACGATCGGTAGAGTTGCTCCATGGCGGGCATCTCAATACGGCATGGTCCGCACCAGGTTGCCCAGAAGTTGAGCAGCACCACCTTGCCCCGAAACTGATCCAGCGCGACCTGGAAGCCTTCCAGGTCCTTGAGAACGAAATTCGGCGCTTCATCGCCGATTTTCACGATCCCGTTGTCGGCCACGCCGGCCGCCGAGATCAATTGTTTCGGTGGAGCGGCGGGCGCTCCCGCTCCGCAGAGAACCGCGCTGCCATGCATCAGCACCGCCAGAAGGCTGGATATGATCCATCGGGACAACATGCCGATGCCTCAAAGAGACGGTTCTGTGGCGGGGGGGACGGATTGAGCAGACTGAGAACCCTGCTTGATGAGTTGGGTGAGGATCTGCAGATTATCGAGTCTGGTCCAATCTCGAGGGCCGATCACCTTCTCACGCAATGTGCCTTCTCGATCTATAATATAAGTTTCCGGCACTCCCATAAGTTTGTACCGCTTGTCGGTTTGTCCCCACGAGTCCACCAACACCGGGAAGGTCAAATTGAGACTCTTTACGAACGGCGGGATTTCCTTCTTGGTCGTCACGCGATCAATGCTGACGGCTAGAATGACCAACCCATCCTTCTCAAAATTCTTGTAGAGAACCTCCATGGAGGGCATCTCTTCCCGGCATGGCTTGCACCAGGTCGCCCAGAAATTAAGGAACACGACCTTGCCCCGGTAATCCGATAGTCGGATGTCCTTATCGTTCAAATCCGGCAATTGGAAATCGGGGGCCGGTTTGCCGACGGTCAGCGGCTCATACTTCGAGCTCTGCAGCCAGACCACCATGAACATGGCCACGAGAATCAGGCCCGCAATGAGCGCGACCAGAAATCTGGAGCGGCCCGCCCCCTGCGGAGTGGAGAGCGAATTTATGACCGACTGGTCTGCCATGATCGGATAGAGCTCTCCATGATACCGGTCCGACTCATCCCGGTGGATTTACGCGTAGGCATGCAATCCTGACAGCAGAAAATTCACGCCCCAGAAACAGAAAACGACCATGAGAAAACCGAAAATCGCGTAGACCGCCGCACGGTGGCCTTCCCATCCACGGGTCATCCGCGCGTGGATGTAGGCGCCGTAAATCAACCAGACGATCAGCGACCAGGTTTCCTTCGGATCCCAGCTCCAATAGCCTCCCCACGCATAGTTCGCCCACATCGCGCCGAGGATAATACCGAACGCCAGCATAGGGAATCCGATCATGATGGCCTTGTAGCCCAGCTCGTCGATCGTTTCGAGATCGGGAAAGGCCTCGTAGAACCGGGACCGGCTGCCCTTCCGCTCCGCCCGTTCCTTGAGCAAATACATGATACCGAGGCCGCCGGCCATCGCAAACGCCGCATAACTGGTCAGCGTTACCGAGACGTGAATATAGATCCAATAGCTGTTCAGCGCCGGGACCAAGGGCTCCGCCGTCTGGTACCGGTACGGGAGAAGCGAGGCGGCTCCCATTGCGATGAATCCGATTCCCACGACAAAAGCTCCGATGGCCTTGATTCTATAGCGATACTCCAGGAGAACATATCCCAGGATAATGGCCCAGGAGACGTAGGACATCGCTTCGAACTGATTGGACCAGGGAGCGAACGTCCCGGAATGCTCCATTCGCTCATAGGCCCGAGTCGTCAGCGCCAGGGTGTTCATGATCCACCCGAACACCGTGACGAGCGTGGCAACCTGACCCAATTGAGACGCCCATGCGCCGTCTCGATCTTCATAGCCGCCGCTTGGATGCCCGGCCGGCGCCAATTGCATGGCCGGACGTCGGGCGAACAAATAGGCGATGTAGAGTCCGAGCGCGGCCAGATACAGCCAAAACGTCATATCAAAAAGAAACAGTGAACGCGCCATACTTTCCTCCGTCTTTCCTTACGCCTGGATCTTATCCGTGAGCTTTTTGAATTCTTTCTGAAAATCGATTTGGCTCTTATGTGTCGTCCCGCCGAGATGCACAGTCACACCCGTATCGGCGGGGATGATCTTCGCCCACAGTCGTCGATGATAGATGAAGGACGATAATGTCATCCCGACGACCAGCATGGTTGATCCGATCCACACGATATTGATGCCGGGGTTCTTGGCGATTTGAAGCCCGGTGAATTTCTTCGGCTGGTAGCCGATCAATTCGAACTGATAGGTGGAGTCCTTCACTTCGAACAGGTCGGGATAATGGTAAAAAATCCAGGGCGTCGCCTGGACGGAGTTCCGTTCATCGACCGCTAAACGAACGGCGGGGTTGGCATGTTCCGCCGATTTGGAAAACACCTTCTTCTCGGTGGAATTGAACGCGAAATCCGCCACGAAATCGGTCATGGTGATTTTTAACGGCAGGCCTTCGACCGCTTGTTCCTTCTTCCATTCCAAATCCACGGTCTTCACCACTTTATCGGTCGACTTGTCCTTGATATTCACGCGGGCCACTTCGATCTGATCCCACGCATCCCCATAGCTTGATTGATAGAACCAAATACCCTTATGGACGAGCGGATCATTGACCGTGATCGTCTTCGTCACGGTCGGAGCGCCGTCCTCAATGACGGTCAACGTACTGTTATACGATTTGACCGATCCATTCTCATGGTAATCGATCCAAAATTTATCGACGCGCAAATCAAAATTACCCCGGGGAATATGATAGGTCTGGCCTTCCAAACACACGCCGAATTCTTGAAACCCGTAGGAACTTCCCAGCAGCCCTCCCAACACGATGACCGTGGCGCTTAAATGCGCCATGTGAGCTCCCACGCGCCCCATGATTCCCTTGGTGGCATAGAGGGTGACTTCACCGGCATCTTTCTTTGCCAGGACGCGATAGCCCTTTTCGGCAAAGAGCCGCACCATCTGAGCGGCGGTCTGTTCCTGTGAAGAGGACGCGTTCAGTTCGGTGTGCTGCTTCATGCCCTTGATGAAGGCAAGTGTGACACTGACCTTATCCTGGCGCATTGATCGCCAGACGGCGGGAAAGCGTTTATAAAAGCACGTCAGCGAGTTGATACAGAGCAGGCCCAGCAGGCTGGTGAACCACCACGTATGATACACATCGATGAACCCAAGGCGAACGAACCACCGGTACGCCTCTTCTCCGTATTCTTTGATGTAGACTTCAGGCCGCTCCCCCTGTTGAATGACGGTTCCGATCGTCGCAGTCATGGCGATCGCAATGAACAAGAACATCGCCAGCTTGATCGAGGCGAAGAACTCGACGACCTCGCGGGAAAATTCTTCCCATCCCAGGCCGGACGGCCGGGAGGTCTCCTGTTCGGTAAGGGCGTCCGGATTACTCATGAAATATCTGCTCGCAGCATCACGGATTGGAACATACTATCCATTCTCTGGCGCAAAGATCCACTCCCTGAAACCGGCAGAGCTTTCTCCCGAGAGGTCCGCTACCATGGGGGTCGGGGTGGCCGAGGAGGAAGCGATACAATACGACGCTACGCGAAAGCCGCGAAATTCCAGCTATCTTACAAGTCGATTCGGAGCACTGTCAAGCAACGGCCCGCCGCCTTGCCGGCGCGATATCTATCAGAAATGGTGGACAATTGGGGGCTACTCATATAAGATTCGACCTGTTTTTTTGGTAGCTTCGGCGCACGTTCATCTACAGTGCCAAAGAGGATAGATACTCATCCGGGCCGCCGCTTCACTACACATTCCAGGGGGAGCAATGAGACACAATTATTTGTTCACGTCGGAATCCGTCACCGAAGGACATCCGGATAAGATCGCCGACCAAATTTCAGACGGCATCCTCGACGCCATCATCGCCCAGGATAAATATTGCCGGGTCGCTTGTGAAACCATTCTGACCACTGGGATTGCTTTTGTCGCCGGTGAAATTTCGACCAAAGCCTATGTTGAAATTCCGGATATTATTCGTGAAGTCATCAAAGACGTGGGTTATACCGACGCCTCCTGGGGATTCGACTGCACGACCTGTTCGGTGTTGACTTCAATCCATCAACAGTCCGGCGATATCGCCATGGGCGTGGACTCAGGCGGAGCCGGAGATCAAGGATTGATGTTCGGCTACGCGACCAACGAATCAACCGAACTGATGCCCATGCCGATCGTCCTTGCCCATCGCCTGACCAGGCGGCTCGCGGAGGTGCGAAAGAAGAAGATCCTGCCGTGGGTCCGGCCGGACGGCAAGTCCCAAGTCACGGTCGAGTATAAGAACGGCAAACCATTTCGCATCGATACCGTCGTGGTCTCGACCCAGCATAGCCCGGATGTCACCAGCAAGCAGATTGAAAAAGAGATCATGGAGCAAGTCATCAAACCGGTCATGCCGAAGAGCCTCTACGATCCGACGAGCGTCAAGCATCATATCAATCCAACCGGTCGCTTCGTAGTGGGAGGACCGATGGGCGACACCGGGTTGACCGGACGCAAAATCATCGTGGATACCTATGGAGGCCAAGGTAGTCATGGGGGAGGAGCCTTCTCCGGCAAGGATCCGTCAAAAGTCGATCGATCGGCATCCTACATGGCGCGCTATATCGCCAAGAACCTTGTCGCAGCCGGCTTGGCGGACAAGTGTGAAGTCCAACTCGCCTACGCCATCGGCGTCGCCGATCCCGTCTCCGTACTAGTCGATACCAAGAATACCGAGAAGGTCTCCGTGGATTTGCTCGACAAGCTGGTTCGCAGGCATTTCCCGATGACACCGCGCGGCATCATCGACCACCTCAAACTCCGCCGGCCTATTTTCAAGAAAACCGCGGCCTACGGGCACTTCGGCCGAAATGAACCGGAATTCATCTGGGAAAAGACCGACAAGGTCAAGGCCTTGCGGAAGGATGCGGGCCTCTAATCCGAGGCTCCATGTGCCCTACACAGGGGGACGGATTGACCGATCCGTCCCCCTTTTCATGACTATCGAGTGACGATCACAACGGGAGGGTTCTGTGGATTACGATGTCAAAGACCTCAGATTAGCGGAGCAAGGAAACCTGAAGATTGAATGGGCGGAAGCCACGATGCCGGTGCTCCGCCTGATCAGAAAACGATTCGAGAAGGAGCAGCCGTTTCGCGGCGTTCGCATGGCGGCCTGCCTCCATGTCACCACGGAAACCGCGAATCTGATGAAAACTTTGAAGGCGGGCGGCGCCGATGTCCGGCTTTGCGCCTCCAACCCGCTCAGCACGCAAGATGACGTGGCCGCCGCTCTGGTGCAGCATGAAGGCATTCCGGTATTTGCCATCAAGGGCGAAGACAATGAGACGTACTATCGCCATATTGAATCGGCCATCGCTCACAAGCCGCATGTCTCGATGGATGACGGAGCGGATGTGGTTTCCCACCTCCATTCGAAACGAAAGGAATTTCTGAAGCACGTCATCGGCGGCACCGAAGAAACGACGACCGGCGTGATCAGACTCCGGAGCATGGCCCAGAAGAAGGTGCTGCGCTTTCCGGTCATCTCGGTCAACGACGCCGATACCAAACACATGTTCGACAACCGGTACGGAACGGGACAGAGTACGATGGACGGCATCATCCGGGCGACGAACCGGCTTGTCTGCGGATCCACCTTGGTAGTCGCCGGGTACGGCTGGTGCGGGCGGGGGATCGCGATGCGGGCGAGGGGCATGGGGGCCGACGTGGTCGTCACCGAGATCGATCCGCTCAAGGCATTGGAAGCGGTCATGGATGGATTCCGCGTCATGCCGATGGAACAAGCCGCGCCTATCGGGGATTTCTTCGTGACCGTGACCGGCAACCTCAAGGTCATCCGCGGCGAACATTTCGAAGCAATGAAAGACGGCGCCATCGTCTGCAACTCGGGCCATTTCAATGTGGAACTGGATATCCCCGCGTTGGAGAAATTGAGCAAGAAGAAGCGGGTCGTGCGGTCAGGCGTGGAAGAATATACGCTGAAGAATCGCCGCCGCGTCAGCCTGCTCGGCGAGGGGAGACTGGTGAATCTGGCGACAGCGGAAGGCCATCCGTCCAGCGTGATGGATATGAGCTTCGCGAACCAAGCTTTAGGGGCCGAATTCATTGTGAAGAATCATAAGAAGCTCGAAAAGAAGGTCTATCCCGTGCCGCCGGAGATTGACAAAGAGATTGCCCGTCTGAAGCTTGCCGGCATGGGTGTCTCCATCGACAAGCTTACCAAGGAACAGGATAAGTATTTGGCCTCGTGGGAAATGGGGACATAAGCGGCCATCTGGCTGCGGTCTCGCTTTGGCTTGAGCTTGCCTCGCGGCTGTAGCTCCCGGGTGGAGGCTCCGTCCACCATCCCCCGCATCAGAATGCGGGGGGTTTCCGATCCACCGGCGCCTGATTCAACAGGCGCCGGTGGTCGGCCTCGTGCTTCACGCAGTTCGCACAGCCGTGTCACTCGCCCGCAAAGTCGCTCACCGCAGCCCAGATGCCCGCTAGTCGAAGGAGTAAAATATCAGCGCCTGATCCCCACCCACATGCTCGGCAAGCGCCGTACCCCGAACCTCCGCTGAATTGGCGAAGTGCCCCCGCCATTCCCTTACACAAATCTCGCTTTGGGTGGCTCCATTGAAGAGGACATCGTTCATTATTTCAACCACACGAAGGGAATACATATGAGGACGGCAAGGCATGTCAGGGGCGACTTGACCTATGCTCAACAGTGACCAGGCGCGGACGCGTATAAGCGAGTCTCCCGCCCAGACCGCGCCTATGTGCCATATCTCCAACAAGAAATGGTCTGTTGACTCGTCCAGGCAACCAGCGTATCGTTTTTTTACTCTGACTCAAAGCTATGTGGGATTCGCTTCACGAAGAATGCTTCACCTTTAACAAGGAGGGAGAACCATGTCGGTCATGTGCTCCCTGGCAGTGTGCAAGGCGCAGCAAGGGATGTGCGGGCACGAAAAGGTGATGCTGAGCGTCGCCGTGCTTGCGGCCGTTGGCCTTGGCGCTTACTTCCTGGTCGGCTGAGTCCGGCTTCCGACTTATCCTAATCCAAGCTGTAGAATCAGAGGGGATTGGTGTGTCGACCCCGGACAAACTACGGCGGCGATCGCTTTATTTGCCAATCTCTGATGATGCGGCTCCTATTGGAGCAACGAAGGATTTGTTATGGCCGACATCCATATTGGTCTTTCCGGCTATTCCTACAAACCCTGGCAAGGGCCGGATCGCTTTTACCCTTCAGAAATCAAGCAATCAGGTTTTCTCGAGTACTATGCCACCCGTTATGACACGGTGGAGTTGGACGGGATCTGGTATCGCTTTCCAAGCGAGGCCGCAGTTCAGACCTGGATCGAGCAGACTCCTCCGGGTTTTGCCTTCTGTCCAAAAGCTCATCGGGAGATTACGCACTACAAGCGTTTATCATCCGAGAGTTTTTCCACCGTGGATTTTATGCTCAAGCGACTGGCCCCGATGGCCGCCGCCCAAAAGCTGGGCCCGATTCTTCTTCAATTGCCTCCTAATCTCAAAGAAAAACTCGATCGCCTGGAAGCATTTCTGGCTGCACTCTCGACGGAGTATCGCTGGGCCATCGAGTTTCGCCATGACAGCTGGCACACCAAAGAGACGGAGGAGTTATTACGCCGTCACCGTATCGCCTGGGCCGCGGTTGAAACGGACGATCACCAAGCCGAGCATCGCGACACGGCCGATTTTTTCTATGCCCGCCTGCGACGAAGCGAGTACGACATGGAGGACTTACAGAAGTGGGCAAGGCGATTGACCGAGAAGCGGGAAAAAGGCATGGATTGCTTCGTGTATTGTAAACACGAAGACGAGGGCTCGCCTTGGGTCTGGGCGGACCAATTGAAGGGATTTACCGCCTCACCGGAAAGCTAACGTGCCGGCATCATCGGCAACTCTCGCAACCCTTCGGCCTCGCGCTGAATGCGAGAACGTTCCGCCTTCGATGTTTCCAACACATTGTGCAACATCTCGTCCGTGAGTTGCGTCAATTCCGCAGCCGTTTCCTTCATCTCGGCGTGCTCCACCGCGCGTGACAGCACCTCGGCGTTTGTAGCCCCTTTCTTTCTTCCAAGGAATGGTTTCGTGATCAGATACACCACATCACGAACCGGCATGTACCGGAGAAACCGGCGAAGCAAGCGATAGGTCTGAAGTGGATAGTGCATGAGCTTGTATAGAAACAATCGCTTGAGGCCTTGCTGGCGCGCATCATTGATCGTCTCGCCCGGCAGGCAGGTCGGATCGATTTCGGAGCATTTAAAATACTTGTACCAATCCGTCGCGTCGCTCACCAACCCGCGCTTCAGGTACTCTTGCCAAAGCGGGGTGCCACGATACACACAGAGCCGGTTGAAACCGAACGTATCGAGCGGCAGTTTGGAGGCGAAATCGAATGTCGCGCGCATATCTTCAACGGTTTCATCGGGATTGCCGACCGTGAAAAACCCGTGCACGATTTCGATGCCGGCTTGCTTGGCATTGCCGACCGCCGTCGTCACTTCGGCCAGCGTCTGCTCCTTCTTAAGTCGATCGAGAATCTTCTGACTGCCGCTTTCGATCCCAAACATGACCGTTCGACAATGAGCCTTCGCCATCGCGGGGAAGAGGTGCTGCGCAACGGAATCCACGCGTCCTTCGATGCCCCACTGGATGGTCAATCCCGCCTCCATGATCCCATCGCAGATGGCCTCGATACGCTTCGGCTGCAAGAGGAAGTGATCGTCGACAAAGTAGACGGATCCATAGCCCTGAGCTTCAAGATGTTTCAACTCATTGACGACATGCTGTGGACTTCTCGCCCGCCATTTCCCCTCGTTGAAAATGGGGATATCACAGAAGACACAGGGCCATGGACAGCCACGCGACGTTTGCATCGTGGTGAACCGCTCCATGGACAAAACGGCGGGCACATCGAGGGGCATGGACTCGACAAAATCGAGAGGCAGACCTTCCCGATCCGGGAATGGCCACTGGTCCAATCGGCGCTCGATCGAACGATTGGCGTTTTCAATGACGCGACCATCCTTGGACCAGGTCAATCCTGCGACACCTTCCGGGTTATCCAGATGACACACTAAATCAAGAAGAAGCTGCTCACCATCTCCGCGACATACAAAGTCGACCTCCGGGCACTGTAATTTCACCAAACCGGCGTTGAGTGTCGCGAAGACGCCGCCAAATGCAAGTTTCACGGTCGAATGCGCCGCTCGTATTTGCCGTGCGAAGATTTTGGCATAGGGATAACTCGTCGTGCTGAGGAAGCTGAGTCCCACAAGTGCCGGCTGCCGCTCTTGAATCTCTTGAATGATACTCTCATTCGGAGTCTCCGGATTGGCCTGATCGAACATGACGCATTCATGCCCGGCCGTCTTGAGCACAGCCGAGAGGGACATGATGCCGATGGGAGGAAATCCCATCACGCGAATTCGGCCGTTCTTCGCACGCGTTTTGGCGGGAAGCGCATAGAATTGTGGGTCGCGGATATGGATGAGAAAGACGAGCATAGAGGTCTCCATTCGGCTGCGAGAGCGCAACCGCGACAACGGCATAGTGAATGCCGGCGTTCAGTGAAAGGAAGGAGTTGGAATTAGACGGTGCCGCAGACTAACACGATGGAGCAGGCATAGAAAGGAATAAATGACGGAGAGGAATGGATTCCCGGTCAAGGGAATCCATTCGACCAATGACAAAGAGAACTTCAGCGACCCAACGCTGTCTTGACCGTATGACCAATTTCGGCTGGATTCTTGACCACCTGCACGCCGGCCGACTCCAGCGCCTTCATCTTTTCGGTCGCGGTGCCCTTGCCACCACTGATGATGGCGCCGGCATGGCCCATGCGGCGGCCCGGTGGTGCGGTGATACCGGCGATGAAGCTGATGACTGGTTTTTTGATGTGCTGTTGGATGAATTCGGCGGCCTTCTCTTCCGCGTCGCCGCCGATTTCGCCGATCATCACAATAGCTTGCGTCTCAGGGTCCTTCTCGAACAGGGGCAATACATCGACAAAGCTCGTGCCGTTCACTGGATCGCCGCCAATTCCGATACAGGTCGTTTCACCGAGCCCCAGCGTGGATAGTTGATGCACCGCCTCATAGGTGAGCGTGCCGCTGCGTGACACGACTCCGACCACGCCTCGCTTATGAATGAATCCCGGCATGATGCCGATCTTGCATTCATCGACCGTGATGATACCCGGACAGTTGGGGCCGATGAGCCGAACGGGCCGACCCCGTAACGCCCGCTTGGCACGCACCATGTCATTCACAGGGATGCCCTCAGTGATACAGATGATGAGGGCAATGCCGGCATCAGCCGCCTCAAGAATCGCATCGGCAGCAAACGGCGGCGGAACGAAAATTAACGAGGTATCGCACTGGGTCTTCTGCAGCGCCTCGCGGACAGTATTGAAGACTGGAATCCCCTCGACCTCCTGCCCGGCTTTCCCCGGCGTGACGCCGGCCACGACCTGCGTGCCGTAGGCCTTGCACTGTGTCGCATGAAACGATCCCTCTTTCCCCGTGATGCCCTGCACCACCACCCGCGTATTTTTATTAACTAAAATACTCATCCCTCAGTCACCTTTCATGGTTGCCGAAGATCAGCTATTCCGCTTTCGCTGAGCGATTCTTGTACCAGAATGCACCAGTACAGCGCTTGTCCGCCTTCAATACACGAGGCACTTCCCTATAAACTGATTGATCTTTCCTGGCACAGAATATCCACGATTCATGTTCAATTCCGGCACTATGTGACAGACAGCCGCCGGGATATCTTCCTGATATGTCAAGTCCAGGCTGTCCAATTGATCACTTGCTTCACTGAGCTGCTTTCGAGCATCTTTGATGGCGCAGTTTTTTATGGATAGCCCTAGCCGGGAGGATTTCTTTTGTTAGCCTCATACCAACTGATTACAAATCCATGATCTTCTTACAGGCAAGAATCACAAGATTATCAGGGATGGCCGGCCTCGGATCGCGACCTATGCGAAGGTTCGGCTCCCGCACTTGCCCTCCCTCCACCTACTCTATTTTCCTTCCAGAGGCGAGGCGGCGCCATGCTGCCTGAAGCGACATTGCGCCGGAGCGACCGGGTCTCATCCGATGTCGAAACTGACTTCCACCTATCCCTTCCCCTATGCTGTGAGGGAAGAACGCCGACCGAGCCGAGAAACTCTTGAAGCGTGATCAGAGTATCGTTGCAACTCGCTCTTACTGAGCTGAAGCGACCCGCAAAGCGGGATGGCGAGGACTGTTCGCAGCTGCATTCGTGCCGAGCACGGGATGCAGGAAGTTCTGCAGCCAAACGGAAGCGAAGCTTAGAGCGATCAACGACACTCTGTGGCTTCGAGCGAAAAGAGTTCTCGGATCGGACCGCATCTTCTGCTTCAAGCCGCCTCCACCTTTCCCTTTTTCTTCCCTGTCATCTCCACGATCTTCTGCGCTGCTTCCCAGAGATCATCCGCAACGTCCAGTTGCAATCCCGATTGCTGGAGCAACGTCCGTCCTTCTTCCGCATTCGTGCCTTGCAGCCGAACTACCAACGGCACCTTGATCTTTACTTCCTTGGCCGCTTCAATCACGCCGTGCGCGATGCGTTCGCAGCGGACGATTCCTCCGAAAATATTGATGAAGATGCCCTTCACATTCCTGTCCTTCAGGAGAATCCGGAAACCGGCCGCCACAGTCTCCTTCGTCGCTCCGCCACCGACGTCCAGGAAGTTCGCCGGCTCGCTCCCGGCCAGCTTGATGACATCCATCGTGGCCATCGCCAACCCGGCCCCATTGACCATGCAGCCGATATTCCCGTCCAACTTCACGTAATTGAGGTTGTTTTTCCCGGCCTCGATCTCGAGCGGGTCCTCTTCGTTCAAATCCCGCATTTTCTGTACGTCGGCATGCTTGAACAAGCCGTTATCGTCGAAGGACACCTTGCCGTCGAGCGCGATCAGGATTTTTTCCTTCGTGATGACCAAGGGGTTGATCTCGACCAGCGCGCAATTCTTCTCCATGAAGAAACGATAGAGATTTCCCAACATCTGGACGAACTGGTTCATGACGGCGGGCTCGATATGATTGAGTCCCAATCCAAACGCGACATTGCGGCCGTTGTACCCTTGAAACCCGACGGCCGGGTCGATCGCTTCCTTGATGATTTTTTCCGGAGAATGCGCGGCGACTTCCTCGATCTCCATGCCCCCTTCGGTGCTCGCGATAAAGACGATCCATCCCGTATCCCGATCGACCAACAAGCTGAGATAGAGCTCTTTCGCGATATTGGCGCCTTCTTCGACCAAGAGGCGGCGTACCTTTCGGCCTTTCGGACCGGTCTGGTGGGTGACAAGGACCTTTCCCAGCAACTCTTGGGCAATGGCCGGCACCTCCGCCTGCTCCTTTGTAAGCTTGACGCCGCCCGCTTTTCCCCGACCACCGGCATGGATCTGGGCTTTCACCACGTAGACAGGTGATTGGAGTTTTGCCGCCCATTGTTCGGCAGCACGCGAGGTTTTGACTTCCTTCCCCCGCAAGACGGGAATTCCATATTCCGCAAACAATTGCTTCGCCTGAAATTCATGAACGTTCATCGTAACCTCAAAGAGCTAATAGCTGATCGCACATACCTTATGGCAAGACCCGAGGACGCGTTTCTATTCCTTCCTTGCGTAGGCCGGCAAGACCATGGGCGAGACGACCGAAGAAGAGACGCCGTGTTTCTTGGACTCTGAGCGGAAACGGTCCAGGTGGTCGAGCGTCAGCTTTCCATGCCGGACGGATCCTGTTCTTAGCCCCGCCGTCGTTCCCGAGCGCTTCCCGAAAACCATTAGATCGAGCAATGAATTGCCCATGAGACGGTTGCGGCCATGCAGGCCGCCGGAAGCCTCGCCCGCGACAAAGAGATTTTTGACGCCGGATTCTCCGTTCACGTCGATCTTGATCCCGCCATTCTGATAGTGCAACGTGGGATAGATCAGCACCGGATCCTTCGAGATATCGATGCCGAACCTCTCGTACTGCAACACCATTGCGGGAAAATGCTTCGCGAGCGTTCCAGGCCCCTGTTCGACCTCGAGCAAGGGCGTATCCAACCAGACACCGATTCGGCCGGACATCGTTCTAATCCCACGGCCCTCCTCGCACTCCCGAATAATGGATGAGGACACGACATCGCGCGTGTCCAGTTCATTCACGAATCGTTCGCCCTGCGCATTGACCAGTTGGCCGCCTTCCGACCTGATGCCCTCGGTGACGAGCGCGCCGATTAATTGTTCAGGATATACGGCTCCGGAAGGATGATACTGAAACGTATCAATATGCATAAGACGGGCGCCCATCCGATAGGCCATCGCCAGGCCGTCCCCGGTTGCGCCATAGTGATTACTGGTTGGAAATCCTTGAATGTGAAGACGGCCGATGCCGCCGGTCGCCAGGATCACGGCCTTGGCCGCGACGACCACAAACCGCTTATTGTCCAGATCCTTGAACACGGCGCCGGTGCAGACACCCTCCTCGCTGAGCAACTCAACCGCCGCACAGAATTCGAGGAGTTGAATCTTGCGATTCAATACTTCATCCTTCAGCACCCGCATGATCTCCAGCCCGGTATAATCCGAGCACGTGACCAGCCGAGGCTTTGAACTGCCGCCGCCTTTCTTGACGTGGAGATTGCCGTCGGCGTCTAGATCGAACAGGACCCCGAGACTCAGCAGCCATTTGGCGATCGACGGCCCTTCCTCCACCATCGTCTTGAGCAGATCGTGGTCATTTTTCATATGACCACCTTTCAACGTGTCAAGAAAATGGGTGACCGGTGAATCCTCATCGGTCACGGCGATTTGCATCCCGCCCTGGGCCATCACCGTATTGGAATCGCCCAGACGAAGCTTCGTCGCCAACATCACCTCGGCGCCGTGCGCCTGGGCATGCAGCGCAGCCGCGCATCCGGCCCCGCCTCCGCCGATGACCAAGACATCCGTCGTGTAATCCGGCTTCAGGTCCAAGTCGGCCGGGATGGGACTTTCCCCTTCCAGCAGGGCGGCGAGTTCGCGCACGGTCATGTCCCCGGCATTGGGACCGAACTTGATCGCCCGGTAGGCGCTTTCACGAAAATCCGGATGATACTTCTTGATGAGCTGATCGCGGTCGGCCGGAGAATATTTCGGCAAGGTTTGCTTGCGGCGAGTTTCCCGCGTCCGGTGGACGATATCTTGAAGTTTATGGATATCCATTCTGTTCGGCACCAATCTTACCGGCGGGTCGCCATCTGAAGAGGCAAAAAGTTTGCTCTTTGCGAATAGCGCCGCGAAAGAGGACGATCAATCGCTATTTGAGGTCCGCACACACCGCCTTGAGTTCCTGATCGTCCATGCGCAGCACGCGATCCCATTCCTCTTTGTATTTCCCGCTCTCAATCTCTCGGATACGCTTGTCCAAACGCTCGGGCCTTTCGGTAAAGTGGGCTCCCTGGGCGCGGCTCACATAGAGCGCCACGAGATTCGGCGCGATGTCGGCGATGCAGACCGGCGTGCACATCCCGCACATCACGCAATCCATGAACATTTCCGAGACACTCTTGAAGTCGCCGAAGACCGCCTTCCAGACTCCTTCACGAACATCGATTTTCTGGGGGCAGGCTTCGGTGCAGGCGTTGCAATTCCGGCACAACGGCGCCTCGGGATAGAGGGTGAAGAGATCCTGCTTTGGATCCTGCAAAGCCGCCATATCGTAGGTGGCTTTTCTCGCAGGGAATGGCGGCATCATGGAAAACGACATGCCGTCCTGTACCGCCGTTTGACAGGCCAAACAGGTCTTGACCTTCGGATCATCTTTCGTTCGGTAATACGTGGCGCAGGCTCCGCAGAAACCGCCCAAGCAGCCGGCACCCCGCACGACTTCCTGCCCGGTGTACCACAGGGCCTTCATCAACGTGATGCCTTCCGGCACTTCGTATTTCTTTCCGGCAATTTCCACCGATACCATCCGTGGTTTCAGCACCTCGGGCTGGTCGATGATGTTGGTGTCTTCTTGTGCCATTGTTGCTCTTTGTGAAGCGGAGGTCGTAAGGCATGAGGCCGCAGCCTCACGCCTCACGCCTTTTATTCTTTACTCCTCTTCCGGTCTGGCTTATACGATCGCGTCCACGATTCTATTCAAGGTCTGGCTGGGACGCATGGCCTTGGCTGCTTTCTCATCGCTGGGATGATAATATCCGCCGATGTCCACCGGTTTTCCCTGAGCGGCGAGCAGCTCGCCGGAAATCTTAGACTCATTATCCGCCAGGTCTTTCGCGATCTTGCTGAATCGTTCGGCCAGTTTTTTATCCTGCGTCTGCTCGGCTAACGCTTGCGCCCAATACAAGGCTAGATAAAAATGGCTGCCGCGATTATCGATCTCGCCCACCTTGCGAGCGGGAGACTTATTGCTTTCCAGGAACTTGGCGTTCGCTTGATCGAGCGTATCCGCCAACACCTTTGCGGCGGAATTGTTGGACACTTTCGCCAGGTGTTCCAAAGAGGCGGCCAAGGCCAAAAACTCACCGAGGGAGTCCCACCGTAAATACCCTTCTTCCTGGAACTGCTGCACGTGTTTGGGCGCCGAGCCGCCGGCGCCGGTTTCGAAGAGCCCCCCGCCGTTCAGCAAGGGGACAATCGAGAGCATTTTCGCGCTAGTGCCGATTTCTAGAATCGGAAACAGATCCGTTAAATAGTCGCGCAGGACGTTCCCGGTGACTGAAATGGTATCTTTCCCCGCTTTCATCCGCTCCAATGAGAAGCGGGTGGCCTCAGCCGGCGACATGATTCGAATATCGAGCCCTGTCGTATCGTGCTTCGGCAAGTATTGGTTGACCTTCTTGATCAATTCGACGTCATGCGCCCGCTCCTTGTTCAGCCAGAATACAGCCGGTGCGCCGGTGGCTTTCGCACGATTCACCGCCAGCTTGATCCAGTCCTGAATCGGCGCATCTTTCACCTGGCACATCCGCCAGATGTCGCCCTCTTCGACTTTGTGTTCCAGCAATGTCTTTCCGGACGCATCGACCACTCGCATCGTTCCGTTACCCGGCGCCTTGAAGGTCTTATCATGCGAGCCGTATTCTTCCGCTGCCTGCGCCATCAGACCGACGTTGGGAATGCTTCCCATGGTTCTGGGATCGAAAGCGCCATGCTTCTTACAGAACTCCACGACTTCATGATACACCGGCGCGTAACTCGAATCTGGGATGACGCACTTGGTATCCGCCAGCTTCCCATCCGGACCCCACATTTTGCCGCCGTCCCGAATGACCGGTGGCATGGAGGCGTCGATAATCACGTCGCTTGGCACATGAAGATTGGTAATGCCTTTGTCGGAATTGACCATCGCCATCGGTGGTCGCTTCTGATACACGGCTTGAATATCTGTCTCGATGGCTTTGCGCTGGTCTTCGGGCAACGCCTTGATTTTGAGGTACAAGTCGCCGAGCCCATTGTCCGGATCGACGCCGAGCTTCTGGAACGTGGCCGCATGTTTGTCGAAGACGTCTTTAAAATAGACGGACACCGCGTGACCGAAGATCTTCGGATCCGAGACCTTCATCATGGTCGCTTTCATATGGAGGGAAAACAACACGCCCTGCCGCTTGGCCTCCTCAATCTGTTCATCGAGAAACTGGCGGAGCGCGCGCTTGCTCATAAATGTCGCGTCGATGACTTCGCCGGCTTGCAGAGCGACCTTTGGCTTCAGCACCGTCGTCTTGCCGTCTTGACCGACGAATTCGATTCGGGCATCGGTGGCGGCCGGAACCGTCATTGATTTTTCGTTTGAACGAAAATCTCCGCCTTTCATATGAGCGACATGGGTCTTGGAATCTTGGCTCCAAGGGGACATTTTGTGCGGATGCTTCTTGGCGTAGTTCTTTACCGACAGCGGCGCGCGACGATCGGAATTGCCTTCGCGTAAGACCGGATTGACCGCACTTCCTTTGACCTTGTCATACCGGGCCTTGATGTCCTTTTCCTTATCGTCCTTCGGATCCTCGGGATACTCCGGCAGCTTGTAGCCCTGATCCTGCAATTCCTTGACTGTTGCTTTCAACTGAGGAATCGAGGCGCTGATATTCGGCAGCTTGATGATGTTGGCCTCAGGAGTCTTTGCGAGTTCCCCCAATTCGGCAAGAGCGTCTGATTGTTTTTGTTGCGCTGTCAGGTATTCCGGAAACACGGCCAGGATTCTTCCTGCCAGCGAGATATCTCTCAATTCAACCGACACGCCGGCCGCTTTGGTAAAGGCGTTGACGATCGGAAGAAACGAGTAGGTCGCCAGCATGGGCGCTTCATCGGTTTTTGTATATATGATTTTGGACGCATTGGTCGCCATGGTTTCCCTCTCCAGATCTGGTTAGTTCAAGGCGTTCAACGCCGAACCGGCTTTGAACCACGTGATTTGCTGATCGGTCATGCTGTGATTGGCCTGAATCGTCAACGTCCTGCCGTCGGCCTTATGAATCATGACCGTCACTGGCTTTCCCGGAGCCAGATTATTGAGCCCGGTCGCGCTCAAGCGATCGGTCTGGTCGATTGTGTCGTAATCCTTCGGGTCCACAAACGTCAGCGGCAGGATTCCCTGTTTCTTGAGGTTGGTTTCATGGATGCGCGCAAAGCTCTTGGTAAGCACAACCCGCACGTTTAAAAAGCGAGGCGACATCGCGGCATGTTCGCGGCTGCTGCCCTCACCATAATTTTCATCCCCCACGACAAAGGAGCCGATGTTCTGAGCCTTATAGCGGCGCGCAATCGCGGCAATCGTCAAACCGGATTCGCCGGTCAGCACGTCGGTGCCCTTGCCCGGTTCCGAAGAAAACGCGCTATTCGCTCCCAAAAACATATTGTCGCTGATTTTATCGAGATGGCCGCGATATTTGAGCCACGGTCCGGCCGGCGAGATATGATCAGTGGTCGTTTTGCCTTTGGTCTTGATGAGCAACGGCAGCTTATCGAAATCCTTGCCGTCCCATCGGGGAAAGGGCTGCAACAGCTGCAGGCGTTCGCTGGTCGGAGGAATTTCTACCGTCAAGCTATCGCCATTCTCGGCCGGAGCGACAAACCCTTCTTCGCCTTTCGCAAAACCCTTGGCCGGCAATTCTTCTCCCTGGGGAGGATCGAGCTTGAACTCTTTGCCGTCCGCTCCTTTCAGAGTCTGGTGAACCGGATCAAAGTTCAAAGACCCGGATAAGGCGTAGGCGGTGACAATTTCCGGGCTCGCCAGGAACGAGAGCGTGTCACTGATCCCGTCGTTGCGGCCGGGGAAATTCCGGTTGAAGGAGCTCACGATCGAATCGGCTTTCCCTTTCACGCCATCGGCGCGCTTCCATTGCCCGATACAAGGCCCGCAGGCATTCGCCAACACCGTGGCGCCCATTTGCTCAAACGTCTCCATAAACCCGTCACGCTTCATCGTGTGGTAAATCCGTTCAGATCCAGGAGAAACGAGAAACGCGGTCTTCGCCTTGAGGCCGGCCTTCATACCTTGGCGCGCAATATGCGCAGAACGGCTAATGTCCTCATAGGAGGAGTTAGTACAGCTTCCGATCAAGGCCGCCTTGAGTTCGATCGGATAGCCTTTTTCGTTCGCCTCCGCAGCCATTTTCGAGATCGGACGAGCCAAATCCGGCGTGTGGGGTCCGACGACGTGTGGTTCCAACTGGGATAGATCCACCTCGACCACTTGATCGTAGTATTTTTCCGGTGCCTGAGCTACTTCAGGGTCGGCGACCAAGAGATTCTTATTGGCTTGGGCCAAGTTGGCCAGGTCGGCTCGATCGGTCAAATTCAGATAGGCTACCATCTTCTGATCGAATGGGAACACGGACGTGGTGGCGCCCAATTCCGCTCCCATGTTCGTGATCGTGCCTTTTCCCGTGGCGCTGATCGTCTCGGCTCCCGGCCCAAAATATTCCACGATCTTATTGGTGCCGCCTTTGACGGTGAGCAGACCGCAGAGATACAGGATGACATCTTTCGGCGAAGCCCATCCGTTCAACCTTCCCGTCAACTTCACGCCGATTAATTTCGGATGCAGTACCTCCCAAGGCAAACCCGCCATCACTTCGCCCGCGTCCGCGCCACCGACCCCGATAGCCAGCATCCCGAGACCTCCGCCGTTAGGCGTATGCGAATCGGTGCCGATGATCAAGCCGCCTGGGAAAGCATAGTTTTCCAGGACCACCTGATGGATGATACCGGAGCCTGGCTTCCAGAAGCCTATCCCATACTTTTTGGCCGCGGAAGCCAGAAAGTTATAGACTTCCTTATTCTCATCCATCGCACGCAAGAGATCTTTCTGCGATCCCACTTCCGCGCGGATCAAGTGATCGCAGTGAATCGTGCTCGGCACCGCCACTTTCTTCTTACCGGCTTGCATGAACTGCAGCATGGCCATCTGTGCCGTCGCATCCTGCATCGCCACGCGATCGGGACGGAGCGCCAGCATGGCTTTCCCACGTTCCCATACCTGGGAGTCAAAATTGTCCGCGTGCGAGACGAGAATTTTTTCGGCCAACGTCAGCGCGCGGCCGAATTTTTTCCGTGCCTTCGCGATCACGTCCGGCATCTTGGCGTAGAGTTGTTTGGTCAATTCGAGCGACATGGCAGTTTATCCTCTCAATTCTAAATTCTGAGTTCCGAATGCTGAGCGACAGGATCCCTCGGCACTCCCCTCAGTATGTATTTTACAGTGGAACTTCCCGCGATTACTGTAAGGGCGGGACTTCCCGCCGTTTGGGCGCCGCATAGTTGACCAAGTAATCAAAGAGCCGGATCAATCGGCTTTCCTGCCGCTTCTGGTCAACCCAATGGCCGATCAATCCAATGGTGCGCGCAAGGATGAAGAACCCGTTCAGGCTTTCGACCGGAAAGCCAAGATCCACCAGCACGGCCGCCATGGTTCCATCGACGTTCAGGATCAGATTGTCTTTTTTCGCCGCGGTCACTTTTTCGACTTCCAATGCAAAATCCAGGTGAGGAGTCTTGATTGCCAAACTCTTGACGTAACCCACCAGTTCCTTGACCCGCTTATCGGGATTGCGCAGGCTTTTCACCCGGTGGCCGATGCCCGGCACGGGGCCGACGTTCTTCTTCATATACCCAAGAAATTCATCCACGCTCATTTTGTGATCGACGGCGTGCTTGAAATACCGGCCGGCATCAGTCACGGCACCGCCGAAGCGGGGACCGATCATGATCAATCCCGCCGCCACCGCCTGGGACATGCCGATACCCGCGCAGGCGGCCAAGATTGTGCCGAACGCCCCGCTTACGCAGGGCCCATGGTCCGCGGAAAGCATGATGATCCGCTTGATGATTTCGGCTTCCTGCTTGGAAATCAGCCGCTTATCCCAGAGGAGGCCGACGATGTGAGGAATCTCATAGCCTTTGTTGATGAGTTCAGACGCGGGATAGCCATCGTACAACGGTTCATCGCCTCGGTCGTCGCTGATCGTCGTCCGAATCAGCGGGACAACGGTAACTTCCTGTGCCCGCATCGCTTCTTCGACTGTTTTCGGCAATTTGGGAAGGTCCGTGGGATTGACGTCCGCCACCGGGACGATCTGCCGGGACTTCACAAATTCCTCATATGTTTCCTTGATCGCGGGTCCCAGCGCGCCGAACGTCGGCGGCACAAGCGCGCCCGCTTTCTTGAGCGCATCAGACTTCGCTCGCGCCGATCCCTCGCCTTTCATTCCTTCCTTCGCGCCGGCATGGCCGAATTTCATGCCCTTGGGCAGGCTTTCCTGGCAAAACCCCGAGACCACGCCGATCAATTTGATCCTACGCTTCTTGGCGCCGTACCATTCCGCTGCCCGTTCCTCCAGGTCGCCGCCCATTTCTCCGACGATGACGACTGCTTTGGTTTGAGGATCTTGTTCAAACTTTTCCAGGTAGGAAACGTAATCGGTGCCAGGATAGGCATCTCCGCCGATGCCGATCGCAGTGGTGATGCCGTCGGCGAATTGCGAGCAAATCCAGATGATCTCATTCGAAAGCCCGCCGGATTTCGTGATCACCCCGAAGGAGCCTTCCCGATACAGCTTCGACAGAACCAGATTATCGAAAGCGCCGCCGATGACGCCCAGCCGACATGCTCCGGCGGAAATGATGCCGATGGACGAAGGACCGTTGAATACCTTGCCGAGTTTCGTGGCCTGCCGAGCCAGAATCTTTGCGTCCTTTTCCGGGACTCCCTCCGTGATCATCGATACCAACTGGACCTTGGTATCATTGATGGCTTCCAGCCCAGCCGCCATAGCGCGATCCGCCCCGATGTAGACCAGACTGGTATTGATTTGAGGGTGGTTCTTCGTCGCATCCGCCACGGTCCTGTAAATCGGAATGGCCAACAGCCCGCTGCCGTAGGGAATCTCGTTCGTCTTTCCGGCGTCCGGAGGATAGACGAAGGCCTCCACATTCAATGGCCGTTTGATCAAATAACAGAATTCGGCCATGCGTCGGGCGGCGTTCACGCCTGCGGCGCCGCCCTGAATGACCACGCGGGTGTCTTTATTTGCCAGGATGCTCATCGGGATCTCCCCTATGTGAGTAAGTTCATGTACTCGACGGCGGCGGGCTACTTGCTTGAATGGACCGCTTTATCCACGATGTCCGTGAGCGGTGTATACCGGTCGAACACGTTGATATCGAATCCTTCCTCCTTCAAGGCCCGCATGGCGTCGAGACCTTCCTTCTCTCGTGGACCGCCCCGGCGAACCCAGATTTTAACCCCATTGAGTTTACCGTCCGCTTTCGCCTTTCGGAAACCGTTGATGATGCCGCCGAAAGTCTTTTTCACATCCGTGAAGTTGGCGATCGCTCCCCCGACAATAATATTCTTAATTCCATGGAGGGAACAGACCTTTTCAGTCAACACTTCCACGGCCCAATCAGGTGGGTCGCCAGAATACTCGGCATAGTTGGCCAGTTTTCCGCCTCGCGCCACCACGGCATCGGAATAGTAGACGCTGGCGCCGCCGCCCGCCGGTAACATCGCCGTATCGCCGCCGGGAATCTCGATGAACTTGACCGACCCCTTGATCTTCGAATCCACCGCCATCACGTCGAGTTCATCCTTGGAATACGCTCGCCCAAATTCGGCGGCAAATGCAAAATTCCAATCCGGATGCCTGAACTTAGCGTCGCCGTCCAACAGAGTCACGGCATCCAACGCGAGCAAGGCTCCGTCGCTTTGGCGAAGCACGACAGGGTTGACTTCCAGGTACTGAGCGTCCTCATTATCGAAACAGGCGAACATCTTTCCGGCAAACTCCGCCATTTTCTTGATCAAGTCTCCGGAAAACCCGGCTTCCTTCGCAAGCTTCTGGAGGTCCTCGGACGAGGGTGCCTGTCCCACTTCAAGCGAGTGGCGCTTGACACGATCCCAATTGGATTCGACTTCAATCCCGCCGCAGTTCGCCACCAAGACATCGGCTCCTTCGCGAGTCGATTTCACGGCACAGTAATACTCTTCTTTGTGGGGAATCATCTCGGACACAATGACTTGTGAGACGTTGATGCTGCCGACCTGCCGTCCGAGCATTTCCTTCGCCGCTGATTCAGCCCCTTTCAAATCTAAATCCACTTTCACAAGCCCGAGCTTGAAGCGTGATCCGAGAGCCTCATGAGCCTTCACGACCAACTTCGACTGTTTCAGCCAATCATTGGCCTGACCAAGCTTCGACAGTTCGTCGACTGAGGTGACAACAACATAATGGGGGACATTGATGCCCCACTTCTTCATGAGTCCCATCCCCGGTCCCTCGAGCACTTTTGCCATGGCTCACCACTCCTTATGTCGAAAAAGGAAAAAGGACTGCAAGAATAGCCAATTCTTTGAATCAGCTCAATCCACCAAAGGGCCCACGTTTCGAGCGCAGAAGTCCTACGCTCTTCCAGGTCTCTGGATTCGGACTAAGCCGTTGAAACTCTTAACGATGGGGGGCTGAGTCTACGGAACCCTTGCGCATGAAGTCAAGGGGCGCCGGATCGTTGAGCGCTTGCCGTTCGATTGGCAGGTGGGACAGAAAAATGAACTTCGCTCATGAACCAAATGTTTGACGAAGCTCCCACAGCGGTTGGGACAAGGCTCACCCGTTTTGCCGTACACTCGATGATGAAGGCTGTATGTCCCTAATGTTCCATCAGGAGCGAAGAAATCCCGTACGCTGGAGCCTCCGCTTTGGATGGCCTCCAGCAGCACTTTTTGCATGGCTTCATGCAATGTGTCGATTTCCATAGGCCGTAATCGCCCGGCGATTGAGTTCGGATGAAGCCCGGCGCGGAAGAGAATTTCATTGGCGTAGATGTTACCGATGCCGGCAAGTTTCTGCTGGTGCATCAAAAACCGTTTGAGCCGGCCGCGGCTCATTGCCATAAGAGTCCTCAACTCCTCCCTGGTGATGGTCAAAGGATCCCAGCCAAACCGTCGCCTGCAATAGTAATCAAGACCCTGTGCATCGAACAGGCACAGCCGACCGAACCGACGGGGATTCCAGTAGCGCAGCTCCGGCTCCAGCCCTCCTTCGAACTTCATCACAAAATGGGTATGCCGGGGAAAGCGAGATGGGGCGGAACGAAAAAGAAGCAACCCCGTCATGCCGAGTTCTGCGGCGAGAAATCGCTTGTATCCGTCCCGCGAAAAGGCGATCACGACGGTCTTGCCCCTGCGCTCCACGGCCTCGACCCGGCTCCCGTCGTACCAGGACATCGTGTCGCGCCCCTCTCTAATGATGTCAGATCGGCCGACCCAACAGTCCTGGACGATTGATCCGAGGATCCGTCCGCGGAGTTGCGCGGCGGCGACTTCGGCTTCCGGTAGCTCCGGCATATGAACAACACCTGCAATGAGAATGGACCGACGACAGGCACATATGGACCCGTCGCACCGGCCATTACGCCACGAGCCTTATGCAAAAGGCAACCGGACGCAGGCTCGATTTCGGGCAGATTTGAGCGTGTCGGCTAGGTCACGGAGTTGGCGAGGGAGTGGGGGTTATTGGATCGACTTGGCTGCTTGATCCGCGGGATCGATCGCGGCGGGTGGCGAGCACCTGTTGAACTGCCTCCTCCAGTCTTGGAAGCGGCACACCGCCAGGTCTCCTCGTTAGAACAAGCTTGACCGCTTCGTCATAGCTAAGGCTCTCCACGCAACAAAGATACGCGATGACGACCGATACAGAGCGCCCCATCCCGGCTCGGCAGCACACCATAATGCGATTCTGCGCGATATGGGATTCAATCCAATCTACCGCCTCACACAAGGCGGAAGCTTGCGGTTCGCCGAACTCTTTCAGGGGAATCTTCGCATAGGCCAACCAGGAAGGCGCGGTGATATCTTGCTCTTCGGCGACCAGCAACAACCCACCGACTTGAATGGGAGGATGCGCGGCATCCTCGATATTTCCGACGATGAGTCGCTTGCTGATCATGTGCATGGTAACGTTAGTATAGAGCCGGACCCCCTTGCGTCAAGAAAATCATTTATTGGCCGCCGTCGCATTGCGTCTGCTGCAAATGACCGTTATACTCCGATTAGAATGTCGTAATTCCGAAAAGCAGGTTCACGGAAGAGTGTGACGACAATGGGGAGACCAAGCCTTGAAGACGTGGAGAAGCGCCTGCAAGATGTACGTTGCGCCGTCTGTAAGGCCAATAGTTTCGGTATCGATCGACGCACCCTCCAGCCCGACGGCGAATGTCGGGGTGTGTGTTTGAAATGCCGGTATACGTTCCCCGTCTATACGGACATGGATTTTTACCTGAGGACTCAGCCGGACATTCCGTATCGTCTTAAGGAAATTTCATGCCCTTCATGCCGGCATCGCGGGGTCGATCTTGATTTCCGAGCGACCATGTCAGTCCGGGAAGCGATCTATTTTGTCACCTGCGCCGCGTGCCGGACACGGTTCCCGGAACGCTCTTCTTTGGAAGCCTTCGAGTAGAAGGTAATCCATCCCCGAATCGTGTATACTGTTCTTATGCCTGATTCTGATACATCCCGGCCACAGGGACAAACTCCTCCAGGGGAACCACCCGCCAAACCGCGAAAGGAGATTCCACTTGTCTCCGTTCCAAACGATCGGGACATGATCGCGGAGGAGATGGAGGAATTGTTCGACGAAGACCGGGTCACCCACCAGCACGGCAGTTCGGAACCGGAAGCAGATTAGTCCACCCCGTTCAGCAATCAGCCGTCAGATTCCAGCGAAAATTATCGATTAAGGGATTACAGCTTTAAGACCGGGTAAGAACTGGCTGACCGCTCCTGCCTGCTCAGACGCTTCGGCTCGACCGCAGTAAGCTTCGCATCTACTTGGCTGCGCAACTTCTTAGCTTCCAGCTTCGCGAAGCGGAGGCTGGCTGGCCGCTCCTGCGTCGCGCATCGCGGCGTGGCACCCACTATTCACACCCATTCACACCGAGCGAACGATCTGCACTGCCGTGTCGCCTTCAATTCTACCGACCGTCGACACTCTTCCCTCTCGTTCCTTTCTCACGATCTCGCTGATGCGCACGATTGCGCCTCGATGCCAGCCGTTGACCGCCGCGTTCTGAGGCGATGTCAGCCGATCCAGCCGACCAACCTCCGGTCGCCCTTGTGCACTGCAAAGCCAAGCCCGCTTTTCTCCTTTCATCACCCGGAGCTCGCTCACGATGCGATACAGATCAGGATTTCGTTCGACCACAGTTCGACCGTCCTTGCGCAGAAGCGCATAGGAGAACTTCAACGCGTCTTTGATGAATCCCGCCTTCCGGTCTATAGCTCGGATCCAGTCAGGAGGAATCCACGCACGCTCTTCATGACACCAGTCGGTCGGTTTCATGAGCGCCGGACAAGGGCCTTCGTGCAAGCAAGGGCTGTACAACGTGCAGTGCATGGTCTCGAGGAGCCGGTCTCGTACTTCATGGAGTTCGCGTGATGCGTCGCGCAGCGCCGGCTCGATCAGCATGAGAGTCCCACGATAAGACAGCATACTCATGGCCTCCGCAACCAAACCGACGCGCGCTTTGATTCGCTCAGATTCTTTCATTACAAATAGTTCGCTCAGAGTATTCTGCATAATGATGAGATCGTACCCACCCGATCCGGCTAGGTACTGTACTTCTGAACCTAATCCGTGCTGCACATCCCGGCACATCGTAAGCAAGGTTGCCTTTTGTCGAATAGGCTGCAGAACACGGTGGGTATAGCTCGCCCACAGTTCTGTACATGTACTCAGCGCATGCTTGGATCGGTCGAGCGCCACGCATTCAAGCCCGCGGCTCTCAAGTAAGCCTGTTGACCAGGCCCAATCCAAAATCCCCATTACTCCGGTGCCGGGACCGCAGCCAAGTTCCAGCACACGGACCACTCCATCTTGGCCGCATTCAACAACCGGCGCCAGCTCTTCGAGAAGTTCCTGCACTTTCGCGACGTTGACCGGGAAAAAGTAGGCAAGATATGCCGCAGCCAGCTGGCGATCCTCCATGTAAGGCATTGGCGCCTTCCGCCGTTCCCGCGTAAATCGCCGGGACAATTCGAGAACGTCCTGGACCAGCACCCCAGGCACGGCGATCCCCTGATCCCGGACGTCAAGACCGATGGCCTCCGACAAGACCGTTAGGATCGCCTCAGAAAGCCGGCGCATAGGACCCTCATGTGGTTGACCCCCGAAAGAAACCTGCGGTATCTTACCGATTGAGAGGAGTCACTGTCATGACCGACACTATCCTGCACGCTTATAAGGACGTTGAGAAGGCCATGGAGCGATATACGCTGGCGCTCGAAGACTATGTGAAGACATTGCAGTCGTCCGAATCAGCGGATGCCGGGAAGTTAGAGCGCATGACTCACGGCGCTCGCGCCATGCGTGACAGCAGTATGATTTATTTGTCGTACGCCAAGTTCATCGCGTATGGCATGCCCGATAGTCCCGACCTGGTGGAGGAAGATCTCCAGGGATAATGAAGTCCACCTCACCCGGCTTGTTTTAGGTACTAAAGACGAAGGGCCTGTTCGGCATGACCGAACAGGCCCTTCTCATCTTCGGCCCTTCGCCGGGTCAGATACTGCGCATGAAATGACCCATGGCTTCTTGATCGGAATCGGTCATTCCCATGATTTGAGACATCGCCACGTTGGTCGATTTCTTTCCGGTTGCTCCTGACTCCACTTCATCGACGATAAGTTCCACCGGCATGGACTGCCCGCCATAGACCCTCGGCCCTCCGATGATCTTCGCCTTTGAATACCCATAGATCGCAGCCGCGACATCTTTGGCCAACCATCCGACATAGTTAAATTCCGGAATAACAATGAGTTTGGCCTTGGCACATAACTGCCGGAGTTCCAGGGTGGGAAACGGTCGGAGCGAACGAATTTTGATGAGACCGACCTTAATCCCCTTTTCCTTACAGAGGCGCATGGCTTCCCGCGACTGCGCGGCGGCGCTACCCGAGGCGACGATCAGCACATCTGCGTCATCGACATTCTCCGCGCTTAACAAGCCATCCATATAGTTGATGATGTACTTGCGGGAACGCTCCACCGCGGCCCACACTTCCTGCTGCCAGACCGCGTGGATGTTATAAGCCATGAAATTCGACTTTTGCACCGGAGCGTCGCGCGAGAGCCGAGCCGGAGGATTCTCGGCATCGAGTACAGGAACCGCACCACGCCACGCCTCACGCGGGGGAAGTTTGATTCCCCGCTCTTGCATATGAACATACCCGCGGGCATGCGTGACAAAGAAGCCGTCGCAGCAGACTCCCACCGGCAACGTCACGTCGTTTTTCTCGCTGATGATGAAACCCTTCATGATGAAGTCAAACATGTCCTGCTGGTTCTCGGCATGAAACACGATCATCCCGCAGTTCAGCAGATAGGAGATCTCAATGTTGTCCGGCTGAATCGCCAGCGGCGCATTGACAACACGACAGGTAAACATCGCCACGGCTGGAAGCCGGTGACCCGGCCAGGACGCGATCGGCTCAATGCCGCGCAGCGTACCGGGTCCGGCTGTCGCCGTGAAACATCGCACCCCGGCGCGTGAAGCGCCCGCTATGGCCGACATCACTCCATATTCCTCTTCACCGCGGAAATATTCTTTGACGTACCCCTCGCCGTAGAGAACCCCGATCAATTGCATGGTTTCGCTTTGAGGCGTGATCGGGTAGGCGATGGACACATCGACGTTGGAACGCCGAACGGCTTCTTTTGCCGCTTCGCTGCCGGTAATGAACTCCCGCGTGCGAGGCGCCTCCAGAAACATATATTCGGGGCTGACCACCTTTTGCTTTTTCGCTTCCGCGTGCGGATCCTTCTTTACGTCCGCTTTTTGAGCCGCGACGCTGGTGATCGGATCACCCTGCGGATTGGTTTTGACTTCGGATTCCAAGGCTTCACTCATGGCCGCACCTCATAGCTATATAGTCTGCAAAACCGAACTAGGCTTCACTTTGCATATGTTCCGGTTTATGCCCGAACATGGCCGCGCTTCCGAGGGCGGTGGGCTCCGGAGAAAAGGACATTGGATTGGTGTGGGTTTTTCCTCCATGCACCTTCGACTGCGTGCCGGTGAATCGTACATTCTCTCCGTTATCCGGCAATTTGATGCCCAACTGTTCGCGCACCCGCTTGAATACCTGCGCTACCTTTTTCAGTTTGGCGGTATCCGAATCACGAATGGTCAGCATGGCGTCTTCATGGCCCTGCTCAGCGCACACGGCCATGGTACAACAGTTCGTGCCGGCGCGAATCATCTTTAGGGTCAAATTGGCGTAGTGGCAGTGGACCCCAATAAAGATACAGGCTTCGATCTTATTACCCCAAATCGTGAGGTTTGGATGATTGGGATTAATCACTTCCTCGGGATCGATTTTGGGATACTTCGGCCGATAATCCGGCATGGGAATGATCAACACGTCGGGGATCTGGGCTGCGATTTCAAGAACCGCTTTGGCCTTTTCGACCGCGTGGTCGTTCCACGCCCATAGCACAAGCGGCCCGGGAAAGAGTGTCGCGTTGGGGCTTGTAAGCATCTTGCGCGCCATCTCTTCGATGACCTTTTCCTCGTTGGGTTCCAAGAGGCCGTAATACAACCCCTGTCCGGGATCAGGCAAGGAGACGCCCATCTGCGCGGCGGATGGAGGATGGAACCCCGCTGGACCCGGCACGATAATCTTCTCTCTCGCATCTTGTGTTGCAGCCACTGTAGAGATCTCCCTTTTCTAACCGACCACCGGACTAGCCAACACGGCCGTGGTGCTTTTCTCGCCGTAAGTCACATTGTCCGTGATAGCAGCCTGAGGTAATTGATCGATCATGATCATCTTAATCGCATTATGTTTCGACATGTTGTCGCAGACCCAGACGCACTGGGCGCAGCCCTTGCACCGGTCCACTGCGACATACGCTGATCCGTATTTAAAGCCTCTGTCCTTACCCAGGCTGTCGTTATACAGAATGGTATTCGCTTCTGGACAATACTGCGTACAAAGCTTGCAGCTCGTTGCCGCACAAATGTCTACGTTGATATCTGCTACAAGGTACATCGAGACTCCTTCCGTACCGGTTATGCGCCGACCGCTTCAGGCGCTTCCGCACGCTTGACGGCCGGGGCGCTCCAGCCTTGATCCACAGCGTAGTTCCAGCCTGCGCGGATGACCGCCACATTTTTCTCAATCAGTTCCTGCTTTTTCTTGAACTTCCGTTCGACCACACTGTCCAGCGCGGCAGTTCCACCGGAGACCACGAAACCTTTGCCGAGGAATCGATCCTTAACTGCCTGAGACAAGGCGTCAATAGTCGTCAATCCGGTAATCGCCCCGATCGCGCCCATCAATGCCATATTGGTGGCAAGATCCATCCCCGCTACGTCCAGAGAAATCTTAGTGGCCGGGAAATAATAGAGTTTCGCACGCCGCTCTTCCAATTCCCGCGCCTGATCTCTGTGCAGCTTCATCGGCCCGTCGTTGTTGATCAAGGCAATGCCGTCTTCCTTCAATCCAAAATAAAACGGCATCGTGTATGACTTGCCGTGCGTAATGACCTGCGGGTGGAAGATGATAATGATGTGAGGAAAGGTGATCTCGCCGATCTCATAAATTGGTTCATCCGAGACCCTCACATAACTCTCAACCGGGGCCATTCGCTTTTCGGAACCATAGAAAGGAACGATTGTACTTTCACCGCCGGCATTGATCACCGCCGTGCTGAGAATGTGCGACCCCGTCACAACTCCTTGCCCTCCGACGCCCGCCATGCGGATATTGAATCGTTTTGACATTGCTCCGCTCCTTCAGTTATGGACCTTGCCGAAACCGATCGTCACCTGATTTAGGCCTTCGGAATCTCCGCCTTGGCAGCCGGCTTTTGCTGGAATTCTCTGTAGCCATACCGATCCGTCAGATATTGCTTCGCATCATCCGTAATGTATTCGGTAAATTGATAGCGGTCGTTTTCGACATTCTTGGCGTCTTCCATAACTTTGTCGGTGGGAATGGCATATTCGATGTTACAGGACGTATACGCTTGAATATATGTCGGACCGACTTCCCGCGCGATCAACACGGCCTTCTTGATCACGCTTTCCACGCGCCGGGGATTATTGGGTACGACGGTGGCAATGTAGGCGCATCCAGCCACCTTGGCCATGGACACCATATCCATCTTATCGAACTTCTTCCCCAACGGAGCCATCTTCAGCACAGCTCCCCGGTTCGTCATACCGCTTTCCTGGCCACCCGTATTCCCGTACACTTCATTGTCCAACATGATCGTGGTGAACTTCTCTCGCCGGAACCATGAATGGAGCGTCGCCGAGAACCCGATGTCCGCCATTCCGCCGTCGCCAACCATCACGACCACGTCTTTGGGCTTATCACCGAAGCGCAGTCTTAGCCCGCGCGAAAGCCCTGTGGCGACACCGTTCTGATCGCCGTAATTGCCGTACACGAAAGGAATAGCCGCTTGCGAAATGGCCAGTCGTCCGCAACCGGCGGTGCCGACCGTGATAGTATCTTCAGGATTGGGAAAGGAAATCATGGCGAGTCGGATAAAGAGTGTCATGGCGCATCCGGCGCACATCGGGTGCTCTTCAAGGATTTCCTTGAAGGAGCCCATTTGAGACACGGAGACTTTCTTCCCGAAGGGACCATGCTCCACCATATCTCGATATTCTTTCGGCATGAACTTTTCGAAGCCGTTCGAAAATTTCACGTAATCAAGACTCATTGGGATCCCTCCTTCTATGCTTGATCGGCTTCGGCGGTATCTGAAAGCCGTTCAAATGATTCTGAATGGTGCCCGCTGTTACGAGGAAATGATCTGCCGATCGCTCACCGAGAACTCCGCGCTCAAAGCAGACAGTCGCCGAGTGTAACAAAGGCTGAAAAAAACTGTCAATTGGAAACCCTGGCAGAACTTGCCGTCAATTCAAGGCAATCTCAGTGTATAGCGGTACAAGGAGGCAATGCAACTTTGCAGAAGACCCACGTCGGACGAAAGAAGGCCTAGTGCCGTTATAGGGGCTAGGCCCTTGGCCCTAACATAACATCGCTGTAGAGAAGTCTGCGCCGGCACTTAATATCCGAATCGCCCCGCCATAGGCAACGGTTGAAAGCCGAATCGAGGATGAATAAGATTGCCGGCTGAAGCATTTTAAGGCTACACTGTACGAATGCCGTTGCGAGTCATTATTCCAGGAGAAGACGAAGGTTCTCAACAGACCGGAGGGGTCCATAAGCGCCCTCCGATCCCAGACGGTTCATTGAAGTCGGAATGCCCCAAGTTCATGAGTCACGGCCCCTGCGGCGGCGTCCGAAAAGGAGGCTTTTGCGAGGTCTATCCGGAAATGGCATGCCCATGGGTGACATTGTACCAGCAACTGGAGAAGATCGATCAACTGGAATGGATGAAACAACTGTGAGCAAGCGAAGCAGTAGACCTGAGTATTCCGAAGCCCATGCCAAGAGTGGTTTAACCGCGGCTCTGCCTGAAATCGAAACCTGGCCGAACCAATATAAGGGATATGAAATAACGATCGAGATCCCCGAGTATACCGCCATTTGTCCGAAGACCAGTTTGCCTGACTTCGGTACCATTACCCTCTCCTATATGCCGGACCGATCCTGCCTCGAACTGAAGTCGCTCAAAATGTATGTCCATGCCTATCGCAATGTCGGGATCTTCTACGAGAACGCTGTGAACCGGATTCTTCGCGATGTCGTGAAAGCTTGCCGGCCTGTCTGGGCCAAAGTGACCGGGGATTTCAAGGCTCGCGGCGGCCTCTCCAGTAGAATCGAAGCCAAATATCCGTAGCGTCGCCCGGCTTTCTCCACAACCGGCCTGCTATGAGTGGGGTCAGTTATTGCCCTTTCTTTGACAGAATCGCCCATGAATCCTACACTTCGGTTAGGTCATCAGCAAGCGGCGGGTACGGGGATGCCCCATGAAAAAGATCGCCGTCATCGGCATACTTGTCGGATTGGGCTGGTGGTTTTGGGGACGGACCCTCGAGCCAGCCAAGGTCGTCCATGCCCAATTGGAAGCTATCGGCAACCATGACTATCAGACGGCCTATAACTTTCTCTCGGCTACCGCAAAAAGCCGTATAACGCCAGAGCAATTCACAGAATTGATACAGAGCAACAAGATCGTGGACAATAACTACACCAGCGATTTCCTTGATCGACATATGAAGGATAACGTTGCGACCTTTTCGGGCACTGTGCGAGCCTTGGGCAAGGAGAAAACATCCGCCGTCTTTACCGTGGTGAAGGAAGGCGACCGTTGGGCCATTGAAGACTTTCACTTCAACTGACTCCTTATCTTCCCCGCTCCACCGAGCCTTCTTCACACTTGCCGCCGCCTTCGCATCACGATACTCTCTTCCACATGGCCATCTACGCGATCGGCGACGTGCAAGGGTGTTTCACTGCCCTGGAGAAACTCATCCGACGCATCGACTTTGACCCTTCAAGAGACCGCCTCTGGTTTGTGGGAGACCTTGTCAATCGCGGCCCGGCGTCACTCCACGTCCTTCGATATGTCAAAAACTTGCACGACGCCGCAACCGTCGTACTCGGAAATCACGACTTGTTTCTGATTGCCGCCGCATCAGGCATTGTGTCCCTACGTCCCAAGGATACGATCAGGGACGTGCTCGATGCCCCGGATTGCTGGGAATTAATCGGCTGGTTGCGGCGGCAGCGGTTACTGTATCGTTCGGACTCCTTCGCGTTGGTACATGCGGGATTGCTTCCGCAGTGGACTATAGAAGAGGCCGCGCAACTTGCCGTGGAAGCGGAATCCATGCTTCAGGGTCTCGATTTTCAGACCTTCTTGCGCACGCTCTATTCGAGTTCCGATTGGCAATGGTCTTCTTCCTTAACAGGCTCGGCCCGCGTTGCAGCAATTGCCACGGTTCTCACCAGGCTGCGAACCTGTTCCGCTGCCGGCTTGATGGAACCTGAATTCTCCGGTCCGCCGAGCCGGGCACCGAAGGGCTTCCTTCCGTGGTTCGATATTCCCGGCCGGCAAAATGAAGACATCACGATCGTATGCGGGCATTGGGCGGCCCTTGGCCTCTGCCTGAAGCCCAACATCATAGCCCTTGATAGCGGTTGTGTGTGGGGCAATCACCTCACCGCGGTCCGGCTCGACGATAGATCGGTCTTTCAGACCGACTGCCGCAATTAAATGACTACCATTTATGCGTTCGGACAGGCCTCGCTATTCCAACCGACCTTTTCCCCGCTATCGCTTTGTGCCGGGTGAAACTCCCCACCCTCGGCGCCATCCGCACGGACATTCGTTCAGACAGCCGGAGGCAAGTCCGGTCGCTTTCGAAATGGAATTGTGGCGCGACTCGGAGATCTATGCATTTGGGATCGATCTATTCAACTTCGGCTACTGGTGGGAAAGTCATGAATGCTTCGAAGCCTTGTGGCACGCATTTGGTCGCCGAACCCCGGAAGCCCGCTTTTTCCAAGGACTTATTCAATTAGCAGCGGCACATTTGAAGCGACGAAGCGGGAACGAGACGGCGGCAATCCGATTGTCCACCAGATCGCGGCATACCTTGCAAGGAAGTCCGATTCGCTATATGGGTCTGGACATTGCGAAATTAATAGAAGACATCGAACGGTTTTATGCCACCCCGCGCGGACCGGCCGTGAGCCTCAGGCTCGATCTTTCCGAAGAGCAGCCGATGACAACATTTAAGGATTATCCGACCGAGAATCAAGCGAACGAACAGAGTCGAGCGAGCGGCAAACGGAAACCTTGAGGCGGAAACCTGTCCAAGCAGATTTGATGAAAACTCCGAGGGGCGATTATTGATAACTTTCCGACTCGGTGGGAAATTTTTGCTGTTCCACTTCTTCTTTGTAGCGCCGCAAGGCCTCTAGGGCATCCGCTTTCAAATGCCCATAGGGCCGGACAAATTTCGGCACAAAATCATCAAAGAGCCCCAAGAGATCGTACAAGACGAGGACCTGCCCATCGCAGGACGGCCCCGCGCCGATACCGACGGTCGGTATGGTCAAGGACTCAGTAATCTTCCGAGCCAACGGAGCGGGAATGGCTTCCAGGACGACCGCAAAGGCACCGGCTGCCTGCAATGCTTCGGCATCCTGAAGCAGCATGTCCGCCCGATCCTTTCCTTTGCCCTGAACTTTGTACCCTCCATACTGGTGAACGGATTGGGGAGTCATGCCCAGATGGCCTACCACCGGAATTCCGACGCTCGTCATGGCCTGAATGCGGTCTGCCATGATCCCTCCACCTTCCAATTTGACGGCCGCCGCACCGGCCTGGAGTAATCGACCGGCATTGCGCACCGCTTCTTCGAGGCTGGCCTGATAGGACATGAACGGCATATCTCCGATCACGAAAGCCCGTTGCGCTACGTTAGCCACCATGCCCGTGTGATACAGCATCTCGTCCATCGTCACAGCGAGTGTATTCGACTTACCTTGGACGACGACTCCCAGAGAGTCGCCCACTAAAATAATGTCGATCCCGGCCTGTTCCACGATTCTCGTGAACAAGGCATCGTACGCCGTCACGACGATGAGCTTTTTCCCCTCCCGCTTGTATTTCTGAAAGTCCGGAACCGTCATCATCCCAATTCGGCTTTCGTAAGGATTTCGGGAATCCTGTCGGTTGCTTTGATCGCCATGATATGGACGCCGTCGCAATGAGGGCGAACCGCTTTAATGGTGCGCACGGCGATGTCCACCCCCACATCAAGCGCATGCTTGTCGCCGGCTTCGCGCAATTCTTGGATCATCCCCTCCGGCACTGATACGCCGGGTATATTGGCGTTCATGAATTCCGCCATTTTGGCGCTGCGCAGCAGGAGAATCCCGGCCAGCACTTTCACTTTGAATTTCCGAACCGTCTTCATAAACTGCTGGAATTGGTCCGGGTGGTAGATCGCTTGTGTTTGGAAGAATTCCACGCCCGCCCGGACCTTCACTTCGAATTTGATCAGCATTGGGCCCAAAGGATCTGCCTCCGGAGTCACGGCTCCGCCGATCGTATAATTCGTCGATCCGTCGAGCTTGTGTCCCGCATAATCCTTGCCGTTATTCAGACCCTTGACCAATTGCATGACTTGGACCGAATCCAGGTCATACACCGGCTTGGCGTCTTTATGGTCCCCGACGGTCGGATAATCCCCGGTGAGGCAGAGAATATTGCGAATCCCGAGAATATGCGCGCCCATCAAATCCGACTGCATCGCAATGCGGTTTCGATCCCGACATGTGAGTTGCATAACCGGATCGTGGCCTAGCTCATACAGCACACGGCAGACCGGAAGTGACCCGGCCCGGACGATTGCAGCCGTATTGTCGGTGACATTGATGCCGTGGACGCGCCCCAGCAGACTCCGCGCGCTATCTACGATATGCGTGATGTTCGTGCCTTTCGGGGGATTATATTCTATGGTAACGGCAAATTGTCCCTGATCCAACACCTCCTTAAGGCGACGCGGTTCCCGGCTCATCAATATCTCCCTGATTCAGAATCGGTTTCCAAAAGCGACCGGCACGATCATACACTCTGCGCTTATATGGCGCGACGCCATACTGAGCAGAGTCATCTCGCTCCCGCAATTCTCTTAGCAGATTCAACGGTATTGTCCAGCAACATCGCAATCGTCATCGGCCCCACTCCACCGGGCACAGGACTGATCCATCCCGCCTTGAGGCTGACCGGCTCGAAATCGACGTCGCCGACAACTTTCCCGTCCGGAAGGCGGTTCGTGCCCACATCGATGACCACTGCTCTGTCGCGCACCATGTCCGCCGTGACGAACTTCGGCTTGCCGATGGCGACCAGCAGCAATTCCGCTTCCCGGCAAACCGCCGGCAAGTCCTTCGTTTTCGAGTGGCAAATGGTCACGGTGGCATTCCGTTGCAGCAGCATCAACGCGAGGGGCTTCCCCACAATGTTGCTTCGACCCAGGACGACGGCGCGCTTTCCTTCAATGGGCACGCCCGTCGATTCGATCATTTTGATGACGCCTTTTGGAGTGCAGGCCTCAAAAATGGGATGGCCTTCAACCAAGCGACCGAAGTTATAAGGATGAAATCCGTCCGCGTCCTTGTGGGGAGAGACGGCATCGAGCACCACCTTACTGTCGATATGCTTGGGTAATGGGAGTTGGACGAGGATGCCGTGAATTTTAGAATCCCCGTTGACCTTCTCGATGAGGGCCAGCAGATCAGCCTGTGTCGTGCTCGCCGGAAGCTTATGGTCGTCGATATAAATGCCGGCTGCGTCACAAGCTTTCTGTTTATTTCTCACGTACAGATGCGACGCCGGATCGTCGCCCACCAGGATCGTCGAAAGTCCCGGCTTGACGCCGGTCTTCGCCAGCAGTTCAGCCGATTCTTTGGCGAGGCGCTCCCGCACCTGTTGCGCTAATGCTTTGCCGTCGATAAGTCGTGCCGACACTGGCTCCTCCCTGGTATCGTTTTGTGGAATTTGCGATAGAACAGGCCACCATAACAGGGCATTTTTGAGCAAGTCAACGCCGTCTCCGATACGGCATAGTCCGCTATGGGGGGCCGGCGTTCCTTGACAGTCCGCGAGACCGTTGGCTACGATGCGTCATTACCAATCTACAGTTCTCATTCGTGAAGATATCCCATCGCATTCGTTTCTCGCTTGGATGCAAGCCGGCTTGGTTCTTCGGCGTACTATTGCTGACGACCGTCCCGACCGGAGTGCTTCCGGCTGCGGCCACGCAAATCAGCGGTCTTGAATCACCGCAAAGCTTTCTCGCCGACCCGGCCACCAATAGTTATTTCATCTCGAACGTCAACGGCGAACCGGGCGCGCGGGACAACAATGGATTCATTACAAAACTAAACGGCAATGCGGAGGTCATCGGATTCAAATTCATTCACGGCGGCCAGAACAATACGACGCTCCATGCGCCCAAGGGCATGGCCCTGATCGACAATATCCTGTATGTCGCCGACGTTGACACGTTGCGGGCCTTCGATAAAAATACCGGCCGGAGCATTACGAACGTAACGTTTCCCGCTCCGAAATCCACCGTCCCCATGTCTCTGGTCGATATCGCGGTGGGAGATCACGGGCTGCTCTACGTGTCTGATTTGATGAGCAATACCATTTATCAGGTAGACACCGTCCATCAGTATCGCGTATCCGTCTTTGTTCACGATGCCCGCCTCGCCGGCCCGGCAGCCATCGCGGTCCATCCCAAAACCGGGCATGTCATCTCCGTGAGCTGGGAAAAGGGGAGCATCATCGATATCACGCCCAAGGGCGAGGTGACGGAATTGGTCAGTAATTCCTTCTTTACCTCGCGCTTTCAGAATTTGAGCGGTGTGGATTTTGATCGATGGGGCAACATGTACGTATCGGACTTGACGGCCGGAAAAGTATGGCGGATGCAGCCCAATAAGAAGTTTCAAGTGATCGCGGAATATCTTCCCTCTCCGGCGGATCTCGGCGTCGATCGCGTCAACAACCTGATCCTCGTGCCTTTCTTGCAGGCGAATGTGGCCGAGGTCAATGGGCTCGAGATGCCCGTCGGTCTGCGCGGCGACAGCAAGAAGCGAACACTGGCGGATTACGGGTTCGTCGCCCCCCCGAAAACGGATGCCGGCGGGACGGCTCCACAATGAGCAAGTGCGTCTATTGCCACCAGCGGAAGGGACGCCGCGCCTGCCCTGCGTTGGCGGGACTGATCTGTAGTCAATGTTGCGGGGAACACCGGCTCAGCCGAATCTCCTGCCCCCCCGACTGCTCCTACCTCGACACCGGCAGCGAATACCAGCAACGGAGGCTCGGCGAACAATTCACTCCTGTCCGCCGCGATCTGTACCGCCAACTGAGTGAACTGGGAGGCGAGAAAGCCGCAGCCCTTTGCAATTTAATCGAGGTTGTTACCTTCACACATTTTCACGACCGCCGGGACGGCCAGGACGCAGAGGTAATCGCAGCTGTTCAAGCCCTCAGAAGGACACTCAGCCCTCTCCATGTTCCGGCGGCTCCCATGCCGGTCTTCGCCGAACGCTTGAAGCGGGAATATGACACATTTGTCAAACAACAGCCGCAACAGATCGTAGATAACCGGACCGCCCCGGATATCCTCGATCGGCTGCTGACGGTCATATCGGAATTTTCCGGACGCGAATTTCAATCGCGGCGATTCTTGCACGGCCTGATCGGATACGTCCGAACATTTCACCCGGACGTGGCCGAGCATTTGGCCAAGCAGGCGGAAGCTGGACGGATCGTGCTGCCCAGCCAGTTCACGCCTCCGCCTCCCGAGACGCACGTCCATTCCCCTGAGTGCCGGCATCATCATTAAAATCCGGCTCTTCCCGTTTTTTCCCCGAGTCGTCCACCGCACGATCTATCCAGCCGCCGTCATCTTCACAAATTTCCGAGCGCCATTTTATCCATTCGGATACAGCCGGTTATCCTTAGAGATACGCGCTCATAGTTTTCGCCTATGTGTGGACTCGTATGTGCTTGAGTCTACGATTAATAATAGCTGGATCAAACTTTGCTTTACATCAGGACAGGGTACGTAGTAAAAGACACGGCCACTGGGATCGTAATAGATGACAATTTTTGTCTCACAGAGACCACAGGGCTTTCCGTGCATTGCCTGACGTTCGAGGTAGAAGAGCATTTTCAGGTCTTGCGCTTTGACTCGCCGATGCGCCGCCGACATTGGCACTCTTATGAGAGCCGAGTCGCCGCCAACGTTGCTCGACTGCTCGAACTCCTCGAAAACCAGCGCACCAAGGCCACTTTCTTCGTCCTAGGCTGGGTGGCGGAACGCCATCCCGCTCTTATCAAGACCATCGCCGGTTATGGACACGAGATCGCTTCGCACGGCTACAACCATGAGGTCATCACTGCTCAGACGCCGGACCTGTTCCGTGAAGATATCAAGCGAGCCAAAGAGCTCCTGGAAGAACTGACCGGCCGGCCGGTCCGGGGGTATCGCGCACCTGGCTTCACGATCACGTCCGAGACGACATGGGCGCTGCCAATACTGGTGGAAGAGGGGTATACCTACGATTCGAGCATCATCCCCGCCCGGCACGATGTCTCAAGCATGCCGGGAACGAGACTCGGTTGTCATATGCGGGAAACAGCGGCCGGATATCTGTGGGAAGTTCAGCCCACGACTGCCCGCCTTGCCGGCATGCGATGGCCTCTCGTCGGCAGCGGGTTCCGCCTGATTCCATTTTCACTGATCGAGACGCTGTTACAAGAAATGGATCGAAGCGGACAAGGGCTCGTGATGTGCTTCCATGCGTGGGAATTCGATCAGCAACAACCGAGAATGGATGGTCCGTTTCTTTCCCAACTACTGCACTACTTAAATCTCCATCAAATGGAGCCGCGCCTCGTCTCCCTGCTTCGGCAGTTCACCTTCGGGCCAATCGAGGACTATATCGGCATGTTGCGGACGGCACCTGCCGACCATTCGCTCCATTTCTCCCCCTCTTCCGCGCCGGCAATCGTGACGGACCCCGTCTGACGGTCCCATTGTTCTTCGTCGGACCGGCATCCGCGAATTAGATTGATCGCGGCCGGACCATCAAGTACTGTTAGGGGCCTGTCCGGAGATTGGCTCACGCTTTGTGAAAAGGAGCGGCTACTTGATTCGAATCTGGGGACGCATGATGCCGTTTGGACGGCGCATGCTTGCTGCTGCGGGGTTGTTTTTTCTCGCCTGGTGGCCCACCGGCGCATCTGCGCAATCCGTCGATGAAACGGTGAAATTTATTTCAGACATGGTGAATACCCGGGGCTTTGTCCGCGCGCTGAATTGCCGAAACCCCAAGGCGGCCAAGCCGACAAAAATGACGGAGGTCTACACGATTATTCCGACCGGGGCCAAGTTAGGAGTGATCGAACTGAATCATGGCCGGGACGATGCATTGACGGGGTTTACTCAGTTTGATTTGCATGACATCGAGGTCGTGGAGTACCGCGCCAACGACACAGAGGAGCGGGGAGTCATTTACCATGCGGTGCAGTTCTCCTGTGCGGCCGGAAATCCCTGCGTAGTGAAAGCCACGTTTTGTAGCGGGGCCGTGAGCGAACTGGAGTCTCAGTTTTCCGAAGATCGACTCTTGTTCCGCAACGCCTCTCACGCAGAACGGGTCGCAAAAGCCTTCACCCATTTCTTGACGCTGATCCGGTCGGAAAAAAGCAACTCGCCGTTTTAGACGGTCATTCGACCACCACCACGGTCATCTCGATCCGTTCGAGCGGATTATCGCAGGGGCCTTTATCCGGGGGATTGGGAGACCCGGTCTGACATGTCACCCGCGGCTGGCCCGCGATCTTATCCGCCACCCCGATGCCCTTCACGACTTCTCCAAAGATCGTGTACTTCCGATCGAGAAAGCGCGAATCCTCGATGACAATGAAGAACTGGGAACCGGCGCTGTCCGGATCCTGAGCGCGAGCCATGGAGACGACTCCGCGCTTATGCGCTAACTCGCTGAACTCGGCCTTCACATTATGGCCCGGTCCTCCCTGGCCGTACGTGTCCTTTTTCAAGGAGTCTTTGGTATTCGGATCGCCGCCTTGGATCATAAAGCCGGGGATCACCCGGTGGAAAATGGTCCCATTATAAACTCCCGATTTCGCCAGCTTGATAAAGTTTTCCACATGTTTGGGCGCCACGTCGGGAAGGAACTTGATTTCCATGTCACCGAATTTTGTTTTAATGACCGCCCGGGCCGATCGACTTGAGGCAGGTTCTTTCCCGCCTTTTCCTTCTTCCGCCGCCCAGAGAGGATTGGAGCCAGGTCCCCATACGAACGCCATCACCGTGAGTAGGGCGCCCGCCAGTCTGATGAAATACCCTCTTGCTTGCATTTCATTCCTCCGCCTTCGGTTGTTCATGATCACCGTCGCTCATTCCTGGCGCATTCACCACTTGCTCCAACGCCTGCTTGGCCGCCATCTGCTCGGCCTCTTTCTTGCTGAGTCCCCGGCCGCTCCCTTTGACCTCCCCGCGGATCAGCAGTTCCACTTCGAAGAGTTTTCGATGATCGGGGCCGGATTCACGCACTGTAACATAGCGAGGTAACGTATCATACCGTTTCTGGCAGATCTCCTGCAGATGTGTCTTGTAGTCTTCGACACCGGATTCCCCGTTCAATTGCTGAATTGCCTGAAGCTCTTGCTCAAAAATTCGCAAGATAAAGTCGCGGCTCGCCTCCAACCCACCATCCAAGTAGATCGCCGCGATCAAGGCTTCCAGTGCATCGGCCAGCAATGAATGCTTTTCTCGGCCCTTGGAGAGTTCCTCCCCCCTGCCGAGCCGGAGTAACGATCCGAGACCTAGACGCCTCGCCGCCTTGGCCAGGGACGATTCACTGACCAGCCTGGCCTTCAGCTTTGAAAGCGCGCCTTCCGTGCAGTGCGGAAGGCCCGCCGCCAGATGCTCACTGATGATGAGCGAAAGCACGGCATCGCCGAGAAATTCCAATCGTTCATTCTGTCTTTGATTCTTGGCCCGGTTCTCATTGACAAATGACTTGTGAGTCAGGGCTTCATCCAACAGGTAGGCGCGCACGAAATGATACCCGATGATGCGCTCGATCGCCTCCGTTGATACAGTGGGAGTCATCGTGCGTTGCGTCCGCGGACTGGAATGAATCAGGCTTCGGGGCGCCGAAACAGCAGGCAGGCATTCACGCCGCCGAATCCGAATGAATTAGACAGCGCCACATTCAGCACAGCCCGACGAGCGGTATTGGGGACATAATCCAGATCGCATGCGGGATCCGGCCGGTCGAGGTTGATGGTCGGGGGCAGCACTCCATGATGAAGCGCCAGGATGCTGAAGACGGCCTCAATACCTCCCGCCGCACCGAGAAGATGGCCGGTCATGGATTTCGTCGAGCTGACCGGTACGCGATATGCGTAGTCGCCGAACACTTGCTTAATGGCCTTGGTTTCAATCGCGTCCGCCATCGTCGACGTACCGTGCGCGTTGATATAGCCGATATCAGTTTTTGCCACTCCGGCATCTTTGATCGCGAGTTCCATGCACCGCACGGCGCCCTCGCCTTCTTCAGGCGGCGCGGTGATGTGATAAGCGTCACTGTTCATGGCATACCCGATGATTTCCGCGTAGACACGCGCCCCGCGGCGGCGGGCATGCTCCCATTCTTCGAGCACGATGACCCCCGCTCCCTCTCCCAACACAAATCCGTCCCGGTCCTGATCAAACGGCCGGCTGGCCTTTTCCGGCGCATCGTTGCGAAACGACAAGGCTTTGGCTGAAGCGAATCCTGCAACTCCTAGGGGAGTAATGGCGGCTTCCGCGCCTCCTGCGACCATCACATCGGCATCCCCCCGCTGGATGAGTCGATACGCGTCGCCGATACAGTGGTTGCCCGTGGCGCAGGCCGTCACCGCGCAGGAGTTAGGACCTTTCGCTCCGAGACGGATGGCCACTTGCCCCGAGGCCAAATTTATGATGGTCATGGGGATAAAGAAGGGAGAGACGCGTCCCGGCCCCTTATCCCGCAGGACTTGATGATAGTGTTCAATCGAACCGAGACCGCCGATTCCGGATCCGATATAGACACCCACTTTTGTAGCCTCGTCGGAAGTCACCTTCAATCCGGCGTCATCCACCGCCAACTGGCTGGCGCCAACCGCGTAGTGGATGAACGTATCCATCTTCTTGATTTCTTTTTTCTCAATAAACTGGGCCGGGTCAAAATCTTTGACCTCGCCGGCGATCTGGGCATCATAGCCGGCCGGATCGAAGCGGGTAATCCGGCCAATGCCGGACTGCCCGGCACACAGGGCCTTCCAAGTCTTGTCCGTGCCGGTGCCCAATGGGGTCACCAACCCCAGGCCGGTAATGACCACACGCCGTGAATCTCGATCCGGTGCCATAGAGGCGTACCGCCTAGACCTTTTCCTTGATGTAGTCCAAAGCCTTGCCGACCGTCAGAATTTTTTCGGCGTCCTCATCGGGTATTTCGATCTCAAATTCTTCCTCCAGCGCCATCACCAGCTCCACCGTATCGAGCGAGTCGGCGCCCAGATCTTCGACGAAGTGCGCTTCGGGAGTCACCTCTTCTTCTTCCACGCCGAGTTGCTCGGCGATAATTTTCTTTACTCGTTCATCCACGGTTGCCATCGACTTACCCACCTCCTTCCCCATAGAAAAGCCTCCTTCAGACCAGGTCGTCGCCGCTTATGAAGCAGCCGCCGACCGGGCCGTCACGCACTTATGACATTAGCATACCGCCATTGACATGGAGCACCTGCCCCGTAATGTATGCCGCCTCATCGGAGGCCAGAAAACGGACCGCAGCCGCGATATCGCCGGGCTGGCCCAAGCGGCCTAAGGGAATCTGCTTTTGAAGCACCTCCTTGACGTCGGGCGACAGTCCCTGCGTCATCGCTGTGTCGATGAATCCGGGGGCCACCGCATTGACCGTCACCGCACGACTGGCATATTCCCGAGCAACCGTTTTGGTGAATCCGATCACGGCCGCTTTCGACGCCGCGTAATTCGCCTGGCCGACGTTGCCCATCACGCCCACGATCGACGCGATGTTGACGATGCGTCCGTACCGCTGTTTCGTCATCGGCTGCAATGCGGCTTTGGTGCAGTGAAATGTCCCGTTGAGATTTACCTGAAGCACCAAGTTCCAGTCTTCCTCCTTCATCCGGAGCAGCAGCCCATCCCGCGTGATCCCGGCGTTATTAACGAGGATATCGACCTTGCCCCATTCTTTGATGACTTGGTCCACCATCGCTTTCGCATCATTCCAGTCGGCAACGTTGACCTTGACGTTCAACGCGCGGCGACCGAGTTGTTGAACCGCCGCCACGGTCTCCTGTGAGCGGCCCGCATCTAAGTCCGCCACGGCCACGTCCGCACCATCCCGGGCGAGCGCTTCGGCGATGGCCCGGCCGATACCCTGCGCGGCTCCGGTCACCACTGCCACTCTTCCTTGCAATCCCATCAGAAAACCATCCTTCGTATCCTAACAGAGAAACTTAGATAATGGCTTCAGTTCAGCGCGTTCACCGTCGCGTCCAGCGACTTAGGATCACTCACGTTCAATGTTTGTGCCCCAGGGAGAATCCGTTTGATCAAGCCGGTCAGAACCGCGCCCGGACCGACTTCAATGAAGATCGTGACACCCAATTGCGCCATTGTCTTGATGGACTCTTCCCAGCGCACCGACGACGGCAATTGCCGGACGAGAGACGCTCGAACCGCCTCAGCCGTCCGAAGGGCAACCGCCTCCGCATTATTGATCAAGGGGGCGTTGAGATCCTGCCACGCCACCGAATCAAATTCCTTCGCCAACCGCTCGGCAGCCCGTTGCATCAACGGCGTATGTACCGGCACGCTGACGGGCAGCGGAATCGCCTTCCTGCACCCGTTGGCTTTCGCGGCGTCGATCGCCCATTCGACCGCGGCTTTTTCTCCAGCAATCACAACTTGCCCGGGGCAATTGAAATTGGCGGCAGTGACTACCCCATGAGCCGCGGCGGCCCGACAGATTTGAGTCACGGTATCGCCGTCCAATCCGATCAAGGCCGCCACCAAACCGGACCCGCTGGGAACGGCCTCGGCCATATAGCGCCCGCGCTTCTGCACGATCGAGACGGCATCCGTGAACGACAATCCACCCGCCGCACAGATCGCGCTGTACTCTCCCAAGCTATGTCCGGCAACGGCCGTTGCGGTCAGACCGGCCGGTGCCAGCGCCTGCCAGGCTGCCATGCTGGTTATCAGCAACGCCGGCTGCGTAAACTCCGTGAGGTTCAACCGTTCGGCCGGCCCATTAAAACAGAGAGCCGCGGCGTCATATCCGAGAACCGACGACGCCTCCTCATAAATACGATGCACGGCGGGAACGGCATCATGAAATGCGCGGCCCATTCCGACCGACTGCGACCCTTGCCCGGGAAAGACAAACCCGATACCAGTCGATACCATAAGCGCGTAAGATATCTTAGAAACTGCCGGGAATGTCAACGAGAAAAATGGTTCAGAGTCGCCGGCGCCGCAATGTCGATGAGTCGACGCTTCACCAACGAATCAATGCCGAGGCCCAGGTCAATCCGGCCCCGAATGCTCCAAGCATGATCAAGTTTCCCGGTACGATGCGGCCGTCTCTGACTGCTTCATCCAACGCGAGGGGAATCGACGCGGCAGACGTGTTCCCATAGCGGTCCATGTTGAGCACCACTTTCTTCAACGGCAACCCGAGTCGGTCCGCGACGGCTTTGATAATTCGAACATTGGCTTGGTGCGGGACGTAAAGATCAATATCGTCGACTTTCAAATTGTTCGCTGACAGCGTCTCCCGCGCAATCTCCTCCAACGTCCGAACCGCGACTTTGAATGTCTCATTGCCCTTCATCTTGATGTATTGAAGCCGCTCGCTCAGCATCTTCTCGGAGGGAGGAATGCGCGAGCAGCCCCCCGGCACGATGATCAAATCGCAGAGACTCCCATCGGACCGCAAATGCGTGGACAAAATGCCGCGTTCATCAGGCGAGGCCGAGACTACGACGGCGCCGGCGCCGTCGCCGAACAGCACGCAGGTGTTGCGGTCCGTCCAGTCGGTGATGGCGGACATCACTTCCGATCCAATGACCAAGACATGGCGCATGCCGGTCTTGATGTAGGCGTCGGCGATTCCTAAGGCATACACGAAGCCGCAGCAGGCGGCAGAAATATCACAGGCTGCAGCCCGGATCGCCCCCAACCGGTGCTGAATCAGACAAGCGGTTGCAGGCAACGGTGTATCCCCGGTGCACGTGGCAACGAGGATCATGTCCAAGTCACTGGCGGAGAGACCCGCGGCTTTCACCGCTCGCTCGGACGCCTTGATGCCGAGATCGGAACAGGCTTCGCCTTCGGCAGCGATCCGACGCTCACGGATGCCCGTACGCTCGGCAATCCATTGATCGGACGTCGCCACCATACGTTCCAATTCCGCATTGGACAGGATCCGCTCCGGAGCATAGGAGCCTGTCCCGGAAATCCGGCTTCTCATGTCGCGCTCGTGTCTCCTCGCCGCTCTTCCTGGTGGCGGATGATCGATTCATCGATATCCCGCTGGATCAGTTCGTTGACCCGGCTTTCCGCCAGTCCTTTCGCCCGCTTGATCGCATTCTTAATGGCCTTCGCCGAGGAACGACCGTGACAGATCATGGTAATTCCGTTCACGCCCAGCAACGGAGCGCCGCCGAATTCTGCATAATCGATTTTTCGTTTCAGATTGAGCAACGGCCCGGCGATGAGGGGGTAGGCCAGCCGCCCTAACCAGGACCCTGAAATTTCCTTCAGCAACAATTTCTTAATGACCTCCGCGACCCCTTCGGAAATTTTCAAGGCGACGTTCCCGATGAATCCGTCGCAGACCACCACATCGGCCCCTCCACTGTAGACCTCGCGACCTTCGACGTTCCCCACGAAATTGAGCGGGCTGGCCTTCAAGAGTTTAAAGGCTTCCTTCGTCACCTCATTGCCCTTCGTATCTTCCTCGCCGATGCTGAGCAAGCCGACCCGCGGATTCGGCTTGCCGTACAAGTGTTGCGCGTATTCATGGCCCATGAGCGCGAACTGTTCCAGGTGCTCGGCCGTGCAATCCACATTGGCGCCGACATCCAGCATGACTGCCGTCCCGGTCAGCGTGGGCAACTGCGTGGCAATGGCAGGACGCTCCACTCCTTTCGTCAATCCGAGGATAAAAAAGGCGGCCACCATACTGGCTCCGGTATTGCCGGGGCTGACCACGGCGTTGGCCTCACCGTTTTTCACTAACCCGGTGGCGACCCAGATCGACGATTCACGCTTCTTTCGGGCGACGACCGAAGGGGACTCATGCATTTCGACGATTTGCGGGGCATGGCGGATACTGAGGCGGGCATCGCGGCATCCCAGGCGGCCGCATTCCTTCTTCAAGGCATCTTCCTGGCCGACGAGAATGATGTCCGTGTCATATTCACGGGCCGCCAGCATCGCCCCCTCGATGACGGGGGCCGGTCCATGGTCACCGCCCATGGCATCGACGGCAATTCTCATAGGCGATGAATGTCCACGGATGGATGACGAGATGGATCGTCGGGTAAGCGCGCTCAACCCTGATTACGGCGCGCCATTGTACCGAATCACGCCCTTCAAGAAAAAGACATCAGGCTTCTTCGACCGCGATGATGGCCTTGCCTTTGTAGGTCCCGCAGTTCAGACAGGTATAGTGAGGCAACTTCAGCTCATGACATTGCGGGCACACTGAAAATCCGGGCGGCACCAGCCGGGTCTTGGCCGTGCGGCGCTTATCTCTGCGTGCCCGGGAATGTTTATGTTTTGGATTCGGCATAGTAACTCCTTAACTACCGGCGGAAAGACTTACGTTCCGCTGTTCTTTCCGTTCCTCTCGCGACGTTCTCCCAGAATGCGAAATGGGCTTCTGATCGTCTCCGGCTCACAGCCACACCGCCGCTCATTCAAATTTTGCCCGCATTTCGGACAGAGGCCGGCGCAGTCCTCCCGGCAGAGCGGCTGCATCGGCGCAACGAGAATGATCTGCTCCCGCAACATCGGATTCAAATCGACATGATCGCCCTGGTAGAAATAAATCTCATCCTGTTCGTCGGCATCCTCCATGGCCGCTTCTTGCGCGCGCTCTTTCGATCTCCGCGCGACGCGCTTCAGCGGAAGACCGGACTTGGACGCGCCCTCCGCCTGTCGAAGGTAATCCGCATAGACAGTCACATATAACGGGTCCTCATATTCGCTCAAACAGCGGACACATTGACGCAGGGCTGCTCCCTCGACGGTACCGGCGACCGTAATGGCATTTTCCTGCTGCCGGACTTCCAGGTTAACGGACAGCGGGCCGGCAAGCCGTTCATCGGCCTCGTTCAGTCCGAGTTCCTCGGCGGTCACGTCACAGGAAATGACCAAGCCTTGCGGGGTAATGTCTACGATGGCAGGATGAAGCAAATCCATGACGGCGATACCGGTTACCATGAAATTGGAACAGTCGGCGCTCAATGTCGGCCCTCCGCGGAAAATTCCCACCGGGGCTTTCGGAACTGGCGCGCGAGTCTCATCGCTCTTCTGCAAAACTGACCAGCGCAATATGCCGGGCCCGCTTCACCGCCACGGTCAACTCCCGCTGGTGGCGCAGGCAATTGCCTGAAATTCGGCGAGGGACGATGCGGCCACGTTCCGTCAGAAAATTCCGCAACAGTCCGATGTCTTTGAAGTCAATCGGCGCTTTGTCGATACAGAACCGGCACGGCTTGCGCCGTTGAAAGAACCGACCGCCGCCGCTTGATGCTCGCTCCATATCTACCTCCGTCTTCTAGCAGGATGTTGAAAAAGTCTTTATTTCACCCGCCCGGCCGTTGTGCGCCGAGACGCACATTTCACCAGGCTTTGTTCTCGCATGATACGCCCGCTTCGCTCCGCAGACATTCCTGCGGCCACGCATGGGAAAGGCGTGTTTCGGCACGCCGGAGCTGGGCGGGTGAGAAAACGGCCTTTTGAACATCCTGCATGTATTCCAAATCGCTTTTCAATAGCCGCCAGAACGTGTCTAAAACGTTTCGTCTTCGTACGCCGGTTCTTCGTGCGGGGCCTCGGCGCCGCTCGTTCCGGATTCGGCCCGCTTGGGAAGAAAGGTGACGCTAAGCGCCACCACTTCATGCTTGCTCCGCTTTTGCCCGTCTTCAGTTTCCCAGCGGCGTTGTTGCAGCCGGCCGTCCACGATCACCCCGTTCCCTTTGCTGAGATACTGGCCGCAATGCTCGGCTTGCTTGCCGAACACCACGATATCGACGAAACACACTTCCTCTTTCAGTTCATCGCCTTGCTTGAAGCGCCGGCTGGTGGCGAGACCGAAGCTGGCCACAGGCGTACCGCTCGGCGTGTATCGGAGCTCCGGATTGCGCGTGAGGTTCCCGACGAGGATAACCTTGTTAAACCCTGCCACCGGCGGCTCCCTGTGTTTCGGCGGCGCCACGCGGAGGCGGCAATTCCTTTTCCAGGCGAACAGTCAGAAACTTGATGATCGAATCCTCAAGTCTGTAGGAACGCTCCAGTTCGCCGATGACTTGACCGGGCCCTTTGAAATACAGATACACAAAGGTTCCTTTTCGCTCCCGTTTGATTTCATAGGCGAGCTTCTTCCGGCCCCAATTTTCAGCCTTCATCAGCGTGGCGCCGTTCTTTTCGACGACGCCTTTCATCTTGTCGAATAGCGATGCGGTCTCTTCGTCGTTTAAGGACGGACGAATAATGAACAGAGATTCGTAGATCTCCATGCGGCAATCCTCCTGGACAAAGGCCCCGCGTCAATGCGCGGAGCGAGGTGTAGGACGTCGAAATCGACGCGGGTTTTGGAAGCTATCACAGCGCCGCGCGGAGTGTCAAACGATCAAGAAGGCCGCGGAGCAGGCCGTCATGTGAATAGGTTTGTGTCCCACGGCAAGCGTTCCGCCCTGCTCCATGGCGACACTTCCTTCATCAAACCCCCGCACCTCAATAAAAACCCTGCTAATCCGGTGGTCGCTCACGGGCTCCAGTCGCTTCCTCGACTTGCCGCCAAGTTCCTACGCATTGGGGCGAGCTTGACTGAATCGAGCCATACTGTAACCATTGGTTACTCTACAAAAACACGCCGAGGCGGCGCATCCTTCAATTGAGCGAGTTCCCTTGATTCATCTTCACGTCCATTCCGATTTTTCACCCATGCACGGCGTTTCCTCTGTGTCCGCATTGACGGCTGCCGTGCGAGCCCAAGGAGGATCTGCCGTCGCCTTGACGGATACGAACGGACTCTATGGAGCAATCCGCTTCGTGGAGGAAGCTCGACGAGCCGGACTGCGTCCCATCCTTGGCGCGGAATTGGTCACAGACGACCATCGCGCCGTGCTGCTGGCGAAGACTCCCGAGGGCTATGGCAATCTGTGCCGGATATTATCCGCGCGCCATTGCGAGGCGTCATTTGATTTCATCGAAACGGTGGCACGCCGTCGAGGAGGGGTGATCATTCTGACGGACGATGAGCGGGCGATTCAGGCCTGGTCTCAGGATTCGCCCCAGGATCTCTATGTGGAATTGACGCCGGGACCGGCCATGCACGACACGCTGGCCGTCAGCCGCCAACTGCATCTGCCTCCTGTCGCCACAAACCGCGTTTATTTTATCCGGCCGGATGAATTTCCAGTCCATCGTCTCCTTCGCACGATTGCGCTCAATACGACCCTCTCTCGGCTGCCGGCCGAAGCTTGCTGCGCACCCACCCAATGGCTGATGCCGCCGGCGGCCATGCGGATCCGATTCGCTCATGTTCCCGAGGCGATCGACAATACGGTCCGGATCGCCGACGCTTGCCACACCGCTTGGGACTTTCGCGAGACGATCTTCCCGGCTTTCCGCCGGCTCTCCAACGACGAAGCCTCCGCCTTGCTGCGCGAGAAAAGTTATGCCGGGGCTCGCCGGCGGTATGGAATGATTTCTCCGGCGATCCGCCGGCGCCTGGAGCACGAACTGGCGCTGATCTCACACAAACGATTCGCCCATTATTTTTTGATCGTCGATGAAATCGTTCGGCGGGCGCCGCGCACATGCGGGCGTGGATCGGTCGCCGCATCGATTGTCTCGTACTGCCTGGAAATCACCCATGTCGATCCGATCCGCCACAACCTGTTCTTTGAGCGCTTCTTGAATCCGGGGCGAAAAGATCCACCGGACATCGACATCGATTTTCCCTGGGACGAACGGGACGACATTATCAAGTGGGTCTTCGATCATTATGGAATGGAGCGCGCGGCCATGGTGGCGAATCAGAACAGCTTGGGCCTTCGGGCAGCTTTCCGCGAAGTCGCCAAAGTGCACGGCATTCCGCCGGCGGAAATCGGCCGGGTTTCTTCACTGATCATGCGGCGAAAGGAATTTCTGCAGTTCGACGAGACGCCCACGGCACGGATGTGGGCCGATCGGCTCGGCAAAGAATTGCGCCTGGCGGAACCATGGCCGCTTATCGTCCGTTCGGCGGTCCACGTCCAAAACCATTTCCGACATTTGTCCGTCCATTGCGGCGGAGTCGTCATCGTGCCGGATGAGATCCGGCGCTATGTACCGGTTGAAATTGCCGCCAAGGGTGTGCCGGTCATTCAATGGGAAAAGGACCAAACGGAAGACGCCGGTCTCGTCAAAATCGATTTATTGGGTAACCGGTCGCTGGCCGTCATCCGTGACGCGCTGGATGCCATCGCGCGTAACACCGGCCGCCGCATCGACTACGCGGCCTGGGACCCGCTACGCGATCCGGCCACGCAAGCGCTCATCACGCAAGGCGACACCATCGGATGCTTCTACATCGAATCGCCCGCCACCCGGCTCCTGCTCAAAAAGCTCTGGGGCGGCATGCCGGCTCAGCGGCGCGCGCGGCTCGATGTCTTCGACTATCTCGTCATGGTGTCGTCGCTGGTCCGGCCGGCGGCGAATCATTTCGTCGATGAATTCATCCGACGCGCGCAGGGAAACTCCTATGATCCCTGGCATCCGCGGCTCAAATCCATTCTGAAAGACACCCATGGGATCATGGTGTATCAGGAAGACGTGACGAAAGTCGCCATGGCCCTGGCAGACTTTTCGGTAGAGGACGCGGACCAATTGCGAAAGGTCCTCAGCAAAAAACACAAGGCCAAGCAGTTGCGCGATTATCACCGGCAGTTTTGCGAGGGCGCCGCGAAAAACGGTGTGTCGGCCCGCGTCATCGCGTTGATCTGGGATATGATCATGAGCTTCGCCGGTTACAGTTTTTGCAAGCCCCACTCGGCCAGTTACGCGCAAGTCTCGTTCAAATCCGCCTATCTCCGTGCCCATTATCCCGCGGAATTCATCGCCGCCGTCATCAGCAACCAAGGCGGCTTCTACTCTACCTTTGCCTACCTGTCCGAAGCGCGACGGATGGGACTCTCCATTCTGCTGCCGGACGTGAACATGAGCGAGTGGGCCTATACAGGACGCAACCGTTCCCTTCGCATCGGGCTCATGCAAATCAAAACACTGCGGGAGTCATTGGGGAAGCGCCTCATCGAAGAGCGGAATCGCGGCGGACGATTTCGATCCTTCCAGGATTTTCTTGACCGCGTCAAGCCGGATCCCGCTGACGCGCGCACCCTGGTGCGGGCCGGCTGCTGCGATTCCTTGGCGGGCGATCTGACCCGCCCGGCGCTGCTGTGGCGTTTATATGCCGGCGACCGGACACGATCCGCCATGCCCATTCCTGATGAGTATGCCGTGCCGACCAAGCTCGCCCATGAACGAGACACGCTCGGCTTGCTCGCCAGCCGGCATCCATTGGAGCTGTACACCGGCGAAATCCAGCGATTGTCCCCTGTTCCCGGTTCAGCCATGGCCCGCTATGTCGGTCGAACCATCACCATGGTCGGCTGGCTGATTACCGAAAAGTTTGCCGAGACCAAGCAAGGCCTCCCGATGGAATTTGTCACGTTCGAAGATACGACCGCCTTGTACGACGCCACGCTGTTTCCCGACGTGTATCAACGGTGCTGCCATCTGCTGTCCCCCGACTACCCTTATCTGTTGCGTGGTCTTGTCGAGGAGCAATTTGGAGTCGTGACGTTGACAGTCCACGATCTCCGGATTCTTCCCGCCGCTCATCATGCTTCCGAAAATAATGGCCTGTCGCAGTCTTTTTCATCATGGTATGGTGACACATGGGACGACGAATGCCGGAGAGATCCGCCGCAGACTTTCTGCCGTCCACAGTGACGGTGGCGGCGTTGCGCGAAGCGGCCGAATCCTGCACCGGCTGCGACCTCTACAAACGAGCGACCCAGACGGTCTTTGGCGAAGGAGCGTCGCATGCCAAGATCCTCTTCGTCGGGGAGCAACCGGGAGATCAGGAAGATCGAGCGGGTCATCCCTTTGTGGGACCGGCGGGGAGAATTCTCGACAAAGCGCTCGCGGAGGCCGGCATTGCACGAGATGAGGTCTACATCACCAACGCGGTGAAGCATTTCAAATGGGAACCACAGGGCAAACGGCGAAAGCATAAAAAGCCGTCGGCCGGTGAAATCGCCGCCTGTCGCCCATGGCTCCAAACCGAGATCAAAGCAGTGCGGCCCCGCGTCGTCGTCTGCCTTGGAGCCACAGCCGTGCAATCCATGCTCGGCAAAGTGGTCCGCCTGAATGAGACCCGTGGCAAATTTTTCTATACGCCCTGGGCGCCGGTCGTAATGGCAACGGTTCATCCGTCGGCGATCCTGCGCCATCGCGAGCGGATGCAACAGGAAGCCGAGTACCGGCACCTTGTTCAAGAACTCGTGCTTGTGCGGCGCAAGCTGCTTGATCCGGCCTCATAATCACTCACATCCATGCCATTACCCGAATCCGATCTTCATGGCAACGTTCCCGATGCGGCCGAGACCTGTCTCGTCATCATCGACATGATCAATGCCTTTACCTTCGACGACGCGGAGAAGTTGTTTCCCGCGGTGGTACAGGCGGCCGACTGCATTGCGCGGTTGAAACAACGAGCGGCGGCGGCTCAGGTGCCCGTGATCTATGTCAACGACAACTTTGGGAAATGGCGGCACGATTTCCACAAGCTGGTCGAACATTGCATGAAGACCCAATGCAGGGGAAAGCCGGTCGCGGAACGGCTGCACCCGACAGAGGACGACTATTTCGTGTTGAAACCGAAGCATTCGGGCTTCTTTGCGACGCCATTGGAGCTCCTGTTGAAATTCCTGGGAACCAGGCGGCTGATTCTAACCGGCGTGGCGGGCGATAATTGCGTGTTGTACACGGCGGCAGACGCGTATATGCGGGATTTTGTCGTCTGCGTCCCGGCTGACTGCATCGTCTCGCTCGACTCGAACTCAAACCAGGCGGCACTCGACCATATGAAGACGACGCTCAAGGCGGACATCAGCCCGTCCATCGATATCCGATTCAAGGAAGAACCAGCCTAAGCCGCGGGTCCGGAAAAGCACCGCCTGACCGTCAGAAGCGATAGGACAGTTCGATCATGTGAAGATCGACTCCGCGGGTGTCGCTGCCATAGATCGTCCCGTCGGAATAGTGCTGAAAGCGATAGCCCAGGGCGACCGGCCGGAACACCACGACGCTGATTCCGGTCGTCGCGACAAATTGAAAAGGGCCGCCCAAGTTGTGCCGCCCAAACCGATGTGCACTCACGAGGGCGCCGCCTATCCCGGCATCGACGGTAAACGTCTCATCTTTCGTACCAAGCGCAAGAACCGGCGCGACGGAACTCACCAATGCGACCTTCTCCAAGGCGGAGAGCGCACCGGCGCTCGTGATCAGTCTGGTCCCCACACCCCAACCTGAGGCCGAATACCAACTCCACGGCAGACGAAACAGACCGAACATATCTGCCCCGACGAAGTCCTCCCGCATTTGCTCGCCAAGTGGAGATTCGCCTTTGATACTGACCCCACCGCGCAGTCCCACCGCCATCAATTCCCTCTCAATTCCATATCCGACCTCGGCAACTACGAGTACATGAAGACCGACCAACAGCCGGCAAACCTGCAAAAACATTCGAGACTCGCGATCTTCGCGATGCGCCGTCATGTGCCGTTCTCTTTTCCTCCATATGCGTCGGATGAGGAGTCCCGCCACATCGCTTCGAACCAACATGACAAATCTTTGTGCGAGTTCACGGAATGAGCGGGTTGCCGAGTGAGAGAGCAGGTCCTCACCGTTCCGGCTCGTTGCGAGCGGATGAGCCGTACAGATGATACAGCACAATCCCAGCCGCGGCGGCGATGAGAATGCCGGCAACTATCCGTGTGCCGAAGGTAATCGGGCCTCCAAAGAACTCGTACAGGCGCGGGAGAGCGATCGGGGCGATAACGGCGAGCGTTAAAGCCACCATGTGAATGCGCAGATAGATCGGTTCGCCGGGTTTCCGCATATCGGAGAAAGAGATGACTGAAGTGTAAGCGAATGGGATTTCATTATTCCAGCCTCACGGCACAAAAGTCCCGGGGGCCGTCCACTCGACCGTACAACGGCTCACAGCGTGCCGCACTCGAGATGCAGACTATTGGCCGTGAATAGACCGTTTCGTTTCTTCCAGATGTTTGGTCAGATAAGTCATGAAGGGCGTGCCGCCTGTACCGACGGCGGTGGGATTGCTCGCGTGGGACTGATGCTGGCGAAAGATATAGCGATCGGCATAGCCGACATGGATTTCCCTGAATTGCGCGAGTAAGTCCACGCACGCGCCATAGGCTTTCCAGAGATCCGGGTTTGTGCGTCGTCGATCGGAGACATACCCGTAAAGCAGGGGCCGCTGCTGCTGATCCATCCGCTCCTCAAGCGCAGCCACAAAAGCCCGGTGGCGCGGCGGCATATAATCGCGCATTTCATTAAGATACTGAGTTAGCGGATCGTCGGCATGCCGGATTCCGAGTCCCGCATCGAGAGCTGGCACAATGGTGCTTTGCGCGCCGGTTTCCCCGCGAAATAGCTGCGGCTTTTCTTGGTAAACGGCGACGCCCTCATATATCAGCCCGTCCGGCAAAGCCGGGCTGTTCTTCCAACCGTGGATATAGGGCCGCACCCGGCTGTAGTAGATGTAGGGATCGCAGCGCTCGGGCATCCGCAGGAGCGTCTCGCGCATCGCTTCTTGGGACGCAGCCAAACTCTCCAAACCAAGCAGGACCTCGTCCTCCTTGTTGTCCTGTGCGGCATTCTGTGCTTGGAGCAAACCCACAAGACCAGGTCCCGCTTCCGCTTCAATTTCGATGTGGACGAGGACAAACCACTCCTCGTCAAGGCCTCCGAGGAAATTTTGCTGGAGCACGATATTCCCCAGCTCAATGGCTTTTTGCGGATCGAGGCGCCGCCAGTTCTCGAGAGCATAGGACGCGTAGGACAACACGGGCTGGCGCCCAAGCTGTCGCGCAATGTCGTACCAGGGACCGGCCAAGCTTGGAGGCAATCTTGTGGCCGGATGATCCGGGTCTTCCCAGACGTAGGCGTGACCGGTGAAGGACAAGGTTCGCATGGCGCACCGAAATGCGTCGAGCCCCCAGTCGTCCGCGACGGGCCCCATAAGATTCGTGCGATCTTCAATGGACCGGCGGACGTGCCGCGCGGTGAGGAGCTTCGGAAGCTCGGCTCCGATTTGGTTAAGGACCGGTTCGCTGGCAAGATGGTCTAAAGGATCGACCGCCGGGAGGAAACCGCGCTCAGGCGAAATATCGAAATCGTCGAGGGAAAGCCGCGGTGGGCCGGATGCCTTCATGACAAATTTCGCCCCTCAATAAGATGCTTCCTTTCACTTTACCACAGGAAGCTCGAGTAGCAAGCGCGGACGAAATAGGGGAACAACCCAAACAGGGGAGAGATGTTTACTCCCTCCCGCACTTGTCGGACTCGAAGGGAATGATCAATCTTTCCATTTCTCATCACCTAAACGGTGTAGACAAAACTATTCTCGACGGGAATAGCTGAAAGGCAGGCGTACTTTTTACAATGGGCTCGATCCATCGATAGGTCACCGACCGGGGCTTCCAGAGCATCCTCATGAATCGTACATCCTATTCAATCGCGAGATCTCCTCCGGGATATCAAGCAGCCTCGGCGGCCGACGCCTGTTCAGCAAGGCGGCTGGCGCAAAAAGGCCCGATCACACCAAGAGAGGTGCACCATGCTGCGACAAACCGTACGACGCGACGCACGCGGGTTGTTGGTCGCGAGCTGTGCTTTGGTATTGATATGCGGCGGTGTGGCCCTGGCGGCGGAGAACTGGGTGGACGAAGTCAGAAACATGGTGACATTCGAAAAGGCGAGCTATCCCGGCTCGGATTTTGATCCCTATCTCCAGAAACTGGACAGGATTCAAGCGGGGCTGGATCGAGAGGATCAACGCATCGTCAGGATGGAAACGGATCGTTTCCTGAAGATGCTGGCGGAGCGCCGGCACGGGATCAATGACGTAGCCGCCGATGAAATCTACAACTTTGTCTTGAGCGTCCGGCCGAATGACACCGGCGAGGCGGCCGCGACCAATTCCGCGACTGAACTTGGTCCCGACACCGAGCGTCCCATCAGTGTCCCGGAGCACACCGTCAATACTCCATATGAAGGCGGAAAGTTCTGCGGCGCCGACGGTTGCGACTACTGGCTCGACGACGTGTACGATCCAGGCGCAGCCGGGTGATGATGAAAGAACACTGATTGAATTGAATCTGTCCTGTGGAAATCCGCGTGGCCCTACTGTTGTGAAGGGCCACGCGGGAAGGGTACCGAGACCTTCGATCACCGCGGAGCCAGTATAGTTCGCTCAACTGACGGACGTGAACAATCTCAGTGTGTCGAGCATAAACGCCAACTGCTCGCTGTCTGGCAGGTGCGGTAGGATCTCTCGCTTCAACGCTTCCCGCGGCATCCCATCCACAGCAGTCTGGAGCGGAAGCCTTCTGGAATTCCCGCGGTCACGATCGCTGATCGTGGTGCCTTGGTCAGTTCCAACTTTCCTTCTCCAGATGCCGGGCGGGACCCTGCCGCTCCAGCGAAATCGCTCAAGATCCTACCGCACCCGCCGACCCGCAACCCCGTAACACTTAGCTCCTACTGACCGCCTTTTCATCCCTTGCCACCCAATCTCTCTGCCTTCATCTGATCAGTTTCCACAACACTTCTTATACTTAAGACCTGATTCACATGGACACGGGTCATTCTTACCTAGCTTGTTTGATTTTGATGGAGGAACAAAAATTCTGATCTGACCCCAGTGACGATCTTGATACTCAGCCTTAGACGGATTTGGGAAACTCGAAGGTTTGGGAAGTGCTGCTACAGAAAACGTGCCACCACCTCCTAACATTAGCGCCCCATCGTTACCTATTTTTAGAGCACCACCCTGATATTGGGCACTACGACCGTCACGGCTTGTTGCTGATAGGGCCACACATCCTTCACTATGAGCCACAATCTCCCGACCAGAGATTATGACTATACCTTTGTCATGACCTTTAACGCGAAGCTCATACCCATCAGAAATGAACCGGGTGCCTCTAAAAGACATGTTCATTTTTTCAATGATGATACCGTTAGGAGGATTACAAAGGATTTGTAGAGTTATAAGTGAGAACTGACTCCTGATGATAACCTTTCCTCCGATGCATTCGATATCCCAATTGCTAGTCTCTCCAAACCACTCGTTTCTCGAAATCCTAAAAAGAGGATTTCCAGAATCGTCATAGAACTCGCCCGACAACCGATAGGGAGATCCCGCTTGTTCGGGCGGTTCAATCGACAACAAGATTGTTTCATCAACCCGAAGTATAGTTTCAATATTGACGACCTTTACCGTTCCAATCCAAACCGTCAAATCCTGTTGTCCTATATCAAACGCGTCGTGGCATTTGCCTTGTCGAATACAAAAAGGATCACGTCTTGCCTCTTTTATTTTTTCTTTCGACCAGAAGCTCCGTGTAACCCGCCCGTGACAATTTCCGCACAAGAGTGCCATTTTATCGGGGTCATGACTCTCTGCATTGTGAAACTCTGGATCAATATGTTCATAGGTGACGATAGCGAGGCCGCAGCAGACACATCCAAAGCCACAAGTTTGTCTTACCTGCCTTTTAACATCCTCCGGGATAGTCCGGCTTAATTCATATCTATTGTATGTATCCGGCATAGTGAAATTGAAAAGCTAGCGTGGGAGCTGTTTATCATTTCTGTGCTTCATGCGGTAGGGGCTTCGGTAAAATTTTAGGTAATCGCAGTGCGGGCGCGCTCAGCATGCACAATAATCAACGACCGTGGCCGCGGCAGGGCGTGGAAGCAGGAGGCCCTACCGCAGTTGGGGTCAGACTAGCCAGCCACCCCTGACCTGCATCGCTAATCGCACGGAAGTTCGGGGCATCGCACTTGCCGAGCAGATGCGGTCGCTCAAAGCGACGACGAGCACTGTTCGAAGTTCCGTTCAAGCTCGCTTGGAACGGAACAAGTTGCACAGTCGAGCAGATGGAAGGCTTAGTGCGGTCGAACCGCAGTGCTGAGCAGGGCAGGACAGGAGCGGCAGGATCAAAAAAGGCATGAGCCTCGGATGGAACGGATGCGCGGCGAAATGCATACCGTGTCGCGGGAGGCGCGGAAGCGAGAGACCCGTCCCGCACCTGCCACTTTTCAAAAACCGTCAGCCGCCCTTGTTTGCATCGCAATTGCAGGAGGTCTGGATACGGCATTTGAGCAGGGCAGAACAGAACGACAAATCCTTCGCGCTGTTCGCTAATGTCCTGATTGCAATGGCACGTCCGTTTTATAGCGGCCGCGCCGCCTGGGCGGTGGTGCCTGCGACCTTGTGGGCGAGCTGTTGCTGATGTGCGAGCAATGAGAGCCAGCGAGGCCCGACCCGGCCAGGCCTGTCGAATCAGGCTTGGCCGAATCGGAAACCTCCACATTCCGATGTGGGGGCTGGGGGGAGCCGCAGCGGTTCTCCCTTCGAGCTACAGCAGCGCAGCGAGCACACACAGGAACAGGCATCCACCGTTCAGGCGAGAAACATCAATGCTGGCTGGTGCCGGAGGGCTTGCGGATTAGGCGCAGTGAGTGGATTCCCGCCTACGCGGGAATGACAAGATTAGGCGGGAATTACAAGATATTGTTCCACCAAATTTTAGACCCCGCTACACATTGAACCGGAAATACACCACATCCCCTTCCTTGATCACGTACTCCTTCCCCTCCAGCCGGAACAACCCCTTTTCCTTCACCTTCGCCTCCGACCCGCACGCCAGAAGATCATCGTAGTGATAGACCTCGGCGCGAATGAACCCGCGCTCCATGTCGGTGTGGATCTTTCCAGCCGCTTGCGGAGCTTTCGTACCCTCGGGGATCGGCCACGCTCGAGATTCGACTTCACCGGCGGTGAAGAACGTGACAATGCGCAAAAGCTGGTAGGCCTCCCGTGTCAGGCGCACCAGACCCGATTCGGCCAACCCCATTTCTTTCAAAAAATCCGCACGCTCCGATTCCGGCAAAGACGACAGCTCAGCCTCCAATTGGCCGCAGATCGTGACGACCCGCGCGCCTCGCTTTTCGGCAAACTCCCGCACCGTTTTCACCATCGCCTCGTCGATATGCGCACCTTCCGACACGTTCGCCACAAACAGCACCGGTTTGGCCGCAAGGAGTTGGAACTCCGCCAACATGGCGCGTTCCTCGGGCGTGTACGTCAGATTTCCCAGCCACTCCCCCTTGTCGAGCAGGCCGGACAGCTTTTGGATAAAGGCCAGCTCCACCGCCGCCTTCTTCTCGCCGGCCCTCACCTTTTTTTCAGTCTTCTGTTTCCGGCGTTCGAGCGTATCCAGATCGGCCAGCATGAGTTCGGTTTCAATCGTTCCAATGTCGCGGAGAGGGTGGACGCCCCCGCTCACATGGACCACGTCCGTTCCCTGGAAGCAGCGGACGACGTGCAACAGGGCATCGACTTCGCGGATATGGCCGAGAAATTGATTGCCCAATCCTTCGCCTTTGCTGGCCCCTTCGACCAAGCCGGCGATATCGCGCACTTCGAGCGTGCTATAGGTGGTTTTCTTGGATTTGAAAATGTCAGTCAGCACCACCAGGCGAGGATCCGGCACCAGCGCGATCCCGGTATTCGGATCGACCGTCGCGAATGGATAGTTGGCCGCCAGTGCACCGCCACCCGTCAAAGCATTATAGACCGTCGTCTTCCCGACGTTCGGCAACCCGATCATGCCGCAACACAAAGCCATACTTCTACCCCAATGAGAAATTAGGAATGAGAAATGGGGAATGAGTGAGGCGCCAATCTCGCTGGATTCAGCATTCCCAATTTTTCATTTTCCCACATTCGTCATTCCTCATTCCTCATTTGTTTCGTCCCGCTCTCTCACATTGAACCGGTTCATCGCCACGGCAGGCCCGCGGTGGAGCAAGACTTCCAAGGCATCGATGGCCCGCTCCAGACAAGGCTCAATGATGTCCAGCTCCGCCTTCGTCGCCGGCTCAAGCACGTAATCTGCCGAATCGAGCCCGCGTGGAGGACGCCCGATCCCGATTTTCATCCGCATGAATTGCCCGGTCCCCAAGGTTTCGAGGATCGAGCGGATCCCATTGTGCCCCCCGTGGCCGCCGTTCTGCTTGATGCGCAGCCGACCCGGCTCCAGATCCAGGTCGTCATGGACGACCACCAGACGATCAACGTCCAAACGGAGTTCACGGAGGAGCGATTTGATGGGAGGACCGCTCAGGTTCATCCAGTCGAGCGCTCCGGCGAGTTCGATCGCTTCGGAACCCAGTCGCCCGGTTCCTCGTATGGCGTGACCTTGTCGGGTGAGACGGATGGACCAGCGGGCGGCGGCTCGCTCTATGACCCACAGACCGGCATTGTGGCGCGTTCTGGTATAGGAAGAACCGGGATTGCCCAGTCCGACGATGAGGTGCAATGCTATTTCTTCTTTTCCGGCTCCTTCTTCTCAGCTTTGGGAGCCGCCGCTGCCTCCTTCTTTTCTCCCGCCTTCGCTTCACCGCCGGCTGGGGCAGCCTTGGCGGCCTCCGCAGGTGCGCCCTCGGCAGCCGCTTTGCCTTTTGCCGCGACCTCCGGTTCTTTACCGGCTTCCAGTCCGGCCCCGCTCGTAAGCAGCGCTTCAAGCTTGGCGTCCGACATCGGAGCCGCCACACTCACGACCATCTGGTCCGGATCATCAAGGAATCGCACCCCTTCGCGCGGCGGCACTTCTTTTAAGTGAATACCTTCGTTAATGCCCAACTGCGACGCATCGATTTCAATGAAATCAGGAAGCACAGAGGGGAGGCACTCGATATGAAGTTCTCGCATGTTGTGGTGCAAGACCCCGCCATCTTTCAATCCGAGAGGCTGCCCTCCGGTCAGGGTCACCGGCACCTTTACGCGAATCGGTTTGTCCATTAGAACTTCGAACAGGTCCGCATGCAACACCTGTCCGGTAATGGGATCGACTTGGTAGTCCCGCAACAGGGCGATCCGGCTGGTGTTCGAGCTGCCCCCGTTCACGGTCAGGGAAATCAGGGCCGTCGCTCCCGCGTGCGATCGCAGAATCTTCACCAGGTCGTCGGGATTCACCGTCAGCAGAAGACATTCGCCCTGTCCATACAGCACGGCCGGCACTTTACCTGCCCGCCGCAGTTGACGCGCCGGCCCCTTGCCGACACCCTGTCTCACCTCTACCGCCAGATCAAACTTCATCGGAATCCTCCCTCACGACCGAGCCGGTCTCATATAAATAGCGAACTGACTGATTCGTCTTCATGGATACGCCGGATCGCTTCACCAAGCAGCGGCGCCACGGATAGTACATGGAGCTTGGGACACTGTTCTTCTTTTCCGCGCAACGGAATAGTATCCGTCACCATGACCTCCGCCAGGCAGGATCGACAGAGCCGTTCAAGCGCCGGTCCGGATAACACCGGATGGGTGCAGCCGGCCCATACTTCGCGCGCCCCCTTGTCATAGCAGGCTTGCGCTCCCTGCACGATTGTGCCCGCCGTGTCGATCATGTCGTCCAAGAGCAACGCGCTCTTTCCCTGAACGTCCCCGATGATGTTCATCACCTGCGCTTGATTGGGGCCCTCTCGCCGCTTGTCGATGATCGCCAGATTGGCCTGCAGTCGCTTCGCAAACGCACGAGCCCGTTCCACACCGCCCGCGTCCGGAGAAACAATGACGAGATCCGCAATTGTGCGCTTGGTAATGTAATCCATGAGCACCGGAAGGGCATACAGGTGGTCAACGGGAATGTTGAAGAAACCTTGGATTTGTCCGGCATGTAAGTCCATGGTCAGCACGCGATCCGCCCCGGCGGTCGTGATGATGTCCGCGACCAACTTGGCGGAGATCGGAACACGCGGCTGATCTTTTCGATCCTGCCGCCCATAGCCAAAGTAAGGGATGACCGCGGTGATGCGATTGGCCGACGACCGTTTGAGCGCATCGATCATGATCAGCAATTCCATGATCGAATCATTGACGGGCGCGCAGCACGATTGAGTGACAAACACATCGGCGCCGCGAACATTTTCCTCTACTTTGACGCGAACTTCTCCGTCACTGAACGAGGACACGGTCGCTTCGCCGATGCGGATACCGAGGTAGTCACAAATGGCGTGGGCGAGCGCAGGATTGGCGCTGCCCGAGAAAAGCTTCAACTCCCTGCTCATGTGTCCCTCGGACTCTTACGATGTGCCGACGCAGAGGCCTATCCGGAAAGCTGAACGAATCGTTTGGAACGGCGTGGATCTGTGGGCGCCCACTAACCTCGTCGCGTGACCGTCAAGAAAGAAGCCGTCGGAAAGTGCAAAATCTATCGGAAAGCCATATGGGTTGTCAACCTGGGAAGTGGTGCGGTGATGGTCAAGGGATGTCTTTATTGGAAGCTCAGCGGCTCCACGCACGTCTCGACCAAAAAAACTCTGTTCTGCGGCTCGGCGCTGAATAGTTCACACGCGCGAGTGGCCGAGGCTTTGTCCGGAAAGACTCCAAATACCGTCGCCCCGCTGCCGGACAGCAAGGCCATGTCCGCCCCCGCCGCCGCCAGGCGGTGCTTGAGGTCGCGAAGGACGGGATGCGCCTCGAACACGGGCGACTCAAAATCATTCGCCGCATCGCGGATGATATCGTGCCAGTTCAACTCCGGATAGTCACCAAGCGCGGGTTGCCGCACCGGGGCAGTCTTTTCACGAGAGGCGGCCAATTGCTGATAGGCCCATCGCGTATCGACGGGAAACCCCGGGTTGATCAAGAGAACCCAGCGGCGTTCCACGAGCGGCGCCGGGCGAACTTGCTCTCCTCTCCCCGTCGCCACAGCGGTCGGAGCGGCAAAGAAAAAGGGGACATCGCTGCCCAGATTTTGGCCGATGTCGCTCATGATCGCTCGCGACCATCCTAGCCCCAGCAACCGATCGAGGCCCAGGATGGTAGCCGCGGCATCGCTGCTGCCACCCCCGAGGCCGGCGCCCGTGGGAATGCGCTTCTGCAATTCGATTGCGATCCCCCCCCGGCGCTGCGCTCGCTCGAGCACGAGCGCGGCCGCGCGGGAGACCAGGTTGGTCTGATCTACTGCCAACGCCGGATCATCGCATCGCAAATCAATGCCGGCGGGCGATTCAGGCCTCAGGGTAATCAGGAGCTCGTCGTAGAGTCCCACCGTCTGCATCACGGACCACACATTATGGTACCCGTCAGACCGGCGGTCGAGCACTCGGAGGATAAGATTGATTTTGGCTGGAGCGCGAACCCGAACGTAGGCGGGCCTCATGTGAGGCGCATCCGGCTGACCCTAGTCACGGCCTCCTTTGATCTCATATTTCTCCAGCCGGTACCGAAAGGATCTGGTATTCAAGCGAAGCAACCGCGCCGCTCGTTTCTTGACCCATTGGCTCCGTTCCAGCGCTTTGAGGAGCAGCGCTTTTTCAATTGAATTGATCAGCCCTTCCAGGTCCAAGCCTTCGTCCGGCAGATCGGTCGACAGGCCGGCCTGCTGGTGAGCGGGGGCTTTATGAAGCCATCCGCCGATGTCGGCGTCGGTCACCGTACTTTCCTGACTGAACGCGACCACGCGTTCAATGACGTTCTCCAATTCCCGGACATTGCCCCGCCATTCATGTGCCAGCAGCACGCGCATGGCTTCCTGCGTCAGGTTCGGCATCGGTTTACCACTTTCCCGGGAAAATTTCTCCAGAAAATGGGTCACCAAGAGAGGAATATCGCCGCTGCGCATACGGAGCGGCGGCAGCTTGATGGGAATGACATCCAAGCGATAGTAGAGATCTTCCCGAAACGCGCCCTCCGCCACGGCCTTTTCCAGATCGCGATTCGTGGCCGCGACGATCCGAACGTCGACTTTGACATCTTGCGTACCGCCGACCCGTCGAAATTCGCGTTCCTGGATCACCCGCAGCAGCTTGACTTGGATGGCCGGAGTCGTATCCCCGATCTCGTCGAGAAAAATCGTGCCCCCATTCGCCACTTCGAACAATCCAGCTTTGTTCGAAACGGCCCCCGTGAACGAGCCTTTCATATGCCCGAACAGTTCGCTTTCCAACAGAGTTTCCGGCACGGCGCTGCAGTTGACCGTGACGAACGGCATCTGCGCCCGGCTGCTGTTGTAGTGGATAGCCCGCGCCACCAACTCCTTCCCGGTGCCGCTTTCTCCTCCGATCAGGACATTGCTTTTGGAATCCGCGACCTTTTTGATCACTTCGAACACCCGTTGCATCGCCTCGCTTTGACCGATGATCCGGGAGAACGATGATTGGCTGGCCATTTCCCGCTTGAGCAGAATGTTCTCGGTGGAAAGCCGGCGCCGCTCCAGGGCGTTGCGAATAATCAGCTGGACCTCGTCGACTTGAAACGGTTTCGTCAGGTAGTCATAGGCCCCATGCTTCATGGCATCCACGGCCGACTCGGCGGATGCAAAAGCGGTAATTACCAAGACCACGGTCTCGGGCGACGATGCTTTGACCGCCTTCAGCACTTCCAATCCATCGATCTTGGGCATACGGAGATCGGTAATCACCAGGTCGAACAATTCTTTATGAATATGGTCGATCGCCTCTTGTCCGTTCGACGCGGCCGTCACGCCGTACCCCGCCCGCTTGAGCATGATGCTCAGCACATCGCGCATACTTTGTTCGTCATCGACAACTAGAATCTTTTCCACGGTTCCCTTCCTTCATACCATGGCCGCGCGCCGGTATCGGCAGAGCGCGGCAAGCACACGATGAACTTGGCCCCATGCCCTACGTCACTGTCGACCTTAATCCATCCTCCATGCAGATCGACGATTCGGTGGACTTGGGCGAGTCCCAGGCCCGAGCCTTCTTTTTTGGTCGTAAAGAAGGGCAGAAAAATCTTGTCGAAGTTCTGCCGGGGAATACCTTCGCCCGTATCCTGAAACGTGATTTCCATGACATCGGTACGGCGGCCCATGACATCAACCTGCCGCAAGGCGGTCGCAATGGCGAGCCGGCCCCCGGCTGGCATGGCATCAAACGCGTTCGTCGCAAGGTTCCAGAAAACCTGTTTGAGTTGATCTTGATCCACCTGCGCGACGAGGGGCTCGGTCGCCATGGACGCCGATATCGTCATGTGCACGCGTGTTCGAGCCTCATGTTGAATCAGATTCAACGTGTCGGCAAGCAGTTTGTTTAAATCGTGCTCGCGCAAATGGAGTTCCGGCGGACGGGCATACTGAAGAAACTCCGTGATGATGTTATCCAACCTGGTCGCCTCTCGAATCGCGATGTCCATCAAGCGTTGGCTGGTGTCATCGCCGCGCACATCAGCCCGCAACATCTGCATGGCTCCCGCCAGCGCGCCCAGCGGATTCCGTATTTCATGCGCCATCCCGGCTGACATCTCACCCAGCTTGGCCAGCCATTCGCGCCTCCGCATTTCCTCTTCCAAGTCTCGAATCTGGGTGAGATCCTTGAAGACGCCTACCAAGCCCGTTTGCTTGCCCTGCTCATGAAGCGGTGACACCGTCATGCCCAACACGAGCCGGCTTCCGTCGGCTCGCGCGCATTCCACTTCGAATCGAACGGACGCGATCGACATCACATCTTCTTCGTCCGAGGACTCCATGGGATGCCAATTGAAGACTTCGCGCCAGAAACGCCCCCGGACCTGTTCGGCCTGGTAGCCGGTGGCCTCTTGCGCAGCAGGGTTGAATGAGGTGATCCGTCCCGCCTCGTCGGTGGTGAACACCCCGCTGCTGATGCTGTGGACGATATCCTCGTGAAACCGTTGCAGGCGCGAAAGCCCTTGTTCCTTTTCGCGCAGCGATTGATCCGCTTGTCGCAACTGATCCGCCAGCATCCCGCTCAAAAATCCGACACCGAGAAACGCAAGTCCGTAGATTGAAAAGGTCTGCATGCTTTCCGCATAACTCAATCGGCTGGGCGGTAACCATCCGACCGACTGTAAGAGCCCTTCGGATTGAACCACCGTCACCGTCCCCAGCAAGATGGTGCATAGACTGGCCGTCACCAGGCCCGCGCGACATTGCAGCACGAGGCTGGCAACGGCCACGGTGATGACATACAGCACGGAAAAAGGACTCTCGATCCCGCCGGTCGCCAGGACCAGAATGGTTTCAAGAATCAAGTCAATGGCCATCTGAAACCAGAGCACGAGCGTCAAGGCTTGCTGAGTACTCAGATACCGGAGCAGCGCGGCATAGAACAGGGTGACGACATAGGTGAAGATAATAAGTCCGTAGAATATCGGCGCCTGTTCGCCTCTGGTGACCTGGAACGCCAGAGACAGGCCGAGCAACAACGTCACCACGACCACGCGGAGGGCCATCAACCAATGCAATCGCGTTTTCAGTTCATTCATGAGATCAGGTGCTCAACGAGGCGGCTAGGACTAATACGACACGCTGCCCCACGGCAAAGCGGGATGCCGCGCCGTTCCGCTTGTTTCGGAGACGGCGAACGGTGCCTGGCGGTTGCGTGCGGCATCCGATTCCAAGCGATGCATGAAAACTTATTGATGTGGAAATGAGGGGGACAATACTACGGAACAAGCATTCCTTGACGTCTCCGGCTTAGCCGATCGCCGAGGCCATCGTAAAGATGGGTAAGTACATCGCGATGACGATGAAGCCGATAATCGTGCCCAGGACGACCATCATGATGGGCTCCAGCAGCGACGTCATGGCGGCGACCGCTTGATCGACTTCGTCCTCGTAGAAATCCGCGATCTTTCCCAACATGGCGTCCAAAGCGCCGGTTGATTCTCCCACCGAAATCATGTGGGTCACCATTTTGGGAAAGACTTGGCTCTTGGCAAGGGGCTCGGAAATGGTTTTCCCGCTGCTGATGCTGATCCGGGCCCCCAGGAGCGCTTCTTCGATCACTTTGTTCCCCGAGGTCTTGGCGCAGATCCCTAATCCTTCCAAGAGGGGTACGCCGCTGGTGATCAGCGTCCCCAACGTTCTCGTAAATTTTGCCACCGCGGCTTTCCGAATGATGTCGCCGAAGATCGGCAGTCTGAGCAGCAGGCGATCGATGACGACGCGCCCGTTGGTGGTGTTGTAGTACCGCTTGGTCCCGTAAATGGCCGCGGCCAAGGCGATCACGATATAGACGATATAGTTCTGGAAGAAATTGCTGATGTCGATGACGAGTTGCGTCGGACCCGGCAGTCCGACTTTTCCTCCGGACATCTCCGCAAACATCTTGGCAAAGATGGGGATGACCCACACCATCAGCACGGAAATCACAATGACCGCCACTCCCAAAATGGCGATCGGATACACCATGGCCGACTTGATCTGACCTTTCAGCTTCATGGCTTTTTCAATATGCTTGGCCAGCCGGGTCAGAATCGTATCGAGCAGCCCGCCCACTTCGCCCGCGTGAATCATATTGACGTAGAGATCATCGAAAACCTTCGGATGTTTCCTTAGGGCGTCGGAAAATGTCGATCCGCTCTCGACATGATTTTTCACGTCCGCCACGGTCTCCCGGAGGACCTTGTTTTCGGACTGGGTGGCCAAAATGTCGAGACATTGGATCAACGGAAGGCCGGCATTGATCATGGTGCCGAATTGGCGCGTGAAGACGACCAGATCTTTGTCCGTGAGGCCGCTGCCGAAACTAAGACTGAACTTGCCCGATTTGGCGGCCCGCTCTTCGAGGCTGGTGACGACGACTTGCTGCTTGCGAAGCTGGTCAACCGCTTCGTCACGGGATTTTGCGCTGAGTTCGCCCTTTTTGACGGTTCCCTGGCGGGTCCTTCCCACGTACGCGAATGTACTCATAGGCGCAACTCCAGCGAGACATGCACGAGCGACCTCGTCATTGTGCGAGCATGAACGAAGTCTATAAGAGGTCCCTGGGTCTGTCAAACGAATGAACCAAATGCGTGAGGTGAGACGTCGTCGAGACAATCGGCTACGCGCCGCTTGTCGTGACGTGGGCGTAGCCGCGGTAGAGATAGTGAAGACCCGACGACAAGGTCACGAGCGCCATCACATACAAGAGAGGGCGAATGATCGACAAGTCGATTTGACGGGACGCGAAAAAGACAACCAACACCAATGTCGTGAGTTGGATCAGGGTCGTGCTTTTTCCCAAGACTGTCGGTGAGATATCGACCTGGGTATCGGTGTATTGCGCCACCGCTGTTCCCAGCATCAAAATCAGATCTCGACTTACCACAATAATCGTCACCCATAAGGGGATCAAGTGCATGACCGAGAGAGTAATGAAGCCGGTCGTCAAAAGCAGCTTGTCCGCCAAGGGATCGAGAACCGCTCCCAACTGGGTCCGCTGGTTCGCCACGCGCGCGATGGTGCCGTCCAATCCGTCGGTCAACCCCGCCACAAAGAGCACCACTAATGCGTAATCATATTGCTCATAGACCAGAAAGCCGACGTAAACGGGAATCAGAAGAATGCGGAGGATGGTCAAGCTATTGGGAACGTTCATGTACATGAAACGTGCTGCGACCTGTCACGCCGAAAAGACGCCGGAACGGGATAAGCCAGGCATCATAGAAAGCGGGCCCCGCCTTGTCAACGACGGTTGCACTCCGCGTTGCGGCCCCTTATAATCCGCTCCGGCCTAGGGCTTTGGAGACTCGGACGGAGGTATGTATGAGTTCGCTCCCTCTCCTTTTTAGAAAAGAGGGCTTGATCGAACGACATCAGGTCGAAGGGATCGACCCGAGCGATCGATATTTTAACCGTGCGATCCTGGTCAATCGGACGACTGCGGGTTATACAGCCAAGGTCACCTATGAGGCCTTGGCCGTGGAAGGAAAGGCTTACTCAACCGTGGCCGCGGCGGTCAAGGACGTCATCGAACAGCTCCAACGGTTTGGATTTCACAAGCTGCGCAGCCGAGCCAATTTCAAGGGCGCCCGCTACCTGGCTGAGAAGGAAACCTGGATCGAGTACCCCGATCAGCCGTGACGCGGTTCTATTCCCGCCTCGTTCGCACTATCGTTTGATACACCACATCATGAATCTGCGGCCGGAACTGTTTAATGCGCTCGTTCCGCCTGCTGGGATGGACTCGATTCGACAACAGCACAACTTCCAGGCGGCAAGCCGGATCGACCCACAGCGATGTACCGGTGTACCCAAGATGCCCGAAGGAGATATCCGAAAACCATGTCCCCGCCGACGATGGCGCAGAAGGTGTATCCCAACCGAGAGCCCAGCTGGAATGAGGAACAGCGGTGTGTCGGGCGACACACCGACGGACGAGACCGGCATCCAAGATGGACTGCCGCCCCTCGTATGCGGACAGCCAGGCGGATGAGATCGCGAGCACTGCGCGGGCAGTGCCGAAGAGGCCGGCATGCCCGGCGATGCCTCCGAGCGCAAAGGCGTTTTCGTCGTGAGCCTCCCCACACAGGAGTCGTCCTCGCCATGCATCATGCTCGGTTGCTGCAATGGGATACTCCGCGCCAAATCGCCTCTCGCCTTGTTTTGCGTCGGGAACAAACGCAAGCGGCGTCGCCCCCACCGGCTCAAAGAGCTGCCGTCCACAAAACATTGCCAAGGACTCGTTTGTAATACGTTCCACGATGAAGCCCAGCAACATAAAGCCGAGATCGCTATAGAGACTGCGTGTTCCGGCCGGATACAGCAGAGACTCATCCCGAATGTAGGAGATCACGGCCTCTTTGGCCCGTTGGTGATCCACGCAGCCATCACAGAGGATCCCGTCCGCGCAAAGACGTTCATAAAATGGACGCCAGCCCGGCAAACCGGAACTGTGCGTCAGCAGGTGAATAAGGGTAACACCTCCAAGTGCGGTGCCGCGTAACGTATCGATCCAGTCATCGACGCGCGACTCGAGTGTAAGCCGGCCCTGCTGCGCGAGGAACACGATGGCTGTAGTGGTCGCGAGCGGTTTGGTGAGGGAGGCAAGATCGTACAGCGTCTGCGTCGTCGCTGGCACCGGGGAAGGCGCAAGAAAACGTTGGCCTACGGCCCGTTCATAGACAAGGACATCCTGGTGTCGAACCGCCAAGACCGCGCCGGGAAAGGTGCCGTCTTCGACTGCTTTCTGAAGCGCCGCATCAATGGCTTCTACGCCGGCCATACGAGCCCGCCCGCCGCCCTCGTCACGTGCAGACTCGCCATTCTTCGAGCAATGGATCCGTTATCGGCCGCCGCTTGACTCACCGGCTAATTTCTCGTCCGCCGTTGCCGTTTCCGCTTGAAAGGCTTCCGTCTCCTCCACTTCCAACATGCGCTCAAAGGAACGAAGGGTAGCCCGAAACCGTTCGACCATGAGCAGACGCTGCTTCTGCAGGTCGGCCACATCGCGTTGCACATCGGTTAGCTCCACGCGCGCCTGACGGATCACCTCGCTGGCCTTCAACTCCGCTTCCTTGATGATCAAATCCGCTTCCCGCTGCGCGGATCGCTTGACATCCTCCGCCAACGATTGGGCGGACACCAGCGTGTTGGACAACGTCGATTCGGTCCGCTTTAACTCGGTGAGATGCTGCTCCGTCGCGACCAGTTTTTCGCGAAGCAAGGCGTTGTCCCGGTTCAATCCTTCGACCGTGAGCGCCAGTTCCTCGAGAAATCGATTGACCTCATCCTTGTCATACCCGCGGAACTTGACTTGGAACACCATCTGCTGAATGTCGATCGGCGTAATCTTCATGAGCCACCTCTTCGTCGTTCAGTTGATTCTGACTGCGAGGTCCATTAGCGTGCGGACGAGCGCTAATTGTAGAAAGATTATGATGAGGATAGCAATCATGGGAGAGAGATCAATTCCCATCCGCCAACCCATCCATCGTCGGATCGGCGCCAGCACGGGCTCGGTCGCCCGTTCCAAAAATTGCACGATCGGATTCCAGGGATCAGGATTCACCCACGAAATTAATGCCCGGGCGATGATGACCCACATGTACAACCAGAGTACCGTATCGAGCACGGTCGCGAATCCATGTAACACGTTGCCGACTACAAACATGTGCGTCCTAACTCCTCCGAGCGTTTGGTCGCGGCTTCGACGGCCGCCATCAGTGTCGCGCGAAAGCCCCCCTCTTCCAACCGGTGAAGTCCGGCTATCGTAGTTCCACCCGGCGAAGCCACCTGGTCTTTCAAGCGCGCGGGGTGTTCCCCCCGTTCCATCAATAAGCGGGCTGCACCCAGCATAGTCTGGACCGCCAATAATTCTGCCGTCCGGCGGGGAAGCCCCATGTTGACGCCGCCGTCGGCCAAGGCTTCGATCGCCACAAACACATACGCGGGACCGCTCCCACTCAGCCCGGTCACGGCATCCATCAATCGCTCCTCCACCATCACGACGCGGCCCACCGATTCAAACAGGCTCCTGGCAAATGCCACTTCTTGATCACCGCACGACGATTCAGCGGCCAAGGCCGTGATGCCCTCATGCACGAGCGCCGGCGTATTGGGCATAGCCCGGATGATGGCCCGCACCGCGGGTGCTTTCTTTCTGATCCAGTCCATCGGAATCCCGGCCGCAATCGACACAACCAGCTTCCCGTTTGCGACGGATACGATATCGGCCAATACTCGGGCGACCATTTGAGGCTTAACCGCCAACAGCATGGCATCCGCCCATTCCACGGCCGCTTCATTGCTGTCCCCTACCTGAATACCGAACCGCGTTTTCAACACTTCCCGACGGGGGGCTAATGGATCGGTTGCCCAAATCTCGGATGGCCGGCAAACTTGTGATGCGAGTAGTCCCCCGATCAGCGCCTCGGCCATTTGCCCGCCTCCCAGGAAAGCAAGCTTGTTAGATCGACCGGCCTCAGACATCGCGCGTCCCAAAAATCGCGGTTCCGACTCGTACCAATGTGGCTCCCTCTTCCACTGCCATTAGATAATCGGCCGACATGCCCATCGATAATTCGTCCATCCGAACGTTGGGAAAACCGTACTGCGTGAGTACCTGCGCCAGGTCTCGTAGACCGCGAAAATGCGGACGCGTTCGGTTCGGATCGGTCTCCAGTGGAGGAATGGCCATTAAGCCTCGTACGGCCAGATGAGCCATGCCGCCTAAATCCGCGCAGGCGCCGGCTACAGCTTCCGGAGCAAATCCGCCTTTACTTTCTTCTCTCCCGATATTGATTTCAAGCAGCACGCACTGGCACAGACCGGCCTGTTCCGCGCGCCGATTGATTTCCTCCGCCACTTCAAGGCTCTCAACCGAGTGGATGAGTTCAAATTTGCCGACGACCGCTTTGACTTTGCGCCGTTGCAGCCGTCCGATAAAGTGCCAAGCCACGTGCTCATGCCCTAACTGCTGAATCTTCGGCAACGCTTCCTGAAGTCGGTTTTCTCCCAGAATGGTGACCCCGGCGGCAATCGCTTCCCGGATGCGATCCGCCCCGACCGTCTTTGTAGCGGCGACCAAGCGAATCTGGTCAGGCTGGCGCCCCGATCGCAATGCCGCCGACCTGATGCCTTCCAGAATATGGGAGACATTATCGGCAATCGTTCCGGAGTCCCGATCCATTCGCACCCCATATGTCCTCACCGATCGGTTCCGGCTCCGGAGGCAAGTATCCGCTCATGGGCTCGCAAACCAGGCGGCCCATGCGAGGGAGCATGTCACGGCAGGAGTATCATCTTGGCGCCACCAAGGCAATACCGCTCACCATGGTGCGCTTCACAATGCCTTCCCGTCGGTAGGAAAAGAATAGATTGGGATGACAAATCGTACAGGCGTTGACCACACCGATCGCCTCTTCAAACAGACCGCTTCCAATCGCTTGCCGGCGGATCAGTTCTCGCAAATCGAGCATCGCCTTCTGTGGACCCCTTTGCCTGCGCACGACCAATTGCCAATCGGGAAAGGCGTCCCGCAATTGGGACAGGACCGGCTCATCGACTTCATAACAACAGGATCCGGCTGAAGGTCCCACCGCCATTCGCAGCGAGGCCGCCTCACTGCTGAACCGGCCGGCCAATGCGGTAATTGTTTTAGGCACAATGCCGGCGACGGCCCCCCGCCATCCGGCATGGATGGCCGCCACGACCCGGCGGACCGGATCATGGAGCAAGACGGGAACGCAATCGGCCGTGCGCACCGTCACGGTCACACCCGGTTGGTCGGTGATCAGGGCATCCCACCCGCCCTCGAAGGATTGCCCTTCCACCACCGGGCGGTCGACGATCAGCACCTCGGTCCCATGCACCTGCTTCACTGCGATCACGGTTGCCGGCCCGGCGGAATGAAACCTCCTGCGTCCTGTAGATGTGCTGATCCCCGGCGTGACTTCAAGTTCGGAATGCCTTGTCCCAAAAAAATGGGCGATCCCGTCACCGTTCGCCGCGAACGAAGGAATGGTAATGAACGGCTGCGGCATGTTCAACACACTCGGCTGCTGTCCGTCGGCGCTAGTCCGCCTGCCTTCTTAGAAATGTCGGCACATCCCACTCATCATCCGCAGCAACCGCCACTCGCTCCACCGGCTCGCGCGCTTCGCCCAAGCGACGAAGGAACGTGGGACGGTCCAGGTCCTTGTGCGGCCGCTCTCCGGCGGCCTGCATGCCGGTCAAGACCTGTTGGGCCGCTCGACCGTTTCCATTCTTGGCGACCAACCGTTCAGGCGCCACCGGCTTGGAAGACGGTTGATCTTCCCGTTCAAATCCCGTCGCGATGACGGTCACCACCAAATCGTCTCCCATTTCAGAGTTGATGACCTGCCCGACGATGATGTTTGCCTCTGGATCCGCGGCATGTTGAACAATGGACGCCGCCTCCTCCACCTCGTGCAACGACATGTTAGGACCACCCGTGATATTCAGCAACACGCCGCGCGCTCCCTCGACGCTGCCCTCTTCGAGCAGCGGGCTGCAGATGGCCTTCTGCGCCGCTTCGGCGGCCCTGGTGGCGCCGCGTGCGATGCCCATTCCCATCACCGCCCGGCCGGTATGGGACATGATTGTGCGCACATCGGCGAAATCTACGTTCACGAGACCGGTTGTCGTGATGACATCCGCGATGCCTTGAATGGCTTGACGAAGCACATCATCCGCAACCTTGAACGCGTCGAGTAACGGCGTCGCCTTATCCACGATGCCGAGCAACCGCTGATTGGGAATGATCAGGACCGTGTCCACATGGCGCTTCAAATCGCGAATGCCTTCCTCGGCATGGCTCATTCGCCGGTGGCCTTCATATTGAAACGGCTTCGTCACGACGGCAACCGTGAGAATGCCGAGTTCACGGGCGATGCTGGCGACGATCGGCGCGGCCCCCGTGCCGGTGCCTCCGCCCATGCCCGCCGTTACGAAGACCATGTCGGCCCCTTCGAGGCTTTCCCGGATCTCATCCTTGCTTTCCAACGCCGCATCCCGGCCGACTTCCGGCTTCGCTCCGGCGCCGAGGCCCCGCGTCCGGTCGGGACCGATCTGAATTTTATAGGAGGCTTGTGACCGTTCCAGCGCCTGCACATCGGTGTTGGCCGCGATGAAGTCCACCCGGCAGAGCCCCCCGGTGATCATCGTATTGATCGCATTGCAACCGGCCCCACCGACTCCGATCACTTTGATGCGGACGGGTGACAATTGATCTTCTTGAATTGAAAACATGGGGACACCTCCCTTGGCGATATCGCGTTGGCCGGCCTCCTGCCGCACGCGACGGTTAAAAAAACTCGAACATCCACGACCGCATGCGATCCAATACTTTCCCCAACCCGCGCCCATGACGCATTCCCGCCGTCTCCAAGTCCTGAGCATGCTGTCGGGCGTGCAGCAACAGCCCGACACCGGTCGCATGCATGGGATTACTGACGATATCCCGCAGGCCACCGATGCCGGTCGGCACACCACGCCGCGCGGGGAGATTCAATCCTTTTTCCGCCGCATCGGGCATCCCTTCCAGCAACGACGTGCCGCCCGTAATAACCACGCCGGCGCCCAACATGCCTTCATACCCGGCGCGCACAATTTCCCGCTTCACCAGATCGAACATTTCTTCCACCCGCGGCTCGAGGATCTCCGCGATATCCCGACGCGAAAAAGTTCGGGGCGGCCGATCGCCGACCGAGGGCACTTCAACGGTCTGGTGCCCAGAGACCAGGTCCGTCCGCGCAATGCCGTGCTGCACCTTGATGCGCTCCGCCTCCGTCTGAGAAGTCAGCAATCCAATGGCCAGATCCTTCGTAAGATTCTGTCCGCCGATCGGCAAGACCGCCGTGTGTCGGATGCTGCCGTCCAAAAAAATGGCCAAGTCGGTCGTGCCTCCTCCCAGGTCCACCATCACCACGCCCAGCTCGCGCTCCTCCGCGCTCAAGACCGCCTCGCTCGAAGCAAGCGGCTGCAGAATAATGTCCACCACATCCAAACCGGCTCGATTCACGCTCTTGATGATATTTTGCGCGGACGTCACGGCTCCAGTAATCACGTGGACGTTGACCTCCAGCCGGTTGCCCGACATTCCCAACGGCTCCCGCACTCCTTCTTGATCATCGACCATGAACTCTCGAGGCAGCACATGAAGGATGCGCCGTTCGTGCGGGATCACCGCCAACGTTCGGGCGCTTTCGATGGCTCGATTGATGTCGTCCCTCGTCACCTCCTGCTTTTTCAGGGCGATAACGCCTTTCAGGTTTTCTCCCGAAATATGGCTGCCGGCGATTCCCGTGTACACGGAATTGATCTGAACGGCAGCCATGAGCTCCGCTTCTTCCACGGCTTTCTTGATGGACTCGACCGTACTTTCGATGTTCACCACCACGCCCTTGCGCAGGCCGCGGGAGGGACAGGACCCCACGCCGATGATATTGAGCGGTCCTTCATCGAGGACCTCCGCCACGATCGCGCAGATCTTGGTCGTCCCGATGTCCAAGCCGACAAGAATATGATCCCGCTTAGGCAATCAGCTCACCCCCTTCCACGAATAATGACGCGATCCATGTAACGGAGGTCGATCTCCTGGCTTCGCTCGCCTTCGTTGTCGAAAGCGACATCCCGAAGCGCGGGCCGCATCTGCAGGAATCGGTGCCATTGCTGATCCATCGATGACGCACTGAACTGGAAAGTCAAGCCCTGCACTGTAGCGACTAGATTCGACAGATGCGCCACATTAATATCGGGCCGTCCTCCCATGGACTTTGCCATCATCCGCGCCAATTCGGTGCCGGTCTTCACCGCCTGTCTTGCGTCCACCTTCCCTTGCAGCAAGCCGGGTGCATCAATACCGGACAGCATCGGCAATGACGGGTCGTCTTTGGTTCCCAGTCGCGCCAGAATGAAACCCTCCTCGTCGGTCAATACATTTTCAGTCGGGGTCCGCACGATGGCGGACGGTGATCGTTCCGTGATCGATATTCGGATTTCATGAAACGGCACGAGCGTGACGGACGCGTCTTTAATCCAGGGATGCTGCTCCAGCCGTCCCGCAAGCCAGGTCGGGTTCAGCGAGTAGAGAGTTGTATCGGGTTTCAGCGCCAGCCGCGATAGGATTTCTCGGCGACTCACATGATCCAAACCTTCGACCGTCACCTGCCGGACGGCGAATGATTCCTTCATCAACGGCCCCAGTTCACGCAGCAGCACGAAGAGTCCTGCACATCCCGCAGCAAACAAACTCAGCAGGCCGACGGCATAGAGTCCCTTCACCAACCGCCTGCCGAATCGCGCCAATCGGCCCTTGGCGGTTCGCCGATCATCACCGTATTCCTCGCCTCCACGGCGCGCATTGACGCGGGCGCTGCGCTTCTTCGCTTCCTTTTTGGTGAACAGGCTTGCCATCGTGACGATCAGGCCTTCGTATTGAACGGCTCACGTTCAGCGCGCGCCAAGGCGGATTGCAGAATCCGTTCGGTCAACGCTTCATAGGTCAGCCCCGCTCGCACAGCCGCCATCGGCAAGAGGCTGGTCTCGGTCATGCCGGGCACCGTATTGATCTCGAGAACATAGGGCTTCCCTTTGGGCGTAATCCGAAAATCGACTCGCGCCGCCCCTTCGCATCCTATGACTCGATAGGCCCGGATGGCCAAGTCACGGATCCGGCGGGCCACTGTGGCCGCAAGCGGAGCCGGACAGAGATATTGCGTGCGGCCCTTTTGATACTTGGCGGAGAAATCATAAAATCCTTCCGGCGCTACGATCTCGACGGCTGGGAATGCCTCTACACGGCCGCCTTCTCCCCGCACGACCCCGACCGTCACTTCATGACCGGGGATGTACGCCTCGACCATCGCCTCATTTTCATACCGATGCGCGAGCGCGAGCGCTTCATGCCATTGCGACGGGTTTCTGACGATAGTCACTCCGATGGTCGAGCCTTGAGACGGAGGTTTGACCACCACGGGCCATTTGAGTTTTGCGGCACGTAAGACGCCGGCACCCGAAGGTCGTGTGCCTCGCTCGACCACAGTGCCGGCCGGCGCCGGAATGTCATGCGCAGCCAGCAACGTTTTCGTGACGACCTTGTGCATCCCGATGGCGCTGGCGCGCACGCCCGATCCCGTGTAGGGAATGCGGAGTGATTCAAGAAACCCTTGAATGGAACCGTCTTCGCCGCCTGGTCCATGTAACGCAAGGAACGCGATCTGCACCTGGTGGTCGACCAAATCTTTGTGGAGGGACGGCCCCACATCGAGCGTGACCGCGTCATAGCCGCGTCGCAGCAACGCCCGATACACCGCGTCGCCTGTTCTGAGCGACACGTCCCGCTCCGCCGATTGCCCGCCCATCAGGACGCCGATCCGGGCTCGGGTCAATGGGCCGGCATCAGATTCGTTCCGGTTCACACATCCCCTCTAGGCTTCCCCAACAATTTTCAACTCGAGATCTAACGAGACACCGGTTTTCCGCCGGACTTCGCGACGAACTTTCTTGATTAAGTCGAGCACGTCCTTCGCCCGGGCATGCCCCAGATTCACCATGAAATTGGCATGCTTGTCCGAGACCTCCGCGTCCCCGACGCGCACACCTTTCAGTCCGGCCGCTTCGACCAACCGGCCGGCGGAGTCGTGTGGAGGATTTCTAAAGACACAGCCGGCGCTGGCCTGCGCCAACGGCTGCGTATCCTTGCGATACTGCAAATAGTCCTTCACCGTCTTTTCGATCGTGGCCCGTACACCCGCGCGCAATTGGAGCCGGACGCCAACGACGACTCCCCGAGGCAACCGGGCATGGCGATATTCGAACTCAATGTCCGACGCGTCGATATCGGCGACGTCTCCTTTCGGTGTGACAAGGCGAACGGCCTTCACGGCATCCTTCATCTCGCCTAACCTCGTCCCCGCATTCATCACGACGCAACCGGCGACCGTTCCCGGGATGCCGGCGCCCCATTCCACTCCGCTCAACCCGCGCCGGATTGCATACCCGATCAAGGTCGGCATGCCGACGCCGCCCTCCGCATACAAGACATGCCCCGGCTCTTCCTGAATCGCCCGCAGCTTCGACAGACTCATGACAACTCCGCGAATCCCTCCGTCACGGATGAGCAGATTCGTGCCGCCGAGCACAAAGACGCGGACTTTATTGGCGGTCGCTTGCTTGACCAGCAGAGCGACATCATCGATATCGACCGGTTCGACCAATATATCCGCCGGGCCACCGATTCGAAACGATGTATATTTCCGAAGCGGTTCATGGAATAGACTTCTTCCCCGGACACCGGCCACAACTTGCCGGAGCGTTGCCGCAGAAACCGGATGAGCGGCTTTGGTTGCAGCGTTCGACTCAGTCTTTCGCTCATGAGTCATTACGCCTGAGTCGGCAATCGATCCAAGATGCCGATGCCCGCTTTCCATATATCGCCCGCCCCCAACGTCAGCACCAGATCACCGGGTTTCAGTGCGGGCAAGACCTGTTCCGGCAATGTTTCTTTCCGCGGGACATACGTCACGATGGCGTGCCCGGCACCACGCACGGCGTCCGCCAAGCTCTGACCCGAAATCCCCGGCAGCGGCTGTTCTCCTGCCGCATAAATGTCGGTCATGAATAGCAGGTCGGCCTGATCAAACGCATGCGCAAACTCATCGGCCAAATCCCTGGTCCGGCTGTACCGGTGCGGTTGGAACAGGACGACCAGCCGCCGGTCCCAGCCTTGTTTGGCGGCGGCCAGGGTGGCTCGGATCTCGGTCGGATGATGGCCGTAATCATCAACCACCATGATACCGGCTTTTTCACCCCGCAAATGAAACCGGCGTTCGACGCCGCTGAAGGCGGCCAAGCCCTTGCGAATCAGATCGACAGGCACGTCGAGTTCCAAGCCGATCGCGATCGCGATCAACGCATTCGACACGTTGTGCACGCCCGGGATGGCCAGGCGAAACGGGCCCAGATTCCTCCCGCGGAAGTGAGCGCGAAATTCAGATCCCCATTGCCGTAGGCTGATTTCCGTCGCGCGAAAATCAAGGACGGTTCCCCCATGGTCCTGCAGTCCGTACGTGTGGTACCGCTTGACCACGCGGGGAAGGAGCGCCTGCAACCGCTCGTCATCCGCACAGAGGACGGCCAGGCCATAGAACGGCACCTTATTGATGAATTCGAGGAAACTGTCGTTCAACCGATCCATCGTTCCGTAGTGTTCGAGATGCTCACGATCGATGTTGGTCACGGCCACGATGGTCGGGGACAACCGCAGGAACGAGCCGTCGCTTTCATCCGCCTCGGCCACAAGAAGATCGCCGCGCCCCAGGCGGGCATGGCTGCCGAGCGCATTCACCTTGCCGCCGATGACCATGGTCGGATCCAATCCTCCCTGGGCCAGCACATTGGCCACCATCGAGGTCGTGGTCGTTTTTCCATGGGCCCCCGCGATGGCGACGCCGTATTTGAGCCGCATGAGTTCGGCCAGCATCTCGGCCCGAGGAATTACGGGAATCTGCTTCGCCTTGGCGGCGACGACCTCGGGATTGGTCGCGGACACCGCCGACGAAATCACCACGACCTGCGCCTCGCCGATGTTGGATTCATGGTGACCGATCGCGATGCGGCCGCCGAGCTCCTCGAGCCGCCTGGTCGTCTCCGATGCGGCGAGGTCGGAGCCGCTGACCTTATATCCCAAGGTCAGCAAGACCTCCGCGATGCCGCTCATGCCGGAACCCCCGATTCCGACCAAATGAATATGTTGCGTCTTTCTGAACATGGCGGTCCGCCTCAACTCATTGGCTCTGGGAAATGTTTGCGGAGCCTGTCCATGGCGCTCACTTTCGTGATGCTGAACTTCTCTGCGTTCATACCGCTCCAACACTCCTGTTGGTCTCATGACGCCTCCCCATTACGTCATAACATTCGCGGACAATGGCTTCTGCAGCATCGATCCGTCCAATCCCGGCGCTTTTTTCGCCCATGGCACGAAGCCGCTCCGGATCATTGAGAATGGCGGCCAGCGTGTCGGCCAAGCGCGATCCGGTTAATTCCGATTGAGGCAGCACCACGGCGGCGCCCGCCGACTCCATCACCGCGGCGTTCAGCGCCTGATGGTTGTAGATCGCGGTCGGCAGCGGAACCAGAATGGCGGGCTTCCCGCACACCGTCAGTTCGGCGACCGTCATGCCGCCGGCTCGGGCCACGATGAGATCCGCCGACCGCAACACAGCAGGCATGTCATAAAGAAACGGCACGACCTCGGCCGGCAGGCCGGCTCGTTCATAGGCCGTCCTCACTCGCTCAAGATCCTGCGCGCCGGTTTGATGCGTCACGCGTAGGCCGCTGATTGCCCGCAATACCGGTAACGAATCGATCACGGCCGAGTTGATCGCCTTTGCTCCTTGGCTGCCACCAAAAATCAACACATGGCGCCCTCCGCACATGCCCCGCTGTTCGTTACCTGATCGTTGATCTAAGAAGGCCCGCCGCACGGGCATGCCCACGACCCGAACCGTGGCCTGTTTGAAATACTGCTTCGCCGATTCAAACGCCAAAAAGATCCGGCGGGCAAGCGGTGCGACCACGGTATTGGCAAGCCCGGGATAGGCGTTCGGCTCCAAAATGACGCTCGGAATCCGGCGGAGGAACGCGGCCAGCAAGACAGTGGGGCTCGTATAGCCGCCGACTCCGATGACTAGGTCGGCCCGTCTGCGCTTGAGCACTCGCAACGATTGCCACAGGCTCACGGGAATAGCGGCCAATGCGCGTGCTCTGTCGAAGACCTGCTTGCCCATTAGCGGTTGGGCGGAAATCAACTCCAACTCGAACCCCTCGTGGGCCAATACGGTGGATTCAATGCCGCGCGAGGTACCGACGAATACGATATGAGTCGCTTGATCCCGGCGCTGGAATTCCCGAGCTACCGCGATCGCGGGATAGAGATGTCCTCCGGTCCCCCCCGCGGCAATCACCACGTTCATGCGCCTCCCTTCGCCTGTGCCCGTCCGCTTTTCGCTCCACCGCTTTCGCGACCTCCATGGCGATCCCGGGAGATGCTCAACAAGATGCCGACCGCCAAGAGACTGGCCACGAGTGACGATCCCCCATAACTGACAAACGGCAAGGTCAAGCCTTTCGTCGGGAGCAAGCCGGTGACCACGCCGGCATTGACAAGCGCCTGCACTCCGATGAGCAGCGTAATCCCCATGCCGAGATAGCGGCCGAACGGTACTCGCGCACGGTTCGCCACTTGAAATCCCTTGGTGACGAACAATGCGAACAACAGAACGATCAAGACGGTTCCGATCAAGCCCAATTCCTCGCCGATGAGCGCCAGCACAAAATCGGTGTGCGCCTCCGGCAAGAAGAAGAGCTTTTGTTTCCCTTCGCCGAGGCCGACCCCAAACAGCCCCCCGCTGCCGAATGCCAGAAAGGATTGCGTGATCTGAAAACCTGCATCGGCGGCGTCTTTCCATGGCGAAAGAAACGTCATCAATCGCTGCCGCCGGTAGCTGGACCGTAAGATCAACATCAACACCAGCGGGAGCGTGCAGAGGCCCAGCGCGATGAGGTGCTGGATCTTTGCCCCGCCGAGGAACAAGAGGGTCAACATGACCAACCCCATGACGACAACGGTGCCGAGATCCGGTTCCATTAACACCAACCCGCTCAACAGACCGATCACAATGACGGGCGGCAACAGCCCTCGGGCGAACTGCGTGATCTTCTCGTTTTTCTTGGTCAAGTAGGCGGACAGATAGATCACCGACACGACTTTCACCAGTTCGGCCGGCTGCACATGAATCGAGCCGACCTGCAACCATCGCCTCGCTCCCTTGGCCACGACCCCCAGCGAAGGGACGAGGACCAGGACAAGGAGGATGACGTTCAAGGCAAGCAGCGGCACGGCGAACTTGCGCCAGATCGTGTAGTCGATGCGCGATGCCACATGCATGAGGATCAAGCCGACGACCATCCACGCCATCTGGCGCTTGAGGTAGTACCATGGATCGTGAAAGCGATTGCCCGCCACAACGGCGCTCGCGCTGAACACCATCACCAACCCCACGAGCGAAAGGATGAGGGTCACCGCCAGGAGCGTCGGGTCCATCGCCACCCGCTTCGCCGACCGTTGCCCCGATGTGGACCAGGGCAATGTCAGCGTCCCGACCGCTTTCTGCGCCATCTCTCAGTGTCACTCCTCCGGTGCTCGGACCGCCCAGGGCGATCATGCCGGCAACTCATGCACCAGTGCCTTGAATTGTCGTCCTCGATCCTGATAATCCGCGAACATGTCGAAGCTGGCGCAAGCCGGCGAAAGCAGTACCACGTCGCCGGATTGAGCCTCCGCGGCGGCCAGTTCAACGGCTTCGCGCAGCGTCGCGGCATGGCGGAGCCGGTCAAACGGACCCACGGCGGACTGGATACGCGGCGCCGCTTCGCCGATCAGAATCAGACGCTTCACGCGTTTGCGAATCGCGCTTTCCAAGCGCCCGAAATCTCCCCCTTTATCACGACCGCCGGCGATCAACCAGATCGGCTGTTCGATACCCTCTAACGCTTTCAGTGTGGCATCGACGTTCGTTCCCTTGGAATCGTTCACATACCGGACACCCCGCCGTTCACGGACGACTTCCAGGGCGTGTTCGAGGCCCGGAAAAGAGCGCAGGACTCGCCGGATGGCCTCAATGGGGCATCCACAGAGCAACGCATAAGTCACGGCCGCCATGACATTGTCCACATTGTGCAAACCGATCAGCCGCATATCGCTTCTTCGACAAATCTCCTCCAGTTTACCGGTGACAGTGGAGACGATCCGATCGCCGGCAAGATACGTTTCCCTGTCCACCATGCCGGCGGCGCTCGCGCATCGGCGACACCCCAACACGTTGGCGTGGATGCCGGGCCGCAAGCGCGCGACCCGATCATCATCCAAATTTAAGACCGCATAGTCTCCCGGCCCTTGGTTTTCGAAGATTCTGGCTTTTGCCGCCACATAGTCCTCGACCGAGCGGTAGCGATCCATATGGTCAAGCGTCACATTCAGAATCGAGGCCACCCAGGGATGAAAATTTTCGATCGTCTCCAATTGAAAGCTGGATACTTCCGCAACCAGAAAATCAAAGGGCTTGTCTGCCGGCCCACCCGCTGCAACAGCCTGCTGCGAACGATAGATCGTCAATGCGGCTTCGCTGATCGCCGTGCCGAGATTGCCCCCGACAAAGGCCGACTTCCCCGCTTCCTTGAGGAAGAGTCCGATCAGCGTGACCGTCGTGCTCTTCCCGTTCGTGCCGGTGACGGCCAAAATCGGCGCATTCAGAAATTGCGAGGCCAACTCCAATTCGCCGATGACTTTGACGCCGCGCTCTCGAGCCCGTTCCAGCGCCTCCAGGCTGGAGGGAACACCGGGGCTGACCACGATCACATCGGCTCCTTCGAGCGCCGATTCATAGCCGGATCCCAATGCCGTCCGAATACGGTCCTGATTCAATTGCGACAGCACGCCGCCGAACTCCGACGATTCCTTGCGGTCCGCCACGGTAACATGGGCGCCGACGGCATCGAGCAACCGCGCGGCGGCGGCGCCGCTCCTGGCAAGACCCACGATGACGACGTTGGCGTCTTTGTACTCCATGGGCATCATCACCGGAGTTTCAGCGTGCTCAAACTCAGCAGGGCCAGGAGAATGGCGATGATCCAGAGACGGACCACCACCTTCGGTTCTTCCCATCCCTTCATCTCGAAATGATGATGAATGGGCGCCATGAGAAAAATTCGCTTTCCACGGGACTTAAACGAAATGACCTGAAAAATGACCGACACTGCCTCAATCACGAAGACGCCGCCGACGAGCAGCAACAACAATTCATGTTTGCTGATGACCGCCACGGTCCCCAACGCCGCGCCCAACGGGAGTGAACCCACGTCTCCCATGAACACGGAAGCCGGGTAGGTGTTAAACCACAGAAATCCAAGACTCGATCCGAGGATTGCCCCGGTAAAAATTGCGATTTCTCCGGCCCCCTCGATATGCGGAATCAACAGATACTCAGCCATCACTTTATTGCCCGTCACGTAGGCGACGATCGTATAGGCGAGCGATGCGATCATGACCGGTCCGATCGCCAAGCCGTCGAGCCCGTCGGTGAGGTTGACGGCATTCGAGCTGCCGACGATCACCAAAATCGCGAAGACGATGTAAAACATTCCGAGATCGGGGGTGAAATGCTTGAAGAACGGCACGCTGAGCTTCGTCGTGTAGCTCGGCAACATGTACAACAAGAGCCCGATCGCCAGCGCGATGGAAATCTGTCCGAGAAATTTTTGGGTGGCCGACAAGCCTTTCGATCGCGACTTGATGAATTTTAAATAGTCGTCGGCGAATCCCACCGCACCGAATCCCACCGTCGCCAATACCACCAACCAGACGTACCGGTTCGTCAAATCCGCCCACAGTAGAGTGGACAACACCACGGCGAAGATGATCAGAATGCCTCCCATCGTGGGAGTCCCGCTCTTGGCTAAATGGCGCTTGGGGCCGTCGTCCCGGATTTGCTGTCCCAGCTTGACCTCTTGCAGTTTCCGAATTACCCATGGAGCCAGCGCAAAGGCGATAAGAAATGCCGTGACGGCCGCATAGATAATCCGAAAGCTTTGATACCGAAAGACGTTCAGAAACGAAAATTGCGTGTGCAGCGGATAGAGCCAGTTGTATAGCATCCGAATACTTCAGGCTTGGTTCGATCGACGAACGAATCGAATCGTCATGCCGTCCCTGCTATGAGGCTTTCGCCACCCGCCGCATGCCGGTGAGGGTCTCGACGACCTGTTCCAGGCGCATGCCTCGCGACGCCTTCACCAAGACCACGTCTCCTTGCCGGACCATGGCCTTCAGACTGGACCCGGCTGCAGCGGCATCCGGCACTTCAATGATCCGCTCGGCGGCCATTCCCGCCGAGCGCGCGCCCTGCGCCAGCTCGCGGCCAAGCACGCCGCAGGCGATCAGTTGCGTAGGACCTTGGTCTGCGAGAAACGCTCCGACTGTCCGATGCAACTGTTTCGCATCAGCTCCCAATTCAAGCATATCGCCCAACACGGCAATGGTGCGTCGTCCCGATCCCAGCTGGGCCAGAAGCCGGATGGCAGCCTGCATGGAGGCAGGATTGGCGTTGTAGCAATCATTGATTACGCGCACACCATGGCATTGAAGAATTTGGGACCGCATGGCCGCAGGACGGAATCGTCCCAATCCGTCGGCAATCGCCGCTCCCGGCACGCCCAATACGTAACCCACTGCCGCAGCAGCCAGTGCATTTTGTATATTATGGTGCCCGTGGGCCTTCAGGCGGATCGCGATCGGCCGCGCCCGCCCGGGAAGGATCAACCCGAACATCGCGCCGTCATTGCTCCCGTCGCGGCTCAGAACCGCCCGCACATCGGCTTTTGGCGAGAGGCCGAAGGATACGACGCGGCATTGGGCCCTGGCAGCCAGATAATCGAAATACTGATCGTCCGCATTCAAGACGACGGCTCCGTCGGGAGGAAGCTTATCCAGCAACTCAGCCTTTGCCTGCGCGGAACCCTCCATGCTTCCAAAAAATTCCAGATGATCGGGCCCGATATTCGTAATGATCCCAACCGTCGGCCTCGCGATCTCGCACAGCCTGGTCGTCTGCCCTTCCTGATCCACGCCCATTTCGATGACCGCCGCCTCATGGCGGGGTGTCAGCAAGAAGAGCGTTTGCGGCACACCGATACGATTGTTCAGATTGCCTTCGGTCTTCAATGTTCGCCAGCGCCGGGTCAATACGGCGGCAACCATTTCTTTTGTCGTGGTTTTCCCGTTACTGCCGGTGATCGCCACCACCGGTATGGCGAATCTTGACCGATGATGCGCGGCCAATTGCTGAAAGGCGACCAGTGTATCCTTGACGCCGATCACGGCCGGCTCGCCCACCCGTTTTGGCAGAGACGGCGGCTGATAGTCCTCCTGCACGATGACTCCCGCAGCTCCGTTAGCCAAGGCCGCCGGCACGAAGGCATGACCATCGAACCGATCGCCTGGTAAGGCCACGAACAGATCACCTATCCGAACAATTCTGGAATCGGACACCACGCGTCGGACTTTTCGTTTCAAGCTCGCCGCCGGCCGGCCGGATATCAGCTTGCCGGTTAGAACTTCCAGGATTTCCTCGATCGTGAAGAGAGACATGGATCAGCCTGAGCCTGCGGCGTTTAGACGGACGAACCCAAATTGTGAATTGCCTCGCGGGCAACTTCGCGATCGTCGAAGTGAAATTTCGTAGTCCCGATAATCTGATAGTCCTCATGGCCCTTCCCGGCGATCAGTACGATATCTCCGGTTCGAGCCTTTTGGATCGCGTGTTCGATCGCGAGGCGCCGATCGGCCACCAGCACGTAGTCCACCTCGGGCCGCTCCTTCAACGCCTCCTTCACGCCCACTTCCACCTCTGCCAGAATGCTGGCCGGGTCTTCCGTCCGCGGATTATCCGAGGTGAGCACGACGACGTCGCTGAATCGGACTGCGACCCGCCCCATCTTCGGGCGTTTGCTTCGATCCCGGTCGCCGCCGCATCCGAACACGGTGATGATCCGTCCTGTCCGCAGGGCTTGGGCCGCCGTGAGTAGACGAGCCAAGGCGTCGTCTGTGTGGGCATAGTCCACCACCACGGTAAAATCCTGACCCGCTTCGACCCGTTCGAATCGACCCGGGACATTCGACACGTCGGCGATCCCCGCCTGGATTTGTTCGAGGGTCATGCCTTCATGTAAGACGACGCCGATGGCGGCAAGGAGATTATAGACGTTATGTTCGCCCACCAAATTATTCTCGATGGCAATCGATCCCTTTGGAGTGTTGAGTCGAAATGTCGTTCCCCGCGGCGTCAAACTCACGTCATGCGCCTGCAAGTCCGCTTCCTTCCGAATTCCATAGGTCCAGACCGGGACGGAGCAAGCGGCCCGCACAGCGTCACCCCGCGGATCGTCCAGGTTGACAATGGCGCGTTTCTCGCCAGCCTTTCTTCCCTCCAGGCCGAGGCCGCTGAAGAGCCGGAGCTTCGCACGAAAGTATTCCTCCATCGTCCCGTGGAAATCGAGATGGTCTTGAGTCAAGTTCGTAAAGACGGCCACATCGAATTCCGCGCCGGCCGTGCGATCCAAGGCCAACGCGTGGGAAGAAACCTCCATGACGACTCCGTCCAATCCCGCCGCCACCATTCGGCCGAAGAGACCTTGGAGTTCTATGGCCCCCGGTGTGGTATGAGAGGCGGGGATGATCTCACTTCCAACGAGATAGGCGACCGTCCCAACCAGGCCGACACGGCGCCCGCACGACTCCAACAGGCTCTTGCAGACATACGTCGTCGTCGTTTTCCCATTCGTCCCCGTAACCCCGACGACACGAAGTTTGGACGTGGGGTAACCATGAAAATGTGCCCCTAACAGGCCGAGCACTCGGCGCGAATTCTTGACTCGTATCGTCGGCAGCGGAACGGGCCCGCCATGCTGAATTACGACTGCGCCGGCTCCCTGCTTGACGGCCGCGTCGAGATAATCATGCCCGTCTACTCTCTCCCCCTTCACCGCGACAAACAACGTACCCGGACCGACGGCGCGGGAATCATCGGTCACACCTGTAATGACGACGCGCTGGTCGCCGTGTCGCTCCGTCACCTCCAGCCGGCTTTCAAGAGGCACTACCAACTCGTCAAGCGTCATGCATCACAACGTCGGACCTGCGAGAGCAACCCTCACCGGCTCCTCCGCCGGTATCCCAAGATAATTCAATACCTGCTCTCCCACCCTTCGGAAAACCGGGGCCGCCACCACTCCTCCCCACCCTTCGCCGTGCGGTTCATCGATGACCACGATCATCGCGAGCTGCGGATCCTCGGCCGGCACAAACCCCACGAAGGACCCCACCAGCAGAGTGGACGAATACGCCCCCGTTCGAGGATCGATCTTTTGTGCCGTGCCTGTCTTTCCCGCCACCTGATATCCGGGGATCGCCGCCTTGCCGCCCGTGCCGCTGCTCACCACTCCTTCCATGATATGAGTCAGTGTCCGGGCCGTATCCGTCGAGATGACGCGACGGCGGACTTGAGGCTTGGTTTGCGCCACCGGCAAATTCTTCGTGTTGCGAACCTCCGACATCACGTAGGGTCTCATGAGAAGGCCGCCATTAGCGATGGCCCCGACCGCCGTCACCATTTGCAGCGGCGTCACGCCGATTTCCTGCCCCATCGAGATAGAGGCCACGGATCGCCGCCCCCACTCGCGAGGGCTTCGCAACAAGCCGGAGGCTTCGCCCGGCAAATCAATATCGCTCTTATCGCCAAATCCAAATTCTTTCAAGTAATCATAGAGACGCCAATCACCCAAGGTCATACCGACTTTGGCCGCTCCAATGTTGCTGGAGCGTTGAATCATCTGGGCAAACGTCATCCAGCCAGATTTCTCATGATCATGGATGACAGTGTTGGCCACCGCCATCTGCCCATGCTCGCCAAAAATCATTGAGCCGGGACTCATAACCTTCTCTTCCAAGGCCGCCGCCGCGAGGACTACTTTCATGGTCGATCCCGGTTCGTAGGAATCGCTGAGAGCTCGATTGCGCCATCGATCCGGGCTCAGCGCGCCGACGGTGTTCGGATCGAATCGCGGGCTGACAGCCATCGCAAGAACGGCCCCCGTCTTGGGATTGGTCACAATAATGGTTCCGGACTTGGCGTTGCTACGATTGACTGCCTCGTCAAGCTCCTTTTCAGCAATGTATTGAATGACTTCGTCAATAGTGAGAACCACGCTATGTCCTGCAGCCACATCTTTTTCATTCAGTCCCTTGGGAAAGACCGCCCTACCGAGGGCATCTCGCTGGAGAATCACGACCCGCTTCTCTCCGCGAAGAAAGGCCTCATATTTCAGCTCGACTCCCTCCAGCCCCCGATCGTCCATTCCAGCGAAACCCAGCACATGGGACAGCAATGGCCCTTTGGGATAAAATCTTCTTCCTTCCATGACCACGCCGACACCGTCCAGCGTGAGGCGCTCCAATTTGCGCCCCTGCTCGGGCTCCAATTTACGCGCCAACCAGACAAAATGCTTCTCCTGTCGAAGCTTTTTTTCCAATTCACCGGCTCGAACATGCAGAATTGGCGAGAGATGCCTTGCCGTTTGACCGGGATCGCCGAGTGACGTGGGCACGCCGAATACCGACGGCACATCCATATTCATGGCCAATACTTTTCCGTGGCGATCGTAGATCGTTCCCCTGGCCCCTTCAAACGAAACGCTCTTCTGATGCTGGCGGTCGGCCTTGACGGTTAATTCGGCCGCTTGGAGTACTTGCAGGTTCACGAGCCTGATCAACACAAAGACAAAAGCAACGACCAGCCCGGCCGACACAACCATCCAACGCCCGCGCGACGGCACTCCTGCCACTACTTGCCCCTCCTGATAGGCACGTTCTTGGCGAGCCGCACCTCACCGTGATCGGAGTCGTGATGTGGAACTACGGGAGACTCCGGCTCCAGATGAACAAGGATGATCTGCCCTTTTTCTGGAAGCACCATGCTCAATTTCTCGGAGGCGGCTCTCGCTATCCGCTCGGGAGAGGTCAAGGAGGATAGCTTGACACGCAACCCATCCCGCTCCCGTTCCAGCAAGACTTTTTGGGACTTCAATCGCTCAATGTGATATCCCAATCGAACGATATCTACTCGTTCCCAGACGAATAGGAGGGTCATCGATAGCACAAGGGTAAAGACGATGCCTTTCATGACACAGGCTCCCCGGGGAGGCGCTCCCCGACGCGCAACTTTGCGCTTCGTGCTCGTGGATTGCGTCGGCTCTCCGCCTCCGTGGCCATGATTGGTTTTTTCGTAAGGCTCCTGAATGCAGCGCGCGGGGCTTGGGTAAGGGCGCGCAGGGCGTTCTTCACAATGCGATCTTCAAGCGAATGAAAGGAGATCGCACACAGCCGGCCTTCCGGGGCCAGCACTTCCGCCGCTTGCCCCAAAGCGGGCCCCAGGGCGTCCAGTTCTTGATTCACCGCGATTCGAAGCGCTTGAAACGTTCGCGTCGCGCAATGAATACGACCATATCGATAGGTGGATGGAACTGCTTGCTTGACGAGTGCGGCCAACTGTCCGGTGGTCTCTATCGGCCGGCTCAAGCGTTCACGCGCAATGACACGTGCGATTCGCCTGGCATAACGTTCCTCGCCGAATTCATAAATGAGATCGGCGATTTCCCCTTCCGACAATTCACGAATCAAATCGGACGCCGTCCGTCCGGTGCTTTGATCCATCCGCATATCGAGAGGACCGTCAGCTAAAAAGCTGAATCCCCTCTCGGCGGTGTCCAATTGTGGAGAGGAGACTCCGAAGTCAAACACCACGCCATCGACAGTGGAAAATCCAAAGAATGTGAGGTGCGATTTGAGGTCGGCAAAGTTACCTTTTCGGAGGTAGACCCGTTGTCCGAATTGCCGAAGATTATTTTTAGCTGCATCAAGAGCTTCCTGATCGCGATCGATTCCTATCAGGATGCCGTCCGGCCCCGACTGCTCCAGGATTCGCGACGCTAGGCCGGCGTAACCCACCGTACAATCCATATAGACTCCACCAGGCCTGGAACGGAGCCAGAAAAGCGTTTCTTCAAGGAGCACTGGGATATGCATGGCGCGGAATTCAGCATCGGTTCCATTTCCACCCACTTTTCCCCACTTCAGAGCCGGAGTATACACTCAACCGAAAACTAGTCAACAGGTTTTTCGACGTATTTTCAAGAATATTGTCCCTTACGTGGATCTCTCAGGCCAACATGCCCCGTCCGACGATTACTGGTATTTCGTCCATGAAAAAGCTGTCGGACGACAGCGGGTGGACCAGCGAAGCCGGTGTTTTCAGTTGATGCAGCGGGACTGCCGGCAGATCTCGCAGATGGTGCGCTTAAAGGGCAGGATTACGGATAGAGTCTGTACAGCATCCGTGGGAAGGGAATCGTTTCACGAACATGTTCGAGCCCGCATATCCAGGCCACGGCACGCTCTATTCCCATGCCAAAACCGGCGTGAGGGACGGAACCGTAGCGGCGCAAATCGAGATACCATTTGAACGCTTCTTCCGGAAGATGGTGTTCCAAAATCCGAGCGTGTAGCTTGTCGTATTCGTGAATGCGTTGGCCTCCGCCGATAATCTCGCCATACCCTTCCGGCGCCAAGATATCCATGCACAGCGCCAGATCCGGTCGATCAGGATCGTTCTGCATATAAAAGGCCTTCATGGACGCGGGATATCGGTGGACGATGACGGGACGATCAAACTCGTTCGATAGAATAGTTTCCTCGTCTCCACCGAAATCATCGCCGACCTTGGTCGGGTTGCCTTTCCGCTGAAGAAGCGCAACGCCTTCCTCATATGTCATCCTTGGAAAGGGCGCGCAAATACGTTCCAACTTCAACACGTCCCGTTTCAACAGCTGCAGTTCAGCTCGTTTTGATGCCAAGACCCGCTCCACAATATAAATCAGAAATTCCTCAGCCAAGATCATCATATCCGCCAACTCGGCAAAGGCAACTTCCGGCTCAACCATCCAAAATTCCATCAGGTGGCGACGCGTCTTTGATTTTTCGGCCCGGAACGTCGGGCCGAAGCAATATACTTTTCCGAACGCCGCCGCGGTGGCCTCGCTATACAACTGTCCACTTTGCGTCAAGTACGCGGTCTCATCGAAGTATTGGGTCTGGAACAGCGTCGTCGTGCCTTCGCACGCGTTCGGCGTGAAAATGGGCGCATCAACCAGCACAAATCCCCGATCGTCAAAAAAATTGCGGCACGCGCGGATAATTTCATGGCGGATTCGAAGCACCGCATGTTGCCGGCTGGATCGAAGCCACAGGTGCCGATGTTCCATGAGAAATCCCGTCCCGTGCTCCTTGGGCTGGATTGGGAACGGCTCGGCGAGTTGCACGAGTTCAATGTGCTTGACATCCAATTCACATCCGCCCGGCGCTCGCGTGTCTGCTCTCAACATACCGGTGACAATGCAGGACGATTCCTGGGTCAATTGTCCTGACAAGGCGAACTGATCATCCCCGATCACGCTCTTGTTCACCACGGCCTGCAAATCGCCTGTGCCGTCGCGCAGCATCAAAAAGTGCAACTTCCCTTTATCCCGGCGACTTCGTAACCACCCGCGAACAGTCACGTCCTCGGCAATATGCCGTGCGGCGTTTTCGATATAGATATGCGGCATCACGTTCACCTCACTGTGAGCCTTTCGACATGAGCGACGCAGCCTACCGCGTTCCCAACGGGCTTGCAAGGCGGCTTTCGCGTCTTCGTTTGACAATCAGAAATGGTAAGGGAACAATCGTCGATATGCGATCACAACCGACTCGTCTCCTTACCGGCGTTCAGTTTGTCCTGATCACGGTGATCCTATACTGCGGATATACCTTGCCTTCAGTGGGACTTGCAGCGCCGCCTCTGGAATATTGCGAAAATCGGACGGCCGATCAACAGCTGGGAGCCGCTTCGCACCCGGAACGCAGCCATAACGGCCGTGCTCACGCCGGCTGTACGCCACTGATTGACAACGACAAGACTCCCGATGAACCAACACCTACAGATGAACGAAAGGCAATCCGGCCCTCACATGAAATGAAGATTGATAACCTCCAAGGCGAAGTCTCCGACTTTTTGCGCGAATACCGGCAGTTTCTCGATTGCTGCAAGGCCGATCCGGCGGAATTGGAACGAGTCGAAGAACTTGGCGACCACGTCGGCGAGTTGCTCCGCCTCGCGCAATCCGAGTTGTTCAGCGAACAGATGAAGCTGCGGGGCATGACCCTGAAAGAAATCATTCCACCTGTCGCGCGCGCCAGGCATGATCTGTCGGTGTTGCGCAAGCAATTGGAGCAACTCGGCGCGTTAATGGAAAAACGAGATGCCGCGGGGTATGAAGAAGCCGGACGGGAAACATTTTTCATCCAAGAAACGGAAGAAGCGCTGCGCAAGAGACTGCGCCCGTACGATCTTCCAGGCGGAGCCAAGACGGGCGTTGAGATCGGCGCCACTCCTTCGGCGGGTAAATCCATTGGGAAAACCCCGGCCAGCGGTACGGCAATTGGAGTAGATGGGCTCACCGGCCCGAACATCGGTGTGAATCCGAAGACCGGCAGAGAAATCGGCTCTACCGGATCAACAGGCTTCGAAATCGGCGCCACCGGCCGCGCAGGCCCGGAGATCGGCGAATCGACGCTGAACAGCGCCACCTCGTCATCCGCCGGCTCCACCCTACCCCAATCCACCATCGGGTCATCGTTGCAGGATTCCACTATCGGATCGAACATTGGACGATCGACGACGGGCTCCTCTCTTTCGGATTCGTCAGTAGGCTCCTCCCTCGGCGGCTCATCGATCGGTTCGTCACTTCAGAATCGTGGCACCCGTACGAAATAGCCGGTGCTCGACTGCAGAGGACCTCATCCCTCTGAACACCGCACTGTTAATCACTCGACGACTTGATCGGCGGCATCTTTTCCCACAGCTCGCCATGATTGCCGCTGCGATACAAGCCACTCCCATTTGTTCCGGCATACCAGACCGCCGCATCGGACAGACTCTGCGCCAAGGACCGTATGTTTTTTGTGGCCAGTCCTTCATTCAGGAAGCTCCACGTCATACCGCCGTCTTCACTGCGGGAGATGCCTTCCCGGCCGGCCAGATAGATGACGCCCTTGCGGGTCCGGTCGAGAACCATCGTAATGATCATCTGATCGTGCAATGACTCGCCGATTCGCTTCCATGACTTCGCCGCATCCACCGATTTATACAGTCCGCTCAGCGTGGCGGCATACACCGTGTCCGGCTCAAACGCGTCGACCTGCACCGCGGTGACGTTCAATGCCCGAGATGATTTGAGCATTTCGCGTGCCACTAAGCCGGTATTGGCTTTTTCCCAATGTCCGGCTCGATCAACCGACCGGTACACGCCGCCGCTGGTGCCGGCGTATAACATCGCCGGGCGAGTCGGGTCCAGACAGAGCGTGACCACCATCAAGACCTCCTTCATGCCCTCCATCCGCTTCACCCAGTTGTCTCCGCCGTTGGTGGATTCGAATACTCCCATCGTTGTCGCGGCGAACAGATGCGTATTTTGAGCCGGATCGAACACGAACTGATTGACGACCGACGAAATGGTGGCGTCATCCAGCCCCGCCCGCTGCGAGACCCATCGCTGCCCGCCGTCATAGCTCTTGTACACGGCGTCGCCCTTCGTGCCGGCATAAATCGTGGCCGGATAGGCCGGATCAACCGCCATTGAAATGACGCGCGAATGGCTCATGCCTTTGGACAGATTCTTCCATGTACGCCCGCCGTCGCGCGTCTTGTAAATATAGTCGTTCGTGGCGATATAGAGGATGTCCGGATTTTTCGGATGGAGTTCAATGACGACGATCGGATCGCTGCCGTTGCAGCCGGCAAGAGCGAACAGCAGAAAAAAGAGGAGAAGACCAACCGGATGTCCCATAACAAATATTGAGACCGGTTCGAACGAAACAAGCAAACAAGCTTGCAGCGAAGCCGCGGGGGAACAGAATTGGTGAGCCGTATCCGATTCACCATCCCGACTAGCGGTAATTCGTGAACTGCAAGTCGATCCCGAAGTCCTTTCCTCTTAATAACGAGATTGCCTGTTGAAGTTCATCCTTACTCTTACTCACAATCCGAACCTGCTCCCCTTGAATTTGCGCTTGGACCTTGAGTTTGGAGTCTCGCACCTGTTTGGCAATATCCTTGGCCTTCTCGGACGAAATACCGCTTTGAATCTTGACGACCTGTCGGACAGTGCCGCCTAAGGCTTCTTCCACCTGGCCATAGTTCAGGGCTTTCAGGGACACTTGGCGCTTCACGCACTTGTTTTTGATGATGTCATTCACAGCATTGAGCTTATAGTCGTCGTCCGACAGCACAATCAATTCTTTTTCTTTCTCCTTGAGCGTAATCTCGGTCTTTGAATCCTTGAAGTCGAACCGCTGCTTGATCTCTTTGGTCGCCTGATCCACCACGTTCTTCATTTCCTGCATATTGACTTCGGACACCACATCAAATGAAAACTGGTCAGCCATTGTCTCCTCCTCCGACGTTACATGTTAGCAGCAGCCTCCGCCCGGCAGTTGAAAACCATCCTGAGCGTTCACCGTCGTTTGCACCCGGCCTGCCGACCCGCCTCCGGCCGTGGCGATTACCTCGCTGCTCGTGAACGGCCGTTTCAAGACGACATAGCCGTACCATTTCATCATACTATCGCCCAGGACAATGGCCCCGAGGAGAGCGACCAGCCCGACAAGCACCGCGTCGAGGTATAACACGAAGGCTTGACTCGTCACGGTCAGAGCCGAGGCCTTGCTTATGAACATCCCGAACATCTCATAAGAACCGGTCAGCGTAATCGCCGCCACGAACACCATCGGCAAGGCAGTGACCCAAAGATATTGGGACTTCCACATCTTGATCAAGACCGTCGTTCCGATGCAGAGCGCCAGTGTCCCCAGCAATTGATTGGCTGCCCCGAACATCGGCCAAATCGTCGAGATGCTGCCCGTCCCGATCAGATAGCCCCAGGCTCCCACCACAAGCCCGCTGCTTGCCAACACGCCCGGCCACCAGTTCATACGGCGGAACGGCGCATGGAACCGGCCAGCCATTTCCTGGATGAGATACCGAGCCACGCGGGTCCCTGTATCGATCGTCGTCAGAATGAACAGCGCCTCGAAGACCAATGCAAATTGGTACCAATAGGCCATCAATCCGGCCATGCCGGGAAGCGCGGCAAAGATCGATGCCATGCCGACCGCGAGCGAAACGGCTCCGCCCGGCCGTCCCGCCACGTCAGTTTCTACCAATCGGGACAATTCTTCGATCCGCGCCGGGGCGAATCCCATTGAAGCCAGCACATCCTGGGATAAGGTCGTATTGATCGCCAGATAGTCGCCTGGCACAAGCACCGATGCGGCAATCAATGCCATCACACCCACGAAGCTTTCCAGCAACATGGCCCCGTATCCGATCATTGCTTCGCTTTCCCGCTCGATCATCTTGGGCGTCGTACCGGATGACACGAGCGAATGAAAGCCGGACACGGCTCCGCAGGCGATCGTAATAAACAGAAAGGGGAACAATGTCCCCGGAATGATGGGGCCGCCGCCGGAGGCAAAGATGGTCACACGCGGCATCTCGATTGCCGGCGCCATCAGGATCACGCCGAACCCCAAGAGGAACACGACCCCAAGCTTCATAAAGGTCGAGAGATAGCCGCGCGGCACGAGGAGCATCCATCCCGGCAGAACGGACGCGAGAAACCCATAGCCGGCCAAGAGCCATACCAAAGTAGGCCGGTCATATTCAAACCATCCCGCTATGGAAGACTGCGCGACGACCCGGCCGAGCAGGACTGACGCAATCAACAGCGCCACACCAAGAAGCGACACTTCCGCGATCCGGCCGGGGCGGAAGCGTTGCAGATAAAAGCCCATGATGAAGCCAATGGGAATGGTCATCGCAATCGTGAAGGTTCCCCATGCGTTCTGGTAGAGGGCGTTGACCACGGCAAAGCCGAGACCGGCCAGTGCCACGACCACGATGAACAGCACCGCCACTGCGGTCGCCGTCCCGGTTACAGAGCCGAGTTCACTCTGCGCGATCTCCGGCAGCGAGCGGCCGTTCCGTCTCATCGAGGCGACGAGAATAATAAAATCCTGCACCGCCCCCGCCAGTACCGCTCCAATCACGAGCCACAGAAATCCGGGCAAGAAACCGAACTGAGCGGCCAACACCGGGCCCAACAATGGACCGGCGCCGGCGATGGCCGCAAAGTGGTGACCGAACAGCACCGCCTTGTTCGTGGGATGGTAATTGACCCCGTCATTCAATCGGACGGCGGGCGTGACACGCCGGTCGTCCAATTCAACGACACGGCGGGCTATCCAGCGGGCATAAAAGCGAAACGCCAACACATAAATGCAGGCCGCCGCGACGACCAGCCACAGGCCGTTGACCTTTTCATTGGGATTGATCAGGCCGGTGATGAACGCCAATGCGACCGCGCCGAGGATCGCGAACAGCGGCCAAATCAGTGCCGAGGCCAATTGCATGCGGGGCATCCTACCATAAAGACGAAAGAACGGACCCAAATTACGGCGCCGTGACGGTGTGATACACTGTGCGCGGCTCGATCACCTCGGATCCGAATGACATCGCCCTTCATGAACACCGGCCCAGACATCCCGCTGCTCTTCGGACCGTATGGCAGGGCTGCACTGGCCTACGCCGATACGCTGGCCAGTTACGGCGTAACCGCTTGCTGGTTTCACATGTTCGACGCCAACGCTTTCGAGACCTGCGCGCGGCATGGGTTGGCCGCTTGCGTTGAGTTCAAAACCTTCCGCGCAGATTTCGATCGCCACCCAGAGCTGATCCCGATCGGCATCGACGGCAAGCCGATCCGCTATGGCCGGCTGGTCCAAGGTGTCTGCCTCTCACAGCAGGATTTTCTTGAGCAGATCGAGGCGGACCTGCGCGGCGGCGTACGAGCCTACAAGCCCGTCGGCATTTGGCTTGACTACCTGACCTATGCAGGCTGGTTCGAGACAGCCGACCCCGATCTGCAGGAGAGCTGCTTCTGCGCCGCCTGCATCGCGACGTTTTGCAAACAAACCGGCGTCGACGCCCACACACCGGAAGAGATCCTGGCCGGCCACGCCGACGCTTGGACTCGGCACAAGTGTGAGCGGGTCCAGCACTTCGCGCGCCGCTACGCGGAGATCATCCGTGCCGAGCTGCCGGATTGTGTGATCGGCGCCTACATGTGCCCGTGGACGCCGGAGGAGTTCGGCGGCGCGCTGACGCATATCTTCGCTCAGGACTATGCGCTGCTTGCCGAGGCCATCGACATATTTACTCCGTTGATCTATGGCACGAAAAGTGGTCGTTCCATCACGTGGGGCCGCCGCTTTCTCGAACACGCGCCGGCGTTTGTTCCGCAGAATCGCAAACTGCAGCTCATCGTCGATGCTCAGGATGGGCCCGGCAGTCTCTCGGAGACGGCCGCGGCGGTGCGGCCAAGCTGGGGGCTTCAGGTCTTCGATGGCGCGAGCGTTCACCGATGCGAGTTTCGCACGCACGTTTCGGGCTGCCGTCTCACGTATCCGAAGCGCTACCGGTGCATGACAATGGCGAGATGGTCACCTCCCGCAAACATCCGCCACGAGAGAATTCGTCTAGCGCGAGGGCCCGTAGCCGGCTGAGCAGACCACCTCCGTCTCACTGATCTGGATCCTGCTATCGTGCCGTTTTCCCCAACTGCGCGCCGGTTCCTTACCCGCTCGGATCACCGTTATATTGGCTTCATTCTTCGTGAAAAAAAGCATTCTGAAAGATTCATTGTTCTTGAAGGTAATAGACGAATTGCTGCCCTAAAGATTCTTTCAAATCCGAATGTGCTAACAAAGGCGCTTCGAGTCACCGATCAAAAGGTTCATTCGAACTCAGACTGAGCCCATAGCTTGTTTTGAAGTATCAGACCGTGATGATGGCAACCGCTAGATCTACTCAGGCATACCGACGAGACCGAAGGCCCATACGAATCAGCCGGCTCGTACACTTGATATCGCCCAACCGTCTTCACCAGCCGCAGGCGGTTTTCTTCCACCAGCACCTTGTAGAATCCTGCCCAGCGGCCGAAATCTCCGACCACGATATAGCCCGGGTTCGCGCTGAGCGGATCATATTCCGGAGGAGGACCTAATTGTTGATGATGCCGGATGATCTCCACCAGGACATGAGGCGGTGCATAGGTATAGGGACGATTAAGAAGGAGAAACAATTCGCTGTCGTAGGTTTCGACGAGCGCACCTGGCGGTGTATGGGCATGGAGAAATGCGGTCACCGCTATGAGGTCGCGATCGTCCTCTCGCCCTCGAAGAGCATACCGCTCTTGGACACCCACCCATAGCATCAACGCCAACAAGCCGAGAGCGACGATGACCTTCCGTCCATCGAGATCGAGACGTCTATTGCGAACCAGCATCGTCAACGTCTCACGGACATAACGCACGTCGAAATCACGTGTGAGAAAAGCGAAGAACGCGGCCGTGCAGGGCGCTGCGATGAATAAACCCGGCAAAGCATAGCGCGCCTCGCCGGCACAGAGAAACGCGAACCAGACCAGCCAGCTGCCCGCCAGCAGGATCAGCATGATTCGAACGGTGCGAACGAGGGATGGAAGCCGATCCTCCGAATCAGCCCACCACATACGCAGAACCCCATACCCCAACGCCACGATATATTCCGGCCACACGGTCAGGGTGAGTTGAAGGGTTTCCAGTCGAATCGAGGGCACAAAGACGACAGCGATCGCTTCGGCCAGCCCCTTCAGATGGGGATGCGGAATGGTATGCCCCGCCAGCAACTGGTCTTTTGCCCACAGCAGCCCGCGATAGCCCATCCACGACCCGACCAATCCCATCGCGAGCCAGCACACGATCTGCCATTCCCGGCGGCGGACGGCCAGCGCAAGAGACAGACCGAAAGAGGCCGCAAGAAATGGCGCCGCTTGCGCTTTCGTCATCCAGGCAATGCTCCAGCAGAGTACTGCAGCACCCAACCAAGCTTGCTGCCGTTCGATGTTGAGGAAACAGGCGTAGCCGGCCAGCAGAAAGAATATCATCGGCATTTCGCCCAATACCTGACGGCCGACGATCAACGGATGGATTTGCCATTTTAATGGAAACAGAATAATGAGGGCCAACGCAGCAATCGCGACTTTGCGCCCATAGAGACGATCGGCGAGATAGTACAGCAGGAGAAAAGCCCCATACGTATACAATAATCCGACCAGACGCGCCTGCCAGACACCGACGCCGAACAGGCGAAAGCTCGCGGCGATCGACGCGACGACTGGAAAATGAGCGGAGAGCAACGGCGGGGCCGGTTCGCCCTGGAGCAGGCATCCATAGTGTCCTTGTTCTATCCATGTCCGAGCAGCGCACGTCGTCCATCCTTCATCGAACCAGAAGGGTGGCAGGCTTTCCAGGTGAAACGCCCCGGAGCCGAACACGATGAGGGCGAGAACCGCCGCGACGAGGACATGCGTGCCTGTGTCAGTCCACACGAGCGGAGCGGCCACGGATGATGGACGATCGCTTATAGTTGACCCCATGCGCTCATTCGCCTTGCCGCTCACTTTTCTTTCCACGGAATCTCCCACGGCCGGACGTCCTATGCCCGATCGCGTACAGCATGATGTTCTGAAACCGATCCCGGGAATACAGCGGCATGCAGACCGCGTCGATCTGATAGTCAAAGCCCTGTGCCTCAAGCGTGGTTAGAAACCGCCCCAGCTTCGCGCGTTCGCCGTCGATCCTGTGGTGAAACTCGATCAGCGCTTCCCGAACCGCCTTCAGCCGTCCGGTGATTGCAAGATCGCTCAGGACGATATCTTCTGCGCCTTCAACGTCCAGCTTGAGGAAATCGATATCTCGTCCCGGCAACTGCGTGCCGATGACAGCCGAAAGCGCAACCGTCTCCACGGTGATAGTGTCCTTCGGCATACGCCGATAGTTGAGGCTCATGCGTAAGGACCCGGGAGGGGCATGGTCCACATGGAAGTCGGCCGTTCCGGATGCATGGGATAGCGCGGCGTTGTACAGGTGTACGTGGGATAGATTGTTCGCCTCGACATTGCGTTTGAGCAGTGCAAACGTAATCCCATCCGGTTCGAATGCATGGATTTCACTGTGCGGGTACATCCACTTGAAGAACAGCGTGGCAAGACCGATGTTGGCCCCGCAATCGAAGATCACCGGATTGCCTTTCGGTGTTTCGAAATAATACTCATTCCGCAATAGGATGACCCGAAGCAAGAGATGCATGGTTCGATAGTCAAAACACCGCACGGTGAAACCGAAGACCGTCTCTTCTTGAATCGGCCGGAACGGATGGACGAAGAGCAGTTTGGCGGTCACCCGCATATAGGTAACGAGAACGCAGGTCTTCGCTCGCACGGGCAATCGTCCGCGCAGTACGTACGGCGCGAACATGAGCGTGTCGAACACTATTTCGAGGAACAACCAGATGCCTGGGTTCATCGTGTCTCCTCGCTCATGCTGACGCGGCGATCCGGTCTTGATGTCGGATCTTCGCTTCGATCTCCTGCATGGCCTTCGCCCGGCTCGGCATGAGCAGCGGCGCACATCGGTAGACCGCGACCTTGACCGGTCCTCGGCCATGCCGCGCGATCAAGGCACGTCGCAAGTCCTCCCATTGCCCGAATACCAGGGCGCGAGAAAAGACGCGCCTCAGTTCGTCCTGTTTCAATCCCGAGGACAGCACCATGTAGGGCTGCTGTTTTTCTCGGATCAATCTGGCCATCGTTTTCAGTTTGTCAGCTGGATGCCGCAGATCAGCGAACCGGAAGTGCCGTACCCGTCGGACAACTCTTGTCCAGAGTTGATTGTCGACCGGGAATAAATCATGCGTACCGATGCCCAATGGACAAGCGGCAATCACGACCCGCGAAGAATTCTTTTGCGCATCGTCGAACGGCCAGAGCCCCCGGTCGTGAGCGAACTGCCAACTGGTATCGAAGGGATACATATCAGCAATGACCACATCCGCTTTTGGAAGCCGGGACATCTCGTACATTCTTCGCGCTGCTTCAACTCCCTGCGCATGCGCCAAAACGACATCGCCGGCAAAGAGGGCACCGATGCGCCGCTCATGATTCAGCACCACGTTGCCAATGAAGTCGAGTCCGACCATTTTCGCAACGTCCACCATGTCACGCCGAAGTTCCGTATCGACCGACCCTCCTCGCTCGCGCGCACCCCGCAGATAATCGTGCATCATGCGCGTCGTTTCAGCTCCACAGACAGCCGGGAGAATGATCTTGGCGCCTCCTGAAAAACCGGCAATCGGATGAGGATAAATGCACCCGACGCCGATTTTGAGATCGCAGGACATGAGCGTGCGATTGATCTGAAGCGGTAAGCCGGCCGGAGATACACCGAGATCGACGAGATCCCGGCGGCAATCATGCGGAATGACCCGGACGGTCCCCGCCATCCGAGCACCAACCTTCTTGGCGATTCCCTCCGCCGCTTCAGGCGGATGCGTGCCCCCTGCCACGATGATGGTGATTGCGGATTCAGCCATGCCGCCGCGTTTCAACTCACCGATCAGCAGCGGCAGCAGCTCGGCGGTGGGCGTCGGCCTCGTGAGATCATCGATCACGATCGCCGCGCTGCTTCTCGTTTTCGCCAGTTCGGACAGCGGTCGCGTGCCGATCGGCTGGGCCAGCACTTGCCGCATCCGATCTGCCGTTAGAGCCGGCTGATCCCGAGGTCCAGCTTGATAGATCTCCCACGGATCAGGGAATTCGATGGTGAGCGGCTCGTCTCCGAACCAGGCTTTCGTCCGCAGATGCACCGCAGTCATAGTTTCACGCGCGCTCCTTTACGCCTGCGATCCCAGTAGTTCCACGGCGGGTGGTCGGTCCGGCAGCCGCGCGTCTCCGGATCATTCCCCAGAGAAATCCTAACGCCAGGCATTTTTCTCCGATCCAAAATGCCCAGAAGTGCCGGGCCTTCGCAAAATTCTTGAAATCGAACGGCCCGATGATCTTCTCCGAGAACGCTTCGCGCCATCGCGGCTTGGATTTCATGCCATGCCGGCCCCACAGCAAGCTGTCCTGCACGATGACGGTCCCGGCGTCCGACTGGTACAGCCTGTACAGGAGCGCAATGCCCATTCCGCGTTGGAACGAATGGCGGCAATGTTGCCCCAGCGAGGCCCGGCGTAAATGGGTCACCGGGTTAGGCACATACACCATCATCGCTCCGCGTTTCCGCAGCCGCCAGATCAGTTCCCAGTCTTCACCAGACCCCGCGAAGCCGGGATTGAAGACGTAGCCGTCTTCAGCGAAACATTTTTCCAGCCATGCACGGACAAACAGAATATTGCCGGCATTTCCTACGAGGCCGCTTCCGTCGAGTTGCTCGACGAGCGGCGCCGGGTTCCGCCGGCGAATGGCATTCAACAGGGAATCGGTTTCCCGGTATGTTCCTCCCACGGCGGCCGCCCCGTATTCATCGATGGCTCGGATCAATCGCTCCAACCAGTCAGGAGGGGCGACCGCATCGTCGTCGATAAAGGCGATGAGGTCACCTTTGGCCCGGCGCAGGCCTTCGTTCCGTGCCCAAGCCGCGCCTCGACGGTCATGATCCACCACCGTGATGATTTCGTCGGCCGGCCTCGTTTGCTCGGCCAGTGCCGTCCGGCAGGGGGTAAGCGTGTGCCGTCCTATCGTCGGAATGATGACGGAGACAAAATGACGATCGTATCCCATCGAGCTATGAAGGCCTCCCTAACCCAATGCAATCGCATCCAGACGGATCAGCATGGGTTGAAACAGACGCATCACTTTGATGCCGATCCGGTGTAACGGCCCAGGAAGGCTGTCCACAATCCGTTCGAGTTCATGGACACGGAGCAACCCCAACCAGAAGATACCGGCCCAATAGAGAACGACCGCAAGGGTTCCTCCCGTCGCCAGCGCTATCCATGAAGAGCTGATCGCCAAGGCAATGGGAGTAAGGACGGCTAGAGTGACCGCGCAGAGCACGATGAATCGACCGCCGGCAAAGCCTTGAAAGGGGTGCGCTCCTTCAACTTGCAAGAGCCGGACGTACACAATCGCCACGCCGATGAACGAGAGGGACGTGGCCACGGACGCTCCGGCCGCGCCCCAGGACGGAACCAGCGCCACATTCAAGGCGATATTGACCACCGTGGCCGCCACGACCACTTTCAGCAACGTCAGGATCCTTCCGCGCGCCTGAATGACCGGCCTGATGACCCGAGCCAACGAGAAGGCGAATGCGCCGGGCACCAACAATTGCAGCGGCACGGACGCATCTTTGAATTCCGGTCCGAAGTACACAGTGACGATCTGTTCGGAAAACACCAGCACAAAGAGCAGGAGGAAGGCGGTCGTCAGGGCCACATAGCGCATCAATCGACTGACTAATTGCGTGATTTGATCCACCTGTCCCTGAATCCATAGACGCGCCGTCGTTTGCAGCATGACTCCCTCGATCGCGATAGGGAGAAACCACACGAACTCCGACCACTGGACGGCCGCGGCATACAGTCCCGTTTGCTGATCGCCGGCGAAGTGCCGCACCAAAACGACATCGATTGAATACAAGGTCATGGCGATTCCGGCATACGCCATAGAGGAAAGCCCGAATTGCAGCAACTCGCGGCGTGGAAGGGCCATCTTGGGTTCGCGTTCCCAAGGGCTGCCCAAAGCCCGGTGCGCGAGACACATGGTCACGACCGCCACGATTATGCCCGCTCCCAGCATTCCGCTTAGTGCCCCTAATACGCCGAAGCCGGCCGCCGCCAAGCCCACGCCGAACGCTCCGCCGAGGACAATACCGAGCGAAGCGGGCAGGGTGGCCTGCTCTTCACGATGCAGCCCATACAGAATCCCGCCGGCATGCTGAAGCACCTGTTCAGACCACAACAGGCCGATCACGACGGCAGTCAACAACAGCGATCCGAACTCAAACGGCAACGAGGATAGCAGCCAGCAAACAACGACGATCCCAATAAGGCCCGCCGCGACGGCGTTCACGGACCCGGCAAACCGGGCCAGATGTCGATGCCACGCATGATCCTCCGTCCGTTCCGCGAGGTACTTGGTGAGGGTCTGCCTCATCCCGCAGTTGGCCGGCTGCGAAGCGAGCAGCAGCAAGGCCACGTAATAGGCATATTGGCCGTACCCTTCGATGCCGAGAAGCCGGGAATACAGGGGCAGGACGATGCCGGTGACCAAAAGCTTAGTGGCAGACCAGGTTCCGACCGAAACGATGCCCTTCGAAACGGTCTTGATGGAGAGCATACCGCGCGACAAGGCCAACCTTACGGGCTAACCGACATGATTCATGAACGGCGTGGCGGCGGATGAAAACATTCGGTCGATCCAGGAGCGAATCATGCCGCGCGTCCCACGCCGCGGACATGACTCTCGTAGACTTCGACATGCGCCTGCAACGCTTTGGAGGTTTCATACGTGTCCCGCACATACGCGTAGGCGGCACGCCCCTTTTCGAGAGGGCCTTCTGCCAACAACGCTCGAATCGCTCCGGCATAGTCGTCGTTATGGACTTGTCTTCCGAATTTCGTGGCGAACTGATCCGGGTCCACACTGCTGACGATGGGGCATCCGTACGCGGCTGCCTCCAGAAACGTCAGCGGCAGGCCTTCCCGCACCGCCGTGCTCACGAACACCCAGGTGTCCGACAGCAGCCGGTGCATTCGATCTGGTTCCCGAAACCGATTGATGAGCCCCGGCATTTCCAGGTTCGGCACATCCCGATAGCGGCGCCTGAGCCGCGCATCGAAGTCCATTTCAGCCGAGGCGCTTCCTTGGCCGACGGCCACGAACCGATACTCGGGAAACATGCCGGCCAGGTCGAGAAAGATCCAGGGGCGTTTCCGCTTATCCCATCGAGCGACAAAGGTCAGCGTCGGCCGATCGCTCTTTGCCGGCAGCGTCGCCGGCACGTCGATCAAGTTCGGAAGTAAGTCCGGCAGCGTCTTCAGGCCGTACAAGCGCTTCACTTTTTCCTTGAGAAAATGCGCGGGACAGAACACGGCGTCCGCATTGCGAACAGCCTGCCGGACGAAAAGACCGGCCTCGGTCAGATAGTTGAACGGGGTCAGCAGCCTGCGCGCCGGCGTGGCATAGCGAAACTCAATCCACCAGTCCTTGAGATCCCGAGGATCACGACTCGTGACCAAATGCGTGCGCCGGGGATGTAATCGCTCGGCAAGATACGTCAGAATCGTCGGATCCTGAGAATGGAAGAGATCGGCCGACGATTGCCGGATGAGACGGCACGCGTCGAATACATTCCGCGGTGAAAAACTCCGGATCTCAACGCCTTCAATCGTCTCCTCCGGCCGCTGTCCCCGGCGTCCCGGCACAATGACACTGACTCGATGACCGGCCCGCGCCAGGCTCTCGGCGAGTTTTCTGGACATGCTCCCGAATCCGCCGTAAATCCCCCAATCGAAATACTGGCTGGTCAGAATGCAGATCGATGGGCCGGTCTTCATGCCGAGGATTCCTTCGGGCGATCGTTAGATAAGGTTCCAACCGCCGATGCGCCGGATTTCCCTTTTTCCGTCGTGGTCTGCTTCACGACCGTCATGCAAAGATCCAGATATCTCGCTGCCAGGGCCGGCCAGCCGAAGGGGATCGCGCGCCGTCGGCTTTCCGCTCCAAATCGTCGGCGCATGGGCTCATCCTCCGCCAACACTTTGAGCGCCTGGGTCAACGCCTCGATGTCACCCCACGGGACAATGTCGCCGTTGACGCCTTTCGTCACCAGTTCATCCGTCCCGCCCGTTTGCGTCACCACGACCGGCAACCCCGATGCCATCGCTTCCAGCAGCGCGATCGACATCCCTTCCTGTTGAGACGGTAAGACGAACAAGTCCGCCGCGCGATACATGTCCGGCATCCCATCTCTCGGTACATAGCCCGTAAAGGTGACAGCGTGGGCGATGTGCAGGCGCGCAGCGAGATCCCGCAACGACCTCTCCGCGTCTCCCGTCCCGACCAATGTGACGTGCACCGGCCTGCGAGAACAGCCCTGCAGCCGTGCCAGCGCTTCAAGCAGATGACGTTGACCCTTTCGTTCGATCAGCCGAGCCGCGCATACCATGTTGACTTCCCGCCGTGCCTCTCGCTCGACGGGGGAAAAGGTCTCCGTATCGACGCCGTTCGGAATGGTCACCAGCTTGAGCTCGGGCATCGTGCGCCAAGCCAATGCGGCCTGCTCGGCGCTGATGGCAGTGACGGCTCCCGCCCTTCCCCAGATGCGCCGGATAAGTGGCGTCAGGACAGGGTAGAGGCGCTGGTATCGCTCCTCAAATCCCGGCACATCCGGCCCTTGCAGAGAGAGCACATAGGGCAAACGATGTGTCAGGTTCAAGGCATAGCTCAATGCGCCGGCCGGCACGCCGGCGAAGGCGAAACTGAGATCGTATCGATGTTTCTTCAGCAGACCATAGGCGAGCCGGATCCCGCGCGCGCTGTAGCAGATCAGTTCGCGATTAGTCGAATGATGAATATTCCGATTGTCGACCGGCACTCTATGAAGGATAATCCGCTCCGAAAACCGCTCCCGTTCATAGGTGCGCCGGCTGCGCGATGAGGTGACGAGATCGACGGCGACGTCCTGGTGTTTGACCAGTTCCTGCAACAGGTAATGATTGACGACTCCCGTTCCGCCACCGAGCGGGGGGAACTCGTTATCGAACATCAGGATGCGAATGGGAGTTCTCTCCTCGTGACACGGCGGGCAACATACAAGGGGCGGCGTTTGACTTCATCGGAAATTCTTCCGATGTATTCGCCGATCACCCCGATCGTCATGAGTTGAATACCGGCTAAAAAGAAAATCGACACGACCAACGTGGTGAATCCGGGAATTCCCGCTCCCAATACTATTTTCTTGACCACATAGAACAGGGCCACGGTAAAGGACAACAGCGACACGGCAATGCCGAGCAGCGTGATGATACGCAGCGGCATGTGACTGAAGGAGATCAACCCGTCAAGCGCCAGATAGATCAGTTTGCGAAAGGTGTATTTCGGGCGCCCGGCATGTCGTGAATGGCGCTCATAGGCCACCCCGACTTGATGAAATCCGATCCAACTCCGAATTCCCCGAACAAACCGGTTCCGTTCCGGCATCTGGACGAGATGGTCCACCACGCAGCGATCCATGATGCAGAAATCGCCGGCATCGAGCGGAATTTTGATATTCGCCACGCACTGCAGCAAACGGTAAAAACCGGCATAGGCCAGGCGCTTCCCCCACCATTCCTTGCGCATGGTCCGGACGGCGTACACGACCTCCGCTCCCTCCTGCCATTTCTCCAGAAACTGCGGGAGGACTTCAGGCGGATCCTGCAAGTCCGCGTCCATGATGCACACCGCTCGCCCGCAACTGTGTTCCAATCCTGCGCTGATCGCCACCTGATGTCCGAAATTCCTGGCCAACTCCACGACCACAACGTGGCCATCGCGGTCGGCAAGTCGATTCAAAAGGGAAGGGCTTTGATCCTGGCTTCCATCGTCCACAAAAATAATTTCATACTCATGGCCAATGTCTCGAAGCACCCGGGTGAGGCGAGCATGGAGCGTTTCAATGTTCTCCGCTTCGTTGAAGACGGGGATCACAATGGAAAGAACCGGCTGAGTCCTCGCGCTCATGGCCGGCTGGTGCGCCCGATGCGTGTCCATTGGCGAGATCGGTGCCGTCCCAAGGACATCCGCTTTTCCGATCGTTGAACCGTGCGGCGGTGTTGACAAATTCCGTACAGTCACGCTGCGCTCCGTTTTGGCATCAGACTTGGCCGGATCACGTCGAGCCGGATCTTATCCGCGTTCATTAACATAGCGCCGTCCCAGTCCAGGCCGGAAAGCCGCCATGCGATCCTTCGCTGAATGGAATCACGATATCGCAGAGAACAGGATTTGCCCAGCTATATGGAAAAATGAACCATACCGGGAACCACGTAGCGGAAGGCTGTGGCAGGACGCAGGACTTACTTGCCCGAACTCTGAACTTCTTTGCCTCTCTTGCCCATGATGCCCAGACAAACGAGACCAATGAGGACCCATACCAACTCGCGGAAGCGGCGCAACAGCGCAAAGGTAATCCCGGCCACGTCGCCGTAACCGAATGTGGTGACCAGCAGCAGATTGCCCGCATCCTGCGCCCCGAGGCTGCCGGGGATAAAAAACGCTCCCCCCTTGATGAAGACCGAAAGCGCCCCGATTGCGATGGAGGCCTTGATGGTTGCCGGTTCTCCCAGGACCCTCAGCATGACGAAGACCTCAATGGTCTCGACCAGCCATCCCAAAAAAAATAGCAGAACGGACATGACGAAGCCCGAACGATTCTTGACATAGAACGCGGCGATCGTCCGATCCAACTCGAGCAGCCTCTCCTCGTGCCTGTCCAGCGCCTTGATCGCGACGCCGATCTTTCGCAGCACCCACAAAAGCGACGAGAAAATTCCTCGTCGTTGGATTAACACGAAGCCGCCGACGCCGAACGCGAGCAGCCCGACGCTCACCATGGTGGCCATCGCGGTCTTGCCCGGTGACCCGCCCGTCCCAAGCAACCAGAAGCCCACGGCCATACCAACCAAGATGAACGCAATTTGCGCGATCGTCATGGTCGTCTTGGCCGTCACAACCGACGCGAGCCCATCGACCATCGGTACGCCGTATTGTTTGAGCAGGTAGGCCTTCAGCGGCTCGCCGCCGACGTACGCGGTCGGTGTCGTCATATTGACCACCTCGCCGGCCGTCCGAATCGCCAGGAGCCGCCAAAACGGGACAATCCGGGCGTAGCGGCCGAGCGTCATGCGCCAGCCGTACGCTTCGAGCGCGTACATGAGGATGGAGGGTAGAAGGATCAGCAGCAGCGCCCATGGTCCCAGGCGCGTGACCGCATTATAAATGTTGCCGGGACCGATATGCCAAACAATGAGGCAGAGGGTGAGAAGACCGAGCGTGAGAAGGATTAATCGGAGCACGTGGCGTAGCCGGGATCATTCCTTACATAGGTGGTGCCGAAACAGAATAATGGAAGCTGTGCGATCCTGTTGATCTCTACGCGCGCGCGACCGCAGAAGGTCGGATGACCCAGAGCATTAGAAGCCAGAAGGCGGTCGAGCCGAGGGCGGCGATCCAGAGGAACCAATCGAGCCGGTCGAACAGGGCGAAGAGCAGGACGACGACGGAGAAATCACGGCTGGCAACATTCTTCAAAATAAATCGTGACCAGGCTGCTTGACCAGGCGTGCTCCATCCCCTGGTCGCGCCGATTTTTTGAGCCTTGGTCACCAGCCAGAACGAGAGCCCGTTTCCCAATACCGCCGCCGTGCCGAGCATCAGGGGAATCCATTCGGCTCCCGATCCTCGCTGGCGCACGTAAGTGCCCCAGGCAATCCCGGCGAATACGGCCATATGGACGACATTGTCCATCGCAATATCCAACCATGCTCCGAAGGCCGACTCGCGGAAGGTCAGCCGCGCCACTTCCCCGTCGCAACAGTCAATCACCGCGGCCAATTGAAACAGGATCGCCGCGACAATGCCGGCGCTATAACTGCCGAGCGCGAATCCACCCGCGGCCAATAGTCCCACCAGGGTAGCCGCCATGGTAATGACGTTGGGAGAGCAGCCTAGGCCAAGAAAGAACTTCGTAAACAAGCGTGAAACGGTGCGATTGAAATATCGGTCGACTATTCCCTCGTACTCCCCTTTCAGCGATCTGAAGAGCGTGCGCTCGGCTGATGTGGCGCTCGGTTGATCCCAGACGTCGCGATACCACAATCCGACGTCGGCGGTGGTGCCGATGACCCGAACCCGGCGCTCGGCCGCGGCCCTTTCGAGCCACCGTCGGATGGGAATTCCACCCCCAGACTCCGGCGTGCCGCTCAAGCCGGCCGCCGTGCCGGCCGCTCCCAGAATGCCGGCCGGCAAGACGACTAGGTCCGCGGCGATTTGGCTGCTCTCAAAACCGGTTTGGTTATGGAACGAGACCAGCTCATCGGCGCGTGACTCGATAGCCGGATTGCGGCGCCCCATCTGCGGCTCCCGCTCAATCGCCGTCCGCGCAACGATGAGCGCCTGCCCGCCTTGAACGGCGCCGCGCAACTGCTCGATCAGTGCTTTCGGATAGACCGCTTGCACGCCGGCGATAAGACAAAACCCATGAATCTCGGTGGCCAAGGCTTCCCATGTTCTCGGATCATCCAAGGGAAATTCCCGAATCGGCATCCATCGAACCGGAATGGTCACTCGGGGACCGCGGAGCAGGGTCTGCTTCAGCAGTTCTTCTTCCGACCCGGCCAAGATGATCAATTGGCGAATACCCGCTCGCTGCAAGGTCAACACGGTCCGCTGAAACAACGGCACGCCGCCCACTCGCGTCAATGGGCCCACATTGCTTAATCCGCGGCCCGCTCGATCGGCGAACAATCCCGTATTAGGCAACAGGATGGCCGTGGCCAGCTCCTGAACTTCCGTGCCTCGCTGCAGAATGCTTTCACTCATTGCTCACCAAAGCTTGTGGTCAACGGCGTATTGCATATGCCACGAACAAAGGGCCACCTCTTTGGTCCTGCGATCGGCCATAAGCCATTTGCTATATGCTCCCATACCCTAGAGCTTCGGCAATATTTCTTGCTCGGCTCGTGTGACATCCTCAGCGAAATCGATTTCAATCCAAGGCAGCCCGCCGATCTTTTCATGGCCCACCGGCACGTGCTGAAAAAAGTCCCGGAGGGCATCCTCATATTCCATGGACCAGGCCTCCCGTTCGACATGCGGCTTCAGCGATGCGACAACCTGGCCGGAATCGGCACGGCGAACTTTCAAGAATCCCACTCCTTCGCCGGCGTAGTCATAATGGAGCGGCATCTGTTTGGTCAGTGCGATGACCCGCCCTCCCTGGACCACGACCATACACTCCTCAGCCTGCTGTTTTACGTTCTCATCCATCAGCAAGCAATTTGGAGATCGTGACTCCACCAACCGGCGAAGAATCTCTCGGTGAAACAGCACGTCGGCATCCATAATAATGAGGTCGTCATCGAAGGCCGTACGGGCGATCCAGAGCGAAGAGATACTGCCGCGATGGAACTGGTCATTCACCAAATACGATACGGAGACGCCGGCATACTCCGATCCGACGGCCGCCCGAATCATCTCCTGTTTGTATCCCACCACCAACACGGCGCTTCGAACCCGCAGACCGGACAGAGCGTCGAGGTACCGATGAATCAACGAACGCCCGCCGAGTTCGATTAAACACTTGGGCCGGTGCTGGGTGACCGGCCATAGGCGCTTGCCGACGCCGGCGGCCAAAATGACCGCCTTCATGACGGGACCGCGGCGCTCTCAAGCGTTTGCTCAAAAGCCCGAAGAAAGCCCTGCACATTGTCCACCGTCAGCACGCCCATGTTGGCGATCCGGAATGTCTTTCCCTCAAGCGGCCCTTGGCCGGCATAGATAACATAGCCCTGTTCTTTCAACCGATCATGGAGCGTCTGGTACGAGAGGCCCGCCGGCATATGAAAACAGGTGATCGTATTGGACTGCAGCTCCGGGGGCAGCATGGGCTTGATACCGAGCGCACGCAACCGCTCCCGAATCATGGACGAGACTTTCTTATACCGATTTATACGATTCGCCACTCCTTCTTCCAGCAGTTCATCGAGCGCCTCTTCAAATGCATAGTAGACCTGTACCGCGGGCGTGAACGGCACCGTGCCGCGGCCTTGGTCGTCGACGTAATGGGTCAGATGCATATACCAGGATCGCTTGGGATACAGCCGCATCCGCTCCAAAAATCCTTTGCGGATCAGCACGAATGCGGCACCAGGAAATCCCTGAATGCATTTGCCCGCCGTACCAGCCACCATATAGATGTGCGACCCGGGGATGTCGAGGGCCTCTCCCGCTAATCCGCTCACGGAGTCCAACACACAGACCCGGTTTTGGCTATCCACGACATCGGCAAGTTCCTTGACATTATTGATCAAGCCCGTGGTCGTTTCGTGATGCACCAGGGCCACTGCGTGGACCTCGGGATGCTGGCGCAAGGCCAGCCGCAATCGTTCGGGGTCGAGCCTGGTCGACCAATCAAGCTTCAGCTCGGAGACCCCGAGTCGATGCAGGCCGATCATATTCGAAATCCGCTCGCCATAGACTCCGTTGTTGATCACCATCATCCGTTTGCCGTGAGGCAGGCAGGACATAACAGCAGCTTCCACCGCCGCCGTTCCGGAACCAGTGAGGACGACCGCCACATAGTCGGATTCCGCCCCCGGCACAAAGGCTCGGAGCAGTTTGTGTTGGATGCGATGGAGAAGTTCGGAAAATTCAGACTCGCGATGGCAAATGTCCGGGCGTTGAAGAGCGCCCCGCACTCGTTCGCTCACGTTCACCGGACCGGGGTTGAGTAAAATCATGAATGTACCTCGTCGTTCGTAATCGCGGATAAAAAGCGATTTCGTACTTGTTGCGTTCGTGAGCCGGAGACCGGCCGGATCGACAATCAGCAATTCATCCGTTGAGCTATGAACGAAGCGTATGAGCTGCGAACGGCGCGATCACTCGATGGCTTTCATGAACCGTTGCGTGATCTCCGGCGGCTCAAGCAGGACGCGCCCGGCGTCCTCGGCCAGCTCGTTCACCTTGATGAGCAACATGCTGGGCCCGTCTTTCTTGAGCAGATCTTTGAATTCGTAGACAATGTCCTCGCGCTCTCGCACTCGCTCCACATTCACGTACCCCGCCGCTTTGGCTACTTGCTCCAACCGGACGACGTTGGAAATGGTCGGCTGATTGCCGGTGCTGCCGTACACTTCATTATCAAAGACCACATGAATGAAGTTCTTCGGTTGAAGCGACCCGACCGTGGCCAACGTGCCCATTCCCATCAGCACGTTGCCGTCGCCGTCGAAGACCACGACCCGCTTGGCCGGCTTGGAGAGGGCGACGCCCAATCCGATCGCAGCGGCTACCCCCATGGACCCGATCATGTAGAAATGCGTCGGCCGATCGGCGATCTTAAAGGCTTCCCGTGAAGGAAACCCATTGCAAATAATAACCGGCTCGTCGCTTAACAATTCGAGAATCGCGGCCATCGCCTGCGCGCGGCTCTGCATGGTGCCTTGTTCCGGTCTCATGGGTGTAGCCCCTTGATGACTCCTTTTTTGATGATCAGGGCCGCGGGAATCCGCTGTTTCATGAACGTCTCCCCGAGCCACTTCAGATCGTCATGGAGACTCTGTTCCGACAGGGTGCGGTGTGGAATTTTCATGGTATCGAGCACTTGCGGCATCGTCTCCCCCATGACAAGATGCTCCGGCGCGTCCTTTCCCTGATACCCGCGCCAGGATACGATCATTACGCAGGGCTGCCGGTAAATAAGATTCAAGGAAATCAATGTATTGAGGGACGTGCCCAGCCCGGAATTCTGCATGAGCACGGCCGGAATTTTCCCGGCCATGTAGGCGCCCGCCGCCATCGCCATCGCTTCATCCTCCCGGACGGCCGGCGTATAGACTTTCCGCGTCATAAGCTCCGCGATAATACCGCCGAGCATCGAATCCGGAACCCCGGTAAAAAAGTTGACCCCCATGTCTTGCAGGGCCTGAACAAATACATCGCTCTCGATCATAGAATGTCCTGTCACCATGTGGACTGAAGAGCAAAAAGAATCCGCATTATAGCCAAGGCGTCACGACATACTCAAGGATTGATGACCGGTTGCCTTATCAATCCACCCATGCTAGCGTGGCGGCATGACGGCGAAGACGATGGCGGCTCGGCTTCGTTTATTTCCTGCCCGGTCCACTCACCACGCCCTCTTAATTGTCTTATTCGCCTTCATAGCATCGGCCTTGGTGACCGCGTTTGACGCGAGTCCGGCCGGCGCAACGACCATGAGCCATGATCCGAATGGATTTCATGGCATTCTATGGGGGTCCCCACTAAACGAGACGCAGTTTTCGGTATCCCATCCGGGAACCCGTATCAGCGACTATCGCCTCAAGGATGGACGGTCGCGCTTCGCGGATACGGACGTGGACAGCATTATGTTTTCCACCGTGGATAATCAATTCGCTCGGGTCACGATTCGCTATCGCGGCGAAAACACCCATAAAAAAGTCCTCGCCTATCTCGAACACACATACGGAGAAATCGACCGCCTGCCTGGGCAAATGACGCGCGGACTCAATCAGCAATATAATTGGCGGGGGCCTGAGACCGAAATCAATCTGACCTACGAAGGAAATCTGGAACGAGGATATATTTTCATCGAAAGCCGAACGCTCTCTCCGCGGTTCAACGACGGGTTGACTGACACGGGCGGCTGACATGATCTCCACCTCCGGTGGACGAACGGTTCTGCTTCGACCGGCTCAGGCGGCTGGCGCTCTCCTCTTGTTGCCCTTTACCATTTCGCTTGCGCTCGCAGTTCCCATGGAGCATGACCCCAACGGATTCGAGGGTCTCCCTTGGGGTGCCACCTGCAACAACTCCGAAACCTTCGTGAAAATCGAGAGTGCCGGCTGGATCGAAACATACGAACTCACAACTCGGCCGCCCGCTCTCGGCCCAATCACCGTGGACCAGATTCGATTTATGACGGTGGACGGCAAACTCGCGCGTGTGGCGGTGCGCTACCACGGCAAAAGCTCGCACAATCGTATCCTCGTCTACCTACAGCAACAGTTTGGTCATCTGGACCATCGACCGGGGCAAATCGCGGCAGGCACCGTGAAACTCTTCGACTGGCGAGGACTGGACACCGAGATCATTCTTCGCTACGAGAATCGTACGGACGAAGGCATCATTTTTTTCGAAAGCCAAACTTTCCGCGCCAAGCTGCTGGAAGGCGACTCCGGCTCGCTCTTTTAACGCAGAATTTTCTCGCACGACCTCGCACGAGCCCCGCCGTCAAAACTGTTCTTGACAACTCGGTTGAGACTTTCGCATCATGCCGAGCCATGCATAACGCGACCAAACTGCGACACATGCTCCAACAACCCGGCATTATTAAAGCCGTCGGCGCTCATGACGCGCTCAGCGCCAAGCTGATCGAGCGGGCAGGGTTCGACGCCATCTGGGCCAGCGGCTTCGCAATCTCCGCGTCGCTCAAATGCATTCCGGACGCAAGCTTTATCACTTCCAGCGAACAACTAGAGGTCGAGCGCAATATCGCGGAGGCGGTCTCGATTCCGATCATCGCTGATTGCGACACAGGATATGGCAACGCGCTGAATGTCATGCGCACGGTCAATGACCGCGAGCGGGCCGGTGTTGCGGCCATCTGCATCGAGGACAACGTGTACCCCAAGCGGTGCAGCTTCTACGCCGGAGTCCGGCGGGAATTGATCCCGGTTGAGGAACATTGCGGGAAAATCCAAGCGGCCAAGGCCGCTCAGACCATTCCTGACTTCGTGGTCATCGCCAGGACCGAGGCGCTCATCGCCGGCTGGGGCCAGGAGGAGGCGCTCACCCGTGCCAAAGCCTATGCGGATGCCGGCGCGGATGCCGTGCTCATTCACTCGAAATCTTCGACCTTCGATGAACTGAGAACCGTGGCCAAAGCCTGGTCCGGCCGTGTCCCGCTGGTCGTCGTTCCCACCATCTTTGACCAGGTCACGGCGGCGGAACTGGAGGAGGCGGGCTTCAAGATTGTGATCTACGCCAACCAAATGGTCCGGGCCAGCATCAGGGCTATGCGCGACGCCTTGACCGTCATCAAGAAAGATACCCGCCCCGGTTCGGTGAACGATCAGATCGTGAAGTTGAAAGAGGTCTATGACATCGTCGGCGTGCCGCAGATGGAGCAGGACGAGCGGAAGTTTCTCCCCATGGGAAGCGAACAAATCACCGCCATCATCGCCGCGGCCGGTTTTGAGAAGCAGTTATTGCCGTTGATCGAAGACAAACCGAAATGCCTGCTTGATATTAAGGGGAAGACGATTCTCGAACGGCAGGTCACCGCTCTGAACGATTGCAACATCAAGGAGATCGCGCTGGTCCGCGGCTATAAAAAAGAGGCGATTACCCTGCCAAACATCCGCTATTACGATAATGATCGCTACGAAGAGACGGGCGAGCTCTTCTCCCTGTTCTGTGCGGAGAACGAGATGAAGGGCCGCACAATCGTCCTCTATGGCGATATCATTTTCGAGACGGCGGTCTTAGAAAAACTTCTGAAGAGTCCGGCCGACATCACGTTGGTGGTCGATTTGGCCTGGTCCGACACCCCCGAAAAGGGGCAGGAACGGCATCTGCAGCCTGATCTGGTGAAGCTGGATCCTCCACCCGGCAAGAATTATTTGGCTCGGTTCATCATGCCGGAGGGGGAGACGACGGTCACGCGGATCGGTCAGAATATTCCGTTGGACCAAGCCCATGGCGAGTTCATCGGGATGGCAATGTTCTCCGACAAGGGTGCGCGGGCCTTCACCGAGTGCTATCACGCCTCGCTGGCCAAATATAAGGCCAAAGGGTTCCACGAAGCCGGCGAATTCATGAAAGCCTCACTGCCCGATCTCATTCAAGAATTGATCGATACCGGCGTGACGGTCCAAGCTGTGCCTATCTACAAAGGCTGGATGGAAGTCGATTCCTTCGAGGAATACCAGAAAGCCTGGGCCAAGATTCGCAGTTAGCTCCAGTCTTCCCTGTCTCGGCCCGTTTTCCCCCAAATCGGTTCACCGCTCATTCCTTAAGGCTGTCCCCGCCTGACGCCCTACCTGCCCAGGAAGGCGACTCTTCCCTAATTCTTGTGATTTTTCGCCCCTGCGTGGTACGCTCGTGAGTAACCACTCACTCACTGCCGGATTGCGATGCCAGATCGCGCGAAGATCGCCGCGCCCACCGCCCATTTTCGTCGGATTGCGATGCCGCGTCGCAAGCAGGACGGTCCCTCCTCGGGTCGTACTCGCCAGGCCAATCTCATCGCCGCCGCCACATCCCTTTTCGCCGCACGGGGATTCCGCGGCACGACGACCAAGGAAATCGCCAAAGCCGCCGGGGTCAGCGAGGCGCTACTCTTCAAATACTTTCCGACCAAACGCGCGCTCTATGCCGCCATCCTCGCGGAAAAGGCGAATCTCAATGCGCTCGTAGGGGCGATCGATGAGGTCGCGCGCAAGCGCGATGACGAGCGGCTGTTTTCGTTGATCGCAAGTTACCGCATCCGGCCCGGCGCCGACCCCACGATGCTCCGCCTCCTGCTGTTCAGCGGGTTGGAGGGCCACGAGTTGGCCGATATGTTCTTCCGCAAGCAACACCGAGTCATTAGCGATTATCTGGCCGGTTATATCGAAACCAGGATCCAGGAAGGAGCCTTCCGTCCCGTCGATCCCTTGTTGGCCGCGCGGGCCTTCATCGGCATGGTCGTCCACCATCGCCTGCTGCACGAGATCTATCGGATTCCGATGCACCGGTCCCACGAGGACACGGTGGCCAGGTATGTGGAATTGTTTCTCCAAGGCTTGGTGCACGATCGACCACGAGGCCGGAAGGAGAGGATTCCGTGTCGCTGAATCCGGTGAGACAACATCCGCTGGTTACCTTGGGAGTCATCCTTTTCTTTGCCGTGTCCGCTCTGGTGGTTTTTCGTCTCAGCAGCGGGGCGAAAATCGACGCCCGCAAGAGCCGTGTCATCACGGTCGGCATCGCCGTGCCGATCAAGCAGGATCTGGATGTCCGGCTCACCTACACGGCCGATCTGATTCCGAATCAGTTGGTCAATATCTTCTCCCGCGTCGACGGCTACATCGCCAAGATCTATGTGGACAAGGGTGATTTGGTTCATGCGAATCAACTCTTGATCGAGATCGACCATACTGATTTCGTGCATGCCGTCAATCAAGCCAAGGCCAATCTGCTGTCCGCCCGCGCCAAGGTCGTCCAGCAGGACGCCGCCGTCCGCAATGCCAAGCTGACGTTGAATCGTATGCAAGCGCTGATCAAAGACGAGTTCGTCTCCCAGCAGGACCTCGATACGGCGCAGGTGAATTATGACGGTGCGCTGGCCCTCCAGGACTCGTTGCGGGCGCAGGTCAAACAGATGGAAGTAGCCCTCGCCCAGGCGGAGACGAATCTGGCCTATTCCTATATTCGGGCGCCGTTTGCCGGCTATGTCGCCGAGCGGAATCTGGACCCGGGCTCCTACGTGAGCGGAGCCACGGCGAGCACTTCCACCATGTCCCGCGGGATCCTGAGTCTGCACGACGTGGAAACGGTGCGCACGTTGATTGAGGTCGTGGAGAAGGATGTTCCGCTGGTGCGGATCGGCCAGCGCGCTGAAATCCGGGCGGAAGCCTATCCGAACCGGATTTTTGAAGGCACGGTGACCCGCATTGTCCAAGCCCTCAACCGGGCGACCCGAACGATGACCGTGGAGGTGGACCTACCCAACAAAGATCATCTCCTCAAAGGCGGCATGTTCGCCCGAGTCGAAGTACTCGTGGACCGGCACGTCAATGCCGTTCAGATCCCGCTCGACGCGGTCAGCCGCCTCGAAGAGTTTCAATATGTGTATGTGGTCAAAGAAGGCAAAGCCCATCAAGTGCCGGTCGAGTTGGGCAGCCGCGTGGACAATCGAGTGGAAGTGACCAAGGGCCTGGCGGGAGACGAGCAGGTCATCGTCTCGGGGAAAGACCTGGTGAGCGACGGCATGGCCGTGCAGGCGCAACCGCTGTAGAAAGTACGAGTCAATCACCCAATCCTTTCGTATGTGGCTGACCCTTCTCGCGCTCAGGAACCGCATCGGCATTTTGATGCTGTCGCTGGCCATGGTCGTGTTGGGCATCGCGTCCCTGCAACGGCTCCCGGTCGATCTCTTTCCCAATATTCAAGTCCCCGTCGCCTTTGTCGGTGTGATTTATAAAGGCGCGCCGCCGCTCGACATCGAACAGAGCGTGGTCTACCCCATCGAGAAGGCCGTCAGCTCCGCTTCCAACGTGGAGCATGTGGAATCATTCTCAAAGCAAGGCATCGGGGCGGTGCAGGTCTGGTTCAACTGGGGCGCCGATATCAATGTCGGCCAAATGGAGGTGATGCAGCGCATCACGCAGATCCTCAACAGTCTGCCGCCCGGCATTCTGCAGCCGTTCATCGTCAAGTTTGATGTCTCCAACATCCCCGTCGCCTTCGTCACTGTCGCCGGCAGCGACTTGGATGAGCGGGCTCTGTACGATCTGGCCTTCAATACGATCGCGCCGCAAATCGAGCAAATCGCCAACGTGGCGGCGGCAACGGTCGAAGGAGGCAAGGTCCGGCAGATCAACATCAACCTCGACCCGGCTCTGCTTCAGGCGAGGGGACTTTCCATCCTCGACGTGGTGAAGGCGGTCAAAGCCGCGAACCTGATCCTGCCGTCCGGAGACATCAAGGCCGGCAATCTGGATTACAACGTGTTTACGAACAATCAATTCAAGACGGTCGAGCCGATCGCGGATGTGGTCGTCAAGATCGATCCCCGCGGGAACCCTGTCAGAGTGCGCGATCTGGCGACCGTGACCGACTCGTCCGACATCCAGACAAATATCGTGCGGACCGACGGCAAACGGTCCGTCTACCTGCGCGTCAACAAACAACCGATCGCCAATACGGTCGAGGTAGTCGATGCCCTGCGGAAGGCCTTGCCCCAAATGATCGGCATCCCGCCCGGCGTTCAATTGGGCATCTCGTTCGATCAATCCCTGTATATCCGGCAGTCGATTCAAAACCTGATCGAGCAGGCGCTCCACGGTTCGCTCTTGGCGGCGGCCGTGATCCTGATCTTCCTACGGAACCTCACGAGCACATTGATCATCTCCGTGGCGATTCCCTTGTCCATCCTCGTCACCTTTATCGTCCTGTACTTCACCGGGCAGACACTGAATGTCTTCACGCTCGGTGGACTGGCCCTCGGTATCGGCCGGCTCGTAGACGACTCGATCGTGGAATTGGAAAACATTCAACGGCATCTGAACGAGGACCGCAACCGATGGACCGCCATCGTAAACGCAGCGCGCGAAGTGGCCATGCCGATCTTTGCTTCCACAGTGACGACCGTCGTGGTGTTTCTACCCATTTTCTTTGTCGTCGGCATCGCCCGTCTCTTGCTGATCCCGCTGACCCTCACGATCGCGATTGCCTTGTTCACCTCCTTCTTTGTGTCGCGCACTGTGACGCCGGCCCTGTGCTATAAATTCCTCAAGCCCGAGCAAGAAGCCCAGCGCTCCATGCCCGCCTGGTTCGTCCGCATCATGGAATGGAGCCGTCGGCGATATGAGGCGTTCGATCAAAGTTATGAACAAAGCCTGGAGTGGATTCTGCGGCACCGGCGCGTGCTGGTCGTCGGTGTCATCGTGATCTTCGCCGGATCGGTCGCGCTCGTCCCGCTGTTGGGCAGCGAGTTCCTGCCCGTCTCGGACGAAAGCCAATTCCGGATCGTCCTCCGGGCGCCGGTGGGACAGCGGGTTGAGAAAACTGAACAGCAGGTCGCGGCGGTCGAGCGGGTATTGCGCGAAAATATCCCGCCCCACGAACTCGATACGATCGTCTCGAGCACCGGAGTTCTGGCCCAAGGTCGTTCGTCGCTCTTCAATCCCAACACCGGACCGCACACGTCGGTCATCTCGGTTTATTTGACGCCCCCCGCCAAGCGGAAACGGACCCAGGTGGATGTCATGAACGAGGTGCGTCCTAAGATCATCCGACTTTTTCCCGGCGTCGCGATGTTTTTCGATCCGGGCGGGCTGGTGAAGCGTGTCACCAGTTTCGGGTCGCAGAAATCGGTCGATGTCGAAATCTACGGCTACGACTTCGAAAAAGCCCGCGCGGTGATCGCACAAGTCCAGGAGGTGATGCACAAGACGGAGGGCCTGGCCGATATCGAGGTCAGCCGAGAGGAGAATTACCCGGAGGTCAACGTCGTGGTGGACCGCGAGAAGGCGGCGCTCTTGGGCATCAGCGAAACCGATGTCGCCATCGCCGTACTCTATTCCTTGAACGGCAACGGGCAGACCGATCCGATTATCTACACCGATCCACAGAACGGAAATGAATATTACATCAGCGCCTGGCTCGCCGAAGAGCATCGAAAGGACCTGAGCGATCTTGAAAATATTCTGCTGACGACGAAGGCCGGCGAGCCAGTCCTGCTCAGAAACGTCGCGTCATTGAAGCTGAACGCGGGCCCGGTGAAGATCGAGCGAAAATATTTTCAGCGGGTGGTGCATATCACGGCGAACCCCGTGAACCGCGACCTCGGGTCCATCGCCACCGACCTCGAAGAAGGCTTTGCCAAGCTTCAGATGCCGCCCGGATTCAGCATCCGGCTGGCCGGGCAGATCCAGCAGCAGCGCGAAACCTTCGCGGGACTCATTTTCGCCAGCATCCTCGCACTGATCCTGGTCTACATGGTCATGGCGGCGCAGTTCAAATCGCTGGTGGATCCGTTCATCATCATGTTCTCGGTACCCATGGGCATCCCAGGCGTGATCCTCATCCTGTTCCTGACGGGGACGACCTTGTCCACTACGTCGATGATGGGAGTGATCATGATGCTCGGCATCGTTGTCTCGAACGGCGTCTTGCTGGTGGACTATACGAATGTGCTGAGGCGGAGAGGTTTGCCGTTACGGGAAGCCGTGGTCACGGCGGCCAGGACGAGGCTCCGGCCGATCCTGATGACCTCGTTTGCCACCGTCGTCGGATTGTTTCCGATGGCGCTGGGCCTCGGGACCGGAGGAGAAACCAACGCGCCGCTCGCGCGGGCCGTGGTGGGAGGGCTGACGGTTTCGACCCTGCTGACGCTCTTTCTCGTGCCGACCGTCTATATGATTCTGGAGGAACGATTCCCGCGGCCGGCCAAAGAATTGATCGACCAGGAGACAGGAGCGCTGGCCGCACAACAGGCCTGACAATCCAAATCAAATTGGATGGAATGCCTCTGTCGTTCCCGCGCAACCGGGAATTCATGTGGTCTCGAAATAGCGATGGAAAGTTTTAAGACTCCCGTATCCGGGAATGACGAGACAAGGGCCCTTGCTCCCCGTGTTAGCGCCGTAAGCTCGGGAACAGCGATCCCAACTGCAACGCCAACCCCATGTCTCCGCTGATGCGGAGCCGGCCCGACATGGCGACGGCCGGGCCATTCAATTGCCCATTCAGGACCCGTACGCAGTCTTCTCCCGAGAGCGACAGGGTGACGTGCGGCTCAGGATGCGAACCACGCGTCACCCGGCAGGACCCGTCATTAATCAGCACATAGTACTGTCCCCCCTGTGCCCCGCTTAGGTCGAACTGATACACAGCATCCATTCCTTCGGCGGCTTCGGGATCGAACTTTCCCGGCAACAACCGAAAGAAATCTTCGACTGTTTTTTCTTTATGTTCGTCCATCACGTGTGGAGACAGTATACGCCCTGGTCGTTGATCTTGTTCAATATCGCAGCAGCCCCGTATGGGTGGACCGGCGCGCACCGAAGAACGTTTTGGAAAACTCCTCCACGACGGCGGGATCATACCCTTTGCAGCTGAAAATATCGAGATAGGCGCTGTTCGTATCGTTGGCAAAGTGCCCGCTGATCAGAGAAGTCTGAATCAGCTGAACCATGCTGTACCCCGCTACCCGCCCTTCGCCGAAATGCACTACTTGGCAGGCGCCGTATCGCGTCATCCCAATCAACGCGCACAATTCAATGACATAGCGTTCAATGTATTTGGCATCGCGGATCCGATCGGGATCGCAATCTTGAAGGTCAACCGAGGTGAGCAGTCCCCAGGCTTTCCCTGATCCAACCGAGTCTTCGTGGATCGTGGGCTGGGAGAGCCTGGCTAAGGATGACGAGATGTCGTCGGACGTGGCGCTGTCGGCGTTGTGCATGGGATTGTGCATCCTTTCTGTGGTGAAGGGTGGTTGTAGGATTCATGAACCGCACTATACTCAAGGCTCCCCGGACTGTCCACTTTTTCAATGATCGGCTCATTGACAAATTCACGGAGGCTTGGCGAGAATGCCAGCCATGGATGATCAGCCGGCCAATAGACAGACGCCAGTGGGGACGCCCCAAGCCGATATTCCCGACCGGCTCTGCACCTGGTGCAAAGTCCCGATGAGAAAGCGGCTCGTGGCCGGCGGCCAATTCATCCATTACACTTGCCCGAAATGCATCTTCCAGCACACCACCAAAGCGGCGAAGCCCCCTGCGGAGTAACGCGTCACTCGTCATAATACTTCTCTCGATGGATCGGGCAGAGCCCTTTCCCGCTTAGAACTGCCGTCACATCCTTGATCATCCCGCCATTGCCGCAGAGGTAGACCGACAAATTCTTGACCAAAGCAATCGCTTTCTCAATGAAGGTCGTGACCCTCCCTGCGAACCCCATCCAGCCCGGCTCGGGGCGAGACAGCGTGATCACGTAGGAGAAGCGTGGGTGCGCCTGTTGAAGGCCGGCCAATTCGGATTGATAATAAAGGTCCCGCTGCGAGCGCAGTCCCCAGATCAACGTCACCTGCCTGGCTGAGTCACGTGCCAACTCCGCCAGCAGCATGGAGCGAAGCGGCGCGATGCCGCTCCCCGTCGCCACTAACAGGAGGTCGCGACCGTCGTCCCGAAGATAAAATGATCCAGCCGGGCCTTTGAACTGCGTCTTGTCTCCTTCGCGTAAGCCGTAGAGATAGGTCGAGCCCGGCCCCCCGGTCACGAGGTTGAAGACAAGGATCACGCGATCCGATTGGCTTGGCGGCGAGGCGATCGAGTAGGGCCTGGTCACGAAGGGAAACCGGCCGCTTGACGGAACCTCAAAGGAGATGAACTGGCCGGCCTTGAATTGAATGTCGCGCGGCTCAATGAGCCGCAACTCGACCTCCCGCACATCGTGCGTCAAATCTCTGATACGGGCGACTTCTGCGTGAAAGAGTTCCATCCGGGGCTTGCCCGTCCTCCTTTGCTTCACCATACCATGGACGATGGCCAATAGCAGATGGCTGATGGCGTATAGCTCCAGCACGGATGAAAGATGTTTCTTTGGCTTGCCCGGAGGCCAGAAGCTGTATGCATTGGCCACCGGTTCCGCTAATAGAGGATAGTCGTGGGTGTTTGCGATGGCAGCTCGGTTTCGACCGTGAAACGGATCCGGCCGAACACCCGGCCATCCTCCGCCTCGATATCCACCCGCCAGTCGCCCGGAGATAGTCCTTGTTTGACGCTGTAGGCGCGATATCCGCCTTCGCGACCTCCCTGGATTCGGATCGGAATGCGGTCAACCGGGGAGAACGGCGCATTCTTGTCTCCCCTGTGATACCAATGGTGAAAAACCGTGGTTTCCAGCATCACCGGCGCGAAGACCGCCGTAAAGCAATAAATCGGTTCGTCGGCGGGAAACGGATCGTCGGAGTATTTGAAGAACTGAAACCATCGCTTCTGATAGACCAATTCGAATTTTTCTCCGGCTTTTCGGACCTCATGGAAGACCCCGCCGAATTTCATGGAGAGCGGCACGGGGGGAATCCAGTTCATGAAGTATAAAACAACGACTAGGCCGAGCACGCCGAACGCCGGGGCGGCGGCCAACGCGGCCTCCCGCCGGGACGAGTCCGGCCGGCCTCGATAGAGCCAATCCACCACCCGCCAGGTCACCACGCCGCTCAAGGCCACGCCGACCAGAAACACCACCTTATTCATCGATCCGGTCATGACGGGGAGAAAAAACGTGAAGAATGAACAGGACACCAGCGCATAGAGCCCGAGCAAGAGTTGTAGATTCGTGAGCCGGTCCCGTAGAAATTCGTTTCCCACCAGCAGGCCGACCAGCAGACAGAAAAAGACCGCCGTACCGGTCAACGAGGCGCTTTTCCAATAAAAAATGGCATACGCGCTGAAGAGACTGCCCAGAAAGAACTGAATTCCCATGGGAGCGTAGGGACGGATCTGCAGCAACAGGCGTTCCAGCGGAGATTTGGTCTGTTCCAACTCTTCCGGGCCGACGGCGCCCGTGCCCAATCGTCCCGTCAACACGATCAGAAAACCAAGGAGTGAGAGGTAGAGAAGTAAAACCAGGTTGTCCCGCAGGCGGTCGATTCTTGTGAGCATGATGGAGTCATAGGTCACACCGGCGAAGAAGAACAGCGGGGGCAAGAACGGTTGCCCGAGCACCGCCTGAAATTTCGGATGTCGCCACACATTGGAGGGTCGCCACATGGGGGCTAGGTTTCAGGAGAAACGTGAGAATGTCAAACGAAGAAATGAAAGATAATATCAGCTGCTGTAGAGATCGGAAGCCTTGGCTGACGAAGGCGAATCGGCGCACGGACACGCGTCGGTCTGACGCGGACTCGCTGTGCTGCTGTGGGGAGTCAGCGAGCGGTATGCTTTCACGCCGCACAGCCTCGACTAGCTGCTGTAGCGTGCGAAAGACCGGGTGCGCTTCCCCCCAGCCCCCGCATCAGAATGTGGAGGTTTCCGATCCGCCGAGGGCGGTCGGACCTCCCTCGGTCTTTCGCTCGACACATCAGCATGTCTCGGCCGCAAAGGCGCGAAGCACACCGCCCGCCGCCCCAGTGGAAAGAATAACAGCGCCGCAGTTACATCCCTTCGCGCATCCGTTCCAGCCAAGGCGAGAAAGGGTGCTGAAGCCTCAACTCAAGAGAACCCACGGGTGTAACAAATGGGAAGCCAACATCCAGTCAGACGAACGGCGGGAGCGGCGCATACCTGGCCGGGTGGCCGAGCAGGCGCTCTACCCAGCTATCCATCAATTCTTCCGGAAGCGGCGCGCAGTTGAGGCGGACCTCCAACTGAAAGCTCTGCCCGCTTCCGACGACGCCGATGATGGCCGACGCCTCCTCTCCGTCCGGAAGCAACTCCTGGGTGTGAAACTCGCACAGGGTCGCGTACAACCGCCCCTGTGGTTGAATCGCTTCGAGAACTTCCGGCAACTCGTCGAGCAGGCAGTGGACGGAACAGCGATAGGCATAGGTTGCGCCGGCCTGGACCGTTTCGAATTCTTTGAGCGCCGCCTCGTCGAAGCCGGTCAGGTAGGTGCGCACGTTGGCGAGCTGCGGCCCGAAGGTCGAGGCCAGCTTGCTGGCCGGTACAAGAAATTCGTAGGCGTCCGAAGAATTGTACTCAAATTGGCAGGGGCCGAACGCATCCGGCCATGAACAGAAAAATGGAGTCGCCTCGTCGGCCGGCTTCAACACGACGCTGCCCCGTTCGACACCGGTCTCGACGGGGAGATCCAAGGTCGTGATGGCTTCCAGAAATGCGGCGCGGCGCTCTTCCACCCAGCCGTCCCGCTGGTCATCCGCCCGGTGTTCGCCTGGTGTCACCACGTCGCGGGTATTGAGACGGACGCGAATGAACGCATGTGCGTGCCGGAAGCCGACCCACAGCATGCTGGCCGGATGATGGAACCGCAGGGGCCCGCGGATTCTCCACGGGTGGCTGATCGAACAGTAGGTGCCGACGTCTTGATGGCGCCGGTACACCGTATGATATCCCCCGGCCAGCAGAAAGAAGTCTCCTTGCCACTGTTCCCGCACATGGATCAACGTGACATCCTCGGTCGCCCAGGGATCGAGCTGATCGAAATCCTCCGGAGCCTTGACGGACCACTCTTCGACATAGCAGATCACATCCTTCGCGGGATGCACGGGTTTGAGCCCAAGCGCAGCCAGACGCTCGCCGACGGCGAGGATTTCTCTGAACTGAAGTGGTGTGGTCGTTTCCCAGCGACGTTCCCGCATGGTGGCTCCGTGGTCCAATGGACGACGCGCCGAGCATTGGATCACCGTACTGACTTTATCGTCCCGTCTTCAATCTTCGTATCGCTCACAAAGCGGTCGAAGCCGTCCTTCAGAACCAGCCCGACCAATTTCTTCACGTCATCATGCTCGAACCAAAACACCGTCTGAGTGAGCGCGCCTTCGACGCTCCTCGTCGTCACGCTGCCGTCCTTGAGATTGGACGCTTTGATCAGCATTTTGCATTCGGTGGTGATGACCGTGGAAAAAAACCGGCTTTTTGCGTTGGCCGCCAATTCCAAGACTTCCCCCGTGACCAGAATATCCGCACCCGAGACCGCCACGCCGCTCTGCACGACCCTGGCATCCCATCCGCGCCGTTGCCAACCTTGCTGGCGCAGAGTCTCCGCCATCGTCTCGGCTGCGGTATCTCCCACTTTCCCACCCGCGACGTTGAAGTAGGTCACACCGCCCCCCAGATGAGTCCGATAGCCGAGCCTGCTCTGATCCGCCCGCCGGTCCTCGAAGGGTTCGATCACGATCTTCACCGGATCGGACGCCAACGCTTGCGCCGGCGGCAGCTTCGGTACGACATCGAGGGACACCATTTGACCGCTCCCGGCGCAGCCGGCCAGAAGAACCAGCACGGCCGGCAACCACGCCATGAGCCTTCGTCCACACACCGCTGATAGTCTCACGCCCACCTCCATAACCATTTGGTTGAGTTCGTTATGATAAAAGGACCCCCAGTCTACCTAACTTGACGAGGGGCTGACAATTCATTGTCGGCCAGGAATCAGCTGGTGAGTCAGCCCACAGATCCTGTGCCGCAATAGCATGGCATTACTCGTCCAAATTCCTAAGGTGGTGTGACAATGGGAAGGACGCTGCGGAAGGTGTCCCGGCCGATGTCCGGCAGGCTGTCTTGGAGCCGGTCGAAGTCCGCAATCGGAACAAACCGCAGGATCTTCATAAAGGATCGTTCGGCAATGACCGCCCCGATCCGCGCCTTGCGGTCGTGAGAGAGGGGCAAGGTGTAGCCTTCTCCTCGTTTCCACTCCCAAAAGTGGGATGCCAAGGACATTTCCAGGTCGCGTCCCGCCACCATGTGAAACCGATCGATGAGATTGCGCTTGTAGTCTTTGAGCTGCGCGCCTTCGAGCAACAACGCAAACGTCAGATGATGGCCCCACCAGAACAGGGAGCGGAAACTGAATGTATTGCCTCCGCTGAAGTGTTTGGGATAGTCCAGATACTGATAGGGACATTGTTCGAGGTGCTCGCCCTTCACGAATTGGCAGTTGACCGAGTTGAAGCCCGGCGGCGCGAGCAGCGCGGTCCTAGCCATCTCTTCCCGCAACCCCTCATGCAAGCGACCCAGCAGGTCCCGGACTTTCCGCATGATTACGGCCTTGGCGCGGAAGAACTCCGCATTCTCCATCAAGGCCAATTCGTCGGGGGTGAACCGTTGGAGAGCCATGCGAGGAATCAGATCTGCGTGAACGGGACCTGTTGTCCGATCAGCACGCCGCGGCAATGACCGGCCGACATTCTCACCATGCGGCTATTTCTGGCGGGTTTCACAGGAGGCAATACGGAGGTCAAAGACACGCCGGCATTGGGCGCATCGCAATCCCATGGTGTCATGCAGGACATTCATCTCCCTGATCGACACGGCGCCCGCATGTTCGACGATGCAACGGTCTAGCACGAGCGGAGCCTCATCGCCGGTCGTCCGGACGGGACTATCCGGCGCATCCATCACGATCGAGACTCGGGCGACGATCGAGTTGATCATGACATGGTGGGCCATCCGGCAGGAACTGCACGTGAAGACCAGTTTGTTCTGATTCTCAAACCGCTTCAGCGTCACACAGAGCGGATGCACGGCGAAACACTGCTGTACGAAGGCTCCGCTGTGAAATACTTGAGTCATGACAACCCGCTCTGCGGCGTCACTCGGATAGTTTGCGTCACACGGCCGGCGGGGTAACCCGGTCGCATTGACCGACCACCTTAGAACTTGATCAGAACCAGCATGACCAGGATGCCGGCTGCATAGGGGATGAGACAGGAATACAAGACGGCGTGAAGCGCCCGTTCATGCGAGGCGGCTCGGGCACGCTGTTCTTTATACACGAACTCATAGGCCAGGATCGCAAGCGTTAGGGTCAAGGCAAAGACCCGGCTGCTTCGTGGCCATCCGTACTGCCCGCTCACGATAAAGTTGGCGGTGAAGAACCCGCTCGACAACGAAATCAGCGGCGCCAGCACATAGAGGACGGTTTGGGCGAAAGCGCTATGCCAGGCCGGGCGGGCGGAGCGATGCTCGGGCCTCGCCAGGACGCTCATGACCCGACCGCCACGTCCGGTGAAGAGGCCGGCTGAGCGGCACCAACTTTCGCGCCGGTGCGGGCTTTCTGACAGGTCAGGCAGACTCGGGGGCGCTGCTTGAGAAATTTTACTTTGCCGCTGGCTAGACAACTGTAATGCACAAATTCATCGCAGACCGTGCAACGAGACCAACCGCCACGCAGCATGGTCTTGTCTCGGTAGAGACCTTCCTTGCAGACCTTGCATCGCCGGGGTTCGATCCCCAGCAACATGGGCTCCCAGTCGCCGCCGGCTTTTCGAATACTCATCAGCGGAAGTATAGCGAAGGGTCTCGCGGAAATACAAGCCGGCCAACGGTGGCCTGCCAGGTTCAGCGCCTGTTCCAGCAAAGCAATCGCATAGATTTGATGCGGCAATTTCGATAGACTTCGTCTCGGCAGGCTTTCGACTCTATGTTCCAGTTTCGAATTCCCGTGGTATTCCCATGCAGCGCAGACTACAGATTGTCAATGAGCTTGAACAAAGCGGTGCGATGAGTCGATATGCGATAGGCGGCGCGATGAGGGCGACTTTTTACATAGAGCCGCTGCTGACCTTCGACCTGGATATTTTCGTGCTGCTGCCGCGGACCACCGGCGGCCTGTTGACGCTTACAGGACTCTAGGTTTCCGATCCGCCAAGGGCGGTCGGACCTCGGTCTTTCGCTCGACACATCAGCGAATGCACCGCGAGCTCACCGACTCGCGCCCGTGCGCAAATGGGAGGCGATTTATTCATCGCCTCGCGCACCTCGGCCGCAAAGGCGCGAAGCACACCGCCCGCCGGCAAAAAAGCCCAATCAGGCGGCATACTCCTTCCCTTATTCCTATAAGCCAGCAAAAACGGCACAAACCCACACCGCGAATGAGAACTTTAACCCTGTTCTGTTTCTTCGCGAGCGCGGCACGCACGATATCCTTGTGGTCGAAGTGAAGGCAGAGGGGGATGATTCAAATCGAAACCGGGCCAAGTGTCGCGACGGCCTTCGGCACTTTGAAGTCCTGAACGACAGGCTTGTGAAGATGAAAGAGCCATGGCGGTATCACTTCTATTTCCTTTCGCCTGGAGATTACACTCATTTCTTTGAAAAAATACGCGATGGGAAATATGCGGGCTGGAAGTCCGGATTGATGTAAGAATTGATTAAGTCATCTAGCTAATGGCAGTCAGGTATTCGGAGCGCGTTTACGGCCGAGCCATGCATACAATCCAGTTCTAGCCTTGGCTGGAACGGATGCGCACAGAGGTTTGGACGTGGTCTCATCACTCGTCAGCAAGAGGCGAACGGACAGCGGAGCGTCCTTGCGGGCGAGCCATGCTGATGTGTGAGGCGGGAAACCGCGCGAGGCCCGACTGTCGAAGGCAGATCGGAATCCCCCATTCTCTGGAATGGGGGTTGGGGGGAGCCGCAGCCGGATTGCCGGCCACTACAGCAGCACGGCGAGTCCGCATTAGACCGACACGTCCGTTCGCCGATTTACCGTTCGTCAGCCAAGGTCCGACGCCGCTTGCACCCGACCATATATCGCTCACCCCAAGTATTCCTATGCGCCTTTAACCGACTCACTTGCTGTCCCGATCAAACCCGATGCGCCGTTTGGGTTCGTCGGGAAGCGGTTGAAGGAGCGGCAGCAATTTCTCATACACATCCACCAGCGCCGAATCGTGCTCAAGCAAGGTCTTATCGATTTCGGTCAAGCGTTTCAGAATCGCCTGATTGGCGGCAACATGCTCGCGCAAGCGCACGAAGGCGCGGATGACAAACACGCTCATGTGTACGGCCCGCTCGCTACGCAAGATGTTCGCCGCCATCAATGCACCGTGCTCAGTAAATGCCCATGGGCGATACACTGCACCACGATGGCGGCTGGAACTGGTCGCAAATTGCGACCAGTTCGGATTATCTTCCATTGATTCAATGGGTTGTAAATTTGAGGCCGCGAGCTGCGACCTCAAATTATTGAGTTCGGCCTTGGTGAGCTGGAATGCAAAATCATGCGGAAACCGTTGGTGATTCCGCTTGAACGCTTCGTTGAAGCGCTTTGTGGGCACGCCATAGAGTCGCGCCAAGTCCGCATCAAGAATCACGCGTTGGTTTCTAATGACGACAATTAGCGGTTCCACCGATTCATGCGCGCCGGATTTCTTACGAGAAGACATATGCGAAGTCTCTTATCGATCAAATTTGCCGAGGAATACCCTTATTCACAGGACGAAATCAACGCGAGCGCTCGGAAAGTCCCTCACGCGCGGTTTGACACCCCTCAAATTCTTTTGCTACTCTCGCGCGGATATGAACGGTACGGATTTTCACTCACTCCAAACTCAACAGACATGAGCCCTCTCAGCCAAGCTCCTCCATCCCGCATGGACATCAAGGAATACCTGGAACAAAAACGGGAAGCCGTGGACGGCTATTTGCTCTCAGTCATCCCGGCTGCTGATACGCCTCCGACGACGCTGCACGAAAGCATGCGCTACAGCCTCTTTGCCGGAGGCAAACGGGTCCGGCCCATCCTGGCCATCGCCGCCGCAGAAGCCGTCGGTGATCCCGGCGCCGCGATCCTCCCGATCGCCTCCTCGCTCGAACTGATCCATACTTATTCGTTGATCCATGATGATTTGCCGTCCATGGATAATGATGATTTCCGCCGCGGGAAACCGACCAACCACAAAGTCTATGGCGAAGCCATGGCGATTCTGGCGGGAGACGCCTTGCTGACCATGGCATTTGAGTTGTGCAGCCAGACCGGAGCATTGGACGTCCTTGACTCGGCACGGCAAGTGCGGCTGATCCAGGAACTCGCCGTCGGCTCCGGCAATCGCGGCATGGTCGGCGGGCAGGTGTTGGACATTCAGTCCGAGAATAAAGACATCGATCTCGCGACGCTGCAATCGATCCACAGGCATAAGACCGGCATGCTGATCCGGGCGGCGGTCCGCATGGGAGCCCTCACCGCGGGCGCAACCGAAAGTCAGCTAGGCAAGTTGACCGCCTACGCCGAAGATATCGGCCTGGCATTTCAAATCGCCGATGATGTGTTGAATGTAACCGGCACGCGGGAGGAATTGGGCAAGAATCCCAATACGGACGCACAGCGCGGAAAGAAAACCTACCCGACGTTTTACGGCGTGGACGGGGCGAAACGGCTGGCCGACGACTGCGTGAGCCGGGCCGTGACCCGGTTGTCTGAATTTGGCCACTCCGCCGATCCGCTCCGCGAACTCGCTCGATACATCACGTCACGGAAGAATTGACGATTTAGTGATTTGGCGAGTGAGAGATTGAGCGGATCCCTCCTGCAGGCTCATTTCGCCAAATCGCGAAATCATTAGATCACTAAGTCATGAAGGCTCTCGTCACCGGCGCCTCCGGATTCATCGGTGGAGCGGTCGTCCGCGCACTTGTCGCGTCCGGCGTCCATGTGCGTGTCACTGCCAGGCCGGGCAACGATATGCGGCATCTCACCGGCGTGGCGATGGAACGGGTCGAGGGAGACCTGCGGAACAAGGAGTCCCTGCTTCGTGCGCTGACTGGATGCGGACAGCTGTACCATGTTGCTGCGCATTATGCGCTCTGGGCCCAAGATCCGTCGATTTTTTACGACGTGAACGTGGCCGGCACGCGCAATCTGTTGGAAGCCGCGCGCGAGGCCGGCATCGAGCGAACCGTCTATTGCAGCACCATCGGCGCGATCGGTTTACCTCCCGGCGGGGGACTCGGGACGGAAACAACGCCGGTTTCGCTGGATCAAATGGCCGGTCACTACAAGCGGTCAAAATATCTTGCCGAACAGGAAGTATTGAAGCTCGCGCGGGAGGGGCTTCCGGTGGTCATCGTCAATCCGAGCGCGCCGGTCGGCGCCGGTGACGTGAAGCCGACCCCGACCGGCCAGGTCATCGTTGATTTCATGAAGGGCCGGATGCCGGCGTATATTGAAACCGGCATGAATCTGGTCGATGTGGATGACGTGGCGGCCGGGCATCTCCTCGCTATGGAGAACGGGCGGCTCGGGGAACGCTATATTCTCGGCAACCGGAATCTCTTGCTGCGTGAAGTCTTCGAGATCCTGAGCCGGCTCACCGGCGTGAAAGCCCCGGCACTCAAGTTGCCCCGCCTCGCGATTCTCCCGCTCGCCTATGTGAACGAATGGATGTCGTCGTGCACGGGCAAACAGCCGCGCATTCCCCTCGAAGGGGTCCGCATGGCGAAGTATAAGATGCATTATGATTGCAGCAAGGCAATCAAGGAGCTGGGCCTCCCGCAAACACCGGTCGAAACGGCCCTTGAAAAAGCCGTGCAGTGGTTCCGCGACCACGGCTACGCGTAATCGAATGAGGAATGTGGAATGAGAAATTTGGAATGTGAATCTTGCGAAGTGATTGATTATACGTGTCTAAATTATCGGGGCATGGAGAGAACGATGACTTCTGACTCGGAGTTCTCAGCCGGGTCAGAAGACATTCCTCATTCCTCATTTCTCATTCCTCATTGATGGAATTCTTTTCTCTCTTCCTGAAAACTATCCTCCTCCGCTCGTACGTCTTCATCTTCCTCGCCGCGTTTCTTTTCTCGGCGATCAAATTGCTCGGCTGGCCCAGGACCTGGCGGTTCTGGTTCATCAGTTGGATCACCGCCTTCGTCTGCGAATTTTCCTCAACGCGAACCGGCATCCCGTTCGGCTGGTACCACTACACCGGCTCCACCGTCGGCCAGGAACTCTATATTTCGAATATTCCGTTCATGTCCTCCCTGTCGTTCTCCTTTCTGCTCTACGCGAGCTATTGCCTAGCCCTGACGCTTCTCCTTCCCATGGAAAAGCCGAGCGGCCTCTCCGGTTCCCGCGGGCTGCCGAGGCTTGCACTCGATGCCGCCTCGCGCACCTCATGGTCGGTTGCGGCGCTGACGGTACTGTTCTTCGTGATGATTGATATGGTGATCGACCCGGTTGCCCTGCGAGGCGACCGATGGTTCCTCGGCAAGATTTATTACTATCCTGAGCCGGGCGTCCATTATGGCGTGCCGATCGCAAACTATATCGGCTGGGCCGTGGTCGGAACGCTGTCACTACTCATATACAATCCGCTGGACCGGCGGCTTGCCGATCCGATTCAGCCCCATCGCCCATCAAAGACCGGCATCCTCCTGCTCGGCTGCGGACTCTACTATGGAGTGTTGGTGTTCAATCTTACCGTAACCTTTTGGATCGGGGAATCGTTGCAAGGCATAACGGGCCTGCTGTTATATCTCCCAATTACTCTATTGCTCGCCTTGCGCCTGCTCCGGCAGTGGCCGGCACAAGCTATCGCGCGCTGACCCACAGCGGCATTGTTCTTGCCGAATCCGACTGTGGCATTGAACTGAATGAGACGGTATAGTGAAACAGCGCGTTGCCTAAGGCCTGCGGCGAATATTTTGCCCGGTACACTCTCACGGAAGGCGGGACATGCGGAAATTTGTTGGATTCATCGTGATCCTCTTCCTGCTGTTCCTCGGCTTACTGGGCTGGTTCGGCTATCAATCTTTTTCGACCGGATTCAGCGCCAAAGCCGAGCCGAACTGGCTCGAGGTTTTAGTCGCGCGACAACTTCGCTATCTGGCGATCCCGCTGGAGAATCGTAACCTGCGCAATCCGGTACCTCTCACACCGGACGTGATGAAGGAGGCCCGCGGGCATTTTGCCGACCACTGCGCCTCCTGCCATGCCAACGACGGCAGCGGCCAAACGAAAATGGGGAAGAATTTCTATCCCAAGACTCCGGACCTGAGATTGAGCGATACTCAAGACATGTCCGACGGTGAGATGTTCTTCATCATCCAAAACGGGATCCGCTTTACCGGGATGCCGGCCTGGGGCACCGGCGATCCATCGGAAGATACGGATAGTTGGAAGTTGGTGCACTTCATCCGGCATCTTCCCAGAATCACCCAGGAGGAACTGGCGGAAATGAAGACCCTGAACCCTAAAACGAAACATGAGCTGGAGGAAGAAGAGGCCAAAGAACGATTCCTCCGAGGCGAGGACGAAGGACCCGCTGCGCCTTCGAGCCATCGCCATTAAATCGGCCTGGAAGGAGTTTCCGTGAAGACGATTGTACGATATGCCTTGCTGACATTCGCGCTGATCGCTGTTCCAACCCTGGGCCTGGCCCATGGTAACGACCAACATGTGCTGGGGACGGTGACGGCTATCGATGCCACCCATGTGGACGTAAAGACTCCGAAGGGAGCCTCCGTGACGGTGCAGCTAACCGATCAAACCAAGTTCATCCCGAAAGGAATCAAGCGGGCCGGCGGCCAGCCTCAAGTCGGCGATCGCGTGGTAATCGATGTGAACACGGAAGGCGCGGTCATGACCGCGACGGAAGTGCAATATTCGAATCCGAAACCAAAGACTCCATAACGTCGATGGCCGTGTTTCACTTTCAACGTATGGAGCGCGTCGGCGGGGCGGGATCAGGTCTGTCCCCGCTGGCGCTCCGGATCCTGGTGACCGGAGTAGCCGTTTTTCTGGCTATTACCATTGTCCCGGGCATCGAGGCCCAAACGTTGGCAGCCGGCGTGGCGGCGGTCCTTGTGCTGACCTTGTTGAATGCGGTGATACGGCCCATCCTCTATTTCATCTCCCTCCCGTTGATCCTGCTGTCTCTCGGGCTGTTTCTGGTCGTCATCAACGGACTACTGCTGCAAATTACCGCCTATTTTGTGAAGGGGTTCATCGTGGCGGGATTCTGGCCGTCGGTCGGGGGCGCTGTGGTCATCAGTATCGTCACCTCGGTTCTCAATCTCTGGATTGGAACGGATCACGTACGAATTCACGAACCGCCCCATTCCACTCGCCCACCGAAGATCATCAATCCCAACTGAGCGGCATTTCACGCGACGCCTCGTCTCTCGCGGATTTCTTGTGTTCTTCCCACCCGGCTGCTACAATGCGCTCTCTTTTTCTAAGGACGTATGACGCCCCCAGCAGAGCAAGCCAAAGCCGCGGCCGATACCCATCTCCAACGCACCCTGACATCGGTCATTAACGGATTTTCGTTTGATGCGGCCCTGGCGGCAATCTTTCATCAGGAACATGGTCCTCTGACGGCGCATGTCTCACGCGGATTTACGCCCCGCGACGTCCAATCCATTCTACGAACCCTGTCATCCCGAACGGTACTCAGCGCCGTGCCTCCGCAGGACGAAGCGGACTCAACCCGCACACTTCGGCTCCGGCTGGTGACTCCCGGCGCGAAATCGCTCTTGGGCATCCCGCTCCGGCATCGCCAACGGACCTATGGATTTTTGGTGATCGGCCGAAAGGACAATGCCGCGTTCGCCAAAAAGGAAAAGTCCCTGATGGAGCAGGCGGGCGACGAAGTGACCAAATCCCTCGAACGCGAAGCTCTGTTTGATTTAAACGTGATTTTAGGTCGTTCCTTGGTGGGCAATGAACCGGTTCCCGCTGCTCCGCCCGCCGAGGCATTCATTCCGGCGCCGTCCCGAGCCACCCCGGACTTACAGGAAAAAGTTGTCGCGCTGTTGAATGACGCGGGTGAACATGTACCCTTCGATCGCGCCTGGATCTGCGCCTACGATCCTATTGCTGGGAGCGTGGAAGTCCTGGGCATCGCCGGAGAAGCGAGAGTCGATCCGAAAGATCAGAAAAAGGAACTCAAGCCCGGGCATCGACTGGCATTGGACGCTTCTGCCGCCGGATGGGCCGTCCGCCATCGCAAACCACGCGTGGACCATGACTTGGCCTCAACGCAGGGGCGGTTCTTAGATCATAAACATCTGTATAAGGATCGCTTTCAATCTTCGCTCGTCGTCCCGTTTTTCTTACGGGGACAGGTCGGAGGCACGATCACGCTCGCATCCAAGAATCCCGATCGCTATACCCTTGCGGATGCACGGACTTTGGAGCCGATCACGCTGAAGCTCGTCGAGCTGCTCCAGGCCACCCCGGCCGGCCAACCCTCGAAACCGGCCGAATCCACGGGGGACGCCGCTGCGGCGGGGACTACTCCACCGCCTCCGTCCGAGCCGCTCATTCGCAAGCAGGAACGACAGGCGGCCATCGGTGAATTCAGCGCGTTCCTCGCGACCGAAGTGAGGGAGCCCCTGGCGTCGATCCGAGCACAATTGGAAGAAGTCACCGGGGAAGGGATTCTTGACTTCGACCCGCAGACGCGGGTTGAGAATGCCATGCGGGATCTCATCCGCGTCGAAGCGATCCTCAATGAGATTCTTGATTTTGCCAAACCGCTCGAACTGAATCGCCGGCTCTGCCGCGTGCCGGAAATTATTGAAAGCTCCCTCACCGTCGTCGCCACCGAATTGGAAGTCACTCGGATTCAAGTCGTCAAGGAATACGCGGGCCACATCGCCCCGGTCCGGTGCGACGAAGCCAAAATGCAGCAGGTCTTCTTGAGTATCTTCAAGAATGCCATCGAGGCCATGACACCCGGTTGTATCTTGACCATCTCCATGAGCAACCAGCGGGCAGGCCGGCACCTTGAGGTTCAGATCCTCATCAAGAACAACGGTGCTCCAATCCCCGCCGAACATGTCGACAAGGTATTCGAGCCGTTTTTCACGACCAAGCGCTCCGGAACCGGCCTAGGTCTGGCCACGGTCAAGAAGATCGTCGAGGAACATCAAGGCCACATTGCGATCGCGAGCACGCCGGGAGAAGGCACAACGGTCACCATTCGACTCCCCGGCATCAGCCGCGGGCCGGTCCATCGATATCGAGGCCGCGGCCGGCGGCCACCACGCCGCCCACAATAAGGACTTCCGAGCCGGCCGGGCCCGCCACGCAACGGAGCGAGCCCGCATGAAACCGCCGCAGCCGCTCGCCTTTCTTTTCCTTGACACTGCCCCCCAAGCTCGCTAAGATTTCCCCACTTTATCGGCCTTAGACTATTATCGGCAAGTATCCTTTCACATTCTTTCAAAGGAGTAGGGGACATGAAACTCGTGATTGGCAGTGTTGCAACACTGGCGGGTGTGTTCTTTGTCCTGTCATCGGCATCGGCGAATCCAGCATTGCTCCCGAAGCATCCAGGTTATCCGGCGAAAGCGGCCACGAGCCCCGTGAACGGCCAGCCGCTCGCGAATGATCCGGGCCAGACTAATGCCGCCGGTGAAAATGCCGTACTGCAATCGGCTGGATACGATGACAAGCATGTCAGCCAGCAGCTCAAAGACCCCAATAACGACCGTATCACCAAGAAGGAAGGGGCCGGCCGGCTCCCCAACGTCCAGGGACCCCAGATTCAAATTCAGCCCCCTGTCTCGACCGCCACAAAGGCTGACGCCAGCTTGGGCGTGAAGTAATTCATTTTCGCGCTCGTCATTATTGAAATGAACGGGGCGGCTACCCTGTGATAGCCGCCCCGTTTTTCTTTCAGCGTGCCATACTATTTGATCAGCCGAAACCTCCACGGTTTTTTGGCCCATTCCCCCGCGTAATCAACACCGATCCGAGGATAGGCCCCCACGTCTCCCGGTTTGACCCGTACGAGGCGGTCTTCCAACCAGAGAGATCGACCTATCGATAGGTCATACCGGTTGAGGTTGAGATCGATGTTCAGGGCGCGGCATAACCGGCCGGGCCCGTCGATCAAACGGCCGTCGATTTCAATGGCGCGGATCAGCACGGCCGCGGGAAACTCCTCCCGCTCCGTCACGACGTTCAACAGGTGATACATCCCATAGATGAGATACACATAACTCATGCCGGGAGGGCCAAACAGCACCTCCGTACGCTTCGTTCGCCCCTTCGACGCATGACAAGCCTTGTCCTGTGGGCCGACGTAGGCCTCCACCTCGATAATCTTGCCCGCGATTCGTCCACGTCCGTTTTCCCGAACGAGATACTTCCCGATCAGCGACCTAGCGACTTCCACAGTAGGGCGAGCGAAGTACTTGCGATCTAGCACGGCCTCCTTCCTTTCCTCTCCATTAGTTGGCAGCATTCCGCAGTCTCCTGAATCATCCCAGTGGTGAAGTGTTCAAAAGTGATATTTTAACGTATGATACTTCAATTGTGTTCTCCAAGCCGGCTGCTCAAAAAGGCTGACATTCTCACCCAGCCCTCCCCGGCGCGCTGTGCGCGCTTTTCCCTGGCGCGGCCGCACGGAGGCTGGCGACTGAGGCGTACGGTTGTATGTACGTCGCAAGGAGGCGGACGACGGAGAACAAAGTTGGTAAGTTTTTCAGCAGCCCGCTAGAAGTACCACGCCAGACCGCTCATGAGAAACCGCGGATTCCCCGGCACGAAATGAATATCCATCACGCCCGTCGCTTCGTTTCGCAAGCGGGACTCAAAGGCAAAGACGGCTTGTTCCCACTTTGTGTTGAAGAGATTTTGAATGAACAAAAACGCTTCGAGGCGTCCATGGGACAGTTTAACGGGGATCTGATACCGCGTGGACAAGTCGAATTCCAGCCAAGATGGCGATTTGATGCTACGATCTTCGACCAGCGGTCTCGTGCCGAGGTACGTCCCTTGAACCTGTGTGGTTAATCCTTCCGGCCATCGCAAAATCAGCGCCCCATAGCCGGTCAATTCGGGAGCCAGCGGAATCGCATCGCCGTTCGTGAATTCCGCATGTGACCAGGCCACGCTGCCATTGAAGTACAGGGGACCGGCAATCTGGCCACGTGCCGCAACTTCCACGCCGCGCCGTCTGGTCGCCCCGCGGATTTCTGTAGTGCCCTCGTCTCCGACAAACACCAGTTCCGATTTCAAGTCGATGGCCCAGAGAGTCGCAATCAGTTCCAGTCCTTCCGGCCCCCATGGCTTTGATCGGACTCCTATCTCATAAGTCTTGGCGCGGGCAAGCGGCGCCGAGCCCGGAGCCACGGCAGAGCGAGCGTCGTTACTGTGAAAGCCCTCGCCATAGTTGCCAAACAATTCCGTCCGGAACCAGGGCCCGAGTATGAGATTGACCTTGGGCAGGACGAGCCCTGAATTCGTTCTGCCTGCAGGCTGTTCGGCACAATTGGGGCAACGATTGCGCACATCAAAAGTAAAGACCTCGCTCCGCACACCACCGGCCAGTCTCATCCATGAAGTCGGCTGCATCTCCAGTTTCAGAAATGGTGAATAGGAGGCTTCCATAATATCGCTGTCCAGTGTCGTGCTCAAAGGGTTGCGCTTCGCCTGGGTCCCGAGCCGCGCATGGATGTTATCAACACGAGATTGCACGCCGACCGTAACTGCACTCTCCATATCCAAGAATTTGCCCATGTGCCGATATCCAATATCGCCTCCGTACATCAACCGCCGATCAGACTGTTCAATACCGTCGCCGTTGACCGGATCATTCAAAAAGAAGGTGAAGTTGGTGAACAGGTCGAACTTGTAATACTGCCCATAGGCGTTCATGAAGAATCGGCCGCCGGATGGGGTATCGTAATGGTAGTTCAAGCGGCCGGTCGATCTGATCGTCTTTCCGCCTTCGGACGGATCAATCGCCCCAAAGCGGTCCAGTGATCCGTCGTGCACCGCGCGCAGGGGAATTTCGCCCGACGCATTCCACTGAGCCTTCTGGAACGTACCGGTGAGGCTCAATTCCGAGCGGCCGCTGGGATTCATAGTCATTTTCCCCAATAGGTTGGTGCGAAAATAGCGATTGTCGTTCTGAAACGGCCCATTCGTGTAGTAGCCTTCCGCCGCAAACAAGGTCCGCACCTGGTTCTTCGTCGGGGACAGCATCAAGAGATACCGCTGGGTATCGAATTGGCCGCCGGCCGCCTGCATCAATCCTTCGCGAACCATCTCCCGCGTTTTGAAGTTGACCGCCCCCGCCGTGGCAAAGTCGCCGAACTCAACATGGTACGCGCCTTTGTACACATCAAGGCCTTCGATGGTTTCCGGGATGATGAAATTCAAATCGGCATAGCCTTGGCCATGAGCATGGGAACGAAAGTTGATCGGCATGCCGTCGGTGAAGAACGCCACATCCGTCCCGTGGTCTGCATCGAAGCCCCGCAAAAAGTACTGATCGGCTTTGCCCGCCCCGCCCGAATGCTCCACCGTGATCATGCCCGGGATCAAACGCAGCACCTGCGCCGGCCGGCCCTGTGGTTGGAGAACAATCTCCTTGTCGGGAATGAACTGCTGAGAAGACGCGGCCACCGGCCGCTCGGCGGACACGGCAATCTCAGGCATCTCCACCTCCGGCGCATCCGGATCATGGGCGAAGACGCCCCCGCTGGTGAAGAGAAGCCCTACGCCGGCTATGATAAGCAAGCATGTCCCCGGCCCCGTCAGGCGCCACCCCGGACGGCGAGTGAACGGGAACGCGGCGATTGAAGATCTCAACACGGCTCCTTTCAGCCGGTTCAGACCCTCGTGATCTGAATGTGCGGGGTTACAGGCAGGAAGAACGGTATGAATCAGGCGGCTGACTTCGTCATACAGGTAATCCGCTGCACAGCCTGCTCAATGAGTGAATCGAGGGTTCGTCCCTCCAAACCGACCACTTCGATCTTTCGCCGATTGAGCGGAAGGAGAAACTTCTGCGCCGGCGACTCCACCAAGGCCTGAACGAGATCCGATGTCACCTCGCCCAACATGGCTCCCGGTAGAAGCAGACTCAATGACCCCACAATCATGTCCGCCTCGCCGATTTGCTGTCGGATGACGTCCGTCTGCGTTTCCACTGATGTCGCTCCCGCACGCACCATCGCCTGCGCAGCAACCTTATTGAGACCAAGACCAACCACCGCATGTCCATCGATCGCGATGTCACGCAACCCCTCGACAATCCGGCTGCCAAGACCGCCCCCGCGGCCGTCTACGACGCAGATTGTCATCACAGACTGAGCCCCCTCCCGGTCGTCGTCATGACCAATTTTCCGTGTTTCACGCCCTTGATGCTGATCAATGCATCGGCGATTTTTTTGATCTCAGCACCCTTGCCCTTCACGACCAAGACCTCCAGACAATGGTCATGATCCAGGTGCACATGCATCCCGGCCAGCACGAGCCCCTGAAAATCATGCTGTATAGTGGTGAGCTTTTTCGTCAGGTCGCGGACATGATGATCATAGACAAACGTGATGGTCCCGACCGTCTCCTTGTTTTCCGACCATTCTTCGCCGACCAGCTTGTCCCGGATCAGATCCCTCAGCGCCTCCGACCGGTTGGTGTATTTTCGTGTCTTGATATGGCGGTCGAAATCATCGAGCAGGTGATGATCGAGCGACACGCCGAAGCGAACCAGTTTCTTCATGATGGACGAGACAGTGCTACGAATTAGCAAAAGATGGCACGGAGAGTAATACAATCGGCGGAGTTAAGCAACTGTCTATTCCGCCATCACAAGATAATTCTAACGGGCTTGGCTTGGCTGGAAGGGATGCGTGCGAAGGTTTGGCCGTGGCGCCTCACTTAGTATTAGAACAAAGTGCATGGTGAGTCGTGCGTCGCGCATCGCGCGAAGGCGAAACCTCTGTTCATTTACTGGCCGGGACGCTGCCGTGCGGCGTGCGACCTTCACCGGAGGAACGGGGACCCACCGAGGCTTGGCCGAGAAGGAAAGCTGGAACTGACTGAAGCACTGCGATCACATGATCGCAGCTGAGGGAATTCCAGAAGGGTCCGCGACGCGAAGAATAATGAGCGTCACGCTTGCGGACGCCGGTGAGTCGGTGAGCCGGCAGGATATTCCGCTCGGTTAAGCCCGGAAGGGTCGTTCTGAGAGGTGGGGAGCAGCGCACGCACGACAGCGGCAATCATTGCTTACGTGCGGTCGAGTCATAGCGCTGAGCAGGCAGGACTCACCATTCAGCAGCCGTCGCATGACGGCCAACACCGGCCGGGTGCGCCGTTCGTCAGCCAAGGCTTCTTCTTTATTCACTCTGAATCGGAATATACAGCACCGCCCCCTGGCGGTTGATCAGCAGAAGAGCCAGGTCGGTGGTTTTGAGCGGCTCGGCGAGGCGTTGAAAGGTATTAAAGTTCGAGACCGGCTGCCGGTTCAATTCGAGAATCACATCGCCGGGCTGAAGGCCGGACACTTCCGCAATGCTGCCCTCCTCGACATCCGTGACGACAATGCCGGAATTCGCGGTGAGATCCATTTGTCGGGCCAAGGCCGGCGTCACATCGTCCACCATCACTCCGGACAGCGGATGCGCCGCCGCCTGGTTCTGAGACGCCTCCGTGTGATCCCGCTTACTTCGTTCACGGGGCGCTTCCTGCACGACGAGCTCGGCCTGCATGACCTTCCCATCGCGGACCACTTCCAGCCGATGTTTGCTCCCTATCGCCGCGACCGCGATCAGATTTTTCAAATGGCCGCTGTCCATGACATCGCGCCCGTCGAACCGCACCACCACATCGCCGCGTTTGAGACCGGCCCGCTCGGCGGACCCCTTCGCTTGGAGATCCGTCACGACGGAGCCTTTGACATCGGGCAAACGAAAGACCTTGGCCAAGAGCGGGCTCACATCCTGCGTGGAAGCGCCAAGAAATCCCCTGACCACTCGTCCGGTTTTGATCAGACTCTGCATCGCGGCGCGAGCCATATTGCTCGGAATCGCAAAGCCCACGCCGACACTTCCGCCCGTGGGGCTGGCGATAGCCGTGTTGATGCCGACCAACTCTCCATTGATATTCACAAGCGCGCCGCCGCTATTGCCCGGGTTGATCGGGGCATCGGTCTGAATGAAATCTTCAAAGTCCGCCACGCCGACATCGGCGCGGCCGACCGCGCTCACGATCCCGAACGTCGCAGTCCGACTCAATCCCAACGGATTGCCGATCGCCAGCACGAAATCTCCCACCACCAGCGCGCTCGAATCTCCCCAGGATACGGTCGGCAGACCGGTCGCATTGATCTTCACGACCGCCACATCCGTTTTCGGATCGGTCGCCACCACACGGCCCTTGTATTGACGCCGATCGGCCAGGACAACTTCGACATCGACTGCCTCCGCGACAACATGGTTATTCGTCACGATATAGCCGTCGGCGGTGACAATGACTCCGGATCCTTGACCATATTGCCGCCGTGGGGGCACATCTTTAAACATGCCGAACGGCAACCCCTCATCACTGAAGGCCTGGTCATGAACCACGACCGTCGAGGCGATGCTGACCACCGCCGGGATCACCTTGGCCGCGGTGGACCGAACTTGAGCCTGTAAGTCCGCCGCAGCCGTCAGGCGCATCGACTGCCTCGCCGCGTGTGCCGGAGAAACAGCAGCGGACTCAAGCAGAATACACGCCTGAACGGCAATCACAATAGTGGAGATCAGGCGGAGCCAATCATTACAATGACGAATCATGGCTAGTTTCCGGTAAACGAGGATGCCGACAAAATTTATCATGTGGACCACCGGCTGCACAGAGAGAGCTATAATTCGGCGCGTCGCAGGCGGAGCGCGTTGGAAATGACGGAGACGGAGCTGAAGGTCATCGCCGCGCTGGCAATCATGGGGCTGAGTAAGAGACCAAAGAACGGGTAGAGCACTCCCGCCGCAATGGGCACACCAAGCGCATTATAAAGAAAGGCGAACAGCAGATTCTGTCGAATGTTTTTCATGGTCGCCCGGCTGAGCCGCTTGGCCCTCGCGATGGCCCGCAGATCACCCTTTACGAGAGTCACTTCCGCGCTCTCCATTGCCACATCGGTTCCGGTTCCCATGGCCAATCCGACATCGGCTTGCGCCAGCGCCGGCGCATCATTGATCCCGTCCCCTGCCATCGCCACCACATGGCCTTGCGCTTGTAGTTCCTTGATGATTCGGCCTTTGTCTTCGGGTCGCACCTGGGCCCGCACCTCGTCGATCCTCAACTGCTTGGCAACCGCATCAGCAGTAACCTGGTGGTCACCCGTCACCATAATCAACCGCAACCCTTCCTGCCGCAACAATTCGATGGCTTCAGGAGTTGTCGCTTTGATCGGATCCGCTACCGCCACCAGCCCGGCCGGCTCCCTATCAATGGCGATAAACATCACCGTCGCCCCGGAGTGACGTAACGACTCGGCCTGCTGGATCAGTTGATCCAGGGATGCGCCCTGTGCACCCAGTTCATGTAACAATTCGGCGGTGCCGACACCGACGACCCGGCCCTGCACCGTGCCCGTGACCCCCCGACCGGTGACCGATTGAAACTCGGACACCGGTGGAATATCGAGACGCTGCGCATGAGCGCCGGCGACGATTGCGGCGGCCAGAGGGTGTTCGCTTCCATGCTCCACGGCGGCGGCGATCTGCAGAACCTCCTGCTCCTTCCATGGAGACACGACCGAGGTTTTGAGGAGCCTCGGCCTTCCCTCCGTCAAAGTTCCGGTCTTGTCGAACACCAACGTATCGACCTTTTCCATTACTTCCAGCGCCTCGGCCTTTCGGATCAGCACGCCTGCCGTCGCACCCCGGCCGGTACCGACCATAATCGACATCGGCGTCGCGAGCCCAAGCGCGCAGGGACAGGCAATAATCAACACCGCCACGGCGTTCAACAGCGCATACGCGAGCCGCGGCTCCGGTCCCCAAAAGGCCCACGCCACCCCGGTCAGCAACGCGATCGCCACAACGATCGGCACAAAATACCCGGCCACAACGTCGGCAACCCGCTGGATCGGCGCGCGGCTGCGTTGCGCTTCTCCGACCATGCGAACAATCTGCGCCAGCAGGGTCTCATCCCCGACGCGCTCGGCCCTCATGATGAATCCGCCGGTCCCATTAATAGTTCCGCCGGTAACGCGGCTGCCCTCACTTTTTTCGACCGGTACCGCCTCCCCTGTCACCATTGACTCGTCGACGACGGTTCTGCCTTCCGCCAATACTCCGTCCACCGGCACCCTCTCGCCCGGACGGACGCGCAGGCGATCGCCGACCTGCACGCGCTCGAGCGGGACATCTTCCTCTCGTCCATCATCACGCAGGAGTCGGGCGGTTTTCGGAGCGAGCCCGAGCAGCGCCCGGATCGCTCCCGATGTCCGGCTTCTGGCCCGCAGTTCCAAAACTTGGCCGAGCAAGACCAGCACCGTGATCACTGCGGCCGCTTCAAAGTAGACGGGAACCGACCCATTGGGTTGGTGAAAGGACGCTGGGATGAAATCGGGGAACAGCGTCGCGACAGCGCTATACACATAGGCCGCGCCGGTGCCGATCGCGATGAGCGTGAACATATTCGGACTGCGATGGATGATGGAATTCCATCCTCGCTGGAAAAAGGGCCACCCGCCCCACAAGACAACGGGTGTCGCAAGAGCGAACTGCACCCAAGCGGACATGTGATCCGACAGCATGTGTTGTACGGGATGGCCGGGTAGCATATGAGACATGCCCAGGATGAAGACAATGACGGTCGGGCCGAGGCTCCACCAGAATCGCCTCGACATATCGATCAACTCAGGGTTCGCCTCCTCTTCCACTGAGACGGTCCTGGGTTCCAACGCCATGCCGCAGATGGGACAAGTCCCCGGTTCCGATCGGACGATCTCAGGATGCATGGGACAGGTGTATTCCGTTTTGCTTTTCGCAAGCGGCTCGGCCGGCTCCAGCGCCATCCCGCATTTGGGACAGGGCACCGGCTTGTCTTCCGACACCTCGGGACACATCGGGCAGACATAGTTTGTCGTTTTCGACCCCGTTTTTGCGGCGGGCGCTTCCATTGATCGTGTTACTGCCCCTGACGGGTACGCGTCCGGATCCTTCCTAAATCGTTGGAGGCAACTGGTGGAGCAAAACCAATAGGTCTTGCCTTGATAGGGATAGGAGCCTGCGGCGGTCTCAGGCTGCACGGTCATGCCGCAGACCGGATCGATCTGGGCCTTCGAACGATCTTTCACTCCGTGAGCATGCGCCATCGGAAGCGGCTTCAACAGGACCGGCGCCCCCTCATGCATGTGACGAGCCGACGGTCCGGACGCCAGAAATTGCTCCGGCACGGCTCGAAATTTTTCGAGGCAGCCCTCGCTGCAAAAATAGTACGTTTTCCCCCCGTGCTGATAAGACCCTGCGGCTGATTCCGGCCGGACTGTCATGCCGCACACTGGGTCAATTTCTCCAGGAGTCGGCTCGGAGGAGGGCGATGCCGGAACATGCATCATCGGCAGCGGCTTGCGGCCGGCGAATTCTTTCTGTGGCATTCCCGGGGGCACCTTGGCATAGCGAGCCGGATCGGCGCGGAATTTGTCGAGGCAGTGCCGGCTACAAAACCAGAAGGTCGTTCCTTCGTAATCGTAGCGGCCCGCCGCGGTCGCCGGGTCCACCGTCATACCGCAGACCGGATCAATCGCCATCGCTTACTCCGTCGTTCGTCGCTCGCATCTCGACACCAAGGATAATAAGAGCTGATGACTCATTCAGAATTCACCATTCCTCATTCGATTACCGTTTCCCGTCTCCATCGAGAATGCTTTGGATGATCAACTTGAGATTGTCGGGATCGATCTGCTCAACCTTGATGTTCCCGTCCAACAGAACCGTCGGGGTTTGCTGGACCTTGATTCGATCGCCCCATTTCCGTCCCTCTTCAAACGCCTTAGCCGGCTTCGCGCTTTCCAACCCCTCTTCAAAGGCCTTCGGATCCAGGCCGACTTCCCGGATCAATGCCTGGCGCAGCGTGCGATCCAAAATGCCGGTGACCTTGTCCTTGTGAATCGTGCGGAACAACACCCGCTTCATCTCGTTCCCCTTGCCCATCATCTTGGCCTGCTCGTACATATCGAAGGCGGTCGGCAGTTTGCCGGCGATGACCGGATAGCCGACCATCGTCACATCAAGCTTCTTCCCGAATTCCTTTTCCAGGATCTCCAAGCCTTCCCCATCGAACCGATGGCAATGGGGACAATAAAAATCCGCGAATTCGACGAGTTTTACTTTACCGGGCTGGTGGGTGGAGGGCTCGTCTTTTAACAGTTCGAATTTCCCTTTGAGCTCCGGCTTGGCGGCGCCGGCTGCCGTGGATAACGCCAATGCGCCGATTATGGCCAGCATCAGGCTCAAGATCTTCCTGCTCCTACCGCATTCCTTCATACACCGCACTCCTTTCGCTCCTTACGTGACATGTCAGTACACAAGACTTCCTCCATTATAGTCAATGCCGGCCGGTTTGTATGTCTGCTATAATCGACCCACCTATGATGAGCTATTCGAAACTCGGTATGCTGGCACTCGTCCTCGCCCTCCCCGGGTGCGCCACCACGTCCGAGCCCGGCGATTCGAGCCAAATTCCCTTCACTCAAATTAAGAGTTCGCCGGATTCATTCAGGGGACAGACGGTTGTCTTGGGCGGCGAGGTGCTCGCGGCAAAACGCTTGAAGGATGCGACGAGGATTGAAGTTCTCCAGCTCCCATTGAGCGGTTCGGCCCCGGTCCCCGACCTCACGCAATCCCAGGGACGGTTTCTTGCGCTTCAGAGAGAATTTCTTGATCCAGCGACCATTCCCCATGGAACTCGCATCACGGTCACGGGCGAAGTGACCGGCTCACAAACCATGCCGTTGGACGAGACTGACTATACGTATCCCGTCATCGAAGTGAGAGAGCTGAAAGTCTGGCCGCAGATGGCCGAAGCGCCCCTGTACCCCTATCGTCCCTATCCCTACTACTATCCCTACTGGGGGCCCATGTGGGGTCCCTATTGGCGCCCCTATCCCTATTGGTAACGAAGTCCTGGTTCTTGCCGCCCCTTTACTGGTTTCCGTGCGTCGCCACTTCCGCATGGGCCAGCGCTTCCTCGGCATGCTTGATCGCCTCTTTTGCATGCTCCAAGGCTTCTTTGGCATGCGGGTCGCCGCTGGCCTTCACGGACTCTTCCAAATGTTTGATCGCCTGCTTTTCGTGCGCGATGCCTTCCTTGGCATGCTTGATGATCTTTTTCACATGATCCGGCTCCTCAGCCGCTGGCACGACATTCGCCGACAAGAGGATAAATAAAAAACAGACGCCGAGTATATGGATGATTGGACGTAGCATGGCACTTCTCCTTTGTTGCAATGTAATGCACAGAGACTCATTCCTCAACTTCTCCGGCGCTGTCATGAGCTCGGATCGCCGTGCATTAAAATTTATACTCCACTCCCGCAAACCCACTGATGCCCCAGGCGGGATTCGCAAAACGATTGAGTTGGTCGTTCACGACCACCGCGCCGGCATAAGTCTTGTCCGTCAGATTGCGTCCCTCGGCGAAGAGTGTCCAATGCTCGTCGATGTTCCAGCCGGACTTCATATGCAGCACAAAATACGACGGGTTCTTGATTGTATTCAGATAGTCCACATAGAAGCCGGACAGCGACCATTCGAAATACGGCGCAATCCACCAGCCGGACGGATGGTCATACCGCATTTCGACATTGAGTGCATGTTCCGGGGCGCCGGCTACGGTATTGCCGTCCTTGGCAATCAGAACGTTCGGGCCTCCGATGCCGCCGCCACGTACATCATCCGTGAACTTGAATCGAGACCATGTGTAGGCGACACGCGTTTGCAGACTGTCGTCGCGCATGCCGCCCCCACGGGCAAAAAGACCTTTGGTCAGCACCATCGCCCCACCGGCCTCCACCCCGGTATGGCGCGTCCCGTTGGCATTCTGAAAAGTGCCTTGATTATTAATAATCGAGGCTAGAATCTCCTTTTGCATTTCCAGATTGTAGACGGTCACATCCCAGCTATAGCGTTTATTCTCAGATGTCCCACGGTGCCCCAACTCCAACTGCCACGCCCGCTGCGCGTCCAGATTCAGGAAGCCCGTGTTTGCGCTTCCATTCGCATTGAAAGCGGAAAGCAACTCAAGATTCAGCGGAGCCTCATAGGCTCGGCTGGCGTTGAAATACAGTTGCGAAGTCTGAGTCGTGCGATACACAAACCCCAACTTGGGATTGATGGCATCGAAATGCCGCAACGGCTGCTGTGTCGTCGTGGGGGCTGACGGAGTGTTCGGGTTGAAGGGATTGCCAGCGGGCCCGAAATTATTCACGTTGGCTTGGCGCCCGCTGTAGTCCCATCGGCCGCCGAACACGAGCGTCAGGTTCTGAGTGGCATCAAATGCATCTTCGGCGTACATCCCGAAATAGGTCGTGCGGATGTGCGCGTTCTGCGTCATAGCGCCGATGTTGCCGTTGATGTTCACGAACCGGGTTTGATGCTGATCGTCGTAGCGTGGTTGAAATCCGACAACCAACGAATTCTTTCTTCCGAAGAGTTCGTTGGAATTCACATAGCGAAATTCGCCGCCGACATTATTATTGTCCTGTCTGATAGTCTGAAAAATCGGATGGTCGAGGTATTGGTACGAATAGTACGGAATGATTTCAAAGAACTGATTGGTGGCGAACTCATTGTGGTACGCGACACCGATGCGTTGCAGATTATAGTACCGGCCATAATTACAGGTTTGATTATTGATATTGCAGGCAAAGAAGGGCGGAGTGCCGGGAGGACTTTGCCCGCCTGCCTGTTGTGGATTTGCAAACAGTTGGGCATTGGTCAACGAGCCTGGGATGCGCTCGGCTACGTTTGCTTGCAGAAAATAGGCGCGAATTTCTTGGTGGTTCCCGAGTTGAATCCCGACGTTCGCGTTGACACGCTGCCGTGTCTGTTGGCTGTTGTCCTGAAATCCGTCCATGCGGTTGCCTGATGCGCTGATGTAGTAATCCATGGTCGCGTTCATATTGCCGACCTTGAACGGTTGCGTGACCTTTCCGCTTGAGACCTGTCCGCTGACCAATCCGTAGCTGCCCGCCAAGAAACGCGATTGGAGAAATGAAGCACTGTACCCGGTTCTCGGCACGAAATTGATGGCGCCGCCGATGCTGTTGGCCCCGTAGCGGAGGGCATTCGCCCCTTTGTACACTTCGATCCGCTCATAGGCCAGGAGATCGATCGACTCAAAATCGGAGAATCCGTCGGCATCTCCAAAAAAAATGCCGTTAATCAGAATATTGATGCCGCGGTGATGGAAGTTGTTGCGCAATGAGGTTCCGCGGATTTGAAACTGCCCTTCGTCGGCGCCGAAACGCGATTGAAACCGGACGCCCGGCGCGAACAGCAAGACGTCGTTCAGGTTCAAGGCGCGCGATTGGACGATTTCCCTCTCCGGGACGATGATGTTACTGCCAGGGCGGCGGGCCAGTTCGCGCCGCACGTCCTCGATGTTTTCGATACGCTTGCCTTCCACTGCGACCGGCTCCATCACTATTTCCGGATGTTCATCTTCCGGTCGTTCCGCGCCCCAAGCGGCAGACGGAATGACTCCGCCAAGATCCATCGTGATCACGCCCAAGACAATCGATACAATGATCAGCCCCGCCATGCGCCCCATTTCCCTACTCCTCGATTCAACGTGAATCCAATCGCCCTGTCTGCTCCGCTTCCTTTCCCGGCGATACTCGTGGACATCAATGAAAAGGACCATCTAGCCGCATCCCTTGCTTGACCCGCAACTCGATCGTCTGCACGTTCGCGAAATTCGCCAGCGGATCTCCTTCGAGCGCAAGAAAGGAGGCTTCATACCCTTCGTCGAGTCGTCCGATCCTGCGACCGGGGAAGATTGCGGCCGGCGTGATTTCGCACCAGAGCTTCAGCAGGGTCAGATTGTCAAAGACCCCCAATGCTTTTAGACTGAGCGCTTCAGCCAATGACGTGTCGGCATGGTCACTGCCGATAGCCAACTTCACCCCGTATCGGTGCAACAGCCGGAGATTGTCTCGCTGCACATCACGCGCACGGTTTTGTAGAGTGCCGCCATCCCCGTGGGAATCCGGATGTGCTGTGGATTCTTGAGCCTCATGTGCATGTCCGCCGGGATGATGCACGCCGGTTCCGGGCATCATCCGGCCCGCCACGGTTGTGGTCACCACCACAACACCTTTGCTTGCGGCAAGCCTCGCATCCCCTTCAGAGAGCCGAGCACTCTCCATATCCGATTCTCTTACAACCAACCAGCCCGGGAGGTGTGCGATTTCGTCAACCCCGGCCTGCACGTCGGTTCTGAAATGGACGTCATTCGGGTTCTTCACATAGAACACGCCGTCTCTCACATACCGGGCGACGACAGCCTTCAGATTCCATTCGCCTTCGATATTGTGATTGTGCGCTTCGCCGAAGGGCGGAACGACAAAGGCACCGGCAAGATCGACGACTTCCACCGGCCCAATCGGCGGGGTGCGGGTCAACCTCCCTTGCACCGAATACCAGGTGGCCTCCTGGAATCCGCTGCCGTCAAACCACCGACCGTTTGTGAAGGCATAGTTCTGAGGCGCGGAAGGCCCGCTCGCCGGCGCCGGGACAGGAGAATTCGTCAGGGCAAAGACGGCGAACACACACGTGGCGGCCATACAGCCTCGGATCAGACGACTCATTTCATAACCCACACTTGATTGAATGAATGGACATGGACGCGCCGTCTCATTCCAGTCCGGTCGGCTCGTGCCGGCGCAAGGGTTTCATCACGCATGGCGGCGATGGCCACACGACTACCGCGCGATCGAACCGACCGGCAGAACGAGGTGAACGACAATCGGAAACTGATGGGATTACAGAGGAGGGCCGCGGGATGAACGTGCGATCAACTCATTCTGGAGAGGTACTTTAAGGACGGCCGCGACGATCGCCGAGACTGGATCAAAGGCCCGAACGGTCAGGGACGCCGGAACGAATGTCGATTCAGCCGAACCTTGGCAGGCCCAGGCGCAGAGCGAGAGATGCGAGGCCCCGTGTGGATGGTGTTCATGCCCTCCGAAAGAAATGTCCGAAAGGCTCGCACAGGCTGAGGAGCCGATAAGGACGCAGATGTAGAGGGCAACAACTGATCCGAGGAGAATCGTCCGATACCGCGCCACAGCACAGATTCCTATAAAATGGGCGTGCTAGCATAGCGACGTACCGCCGGTGTGTCTACCGACGGTTGCTCACGGATGCTACACAAAAGCAAGATTCCGTCATCGATCCAATCGACCCCATCGCACGACAACGCGGTTATGGGGCCATTCATGCTCATTCCAACTAATAGCTACGGTCCCATTCTCGTGCATTGCGGCGGTAGGGTTTTGCGCCTTCGCTTGGCCGCTCACAGGTCGTACCGCCCCAAACGTTTTTCCTCGATCGGTTGATACGCGCATGACGATGCGCTTCCGCACGCCGGTAATGTCCTCCCACACCGCCATGATCATTCCATCCGGATGCACAGCCATCCTCAATTGATCAGGCAATGAGTTCACGGAGGTGTGGAGAGAGATCGGTTCCGAGAACGTCTTCCCAGAGTCATCCGAGGTCGCAAACAACAGACGTGGGGTTTCGTCCGTTCCCTCCGTATACCAGGCGACATAGAGCCGCCCGAACTTGTCGAGGCCAAGGGAAGGCCCTCTATGAGGACAGGCGGAAAACACCCATCCATCTTCATGCACGAGAACCGGAGAGGAACCAGCGAGATTTCCGTTCTGAACCCGGTTCAATACAATATCGCGCACGTTTCCATCGAACGTTTTTCTCCAGCTCAGCCATACGGAGGCATCAGGGGCCATCACGCTTGTCGGACGGCAACAGGGACAGGCCATTCCGTCCACGGTGACATTTGGGTTGATCGCTTTCCCCGCGTCGCGTGACCGCACAAAAAGAATCCCGGCGCCACTCTTCTGCTTGTGTCGGTTATCCAACCACGCCACATAGATGTCATCGTCCGACCCGACCGCGATCGTTTCGAAACTATGGCCGATCGATTGGCCGTCATCATTCACCACGACGGGGGATTCGAACGTTTCCCCACCATCCGTGGAGCGGACGAGCATCAAATCCCCGGGCAAAGGTTCCCGGATCTCCCTTCGGCGTCGTCCAGGTGGCATACACCCTTCCTTGCCGACCACTCGCCAAGCCTGGGGCTTGATGCAAGGAGGCGGGGGGCACATCGAGAGGATTCGCACGAACCGAAGCAGACGCCTGACCTTTCTCAATACGAGATACAACAAGTGAGGATGTTTCTTGTCTCCGTTCAAACCAGGCGGCATGGAGTGTCCCCTCCATATTGAATTGAATGGCCGGGGGGGAGAGCTCTTCGCGCATTTCCACCACAACTTGTGTTTCAGCCAGGACGAGCCCATCGCTCGTGGATATCTCGCCACCCGCAGGACCAAGGGCCGGAAAAGCCAAGCCAGCGATCATAGCAATCGAACCGACGTTTCTCCGAATGGAGTCGGCGCCGGTCGGCAGGAGTCCCCCGAACAGTGTCCGGGCTACGGCAGGGAGTTTTGATCGGTCGTTCATATAATCGTCCTCCCTTCCTCCATTCTGTTCTGCTGGACCAGCTTGTTTAGGGATGCACGAAATACTCTCAAACTGCCTCGGCCGAGCTTGGTCCCCTCCAGCTTTCCCTCCTCCAGCCATCGATAAATCGTCCAGCGACTGACCGATAAAAACTCTGCCGCTTCGCCCACACGCAACAAGGTCTTTTCCATAGCGAATCTCCTATTCTCCGGCCAAGAAATGACCGCCACAGATACGGTCCTCTCTCGACGCGGTCAGAACAGCCCCAAGGTCACGCCTGCATAGAATGCCCGGCCGTAGCCCGAGAAGAACAGCGTCTTACTGGCATCCGGCGTGCTGTCGCCGACGACGTTGCCGGAGGCCGCATAGGTCTTGTCCGCGATATTGTCCAACTGGGCGAAGAATTTTGCAAAGCGGATATACTTATTGTTAGGAAACTCCACGTTCTTGTGGATGTTGGCGCTCAGCAGCCAATAGGCCGGAATGCCGACAGTATTGTTGTTGTTCAAGAAGTAACTGTTCCAGTAACTGACTTCAAACCAGCCGCCCCAGCCGGACGCCCAGTGATCATACTCTTGCTTGAAGTTTAATACGTCGGTCGGCACGTTGGGCACAAACTTGCCGTCCCGCACGAATGTCGTCGGCACTCCACCAACCAGGAACTTGTCGCTGAAATTGATGTACTTGGCATCGATGTGGGTATAGGCGCCTGAGAAGCGCAAGCCGGTGAACGGCCGCCAGTCATAGAACAATTCAATTCCTCGATATTGGGATGAGTCGGCATTAATCGACGCGGTGCCGCCCGTGTTGGATACGACTTGAGAGATGATTTCATCCTTGAAGAACACCATGAACGCCGCCAACTGAATTGAGAAGGTCTTATGCAACCTCGACTCCGTCCCGATCTCTACATTGAGATTTTTCTGCGGCTTGATATCGAAGTTGGTGCCGGCCAGACCGGTGAAGGGATTCGTCGTGAGATTGGTGAATCCCGGTATGCCATACCCGGTGGAACCTCGAATCCAGTGCCGATACCCGTCGGCCGGCTTCCAGGTTAAGGACATCTCTGGCGCCCAGTTATAGAAGGTGCGGTCGGCATTGGCTCGCGTCGCGACTGCGCCGTTGGTGTAGTTGATCGTCTGGACGCTCAGCATTGATTGTTCAAAGCCGAGCCCTGCGGCGAGAGTCCATTTTGGGATAAATTCCAATTCTTCCCTGAACCGTCCCCCGATGTTCCGGATCGTACCTCGGTTGTTTTGCACCAGCGTGCCGCGGGTACCAAAATAGTCCTGGAGATTATTGAAGGTCTGACCTTCCTGTTCCATTTGGTTCACAAAAAAGCCGACGTAGCTCCGTAGCGGCATATTGAACAAACGGCCGTCATGGCGCAGATCCGCGTAATGCTTGTAGTTCGGATTGAGGTTGTCGGTGATTTGGGTGAACGTCTGATTGATATCCTTCACATCATAGTCGGCTTCGAGCGTGAGGACGGTATTCGGATTGATCTGCCGCTCGTACATCCCGCCGATGATCGTCCGCCGGTCCAAGCGGCGTTGTGCCAGCAGCACGGCATCGGTCGCCGCATTGATTCCGCCCGCCTGCCGGGGATCATTGTTGAACTGCGACAGCGTCAACCTGGTCGGCACATTGGTATTCAGCCAATTGGTGATGGCCTTGAAATACAGATTTTGCTTGTCATCGACCTTGACTCGGAAATTAAAGTTCAACGTCTGCGTGTTGTAATTGCTGTGTCGAATAAAGCCGTCTTCAATCACATTGCTGGCAAAGAGCGAGACGTCGACATTGGTGTACTGCTTCCCCACCGCGAACGCATATTTTTGGTAGCCGTAGGATCCACCGCTGAAGAAGGACTCGAAGCCGTTAATGTCGCTGCCCCGCCTGGTCCTGAACTGCACCATACCGCCGAGTGCATAATTGTCATACAGAGATGAAGAGGCCCCACGCGTGACCTCCACGCTGCGCATGAACCAGGGGTCCTGAATGTCGAGGCGGGACAAACCGTCGGATTGAGTTTGAATGATTCCATCTTCGTAGATCTTGAGATCACGGATGGCGAACGAGGTTTTGACGCCGGAGCCGCGAATGGAGATGCTGAAATCGCGCGGGCCGTTGGCCTGCCGCAGGACCACGCCGGGGAGCGACTCCATTGCTTCCTTCATCGTCCTGGTCGGCTGGGAATCGGTCTCGGAGCGCGGTGTCGCGGAAAACGTAGTACCTTCCGGCCGCCGCTGCACATGCTCGCTGACGATGCTGACATCGGCCAATTCATAGTGTGGAGTTTCTTCCGGCGTCTGAGGTTCCGTTTTCTCGACGATCGGACTTGGCGGCGGCGTCTCCTCCGGAGCCGCCGGTTCGGATTCCTCGAGTTGGTCGAGCTCGTTCAAAATCTTCTGCAACTGCTCGCGCAATTGCCGCTCGCGCTGCACCTTCTCGCCGGCCGCCGGAGCCGCGCCTTGTTGCGCTGATACGAACTGCGGAATGAGGCTGACAAGCAGCACAAGGAAGAGACAACCACTAAACGTTACGCTCAGCACAAATCTCGGCACACACATACGCATCCTCCTGAGAGGCGGCCAGGCCGCACACGCACAATCCACTCCTCTCCCGCTCGATGAGTGCGGGAAAGGGCCCTAGGAACGAGATGGAAAGGAAGAGTTACGGCAGGGAACCGGACGGAGGAGGGCCGCGGGAAACCGAGAACTGATCGGAGCGGGATGGCATGGTGACCGCCGGCTTCACCTGCAAGGCGTCGATGGCCAAAATTGATTGCGAGGTGACGCCGGATGAGATCAATCCCACCGCCGGATTGGCATGGCAGGCCCATGCACAGAAGCTCGAATGCGAGAGACTGCCGCCATGGTGGTGGCCGGCGGCATGCCGGTCGGGGACATCGATAGGACAGACCATCGGCGCGATCGATAGGGCCAGATAGGCGGCCACAAGTAGCAGCGCCATGCCGAAGAAAGACTTTCTCACTCCTGCCGCTCCATGAACCGGCGCATCAACGCCACGGTCTCGGGGCTGTCCCATTGCCGAGGTCCTACGGCCCGGCCCAACAACGTTCCATCCCGGTTGATGATGATCGTCGTGGGAAGGGCACGGACCATATATGCGCGAGATACTTCCTGATCCTCATCGAACAGCACCGGAAGGTGCACGTCGAGGTTGCGGAGAAAGTGGCCGATGCCGTCCCGCTGTAGATCCGTCGTGACGGTCAGCAAGGCGAACGTGTCAGGATCCAGGCTCTTCCGAAGACGGTCGAGCGCAGGCATTTCATCTTTGCAGGGACCGCACCAGGTCGCCCAAAAATTCAGGACAATCAGCTTTCCCGCAAGCTCGTTCGAAGCGACACGGCCGCCGTCGAGCGTCGGCATTTCGAACGGCGCAGCCGCCGTGCCGGCAGGCACCGGGCCGATCCTGAGCCGCTTGAAGGAGTCCTCCGCCGAACGTGCGGCAGTCCCGACAGCCAGGCAGGTTAGAAGAACGAGACCGGACATGCTCGCCGGCAGGATTCTGAACTGGCAGGACGCCAATCTACGGAACACGGGGCTCGGCCTTTTCGGCTGCTATTCTGGCGGCGGGCAGGCGCAATGTCTGGAGGACCATTCGATGCGCTGGCATGGCATGTTCCATCCAGGCCACTGCAAAGACTCCACGGCCGTTGACGGCGACTGATGGAGTCTGAGCTTTCTTCTCATTGAGTTTCTGCGGAACGGTGAAGGTCTCCCCGCGGTCCAACGACGCGCTCACGACCACTTCCCGGCGCACGGGTGATTGTTCTTCCCAGACCACGACGACACGGCCTGCCGGATCGACGGCCATTTGCGGATGATCGGGGAAGGTTCCCTTGCCGCCGTTGAGCTGCCGTTTCTGAGAGAAAGTTTTCCCGCGATCGTCCGAATAGGCCAGATAAATGGCAGGGGTTTCGTCGGTGCCTTCCGTATACCACACCACATAGAGCCGCCCCTGCTGATCGACTCCGAGAGAGGCCGGACGGTGAGGGCAACTTGGAAACACCCACTGATCATGTCCCACGACGACCGGAGCCGAGAACGTTTGCCCGCCGTCCTCCGATCGGGCGACCACCGTTTCACGGATGTCTCCAAAGATTTTTCGCCAGGCCACATAGAGAGTCCCATCGGGAGCGGATGCAAGGGCGGTTCGGCAGCAGACACATGTGTTCTCATCCACTTTCAGGTTTGCCGTCACGCTCCGGCCGTGATCCTGAGAGCGAGCTACAAAAGTACCCGGCTCCTTCTTGCCTTCCCGCCCGTCGATCCAGGAGAGGTGGACGGTGCCGTCCGGGCCCCGATGCAACGCGTCAAACGTGTGGTTGATGACCTGCTGATCATCATTCACCACAATAGAAGGAAGGAACGTGCGGCCTCCGTCGGCCGATTTACTCAAACGCAATTCACTGGAAAACGGCTTCTCGGGGCTCGCCTTGGGATGAGCCATGGCCCAGGAAATATAAATATCCGAGCCGGCGGTGATCAACGCCGGGGCTTCTTGCCGCCAATAGGGAGATTCTTGCGGCTGATTCACGCGTACGGGCTGTCCCATCGGGCCGCCCGGCTTCGTATCCCTCGCGTAGAAGACCGACCTAACCTCATGATCTTCCTCCATCCAAGCCAGCGACACAGAGGATTGGTCATCAATTTGAACGGAAGGTCCCACCAGGCTTCGCACTTTATGATCCGTCGAAACTTTTTCGCCCAGTTCGATCATCGACGCCGCGACAGATTCCGTCTTCCCTTGCGTCGGGCAAAACAGAATTCCGGCACACAACAGAAAACAGAGGCCCCCGCGGACAAATGTCGTCATGTGCGGACTCCCTGGTGCTCCGTCACGAAAGGACGCACAATGGGGCGGCACGACTCATTCGATTCCTTCCGCTCCATGGCTACCTGTTTAAACTATAATTGATCGGCACCTGTACCACGACCATCGGACTGGTCAATTCGTGCTTCAGATGTAAGGGACACGCGCGCCTGACCGCTTCCATGGCCGCATTGTCCAATGTTTCGTGACCGGAGCTTTTCACGACGGAGACGCTCTCGAGATTGCCGTCCTGCCGGATCTGAACACGCAGTACGACTTTGCCTTCCCAGCCGTTCAATCGTGCGGTGCTGGGATAATGCCGCAGCTCAACGATCCTCCGATGAAGGGATTCCGCCAGCCATCCGTAGTCCGCTTTTTTAGGCTGTGTGGGCGCTATGGATCGGGCAATCACCGGCGCCTGCTCTTGAACAGCCGGAGCAGGAGAGTCATTCGCTGAAGGGACCGATTGAACGGGCCTCGATTCAATGGCATCCGGAACGGCCGGTGGTGAAGCGACAGGCGCCGGTCCGGGACGCTCAGCCGGCGCCGGTTTTTCGACCGGCACGGCCGGAGGGCTCTCGATCACCGGCGCACGAGCCATCACTTCCGGTTCCGGTCGCGTTTCGGGCATCACTTGATCAGTCACAGGCGCCGGTACTTGGCGCGTCTGGAGGGGCACCGGCGCCGCCTGAGTCACCTGCTGTTCGACTGCGGGAGTGATCTCCCGAACCGCTTCCGCCGCCACTGGTTGATCGATCACCGTATCCGGCTTCGCGACATCCTGCCGTTCGGTGTTCTGCATCGCGACGATTTCTCGGGCAGGTTCCGTCTGCTGCCTCGGCCGTTCCTCTACAATCGGCTGCGGCTCACGCTGCACCGGCTGAACGTCGCGTTGAACCGTTTCGACCTTCCGCTGAACCGGCTGGGTCTCTCGTTGGAATGGTTCCACTTCACGCGTGATCGGTTGCACCGACTCTTGCGGGTGAACCTGTTTGGTAATGATCTGTGGCGCCGGTTGCGGTGAACGGACGGGCTGCTGCTTGGGCGGCGCCTGTTTAGCTGGAGCCGCCTCTTGTGCCGGCTGCGCCGTCGCTGGAACGGCCGGCGCCGGGGACGGCGTATCGACCAGCGCGACATCCCATCGAAACGGCTCCTTGTCCAGCGTGACCGTCAGCTTCGGCATCGCGACCATGATCGCCAGGATCAGGCATCCATGGAGCGCGATTGACAAACTCCAGCCCTTGGCCAATTGCGACGTGCGCTCCTGCTCTAGGACCATCACCTGATGACTCATGCCGCTGCCTTTATTTCTCGTAGCCGGCCACCCGCTCTACTTAAATGTAATTTTCGACAGGGATGCGACCGGGACATCGACCTGCCCGAAATCCGATTCGCCGCGCATGCTGCCGGTCACTGCAGGGACGAATTCTCCGGTTTTGCCGTTGGTCAATGTGATGACAATCACCGGCGAGCCTTTGTCATCCGATGGTTTGACATCCACCTGCTTGATCGTCTCGAACTTAATATTCACGGTCGATGTGCCGCGCTTTACCGGGAGGTACCGCAGTTCATGAGGGACGAAGGACGTCTCGCTGACCTTTTCCTCCCAGTAGAACATGACATTCTTCAATTCCGTTTCCAGACCTTGCGTATCCGCCACAATGGCCTGGAAGGACCGCTCGCCCTTTGTCTCGGCCGCCTGCCCGGCCGCCGCACAGGCTAACAGTCCCGCCACCATCATGCCGATGATTCCATACCGCATTCCTGTCCTCCGTTGCCGGTCCATATTCGCCCTGGCCTTTCCTTAACGCACCATGGCATGTCAGGTCCGATAATGATCGCACCGTCACCCAGTTATCTCATTGAAAATGGACGTATTGTTTCATTCCTGCTCTTTTAGGAATTCCGGTTGCCGTCATATCAATCACCAAACCAACTTGGCACAGGAACCAGGATCAAACCGTTGACATGACGGCAACGTTGCCGTTGTCATTCGGAGAACCGGCCTGCTCATGGAGCGTCGTTAGGCGATAGAGACTGGAGGAGCCCGAGAGATCAGATTGGTGACGAGATGAACCGGGAGATACCGATCAGGAACGGATGCGGGTAAGTCAGACTTGGACAATACATACTCCGGGGAAGGCGAACTCTGCTGGGCTATTCCGCCGACCGCGCACATCCAGGCGCAAATACCATGACTATGCGAGGCCGCCGTGTGGTGAGCGGCATGCTCAACATCATGTACAACGGACGCGCTCATAGCGCCGCCCAACATGATCAGCATCGCCAGCAGGAGCAGACAACCCGAAGATCTGAAGAAAACCGTCTTCATGGGAACCAACTCAAGGTCTCTTGATTAGAGCGCATGGTAACAAAATCCAGGGGCAGGGTCAAAGGCATGTCTTGAGCAACATTACGGTGCCGGCGCTCCGATGATTCGCTCAACCCGGTCATCGCGTCCTCCAAGATCTCGATATCGACGATAATGCACCAGCGCCTTAATCATGTCCTTCCGATGGAGTTCATAGAAGACGCCAATGTTGTAGTGGCCTTCCAACGAATCAGGCTTCAACGCGACCGCTTGCGCATAAGAGCGTTCCGCCTCATCCAACCGGTTGAGGCTCGTGTAGACCATTCCCAGATTCATGTGGGCTTCCGCATAATCGGGACGATACCGTAACACTTCCAGCAATTCTCTCTCCGCATCGGCCAGACTCCCCTGGCTGCGATGGACAAACGCCAAATTATAATGGGCGTCCACCAAATCGGGACGGGCCCGGATCGCCTCTCCATATGCGTGCGCCGCTTCCGGCAGATTATTGGCCCGCTCGGCCAACCGTCCCAGCAGATACCAGGCATCGGCATGCCTCGGGCTGATTTTGGTCAGGCGGGTCAATTGCTCTCGCGCCGAACGAGAATCCCCCTGACTGTCGTACAAATTCGCCAAGTTGTACAGCGCATCGGTCTGATCGGGATGCATCCGAAGCAGCGTCTGGTAGACGCGGGCGGCGGCCGCGCGATCCTGTCGTCCTTCGTACAGCCGCGCCAAGTCCAGATACGCTTCCTTTCCCGCGGGAGACACGTCGATGGCTTTACGGAGCACTTCTTCCGCCTCCTGGGATTTGCCCTGTGCGATGTACACATCGGCCAAATCGTTCAAAATACGGGGTGACCGCGGCTCCAACTTATGCGCTTCATTCAATGCTTCCACGGCATGGAGCGCATCCCGCTTCCCTTTGAAATACACCAGCCCGAGGACATGATGGGCTTCGGTGAGGCGGGGATTCAGTTCGATGGCGCGCTTGAGCGCCTGGACCGCCCCATCAGGGTCCCCTTCCCGAAAAAGCGCTATTCCTTTGTCGAAATACTCATTCGCCGTATTCGGGGTGCGAGGCGCCGCAGCTAAGAGCGGTGGAAAGAGCCAGCAGGCACCGGCGAGCAAGAGCGCGACGGCGGCGAACTTCTGGAGGCAACAGGGGAATTGTTGCACGAGACCAACCTAGAATCGGCGACGGCGTTCCAAAAGAATGGAGGAAACCAAGTTTACCACCCGACTATAGAGAAAGGTTGAAGGCCGAAGCAACGGAGATCTCATACGGTCGGTTCCTTTCATCGCCGGCTCAGGCGACATGCCCGGCCGTCTGTCACACCAACTCGCCAATCTGGCATCCGTACTTCACAAGGACGCCGTTCGCCTCCCAGCCGGGAGGACAGAGCTTCCCCGTCCCGTAGTAATCGGCATCAAGGACGGTCAAGGGCGCGACGTTTTTAATCCAGTCTTGCACGACAGCGTTGGATTCGATGTAGGATTGAAAAAAGTAAGGGCCGCCGCTCAACGGCAACTCAGGGACTATGAATTCCACATAACCCTCACCGCGCAAGGTCAGCGGAGTCGGATCGACGATATCGGTGGACAGCACGAACAGGTCCTGCCCCTTTCGCCCGTTCACGGATAAACTAGCCCGGCAGTGACGAAACTCCCGATCGATCGGACACCGGTAGTACATGCGGAAGATCGTATCCCGTCCCGTGATGGCCGCAGCCAACGGACGTCGATCTTCGTCGAGCACTTCAATCTGGGTCACGATGATTTCCCCTGAACCGACCCTGTCGGCCCGATCCTGAATGGGGGTGCCGGCCAGTGCCGCCAAGGAATCGGCATACCCTTGGACGACCTTTCGCGCGTCGCCTTCCTGAGCGATCTCGCCTTTCTCAAGGAGAATCGCCCGCCCACAGAGGTTTTCAATGACCGTCATATTGTGGCTGACGATCAACACCGCCCGCCCGCTGCGGCTGACTTCCTCCATCTTTCCCAGGCATTTCTGTTGAAAACCGGCATCCCCCACCGCCAGGACTTCATCGACAATGAGAATTTCCGGCTCCAGATGCGCGGCAACGGCAAAGGCCAGCCTCACATACATTCCGCTCGAATACCGTTTCACCGGGGTATCGATGAAGGGGCCGACGCCGGAGAAATCTACGATCTCGTCAAATTTCCTCTGTACCTCGGCACGGCGCATCCCCAGCATCGCCGCATTCAAAAAAATATTCTCGCGGCCGGTCAACTCGGAGTGAAATCCCGTCCCTACTTCAAGGAGAGCACTCACACGTCCGTACATATCCGCCCGCCCTTGGGTCGGTTCGGTAATCCTCGATAGGATTTTTAAAAGCGTGCTCTTCCCGGCTCCATTATGGCCGATGATCCCGAGCACCTCTCCATGTTGGACCTGCAATGAGACATCTTTCAGCGCCCAAAACGGAGTCGGCGCGCCGCGCCCCTGTCCGCCTCTCGCCAGATCCTTCAACCGGTGCATGATCTGGTCACGAAGCGTGTTATGCCGAGCCTTGAACCCGCCGCGCCAATACCGCTTCGACAGCTTGTCAATGACGATGGCCTGGTTGCCCTTTCTAAATGACATCAGCAAACGTGCGCTCCATGGAACGGAAATAGATGAGCCCGCCTACCAGAACGACGGCGACGATCGCGAGGCTGGGCGCAAACACGGCGAAGTCCACCTCAAAGCCGGGCAATAGGGCCCAACGAAACCCCTGAATGACGCACACGACGGGATTCAATGCGTAGATAGGGCGCCAGGATTCGGGGACCGCGCTGACCGGATAAATAATAGGAGAGACGAACATCCATAACTGGACAAACATAGGAATGACATGTCCGACGTCGCGATATTTCACGTTCATGGCGGAGAGCCACACGCCTCCCGACAGGGCAATAAGAAAGGCCAGGCCGGCAAAGAGAGGTACCGTCAACATGCGCCACGAGGGGACTGCCCCGAACCATGTCATCAACCCCAAAAAGACGATGAATGCCAACAGGAGATCGAGCAATGGGGCGATCGTCGCGGACAGGGGCAGAATCAGCCGAGGGAAATACACCTTGCTGATCAACGGCGCCTCGCCCACCAAGCTCGTCGCGCTCCGGCCTAACGCCTGGGACATATAGAACCACGGCAACAAGCCGGCGTAGAGAAAGATCGGATAGGGAACCCCGTCCGACGCAATCTTGCCCGCGTAACTGAAGACGGCCGTAAAAATCAGCATCGTCGCGAGCGGCTGAAACATGGCCCAACCCGCTCCGAGAAGCGTTTGCTTATAGCGGACTTTGATATCCCGCCACACCAGGATGTAAATCAGTTCACGGTACTGCCAGAGTGCCGGCAGATCCAAATGCAGCAATCCCTTGGAGGGGCGGATCTTAATGTGCGGCAAGCGCAACGGGCGACCGCTTTGAAGGTCTGAACTCAGCACACGCGCATCTCTCTTCGGCAATCCATCTCCCTACGCCGGACTAAAGATCGCTCTGCCGAAAGCAAGGCCGGTACCAGCCGGCTCATGAGCGATCGGCGGCCCCGGTGCGGCGTTCTTCATCGAACGGCCGACAAGTATTGTGTGATGGTGACGGGACAGAACGTGTTTCTACCATGTCACCCCGGCAAAAAGCGATAATATTGGAGAGACCGTTCTTGAGAGAACCAGCCGGGACGCTTCGAGAGACGCCGCTGTTTCTGTAGGATTCGCGTCGAACTTGCTGTATACTGCCACATTGTTGTTCAATAGTTACATAGGCCCTCCCACGAAATGAATCCTTATGCTGACTCAAACGCTCAACCTGATCTTCGGCAGCAAAAATGATCGCGAGATCAAAGCGCTCCGGCCGATCGTCGAACGGATCAACGGCCTCGAATCCGATCTGACTCCCCTTTCGGACCACGCACTCGCCGATAAAACCCAAGAGTTCCGCAAGCGGCTTGCAGGAGGGGCCCCGCTGGACGACCTTCTTCCGGAAGCCTTTGCCGTGTGCCGCGAGGCGTCGCGCCGCGTCCTCAACATGCGCCACTTCGACGTGCAATTGATCGGCGGCATGATCCTGCACAAGGGGCGTATCGCGGAAATGAAGACCGGCGAGGGCAAGACGCTGGTGGCGACCCTCGCCTTGTATCTCAATGCCCTCGAAGGAAAAGGCGCGCACCTCGTGACGGTCAACGATTACCTCGCGAAGCGCGACGCGCAGTGGATGGGCCCTTTGTATCACGCGCTCGGCTTGTCGGTGGGCATCATTCAGCACGACGCCTCATTTTTCTTCGATCCAGCGTTCGATGCGGCCGATAAACGGCTGCAATACCTTCGGCCTTGCACGAGGCAGGAGGCCTATCGCGCCGACCTCACGTACGGCACCAACAATGAATATGGATTCGACTATCTGCGCGACAATCTAATCGTCAGCGACCTGAGCCAGTGCGTGCAGCGTGAATTGAACTTCGCCATTGTCGACGAGGTCGACAGCATCTTGATCGATGAAGCGCGGACGCCGCTGATCATTTCGGGACCGACCGACCAGTCCACCGACCTGTACTACCGCATCAACGCAATCATTCCTCAACTGAAGATGGAGCAGGATTACACCATCGAAGAGAAGACGAAGACCGCCTCGCTGACGGAAGAGGGAAATAATCGGGTCGAAAAGCTGCTCGGCGTGGATAACCTCTACGACATCAAACACATGGACTTGGTCCATCATGTCGTCAAAGCATTGCAAGCCTACGCGTTGTACAAGCGGGATGTCGATTACGTGGTGAAAGACGGCGAAGTCATCATTGTCGATGAATTTACCGGACGGCTCATGCCTGGACGCCGCTGGAGCGACGGGCTGCACCAAGCCGTCGAAGCGAAGGAAGGGGTGAAGATCGCCAATGAGAATCAGACCTTGGCTTCGGTCACTTTCCAGAACTACTTTCGCATGTACAAGAAACTCGCCGGCATGACGGGAACTGCGGATACCGAAGCGGGGGAATTCGCTAAGATCTACAACCTCGATGTGAATGTGGTCCCGACAAACCGAAACATGGTCCGTAAAGACTACGCCGATGTGGTGTATCGGACCGAAAAAGAAAAATTCAATGCGATCGTCGAGGAAATCAAGGATTGCCATCAGCGGGGCCAACCGGTCCTGGTCGGTACAATTTCGATTGAAAAGTCGGAGCGATTGGCCGGGCATCTCAGCCGACACGGCATCAAGCACAATGTCTTGAATGCTAAATACCACGAAAAAGAAGCGGAAATTATCGCGCAGGCGGGGCGAAAGGGCGCCGTGACGATCGCCACCAACATGGCGGGGCGCGGCACCGACATTCTCCTCGGCGGCAATGCGGATTTTCTGTTCAAACGCGTGCTGTATCAGGACGAGGCGCTGTCTGATGCCCGCAAGCTGGAAATTTACGAACAGATCAAAAGCGAGTGCGAAAAAGACAAGCAAGAGGTCATGGCCGCGGGCGGGCTCCACATACTCGGCACTGAACGCCATGAAAGCCGGCGCATCGACAACCAGTTGCGGGGACGCGCCGGCCGGCAAGGTGACCCGGGCTCCTCTCGTTTTTATCTATCCCTCGAAGATGATCTCATGCGCATCTTCGCGTCGGAGCGGGTCTCCCAGCTCATGTTGAAGCTCGGCATGGAAGAAGGGGTGCCGATCGAACATGGGATGGTGACGCGAGCCATCGCCAACGCGCAGAAGAAAGTGGAAGCGCACAACTTCGAAATTCGAAAGCAACTGCTCGAATACGACGACGTGATGAATAAGCAGCGCGAGGTCATCTACCAGCATCGGCATGCCGTGTTGGCCGGGGAGAATATTCGCGAAGACGTCCAAGACATGATCAAGGAAGTCATCACATCCTTCGTCGATACCTATTGCCCCGCCGATCAGTACCCGGAAGAATGGGATTACAGCGGGCTGGTCGAAGCGCTCCAAGGACAATTCGCCGTGGATATCCTCGAATCGCACCACAACTCGATGGACCACCTCAAGGATTTGGGCCGGGATGCGTTGTTGGAAGAACTCCGGACGCACATTGCTCAAGCCTACGAGAAGAAGGAACAAGAGTTGGGGTCCGATCTCATGCGCTATCTCGAGAAGCTCATGCTCCTTCAAGTGATCGACCACCATTGGAAGGACCATCTCCTCGGCATGGACCACCTGCGCGACGGCATCGGCTTGCGAGGCTACGGCCAAAAGGACCCGCTGATCGAATACAAGCGCGAAGGCTTCGACATGTTTTCGAGCATGATGGATCGTATCAAGTCGGACGTTTTGGACCGGCTGTTCCGAGTGCAGGCTGTAAGAGGTGAAGAACCGCCGCCGCCCCCTGTCGCCGCGCCGCCGCCCCGCATGATCCTCAACCGCGGGGAAGAGCCGGCCGCTTCTCCCGCTGTCCAGCGCCACGCCGACAAAGTCGGCCGCAACGATCCCTGCCCCTGCGGCAGCGGTAAAAAATATAAAAAGTGCCACGGAGCGTAGTGGCGAGAGACCCGACTTCATTGTCCTCCGTCAGCTTGACCGTTCTACGCCTCATGGCGCTCGGCGACGGAACTGAAAGGCGCGGCTGACGAAGCGCGGACACGTTCGGTGTGGCCATGATGCGATGACAACGCACATCATCTGAACCTTTTCTTTACCCCCGCGCGCTCCTATGAGGCTGCGACGAAGCGTCGCAATGCCAGTCGCACGCTGACTGGTTACTCATTCTCGACTCAAACGACGCCGTGGCGACAGCCTCAGTGCCCATCGCTTCCACCCGCGCCGATAAAAGAAAGAAGAGTATAGCTCTTAGTATTTGCATTACGAAGGCTCTTCTGTCAGGGGGAGTCTGTGTTGGTCCATCGTTATCAATCCACCCGTATCCCTCCCACCGTTCTAGCCAATACGCGTAAATCTGGCATAAGCGTCCTGCAAGCGTGACCTTGCGGGCGAGCCACGCTGATGTGCGAATGAACAATCTCTTCCTACCGCGCGACGTAAGGTCTCGGAGCACCAGCCGTTCGGTAAAATGAATCACGGCTTTTCCCCTGCTTGGCTGAACGGATGCGCGCAGAGGTTTGGACGTGGCGCTAATGAAGCTAAGAGAGCAGAAGGCCGACAGCGGAGCCGTTCCGGTAATCCGTAAGGCGAAGCGGCACAGTCGAATCTATGCCGGAATGGCTCGCGAGAGGTCTCGCATCACGGCCAACACCGGCTGGGCGCGCCGTTCGTCAGCCAAGGTCCCGAATTCTCCGAAGCAGCCAGGCGAGGCTGCCCAGGTGAAGTGGGACGCTGATGCCGGTTGGTCTCACGGTCCGCGCTTCGTCAGCCGCCTTCACCCCATTTCGCCTTGACTTAGTTCTCACGCGGCGGCTAATTTAACCCACTCTTTTCCTTAATGAATACGGTAAGAGGACAGGCGTCTCGCTGGATGACGAGGATTGCCTCCGATTACCGGCAAGGGTGGTGTCACTTTGCTTCCTGGACATCAAGAACTCATCGCCGACATCGCGTCCGAAATCACGCGCAGCGGTCCGATCACCTTCGCCCGCTTCATGGAACTCGCCCTTTATCATCCGCAGTTCGGCTATTACGTTCGGCCGGTGGACGGTTCCGATCTCGAGCGGATCGGATGGTCCGGCGATTTTTATACCAGTTCCGATGTGCACCCATTTCTCGCTCATGCGCTGGCGAAACAGGCTAAACAGATCGACGATTTCCTCGGCCATCCCACACCCTTTACCGTCATCGAAATGGGACCGGGGAAGGGATTGCTGGCCCGTGATTTTATCGCGGCCTGCCAAACCTATGGCGAATCGTTCAACACACGCCTGCATTACATTCTGATCGAGCGCAGCCCCGCGATGCGGATGCTGCAGCAAGAGGCCCTGGCTCCGTACATGAACCGGACCGGACTTGTGACCTGGCTCGCGGGTCTCGATGAATTGCCGCCCGGCAGCGTAGAAGGACTGTTCTTCTCCAATGAACTTGTAGATGCGTTCCCTGTGCACCGGGTGACCGTCGCGCAAGGCGGGCTTCAGGAACTCTACGTCGGCTGGAACGGTGAAGGCTTCCAGGAGTCCCCCGGGCCGCTCTCGACTCCTCTGCTGGCGGACTATTTCGACCGGCTCGGTCTCGTACTTGGCGAAGGGTTCCGGACCGAAGTCAATCTTGAAGCCGTCCGCTGGATGGGGCGAGTAGCGCTGGCCATGGCTCGCGGCGTCGTGATGACGATTGATTATGGACACACGGCCCACGATTTCTACGGGCCGTCACGATCCCGCGGCACGCTGCTGTGTTATTACCATCAGACTGCCTCAGACGATCCCTATACGCGGGTCGGCGAGCAGGATATGACGGCCCACGTGGATTTCACCAGTCTCGCAACGGCCGGAGAAGCGGCCGACCTTCGCGTGACCGGCTTTACGAATCAGATGAGCTTTTTGATCGCATTGGGTATGGAAGAGATGCTCGAAACCCTGGCTCCGGATTCGCCGGAGTTTGCCGGAGCCATTCACCTCCTGCGACCGGAAGGCATGGGCCGCACATTCAAAATCTTGGTTCAACATAAGGGAATAGCATGCCCCGAACTTGACGGATTGAAATTCCAGCCGTTCTTCGGCTCCGCATTGACGACAACGACGGCATTCAAAGACGCATAACGAAACCCCATGGGAAACGAAGCCGTTCCACTAAATTATGTCCCGATTCTCGTCTTTACCGCTATCGCCGTGGCGTTCGGAGCGGTGTCGTTGCTGTTGGGCTGGGTCGTTCGCCCGAGCCGACCTTATCGGGCGAAACTCGCGCCCTACGAGAGCGGCAGCCCGCTGTTCTCCGATGCGCGTGTCCAATTCCCGATGCGGTACTACATCATTGCGATGCTGTTCGTCATTTTCGACATCGAGATCGTCTTCCTCTTTCCCTGGGCCGTCGCATTCAAGAAACTGGGCCTTGTCGGCGTGGTCGAAATGGCGATTTTCATCGGCATTCTCGTGGTCGGGTTCTGGTACGCCTGGAAAAAAGGCGCCTTGGAATGGGACTGACGCGCGCGAGGCGCGCGAATTCTGAATGATGAAGTAGAATGATGAATGCCGGGTTCGGCCTTCAACTCAGCATTTAGAATTCAGCATTCACAATTTAACGCGGGGCGTAGCGATCGTGAGTTTTCTTGAGCGGCAGCTTGAGCCAAATATTTTGACGACGAATCTGGACGCCTTTGTCTGCTGGGCGAGAAAATCGTCGCTGTGGCCCATGACGTTCGGTCTCGCCTGCTGCGCGATTGAGATGATCGCGACGGTCTCGTCCCGATATGATATCGATCGCTTCGGCGCCGGGGTGTTCCGATCTTCTCCCCGGCAGTCGGACTTGATGATCGTAGCCGGCACCGTCACCAGGAAAATGGCCCCGGTGATCAGACGGATTTACGATCAGATGGCCGAGCCTCGGTATGTCATTTCGATGGGCTCCTGCGCCACTTCCGGCAATCATTACAACAGTTACGCCGTGGTGCAGGGCGTGGACCAAATCGTGCCGGTTGACGTGTATATTCCCGGCTGTCCACCCAGACCTGAAGCGCTTCTGGACGGATTGCTCAAGCTCCAGGAAAAAATCCAGCGCGAGAAAGTATTTGTGAAGTAAGACGCGATGCAGCCATTGCTTGAATCATTAATGAAAACCTTTCCCGACGCGGTGCTTTCCATCGAGGCGGATACCGAACGCCAGGAAATCATGGCCCGCGTGGCTCCCGGTCGCATCGCCGACGTGGCCCGATGGCTGCACGATACACCGGAGGCCGCGTTCGACCATATCACCGATATTTGTTCCGCCGACTACCCGGATGATGTGGAGCGGTTCGAGGTCATTTACCATTTGCTGTCGCTTCCCCATCGACGCCGCATTCGATTGAAAGCCCGCGTTACCGAGGATGATCCGACCATCCCTTCCCTCACAAGCATCTGGAAGGGCGCCGATTTCATGGAGCGTGAGGTCTATGACCTGATGGGTATCAAGTTTTCCGGGCATCCCGACCTTCGGCGGATTCTTCTGCCGGAAGACTACGAAGAAGGCCACCCGCTCCGAAAAGATTTCCCGACCGAAGGAAGAGGTTGGAGAAGTTCGTTCCCGTTCATCCCGCGGCTGGACGAGCCGCCGAAGGAACTATCTGACAGCGAAGTTTCCGCCAAGGAGAAGCAGGCGTTTCTTTCAGCGAATGGCAACCAGACGGGCCAACGCCGGCGCGAGGAACTCTTGCTCAATATGGGTCCGCAGCACCCCAGCACCCACGGCGTACTCCGCGTGGTCCTGGAACTGGACGGCGAACGGATCGTCAAGGCGACGCCCGACCTCGGCTATCTGCATCGCGGAGTCGAAAAACTGTCCGAAGGCCTCCATTACATGCAGGTCATCCCGCATACCGACCGGCTTGACTATGTGTGCGCCATGGCGAACAACTATGCCTACGTGCGGGCGGTCGAAAAGCTCCTGTGCCTCAAGGTGCCGGAACGGGCGGAATACATCCGAACAATCGTCGCTGAGATGCAACGCATCATCGGTCATCTCTTCTGGCTGGGCACCCAGGCCCTCGATATCGGCGCCATGACTGTGTTCTTCTGGACGTTTCGAGAGCGCGAGGTGCTCCTCGACATGTTCGAGAAGCTCTGCGGCGCCCGCCTGACGTTGAACTATTACCGCATCGGCGGCGTGGACAGCGATTTTACGCCCGACTTGGTGGCGCGGCTGCGTTCGTTTCTCGCGACGTTTCCGGATAAAGTCGGCGAGTATGATCAATTGCTCATGACCAATCGCATTTGGATCGGCCGCACGAAAAACGTGGCGCTGATCTCGGCCGAAGACGCCATCAATTTCGGATTGACCGGCCCGACCTTGCGCGGCTCGGGCGTCGCCTATGATATTCGGAAGTATGAACCCTACGGCGCCTACGACAAAGTCGATTGGGAAGTCCCGGTGGGCAAGAACGGCGACACGTACGACCGCTACTGGGTTCGGATGGAAGAAATGCGGCAAAGCGCCCGGATCATCAAACAATGCCTCGATCAAATGCCGGACGGTCCCATCATGGCCGACGTGCCGCAGGTGATTCCGCCTCCCAAAGCGCAGGTGATGCGGGACATGGAGAGCCTGATCCACCATTTCATCATCTTTACGCAGGGTTTCAAACCGCCGAAGGGTGAGACCTACTGCGGGACGGAAGCGCCGAAGGGCGAATTGGGCTTCTTCATTATCAGCGACGGAAGCCCGCGCCCCTACCGGTTGAAGATCAGAGCGCCCTCGTTCATCCACATGGGTGCGTTCGACCATATGGCGCGCGGCTATCTGATTTCCGATGTGATTACGATCTTCGGAACGTACGATATCGTGATGGGAGAGTGCGACCGGTGAAGCAGCGGAATGCTGAATGTTGAATGACAAATCAGGACGCCGAATGGCAATTCATCATTCAGAGACCCGTGACTAAAAATAGGTAATGCAATGGGCGTCATGAGTGCATAGCAATTCAGCATTCATCATTCAGCATTCAAAATTCGAGACTGCGAAGTGTTACTGGAAAAATACAAAACTGAAATAGAGGGCATCCTCGCCCGCTATCCGGTGAAGCGCTCAGCGCTGTTGCCGTTGCTGTACCTGGCACAGGAAGAGAACGGATACGTCACCGAGGCCGCCATGACCGAAATCGCGGGGATTTTGAAATTGACGCCGCCGCAGGTCTACGAGACGGTGACGTTTTATACGATGCTGAACTTAAAACCGGTGGGCAAATTTCACATCCAAGTGTGCAAATCTCTGATGTGCGCACTGGTCGGCTCGGATACCGTGCTGGGGTGGTTGCGCGACAAGTTGGGCGTAGGACCGGGCGAAACGACGCCGGATCGCCTGTTCAGCGTCAGCGCGGTGGAATGCTTGGCCGCCTGCGGCACCGGCCCGATGATGCAAATCAACGACGACTATTACGAGCGCCTCACCGAGCAGAAAGTGGATCAAATCTTAGCGGACCTTCGACGCGACGGCACGTCGCCACTCAAGAGTGGCCCATTCATGTGGCCGGAAGCGCCTCAGGCGCAAGCAGCCAAGTAAAAGGGAAACCGTACAAAGTGACAGTCTTCCATCGAAACATTTTTGCCTTTTGACTTTTGCCTTGCGACAACAATGCCAAGTTACGAACCCATCCTGTTGAAAAACATGCTGCAGCCCGGCTACGGCGGGTCGCTGACGGAGTATGAGCGCACGGGCGGGTATCAGGCATTGCGCAAAGTCATCGGCAAGGTTGCTCCCGCCGACGTGACCGCCATGGTCATGAAATCCGGATTGCGCGGCCGAGGCGGCGCCGGCTTTCCTACCGGGGTCAAATGGGGTTTCCTTCCAAAAGACTATCAGGGGCCGCGCTATCTCTGCTGTAATGCCGACGAAAGCGAGCCGGGGACGTTCAAGGACCGACAACTGATCGAACGGGATCCCCACCAGATGATCGAAGGCATCGTCATCGCCTGTTACGCCATCCAAGCCGCCACGGCCTATATTTATATCCGCGGTGAGTTTGTTCTGGGCGCCAAAATTCTGGAGCGCGCGTTGGCTGAAGCCCGCGCGGCGGGCTATGTCGGCAATAACGTGCTCGGCTCGGGCCTCAAGATCGATGTCTGGGTGCATCGCGGGGCGGGAGCCTACATCTGTGGTGAAGAAACAGCCCTGCTTGAGTCGTTGGAAGGAAAACGAGGATTGCCGCGCGTCAAGCCGCCCTTTCCGGCCACGCACGGGCTCTACAACAAGCCGACCGTCGTCAACAATGTCGAAACGCTGGCCAATCTGCCGCACATCCTCACGCGCGGGCCGGAATGGTTCGCCGCCATCGGTTCGCCGCCCAAGAGCACGGGGACGAGAATTTTCTGCGTCAGCGGGCACGTGAAGCGCCCGGGCAACTATGAAGTGCCGATGGGAATCACATGTCGAGAATTGATTTACGAGCAGGCCGGGGGGATGCGGGGAGCCGAACCTCTGAAGGCCTTCATCCCCGGAGGGGCGTCCGCGCCGTTTTTGACTCCCGACCATTTGGACGTCAAATTGGATTTCGAATCTGTCGCGCAGGCCGGATCCATGCTGGGATCGGGCGGCGTGACGGTGATGGAAGAGGGGACGAGCATGGTCTGGGCCGCTCTGAGGCTGATGGAATTTTTTTATCATGAATCCTGCGGCAAGTGTACGCCCTGCCGCGAAGGCAGTTCCTGGCTGGTTCAAACCATGCGGCGCATCATGAATAAGCGCGGCCGCATGGAGGATCTTGAAACACTGACCGATCTGTGCAAGAACATCGCGGGCCGGACTGTCTGCGCGTTCGGCGACGCCGAAATTTCTCCGATCCTCAGCACACTGAAGCATTGGCGACATGAATATATCGAATTGATCCGTACGGCTGAGGCGGCGAATCTGATTAAGCCCGAGCCGGTGGGAGCACGAAAGTAAAATGTGGCGTCGACACTTCGCCAAATCCCTCGATCACGGATCTAGCGATGTAATGCGCCTTTCCATTCACCAAATCACACAATCACAATTCACCAAATAACCTATGCCTGATTCTCCGAAAGATACGGTTCGATTGACGATCGACGGCATTCCCGTGACCGTGCCCAGGGGCACGCTGGTCATCGAGGCGGCGCGGCGCGTGGGAGTAATGGTGCCGCATTTCTGCTATCACCCCAAATTGAAGCCGGACGCCAACTGCAGGATGTGCCTGGTCGAAATTGAAAAGATGCCGAAGCTCCAGACCTCCTGCAGCACGCCGGTGGCCGAAGGCATGGCGGTCAGAACCGCCACGACCGTCGTGAACGACGCCCACAAGTCGGTGCTGGAATTTATCCTCGCCAACCATCCGCTGGACTGTCCGGTGTGCGACCAAGGAGGGCGCTGCGATCTTCAGGACTTTTCACACCAGTACACCCCGACCACGAGCCGCTTCGCCGAGACGAAACGGATCTTTCAGAAGGAATATTTCAGCCCGCTGATCGAAACCCAGATGAATCGGTGCGTGCAATGTTTGCGTTGCGTCCGCTACTGCGACGAAATCATGGACGTCAAAGCGCTGGCGCCGTCCGGCCGGGGGACGATGACGGAGATCAAGCATTTCGGCCATCACCAGCTCGACTGTGAATTCTGCGGCGGCTGCATCCAGATTTGCCCGGTGGGCGCCATCGTGAGCCGCTTGTCCCTGTACGAATACCGCCCCTGGATGCTGAAGCGCGCGGATACGATCTGCACCTATTGTGGGGACGGCTGCCGCATCACGATTCAGACCAAAGGCAATGAACTTATCGAAGTGAATTCCTCACACGGCGCCGGCCGGAACAACGGAGATCTTTGCGCCCGCGGATATTTCGGCTTCCACGTGTCCACCCATCCCGATCGCTTGACTCATCCTCTGGTTCGCCGGGAGGGTCGGCTCATCCAAGCCACATGGGAAGAAGCGCTTGAATATGTAGCCGAACAGACGACCAAGCTGAAGCTCGCGCACGGCCCCGACTCCTTCGGCGGCCTGATTTCGTCGCATTGCACGAACGAGGACCTCTACGTCTTCCAAAAATTCATGCGCCTGGCGATCGGCACGAACCACATCGACAGCGGCGCGCGGCACGGCCATATCACCGGCATTCAAGCGCTTCGGCGGGTCCAAGGCACGCATCGCTGGACCTTTACGTTCGACGATATCGCCGCCGCAGACGCGCTCCTGCTGGTCGGCACCAACATCACGGAGGCCAATCCCATCACCGGCCTCCGAGTGAAGGACGCGGTGAAAAAGCGGGGAGCCTCGTTGGTGACGGTGGAGTCTCTGGAGCCGGCCGTCGATACGATCAGCAACATTGCGAATTTGGCGCAGCATCATTTTTCCGCGTTGCCCGGTCGGCATGGGAATGTGATTCTGGGTTTGATCAAAGCTCTCGTCGAGCAACATCTGGTCGACGAAGACTTACAGCGCGAGGCGGGCGCCTATAACGAAGCGCTGGCGAGCGTGGTTCACAAGCTCAATTGGGAAGCGATCGAACGTTCCACCGGTCAATCACGGACCGATCTAGAGGAGGCGGCCCAAACCCTTGCGAAGGCCAAGAAGCTCGTCGTCCTGGTCGGGGCGGATATCTTGCGACATCCGGGCGCGCCGGCCGTCATGGCCAATCTTCTCGATCTCTTGATCTTGACGGGAAAACTCATGACGCCCGGCTGCGGGCTTGGAGCGTTGGCCGAAGAGAACAATGACCAAGGCGCGGTGGAAATGGGAGCCGTGTCGGAATTCTGGCCCGGCGCGACCGAGTCGGCGGATCGAGCGGCACAGGAACGCCTGTCTCAGCTCTGGCACGAGGATCTGCCGCAGCAGGCCGGCGCCTCGTTGACAGAGATGCTGCAACTGGCGCGTGATGGGCGACTCAAAGCCATGTTCGTCGTCGGAGAAAATCCGGTCGGGACATTCCCGCCCGCCGCGCACAGCCGGGATGCCTTGGCCGCGCTCGATCTGCTCGTCGTCCAGGAATTGTTCCCGACGGAGACCACGGAGCTGGCTCATGTCGTGCTGCCCGCATCGTCCTACGCTGAGAAGAACGGCACCTTTACGAATTCCGAAGGACATGTCCAAACCGTGCGCCAGGCGATCGATCCGGTAGGCGAAAGCCGGCCGGATTGGGAAATCGAGTCCGCCTTATCGATTCTAATGGGCTATCCGCTCGAATACGGCTCTGCCCGCGAAATTCTGAAGGAGATCCGCGAGGTCATTCCGGGCTATGGACTGCTCGGTCCGGCGCCGACGCCGCCCAAGATCGATCCGGCGATTCTTCGACGGTATCTCTCGGAAGGCTATGCAAGCGATCTCCCGGCCAGGTACACGTTGACCGTCGAAGCATCGCAAACGGGCACGCCGCTGGTCTTTGGACAGAGCCTGTTTCATTCCGGCAAGCTTTCGACCAAAGCCAAGGGTCTTTTGGAAGTACAGAGCAGCGGCGTCTTGCGCATGAATCCGGAGGATGCGGCACGTCTCGGCCTTGTCGACGGCGATCCCGTTCGCTTGGCCAACGGGCAAGGACAAGCCACGGCGACCGTTTCTATCAAGGCGCGCGTGCCGTCCGGGATGGTATGGTTCCCCGAGCACTTCAACGATGCGCTCAAGCCGCTCGTCAATTGGAGCGTTGATCCGCTGACCAAGGTGCCGTATTGTAGGCTCGCTCACGTATCGATCGAAAAGGTGAGGTAGGAAGTCATGGAACTCGGATTACGGCTCGCAGTTTCCCTTGCGCAAATCGCGGCGGTCATGGGCGTGGTGATGCTCACGGTCATGATCTTGACCCTGGCGGAGCGCAAGGTATTGGGATGGATGCAGGATCGTATGGGCCCGATGGAAGTCGGTCCGTACGGTGTGCTCCAACCGATTGCCGATGGCCTGAAATTATTCTTCAAAGAAGACATCATCCCTGCGGGCGCGAATAAATTTCTGTTCAGTCTCGCCCCTATTTTGGCGTTGGTGCCGGCCTTGATCGGATTCGCGGTGATTCCCTTCGGCCCGAACCATACCGTTGAATTATTCGGGATGCAGATCAAGCCCTTCATCATCAGCGACATTAATATCGGCATCCTTTACATTCTGGCCTTTGCGTCTATTGGCGCCTATGGGATCATCCTCGGGGGCTGGTCCTCCAACAGCAAGTATTCGCTGCTCGGCGGCTTGCGATCCGCGGCCCAGGTCATCAGTTATGAATTAAATGTCGGCTTGGCGATCGTCGGCGTCATCCTGCTGTCCGGGTCGCTCAGCCTGATGCAAATCACCGAGGCGCAATCCGGCTGGTTTTGGAACTGGTTCGTCCTGGCGCTGCCGTTCCCGCAGATCTTCGCATTTGTAGTCTATGTCATCTCGTCCGTGGCGGAGACCAACCGCGTGCCCTTCGATCTTCCCGAAGCGGAAAGCGAACTGGTGGCGGGATTCTTCACGGAATATAGCGGAATGCGGTTCGCTTTTTTCTTTATCGCTGAGTACGCGAACATGATCCTCGTGAGTTGCGTGGCGGCTGTGCTGTTTCTGGGGGGCTGGAACGCGCCCTATCCCGGCACGCTGCTCGGCCACCTCGGGCTGGAGAGCATTGCCTGGGTGGAAAATGTCGTATGGTTTGCCGCCAAGGTGTATTTTTTCCTGTTTCTCTTCTTTTGGCTGCGTGCCACGCTGCCCCGGCTTCGGTATGATCAGTTGATGCGGTTCGGCTGGAAGGTGATGCTTCCGATCGCGCTCGGCAATATCTTGATCACCTCGATCGCCGCGTATTTGTTTCCCCGATCCTGAGGAACCCGATGGCCACCACGACAGCTTCTTCAGCAAGCGCCCGTAAGCTCTCCTTCGGAGACTGGGTCAAGACGCTGACCTTTTATGAACTGCTGGTCGGCATGAAGGCGACGCTTAAACATTTGCTGCGCTACAAGCCCATTACGCTGCAATACCCGCATGAGAAGCGCACGCTGCCGGAAAATTATCGCGGCATGCTGGCGTTGCTCCGCTACGACGACGGAACCGAGAAGTGCGTCGGCTGTGATCTCTGCGAAGCCGCCTGTCCATCCCGGGTGATCCGCGTCGTGAGCGCCGAAGTGCCGGGCGAGCCGACCAAGCGTTATTCCAAGGAATATTACATGGACATGACGCGTTGCCTGTTTTGCGGCCTCTGCGTGGACGCCTGCCCGGTAGATGCACTCGGGATGACGAGGGAGTTCGAGTGGTCCGTGTATGACAAGCGCCAATTGCATTTGAACAAACAGCAGTTGCTCGCCATCGGCGACCGCTCCTATCCCGTGAGGGAAAAACGGCTGGAATTGCAGCATCCCAACGTCGCGTTCTTCAACGTGGCATTCAAAAATCTTCCGCAAAAACCAAACTGATTCGAATGAGCCACGCACCCTGCGACCATCAGACCCGCACAAGCGGACAACGGCGTGCCGCCGAGGTTTTGCGCATCCGCGTGTCCTCCGTCGGCCGCTTCACGTCCTGTCCAGGAATCATGACACAACGACCCGGACCCATCGCATGAGCGGGTCAGGCTTCCGTCCATGCGCACGCGACGCGCGCCTGCGTTTACCGTCGAGCGGCTCCAAACCGCCGGCGCGGTACCGCCCCGGCTCGGATAAAAGGAGCCGGTAATGGCATCGGTCTTTTTCTTTTACTTTGCGGCAATTATTGTGACGACCTCGGTTCTGGTCGTTGCCGCCCGCAATCCGATCTATAGCGCCCTGTCGCTTCTCATCATGTTCTTTCACGTCGCCGGGCTCTATGTGACGCTCCACGCGGAGTTCCTGGCCGCGGTGCAGATCATCGTGTATGCCGGCGCGATTCTGGTGCTCTATCTGTTTGTGGTGATGCTGCTCAATATCCGGCGGGAAGACCGGTATCATACTCAGCTTCCTGTCGCCATTCTCCTCGGCATGATGCTCCTGACCGAATTGGTGCTGCTGGCGCTGCAACGAGGCTGGACGCTGGGGCCGGAAGCCGGCGAAGGAAGCGCAGCGGTCACCGACTTGGGCAATACGCAGATGATCGGGGAAGTGCTCTACTCGACCTATCTATTTCCATTCGAGGTCGCGTCGCTGATCCTGCTCGTGGCGATGATCGGAGCGATTATTCTAGCGAAGCGGGATATCTTGCCGGAGAACTAACAGGATGGCGGAAAGCATTATCAAAGACACATTTTTGGTGAGCCGCCCATGACCGTACCGTTGTCGTACTATGTCGTGCTCAGCGCCGTCGTGTTCTTGACGGGCGTGGTCGGCGTGCTGATCCGGCGGAATATCATTATCATCCTGTTGTCGGTTGAACTCATGCTGAATGCGACCAACATCAATTTCGTCGCGTTCTCGCAGTACTATCAAAATGTGGCGGGGCAGGTCTTCGTTTTCTTTGCCTTGACCGTCGCCGCGGCCGAAGTGGCGGTGGGCCTGGCGATTATCATCGCCCTTTATCGGGTAAAATCCACGATCAATGTGGACGAGTTCCAGCTGCTGAAATGGTGAAAACCAGCACAATTTCGCGATTGGAGATTTGACGAAGTGATGTACGCGCTCATCCCTCTCTTGCCGTTCGCGGCATTTCTCGTGCTCGGCCTCACCGGCTCGCGAGTAAAGGATCGCGCGCATCTGGTGGCGGTCCCGGCCGTATTGGGTTCGTTCGCCCTTTCCGTTTTTGCCCTCGTCGAAGTCGCGACCGCCGGTCCTCTCCATGCCACCTGGTACACGTGGCTGACATCAGGAAATCTTCACGTCGAGATCGGCATCTCGATCGATAGGCTGACGGCGGTCATGCTGCTCCTGGTGACGATCGTAAGTTCACTGGTTCATATTTATACGATCGGCTACATGCATGGCGAGCCTGGTTACGCGCGGTTCTTCGCCTACATCGCGCTGTTTACCTTTTCGATGCTGATGCTCGCCATGGCCGACAACCTGCTCCAGCTCTTCGTGTTTTGGGAAGCGGTCGGATTGTGTTCCTACCTGTTGATTGGTCATTGGTTTGATCGCCCCAGCGCCTGCAGCGCCGCGACCAAAGCCTTCATCGTGAATCGAATCGGCGATTTCGGATTTATCCTCGGCCTGTTTATGGTCTGGTACTTCGCCGGCTCATTGGACTACGCCACGATCTTCGATAAGGCTCAAGCGCTGGGCAGCCTCACAATCAACTTCCTAGCGCCGTTCGGGGGAACCTGGGACATCTCGGTCGTCACGCTAATCTGCCTCCTGTTGTTCACCGGCGCGGTGGGCAAGTCAGCGCAGGTTCCCTTACACGTCTGGCTTCCCGACGCCATGGAAGGTCCGACGCCCATCTCGGCTTTGATTCATGCCGCCACGATGGTCACCGCCGGCGTATTCATGGTCGCCCGGCTGTCACCATTATATGATCAGTCCCAAACCGCCCTGACCGTCGTCGCCATCACCGGCGGGATCACGATGCTGCTCGGCGCGTCCATCGCCCTCACTCAACACGATATCAAGCGGGTGGTAGCCTATTCGACGGTAAGTCAGCTTGGCTACATGGTCATGGCGTGCGGATTGGGCGCCTATGCGGCCGGCATGTATCATCTGCTCACGCACGGAGCCTTCAAGGCGCTGCTGTTCCTAGGATGCGGTTCCGTCATCATCGCGTTGCATCATGAGCAGGACATGCGGCACATGGGCGGCTTGAAAGAGAAGTTGCCCGTCACCTATTGGACCTTTGTCGTCGGTTCGCTGGCGCTGGCCGGATTTCCGCTCACCGCTGGATTCTTCAGCAAGGATGATCTGCTCGTGGCTGCCTGGTCGGCCGGACCGTTGGGCCAAGCCCTCGCCATTGCCGGACTGTTGACCGCCGGGATCACGGCCTTTTACAGCTTCCGTTTAGTCTTCGTCGTCTTCTGGGGACCATCTCATGTCGATCGCCATCATGCGGACCATGTGCATGAGCCGTCCCGAACAATGACCGTTCCGTTGATGGTGTTGGCCCTGCTGAGCATCATTACCGGATACTTTGGAATCCCCGGATTTCTTGCGCCGGTGTTTCCCACAGGTTCCGATCTGCACCATGAAGGATCCGCCGCCTCAATTATTATGGCGATCGCCTCGATCGTGGGCCTGACGGGGATCGGCGCCGCCTACTACGCCTATGTCGTGAATCCGAGGTTCCCGGATCGGCTGGCCCGGCAATGGCGCGCCCTGTATGACCTGTCGCTGCACAAATGGTACGTGGATGAACTGTACGATCATGCATTCGTCCGGCCGACCTTTTCACTGGCGCAAGGATTATGGAAACAGATCGACGTGAACGTAATCGATGCCGCCGTCAACGGCGTGGCCCGCGCGGTTGCCTGGGGCGGGTGGTTCATGCGACTGGTTCAAAGCGGGCAGACCCAGCACTATGCCCTGGGCATGGCCTTGGGCACGGTAATCATCCTGGGCGTGTACATGTTCTTCTGAGCGAAATCCGATGACCGAATTTCCCTGGCTTAGCGCCATCATTTTTCTGCCATTGCTCGGCGCGGCGGCGCTGTGGTTCGTACCGGCCGGGGCCGCGCGCTGGCTCGCATTGGGCTGCACCTTGTTGGTGTTCATTGTCGCGCTTCCCCTCTGGTGGGCCTTCGATTCCGGCTCTGCCCAGATGCAGTTCGTGGAACAGCTCTCTTGGATCTCCTCGCCGCCTATTCAATACAGTGTCGGGCTCGACGGAATCAGTTTCCCCATGTTTCTGATGACCGCGTTTTTGATGCCGTTCTGCATCCTCGTGTCCTGGACGTCGATTACGACTCGTGTCCACGGTTTCATGGCTACGCTCTTGATCATGGAATCGGCGATGCTTGGAGTCTTCGCGGCCCTCGATTTCGTGCTGTTCTACGTGTTCTGGGAAGTGATGCTCATTCCGATGTATCTCTTGATCGGCGTCTGGGGCGGCCCGAATCGGCTCTACGCCGCGATTAAATTCTTTCTCTATACATTGGCCGGCAGCCTGCTGCTTCTGGTGGCGATTTTGGCCTTGTACTTCCACGGCGGCCATACATTCGATATCCAGGCCTTGAGTCAGAACTCCTATGGCGTCACGCTGCAGACCCTCCTGTTCTGGGCATTTTTCGCCGCCTTTGCCGTGAAGGTTCCGATGTTTCCGTTTCACACCTGGTTGCCCGACGCTCACGTGGAGGCGCCGACGGCCGGCAGCGTCATCCTCGCCAGCGTGCTGCTCAAAATGGGCGCCTACGGCTTTCTCCGCTTTACGCTGCCTATGCTGCCGGACGCCACCGCCCGCTTCACCAATCTCATGATTGCGCTCTCGATCATTGCGATCATTTACGGCGCCTACATGGCCTTGGCCCAGGCGGATCTCAAGAAATTGATCGCCTATTCCAGCGTCAGCCATATGGGATTCGTGACTCTGGGGATTTTCGTCTCCAATACGCAAGGCATTGAAGGCGCGGTGATGCAGATGATCAATCACGGCATCACGACCGGCGCCCTCTTTTGCTCTGTCGGGATGATCTACGAACGGACTCATAGCCGCCTGATCGCCGACAATACCGGCTTGGCCGGGCCGATGCCGCGATATGCGACCTGCCTGATGATCTTTACCCTGTCGTCGCTCGGGCTGCCGGGCACGAACAGCTTTGTCGGGGAATTTTTAGTGCTGGCCGGCACGTTCGTCTGGAGTAAGTTCGCGACAACGCTGGCCGCACTCGGCATTATTCTCGCCGCGGCGTATTTTTTATGGATGGCACAGCGCGTGGTGTTCGGGATTCCCTCCGCCGATCAGCGGGCCCATTTGAGTGACTTGTCTTTTAGGGAGATGGCGACCTTGGTTCCGTTGGTGTTCTTGGTTTTTTGGATCGGCTTCTTTCCCAATCCGTTCCTGACGAAGATGCATGCGAGCGTGAGCAACCTATTGTCCGGCGGAATCGAACGGGCCCGCGCCGTTGCACCACTTGAGCCCGATCAGGTCGCGCACGAGGCGACCCTGAAAACCAAGAACGATCACTATCTTCTGTCTCCATACAGCACACCATGACACTTCCCTTCACCGATATCCTCGCCATTCTCCCGGAATTGATCGTCATCGGAACGGCCTGTCTCGTGCTCGCGCTCGACCCGATCACGCCGGCGGCGAAAAAGGATGCGCTGGCTTGGCTTACGCTGGTCGCGTTGGCCTGCTGCATAGGAGTGACCTCTTCTCAAATGTCCTCGCGCATCTCGGCGTTCAGCGATCTCGTCATTGTCGATCCCTATGCCGGATTCTGGAAATTGTTGCTATACATCGTCACGGGGCTGACGGTGCTCTTATCCCTGGTCTATCTCAAATCTGAACGGCTTCATGTCGGCGAATATTATGGGTTCATTCTGCTGTGCCTTGCCGGAATGATGGTGATGGTGTCCGCCGCGGATTTGCTGACGATCTATCTCGGGACAGAACTCATGTCTCTGTCCCTCTATGTGCTGGCCGGTCTCAAACGCTCCGAGCCCCGCTCCCTGGAGGCCTCCGCCAAGTATTTCGTCCTGGGCGCCTTTTCCTCCGGCATCCTGCTCTACGGGATCTCACTTCTTTTCGGCGTCGCGGGCAGTACCAGGCTTCCCGACATTGCGGCCGCTACCGCCGGTCAAGGATTGGGAAATCCTATTTTAACCCTTGCGATGATTCTGTTGACGGTCGGCTTTGGATTCAAGCTTGCCGTCGTGCCCTTCCATATGTGGACACCGGATGTGTACCAGGGGGCGCCTACCAGCGTGACCATCTATATGGCGGTGGCCTCGAAGGCCGCGAGCTTCGGCGCATTCCTCCGTGTCTTCACGGAGGGCCTTGGAGGACTCAGGACCGATTGGTACGGCCTCTTCTTGATTATTTGTATCGTCACGCTGGTCCTGGGAAATGTGGTGGCCATCGTCCAGACCAACATCAAACGGATGCTCGCCTACTCGAGCATCGCGCATGCCGGTTATGCTCTGATCGGTGTGGTGGCGGCGGCCAAGGTCGGCACGCCCGGCAGCTCCACCAGCCTGGCGAGCGTCATGCTCTATCTCGCCATGTATGCGTTCATGACGCTGGGCGCTTTCGCGATCGTCGCGATGTTGCGAAAAGGCCGTCTCGAAGGCGAAGAAATTCAGGATTTCACCGGCCTCGCCAAACGCGAGCCGATTCCCGCGTTTTTCATGCTGATCTTTTTAGTGTCGCTGGCCGGTATTCCTCCGACCGCTGGCTTCATCGGCAAACTCTATGTCTTCATGGCGGCGGTGGAAGCCGGGCTGGCCTGGCTCGCCGTGGTCGCCGTTATCTTTGCCGCCATCTCTGCCTACTACTATCTTCGCATCGTCATGGTCATGTATATGCGCGAGCCAGACCCGGCCGTCATGCCTGCTCCAACATTTGAAACCTCGCCCGCTTTATCGATCGTACTGGCCTGCGCATTGGCAGGAGTGGTGCTGCTAGGGCTCTTCCCGAACATCGTTGTGTCCCTTGCTACGCAAGCCGTGCCGCTCATGAGGTAGCCGCGCCGTCTGCTTTCTCCGGATTGTGCAACGGGCGCTTGCCCTGATACGGTGAAACCGGCGCGAGATTCCAAGAGGTTTCCTCATGTCGATAAGCCGAATTCTGGCCAATGCCGCCTCGGCGTTCCGCCATCAGGGCTGCATTAGCCTCGCAGCATCGCTGGCGTTCTACTCATTCTTGTCTCTCTTCCCGATGGTCTTTCTCCTTCTCTATTTCGTCAGCTTCGTCGTCAGTCAGGACGTGATCGGGTATCAGTTCCTTTTGATCTTTCTCAAAGGCTTTCTTCCCAGCGTGGGAACCGGCCTCGCGGAAGAAATCCGGCGGGTCGCTCAACTCGATGAGGTGCGATGGATCATTTTTTTCATGTTCGTATGGTTCGGCGCATTGGTCTTTTACGAACTGGACTACGCGATGAATATCGTGTTCGGCACGGCGGGACAGCGACACCCGCTCATTTCGACCGCGATCGCCATCGCCTTGGTCGGTCTCCTCGCCGTGCTGCTCATTGTCTCCTATGTGGCTACCCAAACCATTGAACTGCTGACGGCGCACGCGCCCCACCTCTGGGGCATGGACCTTGTCGCGATTGCGGCCCATGACTTTCTGCTCGCCTACACGTTGCCCTTCGCCCTCGCGTTTCTGTCCGTCACCTGCCTCTATCGCTATCTGCCGCACCGGCGCCCGACCTGGCGGGATGCGACGATCGGCGCCATCGTCTTCAGCCTATTGTGGGTCGCCGCCAAGCTGATCTTCACCACCTATGCGGAACAGGCCGCCGTCTACACCCGAATCTACGGCTCGCTCCTCGAAGTCGTGCTGCTGCTCTTATGGGTTTACTACTCGGCCACGCTCTTGCTGGCCGGTGCGGTGATTACACGGCAGTTCCAACTCCATGCGATGCATTCGAGGCCGGAACCTGGGTAATACCCCTCGCCCGCTGTTTTGTCGAGAATCCGCAACCTGCTTGTTTCCGGTCTTTTTCTAGCGGCATCTGCACCCGCCGTATAGAATTCTGTTGGGAACCAGACAGAACCCATCCGCATCGTACTGAGCATGGCCGACGGACCTGAGAAGGACCTCCTCATGTTGGCGGGAACGCTGGCCGGCTTTACGGCGGCGGTCCTCACCATTTTCGAGAGGCTCCTGAACATCCAGGATCGACTGGGACAGCGCAAGGCCAAGCAGTCGCCCGGCACCGACGAACGGCCCGTTGCGTCTACCGCTCCTTCCGGCGGCTCCTTCGAATCCAAGTCGTTTCAGCGAGCCTCGTATTTGTTCCTTTACGAGACGGGCGTCATCGTGGCGGCGGGCGTTCTGCTTAATTATCTCGGACTGACGCTGAGCCGCCATTTGGAAAGCATCCTGTTCCTGGACATGACCGGTACCGCCTTGGCGGCGTTTCTGCTCGGTCCCTGGTGGGGCGCGATCGTGGCGCTGCTCTCGAACTCGGTGGTGAACTGGCTGCTCTATCCGGAGGCGGGAGCGAATGTCGTGATCTTTCCTTGGTCTCTGGTCAACATGGCCGGCGGATTTTTCTGGGGCGTCATGGCACGCCGTGCCGGCTTTCGGCATTATCTGAAGGCCGGCCGGATCTCAATTCTCTCGCATGCCTGGTTCCTCATTACCTTCGGTCTGTTCGGCGCGGTGGTGATGAGCATTCCCGGCACCTGGGTGCAGGCCGCGCTCGGCGAACAGGCGGTCTTCGCGCTCAACCCCGAGGTAGCCGCCGTGTTGGCGCGCTTGGTGAGCCAATGGGAAGCGGCGGTGCGCGAATACTTGCAAACGTGGGTGGGACTGACCTGGAGCCAGCATCTCGGCTGGACCATCGTGAACTGGTTTCAGAACTGCATTCGCTATATTCCGGATAAAACGTTCAGCGCCGCCATTGCGCTGGTCGTGCTGAAGTACAGCTATCCGTTGTTTGAGCGCGAGTTGGTGCACGGCGGACCGGACGGGGAGCGCATCCCGGATGAACGGATCCTACCACTGATGCTCGGCTTATTTTACGCGCCGTCCTGCGCCGCGTTGATAACCGGAGAACTCTATAGCGGGTCATCTTACTGGCCGCTCTGGGCGGCGCCTTGGCTGGGCATCGTGGGAGGCTATGTCATATTGCGGCGCAACGAGGATCCGGCCGCATCCCCGCACGAGTTGCGGACGCTGCGTGCGGGGCGGTATGCAAACGCGCTGAACCTTCCCGACAAAGAACCATCGTACGAATTCTGCCGGCGGTTAACGCTGATGACCTTGATCGCCAGCCTCATCTTCGCGCTCTTCCTGCCCCTCTTGCTGGTCGATTTCTACCGGGTGGCGTTCAATTTCTTCTGCGTGGTCTATGGCTTTCTGCTTGTCGTCCACCTGCTTCGAGTCGCCATCCTCCAGAACCTGTCGGCGGCGCGGATAAACGATTAGAAATGAGGAATGAGGAAGTGGGAATGAGGAATGAAGGCGTTCTTCATGTTTTGCGTCCCGACGGGTAAACTTCTGCGAAGTGCGCGATGGCGGCCCGAGTAATCATTCCAACCACCAATCCATGCTCGACAACGATGAGACGTTCCACCTCCTGCTGAATCATCCGGTCCACCGCTTCCATCGTGGAGAGATCCGGACCGACTATCAATCGTTCGTCCGCCGGCCGCATGACTTCATGAATCCGGCTTGACGTCCATCGTGAGACCGGCACCGCTTGGACATCGGCGACGGTGACCAGTCCAAGCAACCGTTCCTCTTGCATGACCGGAAACCCGCTGTAGCCGTAGGGCAGAAAATATCGGTTGACCGCTTCTTCCAAGGTGAGATCCGGCGACAGGGAGACCACCGTCCGCACCATCAATTCACGGATCGGAATGGCGGCCAGGGACGCGCGCATGGCCGCTTGCCGCCGACTGCCCCGCGCCGCTGCAAAAAGAAACACACCGAGGAGGATGATCCAACCTCCGCTGCTCGCCAACTGGCTCGATAATGAGCCGGACACGGCCCCGATTACCAACAGCGCCCCGATCAAGCCGAACGACAACCCGAAGAGGAGGCCCAGCATTGCGGCTTGACCGGTCGCCCGATAGAAATCCTTGGTCCACGCCCACAAGCCCGCCCGCAAGACACGGCCCCCGTCGAGTGGAAACCCCGGCAGCAGATTGAACAGCCCGAGGTTGGTATTGACCACCCCGAGGACGGCGCCCAGTGCGATCAAGCCCCGGAATGTTTCTCCGGTTGATGATGCTTCTGCAAGCGCGACAAGTCCGAGACAAATCCCGGCAATCACCAAGCTCACAATCGGACCGGCGATGGCGATGAGAAATTCGGCGCGCGGGTTCGGCGGCTCCTTACGCATCTGGGCGACCCCGCCAAAAATAAATAGCGTGATTTGCCCGATCGGAATTCGATATTTGAGCGCCACATACGAATGGCCGAGTTCGTGCAAAAGGACTGATCCGAATAGAAGGAGGGACGCTACCGCCCCCATCGCCCAATAGCGAGGAGCCGATAGTCCGGGCAGGGCGTCCGGCAGATAACCGGTCGCCAACCCCCAGGTCACGAACCAAAACACGAGCAGCCACGAAATATGGATGCGGATGGGAATCCCGTAGATACGGCCGATCTGCCAATCAGGGCCTTGCATAGATGTCACCGTAACAGGGCCTCGGCACACCGTCAACTACCCTAATTGCAGCAACAGTGTTCAGGAATCACGCGGTGGGGTATACTTCCGCCATGCGATTGCTTCTTCTCGCATGCGCGGTGATGACGTTCGGCCTATGCCTCTTCCTCGGCTCGGGTTCGGCCGAGGAACGCGGGATCGTGACCGCTGGTCCCCGGACCTGTCCCGCCGTGGCTCTGACCTACGATCTGTGTCCCGTCCAAGGCAAGCCGGGATTTGACGCGGAACTGATCGATCTCTTGACGAGCCGTCGAATCCCCGCCACTTTTTTCATGTCCGGAAAATGGATCACGCGGCACGACGCCGACGTGAAACGACTCTTGGCCGTGCCGTACTTCGAAGTGGGAACCCATGGCAATGTACATGCGCATCTACCTCTTCACGACGCTGCATCCCAAACAAGGGAGATTTCCGGACCGGTCACCCTGCTGAAGTCGGCTTATGGGCATCAGGCGAGACTCTTTCGGCCGCCGTATGGAGAGTTCAACGACGCAACGGTCGAAGTGGTGAAGTCATTGGGGTTGGAATTCATTCTCTGGACGATCAAGTCGGGCGACCCCGATCCCACTTTGAGCGCCGGATCAATTGTCGCGCGTATTAAAAAACAACTGAAGCCGGGCAGCATTATTGTCATGCATGCGAACGGCAAAGGCCGCCACACACGAGAGGTCACGCAGGAATTGATTACAACGGTCCTGCCTGCCGAGGGACTCAAAGCCGTGACCGTGACCGACCTGCGCTCATGCAACCCGGCGATCGATTAGCGTCCACCGTCAGGCCCATGCAACCGGACGATCGCGCCGCGGCAATCGCATTGCTGGCCGAGTCGGATCCCTGGAAACGGTTAGGCTACCCTGTCGATTTCTGGGATCGCCTGTTTGCCCCCCTTCCGCAGGGCCGTGACAGTCTGGTGCTGACGCGAGGCGGACAGATCGCCGGAATTGCCGTTTTACGCCCGAAGTTTCTTGTAGGCGATTACCTCGAATTATTGGCCATTGCGCCCGGCCTGACGGGACAAGGGCTCGGCGCTCGTCTATTGAGCCATCTCGAATCCCTGGTGTTCGCGCGCGCAAACAATCTCTTTGCCTGCGTCTCCGACTTCAATACCGGCGCGCGACAGTTTTATCGTCGCCACGGTTTTCAAGAGGTCGGTCCCCTTCCAAATTTGCTCGTCCACGGGTCGACGGAAATCCTTCTCCGAAAAACGGTCGGTCCACTGACACGAACCCGGGCGTGAAGAGAGATCCGGTCCATCACAACTCCGCCATACACTGTTAAAAGTCTTTACATGTTTTGAACGTATTTCCGGACGAGCGGCTTTCTGCAATGGCATGCAAATTGCGCCATGGTAGACAATCAGAAAATGTCTATACTAGCCGCACGATTCAGATAGACAACTTGGGCCCAAGGAGAGGCTGCATGACACGACGCACAACTTTGTGTTTGATGGCAGCAATACTCACCCTATTGTCTTGGTCTTATCCTGTCGCCTGCTCGGCGCAGCCGTCGAAGACCGATAAAAACGGCTCGGCGACTCAAGCCCCTGCTAATAAGGACAGCGCGACTTCTAAACCTCCAGCCACCACCCCTCCAGAAGTTCCAACTGAAGGAGATCGTGAAAAGGAGGCGGAAGAGGTCAAACGTTTACAGGAATTCTATTTGCGCAATCAGAGTGTTTTCATAAAAAAAGGAGAGTATATCGTCGAATTCACCGCGTTCTATAGCACGGACACCAGGCAAGAATTTATACCGATCGCACCGGGCCAGTCGACACTCATCAATACCACAAGACGCTTTTTCGATGCATCGCTCTTTGGCCGTGCGGGTATCTTCACAGATGGGTTGGAACTGGATGTCATTGTGCCGTTCCTTGTTCATGCCGACCAAGAGATTGATCTTGTGTCCGGCCGTACCAGGTCTTCTACGACAGGATTCGGCGATGCCGCCGCTGCATTGCGCTATCAAGTCTGGTATGAGCGCGGTGCCAGGCCGGGATTGATTATTGACATCGGCGGCAAGTCGACGTCCGGCGGAACCGGCCTGCGTGGAACGGACAATATCAACCTCGGCGGCGGTATCACGCTGCTCAAATCAATCGACCCGGTTGTGTTTTTTGGCCGGGTCGGATACACAGAAACCTTGCCCCAGGGTGGACGCAACTTGGGTAATATTTTCGAGTATAGTGCAGGAATGGGATTCGCGTTGAATGATCGAGTGGCGTTCAACATGCAACTCATCGGTTCATACATCGGCAGAAGTAAGATACAGGGACAAACCATTGACGGATCGAGTCTGGAGATCGCCAGCCTCCAATTCTCGAGCACGATTCTCATCACAAGAAAACTGTTTATTGAGCCGATCGTGGTCGTCGGCATGACAGAAGACGCGTTTAACTCTACAATCGGGATCCGGGTCCCTTACAGGTTTTAGATGGAACCAGGCTGTTCAGACACACCGAGACGATTTGGCTCGCCGGTATTTCTGGGAGCGGGTGTACTCATCGCGTCTCTATTCTGCGGATGCGCCGCCTCACGTGATGGAACATCGTCGGCCGGCTCACCCGAGCCTCTCGTGGTGCGGCATTCGCTCAAGGAATTGCGCGACCGCTATGTCGTGAAGCAGGCCCTCGACTATTCCTGCGGAGCCGCGGCCCTTGCAACATTGCTGATCTATTATTATGGAGACATAACATCCGAAGCGGAAATCCTCAACATGCTCAAGGAACATCTGACCCCTGAGGAATTGGCCATCAAGACCGAACGCGGCTTTTCTCTTTTAGATCTGAAGAAAGTGGCCCAAAAAAGGGGATATCGAGCGGCCGGCTTCAGGCTGACGCCCGAGCAGCTTACGCGGCTGGTTGCCCCGGTTATCGTGTTTGTCGAACCTCTGGGCTATAAACATTTTGCCGTTCTTCGTGGTGTACGGAATGGAATGGTTCATCTCGCAGATCCAGCCCGGGGAAATCTACGCATGCGGATCGATCAGTTCGCGGGATATGGAAATGAATGGGAAGGAATTATTTTTGTACTCGGCAAGACAGGAGAAGAAAAAAGCACCGCCCATACGCTTTACCCCGGGGCATCCTACACCGACTATCAGCCACAGTTCATAGGAGTCATCGATATGTTGGATCAAGCGCAGAACATACGGGCGTTGCCGATGAGATAATGCTTGAGAGTTGCTGGTGAGAAGCGGGTAGGAGATCAAGAGAGGCGACCGAAGCCGGAAGGAACCTCCCTTGACCTCCGTCTCGTGCAGCGTCAGCGGACGCGGGCGACATTGCTCTGAGTGGCGTCATTCATCTGATTAATAGAGCCGTTGCGATGGCCGCCGATGTTCAGGTTGGCCTGGTCCAGCCAATTTGACTGGCTGATTTGCACGGACCGAGAACTATACCCACAACCACAATCGTGGTGGCGTGTATAGCTCATACCTTCCACAGACTTCAATTCCTGATCGGACATCCCCTGCAGAGCGTTGGAATTCTGGGTGGTCAGTTCGCTGACAGCATACAATTCGACCGTCTCATTGTCGGCTGCGAACGAAGAAACTCCGAAACCAAGCGCGATTCCCACAACACCAAGCATAAGTAGGCCTTTCATGGACACCTCCTTGTTGTTGATATGAACCTCACCGACCACTGTGCTGATCGATCGCTAAGTTACGCTGCTGGACTACAGAACCGAACGCATCAGGAACTAGCCGCTCCTTTATCAATGCATTCTCAACATGGTCGGTGGACTCCCGATCATAGGGATGGACAACTCCTGGATAGCACGAACGACGTCAGGCGAGACCGACACAAGATTCTGAAACGGAATGGCGTTCAAGAGCGTATGAGACGAAACGGGGAATGGAATAATAATGGTTATCGTCCGTCCTCCGTTTTGCGTCACCACCCTCGTTGTGCCGTCCGGTTGTGCAGTAATACTGATGTTCGGGATTTGGGGAAGGCTGGTGACCGGACTATCAGACTGATGAAGCGGCGTTCGAGCAACCACGACAGGCTGCGGTCCGTTTGATTGTGTACCGCCTTGAGTTTGCTGTACGACTACGGTGGTGTCCCCGCTCGACTGCACGTTTGTAGTAGACGATTCTCTGGTAGTGGAGCCTGATTGATTCATTGTTTGTCCGGCCAATATTTGATTGAGGATCTGGGTCACCTGGCTGCTGATCGAAGGATTGGAAGAAACTCCCGTCGAATGGATTGGGAAGCCAAACTCCCCTCCGATGACTGAACCCAATTGGCTGTCGGACATCTCTAAGAGAGTGGTTTCTTCTCCGTCTCCTAGATTTAGATCCACCAACGCATCAAATCCTTGTGAATTATCGGCTGCTGCCACGCCCATCGTTCCTGCTTGAAGTCCGAGGGCGACAATAATCGGTCCGCTTATCATCCACACACGGTTCATGACAGGCCTCCGTATCCGCTTCGGGGTTCATATCTATCTCCATGGCTATTGGATTCATTGCCGGTGCTTGACCGGAGGTTTGACCCTACGACTTGCCGATCCGGCACAAAGTTAAAATTAGGGGCGCAGGTGCTATTTCAGTTACCGAAGACTGTCGTTCCGGCTGCGAAAAAAGCCGCGTCACCGGACCGAGGCGTAATTGCTTTGATACGCGTAATTCCCCTGGTATACGTCGCCGCCTTTCTTGCCTCCAAAGTTGAGGTTCCCCTGACTCAAGGAATTGCTCTGATATATGCTGGTCCAGGACGAACTGCTTTTTCCGTAGCAGCCACAGTCCATGTGGCGGGAATAACTCATGCCTTCTACCTTCGTGAGCTGTGCATCCGTCATGGTTTGGAGATTGGAAGCGGTCTCAAGCTGGCTGACCGCATAGAATTCTTGCACGGTATTGTCCGCGGCAAGCGCCGAAAAGCCAAATCCAAGGACGACCGCCATAACGCTCAGAAAAGCTAATGTCCTCATAAAGATACTCCTTATTGATAGATGTTTTGCCTCCGCACCATACTTGAGCCTGCGCCCCTAAGCACGAAGCCCTCAGTATGTTAACGACCACCTCTAGAGCCACCGGTGTTATTGATCGCCGATGCAAACGACGACTGATCAATATTTCGTCCGAGTGCAATGGACACTTGATTGATGATATTGAATTGAGCGATCGGCGCGATCGCTATGTTTACATTGATCGACGGGCATCCCAAGCAAATCCCCGCTCCTTCAATCGAATCCAGGCTGCTGTCGGACAGCGGCGTCAAGGACTCTCCTTGACGGTCTTCTCCAATTTCGCTGATTGCCATAAATGGATCAGACCCGTCATTCTCCGCCATGACCGGTGTCCCCAACAAAGACAGACCAAGCGCTATCGCGAAATAGTGGTTGCGCGTCGTCATACTGTCCTCCGGTTAAAGGCCCATAAAGCGCTCACGTTGCCTCTCGGCAAAGGTGTACGTGAGCCTTCACTCGGTCTATGCCTGCAGTCTGTTATGCAAATGGAGACACGTCTCGTATCGGTTTAATGACTCGGACCGCTCTTTATAAAACTTTTCAGTGGTCTTCCAATTTCCAAGCAGAGCTCACCGATCAATTGCTTTAGCCTACGGTTCTCCTCTTCGAGCTGATGGACGCGATGGCTGTTCCGATACTTCTTGCTGTTGTATTTCGCCTTCCAGACGTAGAGCGTTGCGCGGCTGATCCCGTGCTCCCGACTAATCTCGGTTATCTTCCGGCCTGCATTGAGTTCCTTTACAATAGATGCAATTTTGTCCTCTCTGAACAGACCTCTTGGCATTGCCTGCTCGCGCGAATCGCTTCGGACCATCGGTTCATGGAAGAAAACATTCTGCACGACACGGTTCGCAATTTGTATGCCGCTCCGACAATAACCGTAAGTACTATTCGCTGGCCTGGGATTATATGAGTGAATTAGCGCTTTCGGAATTAGCAGTATTGTGTTCGTCCCAGAAGAGGTCGGGAAGCGGGATGAGAGGGTGTAAAGAAGGCGGACGCCTGCCGTTCTGACAGAATCCATGACGTTAAGAAATCACTTCTCTTGTCCCAGAATATTTGCATGGCATCCGCTGTACAGGTCACGGGCCGGGTATACATCATGTAGGCAGGGGTGAATGGGGCATCTGGAATGCGAAGGCGGCCGGTTTGTACATCTTGTCTGTCATTGATGTGTTTAAGAGGATCTGGCTGGAAAGAATCTTTACATATGTCAATGCATGCAAACACTTTGGTCAGCCTTACGCACCGCGAGCGAAAAGGAAAAGCAGGCTGCCATTGCAATCGTGGAAAAGGCTAGATCGGCACAGAATGGATCGGAGGAGATACACCGTATTCGGCGTACCTCCTCCACAGGAAGGATCAGCGCATGGGTTGCGCTGTCAACGAGGCGTTGTTGTACTGGAACCCGTTGTTTGTCTGGCTGATGTGGTTGCCGATTGCCACGTTAAGTTGGATGAGGAAATTATTCTGACCGGGCGGTGAAATTACCCCCCCACCACGAAAGAGGTCGGTGAGAAATCTATATAGAAAGTACTCGAACATCAGCTTTCGCATTTCCCGGGCCCCATTGTGATTGCTCCAAGGGTTGAATCGAGAGCTTCCTTCGACGGTCCCAAGCTGCACATCCGATAACGGTTTCAATCGTGCAACATCGCCCTTCACCGACCCCAAGTTGCTTAGCGCATAGAAGCCCGACGGCGCTTCATCGGCCGCCCACGCGGGGCTCGCCGCTGCGCAGAGAAACATGGCCAAAAGAGCTGTGCCCACATATCGCATATGGTCCTCCAGGTTATTGTGAGCTGCAAATCACATCGCCGCCCGGGTCGTCTGTGAGGCCGACTAAACACGTGTATAGACACTATCTGGACACAGAGGGTGAATCAGACACGTTTTCTCTTCCCTGCTTGACGTACGCGATATGCTTAATCCTTTTGGCAAAGCCCATGCTTTTGTAATAGACGATATAGGGTAGGCCGACTAATCCCGAGTTCCTTCGCGGCGCGACTTAAATTCCACTGATGGAGGGCGAGCGCCTCCACGACAATATGACTTTCCAATTGCTGCCGAGCTTGCTTCATCGAAAGACTTGCCGGCGGGACATCCGCAATATTCTTTTCTGAAAGATTCAAGTCATGGGCGGTGATGTCGGGGTGCTCAGCCATGACGATCGCATGCCTGATCCTGTTTTGTAGCTCCCGAATATTCCCGGGCCATGAATGATTGCGCAGAGCCTGGACTGCATCGGAGGTAAATCCGGAGGTCCTTTTGTTCAGTTCCCCGCTCAGGCGTTTAAGAAATACCATTCCGATCAGGAGCGCATCGTCTCCCCGGTCGCGCAAAGCCGGGAGTGTCAGATGCACTCCACCTAGCCGGTGGTACAGATCTTCACGGAATGTTTTATTCGCCATAGCCTGATTCAGGTTTGCATTTGTTGCCGCAATGATTCGGACATCAAGTTTGATTCTTTGGCATCCGCCAACCCGTTCGATCGTTTGATCCTGCAGAAACCGCAGCAGTTTGCACTGAGCCGATAAAGGAAGCTCTGCAACCTCATCTAGAAATAATGTCCCGCCTTGTGCCAATTCCGCCTTGCCGTACTGGCGTTGCACCGCACCTGTAAACGCGCCCTTTTCATGCCCGAATAACTCGGATTCCAGAAGATTCTCCGGGATAGCCCCGCAGTTAATCGGAATAAACGGGCCGCTCTTCCTTGAACCATGCTCATGGATGGCCCGTGCGGCCAAGTCCTTTCCCGTTCCACTTTCCCCGATGATCAACACCGGGAAATCGGTGGCGGCAATTTTTCTGATCGCTGCGAAACACTCTCGGATACTATCGCTCGTACCAATCATTCCACCTAATCGCTCTGCATCGTCGACTGCTCTGCCGCCGAGTTCCAAATCGCGAAGCGCGCCGGCCCTCCGGATAATGCATGTGAGAACATGTGGGTCAACGGGTTTGGGAAGCACGTCATGGGCTCCAAGCGAAAGAGCCTTGACTGCGTGTTCCCGCTCAACCAGACGGGTATATACGATGATTTTACCGAGGCATCCATGCTTGCGGATATCTTGCATCAAGCTCAAGCCGGTGTCAGGCCGTGTGACTGTCGGAGGCAATCCAAGTTCGAGCACGATGACATCAGGCTGCCACTCAATACAGAGTGTCGTCGCCGTGGCAGGGTTTTCAGTCGACCAAATATCAAATTCATCCTTGGACATGACTTCCAAAGTCCGTTGGATGGCGATATCCGAATCAATGAGCAAAACCTTCCGTCGTGTCATTGCAATCCTTTCCCTACAAGACGACATCGTCTATTCGAATGTCGCCCAAACAGTTTTGGAATTGCATTGCCCAACTTTGCACCCGTGATGAATGGAATTCGTCAACTGTCTCGAAACGTGTCAGTTGACAATCTTAAACGCCGTAGACAAGTACGCACCCCGAGGCCATCAGGTGTGTTACTTAGTATTCCATGGAGCATAGGCTCCCATAAAGCAGTGAATGATTCGTCCGTCTCTACAAGGGAGCAGCGGGAGCACTTCATCGCTTGCGTGCAGCGTCTGGACGTATGCAGAGCAGATGAACGGATTCATACCGACTGAGGCGCATTGATTCGGCGAAGCTGCGGCAATATTCCCACGCCCTTCAATGAGTCCATACAGCCCTAGCTAAAAACACTAGCCTGAAACTATGCTTTAAGATGAATAACTTATACATCGCCGAAAGTATGAAATCGGCATCATAGTTTGTACTACACGTGTATACCACAACAGACTACATCAAATCATTGCATTATTTGCTTGACATAAAAAATGTCCAGCTCCGAGCGGAACTACTGGGCATAATCTGCACGTGTTTTGTCTGTCAACCTATTGCCCATGAGCTCTCACAGTTTTCATTCAAACGTCTCAGATACTTCCCGGATCACAGCCTCAAATCCTGGTCTCTTGAAAGACCCTACCTGCGTCTCTTGAGGAGAAACCCCGATCGCGCTAGGATTCGACTCTACCGTCCATAGTCGTGAGTCGCGATAGGGTCTACAATAACGAGGGAACAGGATCTGTGTTTTCGGAATGACTTACGTATAGGTGGCCTATGCAATTTCACAGTGCCCGTCAATTGTTTCTCGTAGTCGCTCTCACAATCATCTGCGCATTCTATGAATCCGTCCCGATCGCCCTGGCTCAGAGCGGTGGTGGAGCAGCCGGAGGGTCGGCTGGTGGAACAGGGCCCGGCGCAGGAGGCGGATCCGGCGCCGGACGTGGGACGGGCAAAGCCGTCGTGCCGAGCAGCAAGGACCCGGACGCGAAGTCCGTCAATCCGCAACTCCCTTCAGGCCAATCCCAACAACGTGACCGCGCACAGAGACTTGAGCAGCAACTCCGACAGGGCCCAGTCAATGCCCCTTCGCCACAAACAGAAATGAGCGACCGGCTGGATCAGTTGTACAAGAATCCGCCGGCCGGGCCATCGGGCACGGGTGAGAGTGGTAAATGACGGAACAACCCCGCCCCATGAACAGCCATCACAACCTCACCGCTCAAACGCCATTGAGGCGCCTTCCATGAATGCCATGAATTCGCGGCCAATCATCCATTCGAATGAGCCGAACCGATCCCTTCCGCTTGAGTACCATTTTGGCGACAGCTACAATCGGTTTTCTTCGACTCGGCAGAGGATTGGGACCGATAACTCGCTAGAGATTTACAACGGAGTCCAGAATGAAATGGTCGTTCCCTTTTCAAGCAAACACGCAGGTTCACTCGGCTCACCGGCCGGTACTGTCGAGAAGAGAGGCATCGTGGACGCTTGCCGCGCTTCTGGCTGTCGCGGTGTTGATGCTCACGGTCCATGGATGGACCGGCATCGCCAACGGGCAAACCGGCTCGACGGCCGACGGATGCCGCCTTTTACCGATCGCTGAGTTGGAGTCACATTTCGGTGCACAAGCGACAGCTGTCCGCGCCTCTGAAAGTCTCGCAGGGACGGTGTGCTCGGCGGACCTTCCGGATCGCGGACAGGGGGCCGAACTCCTGAGTAAGCCGCCAGGGCCCGGCGCTCCGACCATGGAGGAGCGACTGGCCGCGCTAAGGCGCCCGCTTGAACTGCGAGGCGCCCAGATCGAGAACTTCGGTTCCGTGGCTTGCTTTACGGATCACACGAAGATCGCGGGCGCCACGGTCTTCACCGCGACCTGCTTTCAGGAAGCAGGGGGCTATCTCAGCCTGTCCCTGCGCAGCAATGACCGGCAACGTGTGTCGGTCGAAGCGGCCAAGGAACTCCTCAAAACCGCGGTTCTCAGGCGTGAATGAGAGCGGTACGTTACAAAGAGTGATGCGTGTGAAACACCTCGATCCTTGTCCATCGAGCCCGAATTGCGTTTCAACGCTGGCACATGATCAGCAACATACGATTGCGCCGTTCCGATACCAAAAGGACACCGCCGAGGCACAAGCGACGCTGAAGCGCCTCGTTCTCGAGCTGCCCCGTGTCACGCTTGCCGAAGAAGAGGAAGCCTACCTGCACTTTGAATTCACAAGTCTCTTGCTTCGCTTCGTGGATGATGTTGAGTTCCTCTTCGATGCGCAGACCAAGACGGTTCATTTTCGTTCCGCCTCTCGAATCGGCTACGGTGATTTCGGCGTCAACCGCCGGCGGATGGAAGAAGTCAGGAGATTGATCGAGGGGAAGATTTGACGCGGATCGCGCAACGAGGTCCGCGGCGCGAAGCATCCGGCTGGTGGCGAGTAGAGTGAACCGCGTTGGATACACTCCTGTATCAAGTCGGATACGACAATGAAATGCTGGTATTTCAGAGCTTCCATCCAACTGCTCGCGTAAGTATCTGCACCTGCCCCATTTAAAAACCAACCATTTCCCTTCTCATCCCGTCACTCATCGGCACATGGTTTGCTCAATTAGCTCGGCGGCTGAAGCCGTTGTGCCCGAATCCTGCTTCCCGTCCTGATTTACGGTTCAGGTGTGCGGAATGAAGCACGATAGTTCGGCTGAGCGCTGACGATTTCGGAAACGGCAGAGAGTCGCTGGATCGCCAGATGGGTGAGGGCGGCCAGATTGAGATCGAGCAATGCCTTATCCGCCATGCGATTGGTATCTATCGCCAGCAGCAGACGCTGGCCTGAAACCAATTGCTTGGCGGTCAGTGGAATGCCGGTCATGGTTTCGAGGCGCGTCACGATGGGAGCAAAATCCGTCAAGTCCGGCACCGACTGCCTGCTCGCCTGCATGGCAAGGCGGTGGCCTTCGGAGCCGGGGTCGAATTGAATGATAATTTCGCCGGGCACAAACGGAGCGGAGGAGGCTGCGACCGACGGCATGACCATGAGACCGGTCGCGAAGAGCAACCAGGCCGGGGTCTGATGCCATGCGGTGTGCATCGCGTTGGTGTCCTGCGGGTGAGCAATCAAGACCGTTCTCCACACTATACAGGAAAGGAACGCCGCCATGAAGACGAGGACTCTGCTGATTGTGCTCACAGCAACGGCGGGTTTGTGTACGGGTGTACCGGTCTTTGCGATAGACAAGGCCGGCGGCAAGGGGCAACGGACGTTGGAAGGCAGCTCGTCCGAAAAGCCTCGGTTCGTGCCCGGCGAAGTGATCGTGAAAATGAAGCCGACACGCAGCTTGGATGCTCCAGCGGCTGCCGGCCTGGGTGTCGAAGAAGTCGTCCAACAGACGTCCGGCGGAGAAAAAGTGTACCGCATCCCGTCATCGACACGCAGCACGATGAGTGACAAACAAGTGACAGATCGGACTCTGTCCGCAGTTCAGGAATTCCGGGCACGGGACGATGTCGAATATGCGCAGCCGAATTGGATCAAGCGTATCGTCGCGACGCCAAATGACGAGCGATTTCACGATCAATGGCACTACCGGAACAACGGCGCCGGCACCGGCCTTTCGGCGGGTGGGATCGGACTCCCTTCGGCGTGGGATCAGACCAAGGGCAGTCATGATGTCGTCGTGGCGGTGGTGGATACGGGGATCCTACCGGACCATCCGGACATCACCGGTTCCCCGAATCTCCTGCGGGGACATGACATGATTACCGATCCGAAGATCGCCAACGATGGAGGAGGGCGGGATAACGATCCGAGCGACCCCGGCGATGCCGTCGGGGCCGACGAGTGTTCCCCAGGCGATCCCGCGTCGCCCAGTAGTTGGCACGGGACGCATGTGGCAGGAACAATCGGCGCGGGGAGGACGAACAATGGTATCGGGGTGGCCGGAATCAACTGGAACACGAAGGTGATAGTCGTCCGGGTACTGGGGAAATGCGGCGGGACCACGGTCGACATCAATGACGGGATCCGTTGGGCGGCGGGGTTGGATGTACTGGGCGTCCCGAAGAACATGAACCCGGCGCGAGTCATCAATATGAGCCTCGGGACACCACCCGGCGTGTCCTGTGATGACGATCCGGCGACGCAATCGGCCATTCGGGACGCGGTCGAGGCGGGAGCGCTTGTCGTCGTCGCCGCCGGGAACGACGCCGTCGATGCATCGCAGGTTTCGCCGGCCAGTTGCGACAACGCCTTCACCGTCGCCGCCAGCGACGCCCGCGGTCAGCTGGTGAGCCGGTATTCGAATTTCGGCCCGCTCGTGAAAATCATGGCGCCAGGCGGTGACCGGCAGCGTGATGACAATGGCGATGGTCAGCCCGACGGTGTCCTCAGCATGGTGAAGGATGGGTATGCCTACTATAACGGGACCTCCATGGCCGCCCCTCATGTAGCGGGCGTGGCGGCGTTGATTATTTCCCAGAATCCCGAAATGATTCCCGGTCAAATCATGGCAAGGCTCCAGCATGACGCGTTGCCGCGTGATGCTGCTCAATGCCCTAATCCGTGCGGCGCCGGCCTCTTGCAAGCGAAGTTTGTCGATCCTCTCCTTGTCGATGGAGAGGTGATTCCGCTACAGATTATTCCACCCGCTCCACCGGCCACCTTAGGAACCATTCAGAAACCGGGCGAGAAGGATCTCTATGAATTCCAGGTGGCGATGGAGAAGAGGTATCTGATCGAAACACAGGGCGGGACCGATCTGTACATGACATTGTTTGGGCCTAACAGCCCGACGGCGAAGGTCGCCGAGGATGACGACAGCGGAGAAGCATCCAACCCAAAGATTGTGCAGGCCTTGAAACCGGGCGCCTACAGAGTTGAAGTTCGTCACTATTCGCCGACCGGCATAGGAGACTATCGCATCTGGGTTCGACAAGACGAACCATGACGAACCGGCACGCTGCGTATTGTTGTATTTCCGCAGTTCGTAGTACTGGTCACCAGCATCGACACATGGGCCTATGGCGAAACGGCGCTATCGCAGTCCGTTGGAAGGAGAACCTATGGAGCACAACAATTGGACGGTCGTCATGGCTCTGATCACGGCATGTCTTGTACTCGCGACACCCCCTCCGGCGCGATCCGAGATCACCAAACATTTCGGTATGTGCGACGCATCCGCCGCCGTGCCGGTCGGGCCGGCAATGTTCGTGGTCGCAAACGATGAAGACAATCGACTGCGCGTGTACCGGCGCGACGATCCCGGCGCACCGGTCTCTTCAGTGGACCTTACGTCCTTTCTCAACGTCGGTCCGAAGCACCCAGAAGCCGACATCGAAGGCGCTACCCGAATAAGGGATCGCATCTACTGGATCACCTCGCATGGAAGGAACAAGAATGGCAAGCCGCGCCCTAGCCGTCACCGGCTGTTCGCCACAGAGGTCAAGGTCTCCGGTGACCAGGTCACTATTGTCCCTGTGGGTAAACCATACAGGGATCTGCTCAAAGACCTTACCGCGTTACCATGGCTGAAAGAGTATCGATTGGGTGACGCAGCGGAGAAACCGCCCGAAGAAGAGGGGGGCCTGAACATCGAAGGGCTCTCCGCAACCCCGGACGGTGCCTTGTTGATTGGCTTTCGCAACCCCGTCCCCAATGGGAAGGCGCTTCTCGTTCCGCTGAAAAACCCCAAGCAGGTCGTCGATGGGAAAGCGGCAACGCTCGGGAGGCCGATCTCACTGTCGCTCGGCGGTCTGGGCATCCGCAGCATCGAGTATTTTGAGGTGACGGGCAAGTATCTAATCGTGGCGGGTCCGCCGGGCGATGACGGGGATATCCACCTATATCAGTGGTCAGGTCCTCCTTCGGAAGAGACGGAACCGGTTGCAGGAGTGAATTTCAGCAGTCTGCATCCTGAAGCGTTGATCGTGTACCCCGAAGAGAAGAGTAGAGTCCAAGTCCTTAGCGATGACGGCTCGGAGAAGATCAACGGGAAGGATTGCAAGGACGAGGACGTCGAACCGACGCACAAATATTTCCGGAGTGTCTGGATAAGTCCATAGCAAAGGACTTCACGTGAACCGAATCCGGCAGCAAGCGTCACTCGCTGCGGGTCTGCGTAGATAGAAGCTCATAAGTAGTGCCGCAGGTAAAATGGGTACGGACGAGGACCTGTGCCTTACCCTGAGTCTGTACCTTGTGGGTCGCAAGAACAAACGCTTCGGCTTTCGGTCGGGCGCGCCGTTTCTTCATTCGCTTCCCTTTGGGTTTCGCCAGGATGATCGCGTTGTGTTGAAGCAGCGTGCGAACGAATGCCGTGGCCTCCTCTCTGGTTGCGCGCTCCTCCGGGAGCTGCCCGAGCACCGCAGCCCGCGACCCACTCTCTCCGATGAGGACAGGTTCCGAAGCCACTACCACCACCTTCTTGAGCCGCTTGTCCAGCGCATCGAGCCGCACAGGCCTTTGATGGACAGCTTTGGCGATGGTCTGTCCTCCAACTGTGATCCGGACCGCGGGCAATGTCGCTTTCGTCGAACCGCGAATTCGTTTCAACACATCCCGCTGCGTGGCGGTCGCGAGCGTGGCCTTCCGGAGGTCTCGTGTAAAACGAGGGGCCTCGCCCGCCAAAGCGACGGTCGGCGCGAGCATGGCGGAACTTCCCAGCAGGACGTTATGCGCTGCAAAGGCGTCGCGGATGGACTGATGATTGGTGCCACCATTCAGCTCCGTGTCAGCCAAAATCATCGCACGACCGACGGCTTGAAAAAACCGCATGGCCTCGGGGGCGGTCTTGGCCGCTGCGATCAGGAGCCTGCCGGCGGTGAGCGCAGCTCTTCGCAACCCGGCGGTATCCCGGGATGAACCGGTGTCGAAGAGGTTGCAGACCATGTCATAGAAACAGCCGGTGAACACACGGCTGAAGCTGTGAGGCTCTGAGGTCAGTTCAGCAGCCGACCCGATCGTCGGCAGGTTGACGGGAAACTCCCACTGCCAGGTGTTCAGCGCGCGCCGTGGGAGTGAGCTGGGATGGCCTGTGCCATGTTCGCGAAGAACGCCGTCCGCTACGTCCTCGGCCAGCGATTCAAGAAAGTTGGGTTGCCGGAGCGCCGAACCATTGCGTAGCAAAGCCTGTCTGGTCTGAGCATCACACCAGCCGACGAGGAGGGCGAGGCAATCTCCAAAGGCCTCATGGAATGCCGCCACCTCGGTATAGGCGCTGCCCCACAGGTCCGGCCGGATCGCGTCGAGCAACGCATGGCCCACTTCATGCGCCACTGCATCGGTGCTGGCGCCGGAAGCCGTCGTCTTTGATCCCGTCGTCCAACGTGAAAAGGACAGCGCCGTCCGGTCGTACGATGCATTCAAGCCTTCGCCGCGGTCATGGTTGAGCGTTAACAGATTGACGCCATTCGCCCAATGTGAGAGCGGCTGGGTGACCAGAGCCCAAGTCTCCAATGCGGCCAACGCCGCCTCACGACATTGCCAGAAGAGAAACTCCGGTGTGTCCCGCGCATAGTGGCCTTCCGAAATTGCAGCGGCATAGCTGAATCGCGCCCGGACCGATAAAGGATCCGGGCGCGGCCGCTTACGACGAGGCCCGAGCGGGCCCCCGTCCAACGGATCATTTTGGATGAACATAATGGCCATAGAGGACCGCGGCTCAGTCCCTCCACGTGTCACTGGCCGTGCGGCGTGTGAGTCACGCTCAAGTTGTACGAGGCGGCGGAAAAGCCGTGTGCCATGACGAAGGCCTGGGTCTTCCCGGCCGGCACATCGAGCGCGCAGGCTTCCTCTGCTCCGGTCAGATACGGCCGGCAGGCGTAGCCCCCAGCTACACGGGTCGGAGTCTGCCCGAACTGTACGTAGAGATCCGGGTCGCCGGATGCCGTTCCGGCTCCGGTCATTTTGACCTCAAACCGAGTGCCGGGTGTGACGGCGAACGCAGGATAGGCTTTCTGCTCGTCCTTGGCCACCTGCTGATTCGTGAATGTCTTGGTCTGGGTGGCGCAGGGTTCCGGTTCTGAACCAACATCAGGGCATGAAATACCGGACCCAGGAAGCGCGCCATATAAGCACGCGGCCCCCCGCTTGTCCATATCGGTGAGCTTTAAGGTCCAATCGCCGCCACCATTGCACTGAGGATAATGCATGACCGAAAACTTGTCGTAGTCCGTCAATGGACGCCACTCGGTGTCTTCGAAGCAAGCACCCGACTCCGGTCGCGTATGTTCATGCCGGAAGCCCAACGTATGTCCGAGCTCATGACGGAGGATGCCGATCAACGTCAACTTGCCGTTGGGATCGAGTTGAAAACTGCTCTCGTCGACCAAGACGTTGCGGCTTGCGCGAGCGTCATTCGGGAAAAACGCGCGGGCCAGATAGTCCCCGTTCACATTGACCGGACGCACGTCGAAGACCACGTTCGGATTGGACGCGTCGCAGGTCGCATCCTGCGACGCCACATGCATATACTTCACGTCAGAAATCTCTTCCCACGCGCTCCCGGCTGCGACCATTTCTGCGACCATTTTCGTGTGCCGGTTCCCAAAGTCGGTGCTCACGCAGTAGGTCAACTGTTTCTTCTGGGTGCTGTTCCACACCGTGTCTTGTCCGCCTGCCCGGTTGACCACGAGGTTGGCGACGATGTGCTTGCCGGCCTGTGTTTTGACGCGACTTTCGAAAAACTCTTGGAGGTGCTTCCTATCCACGATGGGAGTGTCGCCGTCAACAAGATACTTCCCGCCCGGCCAAGGCTCCCGATAGACGGACCGTTCGAATTCTTCGAACGTCTTGTCCTTCCAATAGTCCCGCTTCTGCGCCGACGTCGTCTTCATCCGGACCATGGCACTTTCAACCGCTTCGGGATCAGCCTTGACGGTGCCGGACGCGGGGCGCATCTTCGACCCCTGAAGCTTGGACATCATGCTCGTGGTCGTTTCGCAGCCGGTGAGCATGAGACAGAATGAGACACTGGCGGCGGCTAATGTTCGGACAATGCCGGCCGGAGGTGTCATGGTCATCTCCTTTCGATTGAAGTGAGTGAACGAAGACTGCTTCGGTGGCGTTCAGCGTTGCAAACAGGGTTCTTCGACCACATTGATCAGATCGATCCCCTGAACCATCTCACGAATCTGTCGCAAAAAATCCTGTTTCGCTGATTCATCGCGCAGGTCCACGCAGACTCGCGTCTCTCCCTCCAACCCGATCCGTGTTTGCCGCCACTCTTGGACCGTTCCCCGCTGTTTCCCGGTTTCAGCGAGACCGCGCACGTCTTGGAGCACCAGCCGGGCCGCTTCAGGCACGCCCTTGCCGCGTGAGAGCCCATAGATTGCGACGCTATGCTGACCGAGCACGGGCGCTCCTTCGTTGACCGGCTGCGCCGATGATGCGGCGCAGCCGGTATAGGTCATCCAAGCCGCTGCCACGACCACGGCGACGACCCGCATGGAAACTCCCCAAAGAACTTTTTCCTTGTCTACAGAGTGAACCAGGCGACGCATCAGCGGAACCTCGTGACTGGGGTGAGCAAAAGATATACCAGCCGTTTAAGAACAGGCAGAATCGACATAACTCCTCATGGCAGCGAGGAATCTCGGCCCTCCCGGTAAGTCCATACGCATCCCACTTCCTCCCGTGGGTGTATCCGATCGGATTCGATCCGGTATCGTTTTAGATACCCACGTATTATCGCTTACCCATGGATCGCCGTCGGATCCTCATCTCGCTGATCGCACCTTCTCCAATGCAATCAATCGCTTGTCACGATCGCCTGGCCTATGAGCCACAAGCGTGTGCTCTGGCATGATGTGTGATCTCTTTGCAAGTGGATGGTTTAACAACTGATCAGGGCGCAGAGAACTAATGCGGCAATTGCGAGACCGGAGATTGCCATGCCGAAAAATATCGTGATCTGTTCAGATGGCACCGGCAATTCAGCCATTAGACGATTTCTGCCGGCGCCAGAGGGTTCGGACTCAGTCGCAACGTGGAGCAACTGTATAAAGAGTTGGTCCGCATCCACGACCCCGGCGATCGCATCTTTCTCTTCGGCTTCAGCCGCGGCGCCTTTACCGTGCGGACGCTCGCCGGTCTCATTGCCGCCTTCTGCCGGCCGACGCGACGTAATCGCGACCGCCACGAACAATCGCGGAAAACAGACAGCCATGCTGACGAGGACGAGAGGAGTTGAAGCGGCGCTTCGCGCCGCCCATGCCGGAGAAGAAAAACCACTGGCCACCGCGCCCTGGAGACTTTGGGTCGCCGTCGGGGGCTTCGCCATGGCCTATGTGCTGATGTTCTACGCGGACCGCCGCATGAGTTCGGTCCTTTCGCAATTCTGGCATCGGACGCATCTGCACCTGCGCGATGCCTTGAAGCAGGCCCGCATGACGGCGCTGGAATACAGACGGGGAAGAGACGAAGGTGGGGTGACGGATGGCTGACGTTTTCTTAAGTTACGCCCGAGAAGACCGCAAACTTGTGCAACAGATTGCAAGCGCGCTGGAATCACAACGGATCACACGAGGTTCTTAGCAACCATTTGGAGGCGGCCATTATCACCGTGGCTCCCCCCACTGCCACCGACCAACAGCAGTTAAGTGACGCACTTTCCACTTTGAGCACTGAGATCAAAAAGGATATGAAGTGGTCCGCCGCATTTAAACTGACGAGGGACATTCATATTGCCGCACAGAGCATTCAAGCCAACATGACCGGCCGACAAAACCGCATGATCGCTTAATTTGTCATTTTTGCATGTGCTTGAAAGACTCGAGCATAGCCATGATTTCAGCGTAGCTCGTCATCGAGTAATGCTATGCTGCAGATGGTTGAGGGCTGCAAAGGTGGCCGAAACTCTACGAATTGTCGACGGCGCGTATTACCAATTTCTCGATCAGCAGATCCAATCGATGGCCGGGCAATCATCAGACTTGGAAACTCGGGCCGAGGCCACGGTTCGGAAGCCGGACCTTGCGCCACAGAAGAAGACGCATCAAGGTCATTCGAGTCGCTTTTCTCCCGACTCTTGCGGTATCTTCGGCGGCAAAGGTCACGGCGCTCGGCGGAGCGCGTTCCATGGCGATCTCTGAGGGAGATAGATGACATCAGTGAACCAACAACGGCCGGTTGCGCGCCTCTTTCTCCCGCCCCTTCGATTCCCTCTTAGACGATTGTTCGGCCTTCGCGCGGTCCTGCCTTGGCTCGTGATTGCCGGCCTCGCCTCCGGCTGCTCGTTCAAACCCAAGGGCGGCATAGTGGAATCGACTGAGACGTACGAGGTGGTTCTGGACGACTCGAGCACCGACGCGGGCCTTTTCAATAATCGCGGCACCATCAAGATGCAGAATGACGACTTCAAAGGCGCGATTGACGATTTCCTCGAGGCCGTCAAGCGCAATCCCAATGAAGCCAGCTACCTCGAGAACCTCGGCTGGGCGCAAGCCGGGGCGGGGAACTTCACAGAGGCGGTTAAAACACTCGGGCAAGCGGTCGCCCTCAAACCGAATGATCCGGAGCTCTACTGGAAACGAGGCGTCATTACGGGGCGCCTGGGAAATCACCGGGCCGCAGTGGAGGATTTTACCAAGGCGTTGTCGATCGATCCCAAACTGGCAAAGGCCTATCGCGATCGTGGATGGGAACGAGCGACCTTGCGTGACTGGACCGCGTCAATTGCCGACTCAACCGAAGCCATTAGCCTCGCGCCCGACGACGCGCTCGCCTACGAAAATCGTGCGGCCGCTCTGGCCGGCGCCGGCAATTGGAAGGGCGCCGCCGAAGATTACACGCGCGCCTTGGACAAGAGTCCACATGACCATGAGATCTATCTCATGCGTGCGGAAGCGAGAGGAAACGTGAACGATCTGTCCGGCGCAGTTGCCGACCTGGACCGGGCCATTCGCATGCATCCTGATGCCGCGAAAGCTTACCAGTTGCGCGGCGTGATCAAACAGCGGCTCGGCGACAACCGCGGTGCCGATGAGGATTTCCAAAAGGCCAAGACATTGAAAAACCCCTGACCGTGAAGGACACAGGACGATACCAATTTCTTTTCCCATTGAATTCATCTGCGGGTTTCGGCAGAATTGGCGTATGCGACGGTTCTCAACTCTCCTACTTGCTGGGTTCTGTACTTCTCTCTTGACCGCTTGCGTCTCAGTCAAGGTCAATCCGCTGGTGCCGGCGACATTCGAGCCGCGCCCCGGCAAGGCAGCGGTGGCCACGCTTGATCGCGAGCCGGACCAGAGCCACGTGGAGATTGCCCGAATCATTGCCACGAGCGAGCATGTCAGCGAGGACACCCTTCGGGACAAAATTCTGGCCCGGGCAAAGGAATTGGGCGCGGATGCCGTTGTCCTCGGTAAAGCCGATGTTCGTCATTTCTATGGACAGGGCCCCAGCTTTCAATCCACGGCAGGCCCGGCCGGTGTCAGTACAAGCCCGTTCAGCGGCGGCGGCTACTGGAACCCGTTCCGCATGGATGCCTGGACCTTCATGCAGGGAGCCGGAGGCGGCGAGAGTTGGATGTTGCACCTATCCGGTGTCGCGATTCGTTATGTGTCGGAAGACGAACGGCGCGCCCTGGAACAAGAAACTCAAGCGGCTCAACGACATCCTCCCCCACCCGAGCAATAGTATGGCCGGATCGCCCGATCCCTATCGGTCGGCCTCGTGTCTCCCTCTCCTGAGAAGTCCGGATTGGCACGATCCAAACGAGCGCACTATAATGGGCCGGCAGGTTGTTTTCCTGTCCATGGGTGCCGATGGCGTCTCCGTTTGATGAGCGACCGGCTCAACTTGAATTAGCGGGACTCAAACGCGCCCTTGAATGGACGCAAATTCAGCGGGAGCAGCTTCTTGATCGGCTTGATATGCTGCGGTTGGAAAATCAACGGCTGCACAGTCGCGTTGAGGAGCTGGAGCAACAAGTGGCCGAGATGAAACAGCAACAACCCCTCTTCTAGGCGTGTCTCGTGAAGGTCCGCGACGCGACGAATAATGAGGCCCACGGCGGGAGGAATAACGAGCGCCACGTTTGTGCGCGCCGGCGAGTGGTGAGCGGGCAGTGTCTTCGGATTTTCTGCGGACGGGCGCGAGCCGGTGAACGCCCAGTGTCTTGAACAGCGAAATCTTGAACAGCGAAAGACGAGCGATGAGCCGCCTTCTGAGGCGACCGATAGCATGAAGCACCATCTTAAACAAGCGGACGATCTGCGATGGTTCATCGCGCATACACAGGGCTTTCGCGGCGGGTACATCACCGACGTCCAGATGTCGAAAAAGCGGCTGTTCGACGAAGGCAGCGGCCGCATGTTGCCGGCCGGCACGACCGTTGCGGTCGTTATTCATTACTGCGCCGACGAGATGCTCCGCATGGCCAAACTCACCATGAGCGGCGTGTCCGATTTTTCGGTTCTGGAACAGGAAGGAGTCGATGCGTCGGCGCTCTGCGTCATTCAGGCCGAGGCATCCGATGAACAATTGCGTTTTTGGTTCGATCCAGAAGGCCGTCTCTATGTGGTCTGTGAAGAAGCCTTGTTCGAAGAGGTTGGAGACCCGGCCGGGGACCGGGACATTGCCTGCGCTGTGGCCAAGTGGTCGTTCCAAGCCGAGGAAGGGGACGTGCCGACTATCGATTGGGTCTTAAACCATCTGGACGAGGCAGGCATGCCATGCATTTGGCGAGTCGAACGGCCGCAACGCAGGCGCCATCCCGCTATTCGCTGGGAAGGAGATCTCATGCCGTCCTCTCTTTCAGAAACAAGAAGGGCGTCCGTGCATGTGACGGCCCATCGCTCCCTGCAGTCATCCGGATTCGGCATGACGCTCCGCGCACCGGACAATTCCGATCCGCACTGCGGCCGGGTCCTGGGACTGGTCGCCGACCTCATCGTTCGGACCTACCCCGGAACCTGCGTGGCCGGTGATACGTTCCTGTCCAGCGATGAATGGTTACGCGGGAATCGACGAGAGAAAAGCCGGCAATAGGCAGGGCGTTCGCCGGCGATGGCTTAATTGGTGTGGCCGTTCCTTCCGCCCCCGTTCATGACGGTCTTCTGATTGACACACTCGACGAGATGCCAGAATTTCAGGGGATTGACCTTCTCCTTGCGGGCGACTTGTAACGCGGTTCCTTCCAGCACGGTCTTCAACGACAAATCAGTCCGGAAACCGATGTGTTTGCATAGCGGGGAAATGACTTTTTCAACGGCCGCGATCAGCTTATTCCCATTGCTGAAGTGATTCAGCATGATGATGCGCCCGCCCGGCCTGCATACGCGGATCATTTCATTGACCACCGTCCGATAGTCAGGCACGGCCGTCACCACATAAGCGGCCATGACCGTATCGAAACTGTCATCGGGAAAGTCCATGCGGCCCGCATCCATAAGCATGAGCCTGACATGGTCCAGGTGATATCGCGCTTGGCGCTGCCTGGCTTTGGCGAGCATGCCGGGCGAGAGATCGATGCCGACGACTTTGCAATTCTTGGGGTAGAAGGGAAGGGCGATGCCGGTTCCGACCCCCACTTCCAGGATCTCTTCATTTGGTGTGATCCGAAGGTTCCGTACCGCCGATTCTCTGGATTCATGAAAAATTTTGCCGAAGATGTGATCGTACACTCCGGCATAATTGGTATACACACGTTCAACCTTCGCAATATCCATCGTACCTCCGCTATCCACGCTCCGATTCCCGCGCACCCCCGATGGTGCTGGGATGGGCTGATGAGCGGTATGGCGTGGGAAACTATAATGAAGGCGGGAAAGTCAAATACCAGCGTGACGAACCCGAGCCCGCCCGAAGAAACTCAGCTTAATGTAGCCAAAGCACAGAACCTAGTCAACAGGTTGACGCGCGAATTTCCGCCTGCCCGGTCGGGTGCTCTTGATTCTCCGGTCCGGCCTATGGGATGGTTTGTACATGGTCCTTGCCGGCACATTTGCCGTGGTGTTGTTCATCGGCCTCATCGTAGGCGACTGGTTATATTTCATCCGATTAACCGCAGACGCCAGCCGATATGGCTGCGGTATTGCGCGGGGACGAGATCAAGTCGCGCTCGCCGATCTGGACCATGTCACCCACCGGTTTGATCGTAACGGCCTTCTCCCGTTGCCGCACGGGATCGCGCGGTTTTTTCCGGACGTCAAACGAATCCTGATTCGCCCTCAGTATCGCCTCTTTTCCCTGCGCTTCCGGACGGCCTGGCCGCTCAAGGGCTCTCTGGAACTGGCGCCGGTCGAGGAGGGCTTTCGCGTCCTCTATATCAAGCGTATCCCCTGGTCTTCGGCCATCATCACGCTACTCTGGTTCGCACTGGTCGGATTCGGCACCATCGGCTTTCTCGTCAGCTACGTGATGCAAGGCGGCCTTGCCTCGCTGAGCGGCGTCCTGCTCGGTGCCGGTGTCATGGGACTTGGGCTGCTCGTGCTGGCTTTCGGCCTCATCACAATTACGATGGCGTATCGTTTGGAAGACAGCCGTTTGACCCAGGTATACCAAGAACTCCGAAACGCGCTGGAATGGTCAAGCCAATCCGCTTAGCCTGCATTGATCATGAGCAGACTACCGAATTACAAGGCGCCATGAACGATGCGGGGCTTAGCGGCGGACATAGAGATCGAGAAAATGATCGAACTCCGGAGGGAGGTCGAGGGTGCCGCGCTGTTGAGCAAGCCCGGCGATAATGCCGCGGTGTTTCTGGCTCAAACCAGAATCAATAAAGGCCCGGCGGAAATGCGACCACCGAAGAGTCTCATCCGACAGGAGCCGATGTTGATCGGCGGCCGGTAATGCTTCGAGGGACGCAGTGAGTTGGCGCACGGCTTTCTCGACACTGTCGTATGGAGGCGCCAATTTGAGCCGGCTGTAGAACAGTTGCAGATGCCGGCGGAATTCGTCCCTCACGGCGTCAAGGAAAGCGTTGGCTGTATGGCGATTTTGTCCGGCCATCCTTCAATGGTAGTTCAATCCAGCAGTTTCGGTAGCTTACGACAAGAAGTATCCGACCCGCAATCACCGGCCAGGCTCTCATACGTTGAAGCCCATCACTCACTTACTTAAGCAAGGAGAAGTTCATGATGCGATCGACCGGGCTGTGGTGTGCCGTTCTCTTTTCCATTATCATCGCGGGCTGTTCCTCTCCGCATCACAGCAGAATGGGACATGGATCGGGAGACGCTTATTTGGACAAGGCGAAAGGAGACATTGCCTCCCTGATCAATAAACATGTCGCTGATCCGCAGAAGGCCAAGGAAGCGAACGCCGTCACGGAAGATATTGTGGCCGAGATCAGAACATCACGCGAGCAGAACAGCCGGTATCATCGCGAATTGTATGAACTGAATGCCAAATACGACGCGGCGCCGGAAGAATTTACAAGGATTCTCGATGCTCAGAATAACAGTCGCATGCAGTCGGCAGCCAAAATCCTGGGCCTGCGATTCAAACTGAAGAATTTGCTGACGGCTCAAGAATGGAACGCCTTGTCGCAGGATCTGGCGGCGTACGGGAATCGCTACTACGGGAAAGGCGGCGATCGGCCGGGCGCGAGCGGCTACTGACAAGCTGAACCTCAACAATTCATAGCTGCCTCATAAGATTCAGACACTGGGCGCTCACCGTCTCGCGCCCGCCCACAGAAGATCCGAAGACACTGCCGGCTCACCACTCGGCGGCGTGCACAAACGTGGCGCTCATTCTTCCTCGCGCGCCTCATTATTCTTCGCGTCGTGGACCTCAGAGTTTCTTAGAGCAGCACGTCCGGCGTGGGCCGATAGTTCAAAAACAGGAGCTGATTTCCTTGCGGAGCGATTTCAAGCGCGGTCGCCGACGCATGGTCGATCTTGATGTTGCGCAATGCGGCGAGATCCAACTGAAGGTAATGGGCGACGATCGTTCGGATGACGTCGGCATGCGACACGAAGGCACAGTGCCCCCCGCGTAATGTCGGTAGAACTTCTTGGACCGCGGACACCGCCCGCCGTTGGACCTCACACAGCGTCTCCCCTCCCTCGGGTCGCGCTTCATCCGGCCTGGTATACCAATCGCGTTTCGCCGGGTCCTCCGCCAAGTCTCTCCAGAAGCGGTTCAGCCACGCGCCGACGCCGATCTCGCTGAGCCCTTGAGCGGGGACGACGGCGGCCTGCAATGCCTCGCCGAGGACCTGCGCCGTCTGAAGTGCGCGCAGAACCGGACTACTGTAGAGACGTGCAATCTTGGCCCCTCCGAGCAACCGAGCCAGTTCTCGGGCTTGCCGTTCTCCGGCATGATTCAGGGGAATCGGTTGATCTCCCATGACCCGGCCTGACCGGTTCCAGTCCGTCTCGCCATGTCGAATCAGCAGACAAATCGGCACGAGTATCGCCTCAATTCGGCGGCGCCGCCGATGCGGCCCGGTGCAGCGGCACGTGTGTCCAAGTTTCACCCCCGTCCGCCGAGCGGTAGAGACCGCTGCCATTGGTCCCCGCATAGAGCAACTGCGTGTCGCGCGGGCTCATGACCACGGTTCGGATGTTCAGCGTCTCAAGCCCTTGGTTTTTGGTCTGCCAGGTTGATCCGCCGTCCAGGCTTTTCAGGATACCGGCCCGCCCCCCGACATAGAGAAGGCCGTCCTGATTCGGATGGACCACCAGGCTGCTGACAAATTGATCGGGCATCGTCTGCCCGATCTGCTGCCATGAATCGGCCCGATTCGTCGATCGGAAGAGGCCGTTGGTCGTTCCGGCATACACGACCGCGGGGTTCAGGGGATCGACGACCAGCGTATTGATCCCGAGAGCCATCGAAGCATTCAGGACCTGCTCGGGAATCAGCCCCGTATTCACCTTTTGCCACGAGGCGCCGCCGTCCTGTGTCCGATAGGCACCGCCGGTTGTTCCGGCGTACAGCAAACGAGGATTCGTCGGATCCATGGCCAGAGACACGACGATGTGTACTTCCTTCATGCCGACCATCCGCTCTTCCCACTCGCGCCCCCCATCCGTCGTGAGAAACGCCCCAACTGTCGTCGCCATATAAATCGTGTCTGTTTTCTCAGGGTGGAAGACGAATTGATTGACGAACGAGACGTGTTCTTTCAAGCCAACGTTGTGCGGCAGCCAATGTTGCCCGCCGTCAGGGCTCTTATACACCGCATCTCCCATTGTGCCGGCATAGACAGTTGCGGGCAGTTTTGGATCAAGAGCCAGGGTCGTGACACGGCGCGCACTGAAGCTCGGAAACTGCTCCCAGGACCGGCCGCCGTCGCGGGTCTTGTGCACGGCTTCATTGGTGGCGACGTATAGGATGTTGGCATTCGTCGGATGGACGACGATCGACACAACCGCGTTGTCCTGGCTGCCGCAGGCGGCCAACGTCAGAAATGCAAACAGGCTAAGAACCGCCGACCGTCGCAATGCGGACAAAAACACCTGTTCGATATAAATGCGAAGACAACTCAGCCTGGACTTGCGATCACTGGCATGCCCAGGATATTTCTCGAGTAATCCACATGAAAGCATGAGTGAATACTAACTGCGAGCAACCTACGGAGCAACTCTTGGAGGCTTATCCGCAGGACTTGACTCCACCGCAATATGTTCGCCCGTGTCCCGCAATCATTTTATACGGGTCGGCACATGAGCGGTCGGCTGCCGACTTCACCGGAGGCGCGGGGTGCCCACCGAGGACCGGGAAGGAAAGCCGCAACTGACCACGACACGGTGGTCGCAGACGACCACAGCCACGGAAACTCCGGAAGGGTGCATAGACTGACGCTGAATGGCGCTAGTCCAGGTGCAGGATTCCACCCGGGAAGTCCTGAAGGGCCGCGCCGGGAGATGCGAAGGCAGACGGCCGATCAGATGGCGACATTAGGTGTAAAATTTTTACCAATTCGCTCACAGCCGTTCTCTGAATCGTTCGGCGTACCCGGTCAATTCGACATAGCCCTGCCCCGTGACGGACCGACCGTTCGACGTCCCCGCCATGCGCACCGCGCCTTCCCAATAGGTCACCTGCGTGCTGCGTCGCGTGGCAAGTTCCTGATCCGCCATGAGCGGCGTCACATCAACGTCCAGACGCAACGAGGGACAAGCAATATGCCAAGCCGCGGGATAGCGGGCGCCTGACATCGGACTGGTCCAGTGGGAATGCACCGTCACGTTGACATCGCCGCTCGCGAGCGTCTCGCTCCGTCCGTCAGGGAGCACCACCGTGCCGCTGGACGCCGGGTCCAGCGAGCCATCGGCTCGACGCAGCAGATAGACCATCAGCTCGCTGCGGTCATCCAGTTGCAGGCTGAACCAATCCCACCCGACCAGATCCTCACTCAAGTCGGCCGACCCGAATTCATGATCCATCCAACTGGTCCCGGTTACTTGAAAACTCTCCCCATCGATCGTCAGGCGGCCTTCCGCCGCCATGCGGGTCATGGAATAATAATGCGAGGCCTGACCGGCTTGTTCTCCTTTACGGCTGACCCCTGCCCGCCCATGAATGATCGGTTGCTTCAGCGGATGCAAGGTCAATTCAACGGCCACGCCATCCTGTTCGGCCGACACACGATGATGCAACGGCTCTTCCGTCGTGCCTTCTACAACCCACCGATCCGCCCACACGTGCAATCGTCCGGTCTCGGCTCCCGCCTTGCCCAATCCTTCTCGACTGATTTTCTCGGAAAACAAAAACTGTTTTCCTTCAGTGTCGGAAACGGCAAAGTGCGCCAAATAGAGATGCCGGATGGCCCAGCGCGATGGCAGCGTGGCTGATTGATCGGGCCCCATGGCACGGCGGAAAAAGGTCACTTGAAACCCGAACCGGCGGCCCTTCTGTGTTGAGAGATGGCCGGTGTAATACCACCATTCGGTCCGAAATTCGTCATGCGATCCGTGGTCACGCGGAAACTCGTACTGATATCCGGGCTCAGCCAATCGAAAGCCGTCCGCCTCGGCGGAAGACGGTGCGGAAGTTCCCGCGCCGGCGGTCACCTGGGTCAAGAGCAGAATGGCCGCTACAAGGAAATAGCCAAGCGGCGGCAGGATGCGACGACAGCGTTTGTGGACCATGGCGGTGTGGAGTTTCGGCCGATGCACGGTGCTTATATCATGCTGCCGGCAAACGCGTAAACGCCAATAGTCATCGGTGTTTTCGCCTAAGCGAGAAAAACTCCGCTCGGCCGCGCGCCGTTGACAATTTCGCCGGGCATCGGCTATCGTGAGCCATGTTCATTCAGCCGGAACGCGACCAGCCGGGCCACGGAGGGCCCGAACAGCCCCAGGCATTTCGGGTTCCGGAACGCATTCCGCTGTTCCCGCTGCCCAATGTCGTGTTCTTCCCCAAAACCTATCTCCCGTTACATGTATTCGAGCCCCGCTATCGGGAAATGGTGGCCGATGCGGCGGTTCACGGCCACTGTATCGGAATGGCCTTGCTCAAGGAAGGGTGGGAAGCCGACTACCATAAGAATCCGCCGATTTTTTCCATCGGTTGCGTTGGGCGATTGGCGACGGTGCAGAAGTTGCCGGACGGTCGTTCCAATATCCTCCTGCAAGGCATTGAGCGTTTTGAAATTCATGAAGAATTTCAGGATAAGCCGTATCGCGAAGCGAAAATCGAATTGAAAGCCCGCGCCGGCGCCGGCGCCTTGGACACCGCGATCCGAACTCATTTGCTGGCATTGCTCCGGGAGTATACGAACATGTCGCAGGACGCGTCCGCCCTCCAGGTATTGGTCCGCCAAGCCGTCGCGGATGAGATACTCGTCAATTCCCTATCCGGCTCCTTTGATTGCACGCCGTTGGAAAAGCAATTCCTCCTCGAAGCGGAGACGCTCCATCAGCATGCGCGCCGCCTGTGCGATTTGATCCAATTCAAGCTGCTGGAACGGCGAGGGGCGAAAGGCTGGGGGTAATGATCGCCGCAGCCGCCATCGAGGTGTCTCGCCTCACGAAAGTGTACGACCGCGTGAAGGCCGTCGATGATTTATCCTTTCAAGTCGCCGGGGGAGAAATCTTCGGGCTCCTGGGTCCGAACGGCGCCGGCAAAAGCACCACGCTTCGGATTCTGATCACGCTGCTTCACCCGACATCCGGCACCGCCAAGGTTCTGGGCCTGGACACCGTCGCCGACGCCGACCGCGTCCGGCAGACCATCGGCTATGTGCCGCAAGAACGGGCCATCGACCGGTTCCTCACCGGAAGAGAGCATTTGGAGCTGCTGGCGAACCTGTACCATCTGACACCGCCTGAAGCGGCGCAACGCATTCCGCATCTGCTGAAACTTGTGGAACTCGAGAGCCATGCAGACCGGCCCGCCAAGACCTATTCGGGCGGCATGAAACGTAAGTTGGACATCGCCTGCGGGCTTCTGCCGGATCCTAAGATTTTGTTCCTCGATGAGCCGACCCTGGGACTTGATGTCCAAAGCCGCCTGCGGATCTGGGACCATGTCCGGGCCATGCGCGCGCGCGGCATCACCGTCGTCATGACGACCAACTACCTGGACGAAGCGGATCAACTGTGCGACCGCATCGCCATTATCGATCAAGGCCGGATCAAGGCGCTCGGTTCGCCGGCCGAGCTCAAGATTGGACTGGGCGGCGACATCGTGTCGCTGACGATCCGGGAATCGGATCGGGTCGAAATCTTGGGCGCGGCGATCAAAGCTTTGCCTTCCGTTCGTTCTGTTGTCTCCAAGCCGGCGGGGCTGGATGTGCGCGTCGATTCTCCGGAAAAGGCCCTCCCTGCCATTTTGGAAGCAGCCAACCGGCTCGCGTGCCAGCTCGAGTTCATCGATTACCACCGTCCCCGCTTGGATGACGTATTTATCGCCCACACGGGGCGCTCAATTGCCGAGGAAATGAAGAATGAGGAATGAGGCATTAGGAATGGCCAATTCCACATTCCTCATTTCTCATTTCTAAGTGGGAGCCATGCGAACTTATTGGCAGGAAATCAGGGCGTTGACGATGCGATGGGTCCGGCGACTCAGCCGCGAGAAATTCAGCATGCTGTTTACGCTCGTGCAACCGATGCTGTTCTGGTTGATCTTCTTCGGCAATCTGTTTCAGCGGGCGGCCGACACGCAGGTGACTCAGGCGCCGAACTACATCAGTTTTCTGGCGGCCGGAGTCGTCGTGATGACGGTGCTCAATAATGGCCTCGCCGGAGGCGTCGATCTGCTCTTCGATAAGGAAAACGGCTTTCTCGAACGGCTCATGTCCACCCCGATCCGCCGGAGCTCCGTCATTCTCAGCCGCTTTATTTTTGTGATGACCATCACATCGCTGCAAGTCCTGGTCATCCTCGGCGTCGCGTGGCTGTTCGGCGTCACCCCCGCCACCGGGCTGGGCGGCGTGGCCATGATTCTGTTGATCGGCATGTTGTTCGGCGTCGGACTGACCGCGATTTCAATGGCCATGGCCTTTTCGGTGCGGAGTCATGGAGACTTCTTCTCGGTGCTGGGCTTTCTTTCCTTGCCGATGATCTTTCTCAGTTCCGCGCTGGTGCCGTTGGCGGCGATGCCGGCCTGGATGGGCGTGCTGGCGAAGTTCAATCCCATGACGTGGGCCATCGACGCCGTTCGCCCCTTGATCCTGCAGGGATGGGCGGAGGCCTTGCCTCATGTCGGCATGGTGATCGTCGTCATGTTGATTTTCGACGCTCTCTGTCTCTATGGCGGCGCCCGCGCATTTCGCCGGGCGATTGGATAAGGCGGCCCTTGGTGGGAATTTCCATGCTCGTGAATGAAAGCCAAATTCGAGCTTTGATTCGCCTTCTCGGAGACGAGGACGAGCGGATCGTCAAGACCATTAGCGGCCGGCTCATCGACTTTGGCGACTCCGCCGTCCCCCTGTTGCAGGAGGCGGAAATCGAGCAGCCGGATATGGCCGACCGGATTGCGACGATTCTCGAAGAGATCCGAGGAAGCCGCCTGGAGGAAGAATTGCAAGATCTGGTCAACGGGGCCGGTCACGACATCGACTTGGAAGCCGGGACGTTTCTTCTGGCGCGCTATGCCTACCCGTCTCTCGATGTGCGCGTCTACGAACGCCAACTCGACGGCATGGCTTGCGAACTGCGGGGGCAGATCGGCTCGCGGGTTTCCGGCGAAGAAACCGTCAAAGCCCTCAACCGCTACCTGTTCACCGAACAAGGCTTCAAAGGCAACACGAAGAACTATTACGAATTGGAAAACAGTTATCTCAATCGCGTGATCGATCGCCGGACGGGCATCCCGATCAGCCTTTCCGCCGTTTACCTGCTCGTAGGCAAGCGTCTGGGTCTGCCGGTGCACGGGATCGGCATGCCCGGTCATTTCCTCGTGAAGTATGAATCCGACAAGTACAAGATCTTCATTGATTGCTTTAACGGGGGAGCCTTGCTCACGGAAAAGAACTGCGCCCGTTTTTTAACCGAAGCCGGGTATGGCTTCGAGGAACGGTACCTGCAAAAGAGTCCCACCCGGGCGATTCTCACGCGCATGATCAAGAACCTATTGGCCATCTACAGCAAAATGAACGACCCCCTGAAAAAGGTCCGCTTGGTGCGGTTTATGGAGATACTGGGGTGTGAGCAACGAGAAGGCGGATTATAAAGCGCTGCGGCCGTCCCGCGGAAAGGCATGTCTCGGCATGCCGGGGCTGGAAGGTGAGACAATCGGCTATTTTGAAACATCCTGGAACAATCTCCTATCCAATTTTATAGCTGGCCAAATCCCGCGCCATCTTGATCTTCCCTGAAAAATACTCTCCTGCCTGTTCACGCACGTTATAGCGCTCCGCAATTTGATAAAAATGCGAAAGCACCAACTGCGAGACGCCTGCGTCTCTCGCCGCCTGGCCGCATTGTCCGGCATGAAGGTGCGCCGGTCCGGGCTTATTGGCAGGAAAGGAACAATCGAGCACGGCGACATCCACTTCCCTGCACAACCGGACCAGATTGGGACAGAGTTGCGTATCGCCGGAGTAGGCGATGGACTTGCCTTGGTAATCGATTCGATACCCCAGACAATGGAGATCCGGGACATGATTCATCGTCCGAGCCGTGACGAGGGTCCCACCGATCGTCATGCTGCGATCGGCCATCTCCTTGATGATGACGGGAAACGGCGGGGAATCGAAACTTGGGAAGGTGCTCATGATCGTGCGAAGAAGACGCTTGGTCCCGCGGGGGCCGATCAGAGTCAGCGGCGGCCGCTTCCCTCCTTCATACTTGCAATGAATCACAGCGTCGAAAAAAAACGTGATCAAATCCGAGAAATGATCGGCATGAAAATGCGAGAAATAAATATGGGAAATACGATGGCGATCGACCCCGCTTTTGATTAGATTCATGAGTGTGCGCGGGCCGAAATCGAGCAAGAACAGGTGATCGGTTTGTACGAGATAGCCGGCTGCCGCACGAGTGGGATGGACGTTGGTCCCGGAACCCAATATGGTCAGGGTGATCATGGCGGCGTCTGCTCGAAGCTGTCGCGAATCCGCTCCAGCAAGGCCTGCAATTGATCCGCATCCTTGGGCGTCAGCGCGCGGTCGAAAAACGGCCGGATAAAATCGATATGCGCCGCGAACGTTTTGCGGAAGAGTCGATCCCCCTTGTCGGTGAGATGAATCTTGATGCTCCGCCGGTCCGCTTCAACCGGTTCGCGCCGGATCAATCCTTTATCCGCCAGACGGTCGAGTACGCCGGTCAAGGTTCCTTTGGTCACGAGCGTCGCCGCGGACAGTTCGGCGCAGGTCATGCCCTTCGTGTCGCCCAACGTCGCAATGACGTCAAACTGCGACGGAGTCAGCTTGAGCGACCGAATATGGCGGCTATCGGTTCGATTGAAGGCAAGGTAGGCTTCGACCAGCGGACGCAGGACCTTGAGAATCGGATCATCTTTGAGGTCGGGAAGTTCCACGTCGAGGGCGCAGCCTAGTCACTGCTCCGGGCGCCTGTCAAGCCCGAGGGCCGATCGTTGACGGATTCTCCGGGGCCACCTATCATGCGTCATCACATGGTACGACGCAGCCTTTCTCACGAACAAGGACAGGTCAATGTGATTGCCGCCTTGGTGCTGGTGGCGATCGTGGTGACCTGCGTCTGGGTCTGGAAACGTCTGCCGCTCGAGACACAAGACTACTTGACCGACCAGGCCTTGCCGTCGTCGGCGATTCTTGCCGTCGTCGCGATCGCCGCCTGGATGATTCTGCGGGCGATTCGGCAGCGCCGGTGGAAGCAGCAGCGACGAACTCGCCTCATGCAGTCCTTTACGAAGGCAACGACCAGAGAGAAACGTCTTGAATTGGCCTTCGCCCTGGTCGAGCTCAACCAATATCGACGCACCGGGATCGAAGAGGTACTGCCGGCCTTACAGGAATTATTTACAACGGTCCTTACCCGGGCGTTGGACGATAAGCAACATCAAATCAGGGGCATGGCGGCCAGCCATCTCGGCGTCGTGGGCGACCAATCGACCGTCCGGCTGTTGTTGAACGCACTCGAAGACGACCATGCGTACGTCAGGTCCTGCGCAGCGCTGGGATTGGGTCGTTTACGGGCGCCGGAAGCAAAAGAGAAATTGCAGAAAGTCAGCGAGGAGGACTGGGATCAAACCGTCCGAAGCCGGGCACGTGAGGCGTTGGAGCGGATCAGGCGGTCCACTCGATGAGGAGGATTTCGCTCGGGCAGTTCCAGCGGATCGGCAGCGCAGACCATCCGAGACCGCGGTTCACGTAGAGCCGGTGGCCGTTCGCCTCATACAAGCCACCCAATCGCCCGTTGCAGCCGGGCGGCAGCCAAAAGGTCGGCACAAAAGGGACTCGACATTGCCCGGCATGACTATGCCCGCAGAGCCCCAGATCGACATGATGGCGGTGATCCAGTTGATCGAGAATATTCGGCGCATGAGCCAGCAAGAGAGTGTACCGGCCGGTCCCGGCGGACGGGATGCACTCAAGATCCGCCCGATGGAGGGACGGATCATCCAACCCCACGATCGCCAATTCTCCGGCAGGCAAGGGCAAAAAGGTCACCTGATTGATCAGCAGCGTGATCTTATGGCGGTCGAACGCCTCGGTAAATTCATCGATGGAGACGCCGCTATAGTAATCGTGATTGCCGAGAACCACGAAGACCGGGGCCAGGTTCCGCAACCGACTCAGAAAACGGATGAGATGGGGCAGGCCGTCACGGACGTTCAGCAGGTCCCCCGTGATAAAGATCCAATCAGGCCGCAAGCCGTCGATGGTCCGGATCGCCTCCTCATGATGAGGAAGATAGCGATCCAGATGCAGATCACTCAAGTGGACGGCGCGACGTCCCGCCAAAACCGGATGCGAGCAGCGCAGATGTGAGATATGCAGCCGGGACAGGCCGAAATGGACATGCGGGACGAGATTGAAGAGCTTGTGAAAAGGGCGGCTCAGCCAGTGGCCGATCCAGATCCTTGCAATTTCCTGCCACCGGAGGCCCGGATGCCTCATTCCATGAGCCTATCCAAATTGGCTTTGTCGGCCGCGGTGAACCGATAGCCCTGGTCATACAATTTGGTCATGCCCGCCATCAGCTTTTCGAGCGACCGCCCCCGATGCATGGAATCGAAGCTTCCGGTCAAGGCCTTGATATGGCCGAACACGCCTTGCGCCGATTGTGCCGGCAGCTCGAGCGCGCGCAGGATATCCTGAAGCTCATGCGCACTGTAGGCGCCGTTGTCATCCCCGTCCGCGACGAGCGCAAACTCATAGAAGGTCAACGACAATGATAAGGACGTCTGGGTCCGCTGAAAATCCTGACGGACCGCATCCAATCCACCCGGATACCGAGCGTCGCAGTCCTGTTGCGACTGAACTGTCCCGGCTCGAACCCGGTCAGGAACAGCCCATGAAACCCCTTGAACCGCCGGAGGCGCAGGCTTGTTGCGCTCGCGGCGATAGAACCAGTTCATGCACTGGCTGGCATGCGCGAACTCTCGCTTGTCGGAATCGGTTTGGCGGCGGATATGTTGCGTGAATTGAAGAAACACATCGGTGGCTTCATATGGACCCGCGATGGACGCAGAAGGTAGGAGGACAAAGATCAGCAGAGCGGCCGACAGCCACACCATCAAAGTAGTCCGGGATTGCCGTCGATTCATGAAAACTGCGCCACGCCGGTAATGGGGTCCATGGACGATGCAGCACTCTGAGGAGTATACCATGGGAAGGCATGGTAACCAGCTCAGGTTTCCACAAATGAGCCGGTCGAAAAAAGGGGCCTTGCGATTATGAATTCACCCGGCGTTTCCAAAGAGCTCCTACCCTTCTTGACGCCCGGCATCCCCGGCATCGGTGGTCGGATGAAGAGCGCTCCCGAAGATTTCTACGTGGATGAATGCCCGCTCTATCTCCCATGTGGAGCGGGCGAGCATCTCTACGTGCGCATTACCAAGCGCAATTTATCTACACCGGATCTCGTGGGGCGGCTTTCATCCGTTCTCGGCGTGAAAGCCAAATGCATCGGGGTCGCGGGCCTGAAAGACGCGCAAGCCGTCACCAGTCAGATGATCTCCATTCAGGGCGTTGAGCCGTCCGCGCTGGACCGGATTCGCACCGATGATCGATTGACGGCCATTGAAATCCTGGGACGGCATCGCAACCGCCTCCGAAAAGGACACCATTCGGGCAACCGGTTTCGCATCACGATCCGGGACGTGAGCCCCGATGCCGGGGATCGTGTTCCCGCTATCCTTGCCGAGTTGGAACGACGCGGCGTACCGAACTATTTCGGGCCTCAGCGACAGGGACGGAGCGGCTTGAATTATGAAACCGGCGCTCAATTGCTGGTCGATTCTGAACGCCGGGCACGGATGAGTCGCTCGAAGCGACTCTGGTACTTGAGCTCCTATCAATCCTATCTTTTTAACCGCCTGCTGGCGCGGCGGATCGACCGAATCGATCACATGCTCGCCGGAGATTGGGCCATGAAGCATGCCAATGGCGCCTGTTTCCCGGTAACCGACGCGGCGGTGGAACAACCCCGCGCCGACCGATTCGAGATCAGTCCCACGGGGATTCTGTTCGGCTCCCGCGCGCCCTGGGCTGCAGGCGAACCGGGTGCTATGGAGCACACCGTCGCGGCAGAGGCCGGAGCGACCGCCGAAGAACTGACCCGGGCCGCGGCCGAGTGCGGGTTCCGCGGTGAGCGCCGCGCGTTGCGCGTACAGCTAAAAGACCTGGTCTGGTCCCTTGATCAGGGTCGACTCACGATTGCCTTTTCGCTTCCTCCCGGCGCCTATGCCACCAGCGTGCTGCGTGAATTGATGAAATCCGAATAAGCGCGGTTCGGTGGGAAACCTGGTGTACAATAATCCCATGTCACCGGTTCATGAGACCGTCATCCTGCAAGGCCACATCATCGATTCCTTGATTCTCGCCAAGGTCTTGGACACCGTCTTGATGATGGGGGGATCGTTCGATCTCAAGGATGTGCGGATCGGCGCCACGCGGGAGGACCCGTCGCGCGCGAAGATCGCCGTGCAGGCCCCTTCCCAGCGCCTCTTGGCCGAGATTCTCCAGGCAATCCAACCCCATGGGGCGGCAGTCGAGCGGGAATCGGATTGTACCTACCAGCCGGCTCCACGCGACGGCGTGCTGCCCGACGGGTTCTATGCCACCACCCATCTGACGACGCAGATTCGGCTGGAAGGCGAGTGGACCGATGTCGAAGGCATCGAAATGGATCTGGCCATATCCATCGACCCGATCAAGAATAAGGCCCGCGCCGTGCCGATGGGCGATGTGAAAAAGGGAGAGCTGATTGTAACCGGCCGCGACGGCATCAGGGTCATTCCGCTCGAACGGCCGAAGGAACGGGACGTCTTCAGCTTTATGGCCTCCGTGGTGTCCTCCGAACGCCCTCATCATCCGGTGATTGCGGATGTCGCCAAGCGAATGGCGGGACTCCGGGAAGCCTATCGGCAAGGCCGCCCTGCGTCCAAGGTGCTACTCGCCGGAGGTCCGGCGATCGTGCATGCCGGAGGACGGGACGCGCTCGCCTGGTTGATTGACTCTGGATACATTCAAGTTTTGTTTTGCGGCAACGCGCTCGCGGCGCACGACTTGGAAGTCGCGCTCTACGGCACATCCTTGGGATACGGTCTCGCCGCCGGCCGCGCCGTTCCCCACGGCCATGAACATCATCTTCGCACCATTAACCACGTCCGCGCCCTGGGCAGTATTCAACAGGCCGTCGAGACCGGGCTCATTACGTCGGGCATCATGGCCGCCGCCGTGCGACAAGGCGTGAACGTGATCATGGCCGGCACGATCCGTGACGACGGCCCGCTACCCAGCGTCATCACCGATTCGGTCGAGGCGCAGCGGGCGATGCGCGCCGCAATCCCGGGAGTGGGACTCGCCTTATTGATCGCCTCTACCCTGCATGCGGTGGCGACCGGCAATCTGCTTCCGGCCTCGGTGCCGACGGTCTGCGTCGACGTCAATCCGGCCGTGCCGACCAAACTGGCGGATCGAGGAACATTCCAGGCGGTCGGCGTCGTGATGGATGCCGCATCATTTCTGATGGAACTCGGGCGTGAACTGGGATGGGCCCCATGAGCCGCCTCTTGGTTTGTCCGCCGGATTACTTCCAGATCGATTACGAGATCAATCCATGGATGCATCGAGCCAATGCCGTCGTCGCGAAAAACGCAGTGCAGCAATGGCACACTCTCATGGCGGTCTTCGAACGGGATCTCGGTGTCGTCTTGGAGCGTATGAAGCCGGTGGCCGGCCTGCCGGATCTCGTCTTCACGGCGAATGCCGCCGTCGTGTCGGGCCGGCGCGTGGCCCTGAGCCGTTTCCGGCATCCCGAGCGCCAGCGAGAGGAAGCTTATTTTGAAAACTGGTTCCGGGAACGGCACTATGACTTGTTCATCCTCGACAAGGATTGTTTCTTTGAAGGGGCCGGCGATCTGCTGGGATTTCCTGAGGGTTGGTTCGGCGGCTACCGGCAACGCTCGGATATTCGCGCCTTCCCTCGGCTCAGCGAATGGTTTCAGCAGGAGATTATCCCGCTCGAACTAACCGATAGCCGCTTCTATCATCTAGACACCTGTTTCTGCCCACTCAGCGGCGGCGAACTGCTCTATTATCCCGCCGCATTCGACGAATATGGCCGGCGGGCGATCATCGAGCGCCTGGCTCCCGAACGCCTGCTGCCCGTGACCGAGCCGGAAGCGCTGAAATTTGCTTGTAACGCCGTCTGTGTCGGCAAAGATGTGGTTCTTCCGGCAGGCTGTCCCAATACGGTGCGGCTTTTGGAGTCCTGCGGATACCGAAGTCATCCGGTGGTTCTCGACGAATTCATGAAATCAGGCGGGTCCGCCAAGTGCCTCACGCTCGCCCTCGATTGACTCATCCCCATAACCGAGCCCGCGCGCACCGGTTCAACAGCTCGGCCGGTCATACGAACATCTTCAACGCAGATTCCCAAGCCATCAGTTCTTGCTTCGAAGGAGAAACGAGAAGTACAGGCCGGCGATGGCAAGCGTTGTCAATTCGATTGTGAGGAGCAACCGGCTGACGACAGCCTCCGGATTGGGTGGACTCAGGATGAAGTGTAGGCCGAGAAATTCCGGTGTCTGTGAAGCGGGAGTTTCCCAGGGCGGAAAGAGCAAGGCCAATAGGAGGGCTGCCACCATCGCATAGAGCACGTTGATGTTGAGATCTTCGCGTTTGATGCCGGATGGGGAAGCCGATGGACGTGTACTTACAGACGCATCAACCGGGTGGCCGCATCGCGTGCAGAAGCGGCTGATATCCGGAAGTTCCTGATGACAGGAAGGACAACTCTTCATCGTCGTCTGCCGAACGGCTTCATAGCGCTACAGCCTAGCGCGATCATAAGCGCATGTCCACTGAGGAGGTCCCGGCTGGACTGCCATGAGACTGATCGACCGGTAACGCGACGGGTCGTTCCGTTGACAGTCATCGAACTCGATTCCTATAATCCGCCACGTCGCCCGATAGCCAGGAATTCGACGCCGAGTGAGTTCGCCGTCATTGACGTATGCCTGACACAACGGCCATCACGACAGTAGGGGTCATAGGAGCCGGCGCCTGGGGAACGGCGCTCGCGCGCCATGCGGCGGACAAAGGATTGTCCGTGACCCTGTGGGCGTATGAAAAGGAAGTGGCCGACGCAATCAACAGCAGGCACGAGAACTCGCCGTATCTTCCTGCCGTTCGACTCCCGGCCTCGCTCAACGCGACCAGCGACCTGGCGGATGTCACGCGAGATGCGAATTGTCTCATCTTTGCCGTCCCCTCGCATGCGGCGCGGTCCGTCTTGGGACGAATCTCGGGATCGCTGAATCGAACCGTGTCCGTGGTGAGCGCAACCAAAGGAATCGAGGAAGACAGCCTTAAACTCATCACGCAAATCATGGAAGAACTCCTGCCTCCCGACATCGCCGCCCGCTTGCTGGTCCTGTCTGGTCCCAGTTTCGCCACGGAAGTCAGCCGTGCACATCCAACGGCGCTCTGCCTCGCCGGCAAAGATGCCGAGTTGGTGAAACAGGTCCAAGCTCTCCTCATGACGCCGGTCTTTCGGGTCTATGCCGATGACGATCCCATCGGCGTGCAACTCGGCGGCGCGCTCAAGAACGTCATGGCGCTGGCCGCGGGCGTGGTGGATGGCTTGGGACTCGGCGCCAATGCCCGAGCGGCCCTCATCACCCGAGGGTTGGCCGAAATGATCCGCCTCGGCGTGGCCATGGGAGCCGATCCGCGCACGTTTTATGGATTATCCGGAGTGGGAGACCTGGTATTGACCTGCACCGGGGCATTAAGCCGCAACCATTCGGTCGGCGTGCGACTGGGAAAGGGAGAACGGTTGGAGGCCATCCTCGGCAGCATGCATGCGGTGGCGGAAGGCGTGCGAACCGCCAAAGCCGCCCTCCGCCTCGCGCAGCGCTATCATGTCGAAATGCCGATCGTGCAAGAAGTCCATAACGTCTTATTCTCAGAAAAGTCCTGCCGGCACGCCGTCGGCGATTTGATGGAACGCGACGCCAAGGAAGAAAAGAATCCGGCATGACCCGCGAACAATTGAGCGCCCTCCTTTCTGAAGTCCAATCCGGCACGCTGTCCGTCGAGGCGGCCTTACGCCGATTGCGCACCTTGCCGTTCGAAGATCTTGGGTTCGCCTCCTTGGACCACCATCGATCGATTCGCCAAGGATTTCCCGAGGTGTTGTTCTGCGAGGGAAAAACCGACGCGCAGATTCTGGGCATCGCCAAAAGCCTGCTCCGCGGCAAAGGACCGTTTCTCGCCACACGCATCGGCCCGCGCGCCGCGCGGGCCCTCTGTCGCTTGAACCGGCGCGCTCGATACGTCGAGGCGGCCCGGGTCGTAGCGGTGGCCCCGTCCGGTCTAACTCGCCATGGCCATGTGCTGATCGTGACGGCCGGAACCGCGGATATCCCGGTCGCCGAGGAGGCGCGGGTCACCGCTGAAACCATGGGGAGCCGGGTCGATACACTGTATGATGTCGGCGTGGCGGGTCTGCATCGCCTGTTGGGCCAGCAAGAGCGGTTGCACCGCGCTCGCGTGCTCATCGTCGCCGCCGGGATGGACGGTGTGCTGCCCAGCGTCGTGGGAGGGCTGGTGAGTCAACCGGTCATCGCCGTGCCGACAAGCCGGGGCTATGGGGCCAGCTTCGGAGGATTGGCGGCGCTTCTGACGATGCTCAATTCCTGCGCCGCCGGCGTCGGAGTCATGAACATCGACAACGGCTTTGGAGCCGGATGTCTTGCCCACCGCATCAATATGATCGGGATTGACGTCAAGGATGAGGCATAACCGCTCGCGACAGCAGTCGCCTCACGTCCGGCTGGTTTTATTTGACCACAAACGTGCCCCGCTTCGGCCAGGACAGCATCTGTGTTTTCTGTCCCTTGTCGTCGTTGCTCAACAGCTTGGCCCGTACCATATAATCATAGGAGCCGGGGGGCGCCAGTTGCTTGTTGTGGTCGAGGCCGTCCCAGCTCAGGTGAATGCGGACCCGCTTTGGTTCCGGCTCACCGGATGAGCCGGGCGTCGCAACGACCGTCGAGGGCTGGTGATCATTGACCGCCTGCCGGCTCGACAGGAATCGGAGTGAGGTCATCGACGCGGACGTGACGAGGGACGAGACTTCGAGCATCAACGCTTCGTCGACTTCCTTCGGCAATTGCACGATTACCGTAAAGTCCAGCGCGCCCTTCTCCGGTGTATAGGGGAGCGGTGTAATCTTCAGATCGATGATTTTCAGTTCCGGTTCACGGCGCGGCGCGCTTTTCTGTTTGGTCTTGGCGCCGAGTTCGCCGGCTCCGACGGTGAAGAACACCAGGAATAGAAAAAGAAAGACGCCGTAAACGAGGCGGGTGCGACGACTGTCGAGCGCGGAGAAGCGCGCAAGAGGCCGGCAACTCATCATGCGATTACGGCAACATCTGGGGTCGATGACGGCATGTTCATCGGGGATAACATAGCCGCGGGAGACTGTCAATGAAGCCCGCATTATTCACGAGCTCTTCTACTGCAAATGACTGAGCCGCTACTGCGACGAGCCAGCACACGGCTTCGCGTGTGCGGACGGGCGGGCTCGCGTCTCCATGCGCAAGACACGGCCGGCTCACGTGACGCCGTGCACCTCGCGCCCGTGCGCAAACATGACGCTCCTTCTTCGTCGCGTCGCGCACCTCAGTAGTCTTCGCGCCGTGGACCTCGCCACGCGACTTAATTTTACACCCGCCCTTGCCCAGGCACGCCGAGACGCGCCTCTTCCAGAGTTCGTGACGAACCGTCGTAAATAATACGGGCCAACCGGCCAATCGTTGCCGTCCGAACACCGCGTCGAGTAAGATGACCGCCGATCCGATCCATTCATGCGAGGCGATGCGTAGTGGGACGACATCTGCATTTTGATTGTTTTTCCGGAATCAGCGGAGATATGGTGCTCGGCGCATTGATCGATGCCGGGCTGCCCTTCAAGGATCTGGCGCGGGCGCTGCGTTCGCTGTCCATAGACGGGTATCGATTGACCCGCAAGCCGGTGTCCCGAGCCGCGCTGCAGGCCACAAAAGTAGACGTCTCGATTCCGCAGGAAGTGCGGGTCCCCTTGCCGTCGAAGAAGATCGACCGCCTCATCGCGCACAGCCGGCTGCCGGCGCCGGTCAAAGATCGCGCGCGCAGGGTGTTCGCGGAATTAGCCAAGGCCGAAAGCGTGGCGCATCGAGTCCATCCCTCTCATGTGCATTTTCATGAGGTCGGCTTGATCGATTCCGTCGTGGACGTCGTCGGCACCGTGTGGGGGCTACATGCCTTGGATATTGAGCGGGTCACGGCTTCGGCGGTCAATGTGGGCGGTGGTACTATTATGTCGGCCCATGGTCTGCTCCCGGTCCCGGGACCGGCCGTAGCGTCGCTGGGGCGCGGCATCCCGATCTATAGTGACGGGCCGTCGCAGGAGCTGGCGACGCCGACCGGTATGGCCTTGTTGCGTACATTCGCCGAAGGCTTTGGCTCGATGCCGCTCTTACGGCTACAGGCCGTCGGCTATGGGGCGGGGACGGCCGATTTCCAGGATTGGCCGAATGTGCTGCGGGTCTTTATCGGCGATGACGGCGCCCAAGGGTCAGGCGAGACCGACCGAATCGTCGAACTAACCAGCAATCTCGACGATCTCTCTCCCCAAGCCTATGAAACGGTGATGGATCGCCTCTTTGCGGCAGGGGCCGTCGATGTGACGTTGACCCCGATCATTATGAAACGCGGCCGGCCCGGTGTGGCGCTGTCCGTCCTGGTCTCCCCGGAAAAGGCGGATGCCGCTTCATCCGTGTTCTTCCGTGATACCACCGCGTTGGGAGTTCGCATGCAGGAAATTCAGCGGCGCACCTTGCCGCGTACCTTCGCCACCGTCCCCGTCGGGGGCGGGATCGTGCGCATGAAATTGGCCGGTCTCGGACAGGGGCAGACCAAAGCCGCTCCAGAATATCTCGATTGCAAACGGATAGCTGAGCAGAGCGGACGTCCCGTTAAAGATGTGATGGAGGAGGCGATCGTCGCGTATCACCGGCAAAAGGACCAGAAGCGCCGATCTTCCGAATCCGGCGGAAGGGCAAGGAAGCGCTAAGTGTTCACGATCTTGACCTACGCCGGCCTGTTCATCGCTTCCGTGGTCATCACGTTAGGCGGCTGCCATCTCTTCACCAATGGCATCGAGTGGTTGGGAAAGCGGCTGAAGGTATCGGAAGGTGCGGTCGGCAGCGTGTTCGCCGCAGTGGGAACGACGTTGCCGGAAACCTCCATTCCGATCATCGCAATTTTTTTCGGCTCGGGCCAGGAACGGACAGAGGTCGGGCTCGGAGCGATCCTGGGCGCGCCCTTCATGCTCAGCACATTGGTGCTCCCAATTCTCGCCATGTTGCTCCTGCTCTATGCGAGACTCGGCAAGAGACCTCCGCACTTCAAACTGGATTACGGGGAGGTGAGGGCGGATCTGCTGTTCTTCTTGATCGCCTATAGTCTGGCGCTCGCCTGCGTCTTCGTCCCGATCAAGCCGCTTCATATCGCCGTCGCAATCGGCTTGATCCTGCTTTACATTTATTATATGCGGATGAAATTTTCGGCCGTCGATGAAGAGGGCCAGCCGAGCAGTGAACTGGAGCCGCTGGTGCTGGTTCCTCGCAGTCGGAAACCATCGTTTCCAATGATCGGCTTTCAAGGAATCCTGGGCCTCGTCGGATTGGTAGCGGGCGCGCATCTATTCGTCACCGCCGCCAAGTCTCTTTCTGCCGAATTAAGCGTCTCCCCACTGCTTCTCGCCTTGCTGATTGCGCCGCTCGCCACCGAGTTGCCGGAAATGTCGAACAGTTTCCTATGGCTCTATCGAAAAAAAGACCGGCTGGCGGTCGGGAACGTGACGGGCGCCATGGTGTTCCAGGGAACCTTTCCCGTCTCTGTGGGACTGGTGGGAACCCAGTGGACGTTGGACACCACGGCCTTGGCCACGATGGTCCTGGCCGTCGTCGCGATGGTCTTCAGTTTTTTGCAGTTGTTGTGGGGTGGTCATTGGCGTCCCTGGCTGCTGGGCGCCGCGTCCTTGTTGTATGTGGGATACACGGTGTATCTGTATAGCAACTCCTGAGAGGAGCTGATGGCTGGAACTCAGAACTCACAACTCAGAATTCAGAACTCAGAACGCCGTGACACAACGCGGCGTTCTGTTTCTCGTCTGCCCCTCCTCGGGCTCACTATGGGAGATCCGGCCGGTATCGGAGCTGAGGTCATTGCAAAGGCATTGGCAGAGAAGGCCGTAACCCGTCTGTGCCGTCCTCTGGTGATCGGTTCACGCGCCGTGATGGAAGAGACGGTTCGGAATTTGCGTCTATCATTGAAGGTCATCCAGGTGGAGGATCTTCAGCATCTGTCCCCGAAAGCGAACCAACTTATGGTCTACGAACCGCTTGAAAAGCCGCTCGGCCGGTTCGAGATGGGGTTGGCCGCCCCTGAAACCGGCGCGGCTTCCGTCGTCTTCATCAAGCAGGGAGTCGCCTTGGCCCAGGCGGGACAGATCGCCGGCATCGTCACGGCTCCCATCAATAAGGAAGCGATGAACATGGCGGGCTTCCATTATCCCGGACACACCGAACTATTGGCGGATCTGACGCAGAGCGCCGAAGTGGGTATGATGATCGTGGGCGGACCGCTGAAGATCATGTTCACCACGACCCATGTCGCGATCAACACTCTCTCATCGCTTTTGACGACCGATCGGATTGCCAAGGCGATCAGGCTCGCCCACCGCGGGCTCCGTGATTATTTCGGCATCGCCGCGCCGAAGATCGGCGTGGCGGCGTTAAATCCGCACGCGGGCGAGCATGGATTATTCGGCGATGAGGAAGCCACCAAGATCTTCCCCGCCGTACAGCAGGCGCGGGCAGCAGGGATTGATGCGAGTGATCCGATGCCGGCGGATACGCTGTTCGGAAAGGCAACGAAGGGCGCCTATGACGGAATCGTGGCAATGTACCATGATCAAGGATTGATTCCACTGAAGCTGGTCGCGTTTGGCACCTGTGTCAATGTCACCGTCGGCTTGCCGATCATTCGCACCTCCGTGGATCATGGCACGGCCTATGACATCGCCGGCAAGGGTGTGGCCGACCCTGGCAGCCTGCTGGAAGCGGTCAAGTTGGCGGCAAACCTGGCAAAGAAAAGAAATGAGGAATGAAGAATTATGAATGAGGAATGGAGAATCCGAATTGATGACTCGGCCGGGACGTTCCCGCGAGATTGTTCCTTAAAGAAAAACCATGCTGATCGACAAGGAGAATCACGGTGGACATGACACAAGCAGCGCTTGCGGTCATCGAACAACAAATCAAGGAATTGGATGCCATTGCCAAGGATACAAACGATACGTTGAATGCGGTGGCGGGACGCGAACGCGTAGCCAAATGGAAGGCGCGCACCGCTGACGCGCTGGCGCAACAAGTGAGCCAGCAAGAGGGCCAAGCTTTCTCCAAAGCCAATCCCGGCCCTTCCTTTACAAACGATTTGGTGGACGAATTCAACGACGAAGTGGACTTCTATCGCGTGCAATTGACGGCGTTGCGGACTCGCATGCAAAAGATCGGGCCGGGATAGACTTACGTTTTCATGTCTACGCCCCTCCCCCCGCCGCTCAAACGCTTCGGCCAAAACTTCCTGATTGATCACAATATCGTCCGCAAAATCGTGGATTTGGCGGCCATCCGCCCGGAAGAAACGGTCCTGGAAATCGGACCGGGTCGTGGCATTCTGACTCGTGCGCTCTGCGCGAAAGCGCGGCGTGTGATTGCCATCGAAATCGATCGCCAACTGGCGCAAGCACTGGCGGAGAGTCAGGTTGAGCATCAAGCACCCGTTGAAGCCGGCAATGCCGGCTCGGGCGACTTACCGCTTACTGCGGCCTGTCCCAACCTCGATCTCCGCATCGGGGATGCGCTGGAATTTGATTATGGGACTTTGCCGCCCGGCACGGTCGTCGTCGCCAATCTGCCCTATTACGTTTCGACCCCGCTCCTGTTTACATTGCTGGAATCATCGCGGTTGATTGATCGGCTGATTCTGATGCTGCAGACGGAAGTGGCCCAGCGGTTGGCGGCCAGACCGGGATCAAAAGAATATGGAGCATTGTCGGTGCTGACCCAGTACAGAGCAGCGGTGACGCTCGCCTTTCGTGTCTCCCCTCATTGCTTTCGCCCTAGACCCACGGTCGGATCGGCGGTGGTGCATCTCAGGATGAAGACGACCGGATTACTGGACGCCGGTAATGAACAACGCTTTGTGCAAGTGGTCCGTGCGGCCTTCGCGCATCGCCGGAAAACCGTGCTGAACTCGCTCCGCGACGAAGGCTATGCCGCGGATTCCGTTACGGCTGCTTTGAGCCGATGCGGTATCGCGGCGGATCGCCGCGCCGAAACGCTTTCACTGGACGATTATTTCAAGCTTGCCAGAACACTCGCGGCCCTCGAATTCTGAACGATGTATGGAGGTGCCAATGCCATAATCAGGACAGGCATCAGTATCCCGCTTCGTTCTCCGCGGTCTCGCCAAGCTGCTGTAGCTGGCAGAAATCCGGCTGCGGTTCCCCCCAGCCCCCACATCAGAATGCGGGGGTTTCTGATCAGTCGATGCCTGAAAGAGCAGCCATCGCCTGTCGGGCCTCGCTCAGATTTCTACTGCGCACATCAGTCTGGCTCGCCCGCAATGTCACTCCAGCGGGATACTGATGCCGAACCGACGCATATTGGGAACAACGGGGAGACACAGACGAGCTTAGGAGAGGCGGCTGACGAAGGGCGGGCCCTCCGGCGTCGCCATAATGCGATGAGCCGCAATGCCGATTGAATCCTTTTCAACTTGACGCGGGCTCCTATAAGGCTGCGCCGAAAACGTCGCAATGCCGTCACCCGCTCGCTTCTTGCGCCAGTGGACTGAATTTCCGCTATGGCGAGCGCCTCCGCGCCCATCCCTTCCAGCCGCCGAAGGCACACTGGTATTGCCAGCGCTACAGGCATCAGGGTCCTGCTTCGTTCTCCGCGGTCTCGCCAAGGTCCTGTAGAAAAGGGTCCGCCTTGGCTGACGAACGGCGCGCCCAGCCGGTGTTGGCGACGCCGGAGGGGCCAATATCTCACCCGCCCGTTTCCCCGGCGCGCCCGGCGCGCCTTTCCCGGCGTCAGCCGCCTATACCCTATTGCCTCACACTGTTCACAACCGCAGGTTCAGGAACAGCATCCTGCGACAACGACCGGCGATCGGTTTTCCGAGCGCATTGCGGCCGAGGCGTGCTGATGTGTGGAGCGAAGGACCGAGGGAGGTCCGACCGCCGGAGGCGGATCGGAAACTTCCGTCTTCTGAGATGGGGGCTGGGGGAACCGCGGCCAGGATTTAAGCCTTTTTCCGCCGTGGCTGGAACGGATGCGCGCAGAGGTTTGGCCGTGGCGCTAGAGATGGCAAGAAAAGCTGCGGCTGACAGCGGAGCCGTTCCGGTGGTCCCTAAGGCGAAGCGACGTAGCTTAATCTCTACGCGATGGTCCAGAGAGATGCATCGCATCACGGCCAACACCGGCTGCGCGCGCCGTTCGTCAGCCAAGGCTCCCGCTCTACAGGCAGTCAGGCGAGCCCGCACGAAATGATGCAGGATGCTGATGCCTGGTGACGATCTCGCCATCCTGAAGTCGCATCGCTGTTTGAAATGACCCTTTTCCTGTGCTAGCATGCCGACTTATGGGTGTATCCACCACGGCGAAGCGCGGTGACGCCCGCAGTACCTCCTCTCGCCCATCCCATGTACAGCGTGAAGTAATCGGGGTGCTCCTGATTACAGCCGGCCTGCTGATCCTGCTCAGCCTTCTGTCGTTTGTCCCGAGCGATACCAAGCTCCTGACCAGTTCCGGACCGGCCGCGGCCGCTCCGGCCAAGAATATGATCGGAACAGTAGGCGCCATGCTGGCCGCCACCATGTTTTTTCTCATCGGCGGCGGGGCCTATCTCTTTCCCGTGTTACTCGGGCTGTTGGGAGCGCGTTGTTTCACGCAGACCCCATTGACCGTACGCCTCCGCAATGCCGGCAGTTCGGTCGCAGCCGTCATCTTTCTGAGCGCCTTCTTGCACGTCGAAATAACCGGGGTGCCGACTCTATCGAGCGGGATGGTGAATCGCGGGATGGCGGGCGGCATCATCGGACAGACCTTGGCGGAGACCTTGCGGGCCTACTTTGCCAATACCGGCGCCCACATCATCATTCTGGCTGGATTCCTCATCGCTCTCCTCTTCACCGTGCCGGTTTCCGTCGGGACCTTATTACAACGAGTACCTGAATGGTGGGACAGGGTGAAAGACCGAATGGCGGCCTTGATTCCGGACTGGCCCGTTCCTTCAGCATCGGAGCCAAGACGAGCCAGGCCAAAAGCCGCCAGGCCCGCTCGCCCCGCGTTCACGGAGACACAGGCGGAGCCGGCACTCGAGGCCGTCGAGCGCGAACAGCCTCTTCTCGAACCGGCGGAAGATCTCCCGCGAATTCAGCCTTCTATTCGCATTGAGAAACGCCGGCCTCCCGAGTCGCCGCCGGAGCCGGACGTGGTCATGGCCCATCCCGTGTCCAAGGCGGGGTATATTCTCCCGGATTCCAACGAACTCCTGAGCGATCCGTCCGGTCCGCTGTCGAGACTGACGGAGGAGGAACTCAAGGCCCAATCTGAAATTCTGACGAAGGCGCTCAAGAGCTTTGCCGTTGACGGCCGAGTCACGGACGTGCGCCCCGGTCCCGTCGTGACGATGTATGAATATGAGCCGGCGCCCGGCACCAAGGTCGCGCGCATCGTCAATTTGGCGGACGATCTTGCCCTTGCCCTCAAAGCGATCAGCCTGCGGATCGTGGCCCCGCTGCCGGGCAAGTCGGTCGTCGGCATTGAAGTGCCGAATCCCCACCGGGAGACGGTCTCCTTCAAAGAGATCGTGATGAGCGACTCGTTCGCGCGCTCGCGGTCCAAGCTCGCGCTCGGGTTGGGTAAAGATATTTTCGGCGCGCCGGTGACGGCCGATTTGAAGACGATGCCGCATTTGCTGGTCGCGGGAGCGACCGGCGCCGGCAAGAGCGTGAGCCTCAATACGATGTTGCTGAGCATCCTGTTCAACGCCAGACCCGACGAGGTCAAACTGCTCTTGATCGATCCGAAGATGCTGGAGTTTCAAACGTACGAAGGCATTCCGCATTTGCTGCGGCCGGTCATCACCGATCCTAAGTCCGCGGCGCGGGGCCTCGCATGGGTCGTGCAGGAAATGGAACGGCGCTACAAATTGCTCGCCGAGGCGGGGGTGCGGAACATTGACGCCTACAACCGAAAAGTGGGCCACGCGCAAGGCGTTCTGCCGGATCCGTCGAAACCCCAACAGCCGGAATTGCCGATTCAATTTTTATCCGAGGAGGAACGGCTGTCCGCCGGGGAAACGACGGAAGGTCCCAGCATTACCGTGCCGGGCGGCTCAGCCCCGCCGACTCCGCCTGAACCCCTTCCTTATATAGTGGTGATGATCGACGAGCTCGCCGACCTCATGATGGTGGCCCCCAAAGATGTGGAGGATCGTATCGCCCGCCTGGCCCAGATGGCGAGGGCTTCGGGCATCCATTTGATTCTGGCGACGCAGCGCCCATCCGTCGATGTATTGACCGGCTTGATCAAAGCCAATTTTCCGGCCCGGATCGCGTTTCAAGTTTCTTCGAAAACGGACTCACGCACGATTCTCGATGCGAACGGCGCTGAAGCGCTGCTCGGTCGCGGCGACATGCTCTATCTCGCGTCTGGGACCGGGCGCCTTATGCGTCTGCACGGATCATTTGTCTCGGATGACGACGTCCGTCGCACGGTGGAGTTCGTCAAGAAACAATCATCGCCTTCCTATTCACAAGAACTCCAGTCGCTCAAACAGGAGGAAGCCGAAGAAGAGCAGGCGCGCGATGAGGTTTATGAGCAAGCAAAGGATCTGGTCTTGACTACGGGTCAAGCCTCCGCATCCTTGATTCAGCGCCGGCTCCGTGTCGGATATCCGAGGGCAGCCCGCATGATCGAACAGATGGAATCAGAAGGATTGGTCGGCGCGGCCGGGCGTGACGGCCGCCGCGAAGTCATCGGACGCCGTGGACCGGTCGGAGAGGAAGAAACATGAGAATGATGATGATGGACGGTTTCCGGCCGTGGCGCGTGTGTCTATTGTCGTTTATTTTATCCTGTTACTCGGGAGCACCCGGCTTGGATGTCGCACAGTCGGCGGACGAGGTCGTCGATGAAAAAGCCAATCACGAGGTCGCCGAGATCGTCAAAAAGATCCAGGCCAGGTATGAAAAGACCAAGGATCTGCAGGCCGAGTTTACGCAGAAGACCAGGATCGAGGGGTTTGCGACCCCGGTGCTCTCATCGGGACGGTTCTATATCAAAAAACCAGGCCTGCTGCGCTGGGATTACCGCGAGCCTTCCATCGAAGAAATCTATGTCAACAAAGATGATGTGCGGATGTACGTGCCGGAGCATAAACAGGTCCTGGTGGGGAAACTGACTCACATGGCGGCGTCGCAGGCGCCGCTCCAGCTGCTCCAAGGCGTGGGAAAGATCGACGAGGAGTTCGATGTGCAGCCGACGGGGCAGGAACGAGGAGCGGGCGGCATCCGACGAGTGACCCTCATCCCCAAACAGGGGCGTTCCGAGCCGGACCGCGCCGTGCAACGGATCGTCATCGAAGTACAGCCGAAAACCTATTTTCTCAAGACCATTGCCCTGCACGAGGTCACCGGGAACATTGCGACCTTTGAATTCGTCGATCTCAAATCCAACAGCGGATTGCCTGACGACCTGTTCGAATTTAAAACGCCGGCCGACGTGGAAGTCGTAAAGGCGCCGGTGCTGAGCCCGCCCTGACGGAAGGGCCGAATTATGAGTTATGAATTATAAGTTCTGAATGAGGGATAAGGGACTTCGGACTAGAAAGGGATCGCTATGATGACATCATCGACGACGCGGATCGGTGAGTCGGTCGACCAGGCGCTGGCAGCGCTGGACTTCGATCGGCTGCGGCAAGAGTATTGGGCGCAGAATGAATTTCTATACATCCCGTCGTTTTTGCCCCGCGATGTGGTGGAGAGCTGCCTGGTGCCCCAGGCGCAAAAACTCAAAAGCCATTTGAATCGCAATTACATTCCCGGACACAAGAAGGGCGGAAGCGTCAGCTATTACAGCGTTATCGAGAAGGCGCCTGCGTTTCTCGAATTCTATCGGTCTGACGCGTTTCGATCGTTTCTGAACCGTCTCACGAACGTGGATCTATTGCTCTGCCCCGACACCGACCCGCATTCCTGCGCGCTCTATTATTACACGGAGCCAGGCGATCATATCGGGTATCATTACGATACCTCCTATTACAAGGGCGCCCGTTACACCATTCTCGTGGGCCTGCTCGATCAATCACGGCAATGCCGGCTGGTCTGCGATCTCTATAAGGATGTGCCGAGCAAAGAACCCGTGCATCTGGAACTGGCGACCGCACCGGGCGATATGGTGATTTTCAACGGGGACAAGCTCTGGCATGCAGTCACCCCGCTCGGTGAACGGGAAGAGCGCATCGTCTTGACGATGGAATATGTCACGAACCCGGAAATGGGGGCATTCAAACGTTTGTACTCGAATTTGAAGGACTCATTCGCCTACTTCGGCTTACGGGCCGTATTCAAACGGCCTTCCCATCCCACTGCCGGATCGCGCTCCTGATCATCCGGTTCACACGATGAATTGGTCCTTGAAGATCGTATGGTGATCAACCGCATTCTTGAGCGACCGCAACAGTTCCTGCTTGGCCGCCGGCTTGACCAGATAATCGCGGACACCCGCCTTCATGAGATGAATGGCGAGTTCGACGTCCGGATAGCCGGTCAACACAATGATCGGGATCGACGGATATTGGGCGCGAAAGTAGGGAATCAGGTCGGTGCCATCTATTTTCGGCATACGGATATCGCATAGAATGGCGTCCACCATCAATGCATTGTCCCCTTCGCGAAGCACGGCAAGCGCCTCTTCTCCGTCGGCCGCTTCGATCACCTCCAGGCCTGCCTGCAAAAGACAGCGCCGGATCGGCATCCTGATCGACGCTTCGTCGTCAACCACCAGTACCCGACCTTCCCGCATGGCGAGAGGTCGAAAGATTTCTGCATGCGGCGTCAGTGTCATGATAGGGCCCTCCTACGCTCGCCGCCCGTTTGGCATCGACCGGCTCTCCTGGCTTCTTCCGGCGGCCGAACGCTCGCGGTCGACATCCAATATGGACAGGGCTTGTAACTTTACGCAACATCGGCCAACGGAAACCGAATGCGAAAGACCGTACCCTTTCCATCCTCGCTCTCAAGCGCAATCGTGCCTCCATACTTGGTCACGATTCTATGAACGATGCTCAGGCCGAGTCCGGTCCCTTTGCCCGGCTCCTTCGTGGTAAAGAATGGATCGAAGATTTTAGCCTGAATCGACTTGGGAATTCCGCATCCCGTATCGCCGATCGAAACGACGAGGGTCCCGCCTTCAACCGCGGTCGAAAGCCTCAATTCCCCTCGCCCGTTCATGGCTTGAGCCGCATTGCTGATCAGGTTCACAAAGACCTGATCGATCTCCGCCCTGCGGGCCCGCATGATGGCGGGTCCCATAAAATCGGTGACCACCGCCACGTAACCGAAGTGCGGACCGCGCCGGACCATTTTGACCGCCTCCGTCAATCGATCGGTGACATCCAATTCCGTCTGGCCGTCTCGTCCGGCTGCTCTTGCATAGCTGGCGAAATCACGCACCACATTGGAGACATGCCGCGCATAGTCCACGATGTCCGCCGCAAACTGCTTGATCTGCTGCGGATCCTCCTCCTCCTGAATCAGCTCGGCCATGCTGAGGATGGCTTGAGCGGGGTTATTGATCTCATGAGCCATCCCGGAAACCATGGTGCCGAGGCTCGCGAGCTTGTCGGTCTGCATCAGTTGCTCCTGAAAGTGCTTCTCCTCCGTGATGTCCCAGAGCACGATGCCGACTTCGTAACGGGGAGCTTGACGGTCCATTGAAACCGGAAACAGGCGGTATCGGAAGACACGTTTCCCTCCTTCGAACTCCCGATCGAGCGGCGGACGTTGCCCGGACAGCAGAACCTCGACGAAATCCTGCGTCAAGCGGTCCTTCGCGGAAGAGGATAAGGGCAGGCACGCCATAAGCGATCGACCAAGCAGCGGCGTGTCCGGCGTTCCAAAATACGTGGCGGCCAGTTCATTGGCGTACTGAACGACATGTCCCTCCCCGCACAGAAAAATGGCGCCAGGCAGACTGCCTAAAATACGTTGGGTTTCTTCATGGGCGTCGCGCAGCGCTCGGTCCGAGGACTCGCGCTCGATAAACTGGCCGATCTTCATGCCGATATCGGCCATGGTATGGAGCACACGGCGGTCGGATGGACGATGTTCATGGCTGAGCACCTCGATCACCCCGCATATGTCATCCCCGCTGCGAATGGGAAATGCGGCGGCTCCATGCAACCCGACCCGGGCTGCAGTCGGACTCCTGGTAAACCCGGCATCATTCCCAACGTCCGGCATCCAGACCGGTTCCCGGCCGAGCCAGGCTCGGCCGGGAAGATCAACGCCGGGTGGAAAGGCGGCGCCGCGACTGACGGCGCAGAATTCTTCGTCCTGGGACCACGGCTTGTGCCAAACCGATTCGCAGCGGAGAACATTCATACCGGTATCCATCCGCCAGTAGAGCGCCACGTCCCACTGTCCCAGTTCGGAACAGGCCTTGAGGAGCGACGGCATGGCGGCTTGCAGGCTTCTGGCTTCGGCAAGAATATGGCTGACCGTGAGCTGAGCCTGCTGGAGCGCATCCATTCGTTTTCGCCAGGCGATATCCTTGAACACCACCACGGCGCCCACCAGCCGGCCCTGCTCTCGAATCCCGCTCGTAACATATTCGGCGGGAAATGTCGTGCCGTCCTTCCGCGAAAAGGCCTCGTTCTGAATACGGTGGGTGGCGCCGTCTCTGATGGCGGAATAGACCGGACTCGTATCCTTGGTCGGGACGCTTTCCTCGGCCATCGAATGATACAGAACCGTATGCATGACTCGTCCGATGAGCTGCGACGGCTCCCACCCGAGCAGTTGTGCGCCCGTCGGATTAATAAATGTCACACGACCCTCCAGGTCCAAGCCAAAAATGCCTTCGCCGGCTGAATTGAGAATGAGCTGATTGTAGTGACTGAGACGGGCAACCGCTTCTTCCGCCCGCTTCCGCTCCGTGATGTCCCGTATGATGCCGCTGAAGAAGGTCCCTTCCTTGGTGGTCCAGCGGGCCAGCGACAATTCCAGGGGAAACTCAGTCCCCTCCTTTTTTAAACCCACCATTTCGATCGCTTTCCCGATCATCCGCGGCTCGCCTCCCTGAGCGAGCCGGCCCAGCCCCGCCTCATGGGCCGCGCGGAACCGCTCTGGCATCAGCATGCTGAGCGACCGGCCCAAGGCCTCATGCTGCGGATAGGCAAAGAGACGTTCGGCCGCCGCATTCCACCAGATAATGTGTCCCCCCTGGTCAGATAAGACGATCGCGTCGCTGGCGGATTCGACCAGGGCTCGGAATCGCTGTTCACTGGCCAACAAGGCTTGTTCGACATGTTCGGCACGGACGACCAGCCCTTTCACGGAGACGGCCCGGCGCAGGATGGCCGTGAGTTCCTGCTTGTTATAGGGCTTGGTGAGATAGGCGAACGCCCCCTTAACGAGCGAACCGATGGTATTCTCGGCGTTGGCGTGGCCGGTCAGGATGATGATCGGTAGATTGGGGTCCAACTCCATCATGACCTTCAGGACTGAGAGTCCGTCAAGATCAGGCAGTTGAATGTCCAAGAGGGCTGCGCTATAGCGCTCGCGCTTCACGCATTGCAGGGCCTCCGTGCCGTCGGGGACCGTCTGAACCCGGTACCCTTCATGGGCCAGCATGTCCCCCAGGGACTCTCGGATGTCGGGGTCGTCGTCGACGATCAAGATCGGTGTAGGCATACAACCTCACAAGATCAAAGTTCTTCGATGGGATAGCGCAATAGACGTGCCGTGCGCGATCGATCGCGGACTTGTGCGCCGGCTTTCGCAAGAGGGGGTAATTACGATTGATTTCGGCCTGGGCTTGAGAATGCCGGACTAGGGCCGAATGGACCGTATCGAAATGGATATAGCGCCGTTATCGAATCAGATACACCGGGGCATCAAGAGATACATCTGGAAAGCCTCCGGATACACCGGTGCTGCAGGACATTAGGGCCGGGGGGAATGGTCACCGGCATCGCAAGGAAGCGTGACTTGAAAACGGCAACCCGAACCGAGCGTGCTCTCCACACAGATTGTGCCGCCGTGCAATTCCAAGAGACTCTTCACGATGGCGAGACCCAGTCCCGCCCCCCGAGCATCGGTCGGAGCGGAATCCGCATGGTAGAATTTCTCAAACACCCGCTGGATCTGATGAGACGGGATGCCGCATCCGGTGTCGGCCACGCAAATCTGCACGGCGCCGGCTTGAGAGACATCCGTCGAGATCGAAACCCGTCCTCCGGCCGGCGTAAATTTGATTGCATTATGAACCAAGTTGATCAACACCTGGTTCAATTTGTCACGATCGCCCTTGATGTCTGGAAGAGGACGATGGTGTTGGACGTGAACAGTAATCCGTTTGTCCTGAGCCAGTTGCTCGAGGCTATCCACGACATCCAGGACCAATTCCCCAACGGATAACGACGAGACTTTCAGTCCCGCCCGCTTGGCCTCGATGCGCGATAAATCCAAGAGATCGTTGATCATCCGCGTCAGCCGCTCCATGTTGTATTTGATGCGCGCCAAATAGGCAGCCTGCTTCTCCGTCAATTCTCCGGCTATGCCTTCGAGCATATTCTCGACATAGCCCTTGATCGATGTCATGGGGGTCCGCAGCTCATGCGAGACTGTGGAAACGAAAAACGACTTCAATTGATCCAGTTCCTGTAGCCTGCTATTGGCACCCAGAAGCTCCTGGTTCACTTCTTCCAACGCCACGGTGCGTTCCTTGATCTTGGCTTCCAAGCCGATATTGAGTTCCTCAATCTGGCGGTAGGCCGCCGCATGATCCAACGCCACGGCCAGATGGTTCGCGACCGTCACCATCACTTCCAGATCTTCCTCATTGAGGGAGCGCTCCTGCAGCCGGTCCACCGTCAGCGACCCGATGATGCGGTCCTTTACCTTCAGCGGTACGGCGAGGAGCGTTCGGGCCCGGCTGAGCGTCGCCAATTGCTGCGTCAAGGGATGCAGGCGGGACCGCACCTCGTCGATATCCGCGATCAGAATCGGGACCCCTTGCACGAATAATTGCGCTTCGATACCGGCCGGATCACTGACCGGCGTCACCAGCGACCGGGCGAACGAAGCCACTTCATCCGGCACGCCGACCATGCGGGTATCATGGGCGACCCCTCGCACACTATCGTAAAACGAAATCATCACGCGATCGAAATGGAGATTGTCTTTAATCGAACGCAGCGCCTGCTCAATCAACGTTTCTCGTTCCAGCGTCGAACTGACCATCACACTGGTCTGATGGAGCAGGGTCAACTGGCTGACTTTATGCTTCAGATCGACGGCGACCTGTTCCTGCTCAAGGTATGCCTCTCGTAGTTCTTCATGCCTGTTGTCCGCCAACGCGATCTGCTCCTGCAGCACCGCCGTGGTCGCGCCGACCTTCCCGCGAAGGATGCGCGCCTGACTTGCCAACCAGCAGGCAATCCCTGGAAAGAGCGAAAGAAAACCGGCTTCGGGAAAAGCCAAGCCGGGATGGCGGAGGCGAAGGTAGGTGAAGATTACCCCGGACAAGGCGGCTCCGATCAGAATCCCGGGCAACGAACTCGGTTCCTGCGGAGTCCATGTGAATTCCCACTCGCAACAGTCATCCCCTTCGGAGACGCACGCGCGATCAGTGATGATGGCCGGCCTGAGCGAGTGGATCAGGTGAGGAAAGGCGCCCAGCGCCGCTTTAGAAGATTGGCAGATCAAATAGGCGCAGGCCTTTCGGTAACGCCCGAATTGTCGATACACATGATCGCTGTACTGCATTCGAAGGACCGCGGACCGGTCGGTAATGGCTCCAGTCGAAAAGAGAATGGACCCTTTCGCATACTTCTGACCGAAATGAGGGAACATCCGATAAATCTGCGCTACCGAGAAGGGACGGCCCAGGGTTTGAATGATCGGTGAAATGAGTTTTCGCTCGCCGACGTGGAACTGAAAATCACGGTCGCCCGAGATATCGACGCAGAATTCCCCGAGGTAGCACACAAACTCATATGAATAGCTGTTCCACACGTTCCTGAGGAAGTCGGGTGTCACATGATAGGCGCGATCGCCGATGCGTTCATTCAATCGTCTGCAGAGTTCCGCCACTGCTTCCCGGCCCGCCTCCGGCCCACGCGCCTCCCCCACGAGGTCTTCGAGATATTCCACATTGGCCAGAACCGTGACACCGCTCGCATCTCGGATCTTCCGTCCTTCGGCATCTACCCCGAACGGCCGAAATTCCATCATCCCCTTTTCGAGAATCCGGTGATGTTTCGAGAACAGCTCCGCGATGCTGTTATGCTCGTTGTCGGTCATAGCGGCCATAGGGGGTCGGCGTATTACGTCCTGATGCTTACAATACGATCCATGATCCTCTGATAGATCGCGCCAAGCCCCGGTTCCAAGTCGTCATTCCAGCTATAGTCGGGAATGCGCCAATTGATCTGCCCGAAATGATCGTACGGGATGGTTTCCGCATAGTCGCGTCCCTCATCATCCCATGGAAAATGCGAAGACCAGTCGGAGACCGCTCCGTCATTATTGCCTGCTTTCTCGGCCGGAGTTCCGAAAACGCGGATGAGATCGGAAGACGGCTTCAACAGGGATACGGAGCCTGACGGCAGCGCCCCTCCATATGCCACATACCTAATATGACGTCCAGCGCCGGACCGCGTCTGCTGCTCCGCCGCTGCAAGGCCGTCGTTGAAACCTTGCACTCCCTGTAACGTGAGGTCATGGAGTCCTCGTTTGAGCTCAGCGCGTGAAGTATGTTCGACCAGATTGCCTAACAAATGGCGGATGCACTCAAAATGATCGCGCGTAATACGGATGCGAGGGCCGGCAAACCAACCGAAGAAGTCGTGGAATTTGTTGTCGATCTCTTGGATCGCATGGTCGAGCTGATACAACCCGTCGGCCACGGACGGAATCACACCACGCAGGGCATAGGCGATATCGCCCAGCGACGTTCCGCGATGCGGCGTGGCGATCGTGGTCAGCGAATCGATTCGATCGGTGAGGCTCCCTTCGGCGATTACCCAACGGCCGTCCAAGCCGCCCATGCTGTGAGCGATGAGATGCACGCGGGTTGCCGAAGGCATCGTCTCCAATTGTGTCCTGATGGCATTCAGGAGACGCCGGCCGCGGACCGCGGCACTTTCCGAGACGGGCACCTGCGGGGCAATAATCGTGAGGGTGAGATCATCCCTATTCCCATACTGACGTTCAAGGAACGGCCTGAGCCCGGTATAGTAATCCAGTCGCATATCGCGTCCGGTGGCCTGGGTCCCCCATCCAAAAATCCCGTGGGCCAGCACCACCAGCAGTGGTCGCTTAGTCACCTCTCCACCCCTCTCTTTCCGCCGCAACGATACCGCTTATTCAGCGGCTATTATAGTAACAGCCTGACGATCAACCCGAACGCTACGTCACTTTTCATGGCGGCCTTCCCGCAATGGACCTAAAAATTCACCCGAAGATTGACGGCCCCCACATACCACGCCGTCTGGTATGTCCCATTGATCACGCCCGGGATCGCCACGGGATTCTGGTTGCCGGCCACGGTCCGCGTTTCGTACAACAACGTCTGAAAAGCCAGATCAAGCCCGATCGCGCGGGAACGAATCGGCCCGATGCTTGACCCCTCACAGGCAAGCAGGCCGAGAAAACGGCCCTGCTCTTTGCATAGCAGGCCCAATCCCACTGAAATCGAATGGTTGTCGGCGTCCGGGACGGTCGGGGAAAAGGAAGTGTCTGGAACGGCACTCTGCGAATGCCAATAGCCCCCACGCAGCGCGACTTCCCAATGAGGTAACCGCTCCGGCCGGAGCCATTTGTATTCCGTTCCTATCATGACCGTATAGGTGCTGCGCCAATTCTGTGGAAAGGCGATGGTCGTGCCGTTGGAGAGATGCACATCCGTGTTGCGGAGCGATTTCCAGCCTGTATAGTCCACGTCCAGTTCGAGCTTCCATTCATGGTCCGGATCACGCACCGGCCAGACTGCGACTCCGCCCGTAAAGACCTGCGGCAGCACGAGCGTGGTGGAGGCATCGGCAATCAATCCTCCATTCGCGAGGAAATTTCCATTCAAATGCAACGTCGCCTGACTGCGATACACGAATCCAATATTCACGAGCGGCTTGCCGTCGCTGTTGCGAAACGGCGTATACATCAGGCTCGCATTAAATCCCGCGGCGGTATCGCCCCCATTGATTTCCAATGGAGCGCCGGCCGGAATCCCCGGCAACCCGGCATTGTTGAGTTTCGTCACTCCTTGTCCGGCACCCCAGAAACTGGCAAACGTATAAATATCCGCTCCCACCCCCACCGACAGCTGATCGTTGAACCGATAAGCCAGCGTGGGTTTGATATCGAGCAAGGGAAGGGTCTGACGGGTCACGGCGGTTGAAAAGGGGGCTTCGTTGGCATATCGATACAGGATACCGAAGGGGGAGAGCACGCCGATACCGGCCGTGACGCCGGAAAGCCCGGCAAGTCCCACGTCCTTCAAATTCGCCGTCGCATAAAAATTGATGGGCGGCGGGAACGCCACACTCCCGCCGAAATCACCCCGAGCGGTCGCGCCGGTCTGGCTGTCGAACGACGTGTGACCGCCTGCCAGGATGGTACCGGCGGAGAACTGAACTCCTCGCAACTGCGTCATCCCCGCCGGATTATAAAATAATGCCGATGGGTCGTCGGCCTGCGCCGTGAAGGCTCCACTTTGCCCCACCGCCGACGCGCTTTGATCCAGGATGCGAAACCCAGTCGCAGAGGCGGACGCGGGAGGCAATAAGCATCCCAGCACGAGCGCCGCCATGCCGACCCTTAGCCTCACGAGACGCATGGATGAGATCCCGCTCAGCGACCTTGCCCCGGCGCCGGCGCGCCGGAACAGGGAATGGTGAAATAGAAACGGCTTCCCACATTCAACTGGCTTTCCACCCATATGTCTCCTCCATGAAGCCTGACCAGGCTCTTTGTAATGAATAACCCCAGCTGCGCGCCTTGAGACGAAGGCAGCGAGGACTCGACTTTGGAAAACTCATTGAATACTTTTGGCACTTCATGGGCCGCGATGCCGCAGCCTGAGTCGATGATGCCGATCTGCACGAATCCTTCTTTCAGGAGAAACTCTACGGAGACCCGGCCTCCTGGCGGCGTGAACTTCACCGCATTGCCGAGCAGGTTCCATAGAACCTGCTCCAATTTATCGCGATCGGCCTGAACCAGCGGGAATTCCTCGCATGCGGCGATGTGAAGCGTGATGGATTTTTCCGCCGCCATGGTCTGAAAGCTCTCCACCACATCACCGACGAACTCGCAAATGGCGAGAGGCTCGGGCTTCAGTTCAATACGTCCCACGTCGATGCGGGACCAATCCAGCAGCTGGTTGATGATCCGTGTCAGCCGCTCGATATTGTGCTTCACCCGCTGCAGGTAGTGTTGCTGGCGGTCCGTCAACTGTCCGGTGAGGCCGTCGAGCATGTTTTCGACGAACCCTTTGATGGACGTCATCGGCGTGCGCAACTCATGAGACGCAACCGATACGAATTTTGACCGGCGCCGGTCATGCTCCTGCAGGCGTTCATTGGCGCTTTGCAATTCCTCTGTGCGTTCCTCGACACGGCTCTCCAAACTCTGGGTCAGGCTTTCCAGTTCGCTATAGGCCCTGGCATTGTCGATCGCCACCGCCACGTGGCTGGCGACCGTCATCAAGAGGTCAAGGTCTTCCTGATTGCAAAGTTGTGTTCCTCGGTCCGCACCCATGTACCCCAGGATCCGTTGCTGGCTGCGCAGCGGCACGCCCACGAAGGAGAGTAGTCCCACCTTCCGAACCAGAGGCAGAACGGCAGGAGAAATTCTATGCGCCACCGACTCGAGATCAGAAATGAGTACTGGTTTGCCATGGATCAACATTTCCGCGGCAAGCCCGCCGTCGTCCCGGACCGGAATGACCAGCTCCCGGGCCGCCCGTTCGACCTCGACGGGAACTCCGGCGACCTGGCCGAGCACGGCAACGCCGCGTTCACTGTCCAACAAGAACAAAACCATGCGTGTGAACCCAAGGTTATCGCTCAGGAGTTGCAGCACCATGCTCATCAGTCGGTCCTGGTCGAGCGTCGAGGTGATCGCGGCACTGGTTTGATTCAACGTCGTCAATTGGGTGACTTGCCGGCGAATAATTTCCAAATTTCCGGAAATCGCCTGATTCCGCTCCTGAATTGATTTGGTCATGAGATTGAACATCCCCGTCAGTTGCCCTACTTCATCCCGCGTCGTCGGCGTGACGAACGTCGAGAAATCCCCTTCCGCGACTTTTCTCGCGCCGGCAGCGAGATGGCGTAACGGCGTGATGATCATCCTGGCCAGGAACACCGTTCCCAGGATGCCGGCCAGCGCGATCCCGAGTGCAAGCAACACGAAATTGCCGATGATCCTCGCCAGCTCCCGCTGCATCACCGACTCGGTGAGTCCGACCTGCACGACACCGTAGACTTTGGACTGCGGGGTCGGCTGAGGCCGGAGCAGATCTTCTCCCTGGAGCGGCAACGCCTCGCTTTGGGTCGTCTCACGCCTCATGACGGGAAGCGCAAAATCGTAAAAGGTCTCGTCCGAGCCCCGCCCACTGAACAGCGGGAATCCGGATTCGTGCGGCGGAATGATGATCGAGCCGATGCCACTGAGGCGCAAATGCGTGACCAGCGGGTCGGCGCGAGGCTGCTTCACGAGGGTTTCCGCGATTTCAGGACGGGGGTAGAAGGGTTTATCGGCGGAACGTGTCTGCGTGAGCGTGCTTTCCAGCTTTCCTTTGCTCCGTGCGGCGAGCACTTGGCCGTCGCTGCCCGAGATAATGACATAGACCACTTCATCGGCTTCCATCACCCCGGTGATGAACTGGTCCAGCATCGTCCGCTCCTCGATGATAATGCCATAGCGGACATTGTGGGCAAGGTTCTTGACCAGAACAGCCCCCAAATCCTTTACCCGGTCCGCCATGGCGACCCGCTTGTTCTGGATGAAATACCAGCTCAAGGCGGAGCAAGTGAGAACGATGATCAGGCTGAAGAAGACGACAAATTTCGTCCTCAGACCGATGAATCGCCCGGCCCCGACGGTCGGAGGATGCGGTATCTTCAGGTTGTCGCTCTGCTGATCCATGGGAGCGCCTCGCGATTAATAAAGTTCATCGGCTCGCGTTTCCATTTCTTTTGGAATGTCGATGCCGAGGAACTTAGCCGTCTTGAGGTTCAAGGTCATTTCGATCCGATCCGGGGAAATGGGGGCGAGCGGCAAGCTCGCGCGTCCATCCAAAAGTTTTCGCGTCAATTGACCGGCTTGCCGGCCGATGTCCTGATAATTGACCGACAGGCACAGAAGGGCGCCGGTCTTCGCGAATTCGCGTGAGAATCCGATGACCGGCACATGAGCTTCCAGAGCGCTGTTCAGAATGAACCGCAGTGACTCATCGTTCAGGACCGTCGAATCCGGGATTAACCACAACGCGCCGATGGATCCCAATAGCCGCTGGAGCGCGGCCGGTACTTCCTTCTCGGTCGACACGGGGGTCGCATACAGGTCGGCATTGTTGGCGTGCTTCATCAGACGCTGCGCATCTTCGATCACCGCGGCGGTCTTTGCCGGGTCGTAGAGCGTGCCGATATGCTTCACGCGAGGCAGCAGCATCTTAATGGTGGCCAGCTGGCGCTCCACCGGCACTTCCAGTAAGACGCCCGTCATGTTTGGCGTCGACAATCCGTACTTCGCCGGGTCCAGCACCATGACATAGACAATCGGGATATCGACGATCTCCAATTGCGCCGCCTTGGCCGCCTTGAGCCCCACCGCCAGGACAAGGGCGGGATCGGAGGCCCGGATTTTTCGAGCCAGTTTGCGGCCTTTTTCCAGATCGCCTTGGAGGTCGTATTCTGTCAGGGTTAGGTTGCCGGGTAGCGCCGCTTTGAAGCCGGCGATGGCCTGGTTATAGGCCGCGATGTCGGAGGATTTGAGAATGGCGACTTCCGTCGCGTCGGCGGGAAGCGGACGGAACAGTGATTGGTGGAGAACCAGCGCGCTCAGCAGACAAAGCCAGAGCATCACGCTCCGGCGTACCCCTCCGATTGAGGTTCCCCTCGCTGAACGCGTCACTCGCGCTGATCTCCCGATAATCCGATATGTCTGTATGAGGCCTTTCCCTCATTCATAGGTTGTGAACATCCCGTCCTGTCACGTCGCTCACCGTACCTAACACGCGCACGGCGCGATTTTCGCTATCGCGGTAAATCCGTCCCGCCCAAGCCAGCCAGTGTAGCGTCCCATCGGGCCACATCACGCGGTGCGTAGCCTCTATGGCGGCCTGGCCGGTCAATGCTCGTTGGACCGAAGCAAGCAACGACCCGCGATCTTCCAGGTACACCAGCTCGATGTAGGCCGCGTATGTGCCGGCAAATGAGCCGGTGGCCAGCCCGCATAGGGCCTCCACTCCAGCGGACCAGTACATGCGCCCGGTGCGGATGTCCCAGTCCCAGATACCCACATGCGATGCCGAGAGGGCCATGCGCAGTCGCTCTTCGCTCATACGGAGCTGCTCTTCCGCGCGCTTACGTTCGGTAATGTCGGTCGAAATTCCGCACGACGCATAGACTCGTCCCTGCGGATCCACGAGCGGCACCTTCACGGAAATGTAGGCGTGGAGACCGTCCGGGTGGGGAGCGACTTCTTCATACTCACACGGCTGGCCTGTCTTGAGCACAAGAAGGTCATTGGCGCGGAAGGCGTCGGCAAATTCCTTCGGAAAGATGTCGTGATCCGTCTTCCCTCGCAACTGGTCGAGCGGGATTGAAAACAGTTGCTCGAAACGGGAGTTGACCAGCAGATATCGGCCGTCCGCATCTTTGGCGTAGACGACCGCCGTGGAATTGTTGATGATGGACCGGAGCAGCTCCTCGCTCTGCCGGAGCGCTTCCTCAAAGCGTTTGCGGTCCGTGATGCATTGCAGGGACCCGGCCATGCGAATCAGCCGCCCCGCCTCGTCCCAGACGCCTTGTCCCCGCGCGCGGAACCACCGGTATTCTCCCTGCTTAGTGAGCAACCGGTATTCGTGATCGTACGGAATGCGGCGTTCGATATGCGCTTCGAGAGCTGCAAACGTTTGCTCTTTGTCTTCGGGATGCAGCCGGGCGATCCAACTTTCCAGCATATCCGGGAACTCAGCTTCGCTCACGCCGAGCATTTCCCGTACGCGGGGCGAATACCAGATCGGCGTACTCGGGGAATACCACGGCTCGTTCGGCGGCATGCGACCGTCCCAGAACCCGTCGTTCGACCCGTGGATGACGTGCTCCAGCCGCTCCTCGCTGATGCGCAGCGCTTCCTGGACTCGCCGGTACTCGGTGATATCCCGCGACGTGACCAGCAGCCGCCGCAGCGTATGTTGCGCGTCATACATAGGTGTGATCTGCACGTCCCACCATTTCCGCTGGCCGCCGGCGATCGGACAGCAGCCGACGAACTTCCCGGTCTCTCCGGCTTTCGCCGCCGCAATCGCGGCAAACGCGGCCGCCCGATCTTCTTCTTCCCAGAAATCCGTCCAGAGCCGGTTTGTCAGCGCAGAAGGATCCGTGATTCCCATCAGCGCCGCCCCGGCCTGGTTCATGAATTGAATGCGATCCTCGAGGTCAAGCACCTTGATACAATCGGCGCTGCTCCGGAGAATTTGATTCGTGAAATCCTCGCTTTCACGAGCGGCCCGCTCCGCGTCCTTCATCGCGCTGATGTCTTCGCACACGATCAACACCACCGGTTCACCGCGTTCGTTCATGACCGCCTGAGCCGTTTCTCGCACCCAGATCACCGAGCGGTCCTTTCTCACTTTGCGCAATTCCCAACTCATGGGCACGCCGGGCGAAGCGAGGCAGGATTCCACGCTGCTCCGCACAGCGGCCCGATCGGCATCATGGAAGATATCGAAGACCGACCGGCCGACCAGTTCTTCCACCTTGTATCCGAGCTGTTCGGATCCAAAGCGATTCACGGACAAGACAACGCCCACCCCGTCCACCATGAAGTACATCGACGGGTTGTCTTCGAAAAGCGCTCGATAGCGCGCCTCGCTCTCTTGCAGTGATTTCTCCGCGAGCTTGCGGTCGGTAATATCGAAGATGGCGCCGTCGAGCCACAGCAGCCGGCCATCCTCCCCGAAGATGGCCTGACCGTTTTCATAGACCCATCGAATCCTGTCCTGGGCGGTCACAATGCGGTATTCCAATTGATAGGGCTGCCTGCCGAAAATGGCTTTCCCGATGACCTCCTGGACCAGAAGGCGATCGTCGCTGTGAATAATGCTGGCGTAGGATCGGACCACATTGTCGATGAAATCGGAAGCGGGGTAACCGCAGATGTCCTGGATGGCCTCGCTGAGATATCGCATTGTCCAGTCCGCGTCACAGGCGCAGCGGTACACCGCTCCCGGAATATTGGCGACCAAGGAGCGAAAGCGCTGTTCCGCCTCCTCCAGGGCCGACTCGGCGCGCTTGCGATCCGAAATATCGCGAAACACGACGACCACACCGATCACCCGATGATCCTCGCGAATGGGCGTGCTCACATACTCCACAGGGAAGCTGGTGCCGTCCTTTCGCCAGAACACCTCGTTGGTAACCCGGCGCACGCGGCCATCATGGATCGCGCCATGAACAGGACAGAGTTCCATAGGATAGGGGGCGCCGTCAGCCTTGGTATGATGCAGGATCCGATGCATCGATCGGCCCAGCAGCTCATCCACCTCATATCCAAGCAAGGCGGCGGCCGCCGTATTGACGAATGTCGTGTTGCCATCGGCGTCCAATCCGTAGATGCCTTCGCCGGCCTGCGTCAAGATCAACGCATGCTGCCGGCGCAATCGATCGAGGGCCACTTCCGCGCGCCGCCGCTCGGTAATGTCCCGAATGATGCCGCTGTAGAACGATTGCCCTCCGCTCTTCCAGGTCGCCAGTGAGAGTTCCAGCGGAAATTCAGTTCCGTCCTTTCGCAATCCTTCGACCGCAATCAGGCTCCCGATCAGCCGGGATTGCCCCGTGGCTCGAACTCGCTGAAACCCCCGTTCATGGGCCGCCCGGTATCGCTCGGGCATGATGATGGTGAGCGGCCTCCCCCGGACCTCGGCTTCGGTATAGCCGAACAGCCGCCTGGCGGCCTGGTTCCAGGACACGATGAGGCCATCCTCATCGGCCAATACGATGGCATCCGTCGCCGATCCCACGAGCGAGCGAAACCGTTCCTCGCTTTCGCTGAGCGCATGCTCGACAGACTGCACTTTGGTCGCCAGCTCGTGGACGCCGACGGCGCGCGTCAGGATCGCGATCAATTCGTCGCGGTTGTACGGCTTGGTCAAGTAGGCGAAGGCGCCCTCGCTCAATGAGCCTACTGTCCGTTCGGTGGTCGTAAAGGCGGTCAGGATGATGACGGGAAGCCGCGGATCCAACTCTTGCAGCGTCCGTAGGACGCCGAATCCGTCGCCGTCCGGCAGGCTCAAGTCCAGGATGACGGCGTCGTAATGCCGGCCCCTTGCCGCCGTCAGCGCCTCGGCGCAGGTGTAGGCGACATTAACCCGATACCCATGATGATCGAGAAAATCCTGCAGGCCGAGGACGATATCCGGATCGTCGTCCACCACCAGAATGGAATAGTCTGTCGTCAGGGAAGCCATGACGCACCTCGCTTGGCTCGGTGTAGTTCCGAATTCTGAATGATGCATGCTGAATGATGGATGTCAGGAGAAGACAAAGAGCCTGACTTTAATCGTGAGCGGGCAGTGAGGATGATGCTGTTAAGAATGGTCAGGATTTCCTGGCATTCATTCACAAGACCGTTGAGACTGGCACTATCGATCATCATCGATCCATGGAGTATCCTGAGCCAGTACATGGTTTCCGTGGCCTCCTTCGCGGAAATCGACATTTTGGCTATGAATTCTTTTTTTCTGTGCGCACCGATAGCCTCTTCAACATTGGTTCCAATAGAAGTTCCTGATCGAAGCAGTTGTTTTGAGAGGGAAGACTCCTTCTGTTCCATTTGAAGGAATCGGCTGAATTTGACGATCTTCACTGCAAAGGCAAAACTCTTCTCCTGGATCACGTTCTTACGTTGTTGTTTCTCCACAGCTCTTCTCTCCTTACAATTTCCATTCATCATTCAGCATTCCGCATTTCACGTTGTTCATTGGCCGCTCCCCATTCCTCATTCCTAACTGCTCCTTCCTCATTTAGGGTCTCAGACCCCGCTGCCCCATGGCGTGCCAGGCCGCAGTGACACATGGCCTGCGCAAGGAAGGCTGTTTTGAGCCCTTCTCATCGGCGCTCGTCAGGCGTCGGCGCGAACAGTTGTCCTCGGTGCACAACGCGCTTCAACACCGAGGAAGGTCCTTTCAATCGTGTACGAAAAAGATTGGCAGGTTTTTGCAAGGGTAGATCGGCCCTCTCGGGATGCCGGGCGCAGGACCGATGTGTCATGGCCCTTCTGACCTCGCACTCTGGTCGCGGAAGGTGATACCACAAGCTATCTTGGGTCGGAATGTCCTAACGCAAAATGCATGCTTGGAATGCCGAAGGCGGCCGCCTGGAAAGGCGGCCATCAGGCAGGAAAATTAAAGGGTTGGGATAGAGGTCTGAGAAGGAATCGCCCCGGCCGGTTCAGGCTGGTATCTGAGAAGATACAGTATGTATTTCATCAGATACAGAGGCGGAGGAATCGCGGTCCATCTTGGGCCGCCCAGGCTTCAGCGCTCCAAGCCGTGGAGCGAATGGCCGGCCGTTCTGTACTTCGCGTTGTTTGAGTAAATCTTCAAGGGCCTGCGTGATCAATCCGGCCATCGTCGAACCCGGCGTCCAATAGGCGGCGTCGCGCACTCGCTCGACGAGGTCCGCCGGTAGACTCACCGTCATCCGCTGTCGCTTGAAGGATCGCATAAATAGAAGGCGATTCATGGCATTCCTCCCGGTTGTTAAATAAGGTCCGCCGGCCTATAAATCGAGGCGGGTTATGCGACGGCCTTCATGCCCCGCTCTTTTCCTTGAATGGGACCCGTTTCCTGCCGCATTGCCGGATGGTCTTCCCCATCCTTGCTCAGATCCTCTGAATCATTTCCTTGAAGCGAAGCCGCGACAAGGAGCCAGACCATGCCGACCATTCCAATCAGAAGTCCCCATATGACGAGTTCCATATGAACCTCCCGGTTGTTTGGAGGTCATTCAAGCCGATCACTATTGCTCGATGGGAAGAACCCTTATCCTCTGCCGTGAGAATGAGCAACTGCTATGCCATCGGCTCGTGTTCAATACCTGCACCGGTAAACTTCTTGAAATTCCTACAGTTCTGATCAAATTAGTCATAGCCCTTATGGCACCCTTACCTAGTTTAAGAAGCGCTACTGTATCTAATTTGATGGAGGCGTATCCAATTGGATAACGCGTGTTCTACAGAAATCTGTATCGGCGAAGAACGACCCGATGATTAACTTGGCAAGTAGACGCCGGCTTGTCTCAACAGATGATCCAGGATTTTCTGCAAGGCGCTCCGGTCGTGCTCCCGTTCCATAAGATCAAGCAGGCAGGCAATGGCGTCATACCACAATCCGGATTCGGCATAGCGATACACTGCCTCCAGTTCACAGGTATTCCACGTACAGGGCATATTCAGGGCGCAGGCTTCATCGAACGGGATTCGCTCGATCATGCCGCCCGCGACGAGATCTTGGGACGGCTTTTCCGGATTCCACACCAGCGTGATGAACCATCTATACTGTTCCTGCTCCTTCAGATCGATTCCGTGTTCCCGCAAGCGAATACAATGAATGCCGGCGCGAATAGGAGAGGGAAGCGACTTGTCCAGGATCGGACGAATCCCTCGCGAATCGACCACGGTGAAGGTGATCGGCCCGGAGGTGTTCATAGAGAGATACCAGCAGAGAGAGGGATCGCTCTTAATGGTAAAGGCGATATGATCCGGAACCAAGGCGATCAATTGAGGCGCATCTGCCTTTGCTCCTCTGGATCTGCCTCCGATGCGTGCACGGGGCGCATTCTCCTTCCGCGGTTTGTAGATCGGCATGCGCGCCTCCGGCGGCGCAGTAAGTTCCGCCACGGCATTTGCCTGATGGCTGGAGGGCAACCACTCAAAATGGTGAGGGGTCTCGAACCAAACGAGAAAGAACCCGAGAAGAAAGACGAGCCTGGGAGGACGCATGGCACCCTCCATCGAAAGTGCATCTCTCTTTCAACACTCGTTAGAAATTCCGAGCATGGGGGGCTGAGAGATCCCATTCGGCCACTTCATGCAGCCCCACTTGCTTCAACAAACCAGCCCGCTGCCGGCGCAAGTCTCTATCATCCGGATTGATTTCGATAAGATCGCAGAGACAGGCCATCGCGTCATACCAAAACCCTTTGCTTGCGCTGACCGCCACCGCATCTCTGTTACAGGTCGTGGTCGCGTCCAACACGAGACACTCGCTGAACTCGCACCGTTCGATGATGCCGCCGGTTACGATATCCCGGGAGGGTGAATCGGCATCCTTGATTAACGAGACGTACCATCGGTATTGGACATTCGGCTGGAGGGTGAAGTCAATGTCGCTCAGTTTGATCGCTTGGACACCGGCCTTCTCGGGAGGCGTAATGGATTTCTCCACCAAGGCCCGGATTGACCGCTCGTCGATCAGCGTGAACCGAATCGGCAGGGAGGTACGCTTCGACAGAAACCAATTCAGCTCGGGATGTTGCTTGACGGTTATCCCCACGTGGTCGGGGACTAATGCGGTCACCGCCGGATCGGATCCCTCGGTGCCGCGCAGTCCCCTGCCGATACGAGCCCGCGGCGTCGCATGCTCCGGAGGCTTGTAGACCGGCATGTTCTGCTGGCTGTCAGAGAAGGCCTCGCTCGTTACCAGCAATAGACAGGCGCCGATAACCGGGCCGACGAATCCAGAGAGGACACTATGGTAGGCTTTGGAGGCCATCGTGACACCATACGGCTTTACCCCACCGCTCTCGGCCCTACCATGCGCAAGGCCTATGCCACTAAGGTCTTTCCCTTGTATCCCTAGACCGGCCCATCATAGACGCATATATTTACTGAGGAAAAACAGACCGGGCCATTAAGCCCTAGCTCGAATATTGAAAGGATTTTCCTGTTTCCGGTGTATCCGAATGGATGCGGACCGTATCCAAAGCGATACGAGGAGGTCTGCTATTGGCTTGCAGGCTCTTCGAGACAGGAGACCCTTTTCGTGAAGCGTAAAGATTAGCCTGCCAGGATCTGCTGAAGAAATCATGGATGAAGGTTAGCCGGCCTCATACCACGATGACTTTCTTCCGAACGTGATGCAACCGAACGATTTCCAGAGATTGTCCCTCATCGAAGTGGCAGCAAACCAGCCGATCTTCATTCCAGAAGATTCAGTGTAGCGGCCGCTCTCAGCAATGGCCCGTCCAAGCTCCAAAGAGCACACCCTGTGAGAAGTGCTGACGCAAGGATGTGCACATCGATCCAACCCAAACCGCGTCCGTATAGGCGTCGTCCGTCTAAGAAATGCAGGACTTCGTCATGCTCCAGTACCCGAGCCTGTGGCAAAGCACCTAATAGAGTAAGTATTTCATGACGGTTTCGCAATGTCCCGCAAGCCAACTCACCTGCAATGAACGGGTGGCAGAATACCTGCTCCTCAGACAGCAGAGACTGCAACTGTTCACTTCCCGTACGGAAATGATGAATCCACACCGACGTGTCGACCAGAATCATGCCGGGCGGGCGAAACGCCGTCTTGGGATAGGACGGAGTCCCTTTTCTGTCCCTGCGAGTTCCGCTAAGCGGCGGGCACTAGCTCTAGCGACCAGAGCCTCCAAACCCAGGCGTACAAGTGAAGTCTTCTCCTTCACCCCCGTAAGTTTGGCAGCGTGACGTAGAAGGGAATCGTCGATGTTCAGTGTCGTCCTCATATGCATCAGTATGTCCTATTCATGCATACAGTTCAAGCCCCTATCCTAATCCTTGAGTAAAAAGCGCCTGCCTGCCGGGACAATGACTCATGCAAGTAGGCTGGAGAGGAGCGCACTCTAGTGTGGAGCGAGCCGGGGTAATTTCTTGAGAATCTGTGGCAGTTCACCAAGCGTTCTTTTCTTGACCGGAGGATGTAGCCGGTCCGGTCCCAATGTGCCACGGGTCTTCCTCCGCGAAGAATCGTGTACCGCGCGCCTTAAATCTAATAGTGTTCAACAAATCGGAAAACTCGTGCAGTGCGGAAGCCGGAACGAATCGGCCTGGAAGCATGTCCGGCCGGTGGAAGTACGCCGGCGGATTACGGTCTCAGCTCGAACTGAGGGCAGTGGCGGGACCCGACGAGGGAAAAATGATGGGGTCGGTAGTCAACGGTTCTTTGATCTGCAATCGTTCAGCTACAGCAACGAGTGACGCATCAACAAAACCGCGGCCGCGTCGACATACCAGAATCGGCTTCACCATTTACGCTTCGAGTGGGGAGACGTCCAGAGCAGGTCTTCAGCCCGATCGGCGATGTCCTTTCTCCCGCTTCACGCAATCCCCGCACAGGAAGGCAAGATACCTGATCCCTGGTGCCGTCCGAGAAATTCTTCGAGCGCCCGCCGGATCACCGATGCGAGACTGCTCTGCTCTGCGCGGGCAATGTCGTGGAGGGCCCGGAGAAGCGGTTCCTCCGCAAAGATCGTCGTTTTTTTCATGAATACACCCAAATATGCTGGTATGCCATCGAGAGTGGAATAGCTTATCAAGCAGCGATGAAGAACCCGCCTTACAGCGGGAGCTCTCCTTATAGTTCAAGTTGGAGTGGCTTATTCCCTATCCAATGATGAAGCAATGCGCTAGGGAATGGAATAGTGTTAAACAAAGCCGAAAACCGGCGACCGCTCGGTGATGCTTTTCATCTCAGCGGCTCCATCAGAGTCTGACGTATCTTAGTCCGCTCAAGTTCGAGTGACGGACCAGTGCCTCTTAACGTGATGTCCACGAAACCCGGGCCAACTCAGGGTGCCCCTTTTTAGTTCGCTCATTCTCACCGTAGAAGCTAACTTCGCGCCTGCTATTCCTATGGTTCACTTCCTAATGTGGCCTAACTTGTAATAGGATGCCATACGGGAGTTCCCCATACTTCGTCATCATCGAAGCCTCTTTTTAATACAGCTCCTAAGTTGCGGTTTATTTGAACGTAGGTTGTTTCTGAACTCGGCTGCTTGGCAAGCGCTAAGATGGCTCCAGCCAATAACTGAGCGTCATCTCCTAGGTAGGATAACGTGGTGACCTCATCTGGGTTTAACGGATTAATCAAGCCAATAACATGTGAAACGTGTTCAGCCTGATTCTCATCACATTCATCCCATGTTTCAAGATCCTGAATTGAATGACCTCCTAAGGCTTTCAGCTTGGAGGAGGCAATGTAATATCCAACCTGTCTCGCATATTCCTGCATTTCAGGGCGAGGCAATTCGAGAGCGTTCCCTGCCGTAAATTGTTTATACTCTGGGGGCCCTATCGGGAGTTTAGGGCCGATCCAAATCCACGTGCCAGCTCTAATCTGTAGCCATCCTTTAATAAGGACATTCTTTGTTGCGTAATGGTCGAGAGGGACTCCGGGATATGACCGCTGCAGTGCCTCATTGCCTTCCGCGAGACAGACATCGATAGAGTTCTTAATCCAACGTATGTACTCATCTTTTGTCTTGTCAGGTAGATCGTTAAGCGCCTCTATGGCTCCGATAACGGCATACAATGCCAAAATGTTCGGTGGATGATATTTTATGTAAGTTTGCTGGCGCTGTTCATCATATATATTAGAGATAGAAAGCGCAGGTAACCGATCTCCTGTTTCCGAGTTGCCGTTTTTAGATTTTCCATATAAATGCCTGCGCACACGTTCGCCCAACGCAGCGAAGTATAAGGCAAGGGCTATACCGTACGATGGTCCAAGATTCATAACGGCATATACATCAGACGCTGTTTCTTCAGTCCAATACTGCCAAAGGAGCCCGAGTTTCTGCTTATCACTATCCAATTGTTGTACGTGAGGGTCTGGTCCGCGGTAAAAGAGTTCGCGCACCCCTCGCTGCAGTTCGGGGAGCAACCCTTTGTAGGCATGTAGTACGTCATGCCCGCCCGCCTCATGCGCGACTGGGGCCCAACACAGAACAGGATGACATCGATAGACTGACGGCAGGCTTACCACCGCGACTCTAGCGCCACAGAGCCTATACACTTCATCAGTAGGTAGGGTAAATGGGACGAACACGTGCTCATTGGTCCATTTCCCGTCCTTAGGGGGAAGCTTCGGCTCAGGATTGAATGTAACCAGCGCTGGCCAGCGGGAATCCGGTTGAGGGAAACTAGCGGAGGGGACTAGTTCGGGCTCAAGAAATGATCTGTATACGTTTGAAGTTAATGCAAGAACTGACTTGATGTCATCGCTACATTCAGGGTTCATGAGGTCAAAGACTGCCCCTGATAATGTTTCCACTGTACCTGGTGACCACTCTTGAACCGACTCTAAAGTTTTCAGAATTTGGTCACTATAGTTCTCCCTGTAACTGCCGGGCAAATAGCTAGCTGCTGAAGTAATAATTGTCTTGAGATCAGAAATGCGTTTCGCTTCTTTCTGCTTCTGTTCCTCAGTTTTCTGGGGCGCTCTCCCAATCTCTCTTAGTTTTTCAATAATGGGGCGTACCTCTTTCCAACGCTCAACTGGCGCACACATATCTTCAATTTCGGAAAGAAAAGTTCGGAAAAGTTTCAGGAATGTCTCGCCCGCTGTAATGTTAGCTTCATCTTCCATGGGACGGTTCCTTTCTGTTTCCAATAGCTACCATGTAGATCGTCGAATGAGTTACTCCGTCCAGCCCGAGGATGTCGTCAATCTCACGATCATAGAATCCGCCAATATTGACGCAGCCCAGATCGAGTGCCGTGACGACGTGATTGATGTTTTGTGCAACGTGACCCGCCTCCAAGAAGATGAATCGATAGCCTCGATCACCGTATTTGAAGATAGAACGTTCGAAAATAGCGGTGATGAAGATTATCAATGCTGCCCTCTCAATCAGTTCGGGGTACACCATAGCCTTTGCAACACTTTGCGTCTTGTCGGCCTGGCTCAACAGGCGAATGTTCCGTCTAGATAGGTTGTAGTGGTAAATGCCGGGCTGTTCATTGGCGATGCAGTTGCTGTGAAAATAGATTTCCAATGGGTACAGGCCGCCACCCGATGGAACGACCCTGAATGGACGGACATAGCCTGTATCCTTGTTATCTCTGGTCTCGCCGTAGGCATAATGAAGTATTGTGGAGAGAGCGGATAAGGTTAGGACGGATGGATGCAGCTCTCGTACAGACGCGCGCGCCTGCAGAACTTGGTCTAGGGCGTTCTTTAATGGAAGCGGCTGCGGCAGTTCAGTGATTGGGTAGCCTTTGTACGGGAGTGCTTCATGGAGCTCCTTCATTCGCTCAACTACTTGTTGTTCCGTTAAGGAAAAGCGATCGTACCTGCTGATCTTGGAATTCTCATGGAAAAGCTCCCACAGAAGGTCTTCTTGCTCCGTGGAAAGAAGCGAGTTTTGCCAGCGGATCCGATTCATAAGCCGTTCCTTTTTCATGGGTAGGGATGTGGAGCCGGATTATCTCCTGAAACACGTTCAATTCCTCTATGCCCCATCTTCTGTGGAACGTTCCACAACCTTGTACCCCCGAGAGCCCGTAGCCGATGGCCTAATACGAGCGGATGGAAACCAGGAACAATCGCACGCAGAACCCGAAAGCCTAGAATGCCAACATCGGGCGTGGTCAAATCGGCAATGAGTACCTTATGACCGATTGAGTGTATCTTCTCTACAAGGGCGCCAACGTCCTTACCAGCATCTCCGCTTGAAATATTAGGTATCTCGTGAAAGTCAATTCGCCTGTCAGATAAAAACATAAAGTCTGCGAGATGCGAGTTGATATGCTCTGAGTAGAAGCGCACGTGGCTTTCTTGGTCTACAATGTTCCGGTATTCCGGGTCATTGCTCAAATCGGGTAGCGTCGCCTTCACATGGCGTGCATAGATGCTTGTATAAGCTACCTCTTCCAGGCTCTTCCGTACGGCTTGCTCCGGATCAGGGTGAGCCGATGCCGCAAAGATCAATGCAGGAATCTCCGGCGAATCAGACCGCAGCACCGATAGAATCGTCGGCACACCAACATCCATGGAGATGTCCAATATGATCACGGTGCTTCCCGTCTTTCGAAGTCTGTCCACTATATCGGTGTTTTCCTCGCTCAATGAATCCAGACGGATCTGAGAACGTGGCCATATGGCCTGCCAGGTTATCGTAAAGGCGTCTCGCTCAATAACTTCGCAGATAGCGGAGATGGCGGCCTCTGAATAGCTCATATGGCAGGCAAGGCCCGTAGAGATTGGCTGTACAATGGGCTTTTCCGTTCCATGTGAATAATAATAAGGCACATAGACCATCGCTGCAGGAACGTGCCAGGTCCGGCCGCTTGACACTTCCGTAGCAGGAGCCCACCGCACTGGTGTGTCGTGCTGAAACCGACAGAAGGGGAAATCCGTCCACGCACACTGCTCGGCGCTATACAGAGCGAATTCACTTGGCGGTACGCAGAGAAACGGGGCCGATTTGAACGTTGTCAGAGGAAAGTCATTCTGGTCAAAGATGGCAGAACAATATCGTTCAACGGCCTCGCCAACGGCTTTTGCAAATGCTCGCTCTCGGTTGGTAGATCCGCCGCCTCCTATATTGGAGTTTCGTTGAACCGCAAACGCGCTGGTATCGCAGGAAGAAGCGTAAAAATAGAAGAAATCTGGCTCACCGGCTTGTCTTGGGGCTTCATCGACGTTGTGTATAATGCCAACATGGCTATCCACCAAGTACTCCGCTGCCTGAAACAGCCGTTCGAATGAGGTCTTGTAGTCTTTCACGGAGACATTTCTTTCTCTGTAGGAGAAGCAAAGAGCGTCCTTCGAGATGTCATCGACGGCCTTGTATTCAGCGGACTGCAAGCGGGACAACGCGGAACTTTTAATACTTTTCGCGCGGTCATCTGATAGGTAAGCAGATTAACTTCTATCAGCCTGCCGATCTGTCCATGCGGAACTCCACCATAAAACTTGGCCAGCTCAAAGGCCGCTAACTCTGCCAGAACGCCAGCCATGGCGGGATGGAAAGCGATTATCTTTCGATACTCAAAAGTCGACTCTTCAATGGCGCGGTACACCCTTGGCGAGGCCAGGTGCGAATTCTGTCGCAATAGCAGACATTCATAGCAGGGTGTCTCTGTCGGGACGACAAGAGGTCCTAAATATCCGATCATGTTATGCAGCACGACGGGTAGAAAATGCTTCTTTCTCTGAACGCAAGCTTTGTTCCATTCCTGGATGATAGGAGTGCGGCCGCAATCTGATGCGACGACAAGGCAGCTGTAATCTTCCAGAGACTTATCAAATGCATCGCTAAACTGCTGAGGCTCCTGAAGAGAATTAGGCCACGAGTCCCGTCTTTGTTTTCCAGCATCGTCGAAGAGTTCTAGATTTCGGAGTTGCGGATGGTCGACGACGCTGAAATTAGTCATACCTGACCTGCCCAGTGCAACAGCAAGCTGCTGGGATAGATAATTAACCCCCATAATCAAGATGGGCTGGTCGGCCAGACGCGGAAGTAGTTCTGCCGACGACGCATCAAAATGCCAATAGAAGATGTCAAGGCTTGACTCATAGGTTGTGGGGCTCACGTCCCCGTCGGGGTGGTAGGCTAATAGGCGTCGCTCGGTCAACTGCTGAATCAAATGTTTCACTATTGAATGGTGCGCAGGTATGAAAAGCTGGGTCAGGCCGTCAACCGTGGCGCCATGGTTGGCCGCTGCCAGTATTAACCTCAGAACGTCCGCGACGCCTTCGCCGGTAATCCTGACTTCAGTGCATCCTCTTTTGAGCAGCACGCCATCGAACGTCTCCATTAACTGTACGGCCTTCGCGTACAGTTTTTTGCCCGCTTCATCAATCATTGGCGATCACTATCTCAGTTCCGTGCCACGCGACAGGAAAACATTGAACCCGTGTGAGGGAATCGAGCGATCCCCTCACCATGAGAATCTTGACCACAGGCGTCGGTATGTACAACAAGGCGGTTCGTCTTCAACGTGCAGTACAGCACATGCCGGTACAGCACATTCCGGTGCAGCACATAACTCCACGGGGCTTAGTGCCTTTCACCTCTAATTCTTGAATGGCTTCGTTAAGATTATTGATGTCTGAAACAGAAACGTCTCTAAGGGTGGGCACGTTCAAGTCGTACTTTTGAATCAACTCTTTTGGTATGACTTCAAGAATCTTCTTCTCAGCCATGATATAGCCTCCTTATGGTTGGATTTGTTCTACGAGAATCAGACTCTAATATCTGACCGTGAGCCACCCCATAACGCGACTTCCAATTGTGTCCCCTAGAGGATGCTCTTTGTGCTTATCGTTGAGTGCATTGAAGACAGCGAACGCCGCCTCGGCTCGGTCATGCCAAAAGAAATAGCCGACTCTTACATTTAAAAGGACATAGCTTCCAACCCGCGTGTTGGGAGCAGGTGGGCCTGATCCAGGAGGCGTCCCTAGAGGAAGATTTTGAGCCGTCGTGAAGAACGAACCGATTGGATAAACCGCAGAATCGACGTAATGAACGGCTGCCTCTCCATTTAAGCCATTATCCAATTCAGTTCGTAGGCCTGCATTAGATTTCCATCGCGGAGCGCCACGGCGGGTTGTTCCCGTTAGATTTTGGCCGATCTGTTCGTAGCTGAAGTTCGCGAATCCGGTAAGCCATTTGGTCGCAAGAAATTCAACTCCGGCTTCGCCTCCGTAAATGTCTGCCTTGCCACTGTTGACCGGCGTAGGGATGTTAAAGGTGATCATGTCACTCAATTGATTGTAGAAAAGAGCAGCCCGAGTCCTTAAACGATGTCGCAGATACCAGCCCTGATATTCTGCCTCATAGGATATGATCTGCTCGGGCTTTAGATTTTTAGAACCGACAAATATGTTGGGAATTCCTACACAGTTGGGAGGGCAGCCAAACAAGAACAGGAGGGAATGGGATTCTATGAAACTCTCATAAAGCGTCGGAGGGCGATAAGCAACAGAGCCTGAAATCCTAAAGCTGTGATTCTCAGTGGGACTATATACAAGCGATGCGCGAGGACTGTAGGTCGGGTTGATTTGGCTATGCATATCGAACCGAACTCCCGCCATGGCAGTCAACTGCTTTATGGGCTGCCATTCCTCCTGCACATACAGGCCTACGCGATCTTCACGTGCCGCGTCTCCTAGAATGAAGTTACTCGTGAAGCGTGTATAGCGAAGATTAGCCCCATAGGTGAATCGATGACTACTCCCAAAAGGGATCGTGTGTTGAGCATCGATGTTGTAGGTGTTTCTTTGGCGGTTCTGTTCAATGTTGCCGTTACGGTCTATAATGCGGAAAAACCGCTGAATGGAGGGAAATACAGTTTCGTCGTCTTCATGCCTCCAGTATTGCCACCAAGCACGGATAAAAAAGTTCGGTCGTTCATACATCGCGTTCAAATACCCCGAATTGATACCCGTAGTCGTTTCAGCAATGGTCTCGAAGAATTGTCCATCGAAGCGGTTGTTGGCCAAGTAACCACCCTGCACCACCACTCGTGAATCGGAAGAAAGGGCATAGTCAGTGTGGAGGTTGAATTTCGTCTGGCGCAGAGCGAGAGCATCGCGATTTCTCCACTGCTGATTCTGGTCATGGCCAATGGACAGACGATATCCCAATTTGTTATAAGTGCCGGCCTGAATAGCCGCCGCGCGGATCGTGCCGAGCTCTCCTCCGCCCACCTGTACCGTTGTTCCCTTTATTTCTTCTGGAGATTTGGTAATGATATTGATGACCCCATCGAACGCGTTGAAGCCGTACAGCGCCGAAGCAGGTCCTTTCAACACTTCAATTCGCTTTATTTCGGGCAGTGTGACTGGAAGAGTTGTCCAAAATACACTCCCATACGCGTCTTCATAGATTGAACGACCATCTATCATGACGAGTAGTTTGTTGGCTGCTGGTTGGTTATCGCCTCTTACACTGACGTTGTAGTCCGCGCCAGTCATCTGTATAACTTCAAGGCCCGGGATGCGCCGGAGCACCTGGGGTATATCAGTTGCGCCTGAATGCCTAATATCCTCGTCCGTTATCACGTAGACGTTCGAAGGAGCCTGGGAAATCGGCTGCGGCTTTCCCGGATACATCCCGTGCGCAATGGAAGCGCTTTCCTCTCGTAGCGCCACACTTTCTTCTTTGAGCAGTTCGAGTTCGGATATGAGTTGATCCCCAGGTGCGGCCGGGTAATCACCAGAGTGGGGTTTGGCGGAACCGTCGCTTGGCACGGGACGGTCGCTACCCAGCCGGTCCTGAGCCAAAGAGTGATCAACCTCCAACAGACACAACGCGCCCATGCTCAGCACCACCCGTAGGAGGATTTGGGCTTGATGAAGGTGGAACGGCTTTGGCGGGCGGGAGGGTCTGTCGTGAAAAGACTGCGGAGCCTGAGCAGCCATCCCGGGCTTACTCCTTCCGGCCTTCTCCACGCCATGCTCTGGTGTTCTCTAGAACATGGCAGTAATGAGGGCTGCTTAGATAGACCTTTTTCGATTTTTTGGCAAGCCCTGATTCGGGGCGGCTTTGCAGCCTCAGCATTTGTCTTGATTCGATTGTGCGGCTGTGGCACAGTCCCTCGTTTTCCCGCTCAGTTTCCGCGCTCGCGATTCTGTTCAAAAATGTTTCTCGCTTGGTTCTCGTAAGAGTTCGCTGATCTGATTGCCGCCCACGCGCGCGACTCTGAGTACTGATCCAGCCGCCGTCGGCTGTGCTTCGGTCTCTCGCGGATTCTGAGGGGGAACGATCACAAGTGTGCTGCCAGCGATCGGAACGCCCACTGTCCGCTCAAGCCAACGAGTTTTCTTGCTCGCCGACTTTTTCAACCTTCGCCGGCCCCGATTTGATCTGGTGCACGTATTGGGATTCGTCCCCTTGGCTGGGCGGCGTCCCGTCCTGCCAGATCCGGGACACGAGGGCCAGTAGAATAATCAGCAGAAGCACCGTGACCAGCGCGACTGTGACGAACATCATGTCCCACGTCATCGCGTTCTCCTCTAGTCATCGTCGGTGTGCCCCGCCGCGATTCGATGTTAGTCTCAAGAATCTTCGTGATGTCGGCCTAACGTATGGGCAAAGGCTGTGCCACGCTGCGAGCTTTACGTACGATAGGGAGGAGTCCCCGCATAGCCCCATCAATTACCTGAGGAAAATCGGCCCGGGCTATTCAGCCCTCGCCTAGCTCGATGGGAAGGGATGTGTGTCGAGTGTATCCGAAAGGATTCTCATGGTATCTAAAGAGATACGTGGACGATCACTTACCCACGGGAGCCGTCGTGGTCGCGGCCAAGTCTTTCAAATGTTTATAGACGTGCGCGAGCTCGGCGCTTGATTGTCTGGTGAGATGAATGTGTCGGGCGCGTGACCGAAGCGCGGCCGTTTCATCGGAATCAACAGCATATTTCCGGATGGTGGTCTCCAGCAGCGCGACATCGGTGCCGTCATCCACGACCAGGAACGTTCGAGATAACAATCGCCGCGAGACGATCGTTTGGATTTCAAACAGACAACCGCTGTTGTTCTCGCTAAAGCCGCGGAGGTCTATCAGCACCAGGTCACTGTGTTGCAACAGCTCGATGAGCGCGGCGCGCCACGTATCGTCTCGGCAAAAGAATTTGGTGGTTCGGAAGCGATCGTCCGCATCCCTGACGACGTCGATGGCGGTGGACACCCGGCGGACTTGTGCTTCTCCGCCAATAAAAAGACTCTGCAATCTGCCGCTCATGAAGCCGACGATGTCCCCGGGACTGAACGTCCGCATCGCCAAGTCCGTACCGGCGATCATCACCACCGGCCCCAGAAACCGCCATCGTTCGGCGATGGAGTCAAAGAGCGCTTCGGTCCGTCGTTGAAATCCGAATACCCGCAAGAGCAGCAGTGTGGGGCCCTTTCGATCGGCGCCGGAGCGAAACAGCCGCAAGCCTATTTCTACTGTTCCCCGATATCCGGCGAACGCCAGCAAGCCGGCCAGCCCACCCCACCCCAAATCAGAGGCCACCTGCGAGCTGAATTGAAAGGCCACGATCAGCCACCAGGAATCGACCAGCACTTGCACATCGCTGAACCGTTTCTGCTCATACCAGGCAGCCAGGCGCTGAATTCCCAGCCAACAGACATATCCGATCGGCACGGCGGCGATGAAATACCAGAAGGAGTAGGTGGTGGCGCCCGCGAACAGAAACCACGAGGCCGTGGGATCGGCCTGCACTGCCGCGATATAGAGGTCGCGCGCCAAGAGTGAGCCGAAGCTGAAGACCAGCAGGCCGGCCAGCACAACCGGCGACACCGGCCGCAGCCGGCGATTCCCCGTCACCAGGATGATGAGATAGGGAAGCCAGCTTACCCGCACCAAGAACTCAAGAAAGAAGCGCGCGTTGGTCGATGGCGAGACATGGGGGCGCCCGAGAATGACGGACGAGAAGCCCGACCATCCGATGACGATGAGTGCGCCAAGAAGAACGTAGATCAGGAGGAACGTCATGTTGCGGTGCCGCGGGAGAGCCAGCAGGACGATCGTGATCGGGACGATGGGCCATGCATAGACGTACCAACTCACAAAGAGAGCGAGCGTACTGAGATCGAACTGCATTGAGTATGCGAACAGGAAGGCCATCATACCGGCAGCTGCCAGGCTGCCCATGCCGTACACAAGCGTGAGACGCCGTCTGATCGTTTTTATTGAATCGTCGCCCGCGATCTTGGGCTGTGCAACCAGGACCGGTGCGCGGGTTCGCGGCTCGTCCTTGACAGCCGGAAGCGGCATGGAAGCGCCGTCTCCTGCCTGACGCATGTTGCGAGCGACGCTCCGCCGATAGCCAGCCAGAATCACGAGCGATGTTGGAACCGTAATGAGAACGGCTTCCAGAAAATACATCCATAATTTCCCCGGCGCCTGACCAATCATCGCGAGCGTTCCATTGAGAGATCGGGTATAGTCCCGCGGGCGGGGAGGCGCAAGAGAAGATCGATGAAGACCCGCATTCGCGGACTCATTCTGTTTCTCGCTATCGTCTGGTCCATTGCGCTGGCCTTCCTATTACTCGAACAGGGCAGCCAGGAACTGGTAGATTGGGCTTTTCGATCCGGCACCATTGCCGCCGACCTCGGCATGCCGAGAGCTTCACCGGAAGCGGCGGAGAAATGCGCCGCTGCCATGCACACTTTAAACGAGTCCGCACGCCGAAAGCCGGACGCCCATACGCTGCGCCAAGACCGGGTGACGGCCTGGAAGATGGGATATGGATTCGGCTTTGCGGTCGCGCTTGGCGATGCGGGCATGATCGACGAGGCGAGGCGGGAGGAATCGTTGAACGGCATTGCCACGATCAGCCAGGACCTTCACGTGCCGGCCCCCACAGCACCGCCCCTCGCTCGCTCGATCACGGCGATCCCGGATTATGGACAATTGATCGAGGACGATACTTCCTGCACGGCGGCGTTTCTCACGAAGGAGTATGGCGCGGACATGAGTCATGTGTATAAGCTCGGCGCAGTGATTGGGTTTGCCGTCGTGTACCGGATCGCCTGCCCCGAGTGCGGCGTGCTCTTCGCACCGCAGATCGCCCGCCATGCCACGGACGCAGGCCTGCCGAGTGACACATGGCAGGCGTTCACGCAGCTTCCGCCGCAGGAGCCGAGCATGGAAGAGCGGCAAAAGAAAACAATGGGGCTGGTGGTTCAAATTGAACAACATCTTCAGGCTCGCGGTCATTAGCGGATTTCTAAAGGTCTACCCTATCAGGTGCCCGCCGTCTTTTTGGTCGTTGAGAGGGACCTCCGCTATTTCCAGACACTTGCAGTATGGGAATGACCACAATAGTGATATCAGGTAAGTATGAACTCGACCGTCGCCTAGGATCTCATGGCCCGTGCGGCACTCGTTTGCTTACAATTTCGAGATATCGATGATCTCCACTGGATGACCTTCATTTTGCCAGTCGCGCACCGCGTCCGCCGTGCCGCCCGCCCCGTCGCCGGGATTGCCGTTCCAGACGGCGATCAACAGCGGCTCTTCATCCAGCAGCTGCGCCTTGGCGATCGCTTCTTCCAAGATTTTGCGGTTGCAGGCGGCATAGGCGTCGGGGTGCTGGTCTTCCGGGGGGAGCTCTTGTGACAGCTCGACCACTTCTAATCCTTGTAAGGCTCGTTCGAAGGCCGGATTCCAGCCATTGCCGACAGAAGTCTTCTTGAACTGATCTCGTGGAAAGGGCAGGAACACGCGAGGGCGACCGTTGACCTTCTTCAGCTCCTCAATGAAGATGAGATCCGAGCCACGGGCGGCGGAACTAAAGCCATAACCGATTCGCTGCCTCTTAAGACATTCGGAGAGCGCCTTGCGAACCGCAGGAACTTTGTCGGACGGGAATCGCGGCGTGGCCCGTCCCGGCGCGTCCACCATATGGCCCGTGAAGGCAGCGACGTGCGGCACGTCAAGGACGGCATCCAAGGCGCTTCGCTCAAGCCCGAGTTTCTCGAGATTGCGCCGCGCCTGACGCCGCATCACGGCGATATCCTGATGGCATTCGGGGCAGTACGCGACCGCCTTCCCATACCATTTCTTGGCATTGTCCAAATCACCCAAGAAAAGATAGACCTCGCCGAATGTCGCCAGCTTCCAGTGGTCAAAGTCCTCGACACGCGCCCCCTGGAGAGAAGACAGGACTTGCTGGGCGATGCGCAGCATTTCGCCACGATCACCAAGTTCCATCGCCATTGCGGCAGCATTGATTCCCGGATACGAGTCCTTCGTCCGCTCGAACGTCTCGCGGTAGATCTCGAACGATGCACGGAGATCTGCGTTGTTGGTGCGACTGCCCTTGATCCATCGCTGCTTATAGCGACCGGCCAGAATCCCGCCCGTTTCTGAATCTGTTTCAGTTTTCTTCCTGTCATACAGTTTCCTCAAAATCTGGATCGCGCCATCGATATCGTTCGTTTTTGCAAGGGCTAGCGCCAATAGTTGATCCGCACGCTCTCCTGGCTGCGCATGTTTCAGGACTTCGATCACCCGATCGGGTACAGCCAACGAAATCAGCAATTGGGCAACATAGAGGTTCGCCGGTCCATCCGGCATTTCCGCCTCTCGCCACTTTTTCCAGAGCGCGTAGACCTTTTCTGGGCCTGTTGCTGCCGCCGCTTTGACCTCCCGAATCAATTCGTCAGTCGCTGCCGTTTCTGCCTTGAAGACCCGGTTTTCGATGGAATCCTCACGTGGCGGCGTCTTACCGATGAGCCCGAATTGCAGTCTTCTCAACTCATGGCCCTCTGGAAGCTTGCTGTCAGAAAAATCCAACCAGAACCGCCCATCCCACATGGCAGGCGGTTGAGATTTATCAATACGCACCGGCACCACATGGAAAGACGGGGTTTCTATTGACCGCTTAAGAAGCACGTTGCCTTCTTCTTGACACCAAGGCGATGCCAACCAACCGCTGCTCATAATCACGACTGCGGATTTGCACGTAGCCAGGGCCTTTTGGAGAGTATTAGCCAGTTGTGTTCCTGGAACCAACTCCCGATGGTCGATAAAGACTTTGAACCCGATGCCCTCGAGACGCGTGATCAATTGATCCGCCCACTTGCGATCGGTTGATCGATAACTGATGAAGACGTGGTACTCGTCTTCCCCAAGGCTCGGCAATGATGCGGTCGGAAACAGCGGGTCGGGAGGTTGGATCACCGTCACCGCCGGCTGCGCGCCCAAAAGCTGGAGAACGGCGCGTGATGGCGTGGCATACACATAGCCATACGCCGGACGCAGCGGGCTCTCCCTATCCTTGATATATCGTTTGAGATGGCCCACGACCATGCCATCCACCAAGACGGGGCTCCCGGAAAACCCATGCAACGACGCTCCTTCTCCTGCCGCGACCTGCTCCGACCGAAGGAGAAGGACCGGCGCGCTTTGATCGTCTTTACTTTCGGGATCCATCACGGCGCCTTCAAGTGGAAGGCCTTCCCCTTTCGTCAGCTCGGGAAACCCATATCCTTCCCAAGGAGCTTTCCGATCGACGCTGCCGGCCAGCTGAAGGGGAGTGATATCATTGAGCGGACGTGGCAGGGCCAACAACGCCGCGTCCGCTGCTTCGTCAAGCTTGAGAACCGTCGCAACCAGTTCAGCGCTTGAAAACGCCACGCTCGCCGTGCCGCCCACTCCGACCGGCTTGACGACGTGCGCGCAGGTGGCCACTCGATCACGGCCCACGAGGTATCCGCTGCCCTTGCTGGTCCCTGCGACAATGCGCGCACAGGCCGCCTTCAGCGCCTTATAGATTTCGTCGGCCATCACAGCACTCCATTGCTTCTCGTGCTCAAGGGCTAAGTCTTGTCAGGCGTCCATTCGGAACTCGCTCGACTTCACCCACTCCGTTGAAGAAATAGGCCTCGCTTGATTGAAGGCTGTCGTCGTCCAAATCGATCCGCACGAAGGTCGGAATCAGTCTGCGCCACTGTTCGAGCCGGTTCGTGCGCAGGTCTTCGATGAATGGAACAAGCGCCTGTTTTGCATCTTCTTCCTTTCCCTCCAATACCTGCTTGGGCACTTGCATGAGATCGGCCCACGTCCCGCTGTTCAAATAGATCGCACCTTCTTCGTCCAACGGCACTCGTTTCACCAGGTGCGTGTGGCCAAAGACAATGGCTTTGAATCCTCGTGCGGCTGCAGCTTGTGCCGGCTTGATGAATTGTTCGTTCTCTCGATTGACATCGAAGGTCTGCCAAGTACTTTCGGCCCTCGCCCGCAGGGCGGCATAGAGCCGCTGAAGTTGCTTGCCCTTATCCTTGACTGATCGCGCTAATTGCCACAGCTCGAAGAGGTTTTTCAGGTCATCCACCGCGCTGATATCGCCCAATTGGTCGGTGTACAGCTCATTGGCCAAATCGATTAACTCTTCCTCTTTATTAGAGGTTGCGGATGCAATGTTCTGCACATCGACGGGTGCACCTTGCTCATCGAATTCCACATGGGACTGCTGTCGCCAGAGTGCGATCGCCTGCTTCGCTTCTCCAAAGGAAGCCGGATCAAGAACAGCCAGCACAGGAAGCAGTGCAGCGTCCTCCGGCTTCAACAAATCTACGAACGGAAACTTCGCTTTGATCCCATTCATGATAGTGACGACCAGCCTGCTCCCGGCCGGACTCTCAAAGATCGGCGCCGCTTCGCCGCGCGACATGGCCGATCTCACTTCCCGCAACTGATCGTGCGAAATCACGTTCCATGAATCATATCGGTTGCCATGTTCGATCAGCACCGGTCCTTCGACATAGGCTTGGTTGTCGTAGATGAATTCGACTCGGCCGGAGCCCAGTCTTTCAAGCAGCAATCGCCGAGGGGTCGGAAGCGACAGCTCGATATCATGATTGCCGAGCAAGAGGGTCAGCCGGCATCCCGCTCCGACGAAGGCCTCGAGACTCTTCCAAACCTCATCCGTGCGTTCGAGGATGCTTGAGAGTTTGTTCCCCGCGAGGTTGTCTTGCGCCGTGAAAGGAGCAAACTCCTCTTCGGCCAAAAAATCCACGATGTCGCCGTTGATAATGAGATGAACTTCCCCTTTCCCGGATTCCTGGACCACATAGTCAATGAACTCCGCCAGACGTTTTCGACCATTCTCGGAGCACATCTGGAAACTCGGCTTGCCGTCCTGCGCCGGCGCGCCGCCCAGGTGAAGGTCGGAGATGACGAAGATACTTTTCTTCATGGAATTCCTCCCCGCTCCCAAGCGTTTCGGGATTGAACAGGCACGGCTGGCGCAATGCAATCATTGCAATCGGGGAACTGATCTGTGCTGAGCGTGCCTGGCTAGCCGGCGCACGGAACTTCTTCACCTCGCCTTCGCTTTTATGGCAATGACCCTACCGGTCGAGAGTTAGGATGGTTCGCAGGCAATTACCCGCTTTTTTCCAAGCCGCAAGGGCTGTGCCATTACTGAGATGCCTATTCGCAACGAACCCATGGATGTCCCCGGACCAAGGAAGATTCCTGAGGAAATACGGCTCGACCTGTTACGCCTATTGTCGGCCCCTGCCATAAGAACAACTCGTCAGGTGTATCTAAATGGATAAGTGACAGTATCTAAATCGATACGATGCGACAACGTCACGATCGTTGGAAAATGAGGAATACCGGCTACTGACCGATGGACGAGAACTGAGAAATTGAGCATGCGGAACTGCTATGGGTTCGACACTCAGGCTCGAGACCTAATTATGTATTGGGACGCGTACACGTCTTCGTTACAAGGAGGGGCCGCGTCCCCGGTGATGGACGGAAACGCGGCCGAGTGGCGTGAGTTGTGAGGCGGCTCGATCAGCGCTGGATGGGCACGATCCAGGAGATCGTGTGGTGAGATCGGTCGGCTGCTGACGACCGAAGACACTCTGCCGGCTCATCGTCACGCCGAAAGGGAAATCGAATCATGGTCGTCACGCGAAGACCGGAGTGCTGTTCGCCGCTGCCATATGTTGCTCACTACAGTCAGCAAGAAATAGACCGCAATCACTTCCAACAACGCTATGGAGATGGCCCACAACACGTGCTGTCTTCTTCCGAGGATACTGAGAGATTTTACGGTTCGCTTAACGTTTCTGCCGTTGAGTAAAAGCAATCACTGTGCCACCCAGGCGCCATCGCTCTGTCAATAATTGAAGCGCAGGGAGAGAGCGCCGACATGGATCATCGTGTCATATCGTCCGTTCACGGTCGGGTTCTGATTGCCGTTGACCGTACGAACTTCGTAGAACGCCGCCTGATATCCAAGGTCGAGGGCGACCAGCTTTGGTTTGAGCGGGCCGATTCCCAGCCGGCCACACTTTATACCGAGGAATGAACCGGCCTCCCTGCATGCCAGACCGACTCCAACGGATGGCACATGGTTCGTCGCGGACGGAATACCCGGATTGAACGTGCGGTCGGGAACCTGGGTCTGCTGAGTGAAATACCCGGCGCGCAGGGCGATTTCCCACTCTGGCATTGCGGCCAAGCGGAGCCACTTATATTCGGTTCCGATCATCACCGTATAGGCATTCTGCCAGTTTTGCGGAAACGGAATCAGAGCCCCGTTCGAAAGATGGATGTCCAGATTGCGGTTCGATTTCCATCCGACATAATCCACATCCAATTCCAATTTCCATTCATGATCTGAATCCCTGACGGGCCACACCGCGATGCCGCCGGAAAATACTTGGGGCAGCACCAGCGTGGCGGCGGCGTTGGACACCAACGCGCCGTTCGCGCGAAATTCTCCATTGAGATGCAATGTCGCCTGACTACGGTAGACCAGGCCAATATTGGCCAGCGGCTTTCCATCGGCATTGCGTAACGGCGTATACATCAGACTCACATTGAATCCCGCCGTCGTATCGGTGCCGTTTAGCTCGACCGCCGAGCCTGCCGGGATGCCGAGGCCGCCGGGCCAGATCGATCGTTGCTCGACCTGCCCTTCGCCGAATAAGCCGGAGAACGTGTAGATATCGGCCCCGAGTCCGATCGAAACCTGCTCATTGAGCTTGTACGCGAGCGTCGGCTTGATATCGAGCAATGGGAGGGTGGTAAAGGTGACCGCCGTTCGGAATGGACCGTCGTTCGGATAGCGGGTGAGCGATCCAAATGGGTTGTTCAATCCAATGCCGGCCGTCAGATCCCCGAGCGCAGTGATTCCGAGATCCTTGAGGTTCGCTGTGATGTAGATATGCCCCGGCGGCGGCCACGCCACGCTTCCATTGCGGTCTCCGGTGACATGCTGACCGCTCGGGCTCGTATAGTGCGTGGTCCCGCCGATGAGGGATGTCCCAAACATATTCTCCACGCCGCGCAACTGCGTCATCCCGGCGGGATTATAGTGCACCGCCGAGGCGTCGTCAGCCTGCGCCGTGAAAGCATTGCCCATGCCCACTGCGGAGGCGCTTTGTCCTTGCAGGCGAGGAGTCTGGGCCAGTGCCCGCCCACTCAATGCCGGTGAAACCGACCCTATTAGAATGAATGACAAAATAACATCGAGGAGAGTGGGAATCGAGGTACGAAGCAAATCGACTGCGCAGTCTGCCCGTGACCTATCGTTCAGAGGCATGACGTTCAATATCGCTCGCACCGTCGGTGGCCCGTTTGAACCATCGATCCACGATCTGCTTCAGTTGGCCAATATCGAACGGCTTCAATAAGTACGCTTGGGCTCCCGCTTCCACCGCCAGGAGCGCCCGGTCCAAGGCCTCGACTGCCGTCATGATAACCACGGGCGTTGTCTGATCGGTCCGGCGCAAGAGACTCAACACCTCCAATCCAGCGATTTCCGGAATTCCGATATCCAGCATAACCCCGCCGATTGATCCTTGGCGGAGTACCTCCAGCGCCTGCCGGCCGTCGCGGGCTGTTTGCACGCGATATCCGTCGGCTAGAAGACGATCGCGCAGCAGGTCCCGAATATCCGGATCGTCATCCACGACCAAGATATGCAATGCCGGGGCGCGAGGCGCTCCCAATTCATTCCGCGTCGCAAGAGGAAGCGAGAATTCAAAGGTGCTTCCTTTTCCCACCTCGCTTTCAACCGTGATGGTCCCGCCGTGGAGTTCGACCAGCTCCTTGACGATCGCGAGGCCCAACCCCAAGCCCTTGGAATGGTTCCGTTCTTGTTGGTCGACGCGGAAAAACGGATCGAAGAGTTTATCCAACGCATCTCTCGGAATTCCTTGTCCGGTATCGGTCACGCTCACCGTCGCGATCCCGGCGGACGCTGCGCCGATGACGACGGCCACCGTCCCGCCTTCATCGGTATACTTAATCGCGTTATCCAATAGATTCGTTACGATTTGACTGACTCGATCGGCATCCGCGCGCACCATAATGTCCGGTGCGACCGCGTGATAGTGCAGCCTGATCTCCTTGGCATAGGCGAGAGGCCGAATCTGTTCGATCACCTCCGACACGAGAGCCGGCAGTTCGACATGATCAAACGAGACGGCGATCTTTCCCGCCTCCACCCGCGACAGATCCAACAGGTCGGTAATCATGCGCGCCAGCCGTGCGCTGTTCGCCTTGATACGCGAGAGATACTGTTCCTGCTTCAGGTTCAAGGCGCCGACCAAGCCCTCGAGCATGTTATCGGTGAATCCCACGATGCTGGTCAGCGGCGTCCGAAGCTCGTGAGAAACATGGGCGAGAAATTGCGATTTCAGCCGATCCATCTGTTTGAGCTTGGCATTGGCCGTCTCTAATTCTTCGGTTCGTTCATGAACCCTCGCCTCAAGACCGAGATTCAGGGCTTCGATTTCGCCATAGGCCTGCGTATTGTCCAGGGCAATGGCAACCTGGCCGGCCAGCGTGCTGATGAGCTCAAGATCATCGTTCGTCAACGGCTGCTCCGTGGTCCGCTCCACGGTGAGTGAGCCGAGGATGATCTCTTTCACTTTCAGTGGGACGGAGATCAGAGATTTCGCTCCGACCATGGCCGCCAATTCCTGATTCAGGGGGTGCAATCGATTCCAGATCTCGCCGAGATCCCTCGTGAGCACGGATTCGCCCTTGATCAAGACCTGTCCCTCCACCATCGAAGGATCCGTGACGGGAATCTCCCGCGCATGGGCGAAGGCGATCACTTCGTCCGATACGCCGCGGATGCGGAAGCTATGGGACATTCGGCGCTCCCGATCATAGAGGGCGATCACGGCCCGATCGTAGTGAAGCTGCTGAACAATGGTTTCCAACACGCTGTCGAGCAAGGCCTCCTGATCGAATGTCGAACTGAACAGCAGGCCGGCCCGGTGGAGCGTGGTGAGATGCTGAACCTTCCGGCGCAGCTCCACCGCGGTGCGTTGTTGTTCAAGGTACGATTCGCGCAACTGTTCATGACGCGCTTCCACGACCTGTTCTTGTTCGCGGATCAGCGTCTGCAAGCCCTTGGCTTGCCGTTTCACGAGCCCCATGATCCCGAGGCAGACCGCGGCGACCGGCACCAGCGCGAGACCAACCGTTTCTACGAGCGACATCTCTGGGTGCAACAAGCGCAGATAGGCGAACATTCCGGCGGACAGCAGGCCCCCTAAAGGCCACAGGAGACTCACGCCGCCCTTTGGTGTCCAGGTAAATTCCCATTCGCACCATTCGTCTCCATTGACGATACAGGAGAGATCTCGCACATGGGCGGGCGCCAGTCCATGTATCTGTTGTTGCGCCCCGGCGATACCGGCCTTGCATGATTGGCAAATGACGTCCACGCACCGCTTGCGATAAGGGCCGAACTGTCGAAAGGCCTTCTCCGTGAATCGCATCCGCAAGATCGCAGACCGGTTGGTCACCCTTCCGATCCCGAATTCCAACACCCCCTTCGTATACTTTTGCCCGACATAGGCCCACATCTTGTAACTCTGCTGAGTAGAAAACGGGCGGAGCAGAATTTGGATGATCTGCGACACCTTCCGGCCCCGTGCCGCATTGACGTGAAATTGAGGAGTCCCGGACAGCGCCTCACAGAATTCTCGGAGGTAGCATCCGAACTCGTAAGAATAACTGTTCCAGGCGTTGCGGAGGAATTCCGGCGTGACATGGTAGGCCGGATCATGCAGCCGTTCGTTCAGCATCCGGCACAATTCCTGGACAGCCCGGTCGGCAGCCTCGGGGCCCGCGCTGAGCGAGATGAAGTCGTGCAGATATTCGACATTCGACTGGACGATGACGCCGCTGATGTCGCAGATCTTCTCACCATGCGCATCCACTCCAAACGGGCGGAACTCCATGAACGGCCGCTCAAGGATGGAGTGGTCTTTGGAGAGAAGCTCGGTCATGGACGAACCAACGATGGCGGGCGAATGATCATGCCCCACTGCCGGCTGACTACGAATTCTTATTCCGGCAGAAAGACCCGTCTCGCCTTGCATACCTTCGGAATTTCATGTGGATTCCACGTCACATCGTCCAAGTCGCAGGTTTTCAGATATTCAATGATCGCCATGCGTTGGTCGCGGTTGAGCTCGCACCCGAGTATTCCATTTTTTCCGCCCTTTTCAAACGATTTGCATTCTTCAGGCGTGAAGATCTGCCCGGCGCGATTATCCCTGCGAAACTCGTGTCCCGTTTGTCGATTCCCGTCCTTCGAGGTGTCGAACTTAAACTCCCCGTGTCGCTCCCCGTCGGCGCATGGTCGCACCTTATAGCCCGCTTTTTCCGTGTCATATTCAAGGTCGCCAAGATAAAAACATGCCGTTCGCTCTTCCATGGGGCTGAGAATTTCGTACAAATTCGGTACAGAGCCGTTATGCAGGAACGGCGGAGTAGCCCAGACACCGGCATGCGGTCGCGCCAATAACCCATACGATTCCCACTTATTCGGGCCGGGGTCCGGCGTCCACCGTCTCATCAGGGTCGTGGTCAGCCATTCGGACGCCTTGGCCGCCGACAGGGACTCGGCTCCGAAGTCATCCTTCAGTTTCCCCGTCTGTACCCTCCGGGAAACAAAGTTGAGATATTTGGTATCGGTCCCCACTTCGGCAGGGTCGATGATATTCATCTTGAAACGCTGGCCGAACCCCGTCGGCGAATCCAGAAGTGCCGGCACATGACAATGCTTACAGTTGTCGCGGTACAGTTGTTTGCCTTCCACCGCTTTCGCCATATTGATCTCACCAAAGAGTTCCTCCGGCCAACGCGGCGGCTTGATCGTTGACACCATTTCCTCTAGCTGCAGAAGCTTGTCGATCTCCAAAGAGGATGCAAAAGGATCAGGCGGCCGTTTAAGAAGGAGCAGCGCCTTTGGATCCTGGAGATCCTGAAACGGCGGATTTTGAAAGAGCCCTGACCCGATGCCGATCACCTGGGCAATATTCCGCGCCAACGGATTTTGTATGGCGCCGTTCCACTGGACCCAATCGTAGAGATGCACATTCCAGAGCGGCGGGATACTTACCGGCGCATCCAGCGCGCTTTCATTTTTAGAGTGCAACGGCATAAACACCAAGTTGCTGCCCCGGTTCAGAGCGTCGAACCGGCCGACTCCCCATTCCTGAACTTCCTCCCGGTGCGATCGTGCGACAAGGACGTCCTTCGAATTATTCAGGGCCTTCTTGAGAGCTTTTCTGCTTTCTTCGTTGTCCCACTGCTTGAGGACAGGCTTGGCAAATTTCTTGAGCTTGGCCTCGTCCGAGGCGGTGCGCGCGAGCGATGTCACGAGCGCCTCCAAAAATTTGGGATTGTTCTGCATGGAGCCGCCGCCCTCGATGTACAAGGTAAGGCGCCCGCGATCCTGCGAAGTGATGTGAAGCTCGCCGGTGTGGCAGAAGGCGCAAGTAATGCCGACATATTCCTTGATCCCACGGGGGTCGTTGGGAAACACCGTCTTGGTAAAACCCAGCGGCAACCCGTCCGGGTTGTGCACAGGATGAGCGCCATCGGGAATTAGATGGAGCTGCTTCATGTGATCATCGTCTGTAAATAAACCCTCCTTGTCGGGCTGTTCCAACGCAAGAAACCAACTATACGGGATGAGCTGAGTGCCGCTGCTCAAATGGTAGTACAGTGCCCGTTCGTCTTCATTCCACGGAGCCTGCCTGAGCCACACGGCATCGATATCAGGACGTGCCACAAATGATGAGGCGCCATTCTGCTGTCCCATAGAGGGGAGAGGCATACCGGACGATAACATTAGTGCAAGTCCCACCAGCGCGATCACGGGCGTCTTTGGCATAACTCCTCCTATCGAGTGCGTAGTGGGACGCACTATTGCCATAAGTATGACCGCCCTGCAAGAACGCGGATCGTGTGTCCCGTCGCTGCCATCGGATCTGTTGGGTCCTGGCAGACCTATCCGCCTTTTATCTCAAGCAACTCGTATACCACCCAGGTCCGTTTGGCACCCGTTACGGCGCGCCTTAGATACTGACATTTTTTCAAAAGCTTGCGGGAAGGCGGATGTTGACCGGGCAGAGCAGGCTGCCTGTGGTGGTGGAGCGGTGTATCGTTTCAGAAAACGAACGGTATCTGAATGGATACGGTCCTACAGGCGTGAGGGCACCGAATTAGATCATCATAAACGGTTCAGGCCCTCTAGGGAGAACTGCCCGTACCGGGCATGATTACTGGTGCAGATGCTTCATGGCGGCGGCGCACAGAATGATGAAAAATCCCATCCATAGGGCCGCCCGTTGAAACGGAATGGCCTCGTAGGCCTCCTCTTCCTCATGTTCGTCTTCCGGATCGGATTTGAAGATCACCGTGTAGAGAAAGAGGGTCAAGAGGCAGAGGACAAGGATGAGTTTAATGCAGAAAATCCAGAGGTATTTGCCGTGATGCTGAATCCCCTGTCCGGTTTGGGAGGTGAGGACTTTATTTACATAATGGACGTTGATGCCGCCGGTGAACAAAAGCACGACGAGAAGCGCGCCGGCGACGCGTTTATAGTACTTATAGAAGGCATCCGTAATCGGACGGATATACTCCTTGGGCACACTGCCGTCTTTCAAAGCCGGGTTCACCGCCATGACGAGAAAGGCCAATCCGCCGATCCAGATCACGGCGGACATGAGATGAAACCAGTGATTCACGATAGGAATCAACTGATTGAGATCGAAGAAGACGCTTTGAAGGCCGTCCATCAGCAGCCCAACGAGGAAGGGAGAGTGAGAAATGAGAAGTGAGGAATGAAAAATGAGGAATGGTGTGCGGAATCTAGGAAAGTCAGCGATCGGACCCTGCCATCATTCCACATTTCTAATTCCACACTCCTCATTAGAATTTAAAGACCGGTGCGTCGTTGCCGAAGCGCTTCTTGCGAAGCTCTTCCATTAATTGCACCGTGATCAGGGTGATGCCGTTCTCCCTCGCGTGCCGCTCGACACCCTTCTTCACCATGGCCCGTAGGAAATAGGGAATACGGCTGAGGCGGAGTTCCGACGCTTCATCCCAGGCGATATCCGTCTCTTCCGGCGTGTTGAACGCGACCTGAATTTTCTCGCCGCCCTTCGGGGTATAGAGACACCATTGGTCTTCATCCAGCCAATCACCGTGATCGACATAGGGCCTGGCCCGACAGCCGCCGCAAATATCCGTGTATTCACAGTCGCCGCATTTGCCTTTTAATTGCGGATACCGGAATGAATCAAAGATGGCGGAGCGTTCCCAGAGATCGACGAAGCTGCTCTCCCGCACATTGCCCGCCGACAACGGCATATAGGGACAAGGGGTGAGTTCGCCGTTAGGCGTCACGCGGGCATAATTGGTCCCGGCGAGGCAGCCGCCGCCCATGTACCCGGTCGCCTTGGTGATGGGAGAATTGGGATCTTTCTCGTAAGCCAGCCGCTTGAAGTGCGGTGCGCAGCGAGCGCGCACGAGCATGTCCTTATACTTATCCTGGCAGTCGATCAGGAAGCCGAGCACTTCTTCGTATTGTTGCGGGGTAATATCAGTCAACTCCTCCCCACGGCCCGTACAGACCATAAAGAAGACATTCAGCACCCGCGCACCCAAGTCGTGAGCCCAATCTACGACCGCCGGCAACTCCTGGTAGTTCATCGGTTGCGCGCTGAAGTGCACCTGGAACTGCAATCCGTTCCGTTTACAGGCTTCGATGCCGGCCAGCGCGCCTTCCCACGCGCCGGTGAGGCCGCGGAACCGATTATGCTTCTCGGCATCCAATGAATCGATGCTGATCCCGACTCCCATGACCCCGATCTCGACCAATGTTTGCGCCATGCGATCATTGATCAACATCCCGTTCGTACCGAAAACGACCATGAAGCCGAGCTTCACTGCATGGCGCGCGATATCGAGAATGTCCGGGCGCACCAGCGGCTCGCCGCCCGTAATAACCAGCAAGCAGCCCTTATTGACCTCCGCAATTTGATCGATCAGGCGCAGACATTCCTGCGTTGACAATTCATCGGAGCCGCCGCCTGCTTTGGTCGTGGCGTCCAGATAGCAGTGATCGCATTTGAGATTGCACCGTTTGGTCAGATTCAGCGCGACCAGATAGGGCTTAAAGTCATCGACCGTCCGCCCGTCCTGTGGCGCTTGCGGGCGATCAGACGGCGAAAAGAATTGGGTGAACTGGCCTTGAAGAGCCCCGAGTTTGTCCCCAAACGAAGGCAGATTGATGATCGGAAGAGATTTACCCATGTTCGTGTTAATTTGGAATTTGGAATTAGGAATAAGGAATGAGGAATGTCAGGATAGAACAGTTGCCCGATTCATTCATCATTCCAAATTACTCATTTATCATTGCAAAGCTAGGAACCGGCTTTGCCTGTCAGATTGGCGATCATGTCTTTCAGGTTGCCGGTTTTCATCGCCTCAGCCATGTAGCCTTTGGCCTGCTCGATGCCCTCGGTGGCGACTTCCAGCGTGATGACCGTCGCCCCAATCTTATCCGCATGTTTCTCGATGAGCGCCCTGGTGCAATCGCGCATGAACCCTTCCGGCGCCCGCTCCAGTCTGGCTTGCGCATCGGAAGTCCAGGTGTAGGGCGAAGCAGGCTGCGGCGGCGCGGACACCTCCTGTATCCCGTGACCATTGGACCGGTTGCCGTTCGCATCTTCAGGTTCCGCCTCTGATCCCGGGGCCGTCCCGGTGCCCTTATTGGCAAAGATCGGCGTATAGTCTTCGGAGGCTGCCTCTTCAATCATCGGCCCGGCATATTCCAGAGTAATCGTAGTCATGCCGAGTTTTCTTGCGCTTTTCTCGATTTTTGCCTTTGCGCGTCGGCGCTGGAATCCGGCAGGGACGGCACGGATGGCTTCCTTCGCATCTTTCGTCCATTGCATCGGCACATCGTCGTACGCGACGTCGGTTTCGACGCCGCCCTCCGTCTTGGCAGCCGCATCGAAGATGCTCTTATCGACCTGCTTGAACCGATTGCCCTCGGCATTGCAGACGGGGCACTTGACCGGCGTCTCGCCTTTTCCGATGTAGCCGCAACCGTCACACACAAAATAATTCTGGCTCATCCTGTCGAGATAGGCCTGCGTCGCTTCTGTCACCACCGGCTTCTCTTCGACGACCTGAGTCATCATGCCGCTCAAGGTTGAGCCCATGAGATCCTGAGCAACCGAATCATCGGCCTGCATCTTGTCCCGGTCGATGCCGGCCGCATCGAGACTCCCCCCTAAGGCCCGCATCGCATCCATGGCGCCTTTCGGAAGGATGTGTCCCACCGCCGCGTCCACGACCGTGTTGCTGATGATCGTGTGGCCTTTCTCGATGGCATAGCGATGAATGGCGGTCTTGGCGACGCCGCGCGCGAAGATCGGAATTTTTTCCATCCGCCTGAGAGCTTCCTCGGTCCAGGCGATGGTGTATTCGGCCTGGGTATCGATGGGGGGTACGTACTTGCGGTTCGAAATGAGGACATTGCAGGGCGCGGATCGAAGAAGATTTTCCGTGTTGCTGCCGATGTCCATATCCTCATCGCTATGAACGCCGATGCGTCCCACGATCAAGAGCCACGGCGTTTCTTTACGCACATACTGGATAATTTTTTCAAAGGCCTTGCCGTCCAGCAGTGTGGTCTTGACATCTGTATCTTCAGCCTGTGCAATTTCTCGGGAAATGTCGAGATGCGACTGGTAAATCTTGGCCAGGCCGCTGTCGATGATCTCTTCGTGCAGCTTTTCCTGCTCCTTGAACCGAAAGACCTTCCCGGCCTCCTCGTTCAAGACCCCCGAGATGCTATGGAAGGCGGCATAGTGAAAATAAGGATCGAAGGCGGCGATCGCTTCAACCGGCCGGTTGAACGCCTTGCCCAATGCCAGACCGGTCATAAGACCGCCGAAGGAATAGGGGCTGCCGTCGACCGCAACCACGATCTTGCCGTTGGTCATGGGCTGGGTCTGTTTGATGATGAGCATGTCGGAATTGCGCACCCGGCGGACGACCCGCTCGGTGTTGCTGCCGATCACGCTGTCCTTGACCGCTCCCACGCCGAGCGACCCCATGATGACCAGGTCGTAAGCATTGGAATTGATATCCTCGACCAATACTTTCCAATTACGGCCTTCGAGCGAACGCCGCTCGATCGGCAAGTTGTTCTCCGTGCACATCTTGTCGACGTAATCGAGGTAGGAGTCGGTGATGATCTGCAGGCCGCGGGTGATCAAGGAATCGTGGATCTGTCGCTGGCGGTCCAATTCCTTTTCATCGTGGTACTCTTCCGGCAGTCCCGCTTCCATCTGCTTGAAGCGTTTATCGTGCATCTTTGCCGCATACACATGGCTGCCGACAATCTTGGATCCATAGGTCTTCGCAAGGTGTATTCCCACGTCCACGGCCGTATTGGAGTGGTCGGAATTATCGACCGGGATGTAGATAGTCTTATACATCGAGGTGCCTCCTGGAGGAACGCTCCATACGAGATCGAGTCAAATAAATTTCAGAATTTCAATTGGTTAAATGAGACTCGTCCCTGAAATGAAGGGGCATGATAGCATCGCGTTTCTTTGGAATGCAAGTAATCCTTGGCCTATCGGTGCGTACTCACGGCGGTCCTCTGCGCCCCGGAAGTGGCCGGATTCGAGGAGCCGCGCGACCGCAGTATTTCTTCCAGGGTCAACAGGGCTTCCCGGCCGGAGTTGTTCTGGACGCCCTTGATGAGATTCCCATCGGCATAGGAACCGGTGGCGGGCCTCCCCGTGAGGGAGGCTGAATTCTGCGAGAGCGAGCCGGTCCAACGCCGCGGGTCCCGGCTACCCTGCTTCCGCTCCCAGGCTGCAAGACAGGCCTTGGCTATGATCTTGTTCAGCGGCGCCGGGTTATATAGCAGTTTCCTGATGCTGGTGGGGGTCAACATCAAAGGATTGTATCCGGCGGACAAATATCCCTCCTCCAATAGCCGATGTTCGAGATCGGTGTTCGGCTGGATGCCGAGGAAGAACATCAATGGGAACACTCGATCCTCGCCCAAGATCGAGGCCACCTTTTTATAAGACTCCACGCTTTGCAACAGACTGTCTTCGGTCTCCTTGGGACTATTGAGGGAATAGTTCAGAATCACCTTCCCTTTGAATCCTGCTTCAGCCAGATAACGGCAGCCGTCGTAGAGCCGCTCCAATTTGAAGCCCATATGAAGATTATTCAGGACTTCCTGGGACCCGGACGTGATCGCGACCTCCAGATCGCCGACTCCCGACCGCACCATCAATTTGGCAAGCTCGGGCGTGATCAGGGACGTCCGAATATAGCCGGACCATTCGATGTCCAGCTTCTCAAGGAGAATGCGCTCCAGGATTTCAATGCATTGCGGATACGCCTCTTTGCCCGTGATGAATTGCGCATCCGTAAACCAGAATCGCCTGGCGCCCCATTGGTGATAATGCTGGGCGATGTCGCGGACGACCATCTCGGGCGGCCGATACCGCACCCGTTTCCCCTCTATATATGGATAGAGGCAGAAGGCGCAGTCGTACGGACAACCTCGCTTGGTCTGGACGCCGATCGATTCATCGACATACTGCCCGTACTGCGGGAAGATTGAGGTCAGATACGGCAGATCCACGGTCAGGGCGTCGAGCAAGGCCGGCGCCCGCTGCTCCCCTTTGCGGACTTGCTTACCTTCACGAACGATATACCTCTCACCTTCCAGCGATTGGCCTTCTATCACTTTGAGAATGGCGTCCTCCCCCTCACCGAGGATGCCGATGGTGCCTTCCGGCAATTTTTGGATCAGTTGATCTGCAAAGGCGGTGAAAGCACCGCCCCCGATCATGATCTGCGACTCGGGGAATTCCTTGCTGATCAGCCAGGGATAGGACAGGGTGGCTCTGATGTGGCTGTAATACCGATAAAGCTGCGTCAGCCCCGAGAAGGAGGCTGCCACCCGCTTGATCGGGTTGCTGGCGAAATAAAAGTTGAACGCATGTTCCAGCGAGGCGTCCCCTTCATGGGGTGAAAAAATCTGAATGTCCCGCCAGGAAAAGCAGACTAAATCAGGCTTGAACGCCAGAGCCGCATCCCGGACCGCTTGGGTACGTTGAGATTCCGGATACAGCGACAGATCGATAATCCGCTGGCGGACCTGCGGCTTCCTCCGGTGAATAAAATCCGCCAGATAGGTCACCCCAATCGGATAGACCTTCTTGCAGGGAAGGAAAATGTAGAGGATGGAATCCATAAACAATTAGAAATGAGGGTTCCTCATTTATTTTATTGCCACATGTATCGCCACGATTCCGCCGGTCAAGTTATGGTACTCCACTTCGCGGAATCCCGCCCGGCGAAGCAGCTCGCTGAACCGTTCTTGATCAGGAAATCCCCGGATAGACGCAGGAAGATATTCATACACACCGGTCCGATCATGTGCAACTTTGGTCCCGATCCAAGGCATGAGGTGGAAGGAATACCAATCATAGGACCTTCTCAACCATCTATAGACCGGCCTGGAAAACTCCAAGCACACGAAACGGCCTCCCGGGCGCAGGACCCGCCTGATTTCCATACAGGCCTGCATGAGGTCACCGACGTTGCGCATGCAGAACCCGGTAGTCACGGCATGGAACGTGTGGTCGGCAAACCCTAATTGCTCGGCATTGGCGCGCAGACAGGAGATACGCCGTCGAAGCTGTCTCTGGTCGATTTTCTTGAACCCTTCCACCAACATGGCATGGTTCAAATCGGATGCAATGACATGTCCGCCGTTTCCCATCCGAGGCTCGATCAGTAAGGCCAGGTCCGCCGTCCCTGCCCCGATGTCGATCGCGCGCCCGCTGTCGACGGCCGGCACAAACGAGGCGGCTTTTCGTTTCCAGCCATGATGCAGCCCGAAGCTCAACAGCGTATTATTGAGATCGTAGACACGGGCGATGGCCGTGAACATCCGCTGCACGGCCTGCTCGCGCGCCGGCCCGGACCAAGTCGAAACGGCCTGCGGCGGAGCGGCAGGCTCCTCTTCTGTACGCACCGGCCGTTCTTCCAGATGCACCATGGCTGCGTGGTAGCACCCAAGTTCGAGCTTTGTCAAGCACGGGCGCCATAGAACGGGCGAGAGCTTGTTTCCAACATCTTGTGAAGCGACTTGATTCGTCGCGCCGTATTTAATGCGATACTCTTCGGGATAACTTACTTACTTTTCAGCAATGGGAAGATTTTCGAAGAAGCAGGCGCGCTGTGATGAGCGTCTGCGCTCGCCGTAGAGGCACGTCCAATAGATGGTGAGTCCTGCGCCGCGAATCGCGTGGAGGGTCGGGGTCCGCGACGCGAGGACTAACGAGCGTCATGTTTGCGGACGCAGGCACCCGAAGCTGCCACGGTTCGTCAGCCGCCATTCTTGCCCTTGCCCCGCGTCAATCAGTCCATCCACGGCGCCTACGAGGACTGAGAGTTTTGCCATGCGTCGATTTCGGCCAGAAAAGCTTCGTCCGACTGCTTGCGGTTCTTCTTCCTTACAGCGGTGACGTAAGCGGCGCTGTTCTTCACTTCCGTATGCCCGAACGGCTTAAAATTCTCCCGCATGAGATGTTCGAGGAGCGTAACCGGCTGCACGCCCGCCCTTTCGCCGGGCAGCTTTGGCCACCAGACTTTCAGCGCTGCATCGAACACCGGCGTCCATTTCACTTTTCGTAAGGTATCATTGGTCATGCGGGCCTTTCCATCTTTCGATTTAATATTGTTATAATCCTGCGCTTATGTCCGACTCCATCGTCATCAAGGGCGCGCGCGAGCACAATCTTAAGAATCTCGATGTCGAAATCCCCCGCGACAAGCTGGTCGTCATCACCGGCTTGAGCGGTTCGGGGAAATCCTCGCTCGCCTTCGATACGATCTACGCCGAAGGTCAGCGCCGCTACGTCGAGTCGCTTTCCGCCTATGCCAGGCAGTTTCTGGAGCAGATGGGAAAGCCGGACGTCGATTCCATTGAAGGGCTCTCGCCCGCCATTTCGATCGAGCAGAAGAGCACGAGTCACAATCCGCGCTCCACGGTCGGAACCGTCACGGAGATTTACGACTATCTGCGCCTCCTGTTTGCGCGGGTCGGCCGGCCGTTCTGCCATCAATGCGGAGAAGAAATCACTGCCCAGACGATCCAGCAGATGGTCGATGCCATCCGGGAATTACCGGAGGGTACCAAATTCCAAATCACCGCGCCGATCATTCGGGGGCGGAAGGGCGAATACCGGAAAGAACTGTTGGAGATGCGCCGCGCCGGCTATGTGCGGGCCCGGATCGATAACCAGATCGTCGATCTCGGCGACGACATTTCCTTAGACAAGCAGAAAAAACACACAATCGAAATTATTATCGATCGTCTGATTATGAAAGCGGGCGATGCGCTGGCTCGGCGGCTGGCCGACTCGGTCGAAGCGGCTTCCAAGTTGACGGGTGGCCTCGTCGGGGTCCTGACCGAGGACGGTCACGGTCGCCTCTATAGCGACAAGCTGGCTTGTATCAAGTGCGGCGTGAGCTATCCGGAGGTCACACCGCGGATTTTTTCCTTCAACAGCCCGCACGGCGCCTGTCCTGCCTGCGACGGCATCGGCTATGCCGTCACGCCCGGCTGCCCGGAGGATGAAGACTTCACATTATTGGAGCTCTGTGCCGCCTGCCAGGGCGCGCGGCTGAAGCCCGAAAGCCTCTCGATTAAGCTTGCGAATAAGTCCATCGCTGATACGACCCGGCTCTCGGTCCGGGCCGCAGCCGAATTCTTCCAAGGACTGAAGTTCACCGACCGGGAACTGGTCATCGCACAGCGGATCCTGAAGGAAATCCGCGAGCGATTGGGTTTTCTCGTCAATGTCGGCTTGGACTATCTGACCTTGGACCGAGCTGCCGCAACGCTATCCGGCGGCGAAGGGCAGCGTATCAGACTCGCCACCCAGATCGGCTCAGGGCTTGTCGGCGTGCTCTATATATTGGATGAGCCGTCAATCGGCTTGCATCAACGGGACAATCGCCGATTACTGCAAACCCTTCTGCGACTTCGGGATCTCGGCAACACGGTCGTCGTCGTGGAACATGACGCAGAGACGATGGAGGCGGCGGACCATATTGTCGATATGGGCCCCGGCGCCGGCACCCACGGCGGCAACATCATCGCCCAAGGGACGCCGGCACAGATCATGGCCACCCCCGCCTCGCTCACGGGGCAATATCTACGGGGCGAGCAGATGGTCTCCCTGCCGCACCGGGACCGAAAGGCCAAAGGCCATCTCAGTGTAGTCGGCGCCCGGAAACACAATCTCAAAGGCATTACGGCCCGCATTCCGCTGGGATTGCTCACCTGCGTCACCGGGGTGTCCGGATCGGGAAAGAGCACGCTCGTGCTGGAGGTTTTATTCCACTCACTGTCGCAGCTGCTCTACCACAAGAAACCAAAAATCGACGGATGCAAAGAGGTGGCGGGCGTCGACGCGCTGGACAAGGTTATCGACATCGACCAGTCGCCGATCGGCAGAACTCCGCGATCCAACCCCGCCACCTACACGGGGCTCTTTAGCTTTATCCGGGATTTATTCTCCAATTTGCCGGAGTCGCGGGTGCGCGGTTATAAGCCGGGCCGATATAGTTTCAACGTGAAGGGCGGTCGCTGTGAAGCCTGCCAGGGCGACGGCCTCATCAAGATCGAGATGCACTTCCTTCCTGACGTCTATGTGACCTGCGAAGTCTGCAAGGGACAACGGTACAATCGCGAGACATTAGAGATTGAATACAAGGGTCGGAGCATTGCGGATATTCTCAACATGACGGTGGATGATGCCCTGGAATTCTTTGAGCATATCCCCCATATCAAGGCCAAGTTGCAGACGCTCCATGACGTGGGACTGCACTATGTAAAGCTCGGCCAATCGGCGACGACCCTGTCCGGCGGTGAAGCCCAACGGGTGAAACTGTCCCGCGAATTGTCCAAGCGGGCGACCGGCCGCACCATGTACATTCTCGATGAACCGACCACCGGCTTGCACTTTGCCGACATCCAGCGGTTGATGGACGTGCTGAATCGGCTTGTCGAAGCTGGCAATACGGTCCTTGTGATCGAACATAATCTCGATGTGATCCGCAATGCGGACTGGATCATCGACCTTGGCCCGGAAGGAGGCGAACGGGGCGGAGAAATCGTCGTCGAAGGCCCACCGCGGGATATCGCCAAATCGAAACGGTCGTATACGGGACAGGTGCTGAAGGAAGCGGGGATGTGAGGCCGCGGATGCAGACCGGCGTCTTCTTCGATTGCATGTGATACGATAGACCGAATAAGTTCAGCCCCCGTTTCTGATCATTCTCCGCAGCTTTTGGTCCGCGTACCGCTCGCCGTTTCATCTGCTCTGCAGCCGCGTTGAAAAACATAAAATGCTCGGGATTATCAGTCCCGGGCTCTACACTAAATCGTATGCCCGCGTCATTAGAGCCCCGCTACATCAGGCCATGCCGCCGCTCGTGAAGCGCAAAGACTTAAGACTCAAATAATGCATAAGCCAGATACCATAGCCGCAACTCTTTCGAAAGGAGTTCTATGCAAACCGTCGCCTTGCTCACCGTCTCGAACATCTTCATGACGTTCGCCTGGTATGGACACCTCAGATATAAACAGTCGCCTTTATGGATCGCCATCGTCCTGAGTTGGCTGATCGCGTTCCTCGAATACTGCTTTCAGGTTCCGGCCAATCGCATCGGGCACCATATGTTTACCGCGGCTCAATTGAAGACCATCCAGGAGGTCATCACGCTGGTCGTCTTCTGTGTGTTCTCCGTCCTCTATCTGAAGGAACCATTGAAATGGAACTATGTGGCAGGCTTTGCCATGATGGCGGGCGCCGTGTTTGTTATTTTTAAGGATTGGTGAAGTACAACCCCGCACAACTAAACCGAACCATCTCGCCAAATCGATCCAACCTCGGGCTTCGCCCCAATTAGAGCCGTCCGCAGGCGGCCCCATGCCGTTCAACTCTCCATCCCACCGTTCAATGCATTCTGTCCGAAATCGAGACAAGATGTCCGCAGAGCACGACGAATGAGATCCGTCCCTCGCGGGAACACGTAGAGAATTCGACGAATTGTCTGCAGGTTCGCTGGGGGACGGCGCTCTTCAGGCCGGTCCGCCATTTGCTTGTACTCATACCGCAAATCGGTAACGGCGGCAGTATCGTCTTGACACAAAGAAACGCGAACTGCACTCGACCTCATTGCCAATCATAAGAGGAGGAGCGATGACAACCACACTTCGTCACCAACTAGCGGCAATGGTCGGAATCATGGCCCTCGGCGTCAGCCTGTCGGCCTGCAATACGACCAAAGCCAGTGTCGACACCACGGTACGGTTCTTTTCCAGCACGAGCCCGGAAGGTCTCTTCTCGGCGGACGGCATCGTCAAACAAGAGCAGAAGATCAATCTCTTTGCCGGCGTCGCATATGAGAACTTGCGCCAAGAGGCAGCGGCCGGCGGCGGGCAATATGTGACCTCTCTCGCGGTTCTGTATGGAGTCCCGGAGACAAGGCATGGACAATTCGCGGAACTGTTGCAGAGGAATCATGCCAACCTCTTTGTCGCCGATCTGGCACAGGATCGGACGGCCCATCTGAAGATGGTGGATGCACTGAATCGCGCCCTCCTGGCGGACGCCTCGATGAGCACGCGATGATCCGATGCTGCTCCTGATTATGCAATGCACTCAAAATCGGAGGGGACAATGGGTACGATGGGAAAGGGATTTATTCTGTGGCTTCTGGGCGTCCCTGTCAGCCTGCTCATCCTGCTCTGGCTGCTCGGAATTCTAAAGTAGCGGCGCCGGCACTTCGATCGACCGGCCTATAACGCCATTATGCGCCCATTGAAAAGGAGGGTACGATGCGGTTGCACAACCTTTGCGTGAGAGCATGGTTCCTTGCGCCGGTACTCATATTCGCCGCCTGGCTCCCGAGCGGCGCGGCGGATCTGGAAATGCAGGTGGTCGACAAAAATTGCTGGATCGAGATTTTTGAAGATGATGACTTCGACGCCGACGATCCCCACGTCAAGCTCTATGGGCCGAAAGAGTTCGCCACGCTCAAGAGCGTCGCGGGAAAAGATTGGAGCAACGACATCGAAAGCGTCATCGTCGGATCCAATGCGACCGTGCGGGCATACGAAGATAAGGATTACAAAGGGACTGAAATCGCGTTTGCCCCGGGACAGCGGGTCCAGAATCTCGGCAAACTGGATATGGCCAACGATATCGAGTCCATGAAGATCACCTGCGGCAAGTGAACTCGTCATGCGCTGAATCGTTCGTGTGACCGCTTGCCCGATCATCTCCGTTCTCCCGGACTATTTAGCGGACGAGGCTCCGAAGAAGTGTACGGGCCATAACAATGTGCCGGCTCCACTTTCGAAAGGCACGGCCGACCGATAGTCGCATACGGGGTTCATAACTTACCGTCCAAGATACAAGGAGGGCCCATGAGTACATTCAGTCAATTGTTGACCGCGGTGGGGATCATGGCGGCGGGCCTTAGTCTGTCGGCCTGCAACACGACCAAAGCGACCGTCGATACAACTATCAACTTCTTCTCCAGCACGAGCCCGTCGGACCTGCTCTCACAGGACGGCTTGGTGAAGCAGGAGCACAAAATCAATCTCTTTGCAGGTGTGGCATATGAGAACCTTCGTCAGGAGTCCGCGGCCGGCGGCGGCCAATACGTGAGCTCTTTGGCGTCGTTGTACCAGATTCCGGCGGATAGGCAGCAGGACTTCGCCCGGTTGCTCCAGAGCAAGCATGCCGATCTGTTCGCGTCGGATTTGAGTGTTGATCGAACCGCACATCTCAAAATGGTCGACACGTTGAATCAAGCACTGAAGGTCTCGGCGATATTGAATCGCTGAGAAGAGTACCGCGCCCGCGGCAGGGCTGCGATTCCGCAGCACCATCAGCGTCCTTCTCCGGCGGCCTGATCGCCTCTTCTTGTAGCGATCAGGCCGCAACTCTCTCAGTTATCTCCCCATGAACTCCCCAACCGGTGCCAGCATCTCGATATGTTCGCATAGAATTTTAAACGCCACCATGAGTGGAACGGCCAATAGGGCTCCGGGGATGCCCCACATCCATCCCCACACCATTAGGCCGATCAAGAGGACGACAGGATTGAGTTCCAGCCGATGGCCGAGAATCAGGGGATAGGCGAACGAGCCCTCGATGAGAGCGAACAAGGAATAGGCTCCTGCAACCGCAAGAATCCATCCCGCGCTCTCGAACGTCATGGCCGCGACCAATGAGACCACCGCGACGCCGATCATATGTCCCAAATACGGAATGAACGTCAGCAACGCAGCCATGGTTCCCCACAAAACCGGATTCGGCATCCCCAGAAAGAACATGGCACTCCCCACAGCAAAACCCAGGCCGCAATTGATGCAAGTCACCGTGAACAGATAGGTGGCCACTTGTCCCTCAATCTCGCGAATAATCTCCACCGCCCGCTTCTTATCCTGTAATCGGTGCAACACTTTCATCACCTTCTGGAGAAACAAATCGCCCGACGACAAAAAGAAATAGAGCAACACCATCATCGCCGCGAGGCCGGCGAGGAATTCCCCGGTGATGCTGAATATCTTTGCCGGCCAGGCATCATTTTTCAGCTTCACTTGTTGCACTTTCTTTGATCCATCCGGATCGGCTGCATTCGCAATGAGGTCGGACGCTTTGTTCATCTCCTGCATGGGTCTCTTGAGCACGCGAAGTTTCTGTTCGGCCGCGCTGAACGTATCGGGCGCCCTGGCGATCCATTCCGCCGCCGGTTCCGAAAGCCGCAAGAGCCCATACGCGACAACAAGCACGACGATCGCCAGCACGAACGCGGCTCCGATCGGCTCGGGAATGTTCATTCTCTTCATGCGGCGGATCAGCGGCGCCAACAATACGGACAGCATGACGGCGATGGCGATGGGAACAAACACAACGCGTCCAAGGTGCAACGTATACAAAATGGCGAGAATAAAGAGGCCGGTCAACGGGACCGAATGCGGATGAGGCAAGCCATCTATCAGCCTGGCGAGCGGACCCATGTGTTCCATGTCACCGGTCCGGCGATGGGGCAGCGGATCAGTCGAGGACATCTCTGCCTCCGGTAGCCATCTTCATTAACAGCGCACGTCCGGCATCCCGCGTGGGGTCTCGTGCTGTCCTGATTTTTCAAGCACCCGACCGGCCGAACCGAGGCCATCCTTGACCGCCGGCCCCGGAGTCGAGGCCGGTTCGCAAACCGCATTCGGATCGCACATATTCTCCAGCAGCGCCGCGAAAGGCCGGATGCCAGCCCTGGCTTGGATTGCAGTCTTGAGCGATGCGGCTCGGCGTTTCCAATGAGGCTCACGCAGCAGTTGGCGCGCCGCCCGGCTCAAGGTCGTCACGGAGGGATCGCCGGCACGAACGTATTGTCCGGCGCCGAATTTTTGCGTGTAGTCCATCATGAGATATTGATCAAGATTATTGGGAATGCCAAGCACAGGAACGCCGGCTGCCAACGCCTGGTAGACCGTCGCACTGCCCCCGTTGCAAATGACAAGATCGGCCCGCGTGGCTGCTTCGGTACCGGGTAGATACTCGGAAATCCAGGCGCGGCCTTGAACCGCTGCCCGGAATTGCCGTCCGGCCGTCGAAACCAAAGCGCTAACGCCAAGGTCCTCCAAGACCCTCAGGATAGCCGGCAAGAGATCGCTTCTTCCCGATGACCCCAGATTGACGTAAGCCGACGGTCGAATTTCCGGCATGCTATCCCACCAAGGCGGCCTGGTCGCGGGCGACCATAAGACAGGACCGATATAGTGATGATGGGACGGCAGATGATAGGTCGGCACGAGCTGAGGAATATCCGCATATACCGTCTGATCTGCCTCCGTGAAGATCCGAGACAAGCTATAGCCCATGGCGGGCAATCCGTACTCCCGGCGAACTTTGTTGGCGGCCCAGGCATGATGAGCGAACGCGACCGGCCTCATGAGATTGAACAGCGCTTGGCCTAGCCTTGGTCCAAACTTCGTCGCAATCGCCAATTCCGGGACGATGAACCGCGGCCGTGCATAGGGACTCCAATGGGCGTTCGTCACGGTCATGTAGGGCACGCCGGCCGCTCTCGCGCTGATCGACAGAGACAGGCGAAAATCGCCGACGACCACGGCAGGGTCCAGGGAGCCGATGACGCGCAAGTCCTCCTTCACATAGCGGCGCATCTCGGAAACGGTATACAGGGGATTCCCTTTTGCGAGCCGGTGCTGGAATTCGCCGCCTGCGAGCGAAACGATCGGATGGATGGGAAAAGACAGCGGTTGGAACAGTTCGGCGTAACGCGGGTCGCAGGCCAAGTGAATGTCATAACGGTTCTGGTCGAGCGATTGAGCCAGAGCGACCGCTCGTGCCATGTGGGCCAGGCTCACCGCCTCGGCAACAAACAGAATGCGCCGGCGGGATCCCATCGGCCGGGATGGATCCACGTGACGACCGAACGACGGGGAAGGAGAAGACTGCGGGCGGCGGCTGCGGATCAAGGACGGCACATCCAAGTTCCGGGCGATGAGCTTTCGCGCCACCATTCTCGTAATCCTCGCGATGTCCCTGCCTTTTCGAAAATGACTTCGGCGAAGATGCCGTCCATAGACCGCAGACACCGGGACAGATTGAATTCTGATACCTTTCCGGCCCGCCTCGATCAGCACTTCGCTTTCGAAGACAAACCCCGCCCTCCGGTCGCACGATAAGACCACCGACCCAAGCACCGTGGTCGGATAGAGCCGAAACCCCGATTGACTGTCCGCGATAGACTGTCCGGCAGCCCAGGAGATCCAAAAGTTCGCCACCCGGTTTGCCAGCAACCGCGCCTGGGGAATCGCGTGAGCGTCATGCAATCGGGATCCGATGATGACGGCATGGGGAGCCCGCCGGTGCATGGCGATCAAGGCAGGAATGGATTCCGGCTCATGCTGCCCGTCGCCGTCGAGTGTAATGATCGCGGTTGCTCCCTGGTCGATGGCGGCTCGCATGCCCCGCCAGAGCGCCGCCGCTTTCCCATGGTTGTCGGGCTGGCGAAGGAGGGTGACCGGAAGATCACGCAAGGCTGCAGCCGTACCGTCGCTCGACCCGTCATCGACCACGATGACCTGAGAAACGACCTTCAAGGCGCGCGCCGCCACGTCGTAAATCGTCGCGGCTTCATTGAACGCCGGGATCACGGCGACGTAGCGAGAGCGCGGATCGTTCATGCCATGGCTCCATTCACCGAAATGATTTGGCCGGACAGATAAGAAGCGGCATCGGAGACCAGGTAGGCCACCATGCTTCCCACCTCCGATGGTGCGCCGGCTCGTTTCATCGGAACCAGCCGCGCAATGGTATCCGCGTCGAAGAGGCCTGCCGTGGTAGGAGTCGAGACAAGCCCCGGCGCCACGGCGTTCACCGTAATCCCGCGCGGCGCCAACTCCAGCGCCAGCGCCTTTGTCGCTCCATGAAGGCCGGCTTTGGCCGCGGCGTAGTTGACCTGGCCCCGGTTGCCGATCAATCCGCTGATTGAGGTGACCGTCACGATGCGCCCCCACCTGGTCCCGATCATAGGAAGCAGCAGCGGTTGCGTGACATTGAAGAATCCTTTCAACGACACATCGATTACGTTGCTCCATTGAGCGGGCGTCATCCCGGCCATCGGCCCATCCTGAAAGATGCCGGCGTTGTTCACCAAGACTTGAATCGCCCCGTCCTCCAGCAATTTGGTCAACACCGGCTGCGTCTGCTCATAATCCGTGACATCAAACGTCACCGCTTCGGCCGACCTTCCGGACATACAAACCGAATCGGCCAAGGCCTGGGCTCGATCGGGATGTCGATGGGCATGAATAATCACATGCAGGCCGGCTGCCGCGAGTTCCCGGCAGATCGCCGCGCCGATGTGCCCACTGCCGCCCGTCACCAATGCCCGTTTCTTCATCATGGTTGGGTCTCTCCAAACATGCTGTGGCCCTTCTGCGGCCTCCCTCCCGTCATGAAAAGCTCTCATCCGCCGCGCGTGGCATCATGACCACGATACGCCCCGTGAGAATGGTCTGCGCCCCGGCCGTGACGATGATCTCGTAGACGCGACCGGATCCCTGCCTCATCGCCACATCCGCACGCACGGTGAGCACTTCGTCGATGTCATCGAACCGCGCCACCGACACCATGACCTCCCGGACCGCCGCGAGGAATCCCGTCCGCGCTCCGGCAGCTGATGCTTCTTCCATCAGCCCGGCATGCGCCGCGGCGGCCTGCGCGCCATATTCAACCGCGCACGGGCCTCGCAGTCCCACACCGTCCCGCAAGGGATTTTCCGGACGCCGATGACTGTTCGTGCGGCAGACTATTCCCTCCTCATTCCAGCTTTCCACCATATCCAGCAAGCACATGGCGCCTTGGTGAGGAATGAGAGCGGCGATATCGATCGGCCTATCACGGGTCACAGGTCACCACGAGACTCGAATGGTCAAGATATTCCAGCGAAACGAGGGCCGGACCTCCTTCGGCCAATGCCGCCAACAGCGGCAAGCATCGGGCCGCGGGATTGTTCTGCAACGTCTCATTGAGTCCCGGCGGCAAAGCCGTGGAGTCTCGATAGGCACCCAGCGTCACATCCCATCGCATTAACGGCGCACCGCCTTCGTCCGGCGCCAAAAGAAGCGCAACGGCGAAACTGTGATCCATCGGTCTCACCGCCTGGAGCGGATCGGGAAACGGCAAGTCCGACGCAATCATCATCACCGGTTGCCGTTCCACCGTCACCTGGACCGCCGCTTCCAACAAGGCTGCCGCAAAGGACAGGTCGTACGCGCACAGGCTGGTTGATCCGGATCGCGAGCCAGTGGCAATGCTCCAGTACCCTGCCGGGGCATTGTAAACGGAGTTATGGAAAAGGGTCGGTGAAACGTCGCGGTCGGCGCCGGCCAGTGACTGGCAAATCGTATGGGTGATGTGGCCGTCACCGTCCGAGGAAGCGAAGACCGTCGCCACCTCGCGGGCAGAAATCCCGCCCGCCTCGAAGGCTTCTTGCGCGACCGCAATGGCGAGACGAGCCGCCTCGCTGCTTCGCCGCCGCTCGGTCGCGGGTAACACCTCGGCAATCGGTTTCCTGGTCGGCCGCACGTGATACGCGTTGAGGCCGGCCAGGATCGCGCGCGTGGACGGCCATCCGTCCAGCCCCGGTCCCAGCACACCGACCGCATGAACAGACAGGATCATGACGTCACCTTTCCGAATATCAGGCTGCAATTATTACCACCGAACCCGAATGAATTACTGATGACGCGCGCGAGCGGCTGATAGACACTCTTCACCATGATGCGGCTTCCCAGGCAAGGATCGACCACCGCCGTGTGTAAGGTCCCGGGGATGAAATCATGCCGGAGGCACAGGGCGCAGAGAATCGCTTCGGTAATGCCGGCTGCCCCGAGCGTGTGTCCCGTTCCACCCTTGGTCGAACTGCAGGGTGTACGGTCTCCCAGCACCGCACAAACGGCCCGATCTTCAGCCCGATCGTTGGCCGGCGTGCCGGTGCCGTGCAGATTGACATAATCAATGTCGATGGATTTAAGCCCCGCGCGCGCCAAGGCCTGCTCCATGGCCGCCGCCGCTCCCTTTCCCTCCGGTTGCGGCGTCGACATGTGGTAGGCGTCGCTGCTTTCCCCATACCCGAGCAAGACCACATCCGCGTTCCGCCGGCCGGGTCGCTCCAGTAACATGAATCCCGCGGCCTCGCCGATCGACAGTCCGTTTCGCGCCACGTCGCAGGGACGACAGGGATGATCCGACAACAGCCCGAGCGACGCAAATCCATACAGGGTCATGAGGCACAAGCTGTCCACACCCCCGACGACCACTGCATCGCAGACACCGGACCGGATGAGCCGCGACGCGCTTGCAAACACCTTCGCGCTGGATGAACAAGCGGTCGAAATGGAGACGGCCGGGCCGGACAACCCAAGCCGGCGCCGGACGAACTCGCTGACCGAGAAGAGATTCTGCTGGTGCCGGTATCGCAACGTGTCGGGCAGCGCCCCGTCCGCAGCCCGCCGGCGATAGGCCAGTTCCGTCTCGTAAATTCCCGACGTCGTCGTCCCGATGACCACGCCGATTCGTCCCGTCCCATAGCTCCGTCGCGCATCATCCACGGATTCCTCGAATCCGTCCTGTCGTAGTCCAAGCAAAGCCAGGCGATTATTCCGGCAATCCCAGTCGGACAGCTCACCGAGAATCGGTTGTTCCTCCAGTCCGACGATTCGTCCAATCCACGTCTTGACGGCCGCATCCTCGAAATCGTTGGGGCGCAGGCTGCTTCGTCCTTCGTGTAGCGCATCCCATGTGGCCGGCAGGCCGAGACCCAAGGGGTTGGCTGTGGCAATGCCGGTCACCGGCAGGGGTTCCATGAAGGTCACGTCTTCACCTCGGGCTTCGATAATGTCGCCGAAAGAATCAGCGAAAAGAAGGCGCCCAGGCTCACCGTGCTGCCGATTGCATGCAACACGGGCGTGCGCGAAAAGGCCAGCGTGCCGAAGGCGGACAGCGTGGCTGCAATACAGACGGTCAGGGACAACGACGTGCGCCGGCGGTCGGTCTCGTCGTCCGCGGGGCGCTGAAAAAAGAGGGCATAATTGAGGCCGATGCCCAACACCAGCAGCAATGACACCAGATGAAAGAGCGACAGGCGCTCTCCCGCCAGAACAAGCGCCGTAACGGCCAACAGGATCGCGAGCACCGAGGGAACCAATACCGCCGCGACGAGGCTGGGACGACGCAGGCCCCACCACAGAATAAGCGTGATGGCCACGAGCCCGGCGGCGGTCAGCCGCAGCGCCTCCTGCCGATACCCCGCCACCAACCGATCCGCTTCCGCCTTTAGGTCAAGAAACGACAGATTCGCGTCTTCCCGTTCGATCCGGGCAGCCAGCGCGGCCGGTTCCGCGACTCCTCGCAACGGAGCCAGCGCCGTCCATTCCTGCCCCGTCTGCAGCAGGAGCGCGTGCAGCTTCAGTGAGAGAGCGGACGAGCCGAGCGAGGAAATGTCCATGAATTCACCGGTACGCGCCCGCTCGACGTCCTGGAGGAACGGCTGGAACAAACCCTTTCGAAACGGCAAGTCCTCGATCGCCTCCTCTAAGGCGGTTCGCAACGCGACCGGTTCAGGAAGCGCGGCGCGGCGGCGGCTCTGCGTCTCACGAGAGGGTAGATAGAGACTGGGTAAATCGAACCCCGTCAGCAGGCCTTCGTGAACCAGCCGGCGGAGAAGAATGTCGGCAGCCTCGCTCATTGCCAGGACTTCGTCGCGACTTGCGGCGGTCATGATCAACAAATACCGCACATCCGGCGCTCCCACATCCGTGCGCAACTGTTCGTCCAATCGTTTCGCCGACTGGGAAATCGGGCTGAGATGCGCCAAGTCATCATCCCAGATTCGACCATGATTCATCGCCAGGAATGACAGCGCCATGGCCGCGCCGAACCACACGAGCCATCGTCCGCGGCTCATCCATCGCAAGGGGCGATTCCAATCGATCCAAGGAACATGAGCCGACGGGACCGCCTGCGGTGCCGGCGCTAGCGCCGGCACGATCCATCGGGTGACGAGACCGGCGGCGATGACGCCCACGACGGTGAGAGCGCCCAACTGGGAGAGCCCGGTGAAGCTGGACAAGAGCATGCTCAGGCCGCCGAAGACCGTCGTGAGCACGGCAAGGCGGAGCGTGGGCCATATGCGCGACAGTGTGTGCTTCAACTGTTCACCCGGAGCCAAATGAATGAACAGATAGGCGGGATAATCGACGGCTTCTCCGATCAACGTGGCTCCGAACCCCAGTGTAATGCCGTGGACGAAGCCGAACAGCAGTTGCACCGCCGCGATTCCCATGAAGAGGCCCGTCAACACCGGCAGCAGGCTCAACAAGATGAGTGGAACCGATCGATAGACTAGAGCGAGCAGCATAATGACGAGAGTGCCCGCAATAAGGGAGAGCCGCCAGGAGTCAGCCTCAATGGTCTCCCGAGCCTCCACGGCGAACACCGCGGGGCCGCTGAGGAGTAATCGACTGTCAGCGGGGAGGCCCGTATCGGCGAACGCCGCACGGATCGCCGCTAATGCCTCTTCCTGCCGGTCGAGATCGAATCCCGGCGCGGCCGATTCCGCAATGAGCTGAGCCCGTGTTCCATCCCGAGAGAACCAGACTCCATGGAGCATCGAAGGGGGAGTGCCGGGAGAGATGTCGGCAAGGATATGCCCCAGTTCGCCGGTCGGGTCGGCCGGCAATAGGGCCTTCGTGAGCGCTCCGGTCGGAGAGCCGAGCAGCCGCAGTTGCTCGCCCAGTGAGGCGCGGAGGGAATCAGCCGTAAAGTGGCCGCTGGTGACGGCGGAACTCAGCAGATATCGGTGACGCATCACAATATCCCGCTCTTCCTCGAAGGCAGCCGGATCCCCGTTATTCACATAACTGAACAGGCCGCTTGACTGCAGGCGCCGAATGATCAGCCGGCTGGCATCCGCCAAGGATTCGGGCGGCGCCCCTTGGAGTCCCATCAGGATCAGTCTGGCCGCGACCCCGTCGTGCAATTGGGCGACCAGCAAGTGTTGCATGCGGTCAGCGGCTCGCGGCAAGAGAGCCGTCAAGTCGGCGGTCAGCGTCAGGCGGCTGATGACCAGCCCACCGGCCAGCAACAGGATGACCCAGATGGCTACGGCCGCCCGTGACCCGGCAGTCACGAGACCGGCTCATGGATAGCCATGACGGATCGGTCTCCACCCGTCTCCCTGATATCGACCGACTTCAAATGATTCCCACGCCCGCTCAGCATAATGGATGTCAAATAGGACGCGGCCTGTGGATCGAGTGGACGTAACGTCAGCAGCCAGCTCGTTCGTGTGCCCTCAAGCTTGACGTGGTAGAAGCGCCGGAGCGCGGTCACTTCGCCGGCAAGGCTGGCTCGAATCGCTTCGACGAACGACCAGATCAGCGGATGGCTTTTCACGCCGATTCGCTTCGTGCCGTCCTTATTCATCAAGGTCAGCTCATCGCCTTTTACGATGAGATGTTCTTCATAGGGGGTCATGACATGTTTTTCGACACGGTCCGGCCGCGAATAGGCCAACGTCCCGGTCAGCACCAACGGCTTGGTCAGAACGGCGAGCGACTTGGTTTCGGTGAACCGTTCCCGGCGGTCCTTCACCTGCGCCATCAACTCCATGAGTTGGGGCAGATCCAAGGGCTGTTCGGTGTCCGCCTCAACGAGAACGGGCAGCCCAAGCGCGAGAATCAGTGTCCACGACCGAACCAGGAGATTCATAGGACTGTTCATAGAAATTAAACCAGTTGTACGGATAGAGCCGGCAATAGTGCTCCAGTCGTTCGACATACCGTTCCACCCATTGCTGAACCTCTCCGGCGCAACGGCTCCTGTCTTTGGTAATCCGTTCCGTCAATAACTCGAACCGGATGAGATAGCGGCGGCCGCCCCGATACAAGCCGAAGCACAGCACTACCGGCGCTTGCAAGACGGCGGCGAGCAAAAAGGGTCCTTCAGAAAACCGGGTCGGAACCCCAAGGAACTTGCAGGTGACGGACTTCTCATGTTGTAAGAGCCGGTCCCCCAGAATTCCGACCAATTCTCCCCGATCCAACCGTTCTTTCACCAGCAACATGGTGTCCGACGTGCCCGGAGGAATAATTCGTTCTCGGATTTCCGGGCACAGGCCATGAAGCACGCGATTCAAGTTTGAAGCAGCCCCCTCATGCATAATGACGTTGATCGGCAGGTGCTTCTCGAACAGACCCTGCGCGCGAAGTACTTCGAAGCTTCCCAAATGCGACCCCAGCAGGATGCACCCGCGCTTCTCGACTAGAAATGGTTCCAGCTCGGAGGCCCCTTCGATCTGCAGGTCGAAATACTGATGTCGTCCCGATAGAAGATAGACGCGGTCGTGAATCGTCGAGGCGAAGGCATGGTAATGACGAAACACGTCCCGCCACCCGGCCGGCCGCCGCAAGGCCCGCGCTAAGTACCGGCGGGACGATGCGGACGTCCCGCGCGAGAACAGCATGAAGTAGAGACAAATGAGGGGCAGGATCAATCGCCCGATCGGCCGGCCGATCCGCAGAGTTATCCAGGTGAGGAAACGGACAAGGAACAGGTTGCCGCGTTCAGGTTTGGTCAACCATTCGACCTTCACGATGTCACAGTCGCCACGAGAGCGTCGCGCTGCTGCAAGCTTCCCGACGCGATCGCAGTGTTCCCCCGGCGGATGGTGAAGGAAATCCGCCCCCTGTCGGCGACATCTATGGTAACGGTAAAGAGTTCGCCGGGACGTAATGGAGCAGTGAATTTCACGATTGAGAAGGACACAGGTCCAGGCGTCACCCTCAATCCACGTTCGATCACTGAGAGCACTTCGTTCAACAACAGCACACCGGGAACAATGGGATTCCCGGGAAAGTGCCCGGCCAACGCCGGATGATCGGTGGAAATGCATCTCTGAGCTGTGATCTGCATGGATCAGCCTCGTGATGGCGGCTGCTTCACGAATCCGATCGCAAAGGCCTCGAGTTGTTCACGCGGCAACTTTCCTGTTGCATTTCGCGGCAACCTTTCAACCAAATGCAGCGGGCGCGGAAGGAAGACCGGATCGATCCTGGTCCGTAACGCCGCCACGATCACTGAGGGAGACAATCCCGGGGCCACCACGAACGCGGTGAGCCGGCCGTGCCCGTTTCTGCCGCCGGCAGGCCGGTAAAACACTCCATCCACGACTCCGTCGATGCCGGCCAAAACCGCATTCAAGGCCGCCAGGGACGCGCGTTTTCCCGCTACCTTCACCACGTCATAGCCGGGACCGTGCAGGACGAATTCGTCGACATTAAGGACTGAAATCCGGTCCGCCAAGCGGAACGATTCGCCGACGTGGCCGCCGCTCACCCAGGCGGCATCCCCGTCCTGCTTGAGCCGTAAGCCTCGGCATAGGGTCCACACCTCCTTGTCGGTAGGTTGCCGCAATCCGATCACGCCGGTTTCGGTACAACCGTAGATCTCGTGGACCGGCGCATTCCATAATCGTTCTGCTTTTTCGGCCAATGCGCGGGACAGCGGCATGGTGGCCGACACAATGCCTTCCAGCCCCGGCAAGGGAGTCTCTTGACCGACATAGGCCCGAAGATGAATCGGCGTCGTCATCAACCAAGCCGGCGCCTGGAGCACATCGAGTTCGCCGCGAATGTCCGCTGGGAACACCGGATGGGCGGCATGGACGATCCAGCCCCGCTGGAGGGGCAGCATGATCGTCGTTTCCAGACCATACATATGTTGCGGCGGGACGGTGCCGACCGCGACACGCGGCATGGCGGCCTGGATGTGGAGTTGCCGCGCGAGCACATCCGCACCCCGCACCAGGGAGCCCCAGGTCTTGGCATGCGCCCTCGGCAACCCGCTGCTTCCTGATGTAAAGACGACGGCGGCGAGGCGATCGACCGGGATCATCGGAACTGGAATCTCCTGGGTCGATACCGGTGAGGAAGACAAGAGGGCATCGGACGGGCGGCACACCGGCATGCCACGAGGTATGTCGTCGTGGTCGGTCAGGATGTAGCTTTCGGGATAGCGGTCATTGATCTGCGCGAGCGATTCCGGCGCCCGGCAGGTCGGAAACAGGCTGACGTGCTTGGATAGTAACGCCGCGGCAAATCCGATCAGAAAATGGTAGCGATCCTTGCAGAGATTGACGGCATGCCGCTTGGGCGGTAATCGAGAGGCCAGATCGGCGACGGTCCCCAGGAAGTCCGACACGGAGAATGCGGTTCCCCGGCGCCACGCCACACAATCCTCCGGATCTCGGTGCACGAGAAGTGGAGAGGTCTGCCGCTCGTCGAGAACATCCCTATGGTCAAGTTTCCTGAGTGCGAGATCTGTTGCTCGCATGGCCGAGCGGATCATTTGGTCCTGTGTTGTTCGATATGAGCGGTGAGGGCGCGCACCGATGCGAAAGCCGCGCGATCTTCGGAGCGCAGCTCGAGTCCATACTTCTTTGAGACGGATAAGGCGATTTCCAGCATGTCGATGGAGTCCAATCCAAGACCTTCACCGAAAAGCGGAGCGCCGTGGTCCACATCCGCAGGCGAGACATCGAGGTGCAACGTCTCGACGATCAGCCGCGCAATCTCTGTCTCGGATATCGAAGCCATCGGTTTCTCAGCTTGTTGAGACATGGCTATCACGCCGCGGGCGGGCGCCTTCTTGACGAGGCGGCTCGGAGCGGATGAACCGCGCGATGTCGCGCGGCCCTCTCCAGCTCCGTCGCCTCGTCGTAATAGGGTTGATGGTCCAACGGCAGACCGGCTCGAACGGCTTCCTCTATAAGTAGCTCAAGATAGTCGCCGACATGTTCGGCCGTGTACGAATTCGTGTCATGGAACGCGACGACGACGGGAACGACGTCGCCGGTCGTGGGAATCTCATCGTCCGGCAGGCGTCCGGCGATCGAGGCGAGCTGCGCACGGAAGTTCCACCGTCTCAACACATGCAGACCCCAATTGATGCCGTCGTACGCCTTCACGTCGGACAATATCATCTTCAGGCCATGACGCTCGTACTCCGCGACCGTCGTCTGGTTAAACCACCAATAGGGCGGCCGCACGAGGGACGGCTTGGCTCCGGTGACCGCGCAGATGTCCGCCATCCCGTCCTCCAACGATCGATTCAATTCAGCCGACGACATGCTCGTATGGCTAATATGGCCTCTCGCCGTCCCGGTATGAAGACCCAACACATGCCCCTCCGCATGTTCTCGTTGAAGCAGCGCGCGCCCTTGCCGGCATCCCCCACCCTCGATGCTCCGAGTCTGCACAAAAAACACGGCCTTGATGTCGGGCTGAACCCGGTTACGACCGAGCTTCTCCAACACCAATCCGGTGTTCACATGAGGCCCATCGTCAAACGTCAGAGCGAATCGGATTTTCACAGAGCTTTTTGAGCTTCTGCGCTGCTCTTTACCACCCTGCCCGTGCAGACGTAGCTGTTTGTATAGATCCAGGCGATCGGCCCGGACGTCGCTTCATGGTGCACATCGGTCAGGCGGACTTTGAGATTGAGCTTCTGGGCGTCTTCCTTAAGATTCTCGATGCAGGACTGGGGGGAGCGTCCGCTCGATATGACCTTCTCCACTTCGTCGGTCTCGAAGTTTGGAATCGTATATTGCGGCCCGCATCCGCCCAGCAGCACCAGTGTGGCTATGATCCAAGATTTCTTCATGGGTACATCCTCCCGCGATAGAATGTTGTCATGATCGGTTCGATCCTCCGTAGAACCTCAGTGTAGGAATCATTAGAACCTTACTGCACTAGGCCGACCCCTAGTCCACCGAGGGAAGCACCCGAGATTAGCTTCCCTCCACGGCCTTGCGGCCTCCGCGCGCCCGCCATACAATGCACGCCGGTGTTTCCGTTTTGCCGTTTACCTTGCAGGGAGGACCCATGCCACGGAAGAAACGCGAGGCTCCGCGCGAACGGGCCGCCGCTTCCGGCCAACCGAACGAGGACTTTGAGAAGCTGGGCGTCTTTTATCTGGGCCGTCGATATGATCCGGCCTCCAAGCAGCGGGAGCGGGACCTGTTGCTCTATGACTCCAAGGACCTCGTGACCCATGCCGTTTGTGTCGGCATGACAGGAAGCGGGAAAACCGGGCTCTGTATCGGTTTGCTTGAAGAAGCCGCGATCGATGCCATTCCCGCCCTGATCATCGATCCGAAGGGAGATCTGACGAACTTGATGCTGACATTTTCGCAACTGCGCGGAGACGATTTTGTTCCGTGGGTGAACGAAGATGACGCGCGCAAAAAGGGGCTGTCCCCGCAGACCTATGCCGAGCAACAGGCGGCTTTGTGGAAGAGCGGACTCGCCGAGTGGGGACAAGACGGATCCCGCATCCAGAAACTCCGTGAAGCGGCCGACTGCGTGGTGTATACGCCGGGCAGCAATGCGGGCATTCCGCTGTCCATCCTCAAATCCTTTTCCGTTCCATCAACTCCGATCCTCGATGATCCGGAGTTGCTGCGCGAGCGGGTCGGCACGACGGTGACCGGCCTACTGGCGCTCATCGGCATCGAAGCCGATCCCGTCAAGAGTCGCGAGCACATTCTCTTGTCCACCATCTTTGCTCAGCTTTGGAAGGACAGGCAGGATCTTGACTTGGCCTCGCTGATCCAGGCGATTCAGGCCCCTCCCGTGACCAAGGTCGGCGTGCTGGATCTTGAATCGTTTTTTCCGTCCAAGGAACGATTCGCGCTCGCGATGAAGTTGAATAACCTGCTTGCCGCGCCCGGGTTCAGCGCATGGCTGGAGGGAGAGGCGATGGATGTGGGAACACTGCTGCATTCCCAGGCGGGCAAACCGCAGTTGGCCATCATGTCCATCGCCCATCTGAACGATGCCGAGCGGATGTTTTTCGTGACACTGCTTCTGACTCAAGTCTTGGGATGGATGAGGACCCAGTCGGGGACGACAAGCCTGCGGGCCATTCTGTACATGGATGAAATATTCGGCTACTTCCCTCCTGTCGCGAACCCTCCCTCGAAGGCGCCGCTCCTCACGTTGTTGAAACAGGCCAGAGCGTTCGGATTGGGTGTCGTCCTCGCGACTCAGAATCCGGTCGATTTGGATTACAAGGGATTGGCCAACGCCGGTACCTGGTTCATTGGTCGCCTTCAGACCGAACGGGACAAAGCGCGGATGCTTGAAGGCCTGGAAGGAGCGGCGGCAAGCGGCGGACGCCGGTTTGATCGCAGCAACATGGAGCGACTCCTGGCCGGCTTGGGAAGTCGCATATTCTTAATGAATAATGTTCATGAGGATGCCCCTGAAGTCTTTGAAACCAGGTGGACCCTGTCCTATCTCCGCGGCCCCCTGACTCGGACGCAGATTAAATCGTTGATGGACCCCATCAAACGCGGAACCGAATCGCCAGGCATCGGGGGTACGGGGTCAGGCGAAGAAGAAAAAGGCCGGACAGTCATCTCCATCCTTACGACTCACCCTTCACGCCCGATCGTGCCGCCCGACGTCCCGCAGCACTTCATCCCGATTCGCGGCGCGCACCCGGCCGGCACGGACCTGATCTATCAGCCGATGCTCCTTGGCTACGCCCAAGTCAGAATGACCGACACGAAAGCGGGGGTCGATTATACCGAGCCAGTGACGGTGCTGGCGCCGATTACCGATGGGGCGGTTGCTGTCGATTGGGACCATGCGGCGGACACCGCGCTGGAGATCGGTGACTTGGATGACGCTCCGGAAAAGACCGCGGCATTCGCAGCCCTGCCAGCCATCGCCACCAAGCGAAAGAGCTATGAAGTGTGGAAACAGGATTTCCTCGGATGGCTATTTCGGAACCGCCGGCTGCAGCTGATGCGAAGCCCGAGCACGAAACTGCTGTCGAATCCCGGGGAATCGGAGCGGGATTTCCGCGTACGGCTGCAACAGACAGGACGAGAACAGCGTGATCAGGATGCGAAGCGCCTGCGTCTCAAATATGCGCCAAAGATCGCGACTCTCCAGGAACGAATCAGACGGGCTCAACAGGCGGTCGAACGACAGACGACGGAATCACGAAACAGTCAGATACAGGCGGCTATTTCCGTCGGCGCGACCATCCTCGGTGCCTTTCTCGGCAGAAAGACCGTGAGCGCGGCCAACATCGGCAGAGCCACCACGGCCATCCGCGGAGCAGGCCGGGTCATGAAGGAAGCGGAAGATGTGAATCAAGCACAGGACAACGTCACGGCGCTACAACAACAGCTCACCGAGTTGGAGGCGCAATTCCAACAAGAGATTCAGGCCGCGGCTGCCGCAAGCGATCCGCTCGCGGAACGTTTCGATGAGGTCATCGTGAAACCCACAAAATCCAATATCGCCGTGAAATTCGTGGCCTTGGCCTGGCGGCCATCCTGGCAGGAATCCGGCGGGCGCCTCGTGCCGGCGTGGGAATAGCAACACTCTGAGTTCGACAAATCGTGTCCTGTTCAAGTTTCCAACTCAGAAGACACAATTCAGAACTCAGAACTGACTCACCGTAGCGTTCGTTTCATCCTGAGCCGACCCGGAACGGATCCGTCGCGGGTGAATCCGAGCTGCTCATAGAATTTCACCCACACCGCCTTTTGATCGGAGTAGCCGGCCACGTTCGCATCATCCGGCCCAAAGTCCACCATGACGATAGACCCTGCATAGGTTTGGCTGAGCGAATGGAGAGCCGCTCGCAAGAGGCGGCTGCCGATGCCGAGTCCACGATAGGCCGGCCGGACCCACGTATACAGCTCTACTGTGCGGCCGGACGGGATGGTTGCCGCGGCAACCGCCAAGAACTGCCCGCTCATCCGTCCATTCTGCGGCTCAGCGTCGGTCGGCAGGATGCGGAGCGCCCATCTGGCGACACCATCCGGTCTTCCCTGCCCTCCACGAAGCGGCGCCGGCTGGTGAAAAGCCCTTCGGCAGTTCTCCGGGTACTCCGGGATGATCTGACACTCGCGCGCCATCTCGGCAAGAAGCGGCGCCACGTGATCTACATTTTCGCATGGCCCAACGGAGAGGGCCTGGTCAAATGCCAAACCCAAATGGCGCTGAATAAAGTCCACGAACTGACGACTGTAGCTGCCGCAGAGCATCGGCCAGAATCCGCGCAATGTGGGCGTCGAGGCCCAGCGGCGGAACAGATTCATCCATCCGCGGCTGAGCGGATGCGCATGGAACTCCTCCAACCTCAAGGCATAAAAAACCTTTTCCATCACTTCAAGCTGCGCGCGGCAGGCGTGCAAGGCCGAACGCGGATCCATCGAGGAATCCGGCGGCGGATGCCCGAAGAGCGACTGGAGTTCCGGATACAGTTGAAGATCGTAATGCAGGAGCTGCGGATCGTTGCGCAACAATTGGTTGAGCCGGCCCAACCCGGGCGTCTCGCGGAGGAGAAAGTCTTGCATCGCCGGCGGCGCGGTGACCCAATGGGATCGCAATTCCTCACAGACCGCCGTAAAGCCCTCGCCGGCGCAGTGAGCCGCGGGACTGAGCACTTCCCAGGCCGCATGTTCGCCGAGGCGGCTGTACGATTGGAATTGCGATTCGTCGAAAAATTGATCGGAGGTCGGCTCGTGGGGAAAGGCCGGATGGTGTACGGCATATTCGTGGACATCGGTCGGTTCGTCGCCGGTCAATGAAGGCTTGAGATACAGGATGGTTCCCACGGCGGCGGTCGCGTCTACCTTGTCGTAGCGAATGGAGCCGATGGCATGGTGCCCCCGGCTGGCGGACGAGCCGGGTTGCCGCTTCAGCAATTCGAGGTCCATGTCAATCTCGATGCCCAGATCGACTTGAATTTTTCGAATGGCATTGCCGAGATCTTCGAAAAATCCGGCGGGGTCACAGCCGGCGTCCACCACAAGAATGGAATGACAGCGGCGCAGCACCATTTCATAGAGACCCAGGTTCTCAAAATGTCCCCCATCCGACAGGTAGACATAGGGATGTCCGGCATCCGTAAGCCCGAACGCCTCGGAAAAGAGCGGCCCCACGGCGAAAGTGGGTGACGATCGAGAATAGGTGGCCACCCCTGCCGGTCCCGGATTGCCGAGCCACCAACCCAAGCGGACATTGAAAAGGGCAAGGAGGAATGTGACGGCCGGCGATGAGTGATAGCCCATGTTCGGGCTCGCGGCCGCCCCGGAAATGGCCAGCGCCGTCCCAAGCGAGATCGGTCGATTCAAAAAGACGTTCTTTCCGTAGTCTTGAGAGCGCCGGTATCCCAAATTGGAACTGCCGCAGTGGAGCGCGCTAACCGTCAGCGATTGCGCCTTTCTCTGCTGCCACGCGAGGTTGTCGCCCTTGACCAGATTCAGGGCAATATTCAGCACGTGCAGCGGGCGGGGCTCGACTCGGTCGAGCCGGTTCAGCAGAATCGATCTCAGCCATGACGTAGTGTCGCGCCAGGATTGTTCCTCCGACGGAACTTTGGTCAGGGTTTTCAGCCGCTCCAGGCAGGCCGGGCCAAAGGCCAAGTCTTGGGACATTCGATCCAGCACGCCTCGCTCGATCAGCTTCCGTATATCATGATCGAGCTCGCGATCAAGATCATCCTGCAAGTCCCCGGGCGCGCCTCCGCAGTGACCACCTTCCAAACGCCGCCGCGTCGAATCCGAGAGATGGTCCCGATAGAGCGCGCCGGCCAGCCGGACATCGTCGAACCGTAGATTGCACATGGCCTCATTGTCACGGGGATCGAAGCCGGTAAAGGGATTAAACAGCCGTTTCCTCTCTTCCGGCCGGCGGGAAGCGCCAAGATAGGCGCGGATCAATCTGTTTCGGTACATCGCATGCAAAGAGAACTGGTTGATGTTGATCGTAACCGCCATCAGGATTCCGATCAGACCGAGAATCCCCGCCAGTTCCACGATCATCGGCAAGGTCGCATTGTGCAAAATCAAATTGTGTGCGACAGGCTTCGAAGGCATCAGCAAGCCGATGTTCTCCGGACCCGCCGCCATGGTGAGCGGATGGCCATGGAGATGACCGGCCAAGGCATTCAGCAGCCAGCTGGATACCAAAGCCAACAGAATCAGGATGAACAACATGAAAATGGGTGCGGCTGCCTTCGAGGCTGCTTCCAATACGACGACCGACCATGATCGATCCGTTTCCGTTTTTGCCGGAGTTTTCGATCCAAATCCCAAGAAGAGCGTGATCAAGCCAGATAGACCACCCAGCGGGGCAACGACATGCGGCATATAGGCCAGGAGACCCGGCCCGAAAATAACGACCCCGCTCAGCACCGTCCATAACACCATGGCAATGAGACACCAGGATCCCGTACGTCCCCACCATTCCCGGTCATGGTCATCGGTGACTCGGCTCGCCATCCCAATGAACAAGGTCGCGGTCAGCAGGAACATCGCGAGGTATCCGGGAATACCGAAACAGGCATACCATTCCGCGTACCTCGCCACGGGAAGGTCGGCCGGTGTGTTGATCAACACCGCCCACAGAAAAAATCCTCCTGCGGCGCCGGTCCCCGCAATTACGGCCAACTCCCCGAAAATCCATTTGCCGAACAGCTGCAGCCGGCGCAATGCGACCGTTGAAAAAAGCCAGCTGCCGACATGAATCAACGATGCGCCCGATACGGCGAGCATCCAAGTGAATTGCTCGCCGCCGGCATTTCGATACCAAGCCCAGCTGATCGTCAGGCAGACGGTGGACAAAAGGAGAGGCGCCAGACAGGCCTTGAGGAACCAGGCCTGCGTTTCCAACCGCTGGAACCCATACCGAACCCGTAGCTCGTGAAGATGCGGCCGGCAGAGATGGAGGTAAATCAGCGCGACGGCCGCAAGTCCCAACCCTGAGACCAACATCTCGGTCGTCAGAAATTTCGAAACCTCATGGCCCGCGGTATTCATTTGCAGAAGCGCGATCAGCGCCCTCGGCGCGAGCAGCGGCACCATTAATAGCGGCAGCAGGACCATCCAGTTCAGCAGCAAATTTCGCAGGTAAATGCCGAGCAATGTCCATGAATCGGCCGAAAGAAAGCCGAGTTTTGGAGTCAGATAGTTGCTGTAATTGCGCAGCCAACGCACCGGGTCTGCTTCATGGCTCTCGCCGGTCGGCGACCCTATGGATAACTCGTGCATGACCCCAGGCAGTCCGCGCGGATGCCGGTGGATCCACGCCGTGAGCCAGCTCCCGATATACCCGCCGCCTGAGACCGTCGAGAGATAGTCGAACTTATCGAGCAAGCGTAGGCGCGCCAGTGACCGCAGGACTCCCAAGCCGTAGGTCGCGCTGCGGATACCCCCTCCAGAAAAACACAACGCGGTGCGCTTGCGATCGAGACCATGGATGTAAGACGTGATTTCCCGGACGCGGGCCGAGTCGGCGTCATGAGCGGGATAGTCGGACGGAAGCGGCCCGTGGAGCAGACGGTATTCGTCCTCGAGCACGGCAGAGAGGCTGAGCGGAGCATCTGGTTTCGCGCTCATCGTTCCGCTTGCTGTTCGGTCAACCCATTCCTGTAGAAGATCCGCATAAATGCCGAACAGCTCACCCGTTTGGAGCATCAAGCACTGCGGCTCAGTGCTTCTTGTCCTTCTGCATGAGTTTGTCCGTATAGGCCAAGAGAATCGCCGAACCCAAAAACGTGAGGTGAATATAGATTTGCCACTTGATGTGTTCGACCGGCACGTTCGCGACGTTGACAAACGCCTTCAGGAGATGAATGCTTGAGATTCCGATCAGAGAGGCGGCGAGCTTGATCTTAATAGTGCCCGGATCAACATGAGTCAGCCAATCCGGACGATCCGGGTGGGTTTCCAGATCGAGCTTGCTGACGAACGTCGCATAGCCCCCGATGACGACCATTGTTAAGAGATTGGCCACCATCGTAATATCGATCAACGAAAGAATGCCGAGCATGAATACCGTCTCGGTCAATTCGCGAAGGCCGTGAATCATCTCCCACAGTTCGACAAGAAACTTGTAGGCATAGAGCAGTTCCGCGACGATGAGGCCTCCGTACAGAGGCGCTTGAATCCAGCGACTTGCAAAAACGATCGTCTCGAATACGTGCTCGATTCGCTGGGCCGTGCGGGAAAGCGGGATAACGGGCGGGGATTCCGAATGCGACGATTGACTCACGCTCGCGAATGATCCTCCTTACGGGGGCGTATCCTAGAGGGTGGCGCCGCATCTGTCAATCAACGAATGTGGGTTCAGACATAGCATCAGGCGTTACACCGACATGATGAAGGAATATGGCGAATAGAACACCAATGCCGTTCACCTCATTGCAAATTCCCTGTTCTTAACTCCACGTTCCTCGTTCCCAATTTCTCATTTCATTATGCCTCACCCGCTGTGCGCCTCATGAGAAGTGCTTCGAGTAGAAGGCCGCCGCCTGTGAGCGTCTCGTGATATGCAGTTTATTGTACACATTGGCCAAATAATTCTTGACCGTCTTATCGCTTAACCCAAGCTCGGCGGCGATCTCCTTATTGGTCTTTCCCTGAGCGACCAACGGCAGGAGACGCTGTTCCTGAGGCGACAGCGGCGGCCTGTTCCGTTCCGTCGGCTGTGCGGCGATCCGGCGCAAATAGGCGAAGGTATGGTGCGTCACCCGCGGATCCAGATAGGCATTCCCCCGCGCGACGGTCCGAAGGGCTTGTAAGAGCGTTTCAGTCCCCGTGTCTCGGAGAACATACCCATGCGCGCCGGATCCCACGGCGGCCAGCAGCGTCTGGTCTTCGAGGCTGTTGGATAAGAAGAGAATGCGCATTTTGTCGTGGAGCTTGATGAGATCCTGCGCCGCCTCGATGCCGCTTCCGTCCTCCAGCCGGATATCCAAGATGACGATGTCCGGCTTGAGCCGGCCCAGATTCGCCATGGCCTGTTGTTTCGATGTGGCCTCCCCGACCACCGTGAATTCCGGGTCCGACTCCAGTAAGGCGCGCAAACCGACGCGAACAATTTCATGGGGGTCAACGATATAGACCTGTACAGGCTTCGAAGATTGTTTTGTCATCGTATTGTTCCATTCTGACAGAGACGTAGGTTCCGGTTCTTTGATCATGCGGGCATCCGATCGCTGCCCTGCTTGCAACGCCGCCATCCGACCGTACGGCGTACCAGGAGGAAAACCTTTTGGAGACAGAATCCGTTTTCTGATCTTTGGTATCGGCTTATCCATGACGACCTCCTGCTGTTTGCGATCACCTGAACGCGATCAAGCACCGGCATTGTGAGTTAGCAGCGGGACGGCGCCGCCCGGCGCCGTCCCGCTCTCTTCCCTTAAGAGACACCTGCAAACTGGTGGCTGGGATGAGCCGCCCAGTCATTGTCCATGAGCGCCCCATACGCAACTGCCGCGTCCACCCGCGAAAGCGCCAGCACGACGTTCTTTCCACCGAAGCCGAAACTATTGATGAGGGTCCGGCGCATGTTGGCCGAACGGCCCACACCGGCGACGTAATCCAAATCGCACTCGGAATCCGGCTCGGTAAGATTCACCGTGGGAGGAATGAACTGTTGCTCGAGGGCCAGCGCGGTACCGACCACTTGAAATGCCCCGCTGGCGGCAAAGGCATGGCCCAGCGCTCCCTTGAAGGAGCTGACGGGGATACGATACGCGCAATCGCCCATGGCCATCTTGATGGCGCCCGTTTCAATTGCGTCCAGGTCTCGTGTCCCGAGCCCGCAGGCGTTGATATAGTCCACTTCCTCGGGAAACCAGCTCGCGGTATTGAGGGTGAGTTCGATGGCCCGTCGCTGTTCAGCCCCTGTTTCTTGAGGCTTAGCCATCGAATAGGCGTCGCAGGTGAAGCGCCACCCTTCCAGCTCCGCATACATACGGGCACCGCGTTCTCGAGCGTGTTCAAATGATTCCAACACAACACAACCCGCTCCCTCCCCGAGTACGATCCCGCAGCGCGTGCGATCGAACGGTCTCGGCAAATTGCGGATCGCTCCTTCGTGGTCCGGAGCCAGGACACGTCCCGCGTCCATCGCGGAAAAAATCGTCGGATGCAGCGGCGCTTCGGAACCTCCGGCGATGACGATGTCCGTAAGGCCGGACTTGATGAGTTCGGATGCGCGCCCAATTGCATTGGCGGTCGACGAACATCCGACCGAATACGTCTCGGATCGACCATGGAGGCCCAGCGCAATGGCGACTTCGGAAGACACGGCATTCGGGAATGTCGCCGTCATCGTAAACGGATTGGTGTGCTGGTACCGTTTGCGGATCATGGAGTCATGCGCCTCGAACGCTTCCTTTAAGCCGCCCACGGATGTGCCGAAGCTTACGGCCGCCTCCGCCCGGTCGTTATCGGAAAAATCCAAATGCGCATCACGAACCGCCATCAGCGAGGAGGCGACGGCGAACTGGGACACCCGCCCCATCCGCCGAGCCTGTTTGACCGGAATAAAGTCGGTCGGATCGAAGTCGGTCACTTCTGCGGCCAGCGAAGCGGAAAACGGAGATGTATCGAACAAGGAGAGCGGCCGGACTCCGCTCGCCCCATCACTCAACAATTGCCAAAACGTTTTGAGGTCGTTTCCTAACGGAGATACGATGCCGAGGCCCGTGACAACGACGCGGCGCGCTTCATTCGTATTCATCGGATGCCCTCCTTGTGTGCTGAGTCCTCTGTGTCATAAATCCAGTGCTCTTCGGCATGCCAATCCGTCCTATGGTTGCGATGCGCCGGCGGCAAGGGGTCTTTGGGATAAAATGTGCCATAAAATTCTTCGTCCACATGATGCGCCTGAAACGCGATCACGGTCTTGAATGCATCCTCATGTGCGGGGAAACGGCCGTAGGTGGTGTATACGTAGTCGCAGAAGGCAATGACGGCCTCGACCGCCCGATCGTCATGCGGGGCAATGAAGCCGTCCGCCGCCCCTGTCCACGGCCGCGCGCGAGAGGGGCCATAACTGCCACCGGCACCGAATTTCGACGCAAGGAGATCCAGCACGGATTCCGTCATGCTGGAGACGAACGGCGGCAGCGCTCCCCGCCAAGCTTCGGGATGCCCGACGGGATTCGATCGCACACCCGGCACCGGTGATGCGCCGAAGTGGAAGCCGAGACCGCGGCACATTGCAGGTTCCCACCCGAGCAGATGCCGCCCGCTTCCGACGCTGTGAATACCACCGCCCAGGCCCATCGCCTGTATCATCAAGAACATATTTTGGCAGATGGCGCCTTGTTCCTGGAGAGCGGTGCCGGCGATCGCGGTGTCCAACTCACGCAGCGTCATGGTTCGCCGCTTTGCCGGATCGTCGTACAAATGCCCTCCTTTAGATCGGCGGAAGCGGTCCAGTCCGCAACTGCGACTGCCCTGATCGGTATCCACAATGAAATATCCATACTCATCGCTGAGCAGCGAAAATAGGAGATTCAAATACACGGTCGATACATTCGTTACCGGGACGAGATACAGCGTGCCGGGACGATTGGCATACCACTGGTTAAACGAGAGCATGAAGGGCAGCGCCCGTGGAATATCAAGGCGGCCGTCCTGCAGATGAAGGAGCCGGGGGGCCATACCGGTCCCCGGCACCGGCACCATGTCAACAAAATAGAGGCCGTTGTCGTCTGACATAAAAAGCTTGGTCGCATTCGCCGCACAGGCACTCGGGCTGGTTCGTCCTTGAAATCCCATGATCGCCATACCTTGTCCATCCTCAGCGCCGGCGCGCCGGGCATATTGCATGTCGCCGAGATGAACACCTGTTTCCCCCACCCCCGCGAATAAGATGTGATGGACTTCTTCCGCCGACAAAGGCATGGGCGGTACCTTGCTCCGATAAGCAAGCGGACCGGCCGGCAGTTCCATGCCGTAGCCGAAACGGCGTGTTTTTCGATGCTGGAGGAGACCGACGAGAGTGTGTACTGCTGTTGAATGTGTGGCATGGCAGTCCGTAGTAAGCATCTCATTCTCCTTCCGTGAGTACGGCTTATTCTGGCCGTTGATGTGGCGACTATACGAAAATGAACGCAGCGGGGGACCTACCCGCTGGGGTAGGTGATGGGGGAGATCGGCCGGTCAGCCTGAAACGACAAGCGGCCGGCGAAACGTGACAAAGTTGGCGGCGAAACCGAACGGTCGGCATGCCCGGTAGGCAGGGCGCCCACCGCCCGCATGACCTTCCTTGACCAAGAAATTGGAGATGGGGAATCGTCTAATGTGGAAGCGACGAACTTTGGTCGGACGAGGCCCTATGATGGCGGACATGAGGCTCGGAAATCAAACCGGCTGAATACCACTGCCAGCGTGCAATGGCGTCCCAACGGTTTTCAACCCCGCCTAACTTATCGTAGATATTTTTCAGATGGAACTTAATCGTGTTCAAACTGACATGCAAGATCATGGAAATTTCCCAATTGGTCTTGCCCTCGGCCACCCACTTGATGATCTCTTCTTCGCGAGGAGTCAGCATAAGAGCTGCGTCGCTGGGTGGTTGTGTCGAAACCGGGGTCGTGGCTCTCAGATACGCCAAATGGAAATGCGGACCGACGATATAGAGCAGCGTTCGAAGTCTCGCCTGCGCCTTCTTGTCAAAATTGCTGAAGGCAAAATAGGTGCAGATGCCGAGGGCTCCGCGAACACCTGCCGATAAGCATGTCTTGATCCCAAAATCGAGCTTCAACCCTAAGACCGACCGAGGAACTTCCGGCGAAGTGGCATCATCGCTCGACGTCATGCTCACATGCGTCGATTGAAGAGTCTGAATTGAGGGGTCCGTGAGAAAACCCTGGGTCTGGTACAGATGCGCGAATTCTCGCCCGTACGAGGAATACCCCAGCGATAATTGGCATTTCCGAATATTGAAAGCACCGCACGCGGCATATTGATGCGGCACCCACTTCCCCAGGAGTGAAGTCAAGCTCGATAGCTTGCCGGCACTATCGACAAAACGGGCGAGATGCATGATCTCGCCCAAGCGCTCGAATTCTTTTTTTGATGGGTAGGTAAGAGGTTGAGGATCTGAAGTCATAGCCTTACCTCTCGTTGTGACGAAGCCTCATAGTGAAGATGAAACGCATGGTGATGTGCCGTACAATCTGTTACGTAGCGTGCGCATTGTACTCTTGCGTCAAACCGAATAGCTAGATCCATTCGGCCCTATTCAGGCACTATTGTGCCTGAATCGAAGGGGAGATCGCTCCAGGGTCGTTCTAGGGGATAAGGGCTATGCGGCCAGGGTAATAACACTCCGCCACTATCTCTGGACACGGATGATCGGCCCTATGGCCAACCATTTCAACGGCCCTAACGCCGCCATATGCGGAAGGTGGGCGGTATACCAAAACACAATATCTTGTTCCTGCACGCCATCATGATCCTCGTCATACGCGAGCTCGCCCCTGGCTCCAAATGGCCAGGGCTCATCCTCAGTCCGTTTACTTCGTCGTATGGCAACGTCGATGTCTGAGAATGCGTCACGAACTCCGTCGTCTTTGAGCGGCGCATAGCCGGTTCCCGGAATGATCCATACGCCATGGCCCGTGGGCTGATCGCGCACAAACCAGACGCGGTTGGTCGCAGGCAGCCTGATATCGTTTTGCTCGTTCGTATATTTATGCCAACCAGGCCCCCATCCGGTATCTTCCATTCCTCCTTCATCATGGCGAAACACCTGATCCAATCCATTTCCATCGATATCAAAATCGAATCGCCAATAGGGATGGTGGACGTGGTCGGTATTGCAGGACAGGCCTCGGCTATGCACCACCGGATGAATCTCACCATTCTCGTTCAGGTACCAGGCTTGATAGATATGGTATTCACCGATCCGGGCATAGATACCGAGTTCCAACCATTGAACTCCGTTCTGATTGTAGGACTGGATGCAGACTTTGTTCCCGCCGCAATCCGCTATGGGCGTGCTGTTTGTCCAGCTCAGCCGATCTTGAAATGGTCCGCAGCGGCCCGTCGCGGCTCGCGATCCTCCGAGTGAAAACGGATTCCACCAATGCCGCTCTTTGATATATTTCACCCGAATGACCGGCATGCTAGCCTTCGCCAGGACCTTTTCCTTTTGGTAGAAGACATTGCGAAGAGCGAGGCCGGTATTGTCCTTCAGCTCCCAGTCGAAGGCCCAGCCGCCGAATTCAATCTTGCCGAACATGTCATCCGCGACGGCATGCGAACTGAACCCGCCGGCCGGAATGCACATGAGCATGACAACCAGACCGAGGCAAACAGACAGCTTCATGGATGCGGCTCCTCTTTGTCCGCCTTCAAGACTTTTCGCTCACTCAGATCGACAACGGCCCAATAGTGGGGATTCCCACTGACTCCTTGAGAGAATGTCACCCAAAACACCCGATGCCCGTATCCGGGATCGTTGAAGATGATGCCGTCGCCCGGCTGCATGAGGATCGCATGTCCCTCGAGCCCTTGAATTGATGCAGCGATCCGATTGTCTTTCCGTGCCAGCTCAACGGCTTGATCGAGTTCCTCCCGACTCTCCGGCGGGAGATAGTCCTTTCGCTGCCGCACCGACACGATCCGTTCTCCGCGAAGGGTGACTTCTACCGCCGCATCGTTGGAGTAACTATAAAACATGCCCTCCAGCAGAGGAGGGGCGGGGGAGCAGCATCCGAGATCAAACTTGTGCGGCGGGTCCGCGGGATGCAGGCTGATCAAGGCATAGCGCTCCCCGAGCAGGTCACGGACCGCGGTATTCGCCGCTGCTCGTGCCTCGAATTCCGCCACATGCGGCGAGGCCGCGTCTTGGCCGCGTGAAACGACCGGATCGGGAAGCGCGATGACGTTCTTAGGTTTCACGCGTGAACCGTCCGAGGGATCATCAAATTCAAGGCGAGCCGGCATCGGCGCTGAAATTGGAAGGGGCCGTTTATCGACCTTTGTTTCCGGGCTGCGAATGTCTTCAGGCGGGCGTGGCCCGCTCGTCAAGAGCGAACAACCCGCTGCCAGCACTATCACCGGCACGATCAGGCCATATCGAAGAAGACACGCGACTGTATCCATGTTCCCGTTTCCATCCTCTCTCCAGCTCTTGGCGGGGTCCGCTGCGGGAGCCGAGAGGACGAGAGGGCTTTCAGGCGATCAATTTAATCGCCACCTTGGCCGCAAACTTCGTCAATCCGACGGCGCCGTCAAGAATAAACGCCAGCTTTTTCCTTTCATCGGTATCGAGGTCCGCTCGCTTCACGAGCGTGGCATATTCGTCGATGTCCAACGGCTCGAAGGAAATGACTTGTGACACGGTAGTCGTGAAAGTATCGGCCAGCTTTTTATACAACTTCGACCGGTGCAAGAGTTGAAGGGCCGTCAAGTCGGGATCGGCATGGAAATCGCGGATCGATTCACTGATCTCGTTGATGGCGGCCAGCAAGGATTGCTGCTGTGCTCGGACGTCGCTTGATTTGGCGACGACAAATTTCACGTTCGGGCCCAATGCGTTCAATAATTCGCGGGCGTCTTGCTTAGCGACCTCGAGCTTGCTGAATAATCTTCCCGCCTCGCTGCCAAGATCTTCACCGATCTCGACGGCATCCCTGATTTGGGACACAAGCTGGTCACTTTGCTTGAGAAAGTTGGTGACTCCTTCCATGCTCAACGGGATACTCATAGCTAGGCCTCCCCGTGCCGCTTCATATGCGCCGCCGCCTACTTCACGCGCTCCAGCAAGTCCATGAGCTCCACCGTCAAGGACCGGGTTCGCTCAAGCGTTCTCGTCTTGAGGAATTGGTAGGTCATCGCTTCCTGGAGCGCGTCATTGAGCGTACTCGACTGTTGAAGAACTTGAGCAAGTCGATCCGATGCTCCCGGCACCTGTTCGGCGATCGCGCCCACCAACTTGGGATCGAGAGAGGCCAATGCCGATTTGTCGGCATAGCGCTCGATGAGGGTGTGGATCCTCCCCAGATCGGCCCATGAGTCTTCGACCTGGTTGGCCGCCTCCAGCAACGCGCAAAAATCGTCGTCAAATTGTTTGACCACCGCCTGTTCCAAGCCTTCATATTCCGCCAGGTAGGTCTTGGCGATGAGATAGGAAATGGCCCAGGCCTCGACGTCCGTCTTGCTCAACACCGGCTGCGGGGTAGAGGTGATCAGAGAGTGTTTTGCCTCGGCGGCCTGGGTCAGTTTGATACTTTGATTCAAATCCTCGATGGAAGACTTGAGATGATCCACGCGCCTTTGAGCTTCTTCATGGAATTGGCGGCTATTTGATTGGGCCGCGTCGATTTTGGTCCCTTCCTTTTTTATGAGATCTCGAATCGCACTGCTGGGGATCGAATGGCACCCGTATTGTCCGGTCAGGATGACCGTAATGATAATCAGGACGCGTCCGATAGGCATGCGGATCTCCTCCAAGCGCAGGGCTTCTCTACCGTAGCTGCTTCGCCGTGTCGATAAGCTGCTTCAGATCTTCCGGCTTTACTGTTACGTCGATGTCCAGGTACTGTTCCACAATCGCATTGATCCGTCGCAGCCCGGCGAGGTTAGTTTGGTACTCATCGAACGGCTGGTAGTCGGTCGTCTTGTAGGCCTCCTTAAACTCCGCTTCGACCTTCTTCTGAATGACGTCGATCAGCTCCGGAATCGCTTGGATCAATTGCTTCATATCTGCATGGCCGGCCGCGAATACGAGGTCGCCGTCGCCGCTCTTCCGTTCCGGTAATCCATTGAGACGAAGCCTGTTGATCAACCTGATGAGGGGATCAGACTTGGCGGACTCGAAAATGTCCTTTGATGTCGGCTCCTTGTCTTTTGTTTCCTTGGCGACAAGCTCACGCACGTAAGTTGCCAAATACTTTTCCTCACTCGCTCCTGTCGAAGGCAACGGATTCGTCGTCGTCCACTTGAGGGCCGCATTCAAGAGAGCCAGTTTTTTCGCATAGCGGTACCAATACCAATAGCGGGTGTCGATATTGACCAGCAGCCCGCGGTGGATTTCCATGAGTCGCGCATTGTTCGCGTAGGCCTGATCCTTCGCGATGAGAGCTTGCTTGATTTCTGGAGGAGTGGCGCAGCCGGTCGCCGTCAAAAGCAGCAGCAGGAGTGTACCCACGACCCTCATACGAAACCTCCTCTGGAATGACGGCGGCGATACGCTGCCACCGCAGCAATCCCCGTGCCTGGGGAAACCTCGTAGGGACGGAGTGGAATCTATCGGCGCATCCCAATGAAAGCAAGAAGAAAGATCGGATCGCCTCATAATGAGACAGTCGGCCGGCGGGCTTTCAGATGGATACAAACAGATACACACTGTATCCGTATAGGTACAGAGTGAATGAGGAATGTGGAATTAGAAATGTGGAGTGAGAAACGGAAAAAGAACGAAGGAATGAGGGGCATTGCGAATACAAATCGCTGATTCCTCATTCCTCATTCATTCGGCCATTGTTTTGCGGACTTCCTGCGCGGTTCTTGCATCGAGGCCTGCCTGCTTCAACTCGTCCTCTGTCGCCTGCGCAATTTTATCAAGCGAACCGAAGTGCCGGAGCAGCCGATTGCGCCGGATTTCGCCGACTCCGATGATGTGATCAAGCCGTGACGAGATGAGCGCCTTGCCGCGTAACTTGCGATGGTACGTAATGGCGAACCGATGCGCTTCATCGCGAATCCGTTGCAGCAAGTGAGTGACAGGAGACGTGGGCCGAAGAACAATCGAATTTTTTCTTCCGGGCAGAAAAATGCGCTCTTCCTTGTCGCCGCGAGCCTTCGCCAATCCGATGATCGGGATGTGAGAGCCGCCTACTTTCCGCAAGCCTTCCAGGGCCGCAGCCAATTGTCCCAAGCCCCCGTCGATGACAATCAGATCAGGCGCGGGGAGGTCCTCCGTATGCCCGTATCGCCGCTCCACGACCTCCTGCATGCTGGCAAAGTCGTTGGCCCCCACGACCGTTTGAATACGAAAGCGGCGGTAGTCGGATTTCTTGGCCTGCCCGTCCTCCCAGACCACCAGCGAAGCCACCGATTCCTTGCCCATGATATTCGAAATATCCATGGCTTCTATCCGCCGAGGCGGATGATCCAATCGCAAGAGCCGCTTCAGTTCGGCGGTCGCCTGCCGATCCAATTCCTCGTTGCGTAGGTGATCGGCGATCGCCGCCGCGGCGTTCTCTTCCGCGAGCCGGACCAATTGATGCTTCTGGCCTCGCTCCGGAGCAATGACGCGGACGGTCTCTCCTCGCTTCTCCGTCAGCCATTGTTCGATGAGCGGCGCATCGGCCAGCTCCGCCGACACCAGCAGTTCCTTCGGGGGTTGACCTTCCTTGTTATAAAATTGTTCGATCGCCGACCGGAGCAGTTCTTCATCGCCGGCATCCGCGGACTGAGGCCAGAAGAAGTCTTTCCGTCCGATCAGCAGGCCGCTGCGCACGAATAAGATCTGGAGATCCACCGCCTCACCCTGACGGGCCAGGCCTAAAACGTCCTGGTCGCTGGCGGTCGTTTGGGTGATCCGCTGCTTCTCGAGCGTCTGTTCAATTTTGAAAATGCGGTCCCTAAGGCGGGCCGCCTCTTCAAATTCCTCGCGATCCGCCGCCCCTTCCATCTGGCTGCGTAACTCATCGAGCAACTCTCGGTCCCGGCCTTCCAGAAATTGACGCGCCTGCTTGACAATCCGGTGATAGTCGTCGCGAGTCTGGTTGCCGGTGCAGGGCGCCATGCACCGCTTGATTTCGAACTCGATACAAGCCCGGTCCGCGGTTCCGTCGATTTCGATTTCGCACGTCGCGAGAGGAAAGACCTTCCGGATGACTTTCAACGTCTCACGAAGCGCGCCGGCCGGCGTATAGGGTCCGTAATATAAGGCGCCGTCCTTCTGGACCCGGCGCACAATGGAGAAGCGGGGAAAGTCTTCCTTAATCGGCAGACGCAAATAGGGATATTGCTTGTCGTCCCGCAGGACGACGTTGAAGCGAGGCCGATGCCGTTTGATCAGGTTGCTTTCGAGGATGAGCGCCTCCAGAGCCGAACGGGTGACGATGGTTTCCAGATCGGCGATCTGGCTCACCAACAAGGCGGTTTTCGGTGACGAGTCGCCGCCTTTCTGGAAATACGACCGGACGCGATCCGCCAGGACCACCGCTTTCCCTACATAGAGGATTTCTCCTTGCCGGTCTTTGAACAGATACACGCCCGGCTGATCGGACAGGTGGTCGAGCTTGGATTGGAACGTGTCGGTCGTCATAGGTCGATCCATGCATCGTTAGCCCGCATTATTCATGGCGCTTCGTGACGAAACTGCGAAGACACCATGGGAGACGGGCGCGCGGAGCGCCAAGAGGCCGAGGCGTACTTGAACCAGTACGTTGACACCGCGCGGGGCAAGCCCGCCCGCCTGGCCGTGTACAAACCACGGCCAGGCTTGTCGCAGCGGCGTATGCGCAGTTGCAGTAGAATCGTTCATGAATAATGTGGGTTAGGATACCAGGAACCGCCCTCCATTTTCCTGCCGTTTCGGTTCATGACGCGAGGAGTGGATGCAGTCGCCTTATTTCAGGTTTCGGACAAACGAGCGACTGAGCGTCCCTCGGGCCACTTCCGCGACCGGTCCCTTCATTGTGAGGTAATAGTCGGCGGTAACCTCGATGTCGAGCGACCCGCCGGGCATTCTGACGGTGACAGGGCTGCGCACGAGGCCCAGTCGGACGGCCGCGCTGGCGGCGGCGCATGAGGACGAACCGGAAGCTTGGGTTTCACCGGCCCCTCGCTCCCAAATGAGAACAAAGATCTCTTGCGGACCGGTCGGCACGGCCAACTGCACGTTCGTCCGCTTGGGAAACAACGGATGATTTTCAAGCGCCGGTCCGAGGGCCAGGAGATCCGTCCGCGACCAGGACTCGCCCGCCTCTTTGAACAGGACGCAATGCGGATTGCCGACGCTCACCCCCGTGAACCGGAGCGATTGCCCTCCCGCGTCGATCGGCTGCTCAATTAATTCTTTAACGGCGAGCGTGCAAGGAAGGGCGTCGGGCAGGAAACTGGCCTGCCCCATTTCGACCGTGACGGCAGCTGCCTCCCGATGCCGATCCAAATGCAACCTGATCGAGACGAGACCTCCCTTTGTATCCACGGAGAAGGTCGTTCGCGTCGTCTTGCGGGTCGCATGGAGATAGCGGGCAAAGATGCGCAATCCATTCCCGGACTTTTCTGCCTCGCTTCCGTCCGGGTTGAAGATGCGCAAGCCGAAATCGGCCTTCTTGGTCGGCACGAGCGCCAGAATCCCATCGCTCCCGAGCCCCCAATTTCGATCGCAAATCGTTCTGATTGCGGCCGGGGTCAATTTGAAGCCCAACTCCTTTGGATCCATGACGATGTAGTCATTGCCCAATCCATGCCCCCTGAAGAAACCGTTTTTCATCTGGCGCGCTCCTTTGGGAAAACCGTCTCATGAATCATCGTTCGTAAAGATTCGTAAAGAAACAAACAATTGATGGGCGGGCCACTAGAATGAGCCTGGTGAAACGAGCGACGGAGACTGTCATACGAGCACCGCTTCACAACTGACGCGATATGAAATACGAAGCGACGCTTCACGATGCTACACAAGCGCCGTGCCCGGAGGCCGTTCGATCAGCTCGATCTCATACCCGTCGGGCGCATCGATGAAAATGAATCGGCTTCCTGAAGAGGTCCTGGTCGGCCCGTCGGTGATCTTGATATGGCGGTCGGTGAGCGAGGCGATCGTCGCGTCCAGATTCTCGACTTCGAAGGCCAGATGGACCAGATCTTCCTGCACCTTCACCGGGCCGCTCGCAGCGAAACTGCATAATTCAATCAATTCCTCGCTGTTCGGCACCTTTAGGAAAGCCAGATGCGAGCCTCGGGGGGACACCTTCCGTTCCATCACTTCGAGCCCGAGCACATCGGTGTAAAATGCGATGGTCTCATCCATGTCGCTGACCCGCATGCGCGTGTGAAGCAATTTCCGAACTCTCATCGTTCACCATCTCCCTTGTGCCTGGTACGGCCGGCCGCCGTCGATCGCCGCCGGATAGTACCGGGCCATGCAGCAATCCTCTGGTAGTGGGGCTGACCCACTACCAAGCCTCTCGTTGATTGCCACAGTGCACCTGCTGTAGTCTACCCCCTCGTTCAAGAAATCGCTCACAGTCCGACGCCGAGCGCGACTGCCTCGATGCGTCCGCATGATCCTAGAAAGGAGCTCCTCAGCATGGCCGGGTTTCCCATTGAATATGCCACACGTATCAAAACACTGCCTCCTTATTTGTTCGCCGCCATCGACAAGATGAAACAAGAAGCAATCGGGCGGGGCGTGGATATCATCAACCTTGGTATCGGCGACCCGGACCTGCCAACCCCGGCTCCGATCATCGAAAGCTTGCGCAAGGCCGCGGGCGACCCCAAACATCACCAGTATCCCTCCTACGAGGGCATGGCGTCGTTCCGGGGCGCCGTGGCCGGCTGGTACAAACGGCGTTTTAATGTCACGCTGGACCCGGCCTCGGAGGTATTGACTCTGATCGGATCAAAAGAAGGGATCGGCCATGTCCCGCTTGCCTTTGTCGATCCGGGCGATATCGTCTTGGTGCCGAGCCCGGGTTATCCCGTGTATCCGGTCGGTACCAGCTTCGCAGGCGGTGCCTCGCACATCATGCCGCTTACGAAGGAGAACGGCTTCTTACCGGATTTAACCGCCCTCCCACAGGATGTCGCCAGGAAGGCGAAGCTGATGTGGCTGAATTCGCCGAACAATCCCACATCGGTGGTCATGAGCAAGGACTTCTTTCGAAGAGTCGTCGACTTCGCGCGAGCGAATCAGATTATCGTCTGCCACGATGCGGCCTATTCGGAAATCTATTACGACGGAAAACGTCCCGCCAGTTTCCTTGAAATAGACGGCGCCAAGGAAGTCGGGGTCGAATTTCATTCGCTTTCCAAGACCTATAACATGACCGGATGGCGTTTGGGCTTTGCCGTCGGCCACCGAGAGGTATTGGCCGGCTTGGGCAAGGTCAAAAGCAACCTGGACTCCGGCGTGTTTCAGGCCGTTCAGGAGGCCGGGATTACAGCCCTTAACCTGGATGATTCGGTGACGGACGGGCTACGCAAGGTGTATCAGGAACGGCGCGACGTGCTGGTCCCCGGCCTGAAAATGCTGGGATTGGAGGTCGATCCACCAGCTGCGGCTTTTTACGTGTGGGTAACGGTTCCGAAGGGCTATACATCTGCATCTTTCACGGCGCATCTCTTGGAAAAAGCCGGCATCGTGACGACGCCGGGCAATGGGTTCGGCGCGCCGGGCGAGGGCTATATCCGGATGACGGTCACCACGTCGAAGGAACGGTTAGCGGAAGCGGTGGAACGAATGAAGAAGACAGGGTACTGAGGGAAATAAGGAATGAGGAGTGAGGAGTGACGAATATCAAGGCGCTTCAAGGGGTGTGATAGATCATGGCTACCGCCCTCATCGGTTTCGGCTCCAACGTGGGTAATCGCCTGGATTACTGCGACCGGGCCATGACGCTGCTGAGCTTGCTGCCGCATTCACGACTCGACGCGACTTCTTCACTCTATGAAACCGAACCGGTCATGGATGGGGCATCGCCTGGTCCCAACTGGTTTCTGAACGGCGTGGTGCGTCTCGAAACAGACATTACGCCCAAAAGCCTGTTGGATGTCTGCCGGGAGATCGAGCAAGCGCTCGGGCGTGACGAGGAGCAACGCAACGGTCCTCGAACTCTGGATCTGGACCTCCTTTTCTATGATGATCGTATTATCAATGAACCGGGCCTTTCGATTCCCCATCCCCGCTTGCACCAGCGACGCTTTGTCCTCGTGCCGCTGGCTGAAGTGGCTCCCGAATGGCGGCACCCGCTCTTGAATCGAACCGTCGCGGAACTGCTGAACGATGTCAAGGATCAGTCAGCGGTCCGGCTATTAGACCCCCAGCCAAGCAGCCGCTATGGAAGCCCGCCATCCTGTGGAACCCCGCTCTCAGGCGAGCCGCCCGCGTGAAGACCATCCGATCACTCTCTGCCTTGACAAACTGGAGCAGGGCGCTCCGCCGGGAAGGTGTGACAATTGGACTCGTGCCGACCATGGGCGCCCTGCATGCCGGCCATCGAGCGTTGATAAGGGCAGCGCGCCTACGGTGCGATGCAGTGGTCGTCAGTATTTTCGTGAACCCGACCCAATTCGGTCCACAGGAAGATTTCGCCCGCTATCCTCGCCGGCTTCGGCCCGACCAAGCCCTGTGCAAGGCTGAAGGTGTCGACGTAGTCTTCGCGCCGGACACCGCCTCCATGTATCCGGACGGGTTTCAAACCGTCGTTTCAGTCCCCGGTATCGCCCGATGCTGGGAGGGAGCCGCTCGTCCCACGCACTTTCAAGGGGTGGCGACGATCGTGACCAAGCTTCTCTGCCTTGCGGAGCCGGATGTCGCGTTCTTCGGTCAAAAAGATCATCAACAGGCAACGCTTGTCCGGCGGCTCGTGACGGACTTGAACATCGGATGCGCCATTGTCGTCCACCCCACCGTGCGGGAACCCGATGGATTGGCTCTCAGCTCGCGTAACATCTATCTCTCGCAGGCGGAACGGCAAGCGGCGCCGGTGCTGTATCGCGCTCTCAGCGCCGGCGCTCAAGCGCTCGGCAAGGGACCCCGTGTGAGCAAGGATATTATCCGGGTCATGGCCGGCTTGATTGCGCAAGAACGGCTGGCGAAAGTCGAGTACCTGGCCGTCTGTGATCCCATTACGCTGGAACCGGTGACCACAGTCCGAGCAGATTGTGTGTTGCTCGGGGCGATACGTGTGGGATCGATTCGCTTGATCGATAATATGCCTGTCGGTATGTCGAAGAAGTCGCCGAGATCACGCGGTGATGCCCGGCGGGGAAGTTTGCGTGACCAGAAGGCTTAGGACCAATTCACCGAGCCGGTATTTATCGTCCGGTTCAAATTCCAGAAATTTAAGACCGACCGTCGAGCCTCGCTGCGAACAGATCATCGCCGCATCCACCTTGATGTCCATTTCGCTCTGCGGCGGTTTGAGCAGAACCTCGACAAAGGTACCTCGGGGAAAGGTGGCTTCCGTCTGCATGGTACAGCCTCCCATAGAGACGTCGGTGATCATTCCCTCGAAGCTCGGCTGATCAACCGTGACGGCGGCCGGAATATTGGCGACGAGCCGCCGGTATTGCCGCCGATCGAATTGTTGCGTGGCATGTCGGGCGCCCGAACGAATGGCTCGAAACTGATTGGTACAGACCTGACAGCGATACGTAAAGAGTCCGAAACGATTGAAGAGGCGTTCCACGATCCCGGGCTGATGCGTCAGCCGAACAAACGGTGTCCCGCAGGCCGGACAATGCAGTTCCTTCATGCCCATTACTCCGCGTCCGGGGCTTCGGATGAACAAGAGCGGCCGCGACCCGCAAGCTGCGACGTGAGAATAGGGCCGATTTGCGCCGGCGAGTATGTCGGCGGCTTTACCCATTTCCCGTCTCCGCGTTTGTAACCCCCTACCTTGCTTAGATTCGAGCGGTGGACTTCGCGAAACACCGGATCCATGTCGATGCCGTACGACACAGCGGTACCGTACACGACATAAAGCAAGTCGGCCAATTCTTTAGCGATTCCGTTCAAGTCTTCCTTCGCCAGGGCCTCCTTGACCTCGTCGAACTCTTCTTGAATCAGCCGGACCCGGAGCCGGCGTGTTGCTTCATCCGGAATCGCCGGCGCCGGCTCAACGCGAAGCTCAAATTTCTGATGAAACTCTTCAACCATGCATTGCTGTTCACTCATTCTGCACTCCCGGCGTCCTGTCCTACCAACGATGGGGGCTCCCTGGGCGCGACGTCGATCGTATCGAGCCGACTCAGCTCTTTCTCCGATGACACGCCGAGGTCTTTAAATTTCCTGGCGGCCGGAAGAATGCGCGTCTCCAAGGAAGCGACGGCTTTATTATACGCTTGAACACTTCTGGTAAGCGATTGTCCGATATCGTTCAGATGGTCGGCCAGCACTGCCATCCGTTCATACAAATCTTTTCCCAACCTCCCGGCCAATGCGGCGTGTTCCGTCAACTGTTCCTGGCGCCATCCGTACGCGACCGCGCGCAAGACCGCTACCAGCGTCGTCGGCGTCGCAATGACCACCCCACGGGCGAACCCGTCTTCGATCAATGAAGAATCCTGCTCCAACGCCGCGCCGAGGAACTGCTCGCCGGGCAAAAACAGTATCACGAATTCAGGCGCGTGCGCGAACTGGCCCCAGTAAGCTTTCAAGCTCAGCTCCTCCATGCGCGAGCGGACCTGGGCGGCATGTCGCGTAAGATGAGCGCGCCGCTGGCTTTCGTCTTGACATTCATAGGCGTCCAGATAAGCCGACAGGACGGTTTTGGCGTCCACCACGACTTGCCGCCCCGCTGGAAGCCGCACAACCATATCCGGACGACGGTTTCCGTCTCCCTGGCCTGCCACGGCCTGTTCGATAAAATCACACTGCGCGATCATGCCTGCGAGTTCGGCCACCCGCCTCAACGTCGTCTCTCCCCAGCGGCCGCGTACCGCCGGCGCACGAAGGGCCCTTACCAAATTCCCGGTCTCTTGTTGCAGGCGCTGATGTGATTCAGCCATGAGCTTCAGCTGCTGTTCAAGTCCTCCATAGTCACGGAGTCGTATTTGTTCGACCTGACTGATCTGTGTTTCATACCGCTTGAGTTGATCCTGCAGCGGCCGGATCACCTCATCGATGGCCTGTTGCCGCCGGCCAAGATCTCCGTTGGCTTCAACCTGAAACGTTGCAAAGGATGAATGGGCCAGTTGCAGAAACGCTTCGTTATTCTGTTTCAGCGCCTCCCCGGACAGCGCTCGAAACGAGTCCTGAAGTTCCCGCCGCGCTTCTTGCAGCAAGGCCTTTTGCTCGTCGATGTGTTTCGCGGCTTCCGCGCTCTTTGTTTCGGCCACGGCGCAGGCCCGTTGCGACAGGGCCAACTCTTCACGAAGACCGCCCGTCAGGAGTTGTTCCTCCTGCAGGCGCCGCCGAAGCTCTTCGCACATGGCTTCAGCTCGATGCAGGCGCTCCAGGCCATGGCCCGGCAGAGCTTCCGTGCGATTGCGCAGTCGCGCAATGTTCCACACCAATGCGGCCAACAAAGTGAGCGCCAACGCCACGCCGGCGCCAAGGAAGAAGGAAGAGGAAGTGAGGGCCATCGCTTTCCGATGCGGGAACCGTCAACGCGTAAAATTGATGAAGCCTACGGAAACTGCGTAGAAAGGTCAAGCAGGTGTCAACCCCAAGTAGAAATGTCCTCTTCTTCCCCAAGTAGAAATGTCCGGTTTATGTTCGGGCCTCCGCCGCGTGGCGTTCTTGTTCAGGCAGAAGCCGTTTGCGCCACGGATGATCCGCTGCCGGCTTGACTGGGCGCTGAGGGCGGTGGACTGTTGGGGCATCAGCCGCACGCACCGGACGCGTGGCGATAGCCGCATGGTCGAGCCTCCGGCCCTGATGTGTGATGCAGAGCGTCCCATCCACGCGTTCTTCCACCAGCACGTGGGTCGCCCGGACATTGGTCTGAACCTGATAGAGCTGCCCGTGGTGGGCCACAGTCCAATCGCGGCGCAGGACCCGCGGGGTCTTCAGACACAGCATGCGATCGAGATCTCGGCCGGCCGGAACCGGTCGATGCAGATCGGCGGGCTGCGCGGGCAGCACGGCAAAGCGTTGGTTGTACCGCGGCAGATACTCCTCCAAGAAGCGGTTCGCGGCCTCCAGCGTCGTGATCCCGGCGAGGCGCAGTTCCTTGACCAGCCGATCCTGGAAGGTGGCAAACAGCCGCTCCACTCGACCTTTGGCCTGCGGCGAATGGGCAGGAATCACCGTGACGCCCATCTCCACGAGGCTCCGCTCAAACTGACTCTGGGGCGTGCGGCCTTCAAGCTGGTCGTCCACCGTCGGCTCGGCCGGCGACTTGTAGGTCGTATGCTTGTCCGTGTAGACGGCCAGCGGAAGGCCATGTTGCTTCACATAGCGCCCAAAGCTGTCCAACGCCGGGATGGTCCCTTCGTACTCATAGAATCGGGCATAGACGCGACTGCTTGCATCGTCGATGTAGGCCATGAGCACACCGCGGGGGCCGCGCCCTTCCAACCAGTCCTGGTGCGAGCCATCCATCTGGAGCAACTCGCCCACGTGCGCGTGGCGCGCCCGCCACGCCCGATGCGGACGCTTGCGCCGCTGAAAATGCTGCACCCCTTGCTCGAGGAGCCAGCCCCGCAACGTCTCCGGGCTCACCGCGATCCCATGCCGCTCGGCCAACTTCTCCGCTGCCAACGTCGGGCCAAAATCCCCGTACCGCTTCTCATACAGCCGGAGCACCCGCGCCTTGACCGGCTCCGCGATCCGGCGATTTGACGGCTGGCCCCGTCCCCGATGCGCCAGCCCCTGGTCCCCCGCCTGCTCCACCCGCTTGATCAGTCGCCGGATCTGGCGGGCTGTCAGCCCCAACAGATCACCGGCTTTCTCTTGCGTGATGCGCTTTTCCCTGACCTGGCGAATCACATGCACCCGCCTCAACTCCTTTCCACTCATCATGACCCTGTCCTCTCCGACCATCCGGCCCTCCTTGTGAGGGCCGGCAGTCTAGCAGTGAAGAGGACATTTCTATCTTGGTCAAAGCGGACATTATCATTTTGCGATTACAGCAGGGACACGCTCCACCAAGCCTACGACGGCATTGAGCCTGACACGGTCTCCGTCTCTCAACAACTCGGTAACACGGGAGACGTTCACAACGCCCGGAATTCCATATTCCCTCAGGATGATCGCCCCATGAGATAACGTTCCTCCCATTTCCGCAATCAGACCCGCAGCCAGCCCGAACGCCGTCACCATTCCCGGATCAATCACCGGCGCGACGATAATATCACCGCGCCGCACTTTCTCGATGTCCTTTGCGCTCCGTACGATCACCACCGGTCCTTCGACGACTCCGCCGCTGATCGAGACGCCGTGCAGGCATCGTTCCGCGTCCATGGTGGCCTCCCCGGGCGTCCTCGGCCTGCTTCCCGATGCGGGGATAAAATCCGGCACCGTGGTCTCCGCATATTTGCGGCGAAGCGCCCGGCGCCGCCTCACCACCGCCTTCCAATCATAGGGAGAAGAGGAGCCGCGTGCTAATTGTAGGCATTCTTCCGCCGTGACAAAGAAGACATCGTCCGGAGCCGACAGCGCACCGGTCTCCGTGAGTCTTTTGCCGAGGACAAGGGCCAGCCGCCGCATGGCCGTCCCGTAGTACATCAAGGAATGCCGATTGGCCTCCCGCAAGGCGGAAACTCGGCAAAGACGCGCATACCACCATTCGAATATCAGCCGCCGATCATATCTCCATCCTAGACGGCTGCGAATCGACTCAAGGGCTACCTTGCGGTCCAATTCCTGTTCTCTGGTTGCCTGTTCTGCCGTCCGGCGCGAAGCATCCCGGAGGTGCCGACGAATCACATTTAAGAGGTATGTGGGATCTTCGGCGAAGCGCGGGCTCATGATGTCGGACTCCCCGATGGCCCGATGGCCAAACTCCGCCAAAAATGCATCCAATTCCACCAAACAGGCGGTTTCACTCAATTCCTTTCGATACAGTCCCGGCATCCAGTGATCCGACAAGAAAAAGGTTCTCGCCTTCGCTTCATGACCGGCATGGTCTGCAATCTCACGCAACGCGCGAATCTGCTTAGCGCTGATGATGGTGTGCTGCCCTTGTAACGCCCGATTCAGCAGGGACCGCCACTCTGTGCCCAGCCACCGAGGGAGGACCGTGCCCAACACCTGTTGCGCCTGTCCCACCGCGGCCACAATGGCAAAGGTACATTCTCCTCCACTGAGATAGGCTCCCAGCCACCCGATCCGGCGCAGCACCTCATCGAGGGAAAGATTCTCTAGCGAGCCGTCGGTTTGAGCGGAACTAGCTTGCTTGAGATCGTCAAACCATCCCGGTGCGTGTCGAAGGGCATGGCGAATCTTCCGGCGCATCCTGAGCAACGCGCGCCCAAGCTTCCAGACGGGAAGTCGCGCGGACCGTTGTGCGGCCGTTTGCCCTTCCCCTCCCATCTGTTCGGTCACCAATTCGGGATGTCCACCTAATTGCGCCAAGCATGATTGCAGCAGTGTCACGTTGATGAAGGGACGGCCTTGAACAATCTGGACGGCCGTGAGTCCGGCTGGAATCTCGCATCCCAGTTCACGGTAATGGCGCAGGATGAAGTTTTCCATAAACTGGTTCAGGAAGGAGAGGCCTAGCGGACTCGGCAGTTCCGGCAGCGTCTCCTTGAAATTCGCACGAGACCACTCGCACCGGGAGTTCCTCACGTAGTCCGCATCGCTCCGGCTGGACGCGGGCCGAGCTTGGAGCAGCCATACACTGTCTTGATCGAACGCCCATTCCACATCGACCGGCTGCCCCAGTGCCCGCTCTACTTCTTGTACGGCGCACGCGAGCATCACCGCCTCCCTGTCTGTAAGCGAGACACATCGGCCCGCTGCTTCTGGTAAGTGCTCGATGACCGGACCGGTCGAGCTGAGATTCATCACGGACGATTTTCGGGCGACGCGGCGCGACAAGACCTTAGCCGTGATGTCAGATCGCCGGCGCGACACTACATATTCATCCGGTTCTACCCGCCCAGACACCAGGAGCTCGGCCAAACCAGGAACCGCATTGATGAGCGTTTCATCGTCACCCGTTACCGGATGCCGGGAGAACGCCACGCCCGACACGCGGGCGGCGATCATAGGTTGCACAATGACCGCCATGGCGGGGGCCGGATCCATCTCCCAATCCCGGTTGAGATATGAGACCACTCGTTCCTCCCAGAGCGAAGCCCAACAATCCCGGATTGCGCGCGGAATATCGTGGAAGGCCACGCCGAGTTCCGTTTTGTAGAGTCCGGCGCCGCTGTCTTCCGCGGTATCTTCATTAGTAGCAGACGAGCGTACCGCCCAGAGCAACCCGGGCTCTCTACCGAGGCTTTTGAGCGCAGCGTGGAGATCCCCAGCCCAGTCCGCTGGGAAGGGAGCGGTTGCTATCCGTGCCCGCACCGCTGCGAGAATTTCAATTCGCCGGTCCGGGGGCAGCTCTCGGGCGAGTCTCCATGTAGATCCGGCGTCGATTCCGGCTTGTCGGCAAGATTCTCGATACGCAGCAGTCGTGAGGCAGATACCCGAGGGAACGTGGAATCCCGCCACGATGAGGCGAGCCAATCCCACAGCCTTGCCTCCGGCAACGGCTGGATCCAAACACTGCTCCAGTGGCAGGAGTAGAGCGGCCATGCGGAAGAATCGTACCTAGAGGGCGAGGAGAAGGTAAAGATCGTTGACGTTCGTGCCGGTCGGACCGGTGATAATATGGCCGCCGGCTTTTTGAAAAAAAGGATAGGCATCGTTCTGATGCAACGCGTGCGCAGCATCGAGTCCCTTTCGCTTTGCAACAGCCACGGTATTTCCGTCTACGATCGCGCCGGCGACATCGGTGGGACCGTCCGAGCCATCCGTCGCGAATCCGGCAATCCAGATTCTCTTCAAACCGGCTATCTCGCCGGCCGCCGCGAGGGCGAACTCTTGAGCTCGGCCTCCTTTTCCTTTACCGGTCACCGAAACGGTCAACTCCCCCCCGGCCAGGAGACAGCACGGACGGCGCAGAGGCCTCGCTCGATGGGCAACCTCGCGGGCCATTGCCCCAAAGACTTTGGCCGCCTCCTTGGCTTCTCCCGTCAGGGTCGAACCGATCACCATCGGGCGGAGACCGGCGGTGAGCGCCGCGCCTGACACCGCGTCCACGGCGGCGCTATTGCCGCCGATCATGTGATGACGCACGCGCTTGAAGACGGCCGATTTGGATGTCGGCGTTTCAGGTACCCGCCCTTGTACTCCCCGCAGAAGATGGCGCCGGACTGATGGTGAAATGGACCGGTCAAGACGATAGCGCCGCACGATTGTCCATGCCTCACTGAACGTTGTATCGTCCGGAGCAGTCGGACCGGACCCGATCGTCCCAATATCGTCGCCGATCACATCGGACAAGAGAAGGGTCAGTACCTGCGCCCTGGTCGCCGCGGCCAACTGTCCGCCTTTCAGCGACGACAGATGCTTCCGTATCGTATTCATTTCCTGAATGGTGGCCCCGCTCCGCAGCAATAACTGGGTAGTGTGCTGTTTATCCTGCAAGGTCAGACCGTTCACCGGAGCCGGCAGCAGACTCGAGGCTCCTCCGGACAAGAGGACAATCAGCAGATCTTCTTCGGTGAGCGCCTTGGCAACATCCAGCAACCGCCGCGCGGCCGCAAGCCCCTGTTGATCGGGAACGGGATGACCGGCTTCCAGGATTTGTACTGTCTTGGTCGGCACGCCATGGCCGTACTTCACCACCACCAGGCCGCTTACCAATGACTCTCCCAATACTTGTTCAAGGGACTGCGCCATACGAGCCGAAGCTTTGCCCGCTCCGATTGCCACGATGCGGCGATACCGCGAGAACGGGTAGCGATAGGGTCCCGCCACCAACGACCCCTTCTCAATGCTGATGCTACGAAGCATGGCGCCGTACGGATCGACGGCGCGCAGCCCCGCCTTGAACAAACGGGAGAAAATACCTCGCGCGCGAGCCTGTGGCACTTCGATGCGCATGGAGATGTCAGGGCTTTTCCTGCTTGAAACAGCGATTGGGGCAGGTTTGGCGTGGAACTTTGATTTGATAGCTTCCCTTGGGCAGGAAATCCTTGGTGAACTCAGGGTTGAGCATTTTGAGCTCGAGAAAATATGTTCCGAACTCCTGCGCGATAGCGGTGAGATGGCGCTGGGCTTCCTTGATCGTCACCGTGACGGTTTCCGTTTCCAAGGGGGTGTACAGGTCTTTTTTCGTCAGGCCGAGATATTTTTCGGGCTGGGAGTAGATTTCCTTGGCGGCGATGATCCGCGGGACATATCGCATGGTTTCCCGCGGTCCGTGGAGTCTCCAGTAATCGCCGACTTTCTGTTCCTTCATCAGCTTCCTCACCCGGTCCTCTCCGGCGTTATAGGATGCCATGGCCAAAAACCAATCCCCCTGCTGAAATTCGCGCAAATACCGCAAATACTTGATGGCCGCTTCCGTGGACATCTCGAGGTTTCGTCGTTCATCCCGCCACCGGTCGCTGTGCAATTTGTATCGGCGTCCGGTCGAATTGATGAACTGCCAAGGGCCTGAAGCTTTTGCTCGTGAATAGGCCGCCGCAATGCATTTGCTTTCGACCAACAGCATATATTTGAGATCGTCCGGCAATCCGGCTTCGGCCAGTTGTTTTTCCGCAGGAGCGAAGCACCGCCCGGTTCGTTTCGCGAGAATAATGCTTTCGCCTTGATCCTCAAGAAATTGATAGAACTCGTATTCAATCCGTTCCCGCACCTGCCAATTGTCCAACGGCACCGATTGACCGGCAAAGGTGAGTTTATCCGGCAGCTTGAATGAACTGAGAAAGAACCGTTCTCCTTCGCGTTTAATCTCCGGAAGAATCACCAGACGATCTTCCGGTTCCGGCGTCCCGTCTTGTTCGGATGGTACGGCGCCCGGCCTCTGAGCGGAGTCACCGGTCTCCGGCACTCCCTCTCCCGGTTTCTCTGAAACGATGTTTCTATGACCACCTGCCGATTCTCCCCGACTTTGCATAGGCAGGTACAACACAATGAGAAGCCAGGCGGCTATGACGCCGACAACAGCATGGAGCATAGGTATTTATCCTTTCCGAAGAAGACTGGCACCATGCTATCAGCAAGGTCGGGAAGCGACAAGCGTGAACAAGTTTTGCGATTCTGGTACAGTCCGCCTATGCCCTCGCTGACTCTGCTCAATGAAACAATCGTCGCTTGCCGGCGATGTCCCCGTCTCGTGGCATATCGGGAACAGGTGGCGCGCACCAAGCGGCGACAGTTCGAGGACTGGACTTACTGGGGCCGGCCGGTACCCGGATTCGGTGACCGTCGCGCGCAATTGTATATTTTGGGATTGGCCCCGGCCGCGCACGGCGGCAATCGGACCGGGAGGATTTTCACCGGTGACCGGAGCGGGGACTGGCTCTACGAAGCGCTGCATCGGTATGGATTCGCTAACCAAGCGCATTCTGTTCATCGGGACGACGGCCTGCGCCTATCGAACTGTTACATCGGCGCATCGGTGCGGTGTGCGCCGCCGGACAATAAGCCGTTGCCCGACGAGTTTGCGAATTGCCGGCCGTACGTCACTCGCGAGTTGGACGATCTCGGTGCCGTGCGGGCGGTCATCGCACTGGGGAAGGTCGCGTTTGATCAATATTTCAAAGCCTGCAGGGACATGGGCCTGGCGCCGCCGAGGCCGGCTCTCCGGTTCACGCATGGCGCGGTCTATCATCTACCGTGGCGCATTACCCTCCTCTGTTCTTTCCATCCAAGCCAGCAAAATACCTTTACCGGCAAACTGACCAAACCCATGTTTCACAAGGTATTCGAACGAGCCCGTGCGCTTCTTGCCGATCCGGCAAGTCCGGCAGTCTGATCCGGAATCCCTTTACTTTCGTCTTTACTTTCGTCCCTGGGCTTCCCAGTCGGCCAGAAATTTCTTCAACCCGGCATCGGTCAAAGGATGCTTGACCAATTGTTGAAATACGCCGTAAGGCATCGTGCAGATATGACCGCCGGCCAGCGCCGCTTCAACGACGTGTTGCGGATGTCGCACGCTCGCGACCAGCACCAGCGTCTTGTAGTCATAGTTCCGATAGATGGTGACGATCTGGCGGATCAATTCCATCCCATTGGAACTCACGTCATCCAGCCGGCCGATAAAGGGAGAGACGCACCACGCACCGGCTTTGGCTGCAAGGAGCGCTTGGGTCGGCGAAAAGCATAGGGTGACGTTGACCCGAATTCCTTCGGCCGCAAGCTTTTTCGTCGCGCGCAGTCCTTCAGGAATAAGGGGCACCTTGACAATGACATTCTTGTGGACCTTGGCCAGTTCACGACCTTCTTTGACCATTCCATCGGCCTCGACGCTCACCACTTCGGCGCTGATCGGCCCGTCCACGATATTGCAAATTTCCAAGAGCACCTCGCGAAAACTGCGGCCTTCCTTGGCCACGAGGGAGGGATTTGTGGTGACTCCATCGATCAAGCCGAGCGCAGCTCCTTCCTGAATCTCTTTGACACTGGCGGTATCCAAGTAGAGTTTCATGACTCATCCTTTCCTTCGGGTGATTCCGTTCCGCTGAGGGTCTTCGGTTTAGCTATTTTAAAGGGCTCAGGACTTCATGGCAAACAATCCTTGGCTTCCCACGCGGGACGTTTGACAGTCTCGCCGGATCGACGCTAGAATTTCTTCGTATGTCTTTCGACACAACTCCCGATTGTTCCCAAGGAGCAACTGTATGAGACGTTCCGCCTGGTTGACGGTCTTGACGTTCATGTTCGTCGCATGCAGCCATAATCCATATCTTGAAGCCTCACTCAAGCCATCCGAACTGCAAGGAAAGGATAAAGCCTGGTTTGAAAAGAATTGGGGTCCTCCCGACGGAAGAAGTTCACGCTTTTTCGGCGGTGAAAAATGGATTTACTATCGGATTGCCGGAGGGAAAGCGGCGCTACCCCTGTTTAATTTCGAAGCCAATGAGTGTCAGATTACCCTGCTCTTTGATAAGGAGGACAAGTTTACGGACTATAGTTATTCCGGCTGCTAACCAGCCAATTGGCGTTGAAACGTTTTCGCGCACTCCCGGCTACAGAAAAAATAGTTCTGTCCTCCTATTTCCTCCTGCACGGCCGCTCCTCTTGGAACAAAAACCCGACAAACCGGATCCTGTACCATTTGATGTTTGTCGGAAAGCTGATTTTGCCCGACCGTTTTGCTTCGTTCCTGTAACGCACGGACTGCGCTGCGGAGCAAAAAATACAGAATCGTGAGCAATATCAGGATAGTGATGATTCTATACATAGCGGTCCCGTGCTTCCTCACCCCGCCTATATTGACCAGTCGAATCCAAGCCGATCCCAAACCGGTACACTTACTAGTTCATCTAAGGCCGAATGGCCATAGTTGAGGTTCGAAGGGCCCATTCATTCTCCGAATCAAGGGACCTTTGACCTCGATGCCAGGTACTTCAGGTGGATGGCTTGTCTCACGGAGCAATGTTATAGAGATAGATATGCATACATGTGATAAATGCCGCGGCACGATGTTGCCGGAGCGGGCTGTTGATTTGGATGCAGGTCTCGCGATCACAGTTTTAGCATGCCTGAATTGTGGTCGACGAAAAGTAGCCGATCCCGAGCCGAGACCTATTACATCCCGTCACTGACCGCTCTTATGAAGAGACCGAGGCCGCTCACCCACGATGAGCAAAAAGCCGCCGAAGCGGCTTTTCGTGGTCTTCCGCCCGATCCCACGTGGACGGTGGGCGCGCTATGCGTCTATCATGGGATACGGACCGCGCTGGCCTCCCGAAGAGAACTGAAGGAGTTTACTCCAGCCGGCGACGCACCCAGTTGGGCTCATCAAACCGCCTCCGTTTAAGGTTTCTGGTCCGTTCGGCTTTCCTCATCAGGATCGCGCGGATCACAGTGCCTTCATCTTCCATACCATGAAGCTAGACAGCGGGCACTATATCAAGCGCGCTGCCGAAGTCCCAACACATCCAACATGTCATAGAGCCCCGGAGACTGTTTGACCACCCATCCGGCGGCGCGCAACGCACCGCTGGCGAACGTGTCACGGCTCTGTGCGCGGTGGGTTATCTCGATCCTCTCTCCCACAGTCCCGAACAGAACGGTATGATCACCGACAATATCACCGGCCCGGACTGTCTGAATCCCGATTTCCTTTTGCGACCGCTCACCGATCAATCCTTTACGGGAATAGACCGCAACTTGCTCTAAATCCCGGTTGACGGCCCGAGCCAGGATATCGGCCATTTTGATGGCCGTCCCGCTTGGCGCATCCTTCTTAAGCCGGTGATGCGCCTCGATGATTTCGATATCGTACTCTTCACCCAAGGTCGTGGCCATCTCGGCAAGGATCTTGTAGATCACGTTCACCCCTACGCTCATATTCGGCGAGCACACGCATGGAGCCTGTCGGGAAAGGCTCTTCAGTTCATCACATTCGGATGGGGAGAAGCCTGTCGTCCCAATGACCATGGCCCGACGGCGTCCGGCGGCGGCCTTGAAGTGCTGCAAGGTGGCCGCTGGAGTGGAAAAATCAACAATCACTTCTCCCTCATCCAGAAGCGTCGAAAGATTATTGCCGATGGTGACGCCCATACGGCCGCAGCCCGCTATCTCACCCGCATCTTGTCCTACCAATGGATGATCTTTGCCTTCGACAGCGCCTGCCAGTACCAGCGACGGCGAATCCTTGACCAGCGCGATGAGACGACGGCCCATCCGTCCTCCTGCCCCGGCGATAATAACCTTCGTCATGAGAATTCCAATCTCTCTGGCACAACGCAACTATAGCAGCCCGTATTCCTTCATCACGTTTGTCAACTTATGTTTCGTGTCCGGCGCCATGCCGCATAACGGCAGACGTATCTCGCCGTCGATCTTCCCCATCATACTGAGCGCCTCCTTGACCGGTATCGGGTTGGTCTCATAGAAGAGAGCGGTAAACAGGGGCGCGAGCTTATAGTGTAGCCGCCGAGCTTCTTCCACACGGCCAGCCAGGAAGCTATTGACCAGCCCGGACATATCAGCGGGAGCAATATTTGCCGTCACCGTGATCACGCCTTTTCCGCCGAGCGCCAAGATAGGAAGGGTCAAGACATCATCCCCGGCAAGAACCGCCATTCTGTCACCGCAAGCCTGGATGATTTCGGATGCCTGCTGGACTGAACCGCTCCCTTCCTTGACGGCCACGATGGTCCGGCAACTCACGAGGCGCGCCACGGTAGACGGCATCATGTTCACGCCGGTCCGGCCCGGGATATTGTAGAGGACAAGCGGAAGATCGACCGCATCGGCAACGGCCTTATAGTGCCGGAACAGTCCTTCCTGAGTCGGCTTGTTGTAATACGGCGTGATTAGGAGCGCACCATCCGCCCCAGCCTTCTTGGCGTGTTTCGTCAACGCGATGGCTTCATCGGTGCTGTTCGAGCCGGCTCCGGCAATGACCGGTACACGACGCTTCGCCACTTCCACGGTAAAGGCCACGACCCGCTCATGCTCGGCATGGGAGAGCGTCGCCGATTCTCCGGTAGTGCCGCAGGGAACAATTCCATGCGTCCCGTTAGCGATTTGCCATTCGATCAGTTCTCCGAGCGCTTTCTCATCCACCTTTCCTTGTCGGAACGGGGTGACGATTGCTACCAATGATCCCGTGAACATGGCCTACTCCTTCGCCGGCAATGTGGCAAAACTAAGATAAAAAGGCGGGAATATGTTCGCCGCGCACGAGATCGTCGTACGACTCTCGAGCCCGGATCACATGCATTTCCCCGCCCTTCACTAGGACTTCCGGCACGCGAGGCCGCGAGTTATAGTTCGACGCCATCACAAATCCATAGGCGCCTGCGCTCATGACCGCCAACATCTCACCCGGTTTGACATCCGGCATCATCCGATCCTTCGCCAGGAAATCGCCGGACTCGCAGACCGGGCCTACGACGTCCACCAAGCTCCGGTGAGTCTGATTGGTGCGCTCATACAGCGGGCGAATATCATGATAAGCCCCATACAGGCTGGGCCGGATAAGATCATTCATGGCTGCATCAACGATCAAGAACCGCTTGGCTTCCCCATCCTTGGTATACAGGACCTTCGTCATGAGTACCCCGGCATTGCCGACGATCACGCGTCCCGGCTCCATGATCAGCACGCACTTGAGATCGCGCACCAGGGGAGAAATGGCGTCCGCCAAGTCTTTGGGTTGCGGCGGGTTCTCATCCGAATAGGTGATCCCGAGGCCGCCGCCGATATTGATGTAGCGGATGTTGATGCCCCGATCTTTCAAGGCTTGCACTAAGCCTAATACCTTTTTCAAGGCCTCCACGAAAGGCGTCACCTCGGTCAATTGCGATCCGATATGTTTGTGCACCCCCACTACGTCAATGTGTGACAATGTGGATGCCAGATGAAATTCCTCCATTGCCCGATCGGCCCCAATGCCGAACTTGCTCTTTTTCAGGCCGGTGGAGATATAGGGATGGGTTTTGGGGTCGATGTCGGGGTTGATCCGCAGCGCCACGCGAGCCTGCTTTCCCATCGATGCCGCGACGTCGTTGATGGCCCGCAATTCCTCGGACGACTCGACATTGAACATGAGGATATCCGCCTTCAACGCTTCGGCGATCTCATCCGCATTCTTGCCGACACCGGCAAACACGATCTTCGAGGCCGGCACCCCGGCCCTCATGGCCCGATACAATTCGCCTCCCGAGACGATATCGACCCCGCTTCCTTCATTCGCCATCAGTTTCAAAATCGCCAGATTCGAGTTGGCCTTCATGGCAAAGGCCAGAATGTGCGGAATGTTCTGAAACGCGCTGTCGTACGCGCGGAAATGCCGCACAAGGGTATGATGGCTATACACGTAACAGGGTGTACCGATTTCTTTGGCAATCCGGGCGAGCGGCACGTCCTCGCAATACAATTCACCTTCCCGGTACTGAAAATCATGCATCTTGGAAATCCTCGCTCAAAAAGTCGATCCCGCTCATCGACAGCCCATGCAACGCGTCCTCGAACGCCGCTCTAAACTTTTGATACCGCACTTTCGCGTAGGGCAACACCTCTTTCACCGCCCCTCCGTCCAGCAGCGCTTTCAGCGCTTCCGGTGTGGCATGCTTGAGATGTTCGAAATTAATAATGATGTCCAACCGAGCCTGTTCAGCCGCCGTCTTGATCCGCTTAAGCAGTTCCTGCGCGTTCAGGTGATCCAGCGTTCCTTCCAGGGTAATGACCAGGGCGGCGAACTGATCGTGCCGCTTGGCCTTGATGTTGAGCCACATTCCGTGCGCCGGGGCCGTCGTCTGATCGAACCGCTGTTTGATCGCATGCAAGGCATTGGGAATGAGTTGCCTGGTTTCGACGGTGGGCAACTTGGCCTGCAAGTTTTTCAGCACGCCGGCGACCGGTGAGAGCGTGCCTTTGGGACAGGACCGCTTTACCAGCTTTCGAAATTCCCGATTCATTTCAAGACGCGCCACAAGGCGTTGTTTCGTTCCCGAGAGGCGGGCCCAGATCGAAGGGACCGAATAGAAATGATGGTTCGCCCAGTAAAATCCCTCCTGCAACTGTTCCGGCGTCATCCGGCTCGGACGAAATACGACGTGTTTGCCGTCGTACTTGGCCCAATCCCGATCGAAGATACGGCCCGCCTGGTTGTATCGGTCGTAGAGCGCCGTCCCCGGCAGAGGAGTCAGCACGTTGAAATAGGCTAGTTCCACGCGGCATTTCGTGAGAAATTCCACCGCACGTTCGAAGACGGATTCATCATCATTGTCGAACCCGAACACGATGCCCGGATTGACCATGATCCCGTATTTGTGGAACATGTCGATTTCCTGAGCGAATTTTTGGACTCGATTGAACGGCTTGTTCGTTTCCTCCAGACAATCTTCATCCAGCGACTCCATTCCGACGAAGACGGAAACACAGCCGCTTTCCGATGCCAGCTTCACCATCTCTTCGTCGTCGCCGAGAAAGAGCGTCGACTGGCAGCCCCATTTGATATTCAACGGCTTCAGGGCCGACCATAATTCGCGGCAGTACGCGCGGTTGCTGTTGTGCAAATCATCGACGAACGCGAAGATGGTGCCGTCCTCCACGCCAAGTCTGATGCGCAGGCCGGTCTTAAAAGCCTGCCACAACGAGTCGTCGCAAATTCGATCCACCAGCTCGCTTCGGACCCATTGTTTGACGGCCGTGAGCTCTTTGACGACTTCCTGCACCGGCCGGCGCCGCGTCGTTTTGCCGTTGAAGGGGGAAACGCTGCAGAACTCGCAATCGAAATGGCATCCCCGCGTGGTGAAACTACATTGCCGCGTCATATAGGAATCCGGGCTCAGCAGCTCGACGCGGGGGCTCTTATAGTGCTCCAATGAAGGAAACGCCTTCATTTCATACTTGCGTTGCATCCGGCCGGCTTCGAAATCGGAAATAACCTCGGGCCAGAGATCCTCGGCCTCTCCGCACACTACGGCGTCGCAGTAACGCAAGGCTTCGTCCGGACAATAAGTCGGATGAACTCCTCCCAATACGACTTTGACGCCCCGCTTTCTGAATTCGTGAGCGATTTCGTATGCCCGGGGCGCGTAGCAGGTCATGACCGACAGGCCGACCAAGTCGCATTCGTGATCAAAATTGATATCCGTCACGGCCTCGTCCACGAGATCGACATGCCAATGCTCCGGCGTATAGGCAGCAATGGTGGGGAGACTCAATTTCGGAAACCAGACCGCCCGGCGTTCTGACGCGGTCAAATGATAGCGATTATTTCTCGGGTATGGGTCCAAGAGTAACAACCGTCGCTGCGGCCTTTTGCCGGGGACCATCGGATGACGTGCCGGTTGAATCAGTTCCATATTGGGGTTCTCCTCTCGGCCTGAATACGATGAGACCAATAAAGAGCCATTATTATATTCGCCGCCCAGGTGCTGGAGCGTTACGGTTTCGTGCCCACGGATTGCAGCGGTGGCACGGGAAGGTCATCGGTCGACTGGCTTGCATCTCCTTCGCCGGCCCTGAGACCCGGATACATGAGAGGGGGGCCGGCCGAGTCCGGTACGCCACGACTGCTCATATCCTGTTCCCGCTCTTTTTGCCGCTCAATAATCGGGGCTACGCCCACATCCTCCGGTGCGACGGGGGCGCCGATCACGCCGCAACCGGACAACCAGACCGCAGCGGTCACAATAACCCAGCCGGCGTTCATTGTCCCGCGCCCGCTCGGTGTCATCTTAGGACAGCGATCTCTCCAGTTCCCGTATCCGGGCTTCAACGCGTTTCCTGGACGTTCCCCCGATCTGCGCTTTACGATCGACCGCCGCGCTGATCGTCAGGCGATCCAGGACGTCCGATTCAAATCGTTTCGAAAATTCCTTCAATTCTTCCAGCGTCATCCGCTGAAGATCGCGCTCCTGCTCCAGGGAGGATCGCACAACTCGTCCCGCTATGGAATGGGCTTCTCGAAACGGAACACCCTTGAGCACCAGATAGTCGGCCAACTCCGTTGCCAACATGGCGCCTCCCGACGCCGCCTGCGCCAGCGCTTCGCGATTCATCCGCATCCGCCGGACCAATTCCGTCAGCAATGTGACGGACTGCAGAGTCGTGTCAACCGCGTCAAAGAGGGCTTCCTTGTCTTCCTGAAGATCGCGGTTGTAACTGAGCGGCAATCCTTTGAGCATCGTCAGCACGCCGACCCAATGGCCGTAGACCCGTCCCGTTTTACCACGAATCAACTCCGGGACATCAGGATTCTTCTTTTGAGGCATCATGCTGCTGCCCGTGCAATAGGCGTCGGGAAGATCGACGAAATGGAACTCCTGGGAGGCCCACACAATCAGCTCCTCGCTCATGCGCGACAGATGCATCATGATCAGCGAGAGCGCGCCGAGCGATTCCGCCACAAAATCCCGGTCGGACACCGCGTCCAGACTGTTTTGCGTCACGGCAGGGAACCCGAGGAGCCGAGCGAGGTATTCCCGATCCGCCGCGTAATTCGTGCCGGCAAGCGCTCCCGACCCGAGCGGCATGACATCGAGGCGGGACCGTGCATCAGTCAGGCGGCCCCGATCTCGAGCGAACATATCCACGTACGCGAGAAAATGGTGGGCCAGCAGCACCGGCTGCGCCCGCTGGAGATGCGTATACCCCGGCATGACGACGTCGAGATGCTCGCGCGCCTGCGCCAGCAATACGCGCTGAAACTTCATCAGCGCCTGACCGAGACGGTCGAGCATGTCCCGCAAATACAATCGGATATCCAGCGCGACCTGGTCGTTTCTGCTACGCCCGGTGTGAAGTTTGCCCCCGAGCGGGCCGATCAGTTCCGTGAGACGGCGCTCAACGGCCATATGGATATCCTCATCTTCGGCCGCGAAGGAAAATCGTCCTTCATCGAGTTCAAGATTCACCGCTTTGAGACCTCGTATCAATACTTCCGTCTCGCGCGTCGTAAAGACGCCGGCGCGCTCCATCGCTTTGCAATGAGCCATGCTGCCCTGAATGTCATAGGGATACAGCCGGCTATCAAATGCCAACGACGAACTGAAAGATTCCACCACGCGGTCGGTCTGTTCGCTGAACCTTCCCCCCCAGGCCTTGCCCCTCGGCAGCCCGCCTGCACTTTGCATTCTGGTCCCGGCTCTCGAACCGGGCTTCGCCTTGGAGGGAGGCCGGCGGCGTGTGGTTGCCCGTGCCATCAGGATCGAGGTTTTTTCCGCTGGGCTCGGATGGCCAGCCGAAGCGCGTTCAAGCGGATAAATCCTTCCGCATCCTGTTGGCGATACACTTCATCTTCCTCGAACGTTGCCATATCCAGCCGGTAGAGGGAGCGCGGTGATTTCCGCCCCACGACCGTGCAGCTCCCCTTATACAGTTTCACCCGCACCGTCCCCGTCACGTCCTGCTGCGCTTCATCCAGAGCCCGTTGCAGCATTTCTCGTTCCGGCGCATACCAATAGCCGTAGTAGATCAACTCCGCGTAGCGAGGAATGAGACCGTCCCGCAAATGCATGACTTCTCGATCCATCGTCAGGGATTCAAGGCCACGGTGGGCGGCATGCAAGATCGTCCCGCCCGGCGTTTCGTAGACGCCGCGTGATTTCATGCCGACATATCGATTTTCCACCAGATCGACACGCCCTACCCCGTGCGCGCCGCCGACTTTATTCAGATGGGCCAATAAGGCGGCAGGACGTAGACGCTTGCCGTCCACGGCGACCGGATCCCCTTGCTGGTATTCGATTTCGATTTCCTGCGGCTTCGCCGGCGCTCGTTCCGGTGACACCGTCATATGAAAGATCTCTTCCGGCGGGGCCTCCCACGGATCTTCCAAGATGCCGCCTTCATAGCTGACGTGAAAAAGATTCATGTCCATGCTGTAGGGCTTGGCTTTGGTCGCCGTGATGGGAATGCCGTGTCGCTGCGCATATTCGATCAGTTCCCGCCTGGAGCGCAACGACCATTCCCGCCACGGCGCGATGATTTTCACTTTCGGATCCAGCGCCAAATAGGTCAGCTCAAACCGTACCTGGTCGTTCCCCTTGCCGGTCGATCCATGGGAAACCGCATCGGCGCCTTCTTTCGCGGCAATTTCAATCTGACGGCGCGCGATCAGCGGACGGGCGATCGACGTGCCGAGCAGGTAACTGCCCTCATAGACGGCATTGCCGCGCAGCATCGGGAAGATATGCTCCTTGACGAACGTCTCGCGCAGGTCTTCCACATACACCTTGGAGACGCCCAAAGCCTTCGCCTTCGCCTTGATGGCCTTGAGATCTTCTCCTTGTCCGAGATCCGCGCAGAAGGCTACGACGGAACAGTCGTAGGTCTCCTGGAGCCACTTGAGGATGACCGACGTGTCGAGTCCTCCGGAATACGCCAGCACGACTTTCTTGATTGAAGACCGGTTCATCTCACTCCCTTGTCAATTGTGATGCTTCGCCTGTCGCTTCTGCTTGGATAACAATCGCACCAGAACGGCCTTTTGAACATGCAGGCGGTTTTCCGCCTGATCCAGAATGACCGATTGCGGCCCATCCAGAACCGCCGCCGTGATTTCCTCGCCGCGGTGGGCAGGCAAACAATGCATGACGATGGCGTCCGGCTTCGCCCGCTTGAGGAGCCGCTCGTTCAGCTGGTAGGGCGCCAGGGTCTTGAGCCGCCGCGCCTGCTCGCGCTCACGTCCCATGCTGATCCAGACATCGGTATACACAACGTCGGCGTCCTTCACCGCCACATGGGGGTCCTGATGAATCTCAACCGCCGCCCCGGTCTGTTGCGCCTCCGCGCGAGCCCAATCGACAATGTGTTGATCGGGAAGGTATCCGGCCGGGCAGCCGACCGCAATGGACATGCCCATCTTGGCCGACGCCTCGATCAATGAGTTCGTGACGTTATTCCCGTCGCCGACATAGGCGATTTTGACCCCCCGCAATCGACGCTTCTTTTCCTGGATCGTCAACAGATCCGACAACGCCTGGCAGGGATGGCTCAAATCGGTCAGCCCGTTAATGACCGGGATCGTCGCTTCGCGGGCCCATTCTTCCACGATTGCATGGTCGAATGTCCTGATCACCAGGCCGTCCAGATATCGCGAGAGCACCCGGGCCGTATCCGCCACACTCTCTCCCCTCGACAATTGAATGTCGGCCATCGGCAGAACCATGGCCTGCCCGCCCAATTGATTCATGCCAGCCTCAAACGACACTCTCGTGCGCGTGGACGGCTTTTGAAACAGGAGACCCAGCATCTTGCCCTGCAGATGGCGCTGGACGATTCCCCGCCGTCTTTGTTGTTTCAATTGGGCGGCCAACCGCAACAGCCCGGCCAATTCCTGGCGGGGCACGGACATCAGCTCTAAAAAATCTTTACCGAGAGCGTTTCGGCCTGATCGCCGTGCAGGACGCCGCAACATGGTACGCCGCTTCACATTAAATTTAATGGAGTGACGCGGGCCGCTTGCCGAAGACCTGCGAAAGCCCGTCCAATAATCGATCGACGTCACGCTCGGTGATGATCAAGGGAGGAACCACGCGCAAGACCCGGTCACTGGTGCAATTGATCAACAACCCTCGGGCAAGACAATCGGCGACAACCGTGCGAGCGTCAATATCCAACTCCATCCCTTGCAAGAGTCCCAGGCCCCGTACCTCTTTCACAAGATGATGGCGCTCTTTGCACTCATCGAGTCCTTTTCGCAGATAATCGCCGATTCGTTTGGCCTGATCCAGCACCTTGCCTTCGAGTAACACGCGCAGCACGGCAAGGCCGGCCGCACAGGCCAGAGGATTCCCGCCGAATGTCGAGGCATGAGAGCCGGGGACGAAGGCGCGGGCGACATCTTGCTTAGCCAGGCAGGCGCCGATGGGCACGCCGCCTCCCAAGCCTTTGGCCAAGGTCATGATATCCGGCTCGACCTGCATCTGCTCGTACGCAAACAGAGTCCCGGTGCGCCCCATGCCCGTCTGCACTTCGTCAAAGACGAGGAGAATATCCCGCTGCCGGCAGAGATCGCGCACGCCCTTTAAATAGGCCTGGTCGGCCACATGCACGCCCCCCTCGGCTTGAATGGGCTCGAGCAACACCGCCGCCGTCTTCTCGGAAACTGCGCCCTCCAGCGCCGTCATATCATTGAAGGGAACATAGGCAAATCCGGGAAGTAAGGGCTCAAATCCCTTTTGCACCTTTTCCTGTCCGGTTGCCGTCAAGGTCGCCATGGTTCGGCCATGAAACGAATTCTTCATCGTAATGATTTCATATCGGCCTGGCCCGTACTTCTCATGCGCGTAGCGCCTGGCCAGCTTGATCGCCGCTTCATTGGCCTCCGCACCGCTATTGCAGAAGAACACCTTGTCGGCGAACGAGTGATCCACCAGCATCTGCGCCAATAGCACCTGTGGTTCGGTAAAGTATAAATTCGACGCATGAATGAGGTGCATCATTTGCTTCTGAAGGGCGACGATCAAATCGGGATGGCCGTGGCCGAGAATGTTCACCGCGATCCCGCCGACGAAGTCAATGTATTCCCGTCCCTCCAAATCATAGACGCGGGAGCCGCGGCCTCGTGCGATGGAAATGGGTTGTCGCTGGTACGTGTTCATCAAATACAAGTCTGCTTGCCGCCGTAATTCTTCCGTCAACATGGCCCACCGCTCAGATATGAATTTGCGAAGCTAGCATAGGGAGATTGTGAACGCAATACAAGGGCTTCGGGCCGAAACGAATCGATCTTCGCTCCGATTGCTTGACGCGAAGTCATGGCGGATGGGATAAGGGTTAACCAATGAAAACCTGCGCGCAGTGTCGACAGCACAACAGCGATGAGGCGAAGTTCTGCCACCAATGTGGAACCGCCTTGGATCAGCAAGAGCAGCTCTCGACTCCGGCTCCTCCCATCCCGCTGACGGAACAGGATCTATGGCGGGGTTTTATCGGACCCAATGCCGATCGTTATCTGGAGACATTCAAGAAATTTTCGACGCCGGCCGGGCCCCGATTCGCCTTCACCTGGCACTGGCCCGCGTTTATTTTTGAGCCGTTCCTCTGGTTTCTCTATCGAAAAATGTATGTCTACGCGATGATCTATGCCATCGGGCCGGTCATCGCATTCTATTTGACCCAGGACCTGTCCGCAGACATCGTCTGGCGGCTCATGGCTGGCGTGAGCGCCAACTACATCTATTTCTGGCACGTCAAGGAGCAGGTGGATACGATTAAGAATCAGCGCCTGCCGGATACCGAAGACCGCCGGCGAATGTTGGGTGAACTCGGGGGAGTCCAGCCCTACGTCGTATGGGTCGGCGTGGGACTGTTGGTTTTGAAAGTGGCGATGGTCATCACGATTTTCAAGGAAGGCGCGCCGGGAGAATCTGGCCACGAGCGCCCGAAAGTGAAACCCGCCGCCCTCATGTCCGTGTAACCGGCACAGGGTTTTATTCGGGCGGGAGCGGCATTTGCGTGCGTTGCCATTGAATCCAGGCGACGAACCAGGAAAAGTCCTGTTCGGAGGCCACCCCGCTCAACTCCGGGGTTGATTGTGTCTGCTCGAGCTGGTTATAAGTCCGCGGCCAATTTTTCTGCCACCACGATTTCAATTCATCCGCTCCGTATGGTGCGCCTGTCGCCTGTGTGATGCCCGCGGCCGCGCACAGACTGGCGACCAGGGGCCAGTATCGGTCCTTCCCCAATCCCACGCTGCGAAAATGTTCGCGCAGTAGAAAGACGACCCATAATTCGGCACTGTTCTTCTTGTTATGTTTAAAGGGCTGGGTTTGGCGGAGGGGAACCGGGTCAAAGCTTTTTACGACCGAGGTATAGTCCGGCCCCCCGTAGCTGCCCGCCACTTCCGCGATCCCTTCCAACATGTTCGCTAACTCCACCTCCACGATCGGGGCGCCCGGCGAACCGGTCATTCCCTGCCCTCCCATCAAAGGGTTCGGAGCGGTCAGCAACTCGATGAGAGGCTTCAGTTCCCGAAGTCGAATGACGGCGGCTTTGAGGACTTGCTCCGACTCCAGCCAATAGTCCGCGTCATTCTTCGTCAAACGTTCCCGTCCGGAGGGCGGGAGTACCACAGGAACCCAATACCGCACGATCACGAACAGGATGTAATCGAGTTGCCCTCCGAGCTGATACGCTCGTTCCAGCACCGATTCCGGCCCCACGGCATGCTGAAAAAACGCCTGCATTTTCTCGCGGACCCGCAGGCGTTCGCCCATGTGCATCCACCATGCGCGGAACACATCCGATGCGCGACTGGACCATTCCGAAGCGGCCGACGTTGGTTGGTTTTTTCCCACGATAGATGACGGTGAATGTGCGGCATCGTACCGGCGCGCCGTCCTTGGATGCAAGTCATTCGTGACGCCGAGGCATGTATCGCACGCGGCCAAGTAGATCCGTCTCTGCGACATCCATCGGTTGACAGCCTGAATAGGCAATCGCGTATGCTATGGCGGATCCGAACATACGCTACGGAGGAACGATATGAGCCGACTGGTTTTACTGCGACATGGGGAATCACAATGGAATCTGGAGAACCGCTTTACCGGGTGGATCGACGTTCCTCTCTCGCCCAAGGGAATTGAAGAAGCCAAAGCCGCAGGAGAGAAACTTCGCGGGTACAAGTTTGATCGCGCGTTCACGTCCGTCCTGACTCGCGCCAACGAAACGCTTCGCCTCGTCCTCGAGGTGCTGGGCCAGACCGCGATCCCGGTTGAAAAAGATAAAGCGCTCAACGAACGCATGTATGGAGAGCTGCAGGGACTCAATAAAGCCGAGACGGCAAAGAAGTTCGGCGACGAACAGGTGAAGATTTGGCGAAGAAGCTTCGATGTGCGCCCTCCGGGGGGAGAAAGCCTGAAAGACACGGCCGAGCGCGTCCTGCCTTATTACGACACCCGCATTCGACCCTTCCTGGCAAAAGGCGAAACCATCCTCATCGCCGCCCACGGCAATAGTCTTCGGGCGCTGGTCATGCAGTTGGATCAGCTCACGACAGAGCAGGTGCTGGAGCTGAATATTCCGACCGGAGCGCCCCTCTCGTACGAATTGGATTCGGAAGGCAAAGTGCGTTCACGACACTATCTGTGATTCAATTCCGGGCAAAATTCAAATAGGGAGTCGTCACCGTTCAGCATCGAGAATCTCCCCATAGCGATCCAGCGGCACATGATCCACCAAAAACGCGAGTACTTTGGTGCGATCTTCAGCCGACACGGTTGCCTGGTCCTCAAGGATCGTACCGGCTTCTTTTGCAACGGTGAGATCACCTCCCGGCTCGTTTCCGAGCGGTCGATACACTGCTTCCCGTTCGTGGAATTCCGTCAGATAGTCTGCCCACGGCCTACCCTGCTGATGGAAACTTTCCCAGTCTTGCTGGATGAGCTCAACCAACCGGTCGAACAGCACCGTGCGGTACTGACGCGGAATATGCGCGTCGATGGCCGCCCGAACCCAATAGAGATTGAGAGACAGCACCTCTTTGGTAAGGACACGGGCTTGGTCCTCCGTCGCCTCAATCCCATATTCTTCGAGGAGCGCTCTGGAAATCGCCCGCGGCATCACTGCATACAAGGCCTGCGCTGCTTCTTCAGGCGTCATGATCCGACAATCCTCTCACGTTCAAAGCCGAGAATATCGCACCGCGCATCGACTGACAACCTCGATCGAAGGCCCATTGCGCCTGCCTTCCCGGCGAGCCAATCTGCTGTCTGGCATGTCGGCTGAAATTATAATGGAATGAACAAAGGACGTGGAAGGTTGCCGCGCCGGTAACTACGCGACGACCTTGGCCGGCCGCCACCGCAACCCGATGTGGAGCAATTCCTGCAGCAGGTCCTTGTAAGAGTAATTCGCCTTGAGCGCGGATTCCGCAAAGTCCTCATCATCGGCAATCTGCGGGTTCGGATTCGCTTCGAGGACATAGACGTTGCCGTTCCCATCCATCCGCATATCGACTCGGGCATAGCCGCTGAGACCCAGCACGCGATACACGCGTTTGGCCAGATGCTGAATCTTCTCCGCGGCGCCCTCCGGCAGATTCTTGGCTTCCCCCGATCGGATGCCATATTTATCCTGATATTTCCGGCTCCATTTGACCCGCTCCGTCGCGATACGGTTCGCCTCCTCCGGCATGCGATCCATCACCAACTCCCATACGGGCAAGACCTGAAGGTGGGCATTCCCCATGACACCCACGTACAACTCCCTTCCTTCGATATACCGTTCCACGAGCGCGCCGGTCCCCACGCTGTCATGGATGAAGGCGACCCGCTCGCGCAACTTGTCTTCATCGTCCACAATCGAGGCTTGAGAAATGCCCAAGGAAGCCTCTTCGCTGACGGATTTGACAATGAGGGGAAATGCCAGCCACTTGGGCCGCCGGACCATGCGATGGGGCGACACCACCATGAAATCGGGATAGGGGATGCGATGGTAAGACATGACCTGTTTGGACAGGGCCTTATCGCGCGCCAGCATAAGACCGCGGGGATTGCAGCCGGTATACGGCACGCGAAGCAACTCCAGATAGGACACGACGTTCTGATCGTACACGGCCACACCGTCGAACTCTTCAAGAAGATTGAACGCAATGTGCGGTTTCCACTGCTCCACCGCTCCGCGGATCACCTCCAGGTCACTCTTCACGCCGAGCGCGATGACTTCATGGCCCGACTTTCGGAGCGTCGACACGACGTCGTATTCGGTCTTCCATTCGACGGTCTGCAGGTCCTGCCCGTTCAACTGGTCCGGGGGGACAAGATCTTTATGCATCAGGACGAGAATTCGAAGCCGCCTCATAATGCCACCTTATGCCGACCGCTATGGAGATGATTCATGGTTTGCACCGTCAGCAGGATCGAAAATTCCCACTTCGCCTGCTCCTTTGTCGTCGTCAAGCGGAGGCCGAGGGCTTGGCACCGCTCAATCATTCCTTGCAGCACCTGATCGATCGTATATTGATACTCACCGGTCCAGTCGGCGACTTTCCGGCGCACCTCCTTCCTGATCCGGTGCAGAAACGCGGCGGCAGGCGGATTGTGGACGCAGGAGGCATCGTCGGAAAATAGCCGCCGCAAGTCGGCATCATACGAAGGCACGCCCCCGATCCCGTAATGTTTCCGTTTTTCGTCATAATGATCGCGCAGCGTCTTATAGATCCGGCGTAGCGGATCCACCTGCTCCCGCGTTGTGACCAGCGATTCCATTCCCGCCAACTCGCGCATGAGCGAGTCCATGAATTGCAATTTCTTCATGACCGGCCATCCTTTATACCGATCGGCCCAGAACGACTGCGGGTCCAACCACACGGCAAAGGTCTCGGCAAAATCCTCGTCCGGATGACTTTGCGCATACCAGACATCGAGATACCGGACAAAACTGCGGCTATAGGGTTTCGGCTGATAGTAATCCGGATACGGCTTGGACGATCTCCCGAAGAGTTGTTGGCGGCGGCGGCGGCGGCGCAGGAAATATGCGTTTTCAATCGCATGTCCCGCTTCATGTCGAAGTATCCGCATGCACCAGTCCCGGGTTCCGCCCTCCACCTCGAGCATTTGATGTAATTCCAATTTAGCCAAGCGCGGATGCGCCAGGTAAAACGGCAGCGCAATGCCCGGGATGCCGTCCGGTGTAAACCATTCGTCCGACAACCAGAAGTACGGCCGAAATCGCAACTGGCGCGCCTCCAACTCTTGGGCCAACTGCTTGATCGGCTCCTCAAAAAAACTCCCTTCAATGCTGAGCCGAAGGTCCCGCATTCTCACATCCAAAAGCCGCTCATCAGGCCAGTCCACCCATTCCGCCTCACGGATGGTCGCCCCTTGGACGGTCTCCGCGTGCAATGTGGTCTCATCCATTCCATGCAATCCTATGCTGACCTCGGGAAAATCGCCTGTCGGATGCCCTTTTCCCATTCTCAACTATAGCACTCCAAGAAAAACACGCCCAGCCCCCTAGGGCAATGAGCGTAGTGAACCAGGGTCCAGCCCGGCCTGCGTATAGGCGAACACACCTTCTTGAAGTACGTACTGGCCGTAGATGGGCCTTCGCCGCACCGGCACATGAGACACGTTGCAAAACTCAAGTAATGGTGGTAGATGTGTGAAAGGGTATCGGAAAGGAACGGGGATTTGCCTAGACCCGCCGTCTCATTGATTTGTCTTCTCATCGGCCTCCTCATGGCGGCGACCCCCGACTTCGCTTCGGCGAAGGCCAATGTGGATGCGGCCCAATGGAGAGAGCAACTGATCCATATCTTGGGAACCTTCCAGGGCAGTCAGAGTCAACCGGTCGGCGTGGTGGCCGAGGTCGTCATCGGCCTCGAGCAACGGGCCGACCACCGTGGCACTGAGGTCGTATTCGAAGAAGCGTCCGGGACTTTTTCAGATCGGACTCAAGGGGCCATCATGTTGGCTATCGATCGAACCGCGCGGGCGGCTCACCTGAACCCGGACTCGTGGAGCGTATTTCTTTCTTTCAATACGCCGGGGATGACGCTGTACGGCGACAGCCTGTCGGCGATGGTCGGTCTGACCGTCGTCGCATTGGCCAAAGGCGATACGGTGCGATTTGATCGTGCCATGACCGGCACCGTGACCAATGACGGACATATCGGGGTCGTCAGCGGGATCCCGTTCAAAATTGCCGCCGCGCACGGGCGGATGCACCGCGTTTTGATCCCGGACGAAGCCGATGCGACCGACCCGGATTGGCGCACTCCGTTTCTCATGCATGTGTCTCCCGTTGCCTCGATCTCGGATGCGTACGAGGCACTCACGGATCGGCCGCTCGTAAGCGACCCGACCCCTCGCTAGATCCGGCTTTCTTTCCTATTTCCTCCTATCCCCTTCCGCCCGAGCTGCGCTACAATGCAATGCGAACATGACGACTCTCTATCGCCCCCGAACAGCAAGCGCGTCACCGGCTGACGGCGCCATCGAAAAAGCGCACGTGCGGTTGTGTCGCTCAGTCGGCCAGGCGATTTCCGACTACGCCATGATCGAAGAAGGGGATGTCGTCATGGTCTGTCTGTCCGGTGGGAAAGACAGCTACGCGCTGCTCGACGTCCTCCTTTCGTTGCGCCGTCGTTCGCCGGTCCGCTTCGACCTGATCGCGGTCAACCTGGATCAGAAGCAGCCCGGGTTTCCGGCGCATGTTCTTCCGGATTATCTGTCCGGCCTGGGCATCCCGTTTCATATTGAGACCCGCGATACCTATTCAATCGTCAAACGACTGATTCCCGAGGGAGAGACGACCTGTTCCCTCTGTTCACGGCTCCGTCGCGGTCATTTGTACCGCATCGCCGGAGAATTCGGAGCAACGAAGATCGCACTGGGCCATCATCGAGACGACATCCTGGAGACACTGTTGTTAAATCTTTTTTTTACCGGGAAACTCAAAGCGATGCCTCCGAAGCTGCGCTCCAAGGATGGCCGGCATATCGTGATCCGCCCGCTCGCCTACGTGAGGGAGCGGGAGCTGGCCCGGTATGCCGAGTTAAAGGCCTTCCCCATTATTCCGTGTGATCTCTGCGGCTCCCAGAGCGATTTGAAGCGCCGGCAAGTCAAGGCCATGCTGGCCGACTGGGACCGACGGTTTCCCGGATCCAACGACAGCCTCTTTGCGGCGCTGTCAAACGTGGCGCCGTCACTCCTGCTCGACCGGCGACTCTTTGACTTTCTGACGCTCCGCTCCGCGAGACCGAACACCGAAAGCCCGGCTGATGGAAACTGCGATGATGAAGAGGAATAGGTCGCGGTCACGATGAACAGCAGGTTTCGGAACCGAGGATACGGACTGATGTTTCTCTGTGTAATGACTTCTTGCCTGATAGCCGGCGCAGGAAGCTCTCCGGCCGCCGATGCACCGGCCGAACCTCCTGTGATTAGGATCATGCCGTTGGGAGACTCGATTACCGAATCCGGCAGCGGGCATCCGAGTTACCGGTACTTTCTGTGGCAACGGCTGGCAGCGGACGGTCTGCATGTGGACTTTGTCGGGTCGAAGGTCAGCCGGCCTGAGGAGAGGTTTGATCCGTCGAATTTCGATAGTGATCACGAAGGCCATAGCGGGTGGCGGTCGGATCAAATCCTCGCGTGGATTTCCTCCTGGACCTCAGTTGCCCGCCCCGATATCGTGTTACTCCATCTCGGGCATAACGACTTATGGCAGGGAAAGGGACCGACCAACACGCTACAGGATCTGGCCGGCATCCTCGATCACATACGCGGGGTTGATCCACTCGTGGTGATCCTGATCGCGCAGATTATTCCTTCGACGTCCATCCCCATGGAGACGACGACAGAACTGAATGAAGGCATTGCGGCATTGGCTCGGGCGAGTTCCACAGCGGGCTCCCCCGTGATAACGGTGGACCACAGCACCGGTTTCGAGGCCGCGGCGATGACCCGAGACGGCACCCATCCGAATGACGAAGGAGAGCGCCACATGGCAGACCGGTGGTATGCCGCCCTACGCCCGATTCTCATTGAGAAGGAAGCGACCCTTGCCGAAGGAAGATAGAGCGATGGCTATGACCGCCGCCGCAGCCGAAATCGATAGTGACAGACGACGCATCGGAAGGGATAGTACCCGATGAGATGGAGGACAAAATCTTTCCAGCCATGGCGGCCGACCCGCTTGGCATTCCCCGAACACATGGGACAATAGACCATAGGACAGTTCCACTAGAAAACTGCCGCCGATTGAAGTCGATGGGCGGTCGGCGCGCGAAAGCGCGCCAGTGTGACGAAACCGGAATCCACGCGCAAGCAAATTATTCGTTCAGTCATGTCGAACCGGCCGACTTCGGATAAAGAAGAATTCAGGCCAGCCGAGCCGCCTCTCTGGTCGATCGGGCTCGCGGCCGCCGTGATACTTGTGGCCCCGATGGTGATGTACAGCCTGGCGCCGGCGGGTCCGATCAGAGAAGGGGACACGGTCTTCTCGAACGGTAGCCATAAAGTCTTATTGTCCGACCCCGAGCGCTATAAAAGCATCGGATTTGAACAGACCTGTATGCTCGATCCCAAGGATCCCCTGATCATTATGCACGGAATGGCCGATGACGCCGACGGGACGATGATCGCCCAGGTGCAGGGAAAGAGTCGAATCGAGTGGCCGTTTTGCCCGCCTCAAGCCGAAATCTTGCTTAAACCGCACCAATTTCAGCAGAAGCCCAACCTCCTGCAAGATATCAAAGACAGTTTCATCCGGGTATTTGGAAGTTAATGCTTTAATTTGGCGGAGAACCGCTGGCGGAATTTTGCGACTTTCGGTCCCACGATATAGGAGCAATACCCTTGAAGCGGATTCCGCGCGAAATATTCTTGGTGATACGCCTCCGCCTCGTACCACTGGGACGCCGGCTGTAGCTGGGTAACAATCGGATTCGGATACACCTTCTCCCTGGTCAGCTCCGCGATGACTTCACCGGCCGTGCGCTGCTGATCCGCCGAGTGATAGAAAACAGCGGATCGATATTGGGTCCCGACATCATTTCCCTGGCGATTCAGGGTCGTCGGGTCGTGGATCGTGAAGAATATTTCCAAGAGTTCACGATACGAGATCACCGCCGGATCGAACGTAATCTTCACCGCTTCGGCATGACCGGTCATGCCCCCGCAGACCTGCTCATAGGTCGGCCGGTCGGTCGCTCCTCCTGTATACCCCGAGTCCACTGACTCCACGCCCTTGACCTCGTCATACACCGCTTCGAGACACCAAAAGCAGCCGCCGGCCAACGTGGCCGTTTCATGTGTTGATGGAGAAGTATCGCTCATACAGCCCTTCCCGGCTATCTATTGGCGGATCTCCTATCCCTATACCACCAATCACTCGTGCAGTACCACCTTCCGCGTCTCGATGACCCGGCCGCCGGCTTTTTTAATTGTCTAGGCCATCACAACGGTCCATGGTACTGATCAGGCGACAGGACCATCTCTACAGGAACAGCGAGGATCCGTTTGTTGGCTCACCGGACACCGATTGTAGTCGAGGCTTGGCCCTTTCCATTGCGGTCCGCTCTCCACCGATCTTCGATGATACTTGGAGCTGTGACAGCCTGCGTCCTTCTTGCGCCGTCCCAGGCCTTCCCTTCATCGCCGCTGCTACCGGCGGATATCCGCATCGATATCCCCCGCACGCAGCTGTTCGGCTCGCTCCCCACGAATCGAGGGCTGACCTTGGTCGTGCAAGTCCATGGGCAGGCGGCGGACAGCGGCGAACAGCTGGTGGCGATCTTTGAAAGTCCCGCATTCGCCCAACAGATCAGCCCGCTCGTTCCGGATTCCGAGGGACGGACGCTTACGACGACCGTCGCCTTCGGCCCTATCTCCCCGTCGATCGGGACTCCCCCGAAAGCCGCGCCGGTGCATATCGCCATCGCACGACAGCGGGGGTTGCACTTCGAAGAACGAGCACGCCGGACGATCTTCGTCACGGTGGCGGTTCCCGGCTATGTCGACCATGGGTCACGGCAGCCGGTCGTCAGGATCGATGGAATGGCGTTTGAGATTGCCGACTCTCCGCAATTCCAGGAACCGGCATCGGAAGCCCTCCCCGCAGGCCGACTGGAAGAAAAGGATCTGGCGGAAAATTCACGGCAGAATCAGGCGGTTGGATACTGGAGAATGGTCAACGGCATGATCCATCGACAAATTGACCGAGACGCGCCTTCTCGACCGGCGACTCCGGCGCGGCGGATGCCGATCGTGCATTTTCGCTTGTATACCAACGGCGAAGCCCAGCTCATTGAAATTGAACGAAGTTCCGGAGACCTGGAATTGGACCAATCGGCGATCTTGGCCGTGGTAAACGCGCACCCCTTTCCTCCTTTGCCGGCCGGCTCTCTCGAGTCCCATGTGGACGTGCATGTCAACATGCCCGTTCCCTCCCGGTAATCTCCCATATCGGCGGTTCCTCATCCCGCCTCCACATTCCGGCGAAGGCGGCGATAGCCCGCATTATTCATGACGGTTCGTCGCGAAATCATGGAGTCGCCAAGCGAGACGGGCAAGCAGAGCCACGAGGGACCGAGGCGTACTTGAAACAGTACGTCGAGGGACTGAGAGGCGAGCACGCCCGCCGACTGGCTTGTCGCAGCGGTGAATCCGCGATTGCAGCAGAAGCGTTCATGAATAATGCGGGCTAGTTGTTCTGGGTAGTCTCCAGCCAAAGGATGAACCGCTTGAGCCGCTCTAATTCCTCGGCATGCAGATGAACGAATTCAAGGCCGAAGCTCGACATGTTGGTCCATCGCACGTGAGCCACCTCGACTTTCAACGGAGCGTTGGGCTCCGGCAACTGTACCCTCAGGGCGACGAAGGTATGAGCCGGAACTGATTCTTCACTCTTGACCGCACAGCCTTCCTTCGACAGACTCGTCACGATCCCGCCGCCAGCCAACTCGTTTCCGGAGTAGGAAAAAGGAAGTTCGACTTCATAACGAACCGTCTCTCTGCGTTCCATCCAGACCTCAAACCATCTTATCGCTGTCCTTGCGAGGGATACCTGTTTCCCAACCATAAATCAATGTGCGAGCCGTTGCCTCTATCCAATCGGATACACCCTGTATCAGTTTGCGACGGCGGTGCGAGGCATAGCTAGAGACATTGGCGACCGTGCATCTCTCACAACACCTCGAAACCATTTAGAAAGCGTTGTTCTCTGCCCTCGTGGACAAAGCAACATGCCCGGGCATGGCTATTGCTGTGCTGTCATGGCAGCGGAAGTTGAAACAGAAAAGAAAAGACGGCTCAGGAGTTCGGGAGAAACCATGGATCATCTACCGGCAATGATCAGAAGCTTGCGAGGATTGGGAGAAGCCCATCCCCCGCTCGAACTCTTCGTGACGCTTCTTCCTCTTTCCCTCGGATGGCCGATTGCGATTTGGTTTGCGGGAGGTCGCGGCACTGCCGTAGCGAGCTCCCTGCTCATGTTGCTGTGCCGGTCGCTTCGCATACATTCCGCCGCTCACGCCGATGCCCTTCCACTGGGCTGAACAGTTGCATCGTTTCTAAAGGAAACAAGACGATTCCGGCTTGATCGCTTGATCATCGACTTGTGGGACGGGACTGCGTGGCGCCGCCGCCTCAGTCCTTCGTCGGATCCGACATCCGCTTCCGGATGATCCTTCGGCCGATGGCCATCAATCCAAACGACAGCCCGAATGCGAACGGAATGAAGACAGCGGTGGCGAGCGTGGCGCTTTTCATCCAGCCCCCCTCATACATCGCCTTGAAGAGATACTGCGCCAGTCCCGTCAAATAATAGGTAATGACGATGACGGACAAACTCTCCACTGTTCGCTGGAGGATCGCTTGACCGCGTGTGGTCGAATCCACGCTGGCCAGCAATTTGATATTTTGGTCCTGAAGGGCGAGGTTTTGTTCCTGAAGCCGGAGTTCAATCTGGGTCCGGAGCACCGCGATCGTCGCTTCGAAGTCCTTCTCCATCGCATCAATCCGCCGGAGGAGCTGCTGGTAGCCATCGGTCACTCCGGTGATCTTCCAATAAATATACTCGGATATCGGCCGCAACGGCGGGTACGCTCGTTCCTGCATCGCAGTCAGGTTTCCTCTCACGATGCTGTCATAGGGCACCGAGGCTGAGAGCCGGTATCGCATGGATTCGGTGAGCCGGCTCACCTGGAGAAGATCCTGGGTCAGCACCGTGAGCCATTTTTGCAAAGTCTGGGGGTTTGAACTGCTCAATTGCTCGCTGAGGACCGCGCGCTGGTACAGATGCCGTTGCTCAAAGTCATGAATCTGATCGACCGCCCGCGAGAAGGCCTGGAACGGCAGCATCACCAGATGGTAGTAATTTTCCACCGCGACGATCGTGTCCACGATTTTCGTGACATGGTATTGCAATACCTCCGTGTTGGGCGAACATACGAGGTACCGCTCGCGACTGTCGGCGTCCGGCGTGAAACTCGTCGCCGCCACAATATCCTGACCAAATATTCGACTGCCGTACACATGGGGTCCCGACAGATTGGTTTCCAGAGTTTCCTGCGATGGAAGCGGCTGCGGCAGGATCAGGATGTCCAGAGCATTAATCCGCACACCGAGCGGGCTCACGGGAAATGCATAGCCCGGATACGTGAGAGGGCCGAAGCTCAGCGGGCGCGTCGCATCCGGCGTGATGTGCCACACTTGATAGCTGTAGTATTCGGTGTGGGCCTCCCACACCACCACGAGCCGATCACCGTTCGGCGCCGATTTTGCGCCATATCCGAATTTCTCCTGAACATCCGCCTCCTTGATTTCCAGCGAGTCGAGAACCTGCTGAAACTCCTTCCGGCTGAGCGGGCGCTCCACCGGAGGGTTCGCCATCCGATGCGCCACATGATGAATATGAGCAGGCGCCCCGAGCATGTGGAACAATCGGGGCTTCGCCGGCAGATGAATTCTGCCGAGGACTTCCAGCGGTCGTACGGTCCGCTCGGTTTGCTTGACTTGTTCGCTCATGGCAGTACGCGGCTCACTTAATCGTCTTCTTCTTCAATGTCCTCGATTCCCTCATAGCTGGCATCTCCTTCCCCCATGGAGGCGGCTGCCTTCTCACAAGCGGATTCGATGATCTCTTCGGCTTCTTCCGGCGTATCTGCACTGATTAAAAATTTGACGGTAATGCCGTAACGTTGGCTCACGAGTCATCCTTTCCATGTTGATGGTCTCTCTACGGCGGCCTTTCAGCCACGTGGTCCTTACGCGCTCAAATACCACAAGCCCCGCCGCATTGTCACAAAAAAAGCGCCTCCCGGATCGACTCCGGGAGGCGCCCTGGGTCCGATGATGAAACGGGTTACTTCGCTTTCAGCAACATATGGCCCCTGCGATTCTCCTGATAGCAGGTCTCGCCGCTCTCTCGACAGAAAGGACGATCCTTTCCATATGACACAGTCGTGACTTGTTTCGGGTTGACGCCCAACTCGACAAGGATATTCTTGGCCGCGCGGGCGCGTTTTTCTCCAAGCACTAGGTTATAGTCATGGCTGCCCCGCTCGTCACAATGGCCCGAAATTCGCAACTGCGCGGCCGGATTGTCCTTGAGCCAACCAGCGTTCCGGGAGAGGGCCTGTACGCCCTCGTCCTGCACCAGCCATTGATTGTAGGCGTAGAACACGTCGTGAAGGCCCGCCGCAACGGCCGCTTCCTCCTGACGTTTGAGTTCGGCATACATGCTGTCCCCCTGATCAACCGGGCGGAGCATCGTCCCGATTCTACTCCGGCTCAGTCGTTCCTCCCCGCTGATCCGGTCGCCTTCGACCGATGAGAGGCCGCTCAGGCTACCCCCTTCAGAACCAAGGGAGGAACCGGCCTCGCGATCGGTCTGCACGCTCAGGGAAGGCAACCCCTCCAATGTCCCGTTATTCTTCGATGCGCGTAGATCGGATCCGCTTCCGGCACTATCTTGGCTGCCGCCGTTATCAGCCGATCCTGCGCCGGCTCGCTCCCGATCACTCCGGCTGGCGATTTGCTCGTCCTCTCCGTGATTGAACCATTTCATGTTGCTACAGCCCGGCATCGACATGACCAGGCCGCTCAGAAGACCGAGGATAATGAGGTGAGTATGACGATACTCCATAAAGATTCTCCTTCGAGATGATTCCCTATTGCGATGGTGAAAGAAGCGGTGCAATGGGTTCTCCAGTAAATATAGCACTGGCGGCCGGATGCGCCCGGCCGAGAGCCGGCATCACGGCGGATAAGAGAATCACACTATAATTTCGCGGGGTTGGAGGATTGCGATGCGGAGGTCCGCCGCCCCAAAAAGGCAACGGCCCCACGATCGTCTAGGCGACGGGGAGGGGTTCTTGGGCCAATCGCCGGCGGAACCAAGCGGTTAAGACAGCCAAGACCAGCAGGACGCTGCCAATTCCCACCAGGCTGACTGATTCATTGGAAATCTCCATGAGCCACCCAAAGAAAGTCATGCCCGCCATTGAGGTCGCCGTCGCGATCGCCGTGTAGAGGGCCATGACTCGGCCGATCATATGCGCGGGGGACAATTCTTGAATAATGCCCCAGGCGATGGGGGTCCATGTCCCATATCCAATGCCGATCAGCACCACAAGGATCGTCGCGACGGCCATGTTGGAAGTCCAAATCAGCGCGCACAACGAGAGCCCGCCGAGGGCGCTCGACAGGGTGATGACCGATACGCGACGCGAAAGATTCCAGCCAGTGAGGCGGACGAGGCATAAGGATACCACTAACAGGCCCACTCCCAGCCAGGACCAGAGATACCCGACTTCCACGGGGCCGAGCGAGAGTAGCCTCTTGCCGAACACCGGGAACAACGTGGTAAAGGCGCCGCTGCCGAACGTGTAGAGAGAGGCGAGAACAATCAGCAGCAAAATGGTTCGCCGGGATACCAAGGTGTAGCGAACCCCGTCGATCAGGTCCTGAAGGGCCGTCGGTCGATTGGTCTGCGTCAAGGGTTGCGCCGCTCCCTTCGAGAGACGAAGCGGAAATAGGAAGACCGCCGAGGCAACATACGTGATCGCATTCAGACACAGCACGTCTTGGGAGCCGGACAACGCGATGCCGAGGCCGCTGACGGCCGGGCCGATAATGATGCCGAGGCTGGTCGTGCCCTGAAGGAGGGCATTGGCGGCGGTGAGTTGATTTCTGTTCACCATTAACGGCACGGAAGAAGACAGGGTGGGTACAAACATCGCCGTCGCAATGCCGTAGAGAAATGTCAGCACATAGAGCCATTGAACCGTAAACGATTCAACGGAAACCCAGCAGGGAATCAATCCGATCAACAGAGCCCTGGCGAGATCACTGCAAATAAGTATGGTCTTTTTCGGCAGGCGATCGACCGTCACCCCGATGATCGGCCCCAGCATGATCGGGGGCAGCGTTTGCAGGAGACCAATGACGGTGGTTTTCAGCGGCGACCCGGTGATCGAATAGACGAACCACAGGAGAGCCAGCTTGCTGACTCCATCCGCCACTTGGGAGAGCACCTGACTCCACCAGACGAGGCTGAAATCGCGCGTGAGGAGCCACCGCCTGCGACGGATGATCGAGTACTCCGCCATACGAGAGGTTTCCTCTCCCTGATCCATCGTGAGCGGCCGGCCTAACAGCGTGCCGATGCCGGTTGGCTCCCGCATACAACCTCGCGAAGAGATAGGTTATACCGAAGTGTGGCCGATCAAGAAAGGCGGGGGAGACGACAAGCCCGAAAAGCGAACGGATACACCATTCTAGGCAACCGCCGGTTTCGCGACTACCGCTTGGTGCATGAATCGGATCGCGACCACGGCCGTCAGCAACAGCATCAGACCGAGACCGATCAGACTTTGCGCCGGACCGACCGCATCGGCGATCCAGCCGAACCCTGTCATGCCCGCCATGGCGGCTGCCATCGAGCCGGTGCTGAACGTCGTCAGAACACGTCCCATCAAGTGTTCCGGCGTAACCTCTTGCAGTAACGCCCACACCACGGGATTCATGATCGCCGTGCTGCCGCCCACCACGATGACCACGGCAGTGGCGACCAGCGGCTGCTCGAGAAGGCTCAGGCTACAGACGGCGAAGCCCCCCACGGTCATCCCCCAGACAATGAGGCGCAACCGGCTATGGATGTCGCCTTGATGTCTCCACGCGAGCCACGTTGACACGATCAGCATGCCCACGCCCAGCGCCGACCACAGCCATCCCAGTTGTACCGGCCCGACCTGCAGAAACTCCTTGGCGTACACCGGCAGAATAAAAACGAAGGCGCTGGCGCCCAGATTGTATAAGGCGGAAAGAATGACCAGGAGAAAAATCACGGATTTGGAACCGAACACAAATCGGAATCCCACCTTTAGATCTTCAAGTACCGACAAGGACGTCCCGTCCCCATCGGCAGCGCTTCTCCATGTTTCGTGAAGCCGCATCGGCATCAAACAGAAGGCCGAGACTACGAATGTCGCGGAATTCACATACAGCACGTTCTCCGCTCCCATGATGGCGATCAGCACGCCACTCATGGCCGGGCCAAGCAGTAACCCGATATTGTTCGTTCCCTGAATCAAGGCATTCGCCGTCATCAACTCCGTCGGTCGGACCAGCTTGGGAACAGCCGACACGAGCGCCGGACCGAAGATTGTCGACACGATGGAGGTGAGAAAGATCAGGACGTACAGCCCCCCCAGCGAGAGGAGATCCAAAGCGTAGAGTGCGGGAATGAGAAAAGTCATGATCGTGCGGATCATATCGACCCATATCATCACGGTTTTTTTCGGCAAACGATCGAGATAGACCCCGATCATCGGTCCGAACAGGAGAGGTGGAATTGTTTGAATCAGCCCGACGATTGTCATCTTCAAGGCGGAGCCGGTCAGGGTATAGACGAACCAGAGGAGTGCGACCTTGTTCAGCCCTTCACCAACTTGAGAAGTCAGTTGCCCCCACCAAAGGAGGCCAAAATCTCTGGTTCGGACTAAACGCCATCCTCTGCTGTCGCGGTCGCTCATGCTGTCTTCCATGATCGGCTCCCTGTCGGATAAAAGGCCGCTATCCCATGAACTGACGCGTACGTTCTATATGGTGAGCATAATGCATGTTTGCCGAAAGAGAAGCCTCGGAATGCCCCTAGTCGGTCCCCGACAAATACCTGATTCATATGGCGATTTTGTCGAATTGGTTAGCCGCTGGATGGACTCAGGGTCATCACCGGCTGCCTAAGTCTTTCAGAAACCAGAGGAACGAGGGCCAATGCTCTCGATGCAGCTATCGCGCTATTATGATGAGACCGTGAGTTCGTGATACCGGCGCGCCAGACGCGTGTAGAGCACATCGGCAAGCGGCTCGAGGTTGGCACAGTCGGCTTCGTTATAAGCGATCAATCGCTCCAATGCGTCGGCATCACGGCTATGTCGCCAGCGATTCCACCAACGCACCGCATCGGATCCGTCCATGCCGAGTAGATCATCTCGTCGAATGATTCCCATCGCAGTTTCAATCGTTTTCAGTCCGCCCCGCAATCCGACGGCGCGAGCCAGGCGATAGACATCGATATGCGGCTGATCCAGTTGAAGCAACGGAAACTGTCCGTGAAGCATCGGCAGGTCGAAGCTCGCGCCGCAAAATGTAACCAGCAAGTCGTACTGCGCGAGCTCATCGCATAGCCGGGCCTGCGTGAGCGAATCACCGCGAATCAGCGACGTCATGGTTCCGTGCGCATGTAATCCCACGAGCGTAATCCGACCGAACGAATCGGTCTCAATATCCAAATAGACCGCCTTCGGCCGCAGCCATTCATACAGTCGCCATTGATGGCGCGGAGGAAGACGTCCCCCAAAAAACCGGGCGTTGCCTCCCTCGTATTGTTGTTGAGCCTGCGCCACCTCGTGGTCGTAGAGTGCCTTTCTGTGCCGGCCGATTCCCGGAACAGTCGTGTGGGCAAGAAACGTTCGCCAGGTCTGAATGCCGCGCCCCCACCATCTCCGCTCGGTCGTGAGGCCGACGCCAGGCAGAAAACAAAAGGTGGATTCAATCATCGGCGGTCTCCCGCGGGCTCATCGCATCATCGCGCCGCCTTTCGCGTCGATGTTATTCTGTCCCGCCACGGTAAAGAGCACGCCGGCATCCCCGACCCAATGCTCCTCGAAGCGATATTGGATTGTCGGTTCGATACCCAACAATGGGAAGCTCGACGGCGCGATGTTTACTGCATGCCCGTCGGCGCGAAACGGCAGGCCATGGATCGTGACGAACTCCAGATTATATCCAAAGCCGTGCGTTTCATCGAGGATGTGGCTCCAGAATGAGTTTGGCAGTGTGTCGATTGGGAACGTGCAGGCAAGAGTGCGGCCCTTGAGAAGCCCGCTTGACGGCCTGCCCAAGACGAAGCCAACGCGTGCCATCGCACAGTCGGACAAAGGCAGACATCCGTTAGATATTGAGTCCCCGCGTCACCCCCGTCATGACCAGCCGTCCGACCAGCGCGCCGATTTGCGTATGGGTCCCGCCGTATCTCGTCGCCGGCCCATCACCGGAGACCACGACCACCGCATCAGTCCCCGTGCCGGTGGCCCCCGGTTGCCCGGTCCAGGTTCTGACGCCGTGCGCGAGCAACGCCGCCGTCTTGCTCTCCGTGGCAACCTGCACCAGCGTCACCATCGCGGATGTCGAGAGGGCTGCATTGGTGATCAGGATGATGTTGATAGTGCCTGCAGGAACCGCCGGCTGCTGAGCCACTGCATCTCCGGCTCGCACCGCATTCGTTATCCCGACGGTTAAAAACCCTTCAAGCCACAGGTCCTTCGATTGTTCCCGAAGGACGATCAGCCGGCGCATCAACACCGCGGTCATGAGGCCGACGCAAGGCTCCGGCGCGGCAAGCGACCGCGCGATCAAACCCAGGTAGCGGGCGGGATCCCCCCAATGTCGTCGGCCATTTCCTGAAACATCATGACCGCTGGTGGAATTGTCCGGCACTTGGTGATTGATGATGGATCGTGCCGATACCAACCCGCCCAGGCGCGGCGAGGACGACAGCACGCGCCGCCGGGTCATCAAATCAACCACCAGCGTGTTGTCCTTAACGAAGAATCCGGTCGTGAAGCGTTGCCCGGACAAAGCGCGTGTGTCGTTAGCCATAAAGAATGGTCTGCAATGCCCGGCACAACCGTTCATTGTCTCCTCGTCGCTTGATCGCGATCCTGATCGTCCGCTCGTTCAAGCCCGGGACGTTGGAGCAATCGCGGATCAGGATGCCGGTCTCACGAAACCGTTTAGTCACATGGCCGGCTGTTATCGTTGAAGGCAGTTCCAACAAAAGAAAGTTCGCGGCTGATGGGAAGACCCGGACGCCTGTGATGGACTGCAATGTCGATTGTAACCATTTCCGTTCCTTTTCGATGAAAGAGAGGCTCTTCGCTGCGTAACCAGATTCTTGGAGCGCGGCGACTGCCGCAATCTGGGCTAACGCATTGACCGACCAGGGAGCCTGCCGCTGGTGCACCTGCCTAAGCGCAGCGGGATGACCAACCAGGTATCCTAATCGGAGGCCGGGAATGCCATAAAACTTCGTGCAACTCCTGAGGATCAGGAGCCGAGGATACTGAGACACGACTTCGAGCATGGAATGGTCCGGCGCAAAATCACCGAAAGCTTCATCGATAATCATCCAACCACCGCGCCGGTTCTGCACATCGATCAATGGGAACAGGTCGGCCTTCGTCACGACTTGACCGGTCGGGCTATTGGGATTACAGAGGAACACCGCGTCAATGGTTCGTTCCTTTTGCAGTTTTGCGATGACCCGGTCGATCGGAGGTCGATAGTCCTCATGTCGATCCGCAAGACATGAAGTGCAGACCGCGCCTACCCCGTGGATAGCCGAGTCATATTCAGAAAAGGTCGGTCCGACGACCAAAACCTTTGTGATTCCCAGGCTCAACGGAAGCAGATGGATCAATTCCGCCGAACCGTTGCCGACTAGTAGCCAATCCGGCGACAGACCAATCTGTTTGCTGAGGCTATTCCTGACCTCGTACGCATCAGGATCGGGGTAATGGCCGATCGCCCAGAGACCATTGCGCAGGACGCGCAGCACACCGCCAGGCGGTCCCAATGGATTGATGTTGGCGCTGAAATCAAGCCACTCAGTGGGCCGGCAGTGCTCTTCTCGCGCGGCCCCATAGATGTTCCCACCATGCCCATCGAGGCTCTTCACCAGAGAACCCAACAAGCGAGTCCCGCGGACAAGGCCGAGACGATCCACATGAGGGTAACGGCTTCCGTGATCCGATCCACAGCCAGCGGTTCGCGAGCCGTTCCTATTGTGGGACGAGATTCAATTCTCCCGTCATACCGGTTGCTTCCACCAAGCCGGACGCCGAGTGCTCCCGCCATCGCGGCTTCCGGCCGGCCGCTGTTGGGGCTGGGATGCTTGCCCCCGTCCTTAAGGAGCGTCCGCCAACCGTCCGCAAGACGGCGCCGATCAGCGAACCGGATGCCGGCCGCGACCACGATCAACGCGGCCGTCAGGCGTGCCGGAATCCAGTTCATCACATCATCCAGACGAGCCGACGCCCAACCGATGTCGCGATAGGGCGCTTCTTTGTGTCCGATCATCGAATCGAGCGTATTCACGGTCTTGTAAGCCCAAACCAATGGAGCCCCTCCGATCGCGAGGAAAAAGATCGGCGCCACGATGCCGTCGCAACTGCTTTCGGCCACCGTTTCGACGGTGGCACGCACGATCTCCGATTCCGGCAAACAAGCCGTGTCCCGCCCCACGATTTGTCCGACAGCCGCACGCGCTTGCTCGATCCGTCCATGGCTTAGCGCCTCTCTCACGTTCCCTGCGTGATCGGCAAGATCTCGTGCCGCAAGCGCCCAGAACGCAAACAATAGCTCAACGACCCACCCGACACGTATGAAATCGGCGGCCTTGATGGCGCTCCATACAAGGAACGCGCTCACCGCGGGAAAACCGATCGCCGCAATGGCGCCGATAATCTTGGCCGCCGTGGGTCGCGTGGGCCAAGCACCGGCAAACCGCCTTTCCGCCGATTCGATCAGCCGGCCGATGGCTCGTACCGGATGAGGAATCATGCGAGGATCACCGAAAAGAAAGTCCAAGGCGCAGGCGCCCAGGAAGGAGACCGCGGTCATCGGCGACTCATGAGCGCCGGCATCGCGATCACAAATGCGACCTCCGTCACCTCGTTGATCAGACCGAAGACATCGCCGGTGATGCCGCCGCAAAGACGGTGCGAAAAGAACGCAATCCCTCTCGCGACCAGTCCGGAGATGGCCAACACGCTGAGTCCTCCCGTGAGGCCGAAGGACCAAATCAGCCACGGTCCGGCAAAGGCGGTCGCGATCACGACATGATGAGTTTTGAGGTGATCCAGGAATGGTCGCGCCATCCCGCCCTCCGGCCTCGCATAGGGCATTCTCAATCCGCCGATCGCCATGGCCCAACGACCGACGAGAGGCATGCTCGCGACAGCCAGCCAGCGGCCGTGATCCGGGAGCGCCGACAGTCCCAGGTAACGGAGTCCCAAAGCTGCAATCAAGGCCATGGCTCCCATCGCGCCGATCCTGGGATCACGCATGATCGTCAACCGTTGTTCCGGCGTCCGCCCGCCTCCCCACCCATCGATGGTATCGGCGAGACCATCCAGATGAAGTCCGCGTGTCACAATCATGAGAAGGACAACCGCCAATCCGTCGCTCACGCTTCGCGGCAAGGCGATCTCGAAGAGTGACATGGCGCCGGCAAGCATGCCGCCCACTACCAATCCAACCGCCGGGAACCAGGCCATGGAGGCGGCAAGTTGCTCGGACGCGACGACATGGTGCCTGCGACTCACCGGAATGATCGTCAGGAATTGCCACGCCGCCACAAACTGATTCAGCATTGCCCAGCCCGCGGTTCTGCGCTGGAAACGCCGGCTTCATCGAAGGTCGCCATCTGTCCGTATATTTTGATCGCGGCCTTCAGCAAGCTGATTCCAAGACAGGCGCCCGTCCCCTCGCCCAGGCGAAGTTGCAGATCCAACAGCGGCATCAGGTCCAACCGAGCCAGAACCGCCTCATGCCCGCATTCGACCGATCGATGCGAGGCAATCACGTACTCTCGGCAAGCGGGAGCCAGGCCCACGGCGATGAGAGCCGCCGCACCGGAGATGAATCCATCGAGTATGATCGGCACGCGAGCCGCCGCCCCGCCCAAAATCAGACCGGCGATGCCGGCAATCTCGAGGCCGCCGACCTTGGCCAGCACATCCAGGGCATCATGCGGAATGGGCCGATGTCGTGCCAACGCCTGTTCAATGACGGCTATCTTATGTCGCATCGTCACTTCATCGATGCCCGTTCCCCTCCCCGTGACCGAGGTCACCGGCTCGCTGGTCAAGACGGCCGCGATGGCGGCACTGGCCGTGGTATTGCCGATGCCCATGTCCCCGGTGCCCAGGATGCCGATTCCGTCCCTCACCGCCTCCATGGCCAAACCAATCCCCGTTTCTACCGCGCGCCGCGCCTGCTCCGTCGTCATCGCCGGCTCATGGAGAAAGTTATTGGTGCCGGCCGCAATCTTGCGCCGGATCAAACGGGGAAGCATAGGGAACTCGCCGGCCACTCCGATATCGACCACTCGCACTTCCGCGCCCACATGCTGCGCCAGCACGTTGACTCCGGCGCCTCCACGCAAAAAATTCAGCACCATTTGCGCCGTGACTTCCTGAGGATAGGCGCTGACCCCGTCCTTCGCGATGCCGTGGTCCGCTGCGAACGTAAAAACAGCCGCGCGCGGCACATTGGGTTTGACGTCGCCGGTCAACATCACGTACCGGGCGGCCAGCTCTTCCAGCCGGCCCAGGCTTCCCTGCGGCTTCGTCAGGCGGTCGAGCCGTTCTTGGGCCTTGTCCCACAGGCTGCGATCAGGCGTCTCTATCCGAGCGGCGATGTCCTCAATCGTCATCCGACTCCCTCATTACTTCACCCGCAGCGACTGGCCCGCGAGAATGAAATGGACCTCGTCCGCGCTCGTGGCAATCTGTTGATGGACCTTCCCCGCTACGTCTCGAAAGCGACGCCCCGCCCGGTTCACCGGGACCAAACCCAGACCGACTTCGTTACTCACCAGCACAACTCGTGCGGAGGTTGAACGAATGGCATCAAGCAGTTCGCCGACTCGCTGTGGGATTGCTGTGTCCGGCACACGATTGTTTTGCAGATTACTGACCCACAAGGTCAAACAATCAATGACAATCGTGCGATAGCTCGATCCCCGACCTCGCAGCCATCCGGAAAGATCCATCGGTACTTCCGCGGTATGCCAGTCAGCCGAGCGCGAAGCTTGATGACGCCGGATCCGTTCAGCCATCTCCTGGTCCAGGGCCTGCCCTGTCGCCACGAAGGCTTTCGGGGTCGCTCCACCGGCCAGTTCCAGCGCAGCCTGACTTTTTCCTGAGGCCGCGCCACCCAAGACGAGAATCAATGGGAATGGCTGCCGGCCGCTCCTCTTGAGGGAAAAGGCCGATACGCCGGCTCGACGCACATGGCGCTCCGGCACTGTTCGCCGGCCGGCCGATCGTGGTTTCCTTCGTCCAGCGATGCGCCCTGCATCAGACACCGGAAGCACCGCCCTGCGGATTTCCCGGATCACTGGGACGATGAGCCATATTCGTGGCCGGCCCCAGTTCTTCGCGACTGACTTTCCGGAGGCACGCGGGGCAGAGACAGTCCCGGAACGTCGCCGCGATCCAATCCATGTGTCGTTCCGTAATTGCGACCCGCCCGCACCAGCAGCCATAGCCTCCGCAACTGAATGCCAGCCCGCAGGCTTCGCAGATCTTTGGCACCGGTCCTCTCATCGCGCTCAAAACTCCACGCCGGGCTGCGCTTTGATCCCTTTGCGGAACGGATGTTTGATCTGTTTCATTTCGGTGACGAGGTCCGCTTGCTCCATCAATTGCTGCGGCGCGCCGCGGCCGGTAATGACCGCATGCTGCATGGGCGGCCGCCGGGACAAGAGCGGCAACACGTCGTCGAGGCCCACGTATCCCTGCTGCAAGGCAATGTTGAGCTCATCGAGAATCACCATCGCATACGACGGATCACGAAGAAATTCGCCGGCTTTCTTCCATGCCGCCTGGGCGAACAACGTATCCCGCTCGCGGTCTTGCGTTTCCCAGGTATAACCTTCCCCCATGCGCAGAAAGACGACCCCGTCGCCGAACGACTTCAAGACCCGTTCCTCCGCTGTGTCGATTGTCCCTTTGATGAACTGCACGACGGCGACCTTCATGCCATGGCCTACGCAGCGCAAGGCCATTCCCAATGCGGCAGTCGTCTTGCCCTTCCCCGCGCCCATATAGACGATCAGGAGGCCCCGTTCCTCCTGCGCCGCCTCTATCCGGCGATCGACCGACGCCTTCAAACGCTTCATGCGTGAGTGATGTTCGGCCGGCTGCGCAGCGTCCGCGCCTGCTTTCACTTTTTCAGGACACATTTGTCATAGAGGTCCTTGAGCCTTCCGGTTGAGTCGTATCTCAGCTTGAGTCGGCGGTAGGCTGGTTCGTTGTACAATCGTCCGAATTCCTCTCGTGAATAGTAGGAGCTCGAATAAAGGGACTTCCGGCCGCCGCACTCCCGCACCTTGGCTTCCACGGCCTTGTTGAAATATCCCTCTTCGTGATTGCTCTTCACCACATCCCAGAATCCGAAATTGACATAGAGCTGTTTGGGATTCATGGAATACAACGAATACGAGACCGACGGGTCATAGGCCCTCACGGGACACACCCAGACCGGTCTGATACCGATGTTCCGATGGAGAAACCTTGCAAAATCCGGCGCGCGTTCAATCGGAATTTCCACGTCTTGAATGACGGCTTCCTGCCGCCCCTCAATCATCCGGGCCATCAATTGCGCCACTCGTGAACGATGAAAGCGTTTCCATAATTTCCAGTACACGGCCGACCCGAGCCGGTTTTTCCCCCAGAGGCGCCGCATGACGGGATATTGCAGAAGAAAGTGCTTGGAGCACCAGAACCAATCGGTGTCCCAACGCCAGAGATAGTCATGGGTCGTCAGATAGTCCGTCTGTTTCCGTGGGATCGATTGATAATAGATCTGTTGATAGGTGTAATCGCTCACCCATTCGGCGCGATCCACGAACTCTCCCGTGGTCATGTACAACTCGTTCTCGTGAAACATCGTTCCATCGATGAAATCGACGGACCGTGCCTCACACGACCGCGCGATCCCTTGAAAATACTGTTCCAGATCTGAATAGCGATGGTGCGACAGCTTGACGAACCGCTTGATGGGAATGAGCTTCACGACGGTTCTCAACGCATAGCCCAGCGTCCCGTACGAGTTGGGAAATCCCAGGAACAGATCGCTGTATTGATTTTCCCTCGTCGCCACCACGATGTTTCCATCCGGGAGCAAGACCTCGAGCTCCAGCATCGTTTCGTGGACAAATCCATACCTGAACGACGAGGATTCGATGCCGATGCCGGCGATGGCTCCGCCGACGGTAATTGATTTGAGCTGAGGGACGACCGCGGGCATCAGATTGAAGGGCAGCGTTTCGCGGACCAAATCTTCATAGGTGGTGAGACCTTCGACCTCCGCACAGGCTTCCTTCTCGTCCACCCGGATGACTTGATTGAAATGACCCACATCAAGGCGGTGCACGCGCTCCTGCTCACGATGCCGGAAAAGGTTCGATGTCGTTTTCGCAAGAGCCAGCGGCGGGAGCCCGGCCATTCCGCGAAGGGACGCCAGCGCCTGCTCCCGTTTGGCGAGATATTGGTCGATGGAAATCATGACGGTTCAGCGGACCGACTCATACCCGCCCAACACCCCCTGTTTGGACATGACAATTTGCCACAGGTGGATCTTTCTGGCGCGGAACGATCCGGCGAGCGACAGCAGGTAGTAGCGCCATGCGCGATAAAACCGTTCGTCATGCATCGCCTTCAGCTCGTCCCGATGCCGATCGACATTCTCCTGCCAGGCCATCAAAGTCTTGTCATAGTCCGGCCCGAAATTATGCCAATCCTCCATTACCAGGAGACCGTTCATCGCCGCGCTCAATTGCGCGACCGAGGGCAGCATGCCCCCCGGAAAAATGTATTTATCAAACCAGGGATCGGCGGTCGTCACCGACGCATTATTGCCGATGGTGTGGAGGAGAAAGAGCCCGTGCCGCTTCAATGTCCGGTGGGCGATGTCCATCAGCGTGCGATAATTCTTGAATCCCACATGCTCGCAGAGGCCGATGGCCGCCACTTTATCGAAGTCTCCGGCCGCTTCCCGATAGTCCTTCTGGATGATGTCGACAGGGAGACCGGCACACCATCGGCGTCCGTACGCAACCTGCTGCTCGGAAATGTTGTACGCCGTCACGGAGCAGCCGTACTTGGAGGCCGCATAGTGAGCAAAGCCTCCCCATCCACACCCGAGTTCCAGCACGCGCTCGCCCTTGCACAACCGGAGTTTTTGACAGATCAGTTCCAGCTTGTGCTCCTGGGCTTCATCCAGACTGTGTGCCCGCTTCCAATAGCCGCAGGTGTACTGCATGGACGGTCCCAGCATCGTGCCGTAAAAATCGTTGTCCAGATCGTAGTGGCGATGCGCCACTCTCATGGAGAGTCGCTTGTTCTGCATGTTGAAGAGACGGGCTTTCAGCGCGTTGAACATGAGCCACTTATCGACCACGGCTTGGTCAAGCTGCACCGTATGGAACTTGAAGAAAAATTCATCCAGCTGTTCCGAATCCCACCACCCGTCCATATAGGACTCGCCAAGGCCGAGCGATCCTTCAGACAGCACCCGGCTGTAGAAACCGTCGTTGTGCACGCAGATGTCACCGGGCCCGGTGCCGTTGATTCGCACCTGCGCCTTCTCCAGCAATCGTTCGATGATGTCTCTATGTTTCATAGACTTCTTGATATGCTCGAATGCATGCCGGTCTGAAGGCGCTTCTCGACGGCCATGGTCCTGGCCTTGATATGCGCCGGAGGCGTCCTGAGATCCCATACGATTCCGACCCAAGACAACACCGATAAGACATAATAGGACAGGTCCACCTCCCACCAGAACCATCCCTGGTTGACGGCCGACTGATAGTGATGATGATTGTTGTGCCAGCCTTCTCCACAACAGAGGATCGCGAGCACAAAACTGTTCCGGCTCTGGTCATTCGACCTGTAGCGGACCCGCCCCACCATGTGCGTCAGAGAATTGATGAAGAAGGTGCAGTGATACAGTGCGGTCGTGGAAATAAAGAACCCCCAGACGAGGCCGGGAAAGCCCCAGAAAATATAGATCAGCAACGCGTAAAGAACCGGCGGGATGTAATGGTACCGATTCAAGAAACGCAGCTCCGGGTAACGGCAGAGATCCCTCACCCGCTTGAAATCAGTCCGGGTCGATTCTTTGGATAACATCCATCCGACATGCGCGGACCAGAATCCTTTTTGCGATGGAGAGTGCACATCCGGTTCCTGATCCGAATATCGATGGTGATGTCTATGGTGCGCGGCCCACCATAAGACGCCCTTCTGCGCCGACGTCATTGCGAGAAAGGCCAAGAAGAACTGGAACAGCCGGCTCGTCTTGTACGATCGATGTGAAAAATAGCGGTGGTACCCGGCGGTGATGCCGAACATCCTCACATAATAGCTGGCAACAGCCAGTATGACCCATTCCGGCCGGATGCCGGTGTGAAATGCCCACAAACCCATCAGATGGATGCTGAGAAACGGAACGAGGTCCCAATATCGAAGGAACGCTGTCCCGGTGGTGCGCACGAAATGGCGATGGTTGTTCCGGATCGTGCTCTTCATATGCGAGGCCCGCCGGATCTCTGGTTCATGTGCACATTCATGAGTCTCCTTATTCTGTAATAGGGCGAACGGCGGATGGCGCATTCCGGCGAGCGGATTCAACCAGCGCTTCGGCCACTTGCGGGCAACTCGCGAAATGCAGGTGGGTATAGAGGGCCAGCGTTTTTCTCGTGACAAGGCCGTCAGGTCCCAGAGGTTCTCCTCTCGCGTCCCTCAATAGACAGGCACAGTCGAGCGGTCCCTGGTGGCTCAAGCTCGAATAATGAAATTCATGTCCCCGCACAACAGTCCCGCGTTCACCGAGAAGACAGGATTTCGACACCTCGACCGTGCGATAGCCCAACGTGAGACCGGTTCTCCGCATGATGGCCTCGGCGGGAAATACGCCGACCATTTCTTGCGCAGCGCCGTCGAGGTCGCGGATCGCTCCCGTAAGATACATCATGCCGCCGCATTCAGCGTAGACTACGCCGCCTGCTTCAGCGAAGGATCGGATCGCTTGCCGCATGGAGCGGTTTCCCGCCAAGGCCCTTCCATGGAGCTCCGGATACCCTCCGCCGAGATACAACATGTCTACCTCGGGTAATGTCTCGTCCTGTATCGGAGAAAATGGCGCCAGTTCGCCTCCGGCCGATTGGAGCAATTCCAGATTGTCGGGATAGTAAAAACAGAAGGCTTGGTCCTGAGCCAGACCGATTCTGATTCCCCGGCCGTGATGCCGTCGAGCCGGCTGGATCGGCGCGAAGAGCCACTCCCTGGCCGAGCCGGCCAATTGTTCGAGACGATCCAGATCGACCGTCTCAGCTGCGGATTGCCCCAGGCGCGCGTAGAGATCCGCTCTGCCTCGTTCGATTGCCGTGACTAGGCCGAGATGGCGATCGGGAATAGTGGCGGTCGGATCGGTCCGCAGATATCCGACGACGGGGACGGCCATCCGCTGTTCCACGGCTGCCTCCAGGATCCGGTAATGGCCCTCGCTATTGACACGATTGAACAGAACCGCTGCCACGTTGAGCTCGGGATCGAACCGGACGAATCCCTCGACAATCGCCGCGGCCGATCGGGCCATGGCGCTGCCGTCGAGGACGAGCAGCACGGGAGCCTCCAGCTGCTTGGCCAATTCCGCGGTGCTGCCGAGATCGCTGATCGGGGAACTGCCGTCGAACAGTCCCATCATGCCTTCGATCAAGGAAAGATCCGCGCCCAAGGCGGCGCGACTGAAGATGGCGCGGTTCACATCTTTCCCTAACATCCAGCCGTCCAGGTTGCGGGATGGTCGTCCGGTGACGGCCGCATGGTGGCCCGGATCAATGAAGTCCGGTCCCGCCTTGAATGCCTGCACGACCCGCCCCTTGGCCGCAAACGCCGCCAAGAGAGCGAGCATGGTCGTAGTTTTGCCGACGCTGCTCGCAGTACCGGCGATAACCAGACGAGGCGCCTTCACCATCGAACCTCATAACGTAAGCCGAACGCCCCCCTAGACCGGGTTGATCGAGCGTCCAAATCCGATCCTGCCGTCCTAGTCCTCATCGCACAGTCCTCTTTTTCGCCCGGCGCCGGCCCATCATGCGTACCGCGTTGGTTCTCGATGGCACGACATCATGAGATAAATGAAAAACGGTCCTCCGGCCAAGGCGGTGACAATGCCGACGGGGATCTCGCTCGGCGCCAAGGCGGTCCGGGCGATCGTATCGGCGATGACGAGAAAGAGCCCGCCGCTCAAGATCGATGCGGGAAGCAAGACCCGATTATCGGCGCCGAGTACAAGCCGGACCGCGTGGGGAACGACCATGCCGACAAATCCGATCATGCCGCTGAGTGACACCACCGCGCCGGTGATGAGAGCGGTCAGGATAAAAAGCCGCCGCGTCACCGATCTTGTGGAGACCCCGAGTGTACCGGCCACTTCTTCACCCAACGCCATCATGTTGAGCCCCCGGCTCTCCCGCATCAATAACAGTAAACCTCCGATGAGGTACAGCGACACGGCCGTCAAGCCGTGAGTTCCGTCCCCTGTAAGCGAGCCCATCAGCCAGGCCATCATGCCGAACGAGCGATTCGGTTCCATAATCGACGTGAGGAACATGATCAAGGCGCTGAAGATCGCGTTCAAGATCACGCCTGCCAGCAAGAGGCTATGCACCGACAAGTGACCGCGATGGGCCGCTAGGCCATAGACAATTCCGAGAGACAGCAATCCTCCGACGAATCCGCAGAGAGGAAGCGTCGTGACGGCAACCATGGACGTGCCGATGCCGAACAGCACGGCCAGGGACGTTCCAAGCGCCGCGCCGCTGGAGACCCCCAAGACATAGGGATCGGCCAGCGGATTTCGCATGAGAGCCTGCAATGTCACGCCGACTCCCGCCAAACTGGCTCCGACCAGAAAACCCAGGAACACGCGCGGCAGGCGGACCTGAAAAAGAATGACGCCGGTTGTGCCGATGGTTCGAACGGTCCACTCGTCTTCCGCCGCGGCTCGCTGCAGCGCCTGCACCACTTCCGTCGCCTGGATGTGCTGCGCCCCGAATTGGAGGCATACGGCAAGTCCGGCGACAGAAGAGAGGCCGAGGAAGAACAACACGCGTCGAGCCCGCATGGCGGGACGACCGGATTCACATCCACCCCCTGAACGAGCCGCATGCGGCACATTCCAATGGGATTGAGCTGTTCGTTCTTGCAGTAAAGGCTTTTCGTTGCTCACCGTGAGGGCCTCGATTGATCCGCCGCCGGATGAACAATACTGATCAATTCCTCCAAAGCTTCGACGATACGGGGGCCCGGACGATTGATGACATCGGACGAAACGGTATGGAGCCGGCCGGTTCGGACCGCCGTCATATCGGTCCACCGCTTCCACGCTTCCCGATCGGCGACCGGCACCGATTCCGTCTTTCCCGCAGGAAACAGCAAGATCTCGGGGTCACCCACCACCACCGTGTCCATGCCGATTCTCGGGTAAGCCGTCCCCGCAGAGGCGGCAATATTTACACCGCCGGCCCGTTCGAGCAATTCATGAATATAGCTCCCGGGCCCCACGGTTATGAGGGGCCGGCTGTTCAGCACATACAGCACACGGACAGGCCTCAGCTTCCGGACTCGCGCGTTTGCCGTCTCCATCCGTTGCCGCATGGCATTGACTACTGCCTCCGCCTGCGAAGGCCGGTTGAAGACCAGGCCGAAGAGCCGGAGATGCTGCTCGATGTCTTTCAGGGATCGCGCGCTCAGCACGAGCGTGGGGATCCTGAGTTGCTCCAGCTTCCCGACTAGCGCGGGGTGCAGGAAATCGGCAGGCGCAATCACCAGATCTGGATTCAGCGCGACGATCTGCTCAAGACTGGGGTTGGCATATCCGATTTGGGGTCGTCCGGCGGCGGCCGCCGGAAAATCGCAAAACGGCGTCACGGCCACGATCTCGCGATCAAGCCCGATGGCAAACAACATTTCGGTTATGCTGGGGGCAAGCGAAATGATGCGTGAAGGCGTAGCCGGCACGAGAACCGTTCGTGTGAGGTCGTCGGTGAATGAGCGGGACTCAGTCGCCGCCGTGGGAGGGACCCACACGAGGCCGTGAGCCGCCGGTACCAGCGGAAGGACACAAAGGTAGAGGAACAATCCGATACGGCGCAAGAACGAAGTCCTGGGGGGCTGTTGAGCCAAGACCCGGAGGACTGCACCAGGCTTTTCGTCCTCGCCTCATTCCCCACCCCACGAGGGAATAGTGGTCGCAGTCTTCGGCCAGGTCTTCTGACTTCTGGATCAACCAAGCACCCGCGTCTTCCCAATCGCGCAGGGCGACAGTGACATGCAACGGTGTTGTTCCCAGTTACAGCGGCGGGACCGTGAGGGAATTCCACCCTCTTCCCTTAACCGAAGCCTTATATGGAGGCGGACTGTAGAGGAGAGCAGGGGGTGAAGTCAAGGAAGAGAATGAGGCTGCGCGATGACACATCGCGCAGCCTTCGCACACCTAGAACAGACTCCGGCTCAATTCGCCGGAACGCGCACTTTCATTCCCCGACCTGTCATAGGCCGTGACGGCGAAGAAGTATGTCACGCCTTTGGGAAGCGTAATCGCATAAGAAGTGGCGTTGCCGGCATCAATGGTTCGCGTATACACGCCGGACGTGGTGCCCACATAAATTTTATATCCGGCCAGATCCGCCTCACTGTTGGCAGACCATGTCACCGTCGCCACGCCGTTCACCGGAGGGACTGGCGGGGGCGGCGGCGGGGGCGGCGCGACTTGGCCATTGGGATCAACCGGTGGAACTGGAGGCGGAGACGGCTGCGGTGTGGTGCCGCCGCCCGGAGTCACGGTTACGGTCAGGGGGACCGTCACAAGACGTGACAGCCCCGGGGCAGTGTCCCAGATATAGACCAAGGCGTGGTTCGTACCGACGGTAAGGTTCCCCGTGTTGATCGTGACCTGCAGTTGGTCCAATTCGGTCGTAATCGTGTTGATGCTGCCATAGCTGGGAGACAAGCTGATCCACGGAACACTGGACGTCGGTTCCCAGTTATGCGGATCGGCTCCGGTCTTCTGCAGATTTATCGTGAGCGTCGCACTCTGTCCCTTGGCCACGGTTGCAGAAAGAGCACCTGGAGACGCCGTGATATTCGATTGTAAACCGGGCGCCGTCGGGGGTACCGGTGGTGGCGACGGCGGAGCCGGAGGCGGCGATGGCGGTGCCGGCGGAGGTGGAGAAGGGGGAACCGGAGATGGTGACGGGGGCGTCGGAGGCGGTGAGATGGGAGCCGGCGGCGTAGGTGATGGAGTTCCGGCCTGCGTCACCGTCACCATGACAGGAACGGAGATAAGTCGCGATACCCCGGGAGCCGTATCCCAGATGTACACCAGCCCTGAATTGTTACCCACCGGCATGTTTGCCGAATTGACCGTAACCTTGATCTGATCCAGTTCGCTCGTGATGGTATTGACACTGCCGTAGTTCGGTGACAAGCCGATCCACATCACGTTCGTCTTCGGCTCCCAGTTATGCGGATCGGTGCCCGCCTTCTGTAAATTCAAGGTGAGTGTCGTGCTCTGGCCTTTCGCCAAAGTCGCCGAGAGGGCGGCAGGGAACGCCGTAATGTTGGAATTGAGGGATGTCGGGGTCGGTGCGGCCGGCGGTGGTGATGGCGGTGCTGGTGGCGGAGGAGGCAATGCCGCAGGCGGAGAGGGAGGAGAAGCCGGGGGCGGTGATGCGGGAGCAGGCGGCGGGCTGACTGTCCCGGCTTGAGTTACCGTTACCATGACGGGAACGGAGATGAGCCGCGATACGCCCGGGGCCGTATCCCAGATATAGACCAGACCAGAGTTGGCTCCCATGGCCATGTTTGCGGAATTGACCGTGACTTTGATCTGATCTAGTTCGCTCGTGATGGTATTGATGCTGCCATAGTTGGGCGTCAGGCCGATCCACGGAACACTGGTTTTTGGTTCCCAGTTATGCGGATCGGTACCGGTCTTCTGCAACGTCAACGTCAATGTCGCGCTTTGCCCTTTCACCACCGTCGTCGAGAGCAAGGAGGGGCTGGCCTGAATATTTTGGGCCCATGCCGGGACGGCTGAGAATCCGATCGGCGCGAAGGCCAGCGCTACGGCCCACAAGAGCAGCCGGCCGGCCGACCAAACGGAAAATGGTGTGTGTCTGGATCCTTCCTGATCATGACCGGATCTCATCGGCCTGCTCCTCGGTTAACGCAGTGGTATTACGGGACTCCTTCCGGGGAACTGAGCAACTGCCATGCCATTTGTTGGAGGGAGAAGGAATGGAATCAGCGAATCCTAACGAGCAGGAATGGAAAGGAACGAGCTAGAGCCGTGGAAGACCGTATCTTTCTGCCTTTGGTATGAACGAAAGGTTACTGTATGGAGGTGAAGACGCCGCTGTTCAAAAATGATTCATCGGCGCCGCTCTTCACTTGGTCCATGGTGGCCGGCACAAGAACCATCGAGACGGAGAGTACGGACCTGGTGACATAAACGCCGATGCGAGGGCTTCAGAAAGCCGTTGCAGCCCAATCGGGACACTTGCACGATCGAGATGATTGGGGGGCCCCCAGGGAGTATTGTTCACATCGACCACATACAGTCTCCCATCATCCCGGTCTCTCAGGACATCCAACTCTCCGTAATCCAGCCCCATCGCATCGCAGAATTGCAAAATTTGTCGCACTTCAACGGAGGACAATACCGTATCCACTTCACAGAGGCTGGCCGAGGTGTTTTCATTGCTGAACCGGGAGACAATCGGCCGTCGCTTCCGATAGCAAAAGGGAATCAGGTGCCCGAAAACCGGCACGCGAATGTCTTCTATGTACTCGGCGTCTATTCGGTTGTTTACCTCTTTTTGATAGACGCAGCGCTCGTCACGCTCGGCAATCGGACACTCAATGATCGTCCCGTCATTCATGGCGTTTTCATTCGATTTCTTCACGCACGGGCCATGATGCCGTAACGGATCCACCTCAAGCCTATAGCCGAACACCGCGTGATGTGTGGCATCTACTTTCAGTTTGGAAATATCCCGGCAGTGCAGATTGAGGACTTTTTGCCGCCGATTCCGTTCTTCCAGGGCGGGATAGGCCGGACGAAACGAGGAGTCTTCCCAATGAATGACGAGATCCGCCTTCGCGGCAATGTTGTCTGTCATTCGATAACCGAGCTGCTCACATATCTTGAACAGAACCGATCCGGGCTCGAGCGCGTGAGGATAGGCGAGTATGGTTTTGCGAAACGCTGCACGGACCAGCCGGAGCGCTTGAATCAGCCTTTCAGGAAGAACCCGTTTAATGAAGACTAACATGAGTCCACGCCCGTGGCGACCCTCACGTCCCGCCTTGCTTCACTGCCCTGATGGAAATGATGACGTCGTAGTCACGGTCGTGATAATCCAGTTCCTCCGGGCGCAGTTCAGAGGCGAGAATGCCGTGCAGGCGGGCAATCGTGGTGAGGACGTTTCCATAGGACTGCACCGTCACGCTTTCGTCCTGAAATTGTTCCCGGAACAGCGTCTGCGCCGACAATGTGGTAAATCGCCAGTATTCGCCCCATTGCTCCATGTCGTAGCGGGTAATTTGAGCGATCCCGGGCACCGTGGCAAGTAAAACCCCGCCCGGCCTTAAGATACGCTTGATGGTCCGCACGGCGGCGCGGGAATCCCAGATGTACTGCAATGTCTGCGTGAGAATGACGCAGTCAAATGCATCCGACGGAATATGGTCCGCCGAAGTCAAATCCGCAATAATCGTCGCATCCGGGTTACCGGCCTTTACATGCAGCACGTCCGACTGCAAGACGCGGTTTCCGCCGTGTCTTGTGGTATAACGCCTGTCGGCCACCTCCAAGACCCGGCCCTGGATATCGCCGGCATGTTGAGCAATGAAGTTGTCGATGTAGTACCGCCCGATGCCAAGGCCGACCCGCGCCCCCGAATCGAGCCGGATGGGCCGGAGGCGTCGCAATGAACAGAAATACTTCCAGTCAATGGCGGGGCTCTCCTCTCCGAGCAGGGCTTCCCGCATGTTCAGATAGGTTCTGGAAGGGAATACAAATTTGACGGCTTGCTTGGCGAGACGGATCAACACGGCAGTCAATGTCATGGCCGGATCGAACGAACGGGCTTCATTCGCCTGCTATCGTTCATCATTAGATCGACGTCCCGCGATCCCAAGACAAGGCTGCATGGTACGCAAGAATGCGGGGCCGCTCAAGTCCTCCTCCCCGGCCATCCGGCCAATGGCGTTCACATTGGGGTTGTTCTTTTGGTAAGGTGGTGGCACATCACGGTTACGGCGACACAGCGTTCGTACTGATCGTAGCGGCTTGGGACCGTCCATCTGTTCCTCCAACCGGGATGCTTGCGTGCCTATGCAGGGAAGCTGAATGGAGAGCGTACGAAAGTTAGCCGATGCGGTGTTCATAACCGCGGCGTCATCCTGCCTCCTATTCCTCGTTGTCATGCTCCTGCGTCACGGATGGGCATGGCACTATGTTGTGCTGATCCTCCTGGCCGTCATCGGGTTTGCCGCATTGCGCCTGTCCGTTTCGACCAAACTCAATCTCGCCCTCCTGCTTCTTTCAACCGCGGTGGGAGCCTATGGCGCCGAGGCCCTCGTCGGCCATGTTCTGTTCTCCTCCAGCCGTTTCAGCATGGGCGACTGGCTGAATTTTCCGTCGGATCGTGATTCTCGCGCGGCAGTCAGGCGCATCAAGGAAGAGCAGTCCTCTCACACCGCATTTGACGCCAGGACCAGGTTGCAAGTGGTGCAGGACCTCAGAAACGAGGGCATTCGGGCGTTTCCGGACGTATTCTCGGCGGTGTTGTTTCAATCAGCCGGCAAAGGGGTGATCCGATCGGTATTTACAAGTGATCAGGGAGAACTCCTGCCGCTGGCCAGTCTCTCGAACGTGACGACCGTCTTTTGCAATGAGAGCGGGGAATACATCATTTACGAGAGCGATGAGCACGGATTTCACAATCCTCACGGAATTTGGCAAACCCGGCCGATCCAGATCGCCGCCCTCGGCGATTCATTCACACACGGAGCGTGCGTGCCGTCGGACGAGAGCTTTGTCGCGGGCATTCGATCCCGTCTTCCGGCGACGATCAATCTCGGCATTAACGGCGACGGCCCCTTGGCGATGCTCGCCACGCTCAAAGAGTATGCAGCGTCGCTGCGCCCGAAGGTCGTGCTCTGGTTCTATTTCGAGGGAAATGATCTTCGCGATCTCGACGGCCGGGAAAAATATTCACCGCTCTTGCGGACGTATCTGGAACCGTCTTTTTCTCAACGCTTGATCGAGCGGCAGGCGGAAGTGGACCGGCTGCTCACGACGTATCTTGACCAGGTCATGCAGTCGCAGGATTCCTCGTTCAACGTCGAGGAGTTCCTTAAACTCCAGCGGCTGCGAAACTCGGTGAAGTCGATGCTCGACAGGCCGGTCGGGCGGGACGGTCTCTCCGGAGAACTCATCGAATTTTTGCAGACCAACGCCGAGCCCGCCGCGCAGGAAGATTTGGAATTATTCCGGGGTATCCTCCGAGAAGCTCGGACAACGGTCTCGACATGGGGCGGACAGTTGTATTTTATCTATTTGCCCGCATGGCAACGGTATCGAATCCCGGAACTCGCGAGTCACGATAGAGACATCGTCATCAACATGGTGAGCGATCTGGATATTCCCCTCGTAGATCTCCATACCTCATTTGCCGAACATCCTGATCCGCTGTCCCTCTTTCCCTCCCGGCGCCATGCGCACTACAACATCGAGGGCCATCGGCTTGTCGCCCAAGAAGTCTTGAAACGCTTGGCGGCCGACGATGAGCGCTTGGCTTCAAACGACCCGCTTCGGTAACACAGGCGCCGCACACCATATCCTTATGCGGCGCTAGTAAATGCTCTTGGTTACGACCGTGGAGAGCGGGCTCTCATTTCCACTTGTATCGTACGCACTGATCGCAAAGTAATACGTATTTCCGAGCTGCAGATTACCGGCTGTGTATGACGTGACCTTGCCCAGGACAACAGGGGCGCCGTAGACCCCTGCAGCACTACCCATGTAGATTTTATACCCGCCAAGATCTGTCTCGGCATTGGGAGACCAAGTCAAGGTCGCGGTCGTCGGTGGCGCCGGGGACGGAGGCGGTGGTGGAGTGAACGATGGGCTGATGATCGAGAGTGTCACCGGGATCCGGAGCGACGAGCCGTTACTGACTCGAATCTTCACTGTGCCGGTGTAAATGCCCACACCCAGCCCCGCGATGTTCACCGTGACAAGGACTTGATCACTAGAAACAAGTTGTCCTGAGGTCGGCGCCACCGTTAGCCAAGCGGATCTATCGGAACTGGTCCAACTCACGAGGCGCTTGGTGCTCTTCGAAACAGTTACGGTCTGGCCGGGAGGATTAGCGCCTCCTGCCGGAGCGGTGAATGAGAGACTGGCCGGAGCAGCGGTCAACGCCCATGCTTCCGGCAGCGTTGGAGCAATCAACAAAATGGCGACGATTATGCCGATGCCACAGGATTGGTGGAGTCTCATGGCGGAACCTCCCGTCGGAATTTCCGGGAAGAGTGTTGCAACGGCAGTACCAGCAGTCGCCGAGCCCTAACGCCAGGACTTATCGACGAAAACCGTGATGTGTTTCGTTTTGGGCCTGAATTCGACTGTAGGGTTCACCATCCGGAACGGAAGAATCTGTACAGGAGTACGTCCGAGGGAGATTCGATATGGCCCGACGGGAAGTCCTTCGGCATCCATGAAGGGTTGATTTGCGTCTCAATGAGCGTCTTGCGGGCGGCACCTATTATCTGAATTCGCCGTGGAGGATTGAAGATCTTGCATGGATGAAGCCGCCTGGGTCGGTCGAGTGAACGGGGGACGCCGAAGCGGGAATGAAGGTGTCTCGGCCGTCGCCATGGATTCACCGGAGGAAGGCACTATTTGGTGCGCCCGGCAGGAATTGAACCTGCGACCTGCGGGTTCGAAGCTAGAACAAGACGCCTCTCCAAATCAGGAAAACCGCATGGACACTGGCGAAGGGAAAGGCAACAGTGGTCAAGAATAGCCTAAGCCAACTCCCCGACCGCACCCCAGCAGCACCAACGCCACGCCCCCGAGCGTGGAGCAAGGGGAAGGAAAAATCGGGGGGATAGGGGCCTCTAGGCCTTAGGCTCCTTCTCTATTCGTGCGGAAAATTTATCTAGCCATGCTATAGAAAGGTATTTTCTATGTCTTCCTTGTCGGAAGGTCATCCATGATCAACCACCCCGGTCTTGGTGTCGCTAATCTTTTTTGGAAGATTCCTTACCGCCCTGAGTTTTCTTACCTTTATTTTTTCCTTTGAGCCATTGAAGCAACTTTTCCCTTAGTCCGGCCTCAAGCGCATCAGATACTCCCTTTGCCGCCCCGCAAATTATCATTCCAGCTGGTACCGTCACCAGTAGCATAGGACTGGCCCCAAACGCGACAAATCCTACAAATGCTCCAACCCCAGCGCCGGATGCCTTCGTGACGAGTGTTACGAGGGCTTCTGCCTTCAAAGGTGACTGCTCGATCGGTATGACATCATCAAAGCCCACGACCTCTGCGAAGGTCAAGTCGGACGCTGCAACGACAGCGACACCAGAGCGCATTTCAATTTTCCCATTGCTTGCTGAGACCAGCAGTTGGTCTACCTCCTCTGTCGAGACCGAACTAGAAAGAGCAACTGCGAGAGCGCGCGTGATATTCGATGGATTTATCTGGGCGGTGATGAGACGCATACCCAACTCTGGCAAAATATCCCCAACCGGCATGTCGCTATTGAATTCACGAAACGATCTTGAAGGAAGCACGACTATATGAGCCGCGTGCTGCGATGTTTCTGCGATGATCGTTGTTTCATAAATTTGCAATGTTTTCATTGTACCTCCTATCGTAACCCTGAGCCTTCTGTCTGCTCTCTGCCGGTTCACCGGAAGCAATCTCACCGCGCTCAGTGTGGGCGGTTTCGACAGAAAAATTGGGCGGCTAAGCGGCTATAGGCTATGGGTTGTCTCTCTGTTGTACGAAAAATGCATTGCGCTTTGCTGGAAGGATGTCGGGTCCTTTTATTACATGACTTAAGCGCAACCTATATGAAGGGATGGAGATAGCGTACTATCCAACGCCCAGGAAAGCGATCTACGGGCATTCGAACAATCCTGCCAAGCACACGCGCTAAAAGAAGGAGAAAGTTACAAAAATTACGGGCCATTAATCAACGGCTGCAAACCGTTTTACGCTTAATTGATTCAACAGCATCCCATGATCGGTCATCCGCTGCGCAGGCAGAAACGGAGTATCACGGATTATGTCCCCATGTTTGGCAGTCAAGAGTCGGCGGAGTGTTTCAGGTAAATCCTCCTCTAGCTTGAGAAGGTGTTTCTCGCCTTCTTCTTTGGTTCGGGACCCGACAATTTCTATAAGATTTAAGATTAGATCCCTTTCTGGACCACCTAATCGATGCGTTATGAATCTCCGTACACCTTCATCCTGCCATTCCGGCTCAGCCGGCTTTGGTTGGCTTGTTCTAAAAATCGACGAAAATTCGCTAAGCTCAGAAAAAGCCTTTGCTTTCATATTGACTAATAGTAACGAGGCTATTCGAAGCATCTTCATAACTAGTTTTCCTCTAACAGGGAGGTTACGCTCCTTCAGTACTTCATCAGCCAACTTTAGTGTGACATCAAAGTGACTCATTGTAAAATTCGATTCGGCAAAATTCATTTTTACGTTCAGGTTGTTACCTCCTATTTCATAGGCCTTTTCGTAATACGTGTATGCTTTGGAATAATCAAAAAATACTTCATGATATAAGGTTGCCAATTGGGTCAATAGATATACATTAGGCTCGTCCGCCTTAAAATAGCTCTCAAGAAGCGTTGCCGCGTCGAGCGGCCGTCCTATTTTTGCATATGCTTTTGTTATCAGGGAGAAGGCGTCCTCCTGGAAATATTTACTGTATTTTAATGACTGCTTTGCACTTTCTATAGCAGCTTCATATTTACGCCTGTCGGATTGTAACTGTGCTTCATCTAGTTCAATCGTTCCCTTAATTAGATATAAATGACTAATAATGTCGCCTGGGTATCTCTTCTCATTCGAAATTCTCAGCGCTTTTTTTATGATACTGATCCCCTGATCCAACTGCTTTCGCAATCTATAGACTTCGGCTAGTTGCGCATATAACTTCACTGAGTTCGGGATAACACTTAAGCCGTTCTCAATGATTTCTATTGACCGACTATAATCCCCCTGGTCACTGTAGATAGCTGACCAGCTACGATATGCCTCATCGGATCGATCGTTCATTTTAATTGCTTTCCTCACATAGCCTTCCGCTGAGACGTAATCATACTTCGCGCGGAATAAATCAGCTAGGTAAGTATAGCGGAAGTCGGTAGGTTCGATTTCGGTTGAGAGGCTGGAAGTCGTTATTGCTTGATCCAGGTCGCCGATACTCGCATACGCTCCACTCAATGCATCTAAAGCCCGCTGGTCGCGACGATTCAGTGCTACAGCCTTCTGCAGCGCGGCGATAGCATTTTGAAATTCTCCATTGCTAAGCCAGATTACACCTATAGTGACATATGGAAGATAATAGTCTGGTGCCGCTTCGATGGCTTGTTGTAGTAAATCGATAAATGGACCCTTACTTTTATCCCTATAAATGTATTCTAATTCTAAATATACTTCTTCTTTTCTCGGGGCTAAGTGCAACGCACTCTTCAAAGCTTGCTCTGTGCTCGCAATATCATTCTTGTCGGTGTATACCTGCGCCATAGCGATGTAGGTGTCCGCATTCGGCTCCATCTTGATAGAGGTCTCAAAATCTTGTAAGGCAGCGTCTAGTTCAGCATTGTCCTTTTTCCCGATTCCGCGAGCATAATAAGCCTCAGCTAATCGGGACGTGATATTTGTGTCGCCAGGCTGTTGGCTCTCCGCCTGTCTATAGCTTGAGATAGCACTATCATGTTCTCCGATTGCGGAGTAAACATCACCAAGTGCTTTATTCGCCTTGAACTCCATGCTATGGTCGCTGGGCGCGACCTCACGCAGTTTCTGAAAGACTGAAATCGCCTTCTCATAAGCCGCTAAATTCGCATAGGCGATCCCAAGGCCGTAATATGCATTTGCATTTGATGGACTGAGAACAACCACTCTATTATAGAGGTCGCTGGCTTCATTGAAGTCAGCTATCGATAAGTACGTAGACGCCAAACCATTAAGGGACTCCATGTCGTCAGGACGGATCTCTAGGGCTTTTCGGTACATCAGAATCGCCGAGTAATAGTCGCCTTGTTGGACATATTGCGCTGCTTTGTCGCGGTATTTTTCCGGCTCGACACTCGCTAGGAGAAGCGACTCTTCCTTCCACTTTCCGCTATAGGATACGCGTCCTCGTATTACCTCTATGAGTCTTCGTGATACCTTTTTCAAGGTGCCATCCAAATCGTTCTTTAGTCCGTGAACCTCTGTTTTGAAAACTGCTCCCTCGCGCTCAGTAATTACGCAGTTCACAATCATATGCTCTTGAGTTATCTTGAAAGTCCCATCAATCAAAGCATCACTTGCTATTTCAGAATGAGTATCCGTCATGCCTTGTCGCAAGGTTATTCCCAAGATCTTTGCCTGTTCAATACTCTCCCTTATTGCACCGGGTATGACTGACTCCAAAAAATGATAGTGGTCTTGATCACCATCTTGCCGGAACGTACCCCCAATGGCGTAAATAATACTCTTGTCTTTTATGTCGCCCGGACTGATGCGGTTTTCTATGGTTTCCACCAGTCGCGTGATTAATTTGTCCATGGATATAAGGAGCCGTTTGTCGAAGCGGATGAAGTCCCTAAATATTACCGTTCCAGCCACTATATCGGTGAGGCTTATATCAATAAGCGCTTGTCCTTTGGATCGATCGTCTAATTGAAAAATCTTTCCTTTCAGTATGAATTCAGCACCTTTCCATCTGTAAAAATCTGCATCAGGGTATGCCGATCCGGTTCTCTTTTCACTTGGATCGAGCGATTGAACCGAAATCCCTGGACGGGACAATAATCCTGCGCGCAGTAAATCCGGAATAAGTTTTTTCAGATCTGCTGTGCCAGGAGACGAATCCGTCGTCTCAAAGGGTGCGATAATGATATTGGTTGAATCAGATACGCGTTCCTCTGCACACAATGAGCTGGCAAACAAAGCCATAGGAGCCACAGCAAGAAACCATACGAGAATAGTCTTCATATTAGGCGGGTCTTACAATTCAGCTTGGGTGAAATCCTTTCCCGCGATTTTTGATTTCAGTGTTTTCAGTACAGATTCGAGCGTTGAACTTAAGCTTAATAGCTTGCTCTCCTCGCCAGCCACCTCCTTAAAATTATTCCTGCCCTCTATGACAAATAGAAAAATGATGTGAATCTTCTCTGGTGTGTCAATGCAACTACCGTTATCGTGAAGATCTCTAACTCTTATTTCTGAATGGACGTACACGGCAGCATCTGCATCGTCTTCTTTAAGCGTTTGGACCATTGAAGCAGTCAAAGGATCACCGGAATTAGGATGAACTTCGGGTTTAAAGCGGTTCAATTCCCCGTCAAACAGGATCTTGGAAAGTAGTAGCCGAATCTCGGCCTGGAGGTAACTTGCAGTTGTTCGCGACCACGCGCATGTTATGACAGAATCAGGGAAAAAGGTGGACCCGAGAACTAGAACGCTATTTCCTTGCGGTTTAGGAATGCCTTTGTCACTTAATAGAGCATTCACTAACTTATTAGCCCAACCTGCATAGAATAACTTGTAAGATGTGTTTGGAAGAAGTGAGTGCTCAATGGTATTCACGGAATTCAAATGGTCCGCATCTAAACGTACAATTCGGGACTTTATTAGAATTTTTGATGTTTGCTCCATTCCCGGCTGAACGGTTATCTGGCTCACAACAACATATTCAATACCACGTGCCCGTAGAGCACCAAAGTGATCCAACCCCTCATAATGAAGTTTGCCAGACCTTATCTTTCTGTAAATTTCTCTAGTAATTTGATATTTATGATTTTCAATAAACTCAGCTGGAAGGTTCTTTGATTTCGCGAAAGTGAATAACGGCGTTAGGACGCTAGAAAAGTTATCGATTAGCTGTTTAGCCCTTTCATCGTTCTTTCCCTCTAGTGTGTATGTTTGAATCTGAACAATAAATTCTTCGATAGCATAAGCATTATGTGCTTGATCAGCCACACACAATGTAGTTAGGGCTAATAATAGGCGGGACAGATAAGCTCGGTGCATTTTATGAATCTTTACACATCAAGTGCTTTAATGCTGGATGAACCACGCGTACTATCAGTTCTGCTGAGTGATTACAGGTGTGCCGTCTCTATAATCCGTGTCCTTCTTCTGCTGTAGCTCTATCTTCTTTAACTCGATCTGACCATTTATGAAGATCTGTAGAAGGTCACCCGCCATGTCTTTGTCTTTTACCCTTGAAAGCGTTTCTATCACTTGCGCTTCTGCGAGTGTGACGCTCGTGTTGACGATGGTTGCATAGAGCGATCTGACATCCCGGGGGTCTAAGGTTCCATTCAACTGTTGCTCGCATAGACGGTACATCGCCTCCCGAAGAAACAAAATAGTTTGAGTTCGAGATACTAATTCCACTACGCTGCCAGTGTAATCTACTTGTGCTTTAACTGATGCAGCTACCTCAGGTACTGTATCCAGCGCTTTTCCAGAGGCAGACAGTTCAGCTAGCTTCGTAATTGCAGTATTGAGTGCCGCGTCCGGAGAGGGCTCCGCACACATAGAAACACCCTTCTGTTGTTCCTGCCTTGGGGTGAGGATTGTACCCCGACGCGTAGCGTCATAGTTAAACCAGTAAGCCTGGTCTTTCATAAGTGGGTGAAAACCATGTGTTGTTGTTCCGCCTGTGCAACCCTCTAAAACTGACAAGAGAGATAGAACCGATACGGCAATAACAAGGGATAGCGGCATAAATGAAGTACCGAGATGCTTATTCTTCACAGTTGCAATCCTAAGCCTGCTTGCGCGCTTTCTTGCTGAGCAAAATGCGAGCCAAAGAATAAGGACAGTGGTATGGTTGGTAAGCCTGAAATTTCCATAGGATACGAATTTTGGATAACCGCTCACGCAAATGGAAGAAGAATAAAAGGATACAGTAGTATCTTAATGGATAAATGTAGCCGTAGAGCGGCAATAGCGGCGAACGTGGGCCTCAAGGCGACGAAGGGTAGCTGGACTAAGATGGCTGATTTCGGCAGTCCTCGCTAAAAGGGGTGGAGCTATGTCCGCTAATGGTTGAGTAGCAAAGACCCGGATCAAATACGCGTGAAGATGTCAACATTCCTCCCTTTGTTTTGCGAAGTACCATGGACTAACTCTGAAAAGGACATCAAGACCTGTGACCTCAACCATGGCATCAGTACACCTGATCATCAACGACTACTTAACCTTGATATCGACCGGTTTTGTCGTTGAGATGGCGCCAGAATGGAAAGGGGTCGGGACTCTCAGCTGAGTTATTGGATAAGCTTTCGCGGAACCTCTTGGCTAACGACTTCGGAGAAAAGAAGCATCCCAAGCATCCCAGCCGAGGACCTAGCTTCCGCGCTACTTGGGACTTCTACATCCCTTTCCCACGAAAATATCATGCGTGGGTAACGCTACATTAGACCAGAAGGGAATTAAGGAGTTTCCGGAAGACCGCAAGTTAAAAGGGAGTGACCGAATAGTGCATACATCACGTGATGGCTAGCATAGTCGATCTCTATAAAGGCCATATGAGATGGATATTCGTCTGTACTGAATCAGAAGGAAGGCTATCTTTCTTCTCAAAGGATATACGGAGAGGTATCATGCTGAACGAACCGCCAAAGTATAGGCTAGAAAATGAAGCCACTCAGACGCGGGAAAACCGCATGGGCACTGACGAGAAGAAGGGCAACAGTCGCCAAGAATAGCCTCAACCAACTCGCTGACCGCACCCCGCCACACCCAGCTGACAGACCCCATGTGCCGAGACGGGTAAGGACAAATCGGGGGGATAGGGGGCTATAGGCTATAGATTCCCTCCCTGTTGTGCGAAAAATGGATTAAGGCGATAGGGTCACAACGATTCTCAGATAAACCTGCTTTTCATCCAACCATCCCGCAGTTGAAATACTTGTATTTGCTCGGAGGTACTGTACTTACTGACAGGTTTATCGAGGTGACCGTCTATCTCTCCTCGACGTAGGAAGACCGGAAAGACTATCGCCGCATCATATTTGAAACCTTGCGGAAAAGCGGGCACCATATTATCGCGGTGAAGGACTATGTTGCGGCAAATCAGCGACCAGTCGATCAGTGTCTTAAGGATGTGGAGAAAGCTGATCTCTGCCATTCTTCATAGGGTAAAACCACAGACTAAACCGCAGTTATACCTATCTATCGACAGTGCGCTTCACTAAGCACTAAGACTAATCAGCTTCGGTTAGTCATTTTTCTTGAAGCTTAGCTGATAAACCTCCTAAAATCCGCGAATCTTGGTATAACACCGTGTACCCTTCATCTTGTGAAATGCTCTCATTTGAAGAAGATAACATTAGGGCCTATAGAATCCTTCTCTGGATTGAAGTCGCGCTGAGAGAATGCATCAGAAATGCTATGGAGAAAGCCCATGGAACTGTATGGAGGAGGCGAATCCCTGGCCAACTGCTAACCCAAATTAGAGAGGCACAAAAGGATGAGAATCGCCCCCATTACAACTACGTGTGTCTGGGCCCACTTTACTATCTAAGTCTTGGGGAGCTGATTGAAATTATTAAACAAAGGGTTGGTACGGAAGTGGTCAACACCTTTGGTGGAGAATGGATTATAAAAGACATTGAAGGCATTCTCGGGATTCGTAATGCAGTGTGCCACTCTCGGCCTATCCCAAAGAACGGGCTGCCAGCCCTTGAAACGCTCAGACTTAAAATGGAAACCGCGCTCGAAGCAAATGGTTTGAATCATCTGTTTAATAATCTAGATACCGGCATGTTTCCTGAGATGGCACCGAGAGTGTTAGCTACATGGTTGGAGACAGCAAGGGAAACTGCTTCTAAGTTAGAAGCGCCAATCTCGCCTTCTGAAGAGTATGAAACCGCGACAAAGCAGTACTGGTGGGGCGTGGAGACCTTGGCTGGTTTTGATTGTAGGAAGGTCGAAACTGCAGCCATGATGATAATGAAATACAATTCATTGCGATCCGGGGTAGGCTCGGCTGCAATCCGACAACGCTTCATTGAAAACAATAACGTCATTTTGTTGCTAGACGAGGCTGTCATCGAGTTGAAGAGGGGCTATTTATGAAAGGATTCTCTAAAGATTCCCTTCCACCAAATCCATACACTCGACAGCCGATCAAGAATCGCGAGTTTTTAGCAGGACGCGGTAGAGAGTTACGGTCAATTCGATACTACCTTGGCTTAACAGCATCCGGCCAAAGTCCACATCTCGCCTTGATAGGACAAAGAGGAGTGGGAAAAACGAGTCTGCTAAATGGAACGGAATCCATAGCAACCGACTTGAAACTCCTATCCATTCGGATAGACCTGAATGAGAACAAAGTTCGTGGACCAGGATTGTTCTGGCATGATCTGTATGCGACTTTAATAATCACATTAGCCAAAGCTGGTTGCTGGGGAGGGCTGCAAGGCCCAATATACATGGAATTGTTTAAGATGATGTACGCTAAAGCACAACCGCCATCACTCGAAAAGGTGGTGTTGCAGATTCCCTATGCATACTCTTGCCATACCGGTGACCTCTCTACTTTCTCTTGTAACGACGCGCTAGTTATACATGATTTTACATCCTGCATAGAGGAGCTTCAGCAGCGAGGGTACATGGGTATTGCACTTTTAGTAGATGAGGCGGATTGCCTTGGGACTAATGCGCCATTGTTACAGATGCTGAGAAACATATTCCAAGTCGTTCAAAGAACGTCGTTAGTCATGGCAGGCACAGAAGCGATATTCCCGTCCATATCAGAGATATTTTCTCCTGTACCAAGGCAGTTCCATCGGCTAGATGTCAAACCGTTCTCTCAAGCAAACGATACAGCACAGCTTGTGACGAAACCGTTGAAGCCATCCAACAGAAAAGAAATCGCCCCTGAATACTCCAACATAATGGAGTTGCACGAGTTATGCGGCGGAGATCCATCTGAAGTTCAATTGTATTGTCATCATATGTATCGCCTCGTTGAGGAAGGAAAAGCGGAGAGAATGGCACTTATTCCGCAAGTATTTAGAGAGGTACTACACGAGTACAGAGCAAACGCGACTGCTGGCCTCGAATCGGTTATTAATGCCATAGAACAACTGCCAGACAAGTACCTTTTTAAATCCAAGTGGCTCTCTCGACAAGGCATAAACCTAGAGCAGAATATTGAGATCGAAATTCTCCGAAGAGCATTGGAAAAAGGTGCTCAACTATCTCAAGAAGAAGTGAACTCACTAACGTGGGATCTTAGGCAGGGTTATTCAACATTATTCAATATGGGCATAACGGAGAGCGAAACCCAAATAAGGCTCGTCGGTTCTCCGTTGACCGCAGGATATTGGAAGTCCTTCGTTGAATTGGAAAAGGATAAACGTTGGAAATGGTCCGATGATTCCTTCGGAGAATTGCTACGTCATGTCATTGCAAAGGCAATCTCAAAGACTATACATAGTCGCGGTTACTTTGCTGTGTCATCTGCCGATGAAGCGCTGTTGGCGCTCACTGCCTTGCGTAAGGGTGAACCGATACCGGAAATCAAAGATGATTTTAACGATATGATCTTAACAGGAATAGTGGCATCATTTGACAATACGACGGTCGCCGTGGATATCGACGTCCAGATGGAATCTCCTGCTGGCAGACAAATATTCCGATGCAGATATCTACAGAGCCCGGAAACCTCAACTAGCCGAGAAACGGTAGAGGCATGGATCAACTCTAGTCTAGGTTCTTTATCAAGCAGTAACATTGTGCTGGTCATTCTGAATTTCTATCAATGGCAGCTTCCGACGAATACTGAATTTCATCGACTTGCCAGAATCGCTGGCGCCGATCTTCCCGAGAACGTTTTTGGCCCTAGTGAAATCGATATCGCAGTGATGAAGTTCGACGAAGGAGGAATAGCAGAGTCTGCGGAGATTTTTAGGAGAATGTACCAAGACAAACAAGAATCGGTTATAGCGAATAACTTAGCTTTTTGTGAATTGTTACTGGGAAAGACAGACAGCGCTTTGGCTACACTAGAGAACGCCCTTGCTAAAGATTATGACCCTCTTTTCGCGCTTAACAAAGGTCTTGCTCTGATTGTGCTGGGAGATTCCGATACCGGCGTCAAGGAATTGTGGCATGCCATTAAATGGTTGGGAGATAATAAAAATGAAAATAGGTATAAAGATAATGACCCTCTCTATGTCTTATTGATTAATCCCTCCTCAATGACGGTGAAGTCGATTGCTAATGTCCCACTCATCGCAGCTCTCCATGCTAACTTGTGGCGAATGGGTGAGGAATCCAAGGAAGAATTTCAAAAGACTCTGGAGACTGATTTTCCTGAGAAATACAAAAGCATCCTCCTCCTTCTAGAAAGTGTTTGAATATGCATCCCCAGTATTGTCTCTAGCCATAGCTGGGCACTGTCTTTCCTTTAATCTGGCGTAACGCGCGCGGTGGGACGAGTTGACCTTAAGCACCCGGTTCGGCTTTACTATTTTACGATTGCTCCACATGTTGTTCTTCCAATACCACAAATCCATAAGTAAGAAAAACTGGCACGATACGAAGGACTGAAAAACAGTAATTCCAGCTTCGGTACCTATCATGACAGGCTGATCTTCCCCCGATTCCGTGGACACCGGGTTACGCGACAGTCGCCCTCGCTTCAAACTCAGCCGGGGACCGATAGTCGAGGGTCGAGTGACGCCGCTGCCGATTATAAAACACTTCGAGATATTCAAAGATCTCCTGCCTGGCTTCCTCCCGCGTCTGGTACGGGCGATGATGAATCAGTTCCCGTTTCAAGGTGCCAAAGAAGCTCTCGACACAGGCGTTGTCCCAACAGTTCCCTCGACGCGTGACATATCCTGTTGAGAATGGGCCCCCTGGCTAGGCTAGAGTTCAGCCATTCCGGAAAGGGGGATACCGATGTTAACCGTCACGGCCAAAAGAACTGGAGACATTGAAGATTCCGAAACAGTACCGGCCCACCGTCAAAGGGCGCTTAGCGTCTTGCGCTATGCCAGTGACTATGGCGTGCACCCCGCCGCCGACCGCTTTGGCTTGAATCGCAAGACCGTGCGCCGCTGGCGACGACGCTGGCAGACCCAGGGACCGTTGGGTTTGGTGCCGCGCTATCCGGCCCACCGACGTCGACGCATCCCGGAGAGCACGGTGCAGCTCATCGAACATGCCCGCCGGGACCTGGAGTATGGGGCCGCCCGGATCCGGATCTGGCTGGAGCGGGTCCATCGGATCCGGGTGGCGGCCTCTACGATCCAGCGCATCTGCCGCCAACTCGGCTATCCCCCCATCCGTCGCACTCCGAAACGCCGGCCCCGGCAACTCACACTCTTTAGCCGCGAGCGGCCCGGCGACTGTGTGCAAGTCGATGTTAAGGAAGTGAAGATTGCGGGCCAGCGCTGTTTTCAGTATACGGCGCTCGACGATTGCACCCGCTATCGCCTCCTCCGGCTCTATCCGAAAAAGGATCATCACACCAGCCTGCAGTTCCTCTCGGTGATCCGGCAGCACTACCCGTTCGCTATTTCCGAAGATTCAAGTCGACAATGGGACGAATTCTCCCTTGCCTTCGCCTTAGCCGTGCAAGCGGCCGGCATGCGCCTCCGATACATTAAGCCACGCCGGCACGAACAGAATGGCAAGGTCGAACGCAGTCACCGCATCGATGATGAGGAGTTCTGGAGCGTCCGTACCTTTGCCGTCTTTGATTCAGCCGCCGCGGCGGTACAAGCCTTGGAACAGCGGTATAACCACGACCGATTCTCCATGGCCCTCGATGGTTTGACTCCAGCGGAGAAGCTGGCCCGGTGCCTCATGCGGCCCGGCCTGCCTTCCCTCGTTCCACGATCGGAGCCCGGTCCAAATCCCGTTACGGATTTACCGGCACACTCCCATCCTGAGTCACATGCATGAGCTCAATATTCACCGCCGCCGGCTCAGCCACCAGGAGACCACTTCTTGACAGGTGATTACACCCGGCCCACACCTGATTCGGAGCCGCGACGGTAAACTGCCGGTTCAGCTGATTGGCGGCCACCGGAAACGAATGGCTGGATTGGGTGGTGGCACGCCACTTCGTGACGGTCTTGGCGCGCAACCCATCGTGCCGCATGAGCCGGGCCACGCGATGGCGGCCCACGACTCGACCTCGCTCGACCAGCACTCGCCACATCCGGGGGCTCCCGTAGGTCTGGCGACTCTCATGGTGCAGCTGGCGCAATTCGGTCAGCAGCGTCTGATTCGCGGTCGCTCGGCCGCTCGCAGGCCGGGTCCGCCAGGCATAATACCCGGTGGGCGATACGGCCAAGGCCCGGCACATCAGACGGATCGGATAGCGACGGTCGTGCTCCTGAATGACCCGGTATCTCATCGCGACTCCTTCGCGAAGAACGCCGCCGCACGTCGTAAAAAATCTCGCTCCTGCTTCAAGATGGCATTCTCTCGGCGCAGTCGGGCCAGTTCCGCCTGCTCGGCCCGGAGGGATTGCCGGGTCTGCCCATCATGTTCCTCCTTTAGAGAGGTGTCTGTAAAATCGGGGGAAGGTCATTCAGTGTACCCTGGGACGGGATAAAAGATCACGTCGCACTAAAGGAGATACTAGAAGCGAAATCCAGAATATTTTCTACAGTTACAGCATCTTTTCCAGCAGTGAACGGTAGCATCACTATTCAGAGGCAGGAACCATTTGATCAAGTCAGCATACATTTTCAGGATGATGAACCTGCGAAGTACGCCAGCTTTATTGCTGCGGTGTACACCGAGCTTCAGGCTATTGATTCAAAGGAAAGCATCGAGAGAATACTTGGTTCCGAAGTTGCCGAGTTTTATAGGCAGAGAGAAGAGACCTTAGTACGTCTTGAAAACTTGTCCCAAAAATTGATAGAGCAAAATGAGGAATACCGACGCAAGAAAGACGCTGAGGCAGATACTCTAAGACAAACGCTTATCGCCGAACGGGAAGATGATAAAAAACAGATAGAGACCATTAGGCTTCAAGGCGAAGAGTCCCTGAAGCTTCGCCTGAAGCAACTCGAAGAGCGAGAAAAACAACTCGATGATCGGAGCAGCCGACACGCAAGAAGGCAACTACGGCAAGACTTAAAGCAGGCAGTTGCGGCGCGTGGAGGGCCTGGTTTTATGTTCTGAAGCCTGTGCTAAGCGGTATTGCGATTGCAGCCGCAATCATCTTCTATATTCGTTGGAACAATGAATGGTTTAGCCTGCATTCAAATGAAGAGTTTCGCCTCATGCGGTTAGACCTCGACATTGACCGGGCAAGTTGGGTTTTCGAGATGGCATCAGAATGGAAGGACGACAAAGGGTCTGAGCTTCCGGCGGATCTTATTGATAAGCTATCTCGGAACCTCTTTGTTCAAGATGCTGGAAATAACCGGCATCCCAAACATCCCAGCGAAGATTTAGCTTCGGCGCTTTGGGGGCTTCTACCTCCCTCTCTATGAAAATTCCAGGCTTAGGTGATGCCATGTTAGATCGAAAAGGAATTAAGAATTTTCAGAAGACTGCGAATGAAAAAGGTGTGACGGAGTAATGGGAAGCTGACCAAAGCCATAAAACATGGCAGCCTATGAGTCCATTATATAAAGCTTACGAGAACACGAGGATATGGAATCCCTTGCCCGCCGCAAGGATATCACCATCGAGAAGGATATAAATGGAGGTATAATGCCCGACAAACTTCAAAAGCGGCCAGAAATAGACGAACCGGAGAATATCAAAAGCCAGAGAACTGGTGTGCTCTTCCCCCTACGCCCCCACCTTGTGCCGATCAGAAGGAAAATCTCTCCGTGCCGATAAAGGACGTGAACGATACTGTACTTAGATGTATAACTCAAGACTTCATCTGACAGACAGCGAGTCCTCACCGGGTTTAGGCCGCTAACATTTTCTCCTTGGCCAGCGGCACACTGTCGATGAAGGTGTGCATGGGCGTCTTGCCATAGCACCAGCGGCCCTGATGAGGGCGCTGCTCGTTGTACTCCTGTATCCATGCATCCAGGTCGGCCTGGAGTTCCTCCAGCGTCCGATAGATCTTCTTCCGGAACGCCACGCGGTAGAACTCGTTCAACATCGTTTTGTGGAACCGCTCACAGATCCCGTTGGTCTGGGGATGCCGCGTCTTGGTGCGCGTGTGATCAATGTTCTCCACGGCAAGGTACAATTCGTACTCATGGCGCTCCGGCGCGCCACAGTATTCCGTGCCACGATCGGTGAGCACACGGTTCAGCGGAATGTCGTGCTGCTCGAAAAACGGCAAGACTCGGTCATTGAGCAATTCCGCGGCCGTCACCGGCGTCTTTCGGTCGTATAGCTTGGCAAAGCCGACTTTGCTGTAGGTATCGATGAAGGTCTGTTGATAGATCCGGCCCACGCCCTTCAACGTCCCGACGTAGAACGTGTCCTGCGCGCCGCAGTAGCCGGGACATGCGCTCTCGAATTCCCCGTGCGCTTCTTTATCCGCGGTGGCCTTCTCGAGCGCCACCACTTGCGCATCGGTGAGCACCAGACCTTCTTGCGCCACCTTCGCTTCCAGCGCCTTCAATCGTTTCCGCATCGTTTCGAGATCATGGCGGAGCCAGATGCATCGCACGCCCGCCGGGGAAATCGTCAGGGCCTGCTTGCGCAGTTCATTGGCCACGCGGGCCTGCCCCCAAGCCGGCTGCTCAATGGCCATCTGCACAATCACCTGCTCCACTTCAGGCGCCACCCGATTCTTGAGGAGGGGTTTCTGTCGCGAAATCTCTTGGAGGGCGGCCTCGCCGCCCCTGTCGTAGAGTTCTTTGAACCGATAGAAACTATCTCGGCTATACCCCATCAGCTGACAGGCTTTGGAGACATTACCGAGCTGCTTCGCCAGTTCCAACACGCCGACTTTGGCCTTGATGATCTTCTGCTCCGTCGTCATTGTCCTCGCTCCTTTCGAAAGAAGGAGGACTCTACCTGACTGTCAGATTAAGTTCTAGCTTTCACAACTTAGACCCGGAGGCGTGAAAGAACACGTTGCCGTTCTTCTTCCCTCTCTAGTTGGCGTCGTAATTCTTGGCGCTTCAGTTCCATTGCATTGGCTCTTTCAGAACTGACAATCTCTTCATACTTTTTATTCACTCTTGGTAACCATTCCTTAAAATAGGCAAGAATCTGTTCGGCATCGTGCGCCCTAGTTGGTATTCTGGCCTCATTCCCGCGAAACTCGAACTGATCAGGTCCCTTGCCAAAGACAGCAGTATGGTTTCCGAAATTACGGAAAGCGTGCCGCCAATTTGCGTTGACCGGCTGGCTTAGAGTTAGGATCAATTGATTATCTTGATAGTCTACCTCCGTTAGCCGTATTGGATCAGCGATGTGTGGATCGTCAATTTCAGTTTCGGGAATAACGGTATTCTCAAGCTGACTTACCCGCTGTTGAGTAACAAAGTCATTATGACGTGCAATCAGCTGTTCTTTTATCTGTCTGATTGTCGAAGGCCGGTCCGCCGGGTTCTGGCGGATCATTTGTGCTACTAAGTCATCAAGGTAGGCGAAGTCACGATCAACAGCACCAATCGGTCGGTATTGGGTTCCCTGCGGTATTTCCTTTGTAAACATCTCATTCAGAATCAAGCCAAGTCCATAAATATCCGCTAGATGGTCCACGGATTGCCCTCTCCGGCGCTGTTCTGGCGCGGCATACTGAAAGTTTGCCAGTCGATCTCGATGACCTGTTTCGACCGCCGTGTATAGTTCTTCTTCTTCAAAAGCCGCAATGCCAAAATCGGCTACTACTAGCTGATCAGCTTCGAGACTATGAAGAATATTTTCAGGTTTCAAATCGCGATGAAATATTCCTTTCAGGTGTGCCGCTTCAACTCCATTTAGGATTTGGCTGAAGTATGGCAGAACTTTTACCGAACCAATCCCGCCCTCTATTAGGTTCCGTAACGTTTGGCTGTAGCGCGGCATGACGTAGAAGGGTGAAGCGGATTTCCCATTACCATATAGGCCATGGTCAACAATAGTGATGATGTTTGCATGGGTATTGCGGATACCAAATTGCACTTCATTTCTAAATCGTTTTAGCTTGTTCCCGGTTGCCTTTTTAGGATCGAGAATCTTAACCGCGAACGTAGAACCTGACTCATCCTTTGCTTCATAAACTCGACCCGACCCGCCTTCACCAATAGTTCGACCGGTAGAGTATGAAGTGAACGTAGTTCTGAGAGTTACACTGGGCATGATTGCCGAATATACCTATGGGCCATATCCGTGTCCAGGATTGTAAGCGGCAGGTTCACATAACCTCTATCAACCATAACCATGAAAGGCCCCACCATGTCCACCAAACAAATATCCCAGCCATCCTGGACTAACCATGCCTACCGCCGCTGAACCGATATGCTTGCCTGTGTCATGGCGATGGTCGATATGCTGTCGTCTCAGCGTGTGACCGGTGGATTACGGCAACTCTCTATCCGACCCTGGAAGCAGCCCAGGGAGGGATTAGCCGAACTAGACCTTGTGTACTGCGGCGGGGGATGCCGGGGCGAGCGAGGAAACCATTGGATTGAGGACTTGGGTAGGCGAGAGAGGAATTGGAATTATTAAATTTAACTAATTGTGAGACAAATTTAGTAGGTGGGGTGGTAGCTACGCCGCTGAAACTGTTATTAGGCATGCGAGATACCATCCTGTTTACACATGTGCGGTAGTAAATTTGGCTGCGTCGTCGTTATTAGGTATGAGCCATGAAAGTAGGCTGTTTTTTAGTCGTAAGAGACTCCCAGTTACTACCACTGGCTTTGGCTCTTTAACGTTCCCGTGCTTAGCGGTGAACACCCGGTAGAGTTGAGTAGTTGGATGCGTCCCTCCCCCCGGTGAAGCTTCAGCGTAGTTTGTTCTAAGCCGCGGATATCTCTAACTTGTCCCAAAGAGTGTGCGAAGCGTGCTAGGTGTGTCCTTTTGGATAACACCACGGCTCTACTTAGATGAACTTAAACTTACGAAAGGAGGTTCAGTAGTGGAAGCGATATCTGAATCGGCGGTCCTACAGCAGTATCAACCAGACTGGAGAATAACCCTGCAAGAGGCGATTAAAAGCGCACAGGAGTCAGTCGGCCTACGCCTTGCCGATCTCCTGGAGGAGATTAAACATTATCTTACGCAGTTCGTCTACTTCCCTTATCCATCTGTGGCATCGCTGGTAGCCTGTTGGGTTGCTCTGACATACTGTTATGAGGAATTTTATTACAGCGGGTACCTGGCCATTCGCTCAGACCTTCCCGGATCGGGTAAGACCCAACTATTGGATGTACTTAGCGGCCTTTCAAAAGGTAACCCGCCTGTCGTAACCAGCCCGACCCCGGCAGTGTTGTACCGCGCAAACAAGGGAGTCTGGCTAATCGATGAGGTAGATAATCTCGGAAATCGCGACAAAGACACGTACGGGATGGTTATCGCTGTCCTCAATGCCGGCTTCAAAAGAGGCGGGCAAATCATTCGGAATGAAAAAACAAAGACCGGATACAAACCCACCACGTTCACGGTTTACGGCCCGAAGGGATTTGCCGGTTTACAAAAGCTTACGGATACGCTGGAGGACCGTAGCTTTCCTGTCGAAATGGTGAAAGCCCCATACCGCTTGCCCCGGTTGCATCACACATGGCTCTCGGGAGTAGCACCACGCATTCGGCAGGACATGGATACATGGTTCGATCTACATAAAGACTCCATCAGGGCATTGTACGAAAACCTTCCCAAGGAGATGCCATTTCTACGAGGCTATGACCACCGGTTTCAGGATATTGCTGAGCCGCTCGTTACATTGGCAGCGGTTGCAGATGCTGAAGTAGGTTCCATTCCAGGGCATCTAGCGTCTGTTCTATCGGGCATCCGAATCATCGGGAGCCATCGTCTTACTCCTGAGGGGCTAGACAATGCCTTGCTAGAATCGGTCTCGCATGCACTCGGCGAGCAGAACGAATGCTTTGTTCCATCAAAGAGCCTTCTGGAAAGATGCCGGGAGAATGGACTTACACAAATCCAATCCGAAAAAGCATTAAGCGCGCGGCTATCAAAACTCGGACTATCTTCACGGTCGAATGGGTCAGTCCGTGGGTATGACCTCAATAAATCGCGATTAGATGGGGCGAGATGTAATGTGTCAGCCAGTTTTGCCGCTTCAGCAGTGGGGTTTTGACACTTCTATATATTATATGAAGGGGTATAAGGGGCATTACGATGCCCCTCTCTTTATCTTTCTATCTTTGTATGGAGGACGCTATACATCCGCCCCCCTAGAAAAAGGGTCAATGTGTCAAATCGCCTCTCCAGGAGCGGGAATAAGGGCTGACGGATGCCTAAATTTGCCCTAACCGGAGAGGCGTCTTACACGAGCTGCCGGGCCGCTATGAAGCCGCGGGCAGGCTCGCCCTTCGGCTTATACACCCTTCCCATAGCGACATATGGGGATGACTAACCCAATTCCCAATGAGGTAAACAACCATGCCACGCAAATCGATTACCGACCCGCGAGTGTCCTGGATACCGCCCTTAGAGAACGACAAACTGAAACGCCGCTCGCACAAGCGGAAACCGACTCCATGGACAGAATCGCGGTTCGCGAACGAGACGGTAGACATATTGGATCAGCCTACCGAAGCCGACGTAAAGCGAGAATGGGCACTTTTACGGCAAGCACGGAGAGAATGGTTGAAAACCGAGGCATTGAAGAAGCGGATGGAGGCTTTGTTGAAGCGCATAAACAGCCGCATACGCCGCAACGAGATCAAAGCAGCGAATCAGCGGTTACGGGAGGAAATAAAAGCCTATCGGCACAAGACCGACGAAGCGGTATCTGGCAATCCAATCAGCAGCCCACTGTCACAGCCAGAGGCAGCCTAATGCCTGGCTTTCTTTCCGTTAAGGAAGCAGCTCTATGGGCTAGTGTGTCCACAAAGACCATCCAACGATGGATAGAGCGAGGATTGCCCATCTACCAGGCTGGCCCACGGGAGAAGGTCCTCATCAAACCGAGTGACATAGAGCGGTATTTGACGCGGAAACAGCAAGCACAGCTGGACCTGAATGCGGTAGTGGACGGTGTATTAGCGGAGATGGCACTCCCGACACGAACCCGGCGGGCAGCATGAGAATAACGTATTTAAAGGCCCTAGGACGTTTATCCCATACCAGGGGCCAGGGTGCGAAACGATCGCCCGTCCTAGGGCAAATCTCAAAAATGAACCTTAGTGGAATCAACCACTTAGCATGAGGCTAAAAGGGGGTCCGAGACAGGAGAAAGTACTATGAGGAATAATCCAACACATTCCTTCCGCTGGCAACATCAAGTAGCTTCCTGTAGCTGTGGAAGGTGGGAGTTATCGTCTACCAAGCGGGGCGGGCTTACGCTGCTATCGGCTCAGCGGAATCATGCGCTCCATGTGAGGAACGCGAGAAAGGTAAGGGAAGAAAATAAATCAGTAATGCAAAACGCAGCCTAGTTGAGGTACAGAATCCCGTGGAGTATGTGATGGATTGCGCTAGCGAGTTTGCGAAAGATTGCACCTGCCTGCGATGGCTGCAGGTTGGGAGTTAAGGCAATTTGAATAATGACGCTGAGTGCCAGCATCAACCAATCCTTTTTCCCAACACGAGAAGTGGCATCTTCGAGGTATTGAAACCGCTCCCTTACAAATTCGGCTTGCTGCCCCAAAAACCTGTGAGTCGCGATAATGTCTTCCTTGAGTTGATGCAATCTTTTAGAAATAGTCGTTTGCTCTTCCGCCGTAAACCGCGCGTTCGACGTATCTGATGAGGCCGCAAGATTGATAAGCGATCGGTCGCCTGAAATTGTACCCCATAAATCCGGTGCATCAATCTGTGTTCGTAAACAAGAGAGCCATTTCTCTAAATGCGTGTACAAGCTGACCCAATCTCCGGGTAGCACCCGCTTTTCTGTCACACCTTCGCCTGGGGAATACTGCGCCCAGTGCGCTGACTGATCATCGCTCCAATCAAACTCAAAATAGAAGTCACTCGGTTTATGAATGATAACAGGTATTAACAGATGTTCCTCGACTCTACTCGCTCTTTCAGTCCAATCAAAATCCTCTGGATCAAAACTACGTTGACGAATAGCGCCGTGAACATCATTCTTTTGCGTCCCTAGCAGGCGGTGCCTTTTTGGTTCGGCATTGCTTGCCAGAAGATCAGTCATTACGCCCATGGAGCATTCCTCTTGGTAATGTGCCCTTCTTCCCTAACTCATTGACATGGTCCTCTAAGACCGTAACTACATATTCCTTAAGCGGTTTATGGGCAAAAGCAGCCGCAGCCTTGAGACAGGCAACTAATTCACGGGGTACATCCCGAAGGTTCAGGACCCCTGAACCTGACTCATGTGCATCGCTTTTTCTATGCTTCCGCTGTGTCATGGTGCCAGACTGTAATACTTGGTCTATTGCTTGTCAATGGGTTATTGACACCATAGTGTACACTGAGTACAATGTTTCCTGTTGGCTGAATCGACATTTACTAGGCTTCAGGAAGGTAACTGAGTTATGGGCGTTCGGGTCAAACAATGGAAAGGCGCATGGTGGGTATTCATCTACCATAATCGCCGTCGCGTGGTGAAACGGATTGGCGTAAGCGAACAAAGCAAGAGGGCTGCGCGGGATGCTGCATCGAAGATACAGGCAAAGCTTGCGCTAGGCGAACAGGGCTTCTTTGCCGCTCCTGAATCCGTCGTACTCGCTGACTATGCTAAGACCTGGCTGTCCCGTATCAAGCAGACTCGCAAGCAGTCTACCCATGAGGACTATGAGAACATGCTCGCTCGCGATATTCTGCCCGTTCTTGGGGGACTCCCCTTGCATGAGATTACCCGGGAGAAGGTGAAGGCACTAGCGTATGACCGCCTAGAAAACGGACAATCGCCCAAAACAGTCCAGAACGTGATTAGGTGCCTCAGCAGCCTTTTGTCTCACGCCGTAGAGGATGGCATCATTCAAGTGAACGTGGCTCTCAAGCCCGGCAGGTTTCTGCCCAAAGTTGGCAAGCGGCGGAACATCAATCCATTCTCGCGTGAGGAAGTAGCGGCCTTCCTGGAAGCCACAAAGCGGTATTTGCCACAATTCTACCCATTGTTCCTATGCGCCGTCCGTACGGGGATGCGCCTGGGTGAACTGCTCGCGTTACAGTGGGGAGATATTGATTTCCACGGGCAGTTTATCGTGGTGCGGAGGAATTACACACGAGGTGAAGTTGTGGATACTCCGAAAAGCGGAGAGACTCGCCGAGTCGATATGTCCAGAAAACTGACGCAGACGCTCAAGGACCTACTTACCGACCGACAACTAGAAGCAGCGATGAACAAGCGTGAAGTATCGTCATGGGTATTTCAGAGCGGCACTGGAGGCTTGCTTGACCCGGATAATGTCCGGCATCGCGCATTCTATAAGGTCCTAGCAAAAGCGGGACTTAGACGGATACGGTTCCATGATCTGCGCCACACGTACGCATCGCTCCTGCTTCAACAGGGTGAGAGTCCGGTTTACGTCAAAGAACAGTTAGGCCATAGTTCCATTAGCATCACCGTGGACCTGTACGGACATCTCATTCCAGGGGGGAACAGGCAGGCAGTCGATAGGTTGGATGAACCGGTGAGAATGCCACTTCCGGAGGACCTAAACCGCACCCAGGCCGCACCAGCGTTTGATGAGCTAGGACCCAATGTACCGCAAGTGCCTGATTCTATTTGGTGCGCCCGGCAGGAATTGAACCTGCGACCTGCGGGTTCGAAGCCCGACGCTCTATCCAACTGAGCTACGGGCGCACGCTGCTGCGAAATTCAAAGAAAACGCGCGCCGGTCATCGGGCGGATGCGGCCTTTCCGAGCGGGCGCAGTGTGACGTGTCATTGTGTAATCAGTCGATGGGATCCGTTGCTATCGCACTACCACCGATCGCGATCCCCGCCGCCCGGTCCTCGTCCCCCGCCTCCGCCGCCGAATGACCGCTTCTCCTGAGGACGGGCCTCATTCACCACCAAGGTCCTTCCGCCGAGATCGGCGCCGTTCAAAGCGGCGATCGCTTTCTGCGCTTCTTCATCGGTCGCCATTTCGACAAAACCAAATCCACGGGATTGCCCGGTAAATCGATCTGTAATGACCTTGGCCGACTGCACGGACCCATGCTGCGCAAAGAGATCGCTGAGCTGTTGTTCCGTCGTCGAGTACGGAAGACTGCCCACATACAGTTTGCTCCCCATGACAAACCTCCGTCAGGCTATACGGCTGATTGATGGACGAGGGAAGGAAAGAGGAACGGTCGCGCAACCGGGCGCTGCGGCAGCACTGGGTCACTGAGTCATTCCAGCCAGCTTCCACTCACGGCGAAAAAAGGATAGCACGCACCCCCTATGAGATCAACCGGAAGGGCCTGGAACGTGAAGGAGAATGCGTTCCGCAACCTCGTGGACGGTCAACCCCTCGGTCGAAATCGTCCAATCTGCCGCTGCCTGGTATTTCGGCAAGCGTTCCGCCAGCACTTCACTGATTTCATCGAGAAACGACCGCGTGCCGGTCAATGACGGCCGTTGGGTGTCATGCCCAATCCGCCGCGCAATGGTATCGACTCCGGCCGTCAACCACCAGAAGCGCCCGTTTTTCTTGAGGACCTCGACATTCTGCGGCCTGAGAATCGCCCCCCCGCCGGTATCGATGATCAGGTTGTCTTTCTCGGCCAGGTCACGGCAAACGGCGCTTTCCAACTCTCGAAAATGCTCCCACCCGTGCTGCTCGACGATCTTCGGAATCGCCTGGTCTGCCCGCTTCACGATCTCCGCGTCGGTCGAAACGAGTTCCCGGCGCAGTCGTTGAGCCAATACCCGGCTCACCGCGCTCTTGCCGGTTCCCCGGTACCCGATCAGCACAATGTTCATTGAAATCGGCTCTCGAGCACGGCGCGCATGACATCCGCCGGAGCCGTCTGGTTGGTCCAGAGTTCGAATTGGAGGATGGCTTGGCTGAGAAACATCTCGATGCCCTGAATCGTGCGGCACCCCGCCGCCCTGGCCTCTTTGAGCAATCGGGTTTCGCGCGGATTATAGACGATATCCATGACGGTCAGATCCGATCGCCACATTGCGGCCGGCACGCAGGTTTCTTCCACATGGGGCGACATGCCCACGGGGGTGCAATGGATGACGGTCCGGCAGTGCGGAATCCAGCTGCGCAAGCTGTCATCTTGGATCGGCCCATCCTCGACGACCAGCGTTGTCCTGCTTCTTAAGTCCTGCACCAGCCGGCGGCGTTCTTCTTCATCGACGCCCAATATCGTAAGCCCGGCGATCTGGGCATTGCCGGCCAGTGCAAACGCAATGGCGCGCGCGGCTCCGCCCGAACCCAACATCAGCACACGCTGACCTGAAAGCGCGGCTCCCCCCTCACGCAAGGCCCGCAATGCCCCGGACGCGTCGGTGTTGTAGCCGATGAGTTTGCCGTTCTCCACCACGATGGTATTGATCGCACCGATATGCCGAGCCGTCTGGTCCACTTCATCCAAGAACGGCATCGCGGAGAGTTTATGAGGAATCGTGACGCTGAAGCCGCGGCTGTTTCCCAACGCCCGCAGTCCTTTGATAGCGTCGCCGATCACTTCCACCGGGAATGCCAGATAGACGAAGTTCAAGCCCATCTTTCGAAACGCCGCATTGTGGATGGCCGGGGACAGCGAATGGTGGACCGGGTTGCCGATCACTCCGCACAATTGCGTCTCCGTGTCGATTTCAAACATTACATCCCATCCTTACTTCTTCGGCGTCACTCGAAGCGCGAGGTACTGAGCCCCTTGCATCTGATACACCACCACGACATGATCATCTTTCTTCAAATCACCGATTCCCTTGAGTCCACCCTCCCAGCGCGTCTGCTCGTTGGTGACGAAGGTAAACCTGGTTCCCCCCGACTCTTTCCTGACGGCGATCTTGCCCGTCTTCGCATCGGCCGTGAGCACCGTGCCGGCAAATTCAACCTCTCCAGCGGCCTCACCCCATCCGGTTGATGCGATCGCATGGACGAAAACGAGGGAAAGAACTAACACATACCGGATCAGCCGATCTGGACCGGATCCCTCGGCGGTTCGCGCCATGTCTCATCCTCCCTTATTGATCGTCATCCCGCCGTCGATCATAAACGTGCCGCCCGTCACCCATGCCGCTTCGTCGGAGGCCAGATAGAGGACCATCTTCGCCACCTCATCCGGCTTTCCGGGCCGCCGGATCGCGTATTGCGCCATAATCGGGTTCAATTGTTCGGGACTATTCATGAGCGGCGCGGCCATGGGCGTATCGACCAATCCCGGATTGACGACGTTGCACCGAATGTTGTCTTTGGCGTAATCGACTGCAAGCGCTCTGGTGAGGGCATCAAGGCCGCCCTTCGAGGTGGCGTACGCCGGATTTCCCGGCAACCCCACCACGCTGGCGATGCTGGAAATGTTGACGATGGATCCCCCGCCGGCCTTGATGAGTTCCGGGACCACGGCCCGCGTCATGCGAAAGACGCCGGTCAGATTGATATCCAGGACACTTTGCCAGGTAGCATCATCGATTTCGTGGAGCCGGCGGCCGAAATCCCCGACGCCGGCGTTGTTCACCAAAATATTCACCTTGCCGAACGTCCGCACGGTTTGCGCCACAACCTCCCGAACATGGGGCTCGTCGCTGACCGAGCCGGGCACGGCCAAGGCTCGTCCGCCGTTGACGACAATGCCCTTCACGACACGCTCAAGTTCTTCTTTCCGCCGGCCGGTGACGACGACCGAGGCTCCTTCTCCGGCGAAGAGTTTGGCGATCGCTTCGCCGATTCCCGCGCTCCCGCCGGTGATGACGGCGACCTTTCCCGATAATCGATTCATACGTCTCGCTCTAACTTTCATCCAAGGCATCCGAAGAGTCCGGCATGTCCATCTCAACTGCCTCTTCGACTGGATTCACGGGGCCGCGTGAACCCATATGCCATTCCGCATCCACCTTTCGCGCCACCGTAATGAACCCCGAATGCGCGACCATCCGATGATCCGGCCTCACGCTGCGCCCCTGAATCGACCAGGTCCGCAGAAGCGTCTCGAACGTGTGAATCATCCCGAAGACCGCCGCGCGCTCCAAGGCCTCCACCGTCTGGACGACCTGCGGAACGGTCGGCACAAAACTCAGATAGATCCCCCCGCTTCTGAGGGCAGTCACCGCATGAGGAACGACTTGCCACGGCTCGGGAAGATCCAAGACGATTCGGTCAAACAGTCGTCCGTCCTCCGGCACTTCAATTCCTTCATAGGCGTTCTTGCGAACCGGGTAGAGGTTCGGCGCCGCCCCCATATAGCGTTCGATGTTCGACAGTGCGGTTCTGGAGAAATCGTCCCTCATTTCGTAGGTGACGACCGCACCTTTCGGGCCGACGGCGCGTAACAGCGCCATCGTCAAGGCGCCCGAGCCGGTTCCCGATTCGAACACGAGGGCGCCCGGATACACGTCCGCCCACATGGGTATCAGAGCCAAATCCTTCGGATACAGGACTTGCGCGCCTCGCGGCATTTTCAGTACGTACTCCCCCAGCGTCGGGCGCAGAGCCAACATGCGTTTCCCGCGTGATAGTTGCACCAAGCACCCGTCGGGCCTGCCGATTAGGGCGTCATGCGCCACTGTTTCACCGCTGTGCTGGTAGGTTTCGCCGGCTTTCAACGTCAAGGCATACTGCCGGCCCTTCCGGTCGATCAAATGAATGCGTTCTCCGTTCGAGAAAAGTGACATGCCGGCATTCTAGGAGACTGCCCATGGCTTTTCAATAAGCCGGACACCGGCGGCGGCCTTCCTTGACAGTCCCCGGAGCGGGCCGTATGATCCGCTCTGGTTTCGAATTGGCATCATTCCGGATTGGGACTTCCCTTCCGACTCCCGCGCATGGAGCGTTCAATGCGTGGCCGATCGTATCTCCCGGCGGCACGCCATGTCGGCGCGGCCTGCTCTGTATTATTTGTCTGGTTGTCGGTTTTTCCGAGTCCCGGGTTTACCTCGGATAAGACCGCGGAAATCGTTCTTGCCTCGTACGAAGGGGTAATCAATCCTGTCGCAGCCGAATATTTGCACGATGCCCTTCTTACGGCGCAGGAAAGAAAAGCCCAGGCCTTGGTGATTCGGTTGGACACACCCGGCGGCCTCGACACCTCGATGCGCCTCATTATCAAGGACATCACCGGCGCAAGCGTGCCGGTCGTCGTGTATGTTTCGCCTTCCGGCGGCCGAGCGGCCTCGGCCGGAGTGTTCATTACGATGGCGGCCCATGTGGCGGCAATGGCGCCCGGCACCAATATCGGCGCGGCTCATCCCGTGGCGATGGGGGGCGGCGACATGGACAAGACGATGCGGGAAAAAGTCGAGAATGATTCCGCCGCCTACATCAAATCCATTGCCGAACAGCGGGGGCGCAACGCCGCCTGGGCGGAGAACGCCGTCCGGAAGAGTGTGTCCGCCACTGAAAAGGAAGCTGTCAAACTCAAAGTCGTCGATGGTATCGTGGAAGATGTCCCGGCTCTTCTCCAATGGATCAATGGTCGCACAGTGACGCTCGCGACCGGTTCGGTGGCCTTGCGGACCGAACATGTCGCCATTCACGAGTACCCGATGAGTCTGCGCCTGGAATTGCTGAAGACGCTCAGTGATCCCAATATCGCCTACATTCTCATGACGGTCGGAACCATCGGTTTGATGGCGGAATTGTACAATCCGGGCGCCATCCTGCCGGGCATTGTCGGAGCTATCAGCTTGGTCCTCGCCTTTTATTCGTTCCAATCGCTCCCGGTCAATTACGCGGGCCTTCTCTTGATGGCATTGGGCATCCTTTTCTTCATTCTCGAAGCCAGCGTCACGAGTTACGGATTGCTGGCCATCGGAGGCGTCATTTCCATGCTGCTCGGCTCGCTGATGCTGATCAAGACCGATGCGGAGTTTTATCAGCTCTCGTGGGCCGTGATTGTGCCGGTCATCGGCTTGGCCACGGTTTTCTCGCTCTTCATCGTCGGGATGGGGGTCAGAGCCATGCGAAGCCGGCCGCTGACGGGCGTGGAGGGGATGGTGGGATTGATCGGCATCGCGAAAACCGCGGTCGCTCCTCATGGACAGCTATCCGTTCACGGTGAACTATGGGAAGCCGTCAGCGACCGCCCGCTTCAGCCCGGCGACCGGGCTGAAGTGATCAAAGTCGAAGGACTGACGCTGCACGTGAGACCGGTCGTCCATGAACATGAGGCCACATTATGATTCTCAGCCCCATCGGTCTGGTACTCGTCATCGTCATCATCATTTTTTTGGGCTTTAAAGTTCTCCCCGAATATGAGCGGGCGGTTATTTTTCGATGGGGCCGCCTGGCCAAAGGGTTGGTCGGCGCGAACGGTCCCGGAGTCGTCATTATTATTCCGTTCGTGGATAAGATGGTCCGCGTCAGTCTCCGTACGGTGACCATGGATGTCCCACCGCAAGATGTCATTACTCGCGATAACGTGACGGTGAAAGTCAACGCCGTAATCTATTTCCGCGTCGTGGACGCCCAGCGAGCCATCATCCAGGTGGAGGATTATCTCTATGCCACCTCCATGATGGCTCAAACCACGTTGCGCAGCGTGCTCGGACAAATGCAGCTCGATGACTTGCTGGCCAAACGCGACGAGATCAACGCCGAATTACAGCGGATCATCGATCAGCAGACGGAGCCCTGGGGTGTCAAGGTCAGTGCCGTCGAGGTCAAGAATGTGGATCTCCCCCAGGAGATGCAGCGAGCGATCGCCCGGCAAGCCGAAGCGGAGCGAGAACGGCGGGCAAAGATCATCCATGCCGAAGGCGAATTCCAGGCAGCCCAACGCCTGGCTGACGCGGCGGACGTCATTAGCCCCAACCCTGCCGCGCTTCAACTCCGATACCTCCAGACCCTCGTTGAAATCGCGGCGGAGAAGAATTCGACCACAATCTTTCCCATCCCCATCGACACCCTCGCGCCGTTTCTGAAGCGGACGGTTGAAGAGAAATAGCCCTGGGCCGCCCTGACCGAATGGCCGGGAGAAGCCTAGGCCCTTCGGTCCGTCGAACTCCGCCCTGTTCTCTACTTCATTGACTCCATAGGCATTTTTCAGCTTGGCATCGGCTTTTGCCTGGGTCTAGCAAGGTGCCCCTCTTCACACACCACAGCCGGGATTCACTCCGGCTCGAGACATATTGAATCCTTTCCGGCCTGCCATGGCTCTAATTGTATTGAAGAAGCACAGTTCCCGCCGTACTTTATAATCAGCGATTATTCCCTGAGAGGGGAGAGGTGACGATATGAAAGAGACTCTGGTGCTTGCGGAAGAAAAGGAACCGATGACCGGTCCGGGGATCGACCCGGACGCGGACGATCCCAAGGCAAGTGATCTGCTGGAAGTGATTTCGCACGACGCGCATGAAGCGAGCGCGCGAGAGGAACAGCCGGCAGCCAAGGCTCCGCGGATGGCGGACGGCCCGTTCCTGCTCGAGTCGCTGTACTTTCGGTCTTTCGGGGAGCGTCCGCTGCTCGCCCGAGAGGAGGAAATCGCCCTCGCCAAGCAAATCGATATTGGAACGCGGTCTGTCCGATTGGCCCTTCGCCAGGCCATCAAAGCCGGGGCTCGCCTCAAACGGTCCGATGACACGCTGGAAGCACTTCGTACTTTGCAAGAGACCAAACGGCTGAGCGGGTTGTCAGCGACCGCGTTGGATCAGGCTCAGCAGGCGCTTCAGAGTGTCATCACCGAACATACCGGTACGTCAAAGACGAGCATCCCCCTCTTGAAGCAGATGGCTCAAAGTCTGTCCGATGTCCGAAGGGCGCGCATCATTCTGGAGCGAGCCAAGGATGAATTGGTCCGCTGCAACCTTCGCCTCGTGGTCGATGTCGCGAAGCACTATACGGGTCGCGGCCTGACCTTGCTGGACCTGGTTCAAGAAGGCAACATCGGCTTGATGAAAGCCGCCGAACGCTATCAGTATCGCAAGGGCTTCAAATTCAGCACCTATGCCACCTGGTGGATTAGGCAGGGCATTACAAGGGCGCTCGCGGACCAGTCCCGGACAATCCGTATTCCCGTGCACCAGACGGAGGCATCGAATCGAATCCTCCGGGTCACCCGCAGGCTCGGCCAGCAACTCGGGCGTCCGCCGCGACTGGAAGAGGTCGCCCACACGATGCGCATAAGGCCCGACCGGCTGCACGAGACGATTCAGGCATTTCAAGAACCGGTCGCTCTTGAACATACGATCGGCGATGGCGAAACCGAGTTCGGCGAACTCTTGCCCGATCAACAGGCGGTGCCGCCGGACGCGCATGTGAATCGCAGCGAACTCACTCGAGAAATGGATCGGATCCTCGGTACATTGACGCCGAGGGAGCAAACAGTCATTCGCTTGCGCTTCGGGATCGGCCAAGATCATCCGCGCACGTTGGAACAAGTCGGCCAACGGCTGTCCGTCACGCGGGAACGCATTCGCCAGATCGAAGCCAAGGCCTTGAAGAAACTCAAGACCCCGCAAGTGAAAGAAATGTTCGCAGCGCTGAAGTGATTCTCCGTCAAGAGATCAGATGACGGGCGAGGGACGGCCCTCGCCCGTTTTATTTGCCTTCCGCTTTCCGCCTTCCTCGAAGTTATGAGACAATAGCGCATGAGCGGACTTGTCGAGCGTGGAGGCCTGCCTGCTCCTTTACCCCCATTGCCGGCTCAACCGTGTCACAGAACGACTATCCTGTCTTTATGTGTTCTCATGGCGCTGTGCGGCGGCCTCGTCTTCCAGGCCGTTACCCCTTCTGCCCAGGCTGAAGAGTCTCCAACCAAAACTCTGTCCGTTCCAGCCGTGGTGAACAAGGTTCGCCCGTCGGTGGTCACTATCCTCACTCGCGGCGTTCCTCCGAGTTCCAGTCAGCATTCCACCCAATCTGGGTCGGGGTCCGGCATCATCATCGATGAGAACGGCTATGTGTTGACCAACAACCACCTGGTGCAGGGGGTGAAGAGCGTGGTCGTGGGCCTCTCCAGCGGCCGGCTCATCCCGGGGCGGGTGGTGGCCCATGATTTCCTCCTGGACCTTGCCTTGATCAAGATCACCGCCCCCGAGCTTGTCGCGGCGGCGTTGAGCCGACCGGTGTCCTTGGAAATCGGGGAAACAGTAGTCGCGATCGGCAACCCATTAGCATTGAAGGGCGGCTCCACGGTAACTGTTGGAGTGGTCAGCGCGCTGGATCGTTCGGTTCTGACGCCGGAAGGCGAGACGCTCTATGATCTGATACAGACGGACGCGGCCATCAATCCCGGCAACAGCGGCGGCCCGCTTGTGGATCTATCAGGCCGTGTCGTGGGTATCAATGTCGCCATTGCCCCTTCGGCTCAAGCCATCAGTTATGCCATTTCCATGGACGCGATCTATCCACACATGCAATCCATGATCGTGCGCGGCACGGTTCTTCGGCCTGAATTGGGATTCATCCCGCTCACCGTGACTCCCAGCGTCGGGGCGAGCTTTGATTTGGATGCGGAGCGGGGAATTCTGGCCCTCCAAGTCGATCCGTCGAAACCGGCGGGACAAGCGGGCCTGCAGTCGGGAGATGTGATTACATCCATCGATTCGCGCCAGGTGTTTAATATGGGTGACTTCTGGCACGTCTTGCTTCGCTCCGCCGATCAACCTACCGCCCAGTTGACCATTCAGAATAAGGCCGGCAACTCGTCCGTCACGATACCCAAGCCCTCCGTCCCCAAATCATCGCAATGACTCGGTCTAGGATGGGAGAGGCCCGATGTTTGATACAGGAACAGCAAGATCGAGTTCCAGGAGGAACCGAGCCATGACCATGCCGGCCGATTTGATCATCGATGACCGAATACCGTATGAAACGGCGTTGGGCCGGCAGAACCGGATAGCCCGGGAGCGGGCGGACAATGCGCGAACGGACGCGTTATGGTTGCTGGAACATGAGCCGATTTTTACCGCCGGCCGCACCACCAATCGCGCCGCATGGCCGAGCGATGAAGACGAGGACAGAATCGGGGGGATCCCGATCGTTCGTACGGACCGAGGGGGATCCGTCACATACCATGGTCCGGGTCAGGTGGTCGGCTATCCTATCCTCCGTTTGAAGCAATATTGTGCCGGTCCGAAGGCTTACGTCGCAATGCTGGAAGAGGTCCTCATTCGGGTCCTTCATGAGTGGCATGTGCCGGGCCGTCATTTGGACGGCTTGCCCGGCGTATGGGTCGGGACGGACAGGGCTGAGAAAATCGCCTCGATCGGCGTGCGGATCTACCAGGGAATTACCACCCATGGTTTTGCCTTGAATGTGGACATGGATCTGACTCCTTTCTCTCTCATCGTGCCCTGCGGTATCACAGGCTGCCGCGTGACATCTATGTCCCGGCATCTGGCACGGCCTGTCAATGTGACCAGTGTAAAGCACGATCTGGCCGCCGCGTTTTCCGAGGTGTTTCGGTTGGCCTGGGCCAATCGGCCGGGCGGAGACCCGCCGGAATCAGAGGGTCGGCGACGCGCCCTGGGATTTGCAGCAGCATCGCTTGATCGCTGATGACTCGAATTATGTGGAGGGCTTAATGCATGAATTAGATACTCCGACCTATCGCCTGGCGGTTGCGCAATTCGACGAAGCGGCCGAGGCCATGCACCTCGATCCCAATCTGCGTGAACGCCTGAAGGTACCGCAACGGTCGCTGATCGTCAGCGTGCCGGTCCGCATGGATGATGGACGAGTGGAGATTTTTACAGGGTACCGTGTCCAGCATGATTCGGCGCGAGGCCCCTCCAAAGGCGGCATCAGATATCATCCCGATGTGAATCTCGGCGAAATCGCGGCGTTGGCGATGTGGATGACGTGGAAGTGCGCGCTCGCCGGCCTTCCGTATGGCGGAGCCAAAGGCGGCGTCCAGGTGGCGCCGAGAATGTTGTCACGAGCCGAGCTTCAGCGTCTGACTCGCAGGTATGCGGCGGAGATCTTTCCGCTCATTGGACCGGACAAGGATGTGCCCGCGCCGGATGTCGGCACGGACGCGCAGGTTATGGCGTGGATTATGGATACGTACAGCCAACAGGTCGGCTATTCCGTGGGAGGAGTGGTTACCGGAAAACCGCTGTCGATAGGGGGCAGCCTGGGCCGCGAAGATGCCACCGGGCGGGGAGTCGTCTATGTCACCCTGGAAGCACTGAAGCATCTCAATATCCCGATCGATCAGGTGACGGTTGCCATCCAAGGATTCGGCAATGTCGGGTCCCACACCGCGCTCATCATGCAAGAGGCCGGTGCGCGCGTCGTGGCCGTCAGCGATGTCAATGGTGGGATTTACAATCCAAAGGGACTCGATGTGCGGGAGGTGCTCCGCCGGCATCGCGATAAGGGTGGATTTGAGACCGGTGGCAGTATGGGTGATCGTCTTACAAATGCCGAATTGCTCGAACTGGACTGCACGGTGCTTGTTCCGGCTGCGCTCTCCGAGCAGATTACCGGGAAAAATGCCGGCCAGTTGCGATGCCGCATCCTCGCCGAAGGCGCCAACGGCCCGACCACTCTCGATGCGGATCGGATCCTGGCCGACAAAGGGGTCTTTATTATTCCGGATATTCTCGCCAATTCCGGCGGCGTCATTGTGTCCTATTTCGAGTGGGTGCAGGATGTTCAACGTTTCTTCTGGAAGGCACCCGACATTCGTGAACGCTTGCAGGATATTATTACCGACGCGTTTCATCGAACGCTCCATTTCGCGACGGAAAGGCGCACCAGTATGAGGTTGGCGGCGCTTATCTCGGGAATCGACAAGGTGGCGCACGCCCACCTGCAACGAGGCCTGTATCCGTAGCGGAGCGAATAGGATGAACGCCGTCCTTGCACTTACGGCCGAGTGCAGTTTACAGATGAACCGTTTGGCCCGGCGGCAGGTTCGCTCAAGCTCCATTCGAGTCGTAGGCGCAGAATCCGGCACACTGCCTGGTCAGTCTTACGGCTGGCTTTCAGATGAATGGCTGCGGCAACATCGGCGGTGCTACGAACAACTGTAGCGGTGACGACATGGATCAATCATCAATTGCGTCCGTCTGGGATGCGCACAGCCAAGCAAGTTGGCCGCAATTGTCGGATCCCAATGAAGGGCAATTGATGACCCTCGATACCGTCATTGGAGGCTGCGCCGTGTACTATTTGGACAGCGCCGATGGATTGGATGCCGGACGAGTCTCAATTCTGAAAGACTGTATCAGTGATCTCGATGCTCTTCTCGACGATCTCACAGATGATTCTCTCGCTTACTTCCGTCGTCTCCGGCTTCTTGCGGAACTTTTGATTGCAAGCGATCGGCTGCCTTAACAGAAGGAGTGAAGCAGGGAGTCGCCCATAGGACCGACTCCCTCCCGCCTACACCTACGGTGCTTCGACGATGTCCATCTTCATCGGCCCCAGCAGAGCCAGAAGTTCGTTCTTTTCCTGAGACGGCACCTTGAATTTGTCCAGAGCAGCCACAAGGTCTTCCACCAATGCATGGAAGTCCTTCGTGCTGATTCTCATGCCTTCATGCGTCGTTTTCATATCACGACCGCGATACGTGCAAGGTCCGCCGGTCGCCTGGCATACCTGATCGACCAAGTGCCCCTTGAGCCTGGGAATATCGGTCGTGGCAAATCGGCCGTTGATACGCCCGTCGGCTGCAACATTGGACACAAACTGATCGACCACCGCCGTGATGGCCGGTTCCCCCCCCAGCCGCTCATAGAGGGACGCCGTGCCGCTCGCAGGAGCGGCGTTTTTTACCGGCGCCGCGGGTTGGGACTGTTCGACACAGGCGAGGGTGGTGGCAAGGAGCAATCCCGACAACAGGTAGAGCGCCCGGGGTGATGACCGCATCGTTTCCTTTCTTTCGGTATTAAGGGTTGGCCATCGGACTAATTGCAGTGGAGTCGGACAGCATCTTTACGTTGACGGCTGCACGGTAAGGCACGTACTGTCTATTTGTCTAATATATCTTTATGATAGATTCTATAGTCCGCGTCTATAGGAACTTCCCGCCCGACGGCGAGGCATCTCAATGGAACTACGGCAACTGCATTATTTCCTGGCGGTAGCGAAACACGAAAGTTTCACCCGTGCCGCCGAACATGTCCACGTTTCGCAGCCTTCTCTTTCCGTCCAAATCAGCGCGCTGGAGAATGAACTCGGGGCGCGCCTCCTCGACCGATTGGGACGAAAGGTTGTGTTGACTCAAGCGGGTGAATTGTTTCGCCGGCACGCCGAGCGCGCGCTGGGGGAACTGGAGGAGGCGGCGCACATCGTGCATGAGTTGCGGGGAGCCAAACGCGGTCGCCTCACCGTGGGCACGCTCTCAACCGTCAACAGCTATTTGATCGCGCCCCTGGTGTCTCGCTTCAAACAGCGGTTCCCTGCGGTTCATTTGCATATCCACGCCCAACCTTCCACCGACATTGTCCGCGGGCTTCTAGCGAATCAATTGGACCTCGGCATTTTCCTGCTTCCGGTTGCTCATCCGCAATTGACCACCATTCCCCTCTTCGAGGAACGACTGGTGCTCGCCGCGCCCGCCTCAGCCAAGGTGCCCAAGACGCGGGTCAGGATGCAGGAGCTTGCCACGTTTCCGTTGATTCTCATGCCGGTCGATTACTGTTTACGAAGGATGGTGGAGCAGGAATGCGCTAGAGCGGGAGTGCACCCGCAAGTCTCATTGGAAATGAGTTCACCCGAAGGGATCCTGCAAGCCGTTTCGGAAGGAGCCGGGATGACGATTCTACCCGAACTCTATGTACGGCTCCGTGTGCCGGGAAGCGAACTTCAGATCGTGGACATTTACGATCCTGTTCCTCGGCACCCTGTCGGTCTGGCGTTTTTAAAACGTCGACATCAGAATCTTGCCGCGACGGAATTCGCCAATCTCTGCCAGAGCACCGTGAAAGAGTTACTCGCGGAGTCCAAAAAGGCCACCGTGCCAAACAATCGGACTCGCTTCTCCACCTGACGTCCTATCGTCGAGTCGCACACGATCGGCATTCGGCCGCATCCCCGCTATCCGTCGAAGGGTTGCCTTGAAAGTGATCGTGTCGTTGTTTAGAATGCGGGTATCGTCTGAGTCTTCCTTGTCATACTCTCGAGATTCTCAGCACGATAGGTCGAGTGAAGGAGGAGTCGATGATAAACAGCAGATGGGCGGCGGCCGCTTTGATTGTATTGTCGGGGTTCTGGGGCGAGGCCTTGCTTGGAGCTGAACCCTACGAATTGAGCAAGAACGACCTGATGGACCCAAAGGCCATTACCAGTCCGGACGTGTCCTTGTTCGGCGTCAAGCTGGGCGATTCGGAGAGCAAAGCCATCGATATTCTGGTCAACGAAAAGATTCCGGGCATCAAAACCGAACAGGAAGCGACCTTTATTTTCCTGCTCGATCAGCGCAGGCCGACCGGTCCCATGGCGGGAGTTCGCGTGCAGGACGGGAAAGTGGATTTAATTTTTATCAATAATCGTTTCGCGTATAAGACGCGAGGAATTTTCCGTAATGTGCTGAACAGCGAAAGCCCTGATGACGTCCGGAAACTGCTCGGCAAAGAAGATTATGGAGACGAGAACGTTATGGGCGCAGTCTTGTCCTATGACAAGCAGGGTTTCATGGTGAACTACCTCGGCAAGGATGTGAACGTCGAATTTTCCCAGCCTCACTGACCGTCTCCTGCATGCTCTGGTTGACAGCAAAGCCCTCCACGTCCTCATAGCGTATCGTTCTGCTCAACTGAACTCTCTTCGTAGCAGAATCTGGCCGACCGCCGGTGCTGCGTCAAGCGTATCGATGGAGACTACTGCACAAGCTCCGGCCGCCCTTGAGCCATCCTCAGGCCGTAGGTGATGAGACTGGTGGCTGTGTTCCACCGACGCTTCGAATTCAGGATTACCAGCAATAAATCGCTGCCGTCTTGAGAGACCTTTGCAATCAGGCACCGGCCGGCCTTGGACGTGAACCCCGTTTTGACCCCCTCGACACCGGGGACGCGACCGAGGAGGCGGTTGGTATTGCGGAGCAGGTAGGAACGATGCTCATTGAGCGGCATGATCATTTCGCGTTCCTCTCGGACGAGGCCTTTGAAGATCGGATCTTGCAGGGCGATTTCACTTAATTTGGCTAAATCCTCCGCCGTGGAATAGTGATCCGGCGCGTCAAACCCGCAGGCGTTGCTGAAATGGGTATTTTTCAGTCCGAGAGCCGCCGCTTTCGCGTTCATGATCATCACGAACTGATCTTCCGATCCCCCGACATGCTCGATCGCGGCGAGGCAGGCATCATTGGCCGACACAATCAGCATGGCTTTCAAGAGGTCTTCCAAACGAAAAATTTGGCCGGTCCGCAGTCGCAAACGAATCTTGTGTGCACGCGCGGCCTTCGCACTGACCGTTACTTCATCACTGAGACGGCCGTGCTCCAAAATGACCAACGCGGACATGATTTTCGTCAAACTGGCCGGCGACAATTTCCTTTCCGATTGGAATTGATAGAGGGTCACGCCGGTTTTCAATTCCTTGAGGAGGATACTGTGGGCCGGCACGCGCCGCCAAGGCGGTCGAGACGCAGCCTGGGCGGTCTTGCCCACAGGCGGCCGGCCTTCTCGGGACAAAGACATTGAAGCGATTTCAGCGTGAAGATCGGGCGATAAAAATGCGATGGCGAACAGGACGGTGAGACACTCGAGCGCACGGAACAACCAACGAGGCGATGGGATTGTCATGCGCCCGCCAAATCTTGCTTGTTCATCTACGCCTCCTCCGTCAAAGAGTGTAGGATTCCTTAATCTTGCCCCCGCGCACGCCGCTCTCGATGACCTTGTGGAAGAATCGCAGCATGTCGGCGAGATCGATCCAAAACCCGCAATTCAAGCACCGGGCGTACAGGCGCCGATTCATCAACGTGTAATGGCGCTCGACCATCATGAAACCTTTGCATTTTAAGCAGTGCATAGAATAGTGCGTCAATCCGGGTCGTCAGGCGGTGGAGGATCTTGTTGTATTCAGGCAAGACGCGGCAAGCCATTCCAGGCGGTGTCGTTCACCGGAGACGGTTCAAAATGAGCGCTAGACACCCGGCCAAGAGTCCCCCGCCGAAAATGGTGGTACCGAACGAGAGATAGGCGCTGGTGCCCGCCGAATGTGTTCCGTAGAACAAATCTCTGACTCCTCCCTGAACCATGAGCACCGCAAGCGTCATGAGCGATCCCATACTGAACCACCAGACGAACGGCCGCACTTCCCCTCTCGCGCATGCACCGAACGTGATAACCAAATACGATCCGTTAAATCTTTTTGAACTCTAGCCGACCGGTCCCATGGTGTCAAGCAAGCGCTTCCTTTATGCGAATAACGGCTGCGACGGTGAGTCGAGGTTAGCCCGAACTCCTTGCTGACGACACGGATTTATGCCCGCGATGAAGAAAAATCGACACACTGCCGGCTCCATTATTGGCGATGGCGAGCCCCGGTTCTTCCGCTTCCTGGGATAACACCTTGAAGTTCGCGAGCGCGAAGGGTCCCGAAGGCGTCCGATAGTTTCGCGGGGGATATTCAAAGGTGCCGTCACCCCGCCCGAACAGGATCGAAAGATCGTTCGACTGTAAATTGACAATGGCCACGTCCGGCAGTCGATCACCGTTAAAGTCCCTGATCAAGCCGAAATTCGGGCTGGCATCGGCTCCGGCCTCCTTGCCGGATTGGAATGTGCCATTCCCGTTGCCGAGGAAGGTGGTGAACGAATCCTTCTCCCCGTTAATAACCAACAGATCAAGGAATCGATCATTGTTGAAATCACCGAAGCTCACTCCCAGCGGGCGCTTTCCGGTCTTATAGTCCGCCGGCTGGCGGAACGTGCCATCCCCAATCCCGATCCAGACCGACACCGCCCCCAACATGGGCCCGCCGTTCGTGACGATCATTTCCGGAATGCCGTCGTTATTCAAATCCTGAAGCGCAAGCGAAGTCGGTGTATCTCCATATTCATATTGGGCCCCGGAGCGAAATGTTCCGTTGCCGTCGCCCAAAAAGACTTTGATCTTATCGTTTCGCAAAGCCACAACGAGGTCCGGCTTCTGATCCCCGTCGACATCGTCGACAGCGATCGAAACGGGGGTCCGGTGAACCGGATATTGTGCGCCCTCATCGAATTTCGAGTTTCCCTTGCCGAGGAAGATGGAGACCTGATCGCTGCCCGAACAGGCCAAAGCGATATCAGGGTGGCCATCCAGATTAAAATCGCTCGTGGCCAATGCGCGCGGCTCCTGGCACACGCGCAACTGGACCTGCTCTTGAAATGTACCGTCACCGTTTCCCATCAAGAGCGACAGGGTATTACTGGAGATGTTGGTCGTAATGATGTCGGTGAATCCGTCGGAGTTGAAGTCAGCCGTTGTTACGGTGGTGGGATTCTTTCCGACGGGATAGCTGGCGAAATAATATAACGGGTCCGGTGGATCAAAGGGGTCGGATTTCGAGCAGGCCGGTCCACTTAGGAGGCAGCACGCCAGACCGACTCCCAGGAGAGCGAAAGCCCGTCGCCCCACATTCGGGCCGGTTGTCCGGTGTAAACCCGGCTGAGTGATCCATTTCATTACGCCACGGAACATCGGTCCTGCTCATAGGTGAATTGACCTCGTCCAGCGGAGTATACAGAGGCTATTTGCGCTTCGCAACGGCACGAATCGTCCCGGTGCCGTAGCCAACTCTGTATGCCTCAGAGTCAGAGGGATTGACAGGTTCCGTCAATCGATGGGCGTCAATTTGATTTCCGTGCGACAGATTCTCGGGACATCGATGGACCCTGCGCATAGGTCTTCAGACCCTTTGATAATAGACAAAGAGCTGAGCTAGAATGCCCTTCTTTCTTCAGGAGGATACAATGAGTGAAATCGTGCGCATCCCGCTCACCATGTACGGCATCGCAGAAGTACTGAAATGGTGTATCGATAAAAATCAGGGACGTATTCCCGGCGTGGATACCCAGGGATTCAAAAAAATGCAGGCGCTTCTTGCTGAGAGGCCTCAGTCCAACGACTATGTGGCGCTCGACAATTTCTGGAAGAAGCAGGTGACGCTTGAGTTAACGACGGAAGAAGTGGAGACCATTGATCGGTGCCTCTACGACATTCCAAACTTCGAGAACGTTCCGCTGCCTCAAATCCGCCACAAATTCTGGCCGCAGGGAACATCGGCCCATTAACGAACGGGCTACAGCGACCCTTCCCCTTTGAGATATTTGCGGAATCGCGACATGAGGTCGGCACCCAGCGTGCCGCCCTCCGGTTTTTTCGTTTCGGGATCCTTGAAATGATCCCGGATTTCCTGCAGTCGGAGTTCCGCCTGCTCATTGCCCTGCAGCCGTTTGGTCTTCTGAAGCGCCGTCTCAAAGGCATCAAACGTCAGATCGTTGTACCCGAACGACCGAATCCGCTTCACGGCTTTCATCATAGCCTGATTGCGGAAGGTCGTCAGATGGTCCGAGTCGATCTCCTTCAGACCGAGTTTCCGTGCGCGCCGCTCCGCAGCTTTACGAATCCCGCTGCGCACAAAATCCGGCGAGGTTTGTAATCGCTTCCATGCCTCATCCGTCCACGTCACGCGTTCCTGCGGAGCATCCCAGAGTTGGCGCAGGGTCTGCTCGTCGATGGAGGTGAGCCCCCGCTCTCGCGCCAGTTCCTCCGTGTCCAGCTTCAACATATCGTGAACGAATTCCATCGCAATGGGCGGTGAATCTTTGATCTTTTCCTGCAACAGCGCCGCAGCTTGCTCGGTCCATGCCATCGGTGCCGCCGGCGTCTCCCGCACATCGCCCAATGCCTCGACTTTTTCAAACAGATCGACATTGACCTCTAGGTGTCCCCGCTCGCGGGCCATTTCCTCCGCGATCTGCTTGATCATGCCGCGCATGAATTCCGGCACCGTCGCCAGCCGTTCGCGGGCGGCAGCCGTCCACGGCAGGTGCCCTTGTGCCATTTGCTCGGCCGCGTCGCTCATGCCGGACTCGCCGCCCATGCGGCCCATCATTTGATTCTTGAACTCGTCGAGAATTGGTTCGGTAATTTCTTCATAGCCCAGTTCCCGCGCTTTCTTTTCCGCGAGCCGGCGGACCATCCCGCGCAGAAAAATGGGGGCGCGTTCCATCCGTTTGAGCGCGCCTTCACTCCATCGAACCTCGGATGTTGATATGTCATTCGAATGCGACACGTGCATCTCCTGTTATTGATTCAAGAGCTCCTTCAGTTCCTTGCCGGCTTTGAAAAACGGCACCCGTTTGGCGGGGACGGCGACGGTCGCGCCGGTCTTGGGATTCCGTCCCTCCTTCATGCGGCGGGCTCTCAAGCGAAAACTGCCGAATCCTCGAATCTCCGTCTTGTCCCCGTTTCGCAACGAGTCGCGGACACAGTCAAAGATGGTGTTCACGACGATCTCGGCTTGACGCTTGGTCAAAGTCGTCACCTGCTCGGAAACCCGTTCGATGATTTGCGCCTTGGTCATAGCTCCCTCTCTTGCGGTTTAGTGCTGAGAGACCTCCACGAGGACGTTCGCCTGCTTTTCAAACGCGTACCGGACACGACTTAGAACGCCATCAAGTACTTCAAGCTCATGCCGGCTTGGAGCTCAAGTTTGGGGAACAACGATGCCAGCCGCGACTCCAGCAACTCACGAATTGAAAAGCGCCGCCGCGGTTCCAGGACCTTGGGCTCCCCTTCGATACCTACAATGTCGGCGGCGAGTCGAATGGCGTCGTCCAGATCACCCAATTCATCCACCAACCGAGCCTCCTTGGCCTGGCGCCCCGTAAAAATCCGCCCATCCGCCAATGGTTGTACTTCCGATAGTTCCAACGAACGGCCCTCGGCGACAGCCTGAATGAATTGCTGGTGAACATCGTCCATGACCGATTGCATCAGTTTACGTTCTTCCTCGTTCATCTTGCGGAGCGGTGACCCCACATCCTTATATCTGCCGCTTTTGATCACGACGCCTTCGACGCCGATCTTCTTCAGCAACCCTTCGACATTGGCCATTTCCATGATGACCCCGATACTGCCGGTGAGCGTGCCGGGATTGGCGATAATGCGATCGGTCGCTGCTGCGATATAATATCCGCCGGACGCCGCAACAGTCCCCATCGAGGCGATAATCGCTTTGTTGCTCCTATTTTTCACGCGCTTCACCGCATCATGGATCTCCTGCGACGGCACGACCCCGCCTCCGGGGCTGTCGATGCGCAGTACGATGGCCTTCACGAGAGGGTTTTCGCTGAATCGCTTCAAGTCGCCGACCGTGGTCTGAGCATCCAGAATAACGCCTTCCACCCGGACCAGCGCAATGCGGTTCTCCCCGGACAAGTCGAGATCGGGAAACAAGATATTGAGGACGATCAGCGCCCCAATGCCAATCACCGCGATCCAGACGATTCGCCGAAACAGGCTGCGTTTTCGGCCGGCCGGCTTGTCAGTTCCCTCATCCATATAGGCTCCTGTGCAGGCAATCTGTCCGAATCGGCCTCACCAGGCGGAGCGCCCTATTGCGCATCCCCCTCGCCTCGCTTCCGGCTTTGCTTGGCCGCTCGGCCGAGCGATTGATCGACGGCCCCCTGCGACGCATGGAACTCATCCACTTGCCGGCGCTCAGCATCCATTTGATGGTCCCGCAGGCTAAGAGCGATCTTTCGCTCCTCGCGGTCGACCTTAATGATCTTCGCAGTCACCTCGTCTTGGGCTTTGAATTTGTCCTCCATGCGGGCCTGGGGTTCGAGCCCGACTTCGCTGACATGGATCAGTCCTTCGACATCCCCGTCCAGCTCAACAAAAACGCCAAAATCCGCGATCTTCGTGACTTTACCGGAGACCGTATCACCGACATGATACCGCGCCGGGATTTGATCGTCCCAAGGATCGCGGCTGAGTTGCTTGTAGCCCAGGGACAGGCGTTCTTTATCCTTGTCGATGCGAATCACGACGGCATCGACCTTCTGTCCCTTCTTAAACAATTCGGACGGATGCTTGATGTGCTTGGTCCAGGACATGTCGGAAATGTGAATCAGCCCGTCGATGCCCTCTTCCAATCCGACAAACGCCCCGAAATCGGTCAGGCTTTTCACTTTGCCTTCGATACGGGTGCCGGGCGGATATTTACCTTCGATCATGTCCCAGGGATTGGGCGCTGTTTGCTTCATACCGAGGGAGATCTTCCGGTTCGCCGGATCCACGTTCAACACGGCCGCTTCGACCTGGTCCCCCACCGACACGACACGCGAAGGATGGCGCACTTCATGGGTCCAGGACATTTCGGACACGTGAACCAATCCCTCGACTCCCGGTTCTAGTTCGATGAAGGCCCCGTAATCCGTCAGGCTCACGACGCGCCCGCGCACGCGGGTCCCGACGGGATATTTGCCGGCAACGCCGGTCCATGGATCGGCGCTCTTTTGCTTCAAGCCGAGTGAAATGCGGCCGGTCTCGCGATCATATTTCAGGACGGTGACTTCAACTTTATCACCGACCTGGAACAGTTCCGAGGGATGCCCGACGCGCCCCCAGGACATGTCGGTGATGTGCAAGAGTCCGTCGATGCCTCCCAAATCGATAAAGGCCCCGTAGTCCGTAATGTTCTTGACCATTCCTTGGATGAGTTGGCCTTCTTTCAGCGAAGCCAAGGTGGTTTGGCGCCGCTTGTCGCGTGATTCCTCCAATAACACCCGGCGGGACACGACCACATTCCCGCGCCGATGATTAATCTTAATGATTTTCAGCGGGAAGGTCTTGCCGACCAATCCATCGAGATCGCGGACAGGATGCAGGTCGATCTGAGAACCGGGCAGGAAGGCCTTGACGCCGATATCGACCATCATGCCGCCCTTGATGCGGGAAATGATTTTGCCTTCGATGCTCTTCTCCTCTTTGTGGAGCTTTTCCAGTTCTTCCCAAATCTTCATCTTGTCGGCTTTTTCTTTGGAAAGAACCAGATTGCCGTCGGCGTCTTCACACTCCTCCAAATAAACTTGTAACCGGTCGCCGACCTTCAAGCGCTGCAATTCTTCGGATGAGAATTGATCGGCCGAGATCATGCCTTCCGATTTGTACCCGATATCGACGACCACCTTATCCTTGCCGATCGCCACCACGGAGCCTTCCGTGATGGTGCCTTCCTCGAAGTTCCGGAAGGTTTCTTCGTACATGGCGGCAAGGGCGTCGCGATTCAATTTAGGTTCCATTTGTCTCGTCACTGTACTCATGAGCAATTCCTAGTCCTCCGGCTCATGCCGGGTGCTGAAAGTGAAATGACACGAGGCTTACTCAGCGTTGCAAGACTCGGGAGCCAATGTCGAGCCAAGGCGCGACTGGTCGCCGGATCGTTCTCCGTGGTCCTTGGGAGGCGCCACGTGTCCCAGCGTCGCAATCTTAGCCATGACTGTTCGACTCACATGTTGATAGAGTGCTTTTCCTTCCAAACGCTTCAGATCATCAGAAAAATTAACCGGCTCTCCATACGAGATCGTCACCCGGCGGAATCGCGGCCAGAACGCTCCGACGGGCAGCGCCTCATGCGTGCCTTTGATAAAGGCCGGAACGACGGGACAACCGGTCTGGCTCACGATGAGTCCGATCCCTGGCTTGCCCGGACGCAATTTGCCCGTTGCCGAACGAGTTCCTTCCGGGAAAATAACGACCGCTCTGCCTGCTTTGATATGTTCCACGGCTTTCGCAAATGCGATCCGATCCAATCGACCCACCCGTAATGGAATCCATCCCAGCGCCTGCAACACCTGATTCAGCAGCGGGATCGGAAACAGATCATGTCGCCCGAGGAACCAGACACGCCGGGAAATCCCGCAGCCCAGGAGCGGAATATCCAAATAACTCGCATGATTCGCCGCCACGAGAATCCCGCCTTCACGAGGCACGCTCCCGGTTGTCTTGTATCGGAAACAGATCCAACCGACGACCCGTGACAAGATCCATAGCAACCCATAGACGACCCCGGTCACAACTTGGCCGCAATGACGGCGAGCATGTGCCGGACCACTTCCTCCGCCGGGATCGCCGATGTATCGATCAGCTCGGCATCCGGCGCCGGCATCAACGGCGCGACGTCCCTGGTCCGATCACGAGTGTCCCGGCCCGAGATATCTCGTTTGGTCTCCTCCAGCGGCACCGCATGTCCTGCGGCGACCAACTCGTGATGCCGGCGCGTGGCTCGCACCTCCACATCCGCCTCAAGAAAAAATTTGATGTCCGCCGTCGGAAAGACCACCGTACCGATGTCTCGGCCTTCCGCGACGACACCACCGCAGGCCCCAATTTTTCGCTGGACCGGAAGCAACCATTCCCGTACCGCCGGAACGGCCGACACGATCGAGGCCAAACTGGTGACCGCCGGCATCCGGAGTTCTTGTGAAATCTCATGGCCATCGACATAAACCCCGATGCGTTCTCGGGCACAATCCATATGGATCTCGGTATGCTGAAGCAGATCGGCCATGGCCAAATGGTCATGAGGGTGGACGCCGGCGGCTTTGACCTTCCAGGCCACGGCACGATAGAGGGCGCCGGTATCCAGATATAAATATCCCAAACGGGAGGCCAGCAACTTGGCGACCGTACTCTTCCCCGCGCCCGCCGGCCCGTCGATCGCGATCACCAACCCGCGCCTGTCCTGACCGTCCTTGCCTGTCCTGCCGATGGACTCCTGCATTATAGGGATCACGCCTTGTCGGTCAATAAATCGGCCAACTTCTGGTCAAATTGGGGAAATGACGTTTCGATACAGTCCGTGTTTTCAATAGTGGTGGGGACCGGTGCAGTCAGGGCGCCGACCGCAAGCGACATCGCGACGCGATGATCCCCGTGACTCGAACAGCGAGCCCCGGATAGGCGCCCATTTCCATGGCGGTCGCCAAGTCCCTCAATAAGAAGGCCATCGGGTTTTTCCACGACTCGCGCCCCCATCGATCGCAGTTCCGCAGCCATGGTGGCGATACGATCGCTTTCCTTGACCCGCAATTCTCCCGCACCCGAGATTTCCGTCGTTCCGGCGGCGACCGCCGCCGCCACGCAGAGGATGGGAAATTCGTCGATAGTCTGCGGGATGTCCTCCGCGCCGATACGGATGCCTTTCAGCGGAGCAGTTTGCACTCGTAAATCCGCCACCGGCTCGCCTGATTCATGCCGATGATTTTCGATTTGGATGTCGGCTCCCATTTTGTTCAGCAGATCGATCAAACCGGTTCTGGTCTGATTCATCCCAACGCCGGTCACCGTCACGCAAGATTCAGGAACGATCGTCGCGCCGACGAGAAAAAACGCGGCGGCGGAAAGGTCCCCGGCGACCTTGACTTCCCCGCCACCCCATCGGACCGGCGGTCTCCCCTCGATCGTCAGGCTGAGGCCTTCGCGCTTGAATGGGATACCGAAATACTGAAAGAGCCGCTCGGTATGGTCGCGAGAAGCCCCCGGTTCGGAGAAGACCGTCGCCCCGTCGGCATAGAGGGCGGCAAGCAAGAGCGCCGACTTAATCTGGCCGCTGGCAACGGGAGACTGATAGTTAATCGCCCGCAACTTCGTTCCCGTCACCGCCAGCGGCGCCAGTTCCCCCCCTTTGCGGCCCGCGATCGAAGCTCCCATCTGGCGGAGCGGCTTCACCACCCGGCCCATCGGACGCTTCCGGATCGATTCGTCGCCGGTGAGGACGGTAAAGAAATCCTGTCCGGCGAGGACGCCCGCCAAGAGGCGAATACCGGTTCCTGAATTTCCGCAGTCGATCGGGCTCTCCGGTTCAGTGAGCCCCCACATGCCTTTGCCATGCACCACCAAGTGACGGTCGGTTTCATCCACGCGCACACCCAGCGAGCGGAACGCCCGCATGGTATTCAGACAGTCCTCGCCACGGCAGTACCCGGAGATGGTGGTCGCTCCATCGCCCAAAGCACTCAGGATAACGGCTCGATGGGTAATGGATTTGTCGCCCGGGACCGCCACGGTTCCGCGCAAGGGACGACCCGGTGTAATGGTGAGAGATGCCATCGTGCTCAGGCCGATCTAGCCGGCCGCTGATTTAACTGCTCGCGTTCGTGCTTGGCATTTTCGAGTTCTTTTTCGATGCCCGCGCCATCTCCGGCACGAATCAATCGTTTCAATTCCCCGAGCCGGCGCTCATAGGCTTCAATGAAGGAGACGAGATTATCCCGGTTCCAGAGAAAGATGTCCCGCCACATCTCGGGAGAACTGGCCGCAATCCTCGTCGTATCACGCAGCCCGCCGCCCGAATGCCCGGCAAGGTCGAGTTCCGGGATCCCATGGTCCCTGGCATCCGCCAAGGTATTGATCAAAGCAAAGGCGGCGGCATGGGGCAAATGACTCACCGCGCCGAGAATTTTGTCATGGAGATACGGATCCATCTCCAGCACCGTCGATCCGGCCGTTTCCCACAACGCGCGAACCGTCGCGAGCGCGGCACGATCTGTTGATGTGGTCGGCGTAAGAATACAGCGGGCACGCTGAAACAACGTCTCCGATCCGGCCGCGACCCCTGTCTTCTCCTTGCCCGCGATCGGATGGGCGCCGACAAAATGGACGTTCGCCGGCATCATCGCTTCGGCACGCTCCACCAGCAGTCCCTTGACGCTTCCCACGTCGCTCACTACGGCGCCGGACGGGAGGCACTGGGCCCAATCTTTCAGATGTTGCTCATAGGTATCGACGGGAGTGGCCAAGACAACGAAATCCGCGGCTCTTACCCCTTCCTTCGGATCCGACACGTATCGATCGATGGCGCCGAGGTCGACGGCCGTCTTCAAATTCTCGAGGCGGCGGCCGATTCCCACGACTTCATCGGCAAGCTTTTTCCGGCGGAGGATCATCCCGAGCGATCCTCCGATCAGCCCGACTCCGATGATCGCGACCTGTCTAAAGTGCACCGTCATGCCGTTTGACCGCACCTCATGAACTCAGCACGGTTCCTTTTGAGAGATGTGGATCTCACAGGGTTCGTCCGACCGCTTCAGCGATCTTATGAAGGTCGTGCATCAATTCCTTGAACTTGCTCGGCCTGATGGACTCTTCCCCGTCACAGAGCGCGCATTCCGGGTTGGAATGCACCTCCACCAACAGTCCGTCCGCACCGGCCGCCACCGCGGCCTTTGACATCGGCGCTACGAGATTCCACTTGCCGGTCGCATGGCTCGGATCGACGATCACCGGAAGATGCGAAAGTTCTTTCAGCGTCGGGATGGCGGCCAAGTCCAAAGTATTTCGATATTGAGTTTCGAAGGTCCTGATGCCCCGCTCGCACAGCATCACATTGCGGTTGCCCCGGGACATGATGTATTCCGCGGACAGTAGAAATTCCTTGATCGTCGCCGACAGACCGCGCTTCAGCAACACCGGCTTATCATAGGCGCCTACCTCTTTCAGCAGTTCGAAATTTTGCATGTTCCGGGCGCCGATCTGAATGATATCCGCCTTTTCAAGAAACAACTCGATGTCGCGCGTATCCAGAATCTCGCTCACGACCGGCAATCCGGTCTGCTTCCTCGCTTCGAGGAGATAATCCAGCCCCTCCCGGCCAAGCCCTTGAAATGAATAGGGTGAGGTTCTGGGCTTGTAGGCGCCGCCGCGCAATACGGTGGCACCCGATGATTTGACCTCATGCGCAATTCCCACCGTGAGTTCCAACCGTTCGACGGCGCACGGGCCCGCCATGATCGTGACCTTCCGGTCTCCGATCTTCACGCCGTTGACATCGATGATGGTGTTCTCTTTCTTGAATTCCCGGCTGACCAGTTTCCAGGGAGCCAGGATGGGCAGCACACTCTCGACCCCGGGCAGGGCCGTCAGCGGCTGATTCTGGAGAATACGGTCGTCCCCGATTACCCCGATAATGGTCCGCTCTTGTCCCGTCGAAATATGTGATTTCAGCCCAAGCTCCCGCAAGCGGTCAATGATATGATCGACCTCCCGCTCACTGGCCTCGGGCCGCAAAACAATAATCATGACAGCCTCTTTTGTTTCGCCGCGCTCACGCCTTCAGTACTTTCTGCAATGCCGCCACAAACGCCTGATTCTCCTCCGGCAAGCCGATACTCACCCGCACCATCGGTCCATGAATATGTCGAACAATGACGCCTTCCCGCAACAATGCCTCAAAGAGTAGACGGCCGTCCCTGCCTGCATCGAAGTAGAGAAAGTTGGCGTCGCTCGGAAGCGGCTTGATGCTCAGGGCTTCCAGTGCGGAGCGGACCTTTTCCATTTCGATTGCGTTCAACGTTCGACTTCTTGCGACATGGTCCTCATCTTGTAACGCGGCTAGCGCCGCCCGCTGGGCCATGCTGTTGGCATTGAACGGTGGACGGACTCGGTTCAAGTAGCCGGTGATTTCCGCTGTCGTCACGCCGTAGCCGATCCTCAGTCCCGCGAGGCCGTATATTTTTGAAAACGTCCTCAACACGACCGCATGGCGGCCTTGGGCCACATATTTCAAACTATCGGGAAAGTCGGGAAGCCGCACATATTCATAGTAGGCTTCGTCAAACACGACGAGCACATGGTCCGGGAGACGCGCCATCAGCGCATCCACGTCCGCCTGTCCGACTGTAGTGCCGGTCGGATTATTGGGATTGCACAAAAAGAGGAGCCTTGTCTTATCGGTGACCGCATCGGCCATCGCCCGTAGATCGTGCCGGCCGTTCTTGAGCGGAACTTCAACGGGGATTCCGTGCGCGGCCGTGACCTCCATCTTATAGATAACGAAGGTCTGGTCCGCCATGACCGCTTCATCACCCGGCGCGAGAAACGCACGAGCCAAGAGACCGAGAATCTCATCCGACCCGTTTCCCAAAATGACCTGATCCAAGGCGACCTTCCACCGTTCCGCCAAGGCGGTGCGCAATTTATGGGCGCCGCCGTCCGGGTATCGATTCAACGTGGAGGCAACCTGGGACAAGACCGCCAATGCTTTCGGCGACGGGCCGATGGGGTTTTCGTTCGAAGCCAGTTTCACCACGCGGGACAACCCCAGCTCGCGCTGTAACTCTTCGATCGGCTTGCCCGGAATGTAAGGATGAAGGGACAGAATGTCTTGATGGACGTGTAGCGGCATGATGTCAGTTATGCGCCGGATAGGAACCGAGAATTTTCATGAACAGGCACCGGCCTTTGACTTCCTCCAACGCCTTTCTCAGTTTTTCTTCTTCGATATGGCCCTCGATATCGACGAAGAACAAATACTCCCAGGCCTTGCGACGGGACGGACGCGATTCGATCTTCGTCATATTCAAGCCATGCGAAGCAAACGGGCGCAGCAAGTCGTACAGCGCTCCGACTTTGTCTTTGATAGACAGCATGAGAGACGTCTTATCCCGACCGGTCCGTTCAGGCGGTTTTTGGGACAAGACCAGGAATCGGGTGAAGTTATTAATATTATCTTCAATCCGCGCCGTGATGACTTTCAGGCCGTAGAGCTGCGCCGCAAGTTCCGACGCGATCGCGGCGGCGGAGGGCTCGTCGACACAGACCTCCGCAGCACGCGCCGTGCTGGCGACCTCCGAGACCGGAACATGGGGCAGGTTCGTTTCCAGCCAGTTCCGGCACTGAGCGATGGCATGGGAATGCGAATAAATCTTTTTCACATCGTCGATCAGACCCGTCTTTGACAGTAGATGGTGCGCCACTTCTTGGAGCACCTCTCCATAGATCAGAAGGTTCGAATCGATGAACATGTCGAGCGTGTAGTTCACGACCCCTTCGGTCGTATTCTCAATAGGAACCACGCCGAAGTTGGCTCGCCCGCGCTCCACCTCACTGAACACTTCCTTGATACTACCGACCGGCACGTACTGGGCGGAGGCGCCGAATTTTTGGGTACAGGCCATATGAGTGAACGTCGCCCGAGGACCCAAGTAGGCCACCTTTTGTGGCCCTTCCAGGGACAGAGAGGCCGACATGATTTCCCGGTACAACGGCCGGATGGCATCGGTCGGGAAGGGGCCGGTGTTCTGCTTCATCAGTCGGTCAATGATGGCCGCTTCCCTGGCCGGCGTATGGAGATGGGCGTCGGAATCCTTCAGCTTCTTGAGTTTTCCAATCTCGACGACGCTTTTGGATCGTTGGTTCAAGAGCCGTAGGATCTCGTCGTCGATACGGTCGATCTCCTGCCGGTACCCCTGCAAGTCATTGGACATGATGGGATCTATTTCCTTCCGGAGGACTCCCGTAGCAAGGCGGGGGTCTTTCGCACACGTCGCCGTCTCTGGTGCGGGGCCAAGCGAGTATCCTACAGGAAGCGCCGAGATCTTTGCAACAATAGACTCGACGATTCAATGACTTGCAGGAGGCTCGGTTTCTTCTGGCGGAGAGAATAGATCCTTCTGTTTTTTGAAATGTGCATACGCGAGCCTCGTGGCTTGCCGGCCTCGGCCGGTGCGTTCCAACATGGCGGCCTGAATCAGGTACGGCTCGTAGACATCTTCCAACGTGCCTTTGTCTTCTTGCACAGCGGCGGCCAATGATTCGATTCCCACCGGCCCTCCGTCGAATTTTTCGAGAATCGTGAGGAGAATTTTCCGGTCCATTTCATCAAACCCGGCCGAATCGATCCCCAGCCAATCAAGGGCCGCTTCGGCCACCGGCTTGGTCACCCGGCCGGCGGCTTTAATTTGTGCATAGTCCCTGGTTCGCCTGATCAACCGATTCACGATCCGGGGCGTCCCTCTGGCTCGGCGCGCGATTTCCGCCGCCCCTGCTTGCTCCATTTCCACATGGAGCAGCAATGCCGACCGCAACACAATCGCTTCCAACTCAACCGGCGTATAGAACTCCAGCCGATGGACCAACCCAAACCGATCCCGTAAAGGGGAAGTCAGGGCGCCGGCCCTCGTGGTTGCGCCCACCAAGGTGAATCGTGGCAAATCCAGCTTGATCGTACGCGTGGAAGGGCCTTGTCCGATGACGAGGTCCAATTGATAGTCTTCCATAGCCGGATACAGCGCTTCCTCTACCGAGGCCGGCAGGCGATGAATCTCGTCGATGAAGAGCACATCATGTTCCTGTAAATTGGTGAGGATGGCCGCCAAATCGCCCGCATGGCTTAACACGAGACCGGATGTTGATTTGATGGAGACTCCCATTTCCCGGGCAATGATATGGGCGATCGTGGTCTTGCCCAGTCCGGGAGGCCCGTAGAAAATGGCATGGTCCAGCGCTTCCCCCCGACGCCGCGCCGCCTCGATGCAGATCCGCAGGGATTCCTTCATGCGCTCTTGCCCCACATATTCTTCCAACGACTGGGGCCGCAACGCCGCTTCTAATCCGCGCTCGTCATCGGATACGCGGTTCGTGACCATGCGATCGGACATCCGAACCTCTCCGATTCTATTTGGAGCTGGGCGCCGGCCGGAACTTCGGCGGAGGCGTCCCGGCTCCTTCCCCGGCCGTCCCGGTACTTCCACAGTCGGGCGGGCAGACGACTCCGCCTTTGGTCGGGTCTGGCAAGGTACTTTCCATCTGCTGCTGTTGGCATTGCGCAAGGAGACCGCCGGCACGTTGGCCGCATCGGGCCACGACGTTGGAGCGACCGATTTCCCTGTATCCGCCCGGACATTCTCCGCACACCGCCAGCATATTCGCTCCCAAGGGCACACATTGCACCAGTGTCGACTCTCCATCCTTACAGAGTTCCGGCGCGCTGGTTACGGCGGTCGTCGCATAGCCGTCGGGACAGCTTCCACACATTTTACGAATCGATTTGGGCTCGTTCTCCGGCTCGGCAGCCGATACCGCCGTCATCAGGAGTGCACAGGTCATCATCATGACGAGCCATAACCGTCCCACGATAGATCCGCCGCCGAGTCCGTCCGGGCGCTTGCCGCATCCTTGATCTTCCGTATGATTCATCGCTACCCCCTGGCTAATTCCTTGAGTGCTTCTCGAATGAAATCCTGAAGGAGGGACGGAGGTTGTTGTCCGCCTGAGATTCGCTTGAGGACTTCCTTCACGTCGGCCGTCCGGTATCCGAGATTCACCAAGGCGGACAAGGCGTCATCCTGCAGCACATCGGACGCGCTGGACACCGCATGAGAACTGGGGCCTGCCGCGGGCTGGATGCGGGCGGCTTTTTCCTTGAGTTCAAGTACAATGCGACCGGCGGATTTCTTTCCGATGCCGGGGACCGTGGCAAGTTTTTCGATGTCGCCAGCCTGAATGGCGGTCAGGAGATCCATGACAGGGAGAGTAGACAGCACACTCAGCGCCAATTTGGGACCGATGCCGGAAACGGCGGTCAACAAGAGGAAGGACTCTTTTTCGGCGCCGGTCAAAAATCCATAGAGCTGAATGGCATCTTCTCGAAGGTGGGTGTGGATGCTGAGCGTGACGACGTCGTTGACGCCGGGAAGCGCATAATAGGTGCTGAGCGGGATGAAGACCTCATAACCGACGCCTTGGACATCAAGCGTCAAGGCGGTAGGTGCCTTCACAGCCACACGGCCCGTCAGTAAGGCGATCATCTCAAGTGATAGGGAGAGTAGCGCGAGCTGTGGCCGACCAGTGGGATTCGAAGGTTACCCGGCCGCCGCGGCCATTTTTTCCATAACCTCGTCCGGAATATCGAAGTTTGCATGCACCTTCTGGACGTCATCGTGTTCATCGAGGACTTCCATCAACTTGAGCATCTGCTCGGCCGGCCGTTCCTCGAGGCGGATGGTATTTTGCGGAATGAAATTGATCTCCGCCAGCGAGGTCTCGATCGAGGCATCGCTGAGAGCCTTTTTCACGGCCTCGAAGTCATGCGGATCGGTGATGATTTCAAAGGCCTTGTCCGTGACTTTCACATCTTCCGCGCCGGCCTCCAAGGTGACGGCCAGCAGACGATCCTCATCGGCCTTGTCCTTTTCGACAACCAGCACGCCCCTTTTCTGGAACTGCCAGGAAACCGCCCCAGCTTCCGCCATATTGCCGCTGTTCTTGGTGAGCAGATTTCGGATCTCGGCCACGGTGCGATTGCGATTATCCGACGTGATCTCAATGAGCAGCGCCGTACCGCCCGGCCCGTAGCCCTCAAGGCTGAACTCTTCATAAGTCACACCGGGCAGTTCACCGGTCCCGCGCTGAATCGCCTTCTTCATCGTATCACCGGGCATATTGGCTTCCTTCGCTTTGGAAATGGCGAGCCGCAGCCGGGGATTGCCGTCCGGGTCGCCGCCCGATCGGGCGGCAATGGTCAATTCCCTGATGATTCTGGTGAAGATTTTTCCGCGCTTCGCGTCCTGTGCCGATTTATGGCGCTTGATGGTCGCCCAATGGCTATGCCCACCCATGTGTTCCTCCCCGGGACTGGTACGCCCGCCATGCCGTTCCAGGACGCCGAATCCGCTTGGATCGTGATGAAAGAGTTCGAACGGTTAGAGCTAACACAGTGCGGACAAACGTGTCAAACCACAGGCAGCCGCCTCGTCGCGTACTTGCATTGCTGCTGAGCTCATTCGGAATAGAAAAGCAGTTGGACGCCGATTGCCAGAACCAAGATGGCCCAGGCGAATTCCCACCAGGTCCCGAGAACCACCGGAACCGTATCACCATGCCGACCCCATTGAGGGGGTTTGCGCCAACGCGCTGATACCAACTTTGACGAACCGGCTGTAATGGCCAACAATCCCATGATCGTGTGATGAAGCTGGATCTTGTGCGCGGCCGGATGATCGCCATGCGAATGACCGAACAGCATCAAGCCGCCGATGATCGCAAAGAGCGGAAGCGGGATAGCCCACGTGCTGCGGCGCATCGGCCCCAAGCGGCGCATCAATTCAATGGCACCGACGGCCAAAGCCAGAACTCCATAAGTCTTGTGCTGGATCATCTCCGGATCCTGCCCGGATAACGTTTTGGCCAGCGTGAGCGAACCGATCGGCCAAGCGTCGTGGTCACTCCAGATCAACAAGAAGATCCCGGCTGTCATGAACGAGAACGGAAGCAGGAGCCGCGTCCAGGCTAGAACATGGAGACCCAGCGCCTGCCGCAATTCGCTGAGGCCGATCAGCAGGACCAAGATGCCGGCGAGATGATGATTGGCTTCCGAATAGGCGATGCCCTCGGCGGAACCTTCCCAGAGAGAGGGCGAGGCTGAATGATGGTGATGAGAGCTCGCGGCCTCATACACCCCGTCGCCTTGCACCGGCACAGACCATCCGGTGAAAATGATTACAAGGACACTTGCACACCAAAAGAGGAGGCCGGCCGACGAGAGTCGCCCCCGCCGACTTTGGAGACACCGCCCTTTCAAAAGTCCCAACAACCGAAAGGCCCATCCGGTGCCCCGGATGAGCCTTCTACCCGGCTCGCCCATCGTCTCGCACATTACATGAACTTCATAAACTTTTCCTTGGCTTCATCCATGACCTCCGCCGTGATCGTCGCCAACCCGCGCTCCTTTGCGATCCGCTCGATCTCCCGGCGGGCCATCGGCCGGATGAAGTCCGGAATATTGTCCAACCTGCGCTCCGCATCCTGCGTCCACGCCAACCCATTGGGCGAATCGTTCTTGGAATCGTCCATGACTTGCAGCGTGATGCTCTTGTATCCGTGCTTCCGCGCATAGGCTTCCACACTGCCCTGCACCATCGGCTTAACGAAGGAGGGCAACCGGTCCAGCTTTTCCTTGGCATCCGGCGTCCACGATAAATCGGACGCCCCTCCGCCGTTCTGGGGCTTGCCGGATGAAGTCAGTCCCATTTCGGCAACCATCGCGGAGAACGGGCATCCGCTGGAGGATTTTTCTCCTTCTTTGGCCCCCGCCACCGCAGGCTTGGCCGAGGCGGCCGGCTGTCCGCCCTGAATTTTCTCGTTCAGATAGGCGGCCATGGCCCCGCTGCCGGCCATTGCTTCATCCTTCAACGTTCCGCGCGTCATTTCAAACGGTTCTGCCGCCGCCGGCCTCCCACCCAGCTTTACGCCGAGCGAGGCCACCATTTGCGTCTCTCCCGGATTGGTCACCATGGAGAATTTTGCGCCGCAGGAGGGGCACCCGAAAAAGACGCCGAGCGATCCTTCGCCTGGCTTCTCAACTTTCTCAAAATTCATGTAGGTTTCACAATTTAAGCAAACAAATTTCATACTTCCCCCTTCAGGGCTTACAATTTCTCGGCCAGCACCTTTTTATAATCCAACAGAGACTGCACTCGTTCCACGATGGATTGATACCGTTGGATGGTGGGATAGTCGGCATCGAGCAATGGTTCACCCTTATCAAACGTCCGCGCCAACCGCCGATCGAACGGAATGCGGCCGAGGAGCGGTAAGTCCAACGCTTCACACATCGCTTCCGTATTGCCTTCGAAGAGCTCATGTTCTGCGCCACACGAGGGGCATCGATACTGGCTCATATTCTCGACGATGCCGAGCACGCGAATCCCCATGTCGCGAGCATAGGTCACCGACTTTTGCACCACATCCGACGCGACTTCTGACGGCGTCGTCACCACAATGGCGCCCGCCAAATCGGGAATAAAGCCGGCGATCACCGGTGGTTTGTCGGCGGCTGCGCCCGGCGGCAGATCGGCCAGCAAATAGTCCAATTCTCCCCAGATGACGTCCGCCAAAAATTCCCGGATGACATTCATTTCCATGAGACCCAACCAGACGGGGCTCAAGTCCATCGGTCCTTTCCAGCGAACCGGGGAGCTGGCATCGAGGAAAAAATCCATTGAGGCAACTTTGATTCCAAGCGGGCCGGTCGGAGGCACCGCCCCGTCCGGCGTGATGGTCAGGCTGCGACCGTGCAATCCCAACATGCGCGGGACACAAGGACCGTTCAAATCCACATCCAAGAGTCCGACTCGCGCTCCGCGCCGTGCGAAGGCCAAGCCGAGATTGACGGTGGTCATGCTCTTGCCGACCCCGCCCTTGCCGCTCATTACAACCAGCTTATTTTTGATCCCGGCCATGCGCGCCTGGACCTGCCGCATCTGGTCGGTGATCTGCTGGACGACCTTGGCGTCATCCGAATATTGCAGTTTGCTCAGGATCGATTTCAGATCTTTCTCGGCGGCCATTGCCATGGGAGTCCCCAGAATTGTGCGAAAAATTACGGTAGCACAGCGGTTTCTATTGAGTCAAACGCAAGCCGACAGGCAAGTCCCCAAAGCCGCCGGCTGTCTGCATGGGCGGATGGTCCGACTAAATCGAATATTGAACGGTCGGGCGCGTCCCGCCGGATTCGACAAACACGCCCCGCCGCTTTAATTCCTCGATGATTCTCCTGGCCGCCGCATCGAAATCCTGCGGGCCGGCGTAGTGCAGATCGGTGTCCTGGGGAGGTTCTTCTCCGATCTTGCTCATATGGACGGAGATGACGGGAGCCGGCTGGACCAGCGTGCGGATCATCTGCGCCATCTGCTGATGAGCGATGCCAAATGTCTTGCTCGTGGACACTACGATCAAACCCGTATCGATCAGCAGTCTGGCGACTTCTCCATACCGGCGCACTCGCTCGGCTGCGTCGGATGGATTCGACGCGGAGAGATCGGCATCCAGGCCGTGTAGCAGGTTTTCTCCGTCGAGCAGGTAGGCATGGCGGCTGTCCGCCACCAATAATGATTCGACTTTCCTCGCAAGAAATGTCTTCCCGGTCTGCGCTGCCCCGGTGAACAAGACAATCGCCGCCTGGTGCCCATAGTGCCGAGCCCGGTCTTCCGGCGTGACCTCGCCTCGGAGCCAGGCAAAATCCCGTTGGCGCGCCTCTTCGCGCAGAAACTCCTGTTCGTCGTGCACGAATTCGGTGACAATCCCGCCGCCTGAGATATCGTACTCGTCCACCAGCACAAATCGGCCGGTCGATTCGAACGATGCCGACAGGTCGAAGGCCACCGGAGCTTTGGTGCGCAGCGTCACCTCGGCGACTTGATTCTTCGCGATCGACTGTCCGCCCTGCCGCTGACTCAAGTCCGCCGTGTCGATGATCCGATGAATCGTCGCCACTTCGCACTCGATCTCGCGGGTGGTGAGCCGCAGGCCGTACTTGTGCCCGCGATCCAGCGGACGCTTCCCGAGCCAGAATACATTGGCGCGGAACGCCGTGGAGACCAGGGGCAAATTGTCCTGATGGGACGCAATCTCGCCCCGCTCGACGAATAGTTGCTCGTCCAGCGTAATGCCGACTGACTGTCCCGCGTGCGCCTCCGCAGGAGGCGGCTCAATGTTAAATGCTTCGATCGATTTAATGTACGCCGATTTATTCGACGGACAAAATACCAGGCGGTCGCCCACTCGCAGCCGTCCGGCGGCGATCCGCCCGGCCAGGATCCGGCGGGCATCAAACTTATACACGTCTTGCACCGGGAAACGGAGAGCCTGCTCTGATCGAGCCGCCTCTTTCTGGAATGTGCTCAAGATATCCAGGACAGTGGGGCCGTCGTACCAGGGCATGGCATTGCTATGCGAGGCAATATTTTCTCCCAGCTTGGCGCTGACCGGGATGACATGCTGCGGCGAGACCTTGAACTGACTCAGATATTCCCGATATTCCTTTTCGATGCCGGCAAACACATCTTCTCGATATCCCACGAGATCCATTTTATTGACCACGACGGCAAACTGGCGGACCCCGAGCAGTGACAGCAAATACCCGTGTTTCTTGGATTGCTCCTTCACGCCTTCCAAGGCATCAATCAGCAGCAAGGCCGCTTCCGCCCTGGCTGCGCCGGAGATCATGTTCTTGAGAAACTCCTTGTGGCCCGGGGCATCAATGATGATGTACTGACGGTCCTTCCAGTTAAAAAAGGTTCTCGCCGTATCGATAGTAATGCCTTGTTCCTGCTCTTCCAGAAACGCGTCGAAAAGGAAAGCGTACTCGAATTCTTTGCCCTGCTGGCGGCAGATGGCCTGGACTTTCTCAAGCTTGCCTTCGGGCAAGGAACCGGTATCGGCATAGAGGCGCCCGAGCAGGGTCGATTTTCCGTGATCGACATGGCCCACGATGACGATGTTCAATGTTTCACTTGGAGTGGCACCCGCGTGCGTATTGGTGGTCATGGTTTTCCTGGGAGGATGATCCAAAAGAACGCCGCCCTCATCGTTTTCATCATCCGACTCTACATGTAGCCGTCTTTGCGCAACAACTCCATCCCGCGTCCCTCATCCTGCGCACGGCCCGCCCGCTCCGCCACGGTCGTATGCCTCAATTCTTCGATGATTTCGTCCACCGTGCTGGCAGTCGATTTGATCGGCGCCGTGCAGGGCGCGCATCCCAAGCTGCGATACCTGGTGCCGTCTCCTTTATTGAGATACAGATCCATAAAGGGGATATTCTCAAGCTTGATGTATTCCCAAATATTGATCTCGGTCCAATCGAGCAGCGGATGAATGCGGATATGGGTGCCGGGCGGAAACGTCGTCTTGAATTGATCCCAGAGTTCGGGCGGTTGGTCGCGAAAGTCCCAATCGCCGTGTTTGTCCCGCGGAGAAAAATAGCGCTCCTTGGCCCTGGTTCCTTCCTCATCGGCGCGGACACCCAGAATGATGCCGGTATAGCCCTTCGCTTCGATCAGTTGCTTGAGTCCGTTCGTCTTCAGCGCCGTGCAACAGGTGACGCGCCCCATCGTGTGATTCATGCCGGCGGCCAAAGCCTCCTTGTTCTGCCCGACAACCAAATTCAGGCGCCATTCCCGCGCGAGCCGGTCGCGATATTCGATCATGGCCGGAATCTTATAGCTGGTATCCACATGAAGAAGGGGGAATGGAACATGTCCGAAAAAAGCTTTCCTGGCAAGCCAGAGCAGCACGGTCGAATCCTTGCCCATGGACCACAGCATGGCCAGATTGTCGAAGTGTTTATAGGCCTCGCGCATGATGTAGACGCTCTGATCTTCAAGCTGTCGCAAATGTTTCATGCTCTCGCTCCCGATGCGGCCGGCGAATCATCCGGAAGAGGCCGGTCTATTTCCCGCGCGCCGGCCAAGCTCGCTAACTTCCTGGCCGCTGCTCCCGATTCTACCGCCTGCCTCGCCAGCGTCACGCAGGCGCCAATCGAGGACCCCTTACCCGCCGCATACAGCAAGGTCGCTGCATTCAGCAGCAGCCAGTCCTTCGGTCCACCCTGGACTTCGTTTTTGAGCAGCCGCGAGATCAATGTAACCTCCTGAGCCCGCTGTTCCTTCGGAAATCCCGCCATCTCGCGATGGGAGCCAAGCGCCAACCCTGCATCTTTCGGGTGGAACGTCGCGGGTGTGATGCGCTCGTCCCGCAATTCCAGCATCTTGGTGACGGACGCGATGGAGAGTTCCGGATCGCCTTCGACGCCTCGAATGACCAACCCGCGACGGCATCCCAACATGCGAAGCGCTTCGATGGTCTTCTCAAAATACGGCGGATGAGAGAGGCCGATCACCTGGGATCCGGCCCGAGCTGGATTCAACATACGGGCCACCGGATGAAACAAATTCCTCACGCCCAACTGCTGTCTCAGCTCAAGCAAGCGGTTCACCGGCGGGTGATAGAGCGCGAGATCCAGATACGCGAAACTCTGATTACAAAGCTCGTTTCCGATTTCCGCGGAGGTCAGTTCAGTTGGAAGTCCCAGCGCCTGAAGGACCGGGCCGACGCCTGGCCGGTCTTCAGGTCCTCTTGAACCGTGCATCAGGATCATGGCCCCGGCCGCCGCCGCCACAATGGCCGCCGGCACGATGACATGAAACGTTTCCTGCTTCCCCGCATAGGTCGGCACATCGAGGACCGGAAGTCCCGCGACATTCGGGATGGGGGGAATATATTGCCGAGCTTGGGCGGTGAACGCCGCCAGTTCCGTGACCGATTCCGTCTTGAGACGCATCGCCACGAGAAAGCCGCCGATTTGCTCCGGCGTGGCCGCGCCTTCAATCAAGAGCCGCATGGCCTGCTTGGCTTCTTCCCAAGTCAGATCCTTCGATGTCTTCTGCCCCTTGGCGATTTTGGCAATGAACTGTTGCATGGAGAATGAGGCGGCCATCGTGAGGATGTCTTATTTATGCAGCCCGCACTCGGTCTTGCCGCTGTTCTTCCAACGTCCCGAACGGGGATCCTCGCCGGGAAGAACGGGCGCGGTGCAATGGGTGCAGCCGATGCTGGGGTAATTTTGGTCGTGAAGGGTATTGTACGGAATTTCATGGATGCGAATATAGCTCCAGACCTCCTCGCTGCTCCACCGAGCCAATGGATTCACTTTAATGAGCTGAAACTTGGGATCCCACTCGATGAGGCCGGCATTGGCCCGGGTTGGGGCCTGATCGCGCCTGATGCCGGTGATCCACGCGGTATAGTTGCCGAGGACTCTGGTCAGAGGTTCGATCTTCCGCAGGCCGCAGCAGCGATCCGGATCGCGCGACCACAGGGCCGGTCCATGTTCAATCGCCTGTTGTTCCGGCGTAAGCCGCGATTTGACCTGAATGACCTGTTCCGGCTTCAAACCATACCGGGCGACCAGCCGGTCTTTGACCTCAATGGTTTCAGGAAACAAGAAATCCGTATCGAGGTAGAACAACGGCGCCGCCGGGTCGATCCGGTGGATCATGTCGAGCAGGGCCACGTCTTCCGCGCCAAAGCTGCAAGCGAGCACGATGCGCGGGGCATACCGCTGCAACGCAAACTCCACCACCTGCCACGGCTGCTTCGCCTCAAACGCATCACTGAGCGTCTTCAGTTCCTCGTCAGTGGGACGAAACTGAGAATGCTGCATCGGCATTGATTTGCTCATCATGTTGCCCGGAACAGATTACGCTTCGACCTTTTCAACCAGGATCGTGAAGTGTTTCGCCTCGGCATCCAGCGGCTCTTCGCGCATGATCTTATGTCCGTCGTTCCGCAAGCTCATGGGTACATTACGAATAGGCTCGCCGGCATCGAGCCAGACTTCGAGCTTGTCTCCGGCATCCATCATCTCCAATTTGAGCTTGGTCTTGACATAGTTCATCGGGCAGGCGACCCCGCGAAGGTCATAGACCGGCGCTTCGCCCGACTGCTCGGCCTTGGGTTGTTCCACGGCGGAAGGTTCCCGTGGTTCCTGAGCCGGCTGGGCGAGCTTCAGATCCTTCCCCATCTGTTCGGTGGCCGTACGGCAAACGTTGAGAAACTCCTTCGCAAATGCCATCTTGGCGGCGGCCGCAGTCCCGGTGGTCTCTTTGGGGCCCAAGTCGCCGATCTGCTCCCCCAGGTTTCGATAGACGGCCGGGACTGCTCCCTTGGCCGCCAATCGTTGTTCAAACTGCTGAAGCGTTTCGGCATCGGTCGCGGGGTCGATTCCTTCTGTGACGAGCAAAGCTTTCGCCGCGGACAGGATGGCACGATATGATTTGTTCACCGAGACGGCGTACTGATGTTTGTCGATGAGCAACCGCGCCTGGTACAATTCCTGCTCGGCCTCCAGCATGCGATTATCAATCATTTCCAACGCGCCGCCGGCGCATTCTCCCGGCCCTAAATCCTCGAGTACGAATTCGTTCTCCCCTTCCCAGTCATAGTAGTAAGTCGGATCGTCGTTATAATCGGGCACGATCGTGTAGGGAATGAGTTCGTCCTTCAATTTGGCCTTCCCCGCCCGAGTGAGAAAGGACAGCAAGGGCTCGCCCCCCTGCCGATCACGGCGATAGACGTCCACCAAGTGTCTGATGGCCGCTGGAACGCTCTTGGCCGGCAGTTTGACCGTCATTTGCCCGATCTTGGCCGTGCCGTTCACCTGACCGCCGAGATGCAGCTCGTAATGAGGAGCGACATGCTCGCCCAAGCGCTTGCCCACTCCATGTAAGCCGATCGTCGCGATATGGTGTTGGGCACAGGAATTGTGGCATCCGCTGATTTTGATGCTGACGCCGTTGAGGTCGTCCGGAACTTGGCCGGCGGGAAAGACTTCCGCCAGCGCCCGCGCCATGCCCTTTGAGGAGGTAATCCCGAGGCCGCAGGTGTCGGTGCCGGGGCAGGCAATGATGTCCTCGACCAATTCGGCGCCCGGATCGCCGAGACCGATGGCGGCAAGCTCCTCATAAAACGCCGTCAATTTGGTTTCCGGAATCCAACGGATGATCATGTTCTGATTGATCGTCGTCCGGATATTGCCGTTGGAGTAGCGTTCGGCCAGATCAGCCACGGCCCACATATGGTCGGCAGTGAGGTCTCCCATGGGCAATTTGATGACCGCGGCCGCATAGCCCGGCTGTTTTTGCGTGATCACATTTGTGCGCTTCCATGCCTCAAAGCCGGACCCATTCCTTGCATGGAGCGCGCCGTTTCCTTGCTCTCCATTGCCGCCGTTGAGTCTGGTCGGCATCAGCAGCGGCGGTTCATCCCGATGCTCAAGAAGCCGAAGCGGCTCGTGCGAGGGCGTGTCATACCCCATTGCCTTATAGGTGTCCTGCCACCGGCGCTTAAATTCTTCGAATCCCAGCTTCTCGATGACGAATTTCATCCGCGCCTTATGGCGATTCTTGCGGTTGCCCAACGTATCGAACACCTTGATCACGGCTTCAATAGAAGGGATCAGCTCCTCCATCGGGGTAAATTCCCGCAACACCTGTGCAATGCGCGGAGCCGATCCAAGTCCTCCCCCGACGACCATTCGAAATCCGATCACACCGTCTTCCCGTTTGACTGCCAGCAGACCGATATCGTGAATCGGCGTAAGCGCGCAATCTTGGCGGCAGCCCGAAAAGGCAATCTTAAATTTTCTCGGCATGCTCTGATTCAGAGGGTTGCGGAGCAGATGCAAGGCGACGGTTTTCGCATAGGACGTCACATCGAACACTTCACCTTGACAGATCCCCGCCAAATGGCAGGCGGTCACGTTGCGCACCGTGTTGGCACAGGCTTCGCGCGTGGTCAGCCCCACCTCCGCCAAGCCCCGCATCATCCCGCCCACGTTGCGAAGCTCAACGAAATGCAGCTGAATGTCCTGGCGCGTGGTGACGTGTCCCACGCCGGTCGCGGACTGCTCGGCCAATTCCGCGACGCGCCGCAATTGGTTGTCGGTCAATCCGCCGAACGGAATCTTGATGCGAAACATTTGAACGCCGCCCTGGCGTTGTCCATAGATGCCGTGCTGCAGCCGAAACGGCTTAAAGATGTCGCCGGACAATTCGCCCGACAACATCCGCTGGGCTTCGACTTCAAAGGCTTCGATTTCTTCCAGGATCGCCGGTGGTATCGGGGTTATTTCGATGGATGGGCGGAGACCCGCAACAGGAGTCATGATCGACCTCGCGAATTATTAATCTGGAAAGCCGTCGAGCCTTCCCGGCTAAATGTGGTACATGATCGAGCGTTGTTGCTCGAGCTGGCGTTGTCGCGTCGCAAGCTGTTCAATCGTCACCTCAGACAGGATGCTCAATTCCGCCTGCTTGATGCGCTCCCATACAGGGGCCAATAATGCATCCAACCTGGGGCTCGGTCCGTCGATTCGTTTGCCTCCCGCGCCGTTCGAGACCACTACGGGTCCTTCCAATGCCTCCAGGATATCGGCCAGGGAAAGACGCTCGGGCTTCCGGTTGAGCACATAGCCTCCCTGTGCCCCGCGATGGCTGCTCACGAGCCCCGCTTTCTTCATGGCGTGGAGCACCTGTTCGAGAAAACGAGCCGGTATCTTCTGACGCCGCGCAATCATTTTGGCTTGGACCGGCACCTCACCGTCGTGTAACGCAAGATCCACAGCGGCAATGATTCCATAGGTCGCGCGCAGCGAAATCCTCATTCCTGATTATTCCGATAGGAATTAGAAATCTTTTATACACGGGCCGTTGCCAGCCTGTCAAGGCGGGGATTGAGCCGGCCTTCCCGATAGCCAGGCTGTCTTTTATCATCGCGCCACTTTTTCGCCGTCGTGATTAAGATCGTGGCGCCACGAAACATCCGAGCAGCGTGTGAACAATGAGGGGCCCGCGTTGAAATTCTTTACAACAACATTATTGAACTGAGAACATTTTGCAACGCACGACGATGCGCCGCGAACTTGGATCGAGTTTCCTGCGTTCTGCCGACAATCCTATAATGCTGGCATTGATTTCGTGGTGCCACGTCAGCCCGGCCGGATTTCTCGATTGACAACCTCTGATGGCTGGGCAATAATCCCGCCCTCTTCTTCGTTTGGTACCCTCATGTCATTGCGCACTTCACCCGTCATTGTGCTGTTGCTTACCGGAGACCCAGAAATTCAGACTCAGTACAAGGATGTCTTCCGGGACGCGACAGTCATTAGCGCGAAAGATCTGGCTTCCGTGCAGAAAGACGTGATGAAGCGTAGCCTGCACGCCGTGATAGTTGAAACCGGACCTCACATGCGCAACGGCGATCTCTCCAAACTGTTGCACGGGATCGATCCGTCGCAGACCTTGATTGTGGCCGGATCCCGGCCGGTGCTGAAACGAACCTCCGCGCTGTTGCAGGCAACCAAGCCTCAAAAAACTGCATCGGCGAACGGCGCCGAGCAAGCGCTTGGCCTGGAAACGTATCTGGAACACAAGGTCGAAGACTTCGTGAAAGGCATGCGGAACGGGTCGGCGCGAAATCTTCACCCCATACTGATGTCGGCGGTCGAACGTCCCTTAATCGCGTTGGCGCTGCAGGAGACCCGAGGCAATCAAATCCAGGCGGCCGAACTATTGGGATTAAATCGCAACACGCTGAGAAGAAAGATCCAGGAACTTCGCATTCCGATCAAGCGGTCTAAAACCCATTGACCGCACCGGTTGGTCGCTCGGAGCGATGCGGTGATCGCCCGCAGGAGCCGGTGCGAAACACCAGGCGATTCCACGCGCGCTTCTCAACCAAAGGAGGATGCAATGACCAAAGAGGAGTTGATCGCCAAGATGGCTCATACCGCGGGCATCACCAAAGTCGCTGCAACCACGGCCTTGGAGGCATTTACCGGCGCCGTCACGTCATCATTGAAGAAGGGCAATCGGGTGACCCTGGTGAATTTTGGAACGTTTACCGTAGCAAAGCGACGGGCTCGAATGGGGCGAAACCCACGCACCGGAGAAGCGCTGAAGATCCCGGCTGCCCGGATCCCGAAATTTTCTGCGGGAAAAGAATTGAAGGCAGCGGTGAAATAGGTCGTCCGAGCTAGTCATCGGTTTTGGGCCCTCGAGCGGGCGCCGTCGTCAGCGGTTTCGGTCCGCGATCGGTTGCTCATTGGTTTTCTTGACACCCTTGTCAGGGCTGTATTAGCATTCGCGGACGATAGGCGCGTAGCTCAGGGGGAGAGCGCTACCTTGACACGGTAGAGGTCGACGGTTCAAGACCGTCCGCGCCTACCATTTGAATCTTAAACAATACCCCTGTGATATTCGTCCAATTATCCGCCGACGGATTCAATTGGAAGGGTTAGGTTTTTCTGCGTTAGGACATACTTGAGTGGCCGCTCAGCATATCCACATTACCCTTCCCGATGGAACCCATAAACAGGTCCCAGCCGGCGGTTCAGTAGGCGACGCCTTGGCCCAGGCCGGGGTGCCGATCGGCCCCGATGTTGTCGCGGCTAAAGTAAACGGCGTACCCAGTGACCTATCGCGCCCCCTACATGAAGATGCCGCCATCGAACCGTTGACTTTCGCCTCGCCCGAGGGGCGGGATGTCTACCGCCACAGCAGCACCCATATTATGGCGCAGGCGGTCAAAGAGGTTTTCCCTACAGCGCAGCTCACTATCGGACCGGCTCTGGAAGAAGGGTTCTATTACGACTTCGCGTTCGACCGTCCCTTTACCCCGGACGATCTGGCCAGCATAGAGGCACGCGCGAAAGATATCATCAAACGCGATCTCGGCATCACGCGCACAGAACTGCCGAAAGAGGACGCGATCCGTTTCTTTGAGTCCCGCGGGGAGCACTACAAAGTCGAAATGATCCAGGGCTTCGACGACAACCAACCGATTTCCTTGTACAAGCAGGGCGACTTCATCGATCTCTGCCGCGGTCCACATCTGCCGGCCACCGGGCACGTGGGAGCTTTCAAGTTATTAAGTACCGGCGGCGCCTATTGGCGCGGCGATGAACGCAACCCGATGCTGCAACGCATCTATGGAACCTCGTTTCCCACGCAACGGGAACTGGACGCGCATCTCGCCAAGCTCGAGGAAATCAAACGGCGGGATCACCGCAAGCTGGGCAAGGAATTGGATCTGATCACCATTCAGGACGATATCGGTCCCGGCCTGGTGCTGTGGCATCCGAAAGGCGCGCTCGTCCGATTGCTGATCGAGAATTTCTGGCGTGAGCAGCATCTCAAGGATGGGTATGAATTAGTCTATAGCCCCCATGTGGCCCGGTTGGATCTTTGGAAGACGAGCGGCCATGTGGATTATTACCGCGACAATATGTTCGCGACCATGAAACTGGAAGGTAGCGAGTATCAACTGAAGCCGATGAACTGCCCCTTCCACATCATGATCTACAAATCGCACCTTCGAAGCTACCGCGACCTTCCGATCCGATACGGAGAACTGGGTACGGTGTATCGCTATGAACGGACCGGGGTGCTCCACGGCCTGTTGCGGGTGCGGGGATTTACACAGGACGATGCGCACCTGTTTTGCCGTCCCGATCAGATCGAAGCGGAGGTCAGCCGGGTCTTGGACTTCACATTCTTCATCTTGCGGACGTTCGGCTTCACCGAATTCGAGGTCTTCCTCTCGACACGGCCCGAGAAGTCCGTGGGCTCGGATGAAAACTGGTCGATCGCAACCGACGCCTTGGACGCCGCGCTCAAGAGCCGGGGAGTGGCCTACCAGGTCGATCCCGGCGAAGGGGTGTTCTATGGACCCAAGATCGATATCAAAATCAAAGATATCCTCGGTCGATCATGGCAATGTTCCACCGTGCAGGTGGACTTCAACAATCCGGAGCGATTCGATCTGGCCTATACGGGCGAGGACGGCAAACATCATCGCCCTATCATGATCCATCGGGCCTTGATGGGGTCCATCGAGCGATTCTTCGGAATTCTCTTGGAGCACTACGCCGGGGCCTTTCCCTTGTGGCTCGCACCCGTTCAGGCGGTCGTGCTGACGATCACAGACAAACAGCAGGACGTCGCGGCCGGCGTCGTGAGCGCCCTCAAGAGCCAAGGCTTCCGAGTAGAACCCGACTTTCGAAACGAGAAAATCGGGTTTAAGATCCGAGAGGCGGAGAAATCGAAGATTCCCTATATGATCGTCATCGGCGATAAGGAAGTTCAAAGCGGGACGGTTTCCGTTCGCGGTCGCAGCGGCGCCAACCATGGAAGCATGCCGATTTCAGGGTTCATCGATTTCATGCGAACCGAACTCACCTCCGTCAACCGCTAACTTCAACTTTATTACCAAGAGGTGGCCTATCGTCCCCAAATTACGAGTGAATCGCGAAATCCGAATCCGTGAGGTCCGTGTCATCGGCCCCGAGGGCGAACAATTGGGCATCATCCCGACGGCCGAAGCGTTTGCCAAGGCTCAAGAGCAGGGATATGACCTGGTCGAGGTGGCGCCCACCTCGCAGCCCCCGGTGTGCCGGATCATGGACTATGGTAAGTATAAGTATGAGCTGAGCAAAAAGGACCACCAAAGCCGCCGCCATCAGAAATCCACGCAAGTCAAGGAAATCAAACTGCGGCCGCGGACGGATAAGCACGACCTGGAGATCAAGATTCGCCAGATCAGAGGATTCTTGACCGATGGAAACAAGACCAAGGTCACGCTGACCTATCGGGGGCGGGAAATGGCCAATCAGGAAATGGGTCGGACGATGATGGCGACCGTAATCGAACAGTTGTCGGATTCGGGAACGGTGGAATTCGCTCCCCGGATGGAAGGCCGAAATCTCATTATGATTTTAGCTCCAAAGTGACGGGATTTTACGGAAGGATAGAAAAATGAAGCTTAAAACTCACAGCGGCACGAGTAAGCGGATTCGGCGGACAGGGACCGGCAAATTGGTCCGACAAAAAGGCGGCAAACGGCATTTATTGACCGGAAAGGGAAGAGATCGAAAGCGCCGGTTAAGCGGAACGGCTGCCGTCCCCTCCACCATGACGCTGGCCGTCAACCGACTGCTGCCGAACGGATAGGTTGGATATTCACGTCATCGGTGTGGAAAGGAGTCACATGTTATGCCTCGTGTAAAAGGTGGACCCAAGTCCCGTGCCCGGAGAAAAAAGCGGTTGAAATTAGCGAAGGGTCAGTATGGCGCCAAAAGCCGGTTGTTCCGTACCGCGACTGAATCGGTCGATAAGGGACAAGCCTACGCTTATGTCGGGCGGAAGCATCGCAAGCGGGATTTCCGGCAATTGTGGATCGCGCGCATCAGCGCCGCCACCCGCCCGCACGGCCTCGCGTACAGCCGGTTCATCAGCGCATTGCGCAAAGCCAATATCCTGCTGGACCGGCGGGTCCTGTCCGATATGGCCATTCGCGACAGCGCCGGATTCGAACGGCTCGTTGGAATGGCGAAGGAACAGTTGGCTGCCGCCGCCAAATAGCCCTCTTGCCGTCCGCATAGATATCCGGGTGTTGCTTGCGTTGCGTGGGAGTCGGGCCGGTGCCGCCGGTCAGAGAATTTTGAGCAGCCGCTGAAGGTCCAATTCCAACGCGACGGCGGGCATCCCGATCTGCCATTGTTCAAGCACCTCGGGATGAATCTCTCCAAGCAGCCCCACCGCCTTTCCGTCGGATACGATTGAGCCTGCCCGGCCGCTCAAAAAGGTCGGATGATCCAGCGCGCGTAACTCATAGGGGCAATTTAAATAATACAGCAGCAAATCAAGGCATGAATGCAGCTCGGAAAAGTGGGCTTGGGCATGGGCGATGAGCGCGCCGAGCGCCGTCACGGTCCGGGACCCCACGTCCGCTCCTTCATCAGGAATGGCGACCTCTCCGACTTCGAACAGACGATGGGGATAGAACGCGCGGCTCGATGCGGCTTCGACATGTAGAAGAGACGGCATCACCCATTGCCGCAAGCAGGCGTAGCTCTGCGACATCACATTATCGACTTCGACCACGCGTCCCCATGCTGTGCCTTCGACTCTCATCCGCCCGCAGAGATCGCCCCGCGACCCCATGATGTTAGCCATGATTTCCTGAAACTCCATCCCGACCATGAGATCCCTGACCCGATCCGCTAACTGCTCCACCCTGGACAAATTCCCGACCGTAAATTGTGCTGGCATGACCGGCGCAAAAGTGCCATAACCCCGGCTGATCGCCACATCCTCGACGACGTCCACGGCATGGAGAAAATCATTCCGATAGAGTGGCAACTGCACCGTGACCGCTTCCTCGTCGGCCTTCACTTCATATCCATAACTGGTCAGTGAACTGGAGATCGCCTGCATGCCGAGCGGTTCTCCCAGGGCTGCTTCAATCACGGTAAGCGGAATGGTTCTGGGCTCGGCAAAGGTCATCGGCGTCACGCAGATCCGTCCCAGTTCGGTATCGGCCGGATAGTGAATGGCAACCGGCGTCACGGCCGCCCCACGATCCGCCAGATTGGCTGCCAGGATATTGAGCGTCAACACCACCATTCGGATGTCGGTGCCGGTCACTTCGACGAACAACTCGCTGTCGCCGACCTGGACTTCTCCCACGTCCCGGCTGTTGATGATGGGTGGGAAAGACAGCACCAGTCCTTTTGCGTCCCGCAGCAAGGGCACACGGTCATGTCCCGCGAGAATGCTCCCGTACTCCAATCCTTTGGGATGGACCATAAGGATTTCCGCCGGCGTCATCATGGTATCCATGCCCAACGGGGTAAAACGAAATTCGTCCGGCGCCACGAGACCGTATGTGACCGGAAAGGTTATCCGCGGCAAGCGATAGAGGCCGATTGAGACGGTCCGCCGCTTGCGGCCGAAAATATCCGCGAGTTTTTCCTGTGTCTGGATGAGCTGCGTCAGTCCCTCGCCGGTGATCCGATGGCCGACGGCGATGCAGGCGGCGACATAGGGCCGCATTGCTTCCAGCCCAGGCATCACATCGAGGCGGGGAATCGTTCCCTCCGGACGCTCGTTGGACCACGCATAGAAGCTCGGCTCGCCTTGGCACTTGATCCGAATCTGCCGGGCGATGCCTTCACAGCACCACAGGTCGGGCCGGTTGCTGTCCTGCAATTCGATGCGTAATTCGCCGGTGTCCGGATTATGTCCCTTGAGTTCACCTTTGACGAGTGCCAGCCAGGCTTCCACCTGCTCAAGAGTGGGCGGTTCCGGAGGGCCGCCTCCGGCGGCTATGAGCGCTTCAAGATCCTGGCGGTGTACGGTAATGGTCGGCATAACGGTGCGGCTAGAATCGCCTTCTCATGGTTCGAATGAAATCCAAATCGGTCGTAAACAGCTCGCGAATGTCATGGATGCCCAGCGCGATCATGGCCATGCGATCCAAACCGAGCCCCCAGGCGATAACCGGCACATCCACCCCAAGCGGCAACGTGACCTCGGGCCTGAAAAGACCGGCGCCTCCCAATTCCATCCACCCCAACTGAGGATGCTTCACGTGGAGTTCGACCGAGGGCTCGGTGAACGGAAAATAGGCCGGAACAAATTTTACCTCTTTCGCCTGGGCGACCTCGCGGGCAAATAAATTCAGTAATCCCAGGAGGGTCCTGAAATTGATGTCCGAGCCGAGCACGATGCCTTCCACCTGAAAAAAATCCGTGGCATGGGTCGCGTCCACTTGATCGTATCGAAAACAGCGGGCAATGGAAAAATACTTGCCCGGTACATCCGGCGCCGCAGCCAGCGTATGAGCCGAAACCGCCGTGCCTTGGCTCCGCAACACCAGCCGTTTGGCGCGCTCGATATCGAATCGATAGCCCCAGCCGGTGGATCCGACCTCATCGCCGTTTTCATGCACCTGTGCCACCCGAGCCAGGTACGGCCCCGCGATCTGACGCGCATGGGTCGGTTGTTTCACGAAGTAGACATCGTGAATGTCCCGCGCGGGATGGAATTGCGGCATGAACAGCGCATCCATGTTCCAGAACTCTGTTTCGACCAACTGCCCTCGCATTTCCTGAAAGCCCATGCTGACGAGCTTATACTTCACGCTGTCCAGAAATTCTCGGTAGGGATGGCGTTTCCCCGCGGCGATCCGCGGCGCCCGCAAACTGATCGTGTATTGGCGGAACCGCCTGGTTCGCCAAGCCCCTTCTTTCAAAAGATCCGGTGTCAGTTGAGACACTTCATCTTCGGTCCTTTGCTGAGCAAGCCGCTGCACGGCCGCTTGGCCTTCCCCCGTCAGCGCAACCATGCGCATGACGCGTTCATCGATACGAAACGGCTCGCGCGTGTTCCCCCGCCGAACCGCATGTTGCTGAATCACCTTGCGGATCGCCTCGGAATACGTTTGAAGATCGCGAGGCGCCGCCTGCAACTCCTGCAAGAGCGTGCGGATGGTCTCGGCGGTCGGACTGGGCCGTCCCGTGGCCTCGAGGCACCCCCCTTGGACGATCAGAATCGCCCCTTCCTTTTTAAGTACGCCTACCGCGCCGCTGATATCGCCCGGCTCGAATCCTTCTTTGCTCTGGATATCTTGAAGCGTCAGCCGATTGCCGGTGTGGCCGGCATCGCGCGCCGCGTCCAACACTCGTTCAATCGGGGCCTTCGATCCGGCATAGGCCTCGCCGACCTTGGTCAGTGAAACCGACTGCGTCACCGTTTCCGATTCAATCTGAATAAGCGCCTTCGCCAGCAGCCATTCGACGGCCATGCTGAGCTGGGACGGTTCAAGGCCGGATGCTTCGGACAACTCATCGACGGAGGCGGCAGACGGACGTGAGCCCAAGGACGTGAGGACTTTGATTTCGAGAGGATGGAGACTGTCGATCAGCGACGATATGCGCACTCTGCCTCGCTCATTGGTGGGCGGATGCCGGGGCGGAAGACCGGGGCGCCTTCGGACCGTTGTGGCCGCCTCTCAGCGAGCGGATGGTAGCCGCATAATCATTCCCGCAAAAGACCGCCGATCCCGCGACAAGAATGTCTGCGCCCGCTTCAATGACTGTCGAAGCATTGTCCGGCTTGATCCCCCCATCGACTTCCAACAGGGCCTGACTCCGCGCCTGTTCGATCAATTGACGTGCCCTCTCAATCTTACGCAACGACGAGGGAATAAACGCCTGGCCCCCGAAACCGGGATTGACCGACATGATCAAGACCAAGTCTACGTCGCCCACGATTTCTTCAAGCGCCATCAAGGATGTGGCCGGGTTCAACGTGACTCCCGCTTTGACTCCACGCTCTTTAATGGATTGAACCGTCCGATGAAGATGCGGGCAGGCTTCGACGTGCACCGTGAGGTAATCCGCGCCAGCCTCCGCAAAGTCAGCAATGTACTGATCGGGGTTCGTGATCATGAGATGGCAATCCAGCGGCAGCTTCGTCACCTTACGTAACGCTTCAACGACCAAGGGTCCGACGGTCAAATTCGGCACAAAGTGGCCGTCCATGACATCGACGTGCAACAGATCCGCCCCACCCCGCTCCACCAAACCGACTTCATCGGCAAGACGCGCGAAATCAGCGGAAAGAATAGAGGGGGCAATGTGGACCGGCCTGGCCTCCATCATCGTTCCTTTCGCAGTCGGGCCGCATAAAATCCATCCATGGAAAAGATATTGCCCATCGTGGAAAGATCTCCTCGCGGTGTTATGAGCGGCAGACCGACCGAGGGCAACCGAGGCCCGAGGTGCTCACGGCGAAATTCGTGATGGGCGCGACAGAACCGGTCGATAACCTGCTCACTCTCCTCCGGTTCCGTCGAGCAGGCACTATAGACCAAGCACCCGCCGGGTCGCAAGAGAGCGCTCACCCTCTCGAGCAGCTGATATTGAACCTCATGGTGGGCTGCGGGCGACGTCGCCTCTTTGAGCCATTTGCCTTCGGGATGTCGGCGAAGCACGCCGAGCCCGCTGCAGGGCGCGTCCAAGAGGATGCGATCAAACTGCGAATCACACACAATCCCGCTCTGTGACAGCGGCTGGAGCCCGACATTGATGCCGGGCACGGCCGCTTCGGCCATCATATCGCCCGGCATCGGTTTCACGATCGAGATGCCGAGACGGCCGCAGTTTTCGCTGATCAGCTGCAATCGCGATTCATTCCGGTCGACCGCAATCACTTCACCTTGGTTCTTCATGAGCGCAGCTAGATGGGTCGTCTTCCCTCCAGGCGCGGCACAAGCATCCAGGATTCGCTCACCCGGTTGAGGATCGAGCAGCAACGGAACGAGTTGCGCGGCTTCATCCTCGACGTAGAACCAGCCTTCGCGGAACATCGGCAAGGATTCGATCGTTTGCCGGCTATCCACAGACAACCCATAGGGGCTGACCGGCGTCGGCTTCACCAGACAACCGGCTTGGAGGAGCCGATCCAGCAGCGCTTCCCGTGTAGTGCGGAGACTATTGACCCTCAAGGTCAGCGGAGGCGCTTCCAATGACGCGCGGCACCACACTTCGGCCTGAGTCCGCCCGAGACGCTCGATCCACCGCTGGACGAGCCATGTCGGACAGGAGTATCGGACGGCCAGTGCGTGAACCGAATCTCGATGAATATCAGGCCAGTCAGGAGGCGGATTGCGGCTCAATGACCGCAGGACCGCATTGACGAATCCGCTCCAATCCCGGCCAAGTTTTTTCCCCACTGCCTTGATCAGCCGGACCGATTCATTCACCGCGGCAGACGGCGGGATTTTCGTCATATAGATGATCTGGTAAGCGCCGAGCCGCAGCGACATCTGGACGAGAAGGGGCAGACGGCGAAGCGGCCGATCCGTCACGGAACCAAGTCGCCAATCGAGCGTGGCCCGATATCGCTCCACGCCATGAACCAGATGGACGGCCAGCGCTCGATCGCGGACGTCGAGGCGGGACTCGGCGATGAATCGCTCCAGTATGTCGTCCGTCAGGAGGCCCGTCTCATCCGTAGACAAGAGAATGCGAAGAGCGGCCATGCGTGCGGAGGATTGAGCGGATCGGACTATTGACTGTGCCGATGCCATATGGAGATCGTGACACGAGGCGGGAGCCGGAGGCAATTGCCGGGCGGCGCGGCCCTGCGGCTCTCTCTGCGGCTCTATTGAGTCGCCTCCTGGACGATGGGCCCGAGACGCGCGCCGGTAGAAATCTTATGGCCCGCGAGGTATTGCGCCGTCGCCATGCGCCGGCTATTGGCCGGTTGCAGTTCCGTGATCAAGAGGGCGCCTTGTCCGGTCGCCACTGAAATGCCCTCTTTCCCGGCGGAAATCACATGGCCGGGTCGAATCCCCGGGACTGAGTCGGTCACGGCCGCCCGCCAGATCGTCCACCGTTCCTCGCCCGCAAACGTAAATGCGCCGGGCCATGGAGACAATCCACGAATGCGCCGTTCAATCTCCACGGCGGACGTGGTCCAATCGATGACTCCATCTTCTTTTTTAAGCAATGGCGCCAGCGTCGCCTGCGTATGATCCTGTGCCACCGGCACAAGCGTTCCGGCCTTGAGTCGGGCGATCGTCTCAACCAGCAACCGCCCGCCCACATCGGCCAATCTGGTCGATAATGACCCGGCTGTATCGTCAAGGAGAATCCGCATCCGCTCCTGCAGTAACACCGCTCCGGTGTCCATGCCTTCATCCATCAACATGGTCGTGATCCCGGTTTCCGTTTCTCCGGTGAGAATCGCCCATTGAATGGGTCCGGCGCCGCGAAACTTAGGCAGGAGGGAGCCGTGCACATTGATGCAGCCGCGTGGCGGCATGGTCAAAATCACAGACGGCAGGATTCGACCGAACGCCGCTACCGCAATGAAATCCGCTTGCCAAGCGCGCAGCGCGTCAAGAAACGCGGGGTCCTTCATCTTGGCCGGCTGCAGAACTGGAATGTTTTCCCGTTGGCACACCAACTTGATCGGTGACAAAGTGACTTCCTGCCCGCGGCCTTTCGGCCGGTCGGGCTGCGTCACCACGCCCACGACCTGGTCCTCCGATTTCAACAGCGCTTCCAGTGACGGTACCGCGAAGGCAGGCGTGCCCATAAAGATGATGCGCATGGTCCGCTTTAGCATTCCGCCGGGACGAAAGCAACTTCACGCGCAGTTTTCTTGACTTGGCTTTCCGTCGTTTGTTAGCATCCGACCGCGGGGTGGAGCAGCCTGGTAGCTCGTTGGGCTCATAACCCAAAGGTCGAAGGTTCAAATCCTTCCCCCGCAACCACATTATTTAGCTTTCCGCCCGCCCCCAAGTTCAGCAGCCCTGCATAGTGACCCGCCATCTCCGTGCGGCCGCATCTTTGGCACCCGCCGCTTGGTTTCTGGATTCAGGATCCGATCCCGCCGATTCCAAATAACTTTCCGATTGTCAAGACTGAAGTTGGTTGTCCACAAATCACCGATGTGGGATGTCCACTTTTCACCGCGATGAAATTGTCCACGCCGTCGGGTCAGACCGACGCATCGGTTGTCACCTCCGCCGACACGGCGGCTGGCCGTCGGCTGAAGAGCCCCGCCTTCTTCTTTTCCCTGAGTCGATAACTCTCGCCCTTGATGTTTAACGCTGTGGCATGGTGCAGGAGTCGGTCTAGCTGTTAAGGAGCAGTATCTGACAGGCAATCAGCGGCTATCAGATCGTTCGGCAGTGAAGTCTGTAAGTTCTCATACGAGCATTTGTTTCCGTATGCGTTTGATCGCCTGTAGCACGTGGAAATAGGGCTGGTTACTGTCTATGGGGATACGACCATGATGCGACAAATCTACCAAGGGGATTTCCTGTTGACCCTTTTGAGCCTGCACTATCAAACATCCGAGAAATTCCCACCCGGTAGCGTTAAGTTTGCCGTTCAGGGCTCGTTTACAGGCATTGCATACGATATCTACGAGTTGAAGACCCGGCTCATTTTCAGACGGCTGAAAGCAAATATTTTTCATAATCTTATCTATCCTGATGTAGTCAAAAGGCTCGCTTTTGAATCTGCCCCTGAGGTGTCTAGGCGGCTTCTTCCTTGTTCCAGTGAACTTGTAAAAATAGCTGTAGTCAGCTCCGCGTAGACGATACAAAGGCGGAGAGTTTCCCTCAAGATATGGCTTTACGGTACCACACCACAAAGTTTCATACTCCGTGAGCGCCTTCTTGTCCTTTGCATCAATGATCCATTCAAAAACGTCCAATTCCTTTGGCTGTCGTTGCGCATAATATAAAGTCACATCCTGCAGTAGCTTCCTTACTAAACAAGTCATAAGCGTTGCCTGCGTGTACAATTGATCGGGCAAAGATCTGATACGGGCCTGTAACTCTTTCAGCGAATTAATCAATTCCGGTCTGTGAGCCGGAGTTAGATTTTCCATGATTCTTTCGGCCTGCCTTAATTTATGAGCTGAGATCCCTGAGCGAGTCTGTAGCCCCATATCAATGGCAACAACTTCAAGAATCACGTCGAACTTGTTCAATAGCCTGATCATGCTTACGATTTCATTCTCGTGCAAATCTCTTCCCTTGATTTCTTTGCCGATCACACCCCATTCTTTCTTCAGTGTTTCGAATTCATCAATAATCAGCGAATAACTGGCGCCTGGAATCACAAGAGCAGCCACACAGCAAACAGACCATTTCCCGTGGGTCGGAACCACAAAGGAGCCAGACTCATCAATGAAAATCAGCACATCATCACCCGCTTTGAGTCATCAATACTGCTGACCTGCGCTTATATGCTCCATGCAAGGCGGTGCCAAGATGGTACCAAAGCACCATGACCTATGCCGATCTAGGAAGGCAATAGGCTAGTACTCGTCGCTGTTATTGGTCTCTGATTCCTCGGAATAGGTCAGGTCAGGCAGGGATCCGGCAGGACTCTTAATCAATTGGCCCCAGGCTCGATCCCTACACGGCTCACGAGAATCTCAATTCCTCTTACCTTGCGGATGATCGTCCGTAACCATCTCTTCATGGTCGTCAAAATCTGTACATCGCCTTGCCTTGCTTCCAGCTGATTTACTAGAACCGAAGCAGCCGGCCGAGCTTCCGAACAGGCATCAACGAATCACGGACAAGCCACGGACAGGTAGTAAAAACCGACAGAGGATCGATGAGATAGGAGCGCCCATTGGGTCCGCTCCCCAATGGACAACCCAGATGATTCCTGACTGAAGGGGAGAAGAGCCGTCTGTCGAGAAGCGAGAATACTGGTATAAATGTAAATGGAATCAATCATGTGACTTGACCCGCAGTTACACTTGGAATACCCTTCGTAAACGCGTAAGCCCTGGGTTTGCTACTATGCTCTCAAAGCGGCTTCGTGTATTTCTCAGCTCCCGCATGCAAGAATTGGCGGATGAACGTAAAGCAGTCCGCCAAGCTCTCGAAGAAGTATATCTATCACCCTTCGTTTACGAAAACGACGCCGGAGCTCGTCCTACTACCGCTCAACACACGTTCTCGAACGAGCTTCACAAGGCAGACCTGTATATCGGTATCTTCTGGAAGGGATACGGTCAGTACACCATCCAGGAGTTCGAGGAAGCGCGGACATTGCGCAAACCGTGTTTTATATACGAAAAGCAAGCCAACATCTCAGAGCGAGACGCGAAACTGATCGACTTTCTATCCGAGGTCAATAATGTGCGGGGAGGGTTGACCGTTCGCCGATTTGATACGCTCGATGAGCTGCGCCTCGGCGTTAAAGATGACGTGTCACAGTGGATAGCTTCTGTTGTCCGCTCGTATGCAGGAGATCCTACCGGGCTCCTGCCGGAACAACTCCCTTGCCTCTGCAATCGCGACCCTCAAGATAAGACGCTAACTGATCAGGTGTCCACTCACCTCACTGCCCGGCTAAGAAGACCTCTCGTCATCGCGCTCAAGGGTCACAAATTCGACGGGCATTATCATTATATCGAGCGGGTTAGATCACGTTCAGCGCTGGAGTGGTTGACCAAATTCAACATGGGACCCTTTCGAGAAATCCTTCGGATCTCTGAATCCATTTCCGGCACTCAAACGCTCGAGGAATTTTCAAAGGATCTGCGTTCACGGCTGGCTCCAAAATTGAAGGACTATACCGACGACAATGGGATGCTGGTCCGATATATGCGCAATAAGAGACTCAGCGCACTGATCATTGTGTTTACTGTCAATTCATCGGAGTATGAGCAGGAGAAATGCACGTTCGTGCAGCGAGTTTGCGAGTACGTGGCAGAATTGCCTGATACCCTAGAAGGGACCTTTTTAGGCTTTCTAATCTGTCTGAAGTATGGCAGCCGCCAGGCCGGCAAATCCATAGTTCGGCAGCTGACAGGTCTCTTTTCATCGTCGTATCATATCGATGAAGACAACGTCTTCAAGGCAGATCTCGATCATTGCCGACATATCTATGGGGAGAACTCGAAGACGGTTCGTTTCATCGAGCTACCGACGCTCCTACCGATCACACAGAATGACGTCGAACGCTGGGTTGACCGAGAAGAGGTGCGTCGTCACGTTCATCCCAAAGCCTTCATGAACATCGAGCGATTCTTTGAGGACCGCAGGAGTCTTAGGTTCGAAGAGGCGTATGAAAAGATGCTCCAACTGATCGGAGGACAGATCCCCCCTTCAAGGAGGCCTGATGAAGTTTCCCTTCATCGACGGCAAAGCTAAAGAGCGACCCCAGCGTCCAGTGGATGTGCCCACGCCTGATCGCGAGCATTATCTTGACCCGGCGGGCTATCTCATGGACCAGGCACTCGTCGATGCGGTCAACGTCGCACTCCTCCTCAGCCAGCCATTGTTGGTCACCGGAGCACCCGGTACAGGCAAAACGCAGCTCGCCTATCGGGTAGCGTGGGAGTTAGGGCTAGGCACTCCCCTACGGTTCGATACGAAGTCCACCAGCACGGCGCGAGACCTCTTTTACACATTTGATACTTTGAGCCGCTTCCATGCCGCCAATGTCAAAGCCGGGGCCAACCATACCAACTTAGACTACATCACGTATAACGCGCTCGGTCGCGCCATGCTGTTCTCCCGCGATCCAGAAGATATGGACATACAGTCCCTTCTTCCGCCGGGATTTGTCCATACCGGCAAGAAGGTGCGTAGCGTCGTACTCATTGATGAAGTGGACAAGGCACCAAGAGATTTTCCCAATGACTTGCTGAATGAGGTTGAAAACATGATGTTCTGCATACCGGAACTCGGTAATGCTCCAGTGATTGCCGACAGGTCCCTTCGACCTATCGTGGTTCTGACGAGTAACTCTGAAAAAAATCTTCCCGATGCATTTCTCCGTCGATGCGTCTATTTTCACATCGATTTCCCGTCAAAAGATCGTCTAGCCGAGATTGTTCGAATACGAGTCCCAGAACAGGCAGGGACCGAGGGAATTACGCCCCTGCTGGATTCGGTCCTCACTCTCTTTTTCAGTATTCAAGGGGATCTCGACCTCCGTAAGCCGCCCTCAACCGCTGAACTGATCAACTGGGTACAGGCCCTCCAAGCATGGGGGGTGAAACCACAGCAAACATTGAAAGATTGCCCCGACGTGACGAAACGCACATTAAGCACGTTGGCAAAGACGAAGGAGGATCTTGAGAATCTGGACAACTACGTGAAGACCTATATCGAGAAGGTCTAAACGGACACAGCGATGCTCAGCGCCGATGACATAAGTGATCTCGGCGCGACGCTCTCGGGCGCCGGCTTCAAAGTTTCCATTCAGCAGTATCTCGCCGCACAACGCATTGTCACCCATCTTCGGAATGCGCTAAGTGGTGCCGACCCTCACTTACGACTAATCACGTTGTTTAGTCCGATTTTCTGTACGAATGCTGAGGAGCAGGACCGGTTTGGACAAATCTATACAAAGTGGCTCTACAAGCGATTCGGGACAAATTTGCCGGACAGTGTGGAAGCAGTCACACCCATATCGTCATTTCCGGCACGCCATGCGATCGCATTGACTCTGGCATTATTCTCCCTTGCGGTGGTCGGATGGTTCTTCTGGCAAGATCTTAGAGAACGCACATATCACGGACGAGTCATCCTTGAACGGCAGGCAGTCGGCCACGCCAAGCTTAGCATGCTCGGTCGGCCCGTGGAGTCCGAGGACGATGGCCGTTTCTTGCTCACGTTCCGTGCCAATGAGATGCCGGCGACGCTATCTGTCAAGCTACGACAAGACAAGGAGCTTGAGCAGACAATAGGGGAGGAATTCACCACGAGTCGCCGTCGTCTCTACCTTGATGGAACTGGTCGGCAAACGGAGTTTCCACTTGAAGATTTGGATTTGAGCAGGGCAGTTACACGTCCTCAGCCGCCGATCGTCCTGAAGGATCCATCTGAACAAACCCGCCAGCGTTTCGAAGCACTTAACCGATTCGATGTACGCGACATCATTCCTCCCCTCAGTTGGTGGCAACGCATCAATACGCGGAATGCGGCTCTAATTGCGCTGTTACTTGTTCCAGCTATCGGGGGCATGATCTACCGAAAGCTCCGAAAACCGGTGCTGCAGCGACTTGCGACCCAAACGCCACAGTCGCTGCACGAGGTCCACATTACCAGGCGGCAACAGTCGTTCTTTCCGGCTTTGCCGTTACGACGATTAGCCCAAGCTCTGCGAAGCCGGACGAGCACTGAGTCAGCGAGCTTGGATGTCGAACGAACCGCTTATGCCACCGCCCGGGCGGCCGGTCTGTTCACGGCAGTTTATGGCTCCCGATTCGAGCCCGGTTATCTTGCCTTGATTGACAGCTACACGCGTGACGACCACGAGGCTTGCTTCGCCAGTCATATCGTGACCGATCTCCGAGGAAGCGACGTGTCACTCGAACAGTTCGAGTTCTCACAAGATCCCCGCCTTTTACAACCGATTTATTCGTCAGGCGAGATTAAATCAAAATCAGCGACCGCCGTTACCACGATGATGCAGGCCATTACGCTCGATGAGCTCTACGCGCGGTATCCCCATCGTCGTCTTCTCATATTCGCCGATGCGGACTTTCTTTTCGACGGCTTTACGGGCCGGCCTTATCCCTGGCTGGAAGATCTGGGACGGTGGCATGAGCGCTATCTCTTCACTGTAAAGGAGCTCGGTCTATGGAGCCGCGCGGAATGGCTCATTGAAAAATCCGGGATTAGGATCCTGCCCCTATCACCGTCTGGCCTTGTGCTGTTCTCGGAGCTGCTGCAGGGAAGTGAAAGCGCCCCAAGCCGCGTGCCCGCACAAGACGTGGTACAGCCGTTATACGAGCGTCGTCGACACCGCTGGCTTGAGAGAGAAGGTCCGCCAGACGCTGAAGTCCGGCGTCTCTGTGATGGGTTGGAACGTGATTTGGGGCCAGATACCTTCACCTGGTTGTCCGCGTGCGCGGCGTATCCCGAGATCGTTTGGGGCTTGACGCTGCGACTCGGGACAGGACTCCTTGGCCAGGGCGAGCGTTTTGTACAAAGCCTGACGCGCCTCGCGCAACTGATCTGGTTTCGTGAAGCTTTCATGCCTGATTGGCTTCGGATCGCCCTACTTCAGCGACTGCCAATCGCTCAATGGAAGAAGGTCACCAACCTTCTAACCAAGATCCTTTCCACTGTGGGAGAATCCAATCAGACTTTTGGATTATGGGTCGGAGTCGGCTCGTCCAGTTCGCGTCAGGCCCGTGGGATACGGGGAATTATCGCACGATGGTTCAGCCGACAGAAGGCGAAAGTTCAAGCGCAAGAGATCATTGCAGAGGCGCCGAAGAAAAGCCCGCTCGGTGACTTTGTCTTTCTGCAATTCTTATCTGGCAAACGCCCGGAGAGGTTCACGCCCGGTGTCCCACGCGTCTTCCTGCGCGCGCTGTTCCGACAGGGCCATCCGTGGCTGGGCTTCCGTTCCTATATCCTGATGCTGGCCGTTGTGAGCAGCATTGTGGTGCTCGGCCTGATACTCCCCCCAATTGATCCGCCCGATAGCCGCGAATTCACTGTCCGCTTGGTATCGCCGAGCGCGGATGGAAAGACATTTGCCGCACTTGAAGGGAACGGCAATGTGATCTTGTGGGATACAGCACGAGGTCCGGAGGTAATCACCCACAAACAGGGGAAACAGGTCGATCACATTGCCTTGCGGCCGGACGGGAAACTAGTCGCACTGCAACATCCGGATGGCCGCATCACATTATGGGATCCGATTGGAGAATACCGGTCACGAGAGCTGAATGTATCATCCAGGGTTGGCACTTCAGGACTCGGTATACAGTTTGGCAATCAAGAGACTCTCCTATCCTTTTTTAAAAATTCGAGTGGTGAGGGGATGGAATTTGTGAAATGGGATCTCAGCAAAGATAGTTTTGCACCATTTCCTCTTCCGCGACTCAACATCACTGCAGCAACCATGGCAGTTGATGGCCAAACTGTCGCCTTTGGCACGTCAGACGGCAATGTCGAAGTCTATGAGCCCGTGGGTCGAAATAGAACGCAGCTGCCGACGAAGAACACCACACCACTGACAGAGCTCTCATACAGCTCGGATGGACTACGGCTCGCTGCACTTCATCAGGACGGAGCGATCGATATTTGGGATATGACATCACGGACAATCCTTGCAACCATGGCGATGTTGAGAGGATCTTCCGATACATCACCACGACATATCGCATTAAGCCCCGACGGGACCTTTCTGGCGGCAAGCACTGATGATGAACTCCGATTGTGGACGACCGCGGATGGGGGTGGCGCGGAAGGCTTACTAAAACCCTTCAGCGACGCCATCAGCAGTATCGCATTTTCAAACGATGGGAAAACACTCGTGGCGGCAGGATTCGACGGTATGATTCAAATATGGGCACTGCCCCAACGCACAATCCCACGTCAGTCGAGGTCTGTGGCGCTCCTGATCGGAAACAACTCTGTCGAGGTTTCATTGTCCCTACCAGGACTCATCACTGAACTCAAAAACGTGGGCGATCAATTAGCTAAGCTTGGTTTCCAGGTATTTCTTCTCGACGAACCCAGTCATGAGCAGATCGATGGAGCATTGGAACAACTCATCCAAAAATTGCGGCCCAATGATCGCCTGCTATTATTTCTTGCTGGCCACAGCTCGACTGACGAGGCCGGGGACTTTCTATTTGGCAAGGCGCGCGATTCCAATCCATCAATCTATGAATACAGTGGAAGTGAATTGGCAGAACGTCTAAGCCAGATGCGTGCGTCGGAGATCCTGGTTATCATTGATGCCAGTTTCGCCAATCTTCCCTCGAAACTCGCTCCGGCGACGACACCCAACACAACTTTGCGCCGTTCCAGGATGCTGCTAGCGTCGACATCCAATGATGTCGCCCATCATTCTGTGGACGGCGGGCCCTTCGGGATAGCGCTAACCAGACTGCTTGGAGATATGAAACGGACAACAAGTGGATCGCAGTTTGCCAGGGATCTGGTTAGCAAAATGAAAGCCACAGAGCCTGTGCAACATCCATCATATGGTCCGTTTCTTGCTGCCGGCCATACAGCTGGTGATTTTCACTTTATACTGCCTAAAGACGAGAGGACACGAGACGTACCACCAAACTACGGCTATGCGTACTATGCTTCTTCAACTGAACGATACTTTCGCAAAATTTCGGGGGATCCTACCGGTGAACCCAAACCCGGCGATATTGTTGAAGCGACAAGAAATGTGAACATCAGGAAGGGCTACATCGAATTTCAAGGCTCCGAATGGGTCAATAAGGAAAGTATTGGCATTCTACGGCCTGGTGCTCGCGTCAAGGTTGCTGAGGTCAAGTCGTTCGGTGGATTTATTTGGATCGCGTTCGAACGACTGCTCCGTAAGGATGCGACCGGTGCGGGCGGAGGGCCCACTGAGACACCAACTGGGGTTCCAATGATACCCACTCAGCCTAAAGCAACGCCGACTAAGACCATATCGCCCACCCCTGACTGGGTCAGCCGTGGCGCATCTGCTGCATCAAAACAGAATGAGAGAGCATTTTACGGGGTCGGTACTATCACCGGCGTGAGAAATGAGCTTTTGGCGTGGGAAGTCACTAAAAGCCGAGCAAGTGATGACATCATCCAGCAGATGGAGGCCTATGTGGAGCTTCTCCTGAAGGACTATACTTCATCGCTAGAAGGCAAAAGCGTCGCCCCTATCTTTAAAGATATTACGCTCAAAACGTTGAGGCGGCCCGACAGAAAACTTCCAGTTACCGCTGCCGATCAATATAAGGACGATAGTAAAAACACATACTATGTACTTATGAAACTGAATCTAAAAGACGTTGTTGAAGTACTAGAATCAAGATCCTCAAGTAAGGAATTCCGCGGCTTTGTCAAACAGAATGCCGAGCGCATTTTCGATGAACGATTAAAACGATCGCCTGACTCAGATGGGGCGATCCGGCATACCATGAATCAGCCTCTTGGTACGCGATCTCTTCGCGCATCGAACTTACCTAATCATTTTGTCCGCCATCGACATTTTCTGATAGAACTTTCGGAAATAAGAGAAGATCTGGATCAGTATGATGCCTCCTTTACCATCGTTCCAGGCGTAGCGGATTCCGCTGGGATCTCATTCGAGTCCGTAAACTACCCTGGGCACTATCTCCGTCATCAAGATTTCCGGCTCAAACTGGCGCCTGCTTCTGACGATTCCCTATTTAAAGCTGATGCGACATTCTACATAGTCCCTGGCTTAGCGGATCAGACGAAGGTGTCTTTCCGATCGTCTAATTTTCCGGACCGGTACATGCGGCATCGAAACTTTGAAGTGGTACTGGATCCGGATACGGGTCCGCCGTACCGGGAAGATGCGACCTTTATTCTTGATGCACCGTTCAAACTTAAGGCGCCAGACGCGGCACCACAGGCCAGAGCCACAGACCAACAGTCAGATTCAGCAAAGTTGTCGCCGTTTACGCAAGCCATCTACCGAGAAGTTGCAAGAACCGCCGGCGTATCAGAGAGTGAAGTATCTTCGGACTTCAAGTTAACTGATTACACACAAAAAGCCCTCGTCATAAAGAATCTCACACCGGTTTTTCATGGCGACTTTTCAGGTCTTAATTTGAGGGTTATCAAAACAGCCGGCGAACTGGCCAACTCTATGGCACGTGAACCTTTTTCGATCTTGAACAGTGTTGATCCGATTAACTTATTGATGAAATATGGCTGGTCACTGCCATCAGATAACTATTATCAAATCGGTTATTACATACTTGCGACTCATGAGAATGTGAATAACGGAAGACCAATTATTCTCACACGCGAATTCGATATTAGGGGCTTAATGGAAGAGAATAAGCAATGGCAAGAAAGACTAATGAAGATTATTCAGGAATGCGAATGTCCCATACTGGCGATAGACCGGAGCTACTATGATCTGTATTTTGATGACTCGATTAAAGTAGGAGGTAAACTTTATCTGTTGGACAGAACGCTTTCCTTTTACCAGCTTCTACGAGAGTGGCATCAAGCCCTCCCCGCCCTCTTCAACCGCAATGATGTTAATTAACACCATTGCCGCGCCTGAGCTAGTAATGGTAGAACTCCATTCTAGCATTACGAAAGAAACGTATGGCCCGGAAGCTGTCTGTTGTGGACATGTCCGTCCCTCCGTGGAAGTGATCGATCGGGATGGTGCCAATAACGATAGCCATGAGCGAACAAGGGACCAGGAGTGAGTCACGCCATGATTTGCCCTCATAACCCAAAGGTCGAAGGTTCAAATCCTTCCCCCGCAACCACATTATTTAGCTTTCCGCCCGCCCCCAAGTTCAGCAGCCCTGCATAGTGACCCGCCATCTCCGCTTCAAGATAGCCATTTGCGGGGACGAGCCGAATTTCTCCCACGAGAACGGGAATAGATTCCCGCGCCCATCCCCTATCCTTTCCCAATACGCAAGCTGGGCTGTTCAGTCACAATCCATTCCGACTGCGGCCGCATCTTTGGCACCCGCCGCTTGGTTTCTGGCTTCACGATCCATTCCCGCCGATTCCAAATAACCTTCCGATGTAAACGGGTTGGTGCGGCATGCCTGTCGCGTGCCCGATATCACCATGCAGAACTGTGGCCGACCACGTGCCGTAATAACTCGGCCGGATCTTTCGCCGGTAAGTCACGCCGGGGGCAGGGATGCCCGATCGATTCAATTGGCCGGCCATCCACCGCGGAGATTTGCCGTCCACATACCAGGCGAAAATTTGCCGAACCCATGTCGCTTGATCTTCATCGATTCCGAACGCACGGCCTTGATTCAATTTGGGAATCGGCATAGGGCAAGATATGCCAGACAGTACATGCCAAGAATCGATATGGTCGATGCCGACGTTTAATGATGGAGAAGAAACGTACAAAGCCAGGAACAATCTCCAGGTGATGCTTCAGCGCGGCTATAACGGCGACAGGCGTCGCGAAAAGGCGAAGGCCGTGATTGGAATGAGCCAGCGTAGAGCTTCTCGGCAACAAAGCATCACTTATCCATCCAGTTTACAGCATTATTTATTAAAGTCCTGCAATGGCAAACAGTATCAGCACCTGATTCAATAGATTAGGACTAAAAGACTATGATCTAAAGCTACCTTCGCAGACGTGATCCTGCCTGATATAGTGGGCGCCCTCCATGGCATCCATTCTCATCATTCAAAGCAAGGACGTGGTTCGCGCCCTATACCGTGAACTCCTCGAACGGGCTGGCCATGATGTTCGAGAAGCCTCGCAGGGCCTGGAAGGCCTCTGGAATACCGCCAATCGCCAACAGCATTAGTGATAGCCGATATTGATATGCCGGATTGCGATGGCCTGGAAGTGATTATGACCCTCGGAGAGGAATATCCCCACGTTAAAATTTTGGCTATCTCGGCAAAGAAGGGAAATGAGGATGCGCTTATCTCCTCAAAACTGCTTGGTGCGAACGCCATTGTGCAAGATGCTCTTGATGGAGAAGAACTGATCAACGCAGTGAGCCAATTACTCAGCGAACCGAAATAAGAGAGGGCATGGCGGATTTTCCCGGACAAGTGGTGACTTTCATTTTGTGCGGCGTCCCTTTGGTACGGAATCGGCTGGCGCGGCGCGAAGATGAGCCGTTTATGAATCAGGCCTTTAAGGGGACTTGCAGTTATGCGAATAGGTCACCACATTTATCGCTCACCTTGGTCCTGAGTCTGTTTACCGCTCGCTGCTGCGCACGACGTTCATTACTTTTACAGGTTTGTCGCAATCTTTTCAGGCTCACCTCAATCCTGGTCGCTGTTTGTTCCAAAGAAGCGGCCGATTCCTGAACGCGGAGCATAGACTGGGCGAGCAGCTCATCCACCCGATAGCTCAGCGGTGTCTCAGCACTATTACACTGATGTTGGTCTCGTCGCTCGCGCAAACGCGCCAAGGCTTGCTGTTTACGCGCAATTAATGCGCGCCACTTTGACAATAGAAGAGCGTCCTCTATCGATTCGCGAATCTGCTCGAGTTGGAATGGGCTGAAGAGGAAATCATAGACCCCAAGATCGAGCCATTGAGCAGCGAATTCGAACTCGTCCGGTTTAAGCCTGAGCAGGAACGGTACGGGTGGATCGACTCGACGGCTGCTTGTCAGTATGGAATTACCACCGGCAACTGTCAGAGTTGGACTACAGATAATAGCGTGGTATGGGAAGGTAAATAATCGCTGTCGCGCCTCATTAGATGAGACGCACGTATCGATACTCAAACGGGGGACGCTCGCCCGGAGTGTGCGTGCTAAAGCATCGACCATCGCACTGTCCTCATCGAGTAGCAGCAGACTGGTCCTCGATCCCATCCGAGACGCTTGCAAAGTTCGTTCACTCACTTTGTCAGTTCCTCCTTGCGCCCAGCGCTACGTGGTTGAACCAGCGCGACGCGGTGCCAGTGGACGTCGGAGCGCTGCCCCATGGATGGCGTCGCCGACTCCGCTCCATGCGGAGCGCAGTGCGTGAACTGCTTCGCTCGCAGGCAACGGCGGCGCAGTAACCCAGAGGCAGCGCTCCTCGCCGCGGAGCCCCGCGACCAAGTACGGAACCAATGCCGCCACAAGCTCCTCGCGATTGGTGTAAGGGTCACAGACATGCATGCCGAAAGGGACGCGGTTGATTCCCGGCAAGCCAAAACGCGCGATGTGGGAAAGCTTCACCATAGATCACGCAAGCGGTCGGTGGTACTGGTGATGAGGACGCAGGTGCAGCCGGTCGCGCTCCAGACGCGCTCGTCTCCCGTGCCCGGAGCACCATAGTAGTAGTCGCCGGGTAAGAGCTTGCGCTGGTCGATCCAGAGCTCGCCGCCGAGGAGATGTAACTCTTCAGCACCGGTATGCGTATGGCCTGGGTACTCCCCTCCGGGTGGGAGGCGTACGAGCATGCTGACGCGGTATCGTTCTGTGTCGGTCTCGAGAAGCTTGCATTCGATTCCGGGTGCAACCTGTTCCCATACCGGCTCGGACCGCTGCCGCGCGGGTGGCGCCACGAGCGGCAGGCCGGTCTCTTCGGCGATACGCCGCGCAAGACGCGTCTGTAGCGACGTCGTCGGCCTCAGCACATCGGTGGGCCAGCAGACAAACCGATTGACCACCAGGCGGAGACTTTCCACCTCGCGCCGGCAATCCGGGCACGAGGCGATGTGGGCCTCGGCTGCCGGCAATTCGCTCGCAGCCAGGACCTCAAGGGCAAAGGCGCACGCCAGGTCCGCTCCTTCGCAAGAATCAGATCCGAAGTTCCGCCCATTGGCTTGCCTCTGCGCCATGACTAGACGTCTAAATGACGGAGAGAGAGGGTTTGCCGGTGGTGGGCAGCAATTTCGCCGCGGTTGATTTCATGGGTTGTCCCAATGTCCTAAGGATTGGGAACGTTGTCTACCTCCTTAAACGTCAAACGAGAGCGTTTGGATTGCTCCGAGGTGAGAAAAACGGGAAGGCTTTATGCCGCCGGCGGCATCCTCGGTCTCACTGGCGACAAAATCATTGTATTCGAGGGGTTGCTCAGAGGGCGACCAGCGCGTATGGATGGCGTTGTATCTGGGCGCGCCATGTGCCCAAGGCGCTTTAGCGAAGGGTGTCCTTGGTGCTTGTAACGAGTATGCAGGTGCAGCCGGTCGCGCTCCAGACGCGCTCGTCTCCCGTGCCCGGAGCACCATAGTAGTAGTCGCCGGGTAAGAGCTTGCGCTGGTCGATCCAGAGCTCGCCGTCGAGGAGATGTAACTCTTCAGCACCCGTATGCGTATGGCCTGGGTACTCCCCGCCGGGTGCGAGGCGTACGAGCATGCTGACGCGGTGCCGTTCTGTGTCGGTCGCGAGAAGCTTGCATTCGATTCCGGGTGCAACCTGTTCCCATACCGGCTCGGACCGCTGCCGCGCGGGTGGCGCCACGAGCGGCAGGCCGGTCTCTTCGGCGATACGCCTCGCAAGACGCGTCTGTAGCGACGTCGTCGGCCTCAGCACATCGGTGGGCCAGCAAACAAACCGATTGACTACCAGGCGGAGACTTTCCACCTCGCGCCGGCAATCCGGGCACGAGGCGATGTGGGCTTCGGCTGCCGGCAATTCGCTCGCAGGGAGGACCTGCAGGGCGAAGGCGCACGCCACGTCGCCCTGCTGGCAGCGCCCCTGATCAGACGTACTCATGATTCCCCGCTTCCGTGGTCAGCTTCTGCCGCAATTTGTGTAGTCCTGAACGTATGCGCGTCTTGATCGTGCCGAGCGGCTGATTCAGCCGCGCTGCGGCTTCCGCATGCGTCAGCCCGGAGAAAAATGTCATCTCAATAGCCTGACGCTCGTCCGGCGTGAGCACTGCCAATGCGGCATGCAACGACTCGCCCTGCTCTCGCAGCTCGAGCTGGTCACGTGGATCAGCGGCCACCTCAACAAGGGGCTCTATGTCGCCGCCCGGACTGCGTTTCTTTCGGCTCTCAAAGCGCAACCGATCGATGGCTCGTGAGCGTGCCTGATTCATGATCCAGCCGAGCACTGTGCCGTTCGCGGCGTCATAACGCGACGCACGCCGCCAGATGTCGTGGAAGACGTCGATGGTGAGTTCTTCAGCGGTTTCCCGGTTGGCCGTGATTCGCATGATCAAAGTGAAGACGATGCGATGAGCCATCTCGTAGAGCGCATGCAGAGCGAGTTGATCGCCTGCGGCAATCGAGTGAACGAGCGTTGCCCAGTCTTGCTCCGGCACTGGAGCCTTGGGCTTGGCATACAGTATGTCGCCGAGTGTTGCCGGCCTCTTCTCTGCATGTTCCTTCGACATCACCGGAAGGTTCTCCAAGCGGGAAGGAGTTTGCCAGATTCTCCGGTGCTCGATCAAGGGCCGGCGGTGACGGTAAAGCATTGGGCGCGTGCGTATAACACGACTAGGGTTGGCCCTAGCAGCAGACCTATTGCTCAGAGGTATACTGGCCTATCCTGGCAAAAGTCGATGAGAAAGGATGGACCATGACGGAAGGCAAGGGAGATTCGCTGTCCGCTACAGACGGACGCTGTTGGACCGGCATTGAGGGACTGGACAGTATCCTCGACGGAGGATTGCCGAGCGCCTGCTTCTACCTCATTCAGGGCGATCCCGGCTCAGGCAAGACGACATTGGCCATGCAATTCTTGCTCGAAGGGGTGCGGCGCGGCGAAAAGACCCTTTACATTACGCTTTCCGAAACGAAAGAAGAGTTGCTCAAAGTTGCCCGTTCGCACGGATGGTCACTTGATGGCATTGCCTTACTGGAATTATCAGCCATTGAGCCACTTGTGCGTCCGGAAGCCCAGACCACAGTCTTTCATCCCTCCGAAATCGAATTAGCCAAGATAAGCGGTATATTGCTTGATCAAGTCCGTACCACGCAGCCGACACGGGTCGTATTTGACTCCTTGTCGGAATTCAGGCTTATGGCCGAAACACCCTTACGGTATCGCCGTCAGCTACTGTCGATGAAGCAGGAGTTCGCTAAGTATCACAGCACCGTCCTCTTGCTCGATGACAAAATGGGCCATAACGTCTCTGGAACGGACCCTCATGTGCTGAGCTTGGCGCATGGAGTGGTTGAACTCGAGCAGCTCTCGCCGATCTATGGCCGGTCACGCCGGCGGCTGCGGCTGCTGAAACTGCGCGGCGTGCGATTTCGCGAAGGATATCACGACTACGTTATTGAAACCGGCGGCCTGAGAGTCTTTCCGCGCATCGTCGCGGCCGATTATCGGGGGGAATTCCGGCGTGAGAGCATTTCAAGTGGGTACCGTGAACTTGATGATCTTCTTGGCGGAGGCCTGGACCGAGGAACCACCACTCTGATCATTGGGCCGGCCGGCACAGGAAAATCCACGCTGGCAATGCAATACGCCGCACAGATGTCGCAAGCTGGACAACGCAGTTTAATGTTCTCGTTCGATGAAATTCGCGGCATTGTCCTGGCTCGAGCAGACGCACTGGGGATTAATTTTACGAAGCAGGTCCATAGCGGCCTTATTTCCGTGGAGCAAGTAGACCCAGCTGAAATTTCTCCTGGGGAATTTGGCGCGCGCGTTCTCCGCGGCGTGGCGGATGGGTGTAAGCTGATCATCATCGATAGCCTCAATGGCTACATGAATGCGATGCCGGGCGAGAAATACCTTAATAACCAGCTCCACGAGTTATCCGCTTTTCTCAACCAACAAGGGGTCGTGACTATTTTCATCGTGGCTCAGCATGGGTTCTTAGGCACTGCCGAAGCTCCCATTGATCTCAGCTATTTGGCCGATACGGTGATCAATCTCAGGTTCTTCGAATCCGCCGGGGCGGTGAAGCAAGCCGTATCAGTGATGAAAAAACGTAGTGGCCATCATGAACGCATGATCCGTGAATTCCAGCTGCGAACCGGGCATGGGTTACGCATCGGTCGGCCTCTGGCACAATTTCGCGGGATTCTCACCGGGATGCCTCGCTTCGAGGGCACCGCGGACCAGACGTTGGAGCAGCCAGCCGATGGCACAACTGCTTGAAGAACGCATCCTTATTCTTGCTCCGATCGGGCAGGATGCGACTGCGATGGCGAGGCTGCTGCATGGCCATGGGTTTGTTGCGACCATCTGTGAGGCAGCGAGCGAAGTTTGCAATCATATAAAGGCGGGCGCGGGCGCATTCCTGATCACGGAGGAAGCGCTCGAATTACCACGGATCCCGGCTGTGCTCGAAGAGCTTGCCGGCCAGCCGCCGTGGGGCGAATTGCCGGTCATTGTGCTCACGCGTGGGGGAGAGTCGAGGCTAGCTCGGCTGCTCAATCTGGTAGCGCAGGCCGCGGGCAGCCTGACCGTACTCGAACGGCCCCTCGGCGAGGCCACCTTGGTGCGTTCCGTCGAAGTGGCGCTGCGGTCCCGGCGGCGACAATACCAGGTGCGGGACTTACTTGAACAACAGCGCCTCGTGCAGGCGCAGCTTCAGCGGAGCGAAGAACGGCTACGTCTCGCGATGGCCGGAGCCAACATGGGCGCGTGGGATATCGATCTCGAAACGGGCGTTGTTGTCTGGGACGCCCGGCAGCAGGAGCTGTATGGAACCGATCGGCCCCCTCGGAATATCGAAGAGTTCTACGCGCTCATTTATCCCGAGGACCGAAACCGCATCCAACAAGCCGCAGCACATAGTGAACTGACGGGGCATTTCGTTGACGAATTCAGAATTATACGGGACGACGGCACGGTGCGCTGGATCGCCGGTCACGGGATGACGGTGGGCGATCCTGCCGGCCGACCTATGCGCATGGTGGGAATCAACTACGACATTACCGAACGCAAAGTCTCTCAGCGCCGATTGGAGGAGTTCAGCGAAGAGCTTGAGCGGCAAGTAGCGGAACGAACCCATGAACTGATGGCATCACGGAACCAGCTTCGGGCCCTGACGACCGAGTTGAACCTCACGGAGCAGCGTGAGCGTAAACGCCTTGCAGGTGAACTGCATGATCATTTGGCGCAAATGCTGGTCCTGGTTCGCTTGAAATTAGCACAGGCAAAACGAGGGCCGGTATCGAGTTCACTTGAGAGTATTCGCGAGGCGGAAGACGTGATCAGCCAATCTTTGGCTTACACCCGCAACCTGGTTGCGGAATTGAGCCCGCCGGTCCTGCACGAATTCGGACTTCCAGCGGCCTTGCGCTGGCTTGGCGAGCAGATGTACCGTTACCAATTGGCAGTAACTGTGAGAGTCCAATGCGCGGAAGATTTACGACTTGCTGAAGACCAGGCTGTCCTGCTGTTTCAATCAGTCCGGGAATTGCTCATAAATTCTGCAAAGCACGCCGTCTCGAAACACGCGATTGTTATCATTGAAGAGCACGGAGGCGCTCTTCGCATACGGGTGGAAGATCAGGGCATCGGCTTCGATCCTCTCGCGGTCACGACGCGAAAGAGCGCTCCGATATCATCTCAATTCGGACTCTTCAGTATCAGAGAACGCATGGCTGCGTTAGGAGGTCGTTTCGAATTGCATTCCGCTCCAGGTGAGGGCACCAGAGCAACCCTGATTCTTCCGCTGCTGCCTTCTCTTCAAAAGAATGTAGCCTGCGGGGCAGGCATGCGAAGAGATTTGATCCGCGCACAGGACCAAGGCTCGCCCTCCACTGGTCGATTTCGAATTATCATTGCCGATGATCACGCCATGGTCCGTCAAGGTCTACGCTCTGTGCTGGAGAGGTTCACGGATATTGAAATCATAGGAGAGGCTTCCAACGGCCACGAGGCCGTCGAGATGACGGAGCAGCACCAACCATCGGCCGTCGTCATGGATGTCAATATGCCCATGATGGGCGGGATCGAGGCCACGGCAGTCATAAAGGGGAGGCAGCCGGACGTCGTGGTCATTGGGCTCAGCGTCAATGCAACAATTGAAAATCAAGAGGCGATGCGAAGGGCCGGTGCTTCGGTTTTGCTCACCAAAGAAGCGGCTGTCGAAGAACTCCACGAAGCGATTTGTGGCTTTGTGAAACAGACAGGAAAACTTGGGATAGGTCTCTGACCTGTTCTCCCCTATGCGACGCATTGTGATAGCGCTGCCCAGGCGAGTTACCGTCAACCCCGACGTTCACAGCAAGCACAAATCAGCGAGCCTAGACGTTGGTCGCTCCGCCACCGCACATATTTCTTTTCTTAGCCGAACTTATAGTCCATCTACTGGAAACTTTCTGGATCCGAGTCAATCTCAAGCTACTCCCGTCATGCTTCGCCTCATCCTCAAGCTTAAACCTCCCATATAACCGCCGGGACACCCCGCGCGTTCGCAGCTGTTCCGCCGGATGCCGTCCGTTCGTTTTCACGCCGGTGCACCGTTCGCGGTCACGCCCCCCTATCCTTGCCCCAGCATCGCGCTCCAAAACTCTTCTTATTCATCCGCATTCGTCACAACGCCAATGGCATAACGTTTGCGTTGTACAGAACGAAATACAGTGCGGACTTAGGCTATTCCGGATCGCCGAGAACCAGCTTATTGTTCCCTAACAGGTTTCTAAAAAATCTTTGTGCATCACTAGGAAGTCGCTGAATGAATGTCCCGGATGACGAGACACTACCACCAGCAGGATGTTCACAATGGCTTCGAGCAAGGCCGCAACTAGGTCCACGGCACGAGGAATAATGGAGTGCACGAGACGGCGGAAGAAGGAGCGTCACATTGGCGCACGGGCCCGGGACGGTGAGCGCCCGGTGTCTTCCAAGAACAAAGCTGGAGGACTTTTTCAACATCCTGCTCATGAAGAAAGCGGGAGAAAGGAAAGTAGACATGAAAGATAACAGCACAATCTGGGCGATGTTCGGTACGATCGCGGCTTCCAGCCTACTAGGCTTTAGTATTGTTCACGCGGCTCCAGATCATCTCGGCACCACGGTACCGGCATTCTGGGGCAACACTGAGAGTCAAAAATCTGCTGCGTGGTCGGAAGAGCTGCTGGGACAAGTCGTGACCTACCAGATATTGGCTGAGAAAGGAATCATTCCGGGTGACTTTGATCCCTATCTCAACCAAATGAGTGAGATACGTGAGAAGCACCGCGCAGGCGACCGTCGTGCGACTTATGAAGGGGTTAACACCTTCATGGTCATGTTGGAGGCACGCGTGGGCGGGATTGATCCTCACAGTGCCGATGCCTTGTGGGATTTTTGCTATAAGGTGACGCCTCATGAGTTTCATGCCCGTGATCGACACGTCAGGGCCAAAGGCGCCGAGGAAGTGAAACAGTATGAGGAGTTCATCCGGGACATGGAAGAACGAGCCGGCATGGCATTCTAACCCCGCTGGTCCTTGATGACGGAGCGCTGCGAGGATCGGAACCCGGCATACATGCCGCCCTGAAAGTTCTCAATTCCGCATCTGTGGTTCTTCACTTCGTGAAGCCGATCTTTCAGTTTTCCACGTGCTTCTTTTCGGTGACAACCCGGCCGAGACGACCGATCATGCCGAGGTCGCGTCTCCAGCCACCGTCGTCACCAGGGCCCCGAAGTCACACACCGCCGCAATCCCGACGAGAAACCCGGCCGAGATGCCATCGGTCGCGTCCGTCAGGGGGAGGAGCCAGGCACAGCTCGTCGGGATCGGGGCGATGATATTCCCGGCCTCGGTCCACCCGTTCTCGTAGCTCGAATCCAGGGCCTGCTCGACCGTGGCCCAGACGCCGATGCCGAGGACCATGGCGCCGAAGATGGTGAGGGCGATCGGCCCCACGATCGGAAGGAATCTCGACTCCGCTTTCACGCTCGATAAGGTCGTGAACGCGATGTTGAGGAGAATGGGCCCGAAGCCGAATGCCCAGTAGGTGAGCGTCGCCTTGTCGGCCTCGGACCAGTCGGCCTCGGACTTTGACAGGACCGTGTAGGGTACGGTGAGCCCGAGAATTACCACGCCGAGGACGATGCCTGTCCAGGACAGGAACGTCGCGAACGGGTCCTGTCCTCCTTCTTCCGCGGCGGCATAAGCATCAATCCCCATGTCGCAGAACGCATAGAGAAAGTACGTGATGCCGCCGAGAGCGAGCAATATTTCCTGGGTCGGCGTCATCGTGCCCGGCGCCGCTTGGGTGCGGATGGACGACAGACTCGGCCAAGGGATGGGGCTGCTCGTGATCGCACTAACCTGCGCGGAGGTGAACGGCGGTGACGCGCTCGCCCCGCCGAACAGAACCTTGTAGAGGATGGTGGCAGGGATGGCGAGGATTAGGCAGAGCAGATCGAGAATCGTCAGATCGTCCCCCGGATCCACGATCGTGCCCGTGATTACGTACTTGTAGAGCCACGAGATAATCGGGATGTCAATGTCGGCGTTCAGCGAGTCCTGGAGCGCGGTGATCGCTCCGCCGATCAGGTTAATGAGCCCGACGGCGATATCCTCGATCACGTCGAGAATGAAGGTGATGACCTCGGCCGCAGCTTCGAGGAACCCGGCGGCGGCCAGGTCGAACAGCTTGGTCGGATCGCTGATCTGGATTTGCAGCAGGGCTTGCAGCTTGGCCGTGCTGGCCTGGAGGCTGGAGACTTGCTGCTGGATCATGTTGATCAGGTTGGCAAAGGGGCCGGAGTCGACCGCAGCCGCAAGAGTGGTCGGGAGACCGGTCGCGCCGGCGAAATGCTGCTGGGCCTTGGCAAGGGCATAGTTGCAGCGCACCGCATGGTCGTTGAACGTCGTGCGATAGCTCTGGGCCGCGAGGCTCGACGACGAGCCGCCCGGCTGCCGGCTGATGAAGCCGTTGAACGACTGGTTACCGAACACCGTAGCGATCTGGTTCACGCCCTTCGTGATCTTGCTTTGCAGCGCGCTGAATTCGCTCTGGATCAAGTTCACCGCCTGCTGGTCACTGTTCTTCAAATTGGTGAATACCGAGTTGACGTAGTATTTGATGACCGTATGGGTGCGCAGGATGTCGTCCCATTCGAACAGCATACGGAGCCACGCGATGATCACCTTGATAATCTCGATCACCTCCTTGAAAAGCGTGGCGATCTTCTTGAGGACCAACTCGATGCCATCGACGATCTCATTGATCCTGTTCAACGCATAGGCAATGCCATTGATGGCGAGATTGGCCACGCCGTTGACGATGCTGACGGCGATCGTCTTCACCTCATCGACCGTCTGCTTGAAGAAGTGGATGACGTCCCCGACAATGTCGCTGATCCAACCGCCGACCGCGCTCCCCGCTGCGGTTCTCCCGAAAAGCTGCGGGTCGAGCTCACGCCAGACCAGACGACCCGGCTGGGTAAAGTCGAGCTCGAAGCAGGCATCCGGCAGAGCGGCGCGCGTGGCGCGGCTCGCCGACGGCGCAAGGTTGGCGGCCGCGGCGCCGAGCGTGGTGATCGTCTGCGCAACCTGGGTCGCATCGCTCGGCGACATTGCCGCCGGCAGCAGGCCCGCGGCTTGGAGCGAGGCGCCGGTCATCGGAAAGGTTGCATCCTGTCCTGCCAGCCGCTGGTGAACGCGCACATCCGCCCGGAACCAGAGCGCGGCGCCCAAGGACGGCGCACTCAGCGCCGTGGCTGCCGTTGCAACCGTCACCGCCCCCCTCGCGTCGCTCTCCACCAACACCGGCTCGTTCGGCCCGATATGGTACGAGAGACCGTTCGCGACGATCACTGCCTTGCGGTCCGCATAAAGGGTCACAGGCGAGCTCGGCACGGGCAGCCCCTGATCATTCTGGAGAATCAGCTCCTGCGTGTACGTCGTCGTCTGAGTCGGATTGGCGTTCGCGGCGGCCGGCACGGCCATTTGGGTGGTGAACCAGGTGCTGTCGCCGCCGGTGATGCCTTGCGCCATCTGGCAGACCTGCGCTTGAAGATTGTAAAAGAACAGCTCCGGCCCCGCGGTCATGATCGGCGGGCAGGCAATTGACGCAAGCTCATTGCCGAGCGCGACCCAGTCGTTGAACGTGACCCCTCGGGTCCCCGTCGAAGCCTGCGATTGGCGGAGCAGCCAAAGCCTGGTGCTCGTAGTCTCGATGACGAACACCATCCAGCGGTTCTCGCTGTCGAGCCCGATGGCAACCTGCTGGGCGCCGGCAGGCTGATTCGCGCCGCCGGTCATCGGAGTGACAGTCGGTTGGTCGGCGAGGTACTCCTCGACCCGATAGAGCGTGCCGGTGCTGCTCAGCAGCCAAAAAGCCCGGATCGTTGCTCGTAGAGGGCATAGCGAACACCTCCTGCGCCGCGATGTCCCCCTGTCCGAGGTCATGGCTGATAGCGGGCTGTGAACCCCACTGGAACATGCCGTCGGCGATCGACCTGCCCTGAAAGGTCGCGGTCACCCCTTGCAGCGTCATCACGGTGAGCTGCTCGCCGCTTTGCCCCGGCAGCAGGCGATAGGTGGCGCCGCTTGCAGCCACCCCCTCGAACACTAGGTCCCATGGCTGCGCCCCCTGTGCCGCCAGCATCACGAAGGTGGGCTGGTTGAACTGCTGCGAGACACCGTAGACGATCACGTTGCCGGCGGCGTCGGTGAACATGGCGGTCTCGAGCATCGCGCCAAGGGCATTGGTCAAATCCGGTGTCATCGGCATCGCGGCCCACCCGCTGTTAGGGGTCTTCTGCATGCCGATAACCTGGTGGCGCCGCCGGAAGCCGCGTAGTGCGCGAACACGAACAGCGCGTCGCCCTGATAGAACCCGATCAGCTTGGTGATGGGCTGATCCGGCGCGCCGTCGACCAGACGCTGCTCCTGCCCCCAGCCGGAATGACGCTCGGGTCGCGAAAGAAATGCAGGAGTTCGTTCTGATCGGTGACCGTCAGCACTTCGCTCACGGGTGTCCCGCTGGCCCCATTTTGCAACGTCAGGAACGAGTACTGGACATTTTGAGCCACCGGCGGCCAAACCGTCAGCGCATAGTCCTCGATCATGTTGTAGTTGTACTGGATCTGCGTCGCTTGCGTGGCCATCACGCGCCTCCCCTACCCGAGCTTGAAAGGATTGTCCCGATCTATCGCTTGCCGAGGGATTCCGACTGACCCGCCGTGTAGGTGCAGGCCTGCATGACCACATAGGGACCGCTGCCATTTGCTCGCACACCAGGAACTGGATGAAGGGCAGCGGGAGGGACGCTTCTTGACTGGTGCCGCTGCTCGTGACCTCGCCGCCCGCGGCCCTTGGAATGTGTACGCCCGAGGTGGGCAATGACGAGTTCGACGCGCTGGCGATCGTTCCAGTGACCGTGAACGCGTGGACGTGCTGGGGCGGCTGCGCATCTGTTGCGGGGGTGCCTGCCAGAATCTGGACTTTCGAGCCGGCAGTCGTGCCGAGGATCAACCGCCCTTGCGCGTAGGCCGCCTCGGTCCAGTTGTTGGGGCATTCGGTCTGGCCCGGCCCAGTCATGTAGGTCACCATGTGTTGCGGCAAGCCTTGGGTCGGAGATGACGTGGCCATCGCCCACAATAGGCACCCGAACACCACGCCGACAGCCATACGGCCAGAGAGCACGGGCACAGCCGTTCCGAGGCCCTGCATAAAACGAATGACCGTGGCGACAGAGCCAAGATCTCGCACATTCTGATCCTGGGCGGAACACAGGGTAACCGGTTTCCAGCTCACATGTATCTGGGCCTATTTAGGCTTTGATGGTGTTAAATTTTTCGCGGATTACACCTTGAGCCTGTATATACTCTCTTCTCATCTCTGCTTTCCCTGAGAAGGCCGCTGTGCTCGTTACAGTGCGCGTATGTACTCGCCACCCCTGTGAGGGCTGATCTATGTCACGCGCGATCTTGCGGTTTGCATTTGTCATTAACTTCATCGTCGCTGGTTCGGGCTTTGAAACCGCTATGGCCCAAACGCCGCGATCGCCTACACCGGCCCCGCGCGAGGGAATGTTCCGCGTTGAAACTGTGGCTGTCGGTCTGGAACACCCGTGGGCGCTCGCGTTCCTGCCTGATGGTCGGCTCCTTGTTACTGAACGGCCCGGCCGATTACGTATAGTGGGAGCACGGGGAGCATTATCCGAGCCGCTCGCAGGCGTACCGCCCGTGTTTGCCGGCCGCCAAGGAGGACTCCTCGATGTAAAGCTCGACCCACGTTTTGCGGACAATCGGTTCGTCTATCTCTCGTATGCCGAGCCCGGGGAAAACGATACGGCCGGGACGGCGGTAGCGCGAGGTCGGCTCGTTGAGGACGGCCGGCTTGATCAGGTGGAGATTCTTTATCGGCAGCAGCCCAAGGTAAACGGCCCCAATCATTTCGGCTCTCGTCTCGTGTTTGCGCGCGACCATACCCTCTTCATTACTCAGGGCGACCGTGGCGATCGCGATAAGGCACAAGACCTGTCCTCCGGTCTGGGGAAGATCATCCATATTAATCCGGATGGGGCGGTTCCCAGTGATAATCCCTTCGTGGGTCAAACGAATGCACGGCCGGAAATATGGTCATACGGCCATCGCAACGTTCAGGCGGCGGCGATTCATCCAGGCACCAGACAACTCTGGACCGTGGAACATGGCGCCCAAGGAGGCGATGAACTGAATTATCCTGAGGCGGCAAAGAATTACGGTTGGCCGGTCATCACCTACGGCGTGGACTATGGTGGCGCAAGCATCGGAGAAGGGACGATGAAGCCGGGTATGGAGCAGCCCGTGTATTATTGGGATCCGGTGATCGCGCCTTCCGGTATGGTGTTCTATACAGGGGAGGCATTCCCTGATTGGAAGGGCGATATATTCATTGGTTCGCTCAATCCTGGGCTGCTCGTGCGTCTGACGCTCCGTGACAACAAGGTGGTCCATGAGGAGCGCTACCTTGGTGATCTACGCGAACGCATCCGCGACGTGCAGCAGGGGCCCGACGGCTTGCTCTACCTCCTGACGGACAGCAGCAATGGAAGAATACTCCGCTTATCTCCGGCGACCCGATAATGTCTGGGACGGCCACATGCAGAGAAGTTGGCGCGCCGGATGCCATTATCCTCGTGCGCGTCATCGCAGGGTCGCGTTTCAGCCGTTACACAATCACTTCGCAGGGTTGGAGAAAAGCTTTTAACACGAATTCCCGGTGCTCTTGAACCTGCCTGTCATGCAGCTCCTTCACCGCGTTCACTAATGAAGCCATGTGCTCGTCGTCCAAGGCGATGAGATATAACTTGCTGCGATCTGCCCATAGGCCTTTCCCAAAAACCATCCCGGTTTGGCCGCTACCTCCGACGTCAGAAATGACGGTGTATCCTGTAACAGCAAGGGTGTTCAACAACATGCGAACCTGCTCTTCAATTCGCGGGCCACAGACTATCGTGAGCATCTGCATCGTTCGGCCCTCCTCTTCATCCAGTCCCCATTCGAATAAAGAGAGTCTGCATACTGCGTGACGCGCCGGCGAAGCTATACGTGCTCCACCGTAGTTTCTAAGTCTCATCTTTGAATTATAGGCGGCTTGACGAAGAATACAACTAAGAGCCGTATCCATTGATCAAACGAAACAGACCGGTAATAATTTGCCGAGCGACTCCCCTTTACTCCACCGGATGTTGAGATCTTTGAAGCTGGAATGAAGGCCGGGCTGCGTTTCCATCAGGCCTGTTTCATTCACTGAGGGATCCTTGAAATGACCCGTCCAGATATGTAGGGCAGCAGCGTGCAGTTCCTACCGCCAGCGGGGCACATCCAAGCCTATCGCGATGAGAAGGCGAAATGGTCGGTGAACTTTCATTCTATCTAGCCACAATTCTCATCTGCACCGGATACCCACTGTTAATGCAGAGCTATCCTCAATGGAGAATATATATTTCTATTGGATTTGCAGGCTTCATTATTTCAGGAGCCGTGCTTACCTATCTTGAAGCGAAAGAAAAAGGAGAAGACCAAGCGAAGATCGGACAACTGCAAAGCATGCTTGAGGACGCGAAGAAGGAGACCCAGAAACAAGAACATCTCGTAAAAGATGCCGCCAAGAAATCTTTTGTACTGGCCGAACAATTAAGGAGAAAGACCGAACAAGTCCGCAATGAGCTGAAAGCGCAACCACAAATAGTTGGGAAGATCGATAAAGTGACAGTATTTCCTTGGCAGCGTCACTCAGCGTCCCGAACGCCCGCAGAGGATATGGCAACCACAATAGGAATCCTGGTCTTCGCGCATATTGCGAACGACCGCTCCGCCACACCGCTCGCAAACTGGGAACTGAACATCGAACTTCCCGACAACACAATTATCAGGCCGCAGAAATGGCCGGTTCAAAAACCAATGCATATTCAATGTCAGAATGGTGTGATCAACATTTCACAAGGCGAATACTTGGATGCCAAAAGCAAGCAAGCACTTCAAGAAAAAGAGGAGCGCTCGGGCGTCACCATATGGATGATCAAGAACATACCTTTGAGCACCGTTCGCACCAAGGATTCGGTCTATACTTTGACAGTGAGAGACAACGCCGGCGTGGTCCACGCATTGGAGAGATTTGACCTGGCGTCTTTACCGCAGAAATGCACCGGATTTGATATGGATTAGTCCCCCGTTGACGGCTGCAACATCCTGTTTCCGCTCCCATTTCATGGAGGCGACATGGCGTGACTTACCTTTTCCCGGACCAATTGCCCCGCCTCATGTCAACCAGCCCTGGAGTTCCCATAGATCTCCCATTTGTTCATCAAACTTCGCCGGACTTGAACAAATGTAATAATGTATGTTCAAATTTTGGAGACGAGCGATGGAGGCTGCCATGACGAACGTTGGGAGCGTCATGCTTGTGACTCTATCCGTTTTAGTGGCCGGCAGTCACGGTGATGTGAAGGCACAGGGGGCACAACCGCTGAATCCCAAAGCCGCCCAAGAATATGCGGCCGACTCGGAGAAAGCCGCCGGCGGAGATCCCGACGCGGCATACCGCATGGGGGAAGCTCTTGAATCGGGCCGCCTGGGCGGTCTGAGGGATCTCAATAAGGCTCTCAAATTCTATAGGCTCGCGGCGCAGAAAGGTCACCACCAAGCAGCCGCGAGGGCGGCCGAAATTGAGGCTGATCTCCACCGAAGCCAAAAGAAGCAAGCGCCAACTCCTGGTTTAGGGCACTGAACTGTCTCTCGACCTCAGCAACATCCGCCGTTTCGATATGTCACTTCCGCACCCGACAGGCTCAGGATGGCACGGTTATATATCGTACATCTGCCGGCGATAGGCCGGGTGTCCGAAGAGTCCAAAGTCTAAGCGCAAATTTCCACATAGGAATTCCCCGCCGGTAGGTATGGCAATCGTCATCGGTTCCTTCGATGAACGGGCCGGTCATCACGGCATACTCTCTGTTCCACACACAGGGTCGTTCCGGCAAGACGGTTATCCAGTCGCCGCGGGTTGATTTTACGCTTGCCCCCGTCGCCTTCAGCGAGTCTTAAAATCAAGCGGGGACGGCTGGGGATATTCCTGGTTATGTCTGCGGCCATTGGCGGCGCACAATGAGAGGGAAGCGGACTACGCCGATTGCAGCGGTAACCGCTATGGCTTGGGACGGCCCAGGGTGGAACCATGATTGCGCGTATGTGGCAAGGCAGACCGAGCTTGGTGGAGCAAGAACCGCTGGCGGAGGTGGCCTCGCATCTGTTGGAAGAGTGCCGGATGGTACTGCCCGGCATCCAGGCTCTCTTTGGCTTCCAACTGATCGCGGTGTTCAACGCAACATTTTGGGAGCTGCCTTCCGCCGATCGCATGATCCATCTTTTCGCGATCAGTCTGGTGGCCGTGGCCATTGCCCTCGTCATGACCCCTGCCGCCTACCATCGTCAGGTGCATCAGAATTGCATCAGCCGGAGATTCATTGAGATCTCGTCGCGGCTGTTGTTGTTCAGCATGTTCCCATTGATGCTGGGCATTTGCCTCGACTTTCATCTGATCTCCAAAATGATCCTTGGAAGCCTGGGCATAAGTCTCGCCATCACCGTCGTGCTGGCCGCCATCTTCATTGGTCTATGGATCGTCTTGCCTCGTTTGGCCCGGGCGGCCCGGTAAATCCGCTCCCAAGACGCAAACGCCCTTCATCGTTTTGGAGAAGATTCGCCGCCGCGGTGGACTGCCACGAACGATCCTCGTGGACAATGCGGCTTCCGAGCCCAAGCTCGTGAGTCACCTCGGAGGCGCGGTCACGGACGACCAATGGCAAATGCCGGGGTAGGACTGACGTGGTCAGAATGGTAAGATTCAATCATGTTTTTATTCTTTATTCTGTTGGCCTGTGTTCTGTACGGCGTTCCTGTGTCCGCCGAAACGAAATTGATCGAAGCGCAGGCCTCGTACATGATGGATGACGGCGAAACGCCTCTGTTCGCTGAAGCCATGGTGCTGCAGCTCGCGAAACAGTCTGCGATAAAAGAAGCAGTCACATTTGTCACGGAAGCCACGAAGGCGAAACATTCGCGGCTCACGATCGAAGAGATTCAGGCGATCGCCGGCGCCGGCTTGCGAGTGGAAAGCGTTGAGCGAAGCAGGACGCTGGTGGGCGAGACGCTCCGGTTCGCCGTGAAACTCACCACCAGTCTCGCGACCGAACGCATGGACGAACTGGCCAACCGGATCAAGGGCAGGCCGTTGAGCCAGGAATATAAGAAGCTGCAGGAAGATTATGCGGCATTCGCCAAGGACCTGGAGAAACCAAAGAATTCTGGAGGCTCAGAAGGAACAGCCGGCGCTGATCGAGAGGCGGCGCAGAGCCGTTTGCGCGAAAAGGAACAGTCGCTCGCCAAAATTCAAAGACGCGAGAGCGCCTTACATGAGCGGCTTCTCACCGGGGAAGACCTCCATGCCAAAGCGGAACAGCAGCTCACGGACGAGCGAGACCGCGTGAAACGGAAAACCATGACCGTCTCCTCATTGGTTGATGAAATTGCCCAGCATGGACATGACATCAGCGTTGGAGAGCCGGAAGTCAAGGCACGGCTTGAAGAAAAAGGACAAGCGGATCTCTATTTCCCGGTTGCGATCACGGGGAATCAGGCCATGCGCGGCAAGATCAAGGAGGCACTGGCGTCATCCGGCGGCGAACTCAACAATGCCTCCTATCGGAAATTCGAACGGAGGCTGGCGAACGTCTGGTTTGTATTGGAAGTGTTGTTACGGGATGGAAGCCGCCGGGTGTGCTATGTGCCGACCCATTTAACCAAGTTCCAGGCCGATGGAGAATTTGTATCGATGGAAGAGGGCCGCAGTAACTGGAAGATCAGGATGACGCTTCCTCTGCCTACGATCAAGGACATCGTGAGCGTTCAAGGTAAGTTTATGGAAGCCATGCCCGGTTCTGCATGCGGAGTTGCCCGAGTTCAGTAACGCGCGAACGAATGTCCCCTTCTCCGCGGCGCTGCCTGGCCGCGGCGCTTTAGCCGGCCTGCGCGCTTTTCTTCCTCGCTTCATCCGCATGAGGGACTGCGCATCCTACCCTCGGATTAGGCGCATCGTTGAAGGCCGATGCGATATCAGCCGTCAGTGGGACTTCTCGCTCATACACAGTAAAGTGATAAGGATCCTTTGCCGTCAGGCCGAATTTGTTGATCAACATTTGATGTTGCCGTTCGGATTGGATGTGGTACCGAACGCGGGCGATGAGGCGGAGCCCCTCAATCTCTTTCGGTAGGCGAGCAGTAAAGGGATAGTCCCGGCTGGCGAGAGGCAGCAGCCGATTATCATAGAGTTCCACGATCGCCGGTTGCCACATGATCCACCGCCCCATCGTGCTTTGTTGCTGCGCAATCCGTCCGCCGTTCCGGTTCACCACCTCGAATTCCACCGTAAAGTACCGATCAGGGTCACCGGTCGGAATCTTGTGTCCCGCCCCTGCATTCAGCAACGTAAGGGTCACGTTCAAGTCCTCTCCCGGCTTCGGGACGGATGGAGTAGCCGTCACCTGAATCGCGACGGCTCGTTTCACCATATCCGGATCGTGTCCGCCTCGCCACAGATGTTGCCGGCCGCGTCTGATCGGGCCGTTTTCCGCCACCGGCCGGTCGATCTCCGGCATATGACAGCTCTGGCAAATGAATCCCCGCTCCTTCATGAAGACTTTGCCTTCATACTCGGCATAGGTGCCGCAAGGGCCGACGTTATAGAATTGCGCCGGACCCGATACCACATTGTGGCATCGATAGCAGATCTCGGTCGTGCGAAAGGATGGGTCGAACTTCGTGGGATGCGGAGCCGCGGAATCATCATAGGGCCCAAGTATGGCGCCGTCGCGCACATGACAGGCAGCGCAAGTGACGCCTTCCTTCTGATATTCGGCATCGAAATGCGGATTGGTTTCCTGATGCGCTTTTTCGACCCGCCCGCGGGGGATATCCTTCACGAGGGTCGGTTGCTGATTTTCAAGCGGTGTATGGCAGTTCAGGCAAACCCAGATACGCTTATCCTTGGTCCAGTAGGCTTGGAAGAATGGATCCTGATAGGATCGCGAGTGAATGCTGGTTTTCCACTCCTCGTAGATCTCACGATGGCATTGCCCGCAGGACTCGGCCTTCAGGCTCGTGAGCCCTTCCGGAACTTTCTGCAACGGGATGGCCCGGGCGTAGTCGGAACGGAGGCCGAAGATTACAACCGGTTTGACTTCAGTGTAATAGAGATACACCAGTCCGGCGAGCACGACGACGGCTATGCCGATTTTGATCGCAAGTCGCATGGTTCCTGCATCATATCCTTCAAACTTTGTTATAACAAACAGAACGCCTCAACGGAGGCAGGCCGGTCATGAAGACCAAGAAGCGCTTCTGTTTTCTTCCGCAGATCACCATGACATTGTTTATCGGCCTTTGGCCGCCGGCCTGGCCGGCTCATGGAGAGGCCGCTGACCTTTTCTTCACGACTCGGCGTGGAAATGAACTGGAACAGGTACGCGGGCCGGTGCGGCAGATGACGATCACGACCAAGGATTCGATCGCAACGCTCCGTTTCTGCTCGAATGCAGTTTTAACCGAGAAGATCAGTCGGAATCGTGCCGGTTCTTCCGATGACCCAGGCGAAACAACCCTGTATCGCTATGATGAGGACGATCGAAAGCTCGGCGAGTATGTGGCGGATCTCGATGGAGAAGTCGTGCCTTCCGCTGACAGAGGATGACGCCGTGCACTCCGTCAAAATTGGCAATCGCGCGTTGAATTTGGATAGCTTGACGCACTGCGGATGTCAGATCTGGCATGATCCCACCACATCGAAATCTATTGTTCCGGAGCCGCCAACAATACGCCCATTGTCTTGAGTGAAGGAGAAGCCAAGCTTCTGTGGAAGTATCTCGAGCCCATCTCCCAAAAGCCCGTTGCCCCATGAGCAGGGGCGTGCTCCCAAGACAGGCTGCTGTTGGCTCTGATTGACAATCACCCTCACTCTTCCGGTCCGATCCCCCACTGTCGCCGGCTCTCCGGCCTGCGCCCAAACCGACGTTTCCCCTTGTTGATCCGGCAGGGTACGCTATACTTTGACCGGGCACTCTCGTGACGCCGAACACAATGCCTTCGCTCTTCAGCCGGCAATCCTTGGTTGGCGTGCCGATCAATGAAAGTATTGCTCATAGAAGACAATCCCGTTGATGCGCAGCTGACACAGGATCTACTGAGCGAATGGCAGCCCGACCGGTTCGAACTCGTGCAGGTCTCCACCCTATCCGAAGGCCTCACGCGGCTGAGTCGGGATCGGTTCGACGTGGTGTTGTTGGATCTGTCGCTGCCCGATACCTTCGGCCTCAGTACCGTGACCCAAGTGCTGAGCACCAGCACCGGGATTCCAGTCGTCGTCCTGAGCGGGCATGACGATCACAATCTGGCGCTGCAGGCGATCCAGCACGGCGCCCAGGATTATCTCGTCAAAGGCCAGGGAGGCACCGTTGTATTGGCGCGGGCGATTCTCTATGCCATTGAGCGAAAGCGGGCGCAGGAACGACTGACCTACCTCGCACAATACGATCAACTGACCGGGCTTGTGAATCGCACATTGTTCCGAGACCGGCTGGTCCACGCCATGGCCCGCAGTAAACGGGAAGACCAACCGCTGGGAGTCATGCTGCTGGATCTCGATCGGTTCAAATCCGTCAATGACACGTTGGGCCATGGCGTGGGCGATAGCCTCCTGCAAGCCGTCGCAGAGCGGTTGAGAAGTTGTGTCCGAGAGGTCGATACGATCGCCCGGATGGGAGGCGATGAGTTCACCGCGATCTTAGAAGGTGTCTCGGGCGACGCGGATGTCGCGGTCGTCGCCAAGCGCGTTATCGAGTCGCTCAGTGCGCCGTTTGCTCTCGGAACGCACCGCCTGTCGATCGGCGTCAGCATCGGCGTGACGCTCTATCCATCGGACGATCAAAATATCGACGGGCTGCTGAAACATGCGGATGCCGCGATGTACCGGGCCAAACAACGAGGGGGCAACGCCTTTGAATTTCATTCGGTGACCAATAGCGGGGCACCTGATTCTGCTCCTGCTTCGTAATGCCGTTCCTATGCCTTTACTCCCGCCCATCTGGGTCCTTCCTGGTTCCGGTCATCGCCCAATCTCACTCAATGGCTGTTCCGTGACCTGAATCGCGCCTCTTGGATTGGGGGTGAGCAGGTTACTTGAGGCCAACTCATCCCGACCCGGCACGGGCTTACAGTCCGGCGTCATGACGAGGCCCCATTGCCGGTTCTCCCGACAGTCATTCTCCAAAAGCAGCGCTTCGGCGTGATGAAACAGCAACATCCCGCTCAGCATATTGTCCCGACAGAGATTGCGGACCAATTCCGGATGGCTTCCAGGATCCCGCACCGCGATGCCGAAATGATGATTGCCCGCGCAACGGTTATGAGCCACCCGCGGCTGCGCGCCGGCGAAGACAAAGATCCCGGATTCGCGATTCCCGCAGACTTCATTGTCATGGAAGTTGGGCCGGCATTCCGGACCATAGATCACGACACCGGACAGGAGGCCGTCAACGGCACGGCATTGCGTAATGGTGACGGTCGAATCGAGGATATTCATCGCCGAGTGTTGATCGCTGCCGACATAGCGAAACGTGAGGCCGCTCACCAATCCGGAAGGAACACGTTGAAGGTACAGCGGCCCGCCGCGGCGGCAAAACACCGTCACATGGTCTCGTCCTGCACCCACCATGAGTACCGGGCGGGCGGATATGAAAATCTTATCTTCATAGATTCCGGGCCGGATGAATACCTGGTCGTTGTCCTGCGCATCCTTCAGTGCTGCGCTGGGAGTGACATAGGCGGCGGGATCATGTCCGTCCACAATCAGCGTGCGGCCCCCTCTGGGATTAGGCGGCGGCTCCTGCAGGACAGCTTCACTGATCTCGCGCGGGCCGGCTTCATGAGATTCCATCGGCCGAAGAGTCTCCTTCAACAATGGGAACAATTGAACCATAGCCGACCACATCGAGTCGAATGAAGTGCAGCGGGAAACAGACTGCTCCGTACAGAATCGTTCTTTTTGGAGCGACTCCCAGGAACGGAATGGCTTGTCGTGTGAAGCCAGGGACTGCGTTCGCTGGAACGAATCGTCCAACCTTTCATGCGGTTACCATCGGACTAGGCGGCCGCGGGCTCGAATGGGTACAGCGCTTGCTTCCATAGCGTGAGTTTAAAGAGCAAGGGAGGAACCGATGATGAATATGCTGGTGCGAGCCGCCCGTCGCTTGCGATCTTGCCTCATCATCATGGTCATGACCGGCTGTCTCTCTGTTATGGGCCATTTTGCCGCTGCAGCCGATTCCACCCACCATGTGGCTCGTCATCTGTATGACCGGGTGATGGATGAGTTCCGGCAGAGAGATTATGAAGCCGCCTTGTCCGGCTTTCGGTTCTTCTTAGAACTTCATGGACAGTCAGCGCTGGCAGGCAACGCCCAATACTGGATCGGCGAATGCCAGTATCGGCTCGGGCGATACCAGGACGCACTCGATTCGTTTTATACCGTCCTGTCGTACTACCCGCTTAGCCCGAAACTCCCCGCTTCGACACTCAAGATCGGACAAGCCTATACCAAACTCGGCGACAAGGAGAAGGCTAGAATGATGTACGAACGAGTCGTCGATCAGTATCCCGACATGGCTGAGGCCGAAGCGGCGCGTCGCGCGTTGGACCTGTATGGCTTCAAGAATGAAAACGTCCCTCTGGAATAGGCGGCCGGCAAGCCCGCCGACGATGACATGGTCCGCCTTCTTCCTTTACCGGTTCATTGCGACGGGTACTTACATCAATCGGGTTCCGCCGTATCAAACAATGCGGCCAAATCGGCCACCGTATAAGACTCGCGGGCGTGGATCGTGACGAGTTGCACACCGGCCGACTTCAAGACCGCTTCAAGAAGAGGGTCCGGACGTTCTTCCGGCGCTTCAAGCCCGCTGTCGCCTTTCCAGTCCACTACCTTTTCCGCTTGCCTCGTCCCGGGATGCACGAGGACAAACGTAGCCCGTTTCAGCGCAAGCTGGCTCAACAACGGCACCCGCGAGCCGGCCTCCGGCATCGGCACATCCACCAGGCACCAGAGCGGGACATGAGCAAATACGAGGTACCGGTCTTGTACCGCCATTCTCAAGAGATTATAGAAGCTAACTTCGGCTTCGCTCAGGACCGGTTTCACGGTAGTCGGTTTGCCGAGATCCAGTTGGACGGGGCTTCGCCTGCTACCGGACCGCCTGGTCCCCACACTCCAACCGATCATGGCTGCCATCAGGGCTGCGCCGGCGCCGACCAATAGATAAACTGGATCCATTTATCGGCGCCGGGATTGAGGAATGAGCGATGAACCGGCCGGCCGCTTTCCCGCGCCGGGAACGATGGCACCGAGGATAACGGAATGCCGCGCGCCCGTCACCTGGGGCAGATTCGTGCATTCACCCGAGGCGGTTTGATGGGCTAGCACTGCAAAGGCAACTGCTTCAAAGGCTTTGCTTTTCCATCCCAGATCGTCAAAGGTCTTCACCGGCACATTTCGGAAGACGGATCGCAAATGGCGCATCACCGTTTCGTTATAGATGCCGCCCCCTCCCACCACCACTTCGTCGATGCCGCTGCTGATCCAACGTCGTGCGGATCCGACTGCGGCGGCCGTCCAATACGCGCAGGTGGCCAGAAGATCCTCGGGCCTGAGTCGATGGGCGCGCGATCGCGCGAGGACTTGATCGACAAACCGTTCGCCGAATTCCTCGCGTCCGGTGGATTTCGGCGGCCGTCGCTTGAGAAACGGGTGCGCCATCAATTCCGCCAGGAATTCCCGATGAATCGTGCCGGCCGCCGCTTGTTTTCCTCCCCGATCAAAGGGCATCCGGCCATCCGACACCCGTTGTACGAGCGCATCGAGAACCATATTTGCCGGGCCTGTGTCGAACGCAGCGACATTGTCGGCATTCCCCTGTTTGGGAAGGTACGTCACGTTGCTGATGCCGCCGAGGTTCACGATCAATCTCCCACGACGAGGGTGATGCAACAACACATAGTGCGCGTATGGAGTCAAGGGAGCGCCTTCTCCTCCGGCGGCCATATCGCGAGATCGAAAATTCGCGATGGTGGTGATGCCCGTGCGCTCGGCGATTACCGCGGGTTCCGCGATTTGCAGTGTCGAACGAACGACCCCGACACCCGCTTCCTTGGTCCCGACGGGCAGATGATGGATGGTTTGGCCATGCGATCCGATGAGCGCCACGTCGGCCGGCTTCAATCCCGCGCGCGCGATCACGCGGAGCGCCGCTTGCGCGAACAGTTCTCCGAGCAGGACATTCAAATGACAGACGTCGGCCACTGTTCCTTTCAGCGACGCCTCAAGCACCCGCTGCTGGAGGCTGCGTGAGTAAGGGCGCGACAGGTAGGCCAGCATCGTGACCTTGAGCGCTTCTCCGCGCCCGCGAATATCGATCAGCGCTGCATCGACACCGTCTGCGGATGTTCCGGACATGAGCCCGATGACTTTCATGACCCTCCTGGAGCGTACAGAATGCGAGACATCTCAATAATGGGCTCGCTACGCTAATCGAAGTTCACGGCGGGGTCAAGGGTTTGGAGATCGCCGTCGGATATTTCTTCGCTCACCCTTCGTTGACAATGCCCAGATCGAGTGCTACCGTCCGCTCCGTGTTTCACAGCCCGCGTTATTTCCGACTCTTCCTCATCGCCTTCCTCTGTCCTGTTCTTCAGTGGGCGGCTGCGCCGGCCTATGGATCACAGGCCCTCAATGTGGTCGTCACGCTCCCTGTTCTCAAGGATTGGGCCCAGCAGATCGGAGGCCCGCATGTCAGCGTGACCTCGCTCATGACCGGCTATGAAAGCGAACATACCTATTCCCCCAAGCCGAGCGACCTGGTGGCGGTCCGGAAGGCGCAGATCTTGATCGAAATCGGCGCGGGACTGGAAGTCTGGGTTTCGACCTTGGTGAAGAACGCGGGGAATCCCCGTTTGCAGACGGTTACGGCCTCGCGCGGCATCGAGTTACTCGAAGATCAAGACGACGCCCCCGGGATGCAAGCCGGCGCCGGTGCGCCCCATTCCCATTCTCACGGCAATCCGCATGTCTGGCTGGACCCCGACGGCGCCTCCGTGATGGTCCGCCATATTGCCGATGCGTTCATCGCCGCCGATCCGGCCCATCGAGAACAGTACGAAGCGAATGCATCGATCTATCTGTCCCAGCTTCACCGAACGAGCGAGGCACTTCGACTCCGTTTGGAGACGGTTTCAGACCGCCGCATCGTCGTGCATCACCCGGCTTGGCCTTATTTTGCCCGCTACTTCGGACTCATCGTCACAGGCACCCTGTTAACGCAACCGGGTGCGGAGCCGTCCGCCCGCCGGGTTCAAGCGATGGTGACGACCATCAAGCAAGCCGGCATCCGGGTCATCGTATCGGAGGCGCAGTTGAATCAGAAACTTCCGCAGGTACTGGCCCGCGAAACGGGCGCGCGCGTGGTGGTATTGACCACTCTTCCGGGAGCCGTCCCCGGGACGGAGACCTACCTCGACATGCTCCGTTATAATGTGCTCCAATTGGCCGACGCGCTGGAGAAGCCGACGGAACGCGGCCCCCATCCATAGCACGCCATCACGTTCGATTCGAATCGCTCCATGATGAGCATTCCCATCATCCGCTTCGATCACGCCACCCTCGGGTTTCCCGGGGTCGTGGCCTTGCAAGATATCTCGCTGGAGATCATGCAGGGGGAATTTGTCGGGGTCATCGGGCCTAACGGATCGGGAAAGACGACCCTCTGCCGAGCTGTGTTGGGACTGATGGCGCCGCTGGAGGGCACCTTGCGGGTGTTCGATTGCGCCTGTGAAGAACTGCGCTGTCACCATCGCGCCCGCATCGGATATTTGCCGCAAAAGGGAATGATCGAACGGCATTTCCCTGTGACGGTGTTGGAAGCGGTTATGATGGGCCGCTACGGCGCCTTGGGACTCTTTACACGCCCCTCTACCCGGGATCGGGACATCGCGCTGGAGTCGTTAAGTCACGTCGGCATGGAGACCCATCAGCGTACGGCGCTGGGAGAATTGTCAGGAGGCCAACAGCAGCGAGTCTTCATCGCCCGCGCATTGGCGCAGCAGCCGCAGATTCTGCTGCTGGATGAGCCGACGACAGGGCTCGACATCACGACGCAACACAGCGTGGTCGAGTTGATTCAGCAACTCCATAAGGAACTGGGCCTGACCATTCTTCTGATTACGCATGACATCAATATGATCCGTTCCCGCGTGGACCGGTTGGTGTTGCTCAAGACGAAGCTCTATGCCTCCGGCCGTCCCGAAGAAGTCTTGAAGCCTGATATTCTCAGCCAGGTGTACGGTAAAGAGCTCGTGATTACGGACAAAGATTTTATCTTGGTTGAAGATTATCACCGGCATTGAAAAGCGACGTGATCATTGAACCAGTCCATCATTGCGTCAGTGTCCATGGCACTATTGCAACAGTGCACCAGTGAGCCACGATTCGGATGGGTAAAGGCCCGCCCGGCCCGCTTAGATATTCCAAATCCTCCAATGAACAAACGATTGCAATGACCACGTCGATACAATGTTAGAGATGCTGGCATACGACTTCATGCAACGGTCGCTGCTTGCTGCAGCGCTCGTGGGACTCCTCTGTTCGGTCATCGGCGTCTTCGTCGTGCTGCGAGGCCTGGCATTTGCGGGAGCGGGAACGGCCCATGCGGCCTTTGCCGGGGTTACCCTCGCATATCTCGTGGGCTTTTCGCCGATGGGCCTGGCAATCGTGTTTGGATTGGCGACGGTCTGGATCACCGGATGGGTGGAGGAAAAGGGACGGATGAAATTGGACGTGTCGATCGGGATCCTCTACACCACAACCATGGCTCTCGCGATCCTCTTTCTTGGACTCATGAAAAGCTACAATCCCGAGGTGTATGGATATCTGTTCGGCAGCGTCCTTTCCGTAACGAGCGAAGAACTGCTCGTCATTGGGGGATTGAGCGTTCTGGTGTTGGGGACCATTCTGCTGCTCTCGAAAGAGTTATATTTCATCGCGTTCGACCAGGAAATGGCCGAAGCCTCCGGTGTCCCAGCCCGGCAAATCTTCTACCTGCTCCTCTCATTGGTCGCACTCACCGTCGTGATCGCGCTCAAGACCGTCGGCGCGATCCTCGTCTTCGCCATGATCCTCATTCCGGCCTCAACCGCCTATCAACTCACCCACAGCCTGGCGCAGATGACGTTCTACTCCGCGATTATCGGCACCCTGTGCGCGGTCGGAGGAGTCCTCCTGTCCTATACATTCGATCTGCCGTCGGGGCCGGCCATCGTGCTGCTCGCCACGGCCGTCTTCTTTCTGTCGGTCCTATTCTCGCCGAAGCGATTACTCAGACATCAGCACGCCTGACCGAGGCTATGCCTGCCTGGCTTGCTTGGCTCGAGACCAGACCATGCCGGTCTGCTCCTTGGCGCTGAACCCGAGCCGCTCATAGAAGCCCGGCATGCGCGTGCAGAGCCAGAAGAGTTCAACGTGCTGGAGCGTGGGATGGTCGAGGATGTGCCGGACGAGATCGGTGCCGATGCCGCGGCTTTGGTACGCTTTATCGACGATAATGTCCCAGATCGAAGCGCGGAACACATAGTCGGTCAAGACACGTCCAAAACCGACGAGCCGATCGCCGGCCCAGGCGGACACGACCAGATCGGTATGGCCCAACATCCGTTGCGCCTGCTCGGCCGTGCGGCCTTTCGCCCAGGGGGCCTGGTGGTACAGACGGAGGAGCTGAGAGAGGTCGATGTCTTTCCGGTCCGAAAAGGCGACGGCGTGTTTGACGCTCTTGAGAGGAGACGGCATCTTGTACTAAATTAGTCTCCCTTCGTCATATAGGACATCAGGAGGAGTGTAAGAGGAATAGTATGGGAACGCAAGTCCGAAGCTGTCCGAAATGTTTTCGACTCATGTGGCTCAAAGAGGACCAATTCGAATTTCTCGATGAAAACACGGTCCGCGCGCGATGCCCGCATTGTAATCAACTCGTCCGGGTGAAACTCGTGACCGAAGGCGCCAACGCCGCCGGTCCGAAGATGGGACACTGACCAGTCACATTCCCCTTCCCGCTCCTTCCAGTTCAGGCTGGCTCCCCGGCAGAATCTTCATCAGCGCCGTCCGATACTCCGCGAGACGCTTTTCGTCCGCATGGTTGACCTTGATCTCGTTATCGCGCCGCATGCGATCCACATGGTCCAGCACCGCAAGAAGCGGCTGGACCGCTGCCAGCAGTTTTCCAGCCTCGAAGGCCTCCAGCGACTCCACGAGAAATTCATTCATCACACGAAGCGCCGACCCGGCGCTCTGTAAACGGAACCGCGCCAGCGCCTGCTCGACTATTTCAACGGCCTCCGGTTTGGGTCTGATTCCGGCGGGAGCCACCGACAAATGCACCACGGGCGGCAACTTCGCGGCGTAGGTCTTCAACTGGGAAATCACGGTTCCTAATATGTCGAGAATTTCAGTAGTTTCCATGGTTCGTTTCCTGCCGTAGGGGATCGATACGCCCCGAATACCGGCTTGTCAAGAGGCGAGGCTGCGTTGATTGGTCGCACGCGATTCCAATGCTGCTTCTGCCGAAGCGAAATCCGGCGGAGCCGCCATGTGATACTCCTGAAACAGGCCCGTGACCGGATGGGTAAATCCCAATGTGCGGGCATGCAGCATCACGCGAGAAAATGCGATGCCGCCAATTTCACGAACGCGCCCTCCCCCGTAAGTGTGATCGCCGAGGATCGGATGTCCGATGGAATTCAAATGGACTCTCAGTTGATGGGTCCGACCCGTCTTCGGGTACAGCAAAACGTGCGCTGCTTCTGCGCCGTAGCGCCGGTTGACATGAAACTCAGTGATGGAGTCCTTTGGCCGCGCCGTCCTGGCTGAGAATTTTTTCCGTTCTCGCTGATCCCGGCCGATCGCCAATTCGATCGTCCCACGGGCTTTCCGCGGGACACGCCATACGAGCGCTTCATAGACCCGGCTGATGCTGTGTTGCTTGAATTGGGCGGCGAGGCCGCGATGGGCTTGATCGGTCTTCGCAATGACCATCACCCCGGAGGTCTCCTTGTCCAGCCGATGGACAAGGCCGGGCCGCTCTTTGCCACCGATCGCCGGAATCGGACAACCGGCCGACTCGAAATGATGCAGCAGCGCATTGACCAGCGTGCCGGACCAGTTGCCGGGTGCCGGGTGAACCACCATCCCCGCAGTCTTATTGAGGACCAAGAGATCCTTGTCTTCATGGAGCACCTCAATCTCGATCGCTTCCGGCTTCAATTCCAGCGGAAGCGGTCGGGGGACATCCAAGGCGATGCGATCACCGGGCTTGATCTTACGAGAGGCCCGCACCGGCTCTCCATTGACACGAATGCGCCCTTCCTTGATGAGGCGCTGAATGGCGGCACGCGAAAACTGCGCATCCCGGTTGGCCAGGAACATGTCCAGGCGCTTCATGCCCTCGCCTGCCGTGACGACTAATTCCGTCGGTTCACTCATCGGAAAACGCGAGGAGTGTGAATAACTCATCACGAAGCCATTCGGCGCCAGTCTCATCTGCGAGGCCATAGATCGCCGGCACGGTACTCATTCGAGACCGATGGGTATTGCACAGCGAGGTCACAATACATCCACAGCCTTTCCACACTTTTCACCTTCTCCACTGACGTTGCTTCCTCCCAGCTGCTCTTCGATTTCTGATCACATCTACGAGAAAGTTGCCCAATGCCCATAACACCCCGGGACAGATCCGTCACGGGTCTGTCATTCTCACTTGAGCATCCTCCAAAAATCAAACGCTTAGCCGCCTGGCGAAATGCCGCGGTGCGGGCACTGAATTGCCTTTTTTTCTATGGTCCAGTACTGACCGAAGGCGGCCTCGAGTTATCGAACCTCATGCCGGGCTGGTGCCGAGAGTGCGGCCATGCTCGGCCCATTTGTGGCGGACTTTGTCGTTATGGTACGCGCGCGAGTGGAAAATTGTGTGACAACAATCTCGATACGACGGTTCTTCTGCCGGCCGGCTTCGGTCGTGTTGCTCGCCAGCGGCTTCTTGTCGGCCAATCCGATTGCTCTGATATGCTCTGGTGGTGTACCGCCGCTGATCAAAGCTTTTCGAGCACTATCCGCTCTCGCCCATGAAAGGGCTCTGTTATTGGGAAAGGTCTTTCTCAGTTCTTTGCTGATCACTTGATTGTCGGTGTGGCCGGTTACTTGAATTGCCCTATTGGATCCCTGCCCGATAATCTGTCCGATCCGCTGCAGCACGACTGTCCCATCGGGCTTCAGGTTTACATCCTCGGAAGCAAACAGCAATGAAGAGGACAATGAAACCGACAATTGATTACCCTCCTGTTTCAGCGTAACGGTCCCCCTCGCCATATCGTCCTGTAAGGCTCGCAAAAGCTCGTCTTTGGTCTGGCTCAATTTGGCGTGCGGCTGGTCGCCTGATTTGGAGGGCGCCGGATGATCAGGAGCGGGTTTGCTGCCGGCGACTGAGCCGCCGGTCGACTTCGGAATCGGCATCCTGTTGAATGCCGCTACCTGATTGCCGGAGCTGATTTCCTTCGGGGAGCCTATCTGGCGGAGCAGCGCGTCCCTCTCGGTGACGAGTGATCGGAGGGCTTCCATTTCCTGATTCTTTGCCGCCAATTGTCGTTCAAGTTGGGAAGCGCGCTGCTTCATCTGGGTCAGATCCATGTTGACCGCGGCGAGCTGACCGATCACTCTGTCTCGGTCGCCGCTGCTTCGCTTCAAAATCTGTAGTTGTTGCTCGCTGTCGGTCGCTTGCTGTTCAAGGAGCACGATGCGCTGCCGGGCCAGTTTGAGATCGTTCGCGTAGCCCGCCGATTCCATCGACAAACGCTGCTTCTCACTCGCATTCGCCCGAAGATCCTGGTCCTTTTGCGCCGATTGCTTCTCGATGCTGGCCAGGCGTTCCTTTGTATGGTTCAGCGTGACGGTCGCGGTTTGCAATTGGGCAGCCAAGCTACCCCGTTCTGCGGCGGCGCTTCGAAGTGTCCGGAGTTCCGTGTCCCGCTGTACGAGGGTAGATTCCAGCTCGGCGATGCGGCGTTTGGCCGCCTCCAGTTCACTGGCCGTGACGGCGAGACCTCGAAGGGCGGCCAGTTCCTGTTCCCTTTTCGTGAGCTGTTGATCGAGCGTGCCCAGACGCTGTTTAACTTGAATGAGTTCCGCGGCTGCCGCATCACGCTGCGCGGCCACCGTGGCGTGCTCGGCCGACGCTTTTCGCAGGTCGCGCAACTCCGCCTCTTTGATCGTGAGGAGTTCATCGTAGGATTTCCCGATGGGCTTGCCTTCTCGGTCCGCCAGCTTGCTTTCCAACTCCCGAATCCGTTCATGGAACTCACTCAATGTGGCGAGCAACTGTTGCCGCTCCTGTTGGAGCGTCAGGAGTTGTCGCGCATCGGCGCTCGATGGTTGAGCATTCTGGACAGAAGCGGCGGGCTGGCCGCCTGGGTCGCCCGTGGACCCGTTCTCATGAGGGGCACGGGAAGTGAGCATAGCGCAGCCGACCGCGGCGGCTCCAAGCAGAAGAATCAGGAACGGGTTGGTTTTCATATGCCCTCCCTCGATGCGGCGAGAGTGCTTGCATGAGATACGGATGGGGGATACGTAGACAAAACGCGAACCAAGCAGGCGAGATACAACCGACGCAACCTTCGCGCTTAACGCGGTCCAAGTGATCGGCGTCCTCCGCTCGCCTTACGGAATATTCACGAGGCTAGACTAATCTCTTCGGCTCCAAGATGCAACTTGCGCCCATCCATCCCGTCCTTCTCATTACATGACGTAAGGCAGTTATCATGGCCGCTGGTTTTTAAGAATGTCGCGGATTTCGGTCAGGAGCACCTCTTCTTTCGGTGGCGGCGGCGGAGGTCCCGGGGGCGGCTGCGTCCGGAAGCGATTGACCTGCTTCACGACCATAAAAATGACAAAGGCGAGAATGACGAAATCGAGCACGGTCTGCAGGAACACTCCGTAATTGATCGTCGGGGAGCCGGCTGCCTTGGCGGCGGCGAGCGACTTTCCGGCGGCCTCTTGGGACAAGGGAATGAAGAGGCTGGAGAAGTCGACACGGCCCATGAGCAGGCCGATGGGCGGCATCAGGACATCACTGACAAGGGATGAAACGATCTTGCCGAATGCTCCCCCGATGATCACGCCGACTGCCATATCCAGCACGTTGCCCTTCATCGCAAATTCTTTGAATTCGCTCACCATGCTCATAGGCGCTCCTCCTTTGGTGGCTAGAATGCCGACCGAACGGCTTCACTTCATTGCTTCCGGCTCGTGGCAACACCATATCCGAGCGTGATCAAGTACAGATTATCCGTGTCGGAGACGCCGGGAGGGGTTATCGCGAACGGTCCACCGATCCGACGATATTGCATACAAGCCCCGCCTCAAAAAGTGCTACTCATATAGAAGAGACTGCGTACGAAAGCAATACAAAGGGGGCATGACCTCTCGCAGCGTCGAGGGGTGGTCAGACCGGGTTCAGCAGGCGAACGTCATGCTGGGGAAACGGGATCGAAATATCGTCCTGTCGAAACCGTTCCAGAATGGCTTGATTCAATTCGGCCCGAGTCGATTCGAAGTGAGGAACCTGGACCCATGGTTTGATCGAGACGGTCACGGCCGAATCGGCGAAGCCGGTGACGCCGATAAGCGGCTCCGGCTCCCTGAGCACGTGGGGATGGCGGCCCAGGAGATCACGGACCGTCCCCAACGTCTTCGTAATGTCCGTATCGTATGACACGCCGACCGAGAGGTCGAGCTGGCGGATGCTGCCGAAATTGTGCAGGATCTCTCCGACGATTTTGCGGTTTGGAATGACAATACGCGACCGGTCGGGATGCATGAGCGTCGTCGTGAAAATATCAATCTTCACCACGTCGCCGTGAACCCCCAAAATGCCAATATGTTCGCCGACACGATAGGGCTTGGTAAAAATGATCGATAAGCCGGCGACGACGTTGCTGAGTACGCCCTGAAGAGCCAACCCCACTCCGAGCCCCGCGACACCGAGGCCGGCAATCAATGGGGCGATTTGAAAACCCAATTGATCCAGCGCGACCAGAAGCGCGAAGGCGATCACCACCAATTTGACCACGCGGACCAAGAGCAGCTTGATCGGAGGTTCCAGGTCATGGCGATCGAGCCATTGTTGCGTGAACGCGCCCACCCAACGCGCGAGGAATGCCCCGATCGCGAGGATAACGACCGCGCCCAGTACCTGAAATCCATACCGGACCACATATCCGAGTATGAGATTGGGCAATGACATTACTTCCTCCACGATTATCTCCCCAGCAGATCTTTCAGCAGACTCTTGCCCTGTTTCCGGAGATCCTCCGGTGTGGTGTTGCCCTGCAGCAAGTCGTTCACGGTCTCTCTGACCTTCTGCTTCGCTTGTTCTTGAGCCTTTCCCGCGAACATCTTTGTGTCCAGGGCATATGACGGAGCCTGGACGGTGCCGGTCACGATGAGCGGCAGGGACAGGCGCCCGCCGGATAGAGCCACCTTCGCGATCGGGGATGCGGCCGCAATGCGCTGGCTTAATGACTGGGAAAGATTCATATTCACACGCAAGGATACCGTCTGGTCGAATCCCACCGTTCCTTTGCCGGTGGCCTGAAAGTCATGACTGTCCATGAGCAGGCGTTGGACGGTGATGAAACCTTGGTTCACAGTGAAGTCACTGCTTATGGTAGAGAAGACCGTCGCTTTCACCCCCTCTGCGGAGAGGCCGGCCACCTTCAGCAATGAAGCTACTTCCTGCATGAGATTGACACCTTCGAGTTTTCCATCCTTGACGGCGAGAGTCCCGGCTCCCTCGAGTGTTTTGGTGAGATCGGCCTTGGTGGTTCCCCGGCCTCCGATCGTAAGCGTGGTCGCGGCCGTTCCACTGACGGACACAGCAGCAAGTCCGGCCGCATTGGCCAACGGACGTAGCTGCAGACCTTCAGCGGTCAGCGTCGCATGGAAAGGAGGCGCGCCCGAGCCGAGTCCCGCGCTCGCGTGCCCTTTGACCGATCCATTGAATATCTCGAACACCAAATTATTCAAGCGGACGTCCTGACCCCGCATCTCCGCCGTCGCATGGAGCCCTGTGATTTGAACAGGATTTTTCAGCGGGAGGACGATCGGCAGGTCGGCGGTGTTGAGCCCCTTTGAAACCAGGCTTGCCTTAGCGGTTCCGGCGGCGAGCGTCCCCTGCACATCGGCGGTCGAATTTCCCATCACCGCAATCAAGCCGAAATCCGTGACATCCGCCAACTCCAATAAGCGGGTTCCCTCTTTCGGCGGATAGGGCGCCCGCGCGCTCATGTGAAAGTTCTTGATGTCCATCGGCTTAGCCAGCGGCAGCGCAAGAGGCAGATCGCCCGAGTTGATATTGGATGAGGCGGCAGTGATGTGCGCCACGCCTCGCGCCGCCGTGCCTTTTATGTTCACGACGGACTGTCCCATCGTGAGCGCCAATCCAAGGTCCTTGACCTCGGTGGTATCCAAGAGAGAGGCAGTTGAGGCCGGTCCATAATCCGTGCGAGCGGTGAGGTGGAAGTTTTTGATCTGAACGGGTTTGGTTAGAGGCAGGCCGACCGGAATATCCGCCGTATCAATGAGAGAAGAGCTGACGGTGATGTCCAGGCTGCCTCCGGCCGAGCCGCCTTTCACCGAGATCGGAGTTCTTCCAAGATCGAGAGCAAAGTCAAAATGCTTGAGGTCTAATGTCTCCGTCAGCGGCCCGAATGTCCCGTCTAGTTTGACCGGCAGGTTGTATGGCTGGACGGCAGCTGTGGCATGCAGCTGAGCCGTATCGCCGAGATGGACCGAGGTCAGAAGAAATTCGAGATCATGGACCGCATATTCGACGGGAACCGGTTTGGTTTCGTCCCGATACGTCAGCTTGCCGCCGTCGATGGAAATTTTATCCACAGCCAGAAGGGCGAGCGCGCGTAACGGACCTCCTGTCGGTTCGCCGGGCGGCGCTTCCGGTTTGGGTGCGGTGGGTACTTGCGCGCCAAGAGTCGACACATTCAGGACGCCCGCCTTATTTTTAAAGACCACAATCAGAGGATCGCGTAAGGTGATGTCCTCGACTTCCACCCGCCCGCCGAGCAACGGCCAGAGCTTGACGCCGACATCCAATGAGGAGAGGGAAGCAAAGGGACCGGAGCGGAACGAGGGATCGTCCTGAACGGTGAATCCGGCAATCCTGGCTCCAATCCGAGGCCAGACCGTGAGCCGAATATCCTGGAGAACGACCTTGCGGTTCAACGCATCTTCTATCAGAGGGCGATAGCGATCTTGGTACTTATTGAGATCGACTAAAAAGGGGAGCGAGATACCGACGCCGAGGAGGAGCAGAACGATGATCGCGATGCCGAAGAACACTTTCATAAGCGCATCTTGTACTATGCAGTATAGGTAGAGGATTGAAGAGGGTCAATGCCGGCCTGCTTTTCCGCTCGTGCGTCCCTTGCCTTGCCGCCTATGGGGTCGCGTGATAAGATGCTGCCCTTTAGCAAATTCGCATGGTGCGGAGAGGTGCGAGAGTGGACGAATCGGCGTGCCTGGAGAGCACGTGAACTGGCAACGGTTCCGTGGGTTCGAATCCCACCCTCTCCGCCAGCAAAGCGGGTTCTGAGTTAGGAGTGCTGAGTTTTGAGTTGAAAGTACCGTGCAGACGGGTGCTCCGTCCTCATCTTGAGGTCATGCTGTTCTGGTTATCAGCAGTATAGGGGCCGGGCCCTGTGCAACAGAATCCTGTGAACCCCGCCAGGTCCGGAAGGAAGCAACGGTAAACGGTCAATTCTGTGTGCCGCAGGATCACCTGGCCCCGCTATACCCGAAGCGGGAATGATGAATGAGGAATTATGAATGTTGAATTAATGGAGCTTGAGAAATTCCTCATTTCTCATTCCTAATTCATCATTGGGAGCACTGCGACCCGTGGATTATCAAGTTTCCGCCAGAAAATACCGCCCGGGGACGTTCGATGAGGTGATCGGCCAACCTCATGTGGTGCAGACCCTCGTCAACGCGATCTCATCAAAGCGCGTGGCCCATGCCTTCCTCTTTTCCGGCACGCGCGGGGTGGGAAAAACAACCGTCGCACGCATCTTGGCGAAGTCTCTGAACTGCGAGCAGGGCCCTACCGGAAATCCCTGCAATACCTGCGCAAGCTGCCGCGAAATCACCCAAGGAAGCTCGGTTGATGTGATTGAGATCGACGGCGCATCGAACACCAGCGTGGATGATGTGCGGGAAATCCGCGAGAACGTGAAGTTCACTCCCTTCCGCGGGCAGTATCGCGTGTACATTATCGATGAAGTCCATATGCTGTCCAATTCTGCGTTCAATGCGTTGCTGAAGACGCTGGAAGAGCCGCCGGCTCATGTCATTTTCATTTTTGCAACGACGGAGATTCATAAAATCCCCGCGACCATTCTCTCGCGTTGCCAGCACTACAATTTCCGGCGCATCTCGAAAGCGGAAATCGCCGCCCGCTTGAGGTTGGTGGCCGAGCGTGACCACCTGCAGATCGAAGACCGCAGCTTGCTGGCCTTAGCTCGCGCGAGCGAGGGCAGCATGAGGGATGGATTGAGCCTGCTGGATCAAGTGGTCGCCTTCGGAGGTTCCTCCGTGAACCACGCGGATCTGGAAACCCTGCTGGGAGCGGTCCCCCAGGAATTGGTCCATGCGATGGCCGATGCCGTGCTGGGACAACACAGCGCCAAAGCACTCCATACGATCCGGGAGGTTCTCGATCAAGGACATGATATTCGAACGTACTGCGCCGACGTGGTGGAGTATGTCAGAAACCTACTGGTCGCCGCGGTCGTGCCGTCGCAGGACGAGGTCAAGGGACTGATCGAAGCTGCCGAAGAGGATATCCGCCGGCTCAAGGCCGAGGCTGCCCGAGTCGCGCCTGATCAGCTGCAGGAAGTCCTGCGCATTTTCACCCAAGCGGAAGATGCGGTCCGAAGCAGCGCCCATCCCCGGTATGTGCTGGAAGCGGCGGCGGTCCGCGCAACCCGGCTGACTGCGGCAAGAGAGCCGGCGACAGCCGACACGCCGGCGACCAAATCCCGCACGGAGGACCATCGGCGAACTGCCGCCGATCCGCGCAAACAAGAACGAACCGCGCCTTCCCCGCCCATCACAGGCACCGCACGGCCGGTAGACAGTCGAGGTTCAAATGACAAGCGCCCCGGTCAGACCGCTTCCAACAGCGATGTCTTAACCGAAAAGCCGACCAGCGCGCGGTCCTCGGGCCCGCCGGCAATTGAGACCGCCGAGGCCGGCCCTTCGAGTAGTACCCGTAACAAGCCGGCGCCTGAAGACCGGCAGGCATCAACGGCCAGGACCTCTGTGGAATCGTCTCGGTCTGATGCCGATCGCCCCGCTGCTCCATCCGCCGTACCCGCTCCGCTTGATTGGCAGACGTTTCAAGAGGCGGTCTCGTCGGAATATCCGAACATTGCGCCATTCCTTGAGATGGGGCGATTTCTCGGCATCGAAGGTCACAAAGTGCTCATTGGATTTGCGAAGCAGGGCACGGTTGGACGGGCCATGCTGGAGAAGCCGGATAACATTCACGCGCTGGCCTCGTTGGGTGAAAGGCTCGTGGGGCGTCCCCTGCAGATTCGTATTATCGAAGTGCCCGAAGGAGAGAGCTCCGGACCGACGATGAGAGAATTGCGCGCCGCCAAAGAAGCGGAGGAGCGCATGATGTTATTTCAGCAAGCGCGCGCCCATCCACTGGTCAAGCAGGCGCTTGAACTGTTCGGGGGAGAACTGGCTGAAGTCTCTCCCAAGTCCCTGCCACAGGAGGTCCAGGAATGAAGAATCCATTTGGAAACATGTCGAATATTATGAAACAGGCGCAGGCCATGCAGGAGCAGATGGCCAAAGTCCAAGAACAAGCCTCGGCAAAAACCGTATCGGGTACGGCCGGCGGCGGGATCGTGACCGTGACGGCCAACGGCGCCATGCAAATTGTCAGTGTGGCGCTCGATCCGGAAGTGGTGAAATCCGGCGATGTCGAAATGCTGCAGGATTTGGTCGTTGCCGCCTCGAATGACGCCCTTCGCAAGGCGCATGAGATGATGGCGGAAGAAATGAAGGCGGTCACCGGAGGACTAAAGATTCCAGGGCTGTTCTGATATCGCCGATGAGCGGGAACGTGCGGAGATGAGAAAACCGAGGTGAGTATCGATCAACAGGGGCTGCTCGCCCAATTGGTGCGGGAACTCGTCCGGTTGCCGGGGATCGGCCGGAAAAGCGCGCAACGGTTGGCGTTTCATCTTTTGAAAGCCGAGCGCGAGGACGCGCTTCGATTATCGGACGCCATTCGAGCGGTCAAGGACGGAGTCTCCTTTTGCATTGAATGCCGGAACATTGCGGAAGGCGAGCTGTGTGAATTTTGTCGTGATCCCAAACGTGACCGGTCCAAAATTCTCGTGGTGGAAGAACCCAGTCCTCTCTATGCGATTGAGCGAGCCGGCGGCTATCGAGGGCTGTATCACGTATTGCTTGGGGTGCTGTCCCCGTTGGATGGGGTGGGACCTTCGGATATCCGCGCCGATGAGCTGATCGATCGCGTGAAGCAGGGTGGGGTGACGGAAGTCATTCTTGCCACGAACCCGACGATCGAAGGAGAAGCGACGGCCATTTACCTGACCAAAATGCTGAAGCCGTTACAGGTCCGGGTATCGCGAATCGCCTATGGGATTCCGGTCGGAATGGATATCGAGTATGCCGATGAGGTGACATTGGTCAAATCGATTGAAGGCCGGCGGGATCTGTAAGCAGACCGGCGTTGCGCATGCGATAGAGTTGTGCACACGACGGTGAAATGCCTGCAGCCGGCATTGACCGCGGAACTTTCCGGCTGCTATATTCTCGATTCCTGGGAGGCGCTTCACAGATGAAGATAGGCCAGCCAGCCTCGCGACGCTCCTCACGTTCTCAGCCCAAAAAGCCCCGTAGCCATGATGCTATTGCCGCCTCCAGCGGTAACGGTGAAAAGTACGCGGACATTCAGCTTGACCTTGAGCGCCAGCGTGCGGCCATCCTGCAGGAAGTGGAAGATGTCCTGACGAACCGAAAGGGAATGGAGAGCTTTCCCGACGTCAGCGACCAGGCCTCCGCTGAGACCGATCAAAATTTCTCGCTTCGGATCAGGGAGCGAGAGCAAAAGCTGCTGAAGAAAATCGACGAGGCGTTGGGTCGCCTGGCGAGCCATACGTATGGAATCTGCGAAAGCTGCGGAAATGAGATTCCTTATAAACGGCTGAAGGCCAGGCCCGTGACGACCTTGTGCATCGAGTGCAAGACCAGCCAAGAAGAACAAGAAAAATCCCGCCGGTAAGGTTCGCTTCCCGACCTGACATCCCGAATGCTACGTTGCCGCTGCTATCGTTTGAGGTCTTTCACCCGTTCTTTGGCGAGCAGAATACGATCGGCCTCTTCGGGTATACCGTCCACCAGCGCGATATAAGTTTCGTATTCCGTGATGGCGCGCTTGCGATCGGTCGCTTCAAACAGCTGCGCCAAGTTGTAGCGCGCGATGGCATAATTGGGTCGAACCGACACAGCCTTTTCGAAAGACGCCATCGCGTTACGTTTGTCGCCCAACGTCTTGTAGACCGTACCTAGATTGTTCAAGACTTCAGGGCTGTTCGGTCGAATGGAAAGGGATTGGAGGAGTTCGGCCTTCGCTTTGTCGGTTTCTCCCTTCGCGTCTAACGCCATTCCTAACCGATGGTGCAGTTCCGCCTGCCAGACCTTGTTGGAAAACCCGCTGGCCCCGGCTTTCTGGTAGGCATCAAGCGCGATGGCATCGTTCCGGGTGCCGCAGTACGAGAGCTGGGCGGTTTGTCCCCGCGCAAACTGTTGGAGCGAGACAAAAGGCTCTTTATCTTCGGCGCCCTGACTGTCCAAACGGTGCTCTGCCGATGCATTGCGCGGCCCTCTCAGTCGATCCAGAAAATCCTTCCGGTACGGCGAGAACAACTGGACATACGGATCGATAGTAAAGGAGGCTTCGAGGAGAAACGGAGCATCCAAGTTTCCCAGCACCAGGTACTGAGTGGTCGATTTTTCATCTCCAGTCTGGTAGAGCGTACTGGCCTCCATGTTCGCGCGATCGGCAAGTTTCGCGACGGTCAGGTAAAACTCCAGGGCGGGTTTCAGTTGCGACAGGGTATGACGGAGAGTCCGGTAGGGGGCCAAGTCGAGCCCTGCGGGGAATACGAACAGCGCGCCCACCAGCGTGCCGTCCTCGTCAAAAAAATACGATTCATCGCCTTTGAGAGAACTCTGTGTCGCGGGCAGGCGGAATTCTTCTCCGGTCCCCCAGGGACGTCGTTCAAAAGTCAGTGATGGATGGCGTTTTAGAAACGGCTCCTGCTGGTCGCATAGTTTGGTCGATCGCAACAGGTCCAAGTCGCTTTCGGAAGGCGGAAGCTCAGGCCTTGGGGGCGGTGCTTGGCATGCGCCGGCAAAGGCCAGCAGCGCCAGCATCGCAATCAGACGGGTATAAAAGGAATGGCGCATCTATCGGCCGGAAGCGAGTAATAGACACGGTAGGATACACTAAACGGCCGGGCGAAGTCGAAGTTACGAGCCCAGTGGAGCGGAAACAGAAAGGGCCCGCTACCCGACGCAGCGAGCCCCTCGATCTCTTTATAACCGGATCAACGTCGTTGGGAATCGACCATCGCATCTTCCGCTGTATACCCGAACACGTACGGCATGGTAGAAGCAAGGCCGCGCAGCGGGCGGTTAACCGTGTAATCCACCAGCTGTCCCACCGGGTAAAGCAGGAAACCGAGCCATCGACGAGGTTCGTCATTCATAGGCGCGGCGGCTTTGGGGTCGGTATAAACGAGAGACGTGGCATCCATCACGCTGTAGATACTCATGGGCGCGGCATAATCCTGCTCGATTACGGCGCCCTGACGGGTACTTGAACAACCCGTGAGGAGTAGAACCACCACGATCAGTGATGACCAGGCTAAGCCACGCATACGCGCCTCTCTTTCGTTTGATCCTTTTAGACGAGACAGAAATCTCACATGGAAAGTCTAGCTGAGGGAGTCCATTCTGTCCAGTATCGGCCGACTCCGGCGGGCGAAGAAACTGAATGCTACGTGAAGCGGGGGAAACCCTGTAGAAACAGGATGGTGGGCGATACTGGTATCGAACCAGTGGCCTCTTCCGTGTGAAGGAAGCGCTCTCCCCCTGAGCTAATCGCCCCCAGCGAACGGAGTGTAGCACGGGCTCTTGAAACGGATCAACCGAGGAGGGTGGTGGCGCCATTTCCTTGACATCTTGAAAAAGCGATTCTTACAATCACTTCTTTCCTTTTGAGCGTGAGGTTTCTAGCTATGCGACCGGATATTGTCATCGTCGGAGGCGGGCTGGCAGGAAGTGAAGCGGCCTGGCAGGCAGCCAATCGAGGAGCCAAGGTGACGCTCTATGAAATGCGTCCCAAGGAAACGACCAAGGCCCATAAGACGGGGTACCTGGCAGAGCTCGTCTGTTCCAATAGCCTCGGTTCGGCGGATGTACTCAACGCGCCGGGCATTCTGAAAGAAGAGATGCGGCGTCTTGGGTCATTAGTCATCCGTGTGGCCGACGGGACTCGCGTTCCGGCCGGCTCCGCCTTGGCCGTCGACCGGGAGCAGTTCGCGGCGCGAGTGACGCAGGAATTGGAAGGACATCCCAACATCAAGATTTTGCGGGAAGAGGTGACGGACATTCCTGCCGACGCGATTACGATTATCGCCACCGGTCCACTAACCTCGGACAAGCTCTCGGCTGCCATCGCCCAATTGACGCATGAAAAGCACTTGTATTTCTTTGACGCCATTTCACCGATCGTGGATGCCGATTCCATCAATATGGACGTGGCGTTCCGGGCATCGCGGTACGGAAAGGGCGGCGATGACTATTTGAATTGTCCGATGGACGAGCCGGCCTATCAGGCATTCTATGAAGCCATGGTGACGGCGGAGAAAGTGCAACCGAAGGAATTCGAAAAGATCGCCTATTTTGAAAGTTGTATTCCCATTGAAGTCATGGCAGAACGAGGACGGCAAACTATGCAATTCGGCCCTCTCAAGCCGGTGGGACTGAGCGATCCCCGGACCGGAACGCGTCCTTACGCCGTTGTCCAATTGCGCGCCGAAAATGTCCATCGCTCCTGTTACAACCTGGTCGGGTTTCAGACGAAATTGACCTACCCCGAGCAGCGCCGCGTCTTTCGTATGATCCCCGGCTTGGAACAGGCGGAGTTTCTCCGATACGGGAGCCTTCACCGGAACACGTTTATCAATTCGCCCCAGCTGTTGCGCAGTACGTTGCAGCTCAAGAGCCGAGGCACAGTGTTCTTTGCCGGTCAGCTGCTCGGCGTGGAAGGCTATACGGAATCAGCGGCGATGGGTGGCCTCGCCGGCATCAACGCAGCGCGGGGCCTCGCCGGCCTGCCGCTCGTGACACCTGTGCCCACGACGGCTCATGGTTGCCTGATCTCGCATATTTCATCCAGCGATCCACGGTATTTCCAGCCGATGAACACCAATTTCGGGCTGTTCCCACCGCTGCCGACGCGCGTCCGCGACAAAGAACAGAAACGGCGGCTCTACCAGGAGCGCGCCCTCAAGGATTTCGACGCATGGATGACGCGATCGGCGCTTTCATGACATTCCTGGAAGTGCAGCAGGATGCGTCTCCGGAGACGATGCGGAGTTATCGATCGGATCTGCGGCAGTTTCGGAATTTTGTCGGGAAACGCGCGCATGGACAAGAACCGGATACGATTGCGCCGGACGCATCGCTGATACGGGAATATCTCGCGTGGCTGGCCGGCGCTGGGGAGAAGAGCAGCTCGCTCGCAAGGAAGCTCGCCGCATTGCGGAGCTTCTATCGGTTTCTGGTGCGTACTGGCAGAGCCTCGTACAACCCGGCTCAAGACGTTCGCACGCCCAGGTTGCCGCGCTACCTCCCTCGTGTCCTCTCGAAGGATGACGCCAACGCGCTCATGGAATTTCCGGAGGGTGTAAGCGTGTCGGCGTTACGAGATCGGGCCATTCTGGAGGTCCTGTACTCGACGGGCGCTCGCGTCAGTGAACTGGTGGCGCTCGATGCGGGGGACGTGGTGCCGGCGGAAGGAGTAGTCCGCCTCAGGGGAAAGGGCCGCAAGGAACGCATCGTTCCGATCGGAGCGGTTGCACTCGATGCAATCGGAGCGTACCATGCGCGGCGGTCTGCGATCCGGCGTGACTCGCCCGTGATGAAATCGTCGGATCAGGCAGTCTTTACGAACTCCGCGGGGCGGCGTCTTACGACAAGGACGGTGGCGAGGATCGTCGCCAAATATTCGCGCCGGCTTCCCGGCGGGGCGGTGAGTCCTCATGCGTTGCGCCATTCATTTGCCACGCATCTACTTGATGAAGGGGCCGATCTGCGCGCGATCCAGGAAATGCTGGGTCATGCATCATTGAATACTACGCAAAAATATACGCATCTGGCGGCTGACCAATTGCTGGCGGTTTACGATCAGGCCCATCCGCGCGCCGCCGGTGAGGCGGGCCGCAAACGGGGAATCGGGAAGATCAAGCCATGATGATTCGATCCACGACGGTCCTTTGCGTGAGGCGAGGCGACCGCGTCGCCATGGGTAGCGACGGGCAAGTCACGGTCGGCACGACGGTGATGAAACGGAACGCCAAGAAGGTGCGCCGCCTCCATGGAAATCGGGTCCTGGCCGGGTTTGCCGGCGCGACCGCCGATGCCTTCACCCTGTTCGAAAAGTTCGAGGCCAAGCTGGAGCAGTACCGCGGGAATCTCACGAGGGCGGCGGTGGAACTCGCCAAAGATTGGAGAACCGACCGCGTGTTGCGGAGGCTGGAAGCCTTGCTCTCGGTGGCGGATGAGCACAACTCCCTGCTAATTTCCGGCACGGGCGACGTGGTGGAACCGGAAGATGGCATCCTGGCCATCGGGTCCGGCGGCCCTTATGCGCTGGCGGCCGCACGGGCGTTGCTGGCCCATTCCACATTGGACGCCAAACTGATTGTCCAGGAAGCTCTATCGATCGCGGGCACTATTGATATTTACACCAACGACCACATCATCATCGAAGAATTGCCGCAAGGAATCGCCTCATGAGCATGGAACCGTCCGCGCCTCTGTTGAATGTAAACAGCCTGACTCCACGGCAAATCGTGGAAGAGCTCGACCGCTACGTCATCGGACAGCGCGAAGCGAAGCGCATGGTCGCGATCGCGTTGCGCAATCGCTGGCGGCGGCAACAATTGCCCGCCGATCTGCGGGACGAGGTGATGCCCAAGAACATCATCATGATCGGTCCGACGGGAGTCGGGAAAACCGAGATCGCCCGGCGTCTGGCCCGGTTGGCGGAAGCGCCGTTCATCAAGGTGGAGGCCTCAAAATTCACCGAGGTCGGATACGTCGGGCGGGATGTGGAGTCCATCATTCGTGACTTGACCGAGTTGGCGGTGAACATGGTCAAGGCGAAACATTTGGAGGAGGTCCAGCAAAAGGCCGAACATCTGGGAGAAGATCGCCTGCTCGATCTGCTGTTACCGCCATCAGGTCCCAGGACCACCGCCGGATTTACCGACGGTTCGAACGAATCCGCTGAAAGCTCGCCTGCGGGCGAATCCCAGGAAGCGACCAGATCAAAACTCCGGCTCCAGTTGCGGCAGGGCAAGTTGGATCACCGATCGGTGGAACTCGAGGTCAAGGAGCGCAATCTGCCCGTCGGCGTCATTTCCAATGTGGGCGGTCTCGAGGATATCGAGAGCAACCTGCGCGACATGCTCGGGGGATTATTTCAAGGTAAGAAAAAACGCCGGATGATGAAGGTGCCCGACGCCCTCAAGCAACTGACGCAGGAAGAGGCACAAAAACTTATCGACATGGATGAGGTGATCCGAGAAGCCATCGCCAAGGTTGAGCAGACCGGCATCGTGTTTCTGGATGAAATCGACAAAATCGCCGGTCGCGAACGAACCATGGGACCGGATGTGTCCCGGGAAGGCGTCCAGCGGGATCTGCTGCCGATCGTCGAAGGCTCGACCGTGACGACCAAGCATGGGCCGGTGCATACGGATCATATTCTATTCATTGCCGCTGGGGCGTTCCACGTCGCCAAACCATCCGACCTGATCCCGGAATTGCAGGGCCGGTTCCCGATTCGAGTAGAATTGGCGCCGCTCACCAAGGACGATTTTATCAGGATCCTGACGGAGCCTAAGGGTGCGCTCACGCGCCAGTACCATGCGTTGCTCGATACCGAGGGTATCAGCCTGGAGTTCCGGGCGGACGGGTTGGATGCGATCGCCGCCACGGCGGTGCAGGTCAACGAACGAACCGAAAACATCGGGGCGCGCCGGCTCTTCACAATCATGGAGCGATTGCTGGAGCAGATCTCGTTTGAAGGACCGGAATTGCCGGAAAAGAAGGTCGTGATCGATGCCCAGTATGTGGATCAGCGGCTCAAGGACATTGTCAAGGACCAGGATTTGAGCCGGTATATTCTCTAGCTTCGCCATCCGCTGTGGTTTCTCGCCGGGAGAACAGGCATGAACAAGCTGATTAAGAAGGCCAATGTCCTCATCGAGGCGCTGCCCTACATCCGCACCTTCCGCGGCAAAACGATCGTGATCAAGTACGGCGGCAATGCCATGACGGAAACGTCGCTGAAGGAACGATTCGCGCAGGATATTGTGCTGCTTAAGTATGTCGGCTTGAATCCGGTGATCATTCATGGCGGCGGGCCCCAGATCGACAAGATGTTGAATCGACTCGGCATCCAGGCCAAGTTTCGCCACGGGGTCCGAGTGACCGATGAAGCGACCATGGAAATCGTGGAAATGGTGCTGGCGGGTCAGATCAACATGGAGATTACCGACTTGATCAACCGGCACGGGGGCAAGGCCGTCGGATTGAGCGGCAAAGACGGCGGATTGATCAGAAGCAAGCCGTTGACGGCCAAGGCCTGGGCCCAGAGTTTAGAGAAGGACCTCGGCGCTGAGGACGGAGAAGAGGATTTCGGACTCGTGGGCGACATCGAATCGGTCGATCCCAGCCTGTTACGCAATCTGCAAGAAGACCATTACATCCCGATCATTGCGCCGATCGGGACCGATTACGAAGGGAATACGTACAACATCAATGCCGATCTGGTCGCCGGAGCGGTGGCGGCGGCGCTGCGTTCCGAGAAGCTATTGATGCTGACGGATGTGAAAGGCATCCGCGACGCCAATAATCGGCATCTCTCGACCGTGTCACGCAAAGACGTCCAGCGGATGGTCAAGAAAGGCGTGATCGGCGAAGGCATGCTACCCAAAGTACACGCCTGCCTCGATGCCTTGGAAGGAGGTGTTAGCAAGGCGCATATTATTGACGGCCGGGTGCCCCATGCCGTGCTGCTCGAAATTTTTACCCACAAGGGCATCGGAACGGAAATCGTCGCCTAGTCCTCATAGCCGCTGTGTCAGATCTCGAGAACCGTCTGACAGCTCATCTGCAAGCGCTCATCGGCGAACGGCATCCTTATTCTGCTCGCAACCACCTCCTTCAAGTTCAAACCTATCTGAGCGAGCAGTTCCATAAGACGGGCGCGGCCGTTAAGCTGCATTCATTCCATGCGCTCGGCGGAATCTACCACAATGTCGTGGCCACCGCGGCGGCCAGTGAGCAGGCGCCGGCGCTCATCGTCGCGGCCCATTTCGATACGGTGGAGCAGTCACCCGGCGCCGATGACGATGCCAGCGGACTCGCGGTGCTCTTGGAGGTGGCCCCGCTGGTCCAAACAATGGACTTGGCTCGGCCGGTCCGGTTCATCGCGTTCAATTTGGAGGAAGAGAACCTGTTGGGCAGTTCAGCCTACGCAACCGAACTTCGAACGTCAGGCCAAGAAATTCTTGGCGCGATTGTATTGGAATGCGTCGGGTATGCGCGGAGGGAGCCGGGCTCGCAACGAAGCCCGCCGCATGTGCCGATCCAAGTTCCGTCGGTCGGCGACTTCCTGGCGGTGGTGGGCAATGAGAAGTCTCAACATCTTGTAGCGTCACTGACGGAAGCCGGGAACCGAGCTATCCCGGCTCTCAAGCTGATACCGCTTGTGGTGCCGGGGCGGGGAGAGCAATTGCCTGATACAAGGCGTAGCGACCACGCGGCCTTCTGGGATCAGGGTTATCCCGCCGTCATGCTGACCGACACGGCGAACTTCCGGAATCCGCACTATCATCGGCCGACCGATACCATCGACACGTTGAATCTCGATTTCCTGGCGAACGTCACGAACGCCGTCGCAGCCGCCGTCAAGGAACTCGCCGGCCGGCCTACGTAGCGTTCACGGCCGAAGTTCGCTAGACTGACCGCCAGGAAGCTAGTGAAATGCTTGCCGGTGGTGAAGCAAGCGCCGAAGTCGCCATCCAGGCTGCGGAGGTGACGAATGAAAACCCTGGAAGAATTGATCAAAGAACCGCCGCCCCACCTTCGTCGCGTTGAAGTCCACGCGATCGATTTCCCTTCAATAACGATGGCGAAGGTTCAACTCGGTGATTACGAACGGGTGGCAGAGCGATTACGAGAGATAGATAGGCACTGACCGTGGTCTCTTCATTGGCTCTCCCCAAAACGAGATCTGACCGGTAACTGTTTCCTAATGCCACATCGCTTAAAGCTGGAAACGCGCCGTGCAATTGCCGACATTTTCCGCCGGTTGGACTACGCCGCGCTGGGACCGGTCTATTGCGACGAGGGTGGCGATGAGTTTTGGAAGGCGAAGCGGGGGCTATGTCGGAGGCGAGGCGGTACGATAGCGGCTGCGCTACGGAAGAAGCTGACCCTTGGAGGACGCAGTCTCTACGTCGGCGCCGGCGTGCCGGAGATCCCGCCGCTGATCACGGAACTCATGGAATCGAAGCGGACAGTTGATGCCTACAATCTTAGGGGAAAAGAAGTCTCGGTGTTAAACCGAGCCTGTAGCACGATGGGATTGCGGTTCGAGCGAGGCGATGCGGGACATGCGCGGGGCCGATATGATCATCTCTGGATCGTCAGCGTATTGAATGATCCAGAACGATTTCCCGATCTCGCGGCCTTATCCTATGGACGAGCGACACCGCTGACATTCAATTCCAAACGGTTTGAGGCAGAACGCCGGATTGTAAGGCAGCTCGTGAACCGATGTCTGAGAATATTACGCCGGCCCGGCTGGGTCACGACGACTACCGAGGAGGTGCAGTGGATCGCTGAGTGGTGCCACCGCCGCGCAATTCCATATGCCGTCGAGGAGAAGCAGTATCCCACCGCCACCGTCGGCGATCCCGTCTGCTTCGTCCGAGTAGGATAATAGCTTGAACCTTTCGCGCAGAGAAGTTGAGATGCCGACTTCGCCGGAGGAACGGGGTACCCATCGAGGTCTTGCTGTGAAAGAAAGCCGGATCTAACCACGGAACTGTGGTCGCTTTGCGACCATAGCCACGGGAATTCCGGAAGGGCGTACGATGCGATGAATAAAGAGTATCACGTTTGTGCGCGCCGCCGAGTCGTCGAGATACCGTGATGATTGTCAAGTGGTGTGTGGTCATTGGAGGACTCCGTGCGCGGCAGGGTTGACCACAAAGGGCCGGCGGACAGCCTTCTCACCTCCGAGGACGGAGCCTCGCGGCGGCCATGACGGCGCCCCTCTCCCGGCATCCGTCGAGCAACTAAGATGTTCGAGGACCTATCATACAAGGCGGCAGGAATTCCGCACGGCAAGACCCGGAAGGGTCGTTCCGAGAGGTGGGAGGCATCGAACTTCTCTGCGCGAGACACAGACGCAAAGTTTTCGATTATGACGATGACTGATCGACGTCCAAAACATCAGACCCAGAAGCCGGGGCGGGGCTTCTCCGGCCCATTCATATACTGCCTGGCATAGTTCACGTAGTTCTGCGCCGATTCCTTGATCCAGGCCAATTCTTTTTCGCTGACGGGGCGCTTCACTTTGGCCGGTGAGCCGAGCACCAAGCTCTTCGGCGGCACGATGGTTCCTTCCGTCACCAGGGCGCCGGCTCCCACGACCGAGTCTTCACCGATAACCACGCCATCCATGATAATGGCGCCCATTCCAACCAGGACCCGATCCTGAATCGTACAGCCATGCAAGACCACATGGTGGCCGATGGTGACCTCCGATCCGATCACGAGCGGGTGCGTGTCGTGGGTGACATGCAACATGCAGAGATCTTGAACGTTGGTGCGGTTACCAATACGGATATAATTCACGTCGCCGCGAATGACGGCATGGAACCAGGCGCTGCAGTCCTCGCCCATGACCACATCGCCGATGACGACGGCGGTTTCTTCAATGAAACAGGAAGCAGGAACGGTCGGTTTGATGCCTTGGAAGGTGCGGATCACGACAAGAACTCAGAAAGTAAAAAGACAAAAGCAAAAAGTCGAATGTCGTCGAACTGTAAGTGAATCGCTCGATCGAATCAAGGGCCCGGACCGCAATTGACACCCTTTTCAGCCCTCTCGTACACTGATGAATTATGTCCAATCGTTTGATCACGCCGCGTCCGGCGTCCGGCCGGCAAAAGACCAAGATCGGCTTCGTGAACCTCGGCTGTTCCAAGAACCAGGTCGATTCCGAGGTCATGCTCGGAGTTCTGGTGGCCGCGGGATTCGAGCTGACCGGTGAATCGAAGGACGCCGAAGTCGTCATTATCAATACCTGCGGGTTCATCGAAGAGGCCAAACAGGAATCGATCAACAGCATCATCGAGCACGGCCGCCTCAAGAAGCGGGGGGCCTGCCGAGTGCTCATTGCCGCGGGCTGTCTGGCCCAGCGCTATCAAGGAGAGCTGTTGGCTGAGCTTCCCGAACTCGACGGGGTGGTGGGTACGGGGGAATTCGGAAAAATCGCTGACATCACCCGATCGCTCCTCAAGTCCTCGAAGCCGGAACAGCGGACCTTCATCAGCCCCCCGCCTTATTTGTACGATGAATTGGCACCGCGTATCCGTCTCGGATCATCGCACAGCGCTTACATCAAGATTGCCGAAGGATGCAACCGCACCTGCTCATTCTGTGCGATTCCGATCATGCGCGGAAAGCAGCGCAGCCGTCCGATTGCATCCATTGTCGCCGAAGCGAAACGGCTCGTCGATGAAGGGGCGAAGGAGCTCAATCTGATTTCTCAGGATACGATCAACTATGGCGTGGATCTGGGTATACGGCAGGGCTTGACGTCCTTGTTGCGAGAGCTGGTGAAGATCAAAGGACTCAACTGGATCAGGCCGTTTTACCTCTATCCCCAACAGGTCACCGATGAGTTGCTGGACCTCTATGCCGGTGAGGCGTCCATCACGAAATACATCGATATGCCGCTCCAGCATATCAACGACGGGATGCTCAAACGCATGCGCCGGATCGGCGATCGTTCGACCCTTACCGCGCTCGTGGAGCGCGTCAGGCGGCGGATTCCCGGAGTGATCTTTCGCACTGCCTTCATTGTCGGCTATCCCGGTGAAACGGACGAAGCGTTCGAAGAGTTGCGAGCGTTCGTGGAGGACACCGAGTTCGATCGGGTAGCGGCATTCCTCTATTCGGATGAAGAGGGCACGGCCGCCGTCGATCATGACGGAAAGGTCGCGCGGAGGGTCATGGAAGAGCGCCGGAACGACTTGCTTGCGGTTCAGGATGGGATTGCGGCGGCAAAAGGCCGCGACTTCATCGGCCGGACACTCGAAGTGCTGATCGACGGCCGGTCGGATGAGAGCGAAGATTTACTGGAGGCCCGGCACGAGGGGTTGGCGCCGGAAATCGATGGTGTGGTCCTTCTGTCGAAAGATGCCGGACGGCCCGGCGAGTTTATGAAGGTCACAGTCAGCGATGCCGTCGGGTATGATCTTGTGGCAATCGGAAAACAACGTTCAGGAACGACACTCAATCCTTCCCTCCTGCATCCGTCGAAAACCAGCCGGGGCTACCGCTGACTAGCAGCGGTAGCCCCGTCCTAATTGCCGTACGGGTTCTTACACCTTGGCGCTCAAAAACAGAGATGCGCCGCGCCGATTGATCAGCATCAGCACATTTTCTCCCTTCTTGAGCGATGACGCGGCCTTTTCGTAGTCCTGCACGGACTTGACCGGCTTGCGATTGATCTCGCGGATCACATCGCCGGGCATCAAACCGGCTCGGTCCGCACCGCTGTCCGGCTCCACGCCGGTCACCACGACTCCTTGCACCTTGCCTTTGAGTCCCAGTTCCTGCGCGGTGTCGCGATCGAGGTCCTGCACAGCCAGACCGGCGAGGCCATAGTCGCCCTCTTCGCCGCCTGCTTTCGCGACCTGTGTCGGTTCCGGCAATTCGCTGATTTTCGCCGTCAGTTCCTTCTCATGGCCATCGCGCAAGACCTTGATCGTGGCCTTCGCGTCGATGGGCGTCTTCATCACCAACCGCTGCAACGCCGCCGCGTCTTCGATCGGCGATCCGTCGTAGCCGATGATGACATCACCCTGCTTGATACCGGCCTTGTCGGCCGGGCTGTCTTCCTTGACATCACTGACCAGGGCGCCTTTGGAATCCTTCAAGCCAAACGACTTGGTGAGATCCTGATTCAAATCCTGGATGCCGATCCCCAAATAGCCGCGCACGACCTTGCCGTGTTTGATCAGGCTTTCGAACACCGGTTTGCTCATGCTGGTAGGGACGGCAAAACCGACGCCTTGATAGCCGCCCGTCTGCGAGAAGATCGCCGTGTTGATGCCGACCAACTCCCCTTTGGTGTTCACGAGGGCGCCGCCCGAGTTGCCGGGATTGATCGCGGCATCGGTTTGAATGAAATCCTCATACTGCGTGATCCCCATGCGGCCTCGTCCCAACGCGCTCACAATCCCAAGCGTCACGGTGCTGTTGAGACCGAAGGGATTGCCGACCGCTAGGACGTACTCGCCGACCTGGAGCTTGGATGCGTCACCCCAGGGAATCGTGGGGAGATTGTCTCCGTCGATTTTCACGACCGCTAAGTCGGTTTTGGGATCGGCCCCGACGACCTTGCCTTTGAATTCACGTTTGTCCGGCAACGTGACCGTGAGCTCTTTCGCGCCGTCCACCACATGATTATTCGTCAAAATATAGCCATCCTTCGTCACGATGACGCCCGAGCCCATCCCGCTGCGTTGATGTTCACGCGGCATCTTCGGCCCACGATGCTTGCGGGGCCCGAAGGGATCGCCCGGCATGCCGAAGAATTCCTCCATCCGGTCCCGGAAGTTCGGGGCGTCGGAGACCGTTTCGGCCGCGGCGGTCGTAATATTGACGACAGCCGGTGTGACGGATTTCGCGACGGCGGTAAAGCCCTCTGCCGCCGCCGGCGCTAGCGACTGGACGCCGGTGGAACTTGCTTGTGCGGTCTCGCTCGATGCATGAGATGCCGGAAATGAGACCTGTCCTGAAATCAGAGCCAGGCTCAAGAGCGCCATGCCGGCCAGTCCTCCTGTTGTGTACTGGACCACTCGCTTCATAATCCCTCCATCTGATGGTTTAAGGAATAGGGGCCAAGATCGGCCGTTCCATCGGCCGACACAGGTGTACCCTAGCAACCGGCGATGAGAGAGAGATTAGGTGAAAATTAAAAGACGCTAAGCTGCGGCAAGGGGAAGGATGACGGTGAAGGTGGAGCCTTTGCCCACCTCGCTTTGCACTTCAATGTGGCCCTTGTGGGTGTCGGCGATCCAGGCGCAAATGGCCAACCCGAGACCGGTTCCCTTCTTGTTATGGGCTCGCGCTTCATCGGTCCGGTAGAATCGATCGAAAATCCGTTTCTGCACGTCGGAGGGAAAACCGATGCCTTGATCCGTCACCGCGAGACGGGCTTGGTGCTCCGCCACGGTCAAACTGATCTGGACCGTTCCGCCGGGGTGGGAGTACTTCACCGCATTATCGACGATGTTCAACAGCAGCTCACGCAGGCGAAGCTCATCGCCCATCACGGTTGCGGGCATGACTTGGCCGAGCACGACTTGGATACTGTCTTCCTGCCCCAGCAACACGGCCTGGCGCTGGATATCTTCCACCAGCCCTTCCAACCTGACCGGCTCGCATTCCATCTTGATCTCGCCCAAGTCCGCCCGGGATAGAAACAAGAGTTCATCGACGATTCGCGACATGCGGTCGATTTCTTCCAGGTTGCTTTCGAGCACGGCCTGGTAGTCCTTGACCGGACGCTGTCGCCGCAGGACGAGTTCGGTTTCGCCTTTCATCACCGTCAGGGGCGTGCGCAATTCATGAGAAGCGTCGCTGCTGAACTGGCGAATTTGCTCGAAGGAGGATTCGAGGCGCGCGATCATGTTGTTGAACGTATCGGTCAACCGTCCGATTTCATCCGAGGAGGCCGGCGGTGGCAATCGCTGTGTCAGGTCGCCCCCCGCGATTCGTTGGGCCGCGAGCGTGATGGAATCGACGGGGCGCAAGGCCCGCCCGGCCAGAAACCAGCCTCCCGCCAGCGCGATGGCCAGCGCGATCGGGGTCATGACCCATAAGACGATCAAAAAATGGTGGAGCGTGGCGTCCATCGATTCCAGCGAGGTCCCGACCTGCACGATGTAGAGCAACGATCCGCGATACACGATCGGGACAGAGATCAGGCGCAACGGAGGCTCGTTGGGATACTTGGCGGACTCGAACATGGTCCGCCCGCTGAGGGCGACATCAAGCGCGTGGCGGCTCAGTGGGACCTCATGCTGGCGGATATTCGGCGACCGCAGCGTGATCGTGCCGGAGGGACTGAAGATCTGAAAAAATTTGTCGATCCGCGCCAGCTCGGGGAACTGATTCATGAGTTCATCTTCATCGATCAGCGGCAGAAAGCCGCGCACCTCCAATGACCGGACGGCCACCGTCGCCGTCTCTTCCAACGATTCATCGACCTGGTCGCGAAGATTGCGTTCCGTAATGGTGTAGAGGATGATCGAGAAGGTCAACAGGATGATCGCCAGCGCCGTTCCGTACCAGAGCGTGAGTCTGACGCGCAGGGGCATTAGTCCGCCTTCAACATATAGCCGCTGCCGCGGATCGTATGGATCAATTTGCGGCTGCGACCGCGATCAATCTTATTCCGCAGATAATTCACATAGACGTCGATCACGTTCGTAAAGGTATCGAAGTCCTGATCCCACACATGCTCGGAAATCATGGGTCTGGTGAGCACGCGGCCGGTATGGCGCATGAAATATTCCAGGAGGGCATACTCTTTCATGGTGAGATCGATCCGTTGCCCGTCCCTGGTGACTTCCCGCGTGGCCGGATTGAGGATCAGATCGTCGACTTGAAGTACTCCCGGCGCTTCAGCCGTGCCGCGACGCAGCAACACACGCACGCGGGCCAACAGTTCATCGATGGCGAAGGGTTTGGTGAGGTAGTCGTCCGCGCCCGCATCCAAGCCTTTGACCTTTTGATCGACCTTGGACTGAGCGGTCAGGATCAGGACGGGCGTATGGATCTTTTCTTTCCTGATCCGGCGCAGAATCTCCAAGCCGGGAAGATTGGGCAGCATGAGATCGATGACGATGACGTCGTAACTGCCGCTCAATGCGAGGTCGAGCCCCTGCGCGCCGTCCTCGCAGAGATCCACGGCGTAACTTTCCTCTTCCAGCGCCCGCTTGATGAAGGAGCCGACTTTGGTTTCATCTTCGACGACAAGGACGCGCATCAAACGCTCCACAGGAGTCTTGAATTATACCAAAGCGAAGAAACGCGCAGCGGCACAGAGCCCACCGGCTATTTTGGAATAAACTTGGTCACGGTGACCGGACTATACGAGAGCGCGGGACCATCGGAGGCACGGTGAGCTAAGGTATGTTTAAGCCAGGTCTGGTCGTCTCGTTTCGGAAAATCCCCGCGATAGTGGGCTCCGCGGCTCTCCTCGCGGGCGAGGGCGCCGGTCACGATGGTATCCGCGATCTCCATGAGTGAATCGAGTTCCAAGGCCTGAATCAGGTCGGTATTGAAGACGGGTCCTTTGTCTTGGACCAATACATGAGGACTGCGGCTCTTTAATTCGCGGATCTGGTTCAGCGCTTCGCGCATCGATTGCTCGGTCCGGAAAATTCCCAGGTTTCGGTTCATGACCTTCCCCAGGTCCTCACGGAGCTGCCACGCCCGGAACGGTCCTTCGTTGGACAGTAAGCGTTGAACCCGCATGGTCTCGGCCGTGAGCGCGTTGCCGGGCACGGGACGAGAAGTCGCTGTTTCCACATAACAGGCGGCTCTGATTCCCGCGCGGCGCCCGAACACAATGGTCTCCAGGAGCGAGTTGCCGCCGAGTCGATTTGCGCCGTGGACGCTCACGCATGCGCATTCTCCCGCCGCATAGAGACCGGGAAGCTCCGTTTCTCCCCATTGGTTCGTGGCGACGCCGCCCATTTGATAGTGGGCGCCGGGGCGAACCGGAATCGGCGTTTCAATGGGGTCCAGCCCGGCGAATTCAACAGCCAATTCCCGGATCTGCGGCAGCCGCTCCAGAATGCGCGCCCGGCCAAGATGGCGCAAATCCAACAACACGCAGCCATCGACCCCGCGACCTTCCAAGATTTCCTGGCCGATGGCGAGCGACACGGTGGAGCGGGTCGCCAATTCCATTTGCTCCGGCGCGTATCGCTTCATGAACCGCTCGCCGAGCGTATTCAAGAGGTAGCCGCCTTCGCCCCTGGCTCCTTCCGTGATCAGGATGCCGGTGTCCTTGAGCGTGGTCGGATGGAACTGGACGAACTCCATGTCTTTGAGCGGCACGCCGGCCCGATAGGCGAGCGCCATCCCATCCCCGGTGTTGATCACCGCGTTCGTGCTGGTGTGAAAGACTCGTCCGCTTCCACCGGTGGCAAGGATCACGGCTTTGGCCTGGATCGCCTGCATCCCTCCGCGAATCATGTCCCAAGCGACCACTCCACTGCACCGGCCCTCCTCTGTCACCAGCGCGGTGACGTACCATTCTTCGTAGACGCGCACATGGCGCTTGAGCAATTGTTCGTACATGGCGTGGAGCAACGCATGGCCCGTCCGATCCGCCGCGTAGCAGGTGCGGGGAAACCCGGCGCCGCCGAAAGGCCGTTGAGCGATGCGCCCGTCCTCATTGCGGCTGAAGATCACGCCCATCTGTTCGAGTTCCAGAATATCCTGCGGCGCTTCGCGGCACATGACTTCAATGGCATCCTGATCTCCGAGATAGATGCCGCCTTTGGCGGTATCGAACGCATGGGCTTCCCAGGAATCCTTATCGCCGAGCGCCGCATTGATGCCGCCTTGGGCGGCGACCGAATGGCTGCGAACAGGATGAACCTTTGAGAGGACCGCGACATCAAGGCGGCTGGGAACGGCAAGGGCGGCACGCATCCCGGCTAGACCCGCACCGATGATCAGCACGTCATGCGTGATCATCAGTCCCGAGGCCTTCCGATCCGGAGAAACAGGCGAGCGTCGAGAGAGCCGTTCTCGCGGGTCCGACGCGCGGTGGGCAAGAAGAGAGCGAATAGTGGCCGATGGATCGGCCTGATGCTTGGAAAAGGCTCTTGAGCATGGTACGTTAGCATCGAGATCGACAATCGAACGTCTTCATTCTACCGCTTGCAAGGACGGTCATCTTTCCATGTCACAGCATGATCTACTTACAGTACCCGATTCCTTTGTCCGCCGCCACCTGGGACCGACGGAAGCCGATATCCAGGAGATGCTGGCCATCCTCGGCGTCCCGTCCTTGGACGCGCTCGTAGACAACACGATTCCAGAAGATATCAGATTACGGGCGCCGATTTCGCTCCCGACTAATCGCGGCGAACAGGATGTCCTCGGCGAACTTCGCGCGATCGCCGGCCGCAATCGGGTCTATCGCTCACTCATCGGAATGGGGTATTTCGACTGCATCACGCCGCCTGTGATCCAGCGCAATATTCTGGAGAATCCGGGTTGGTATACGCAATATACGCCCTACCAAGCGGAAATCGCGCAGGGCCGGTTGGAGGCGCTCATCAATTTTCAGACGATGGTGGCGGATTTGACGGGCCTGCCGTTGGCCAACGCGTCGTTGCTCGACGAGGCCACGGCCGCCGCGGAGGCCATGGCGATGTGCGTCGCGCACGCCCGGAACCGACATGAGGAGAAGCCGGAATTTTTCGTGTCCCACGATTGCCATCCGCAGACGATTGCCGTGGTGCAGACGAGGGCGGAACCGCTCGGCATCACCCTGCGCATCGGAGCCAACAAAACCGTTGATTTCAACAGCGGGCGGCTGTGCGGGATTCTCCTGCAATATCCCACGACGGACGGCTATGTGGGCGATTATGGCTGGCTCGTCGAGCAGGCTCATGCGGCCGGCAGCTTGGTGGTGGTGGCGACGGATCTCTTGGCCATGGCACTCTTGCGTCCGCCCGGTGACTTCGGCGCCGATATTGCGGTGGGGTCGACGCAGCGGTTGGGCGTGCCTCTCGGGTATGGAGGCCCGCACGCCGCATTTCTGGCCACCAAAGAGGAATACAAGCGACAAATGCCCGGACGGATCGTCGGCGCTTCCCGTGATAATGCCGGCAAAACGGCCTATCGGTTGGCACTGCAGACACGCGAGCAGCACATCAGGCGCGAACGGGCGACCAGTAATATCTGCACCGCCCAGGTTTTGCTGGCCGTCATGGCGGGAATGTACGCGGTGTATCACGGGCCGGAAGGATTGCGACGGATCGCCGCCCGCGTGCATCGGTTTACCAAACTGCTGGCCGAAGGGTTGCGCCGGCAGGGCTATGACGTGAGCCCCGAAGTCTTTTTTGACACCTTACGTGTGCGAACGCACCAGGACCAGGCGCAGGCGATCTTGTCTCGTGCCGAAGCTGACCGGATCAATCTCCGGCGATACGAGGATGGAAGCATCGGTCTGTCCCTCGATGAGCGAACGACGCTCAACGAGGTCGAGACTCTCTTGACCGTGTTTCTTGGCCCGAAGACGGGTGTCGCGAGTGTGCAGGAGCTGGAACGCGGCCTGAATGTCGAGTATCCGACCGCTCTGGCCCGAACGACGGGATATCTTACGCACGCGGTCTTCAATCGGTATCATTCGGAGCATGAGATGCTCCGGTACCTTCATCGGCTGCAAAGCAAGGATCTCTCGCTCGTGCATTCAATGATTCCGTTGGGCTCCTGCACAATGAAGCTCAACGCGACCGCGGAAATGCTGCCGGTGACGTGGCCGGAGTTTTCCGGCATCCATCCGTTCGCGCCTGCTGAGCAAGTCAGCGGGTACCAGGAACTGTTCCGGCAACTTGAAGCGTGGCTGGCGGACATCACCGGATTTGCAGCCATCTCTCTCCAGCCGAATGCCGGCTCACAGGGAGAGTATGCCGGCCTCATGGCCATCCGAGCGTACCATCGACATCGTGGAGAGTCCCATCGGGATATTTGTTTGATTCCGGTGTCGGCTCACGGAACCAATCCGGCCAGCGCGGCGATGTCCGGGATGACCGTCGTGGCGGTCGCATGCGATGCCAATGGCAATGTGGACCTCGGCGATCTAGAGAATAAGGCGGCGCAGCATCGAGATCGTTTGGCCGCCATGATGATCACCTACCCCTCGACTCATGGCGTGTTCGAGGAAGGGGTCCGAAGAATGTGCCAGATCGTCCATACGCATGGAGGCCAGGTCTACATGGACGGCGCCAATTTGAATGCGCAAGTCGGTTTGTGCCGGCCGGCGGATATCGGAGCGGATGTCTGCCACCTGAATCTGCACAAGACCTTTTGCATTCCACATGGCGGCGGCGGACCGGGAATGGGACCGATCGGCGTGGCTCGGCATCTCATGCCGTTCTTGCCCGGTCATCCGGTCGTCAGGGTCGGCGGGGCGGATTCCATTGGCCCGGTGTCGGCGGCGCCCTACGGCAGTTCAAGTATTCTCACGATCTCGTGGGTGTACATCGCGCTCATGGGCGGCGATGGATTGACCAAGGCGACCGAAGTCGCCATCCTCAATGCCAACTACATGGCCAAGCGGCTGGAAAAGCATTATGCCGTGTTGTACGCCGGCCGGCACGGCGCAGTCGCCCACGAATTTATTCTGGATTTGCGGCCGTTAAAGGAGCAGTCCGGTATTGAAGCCATGGATGTCGCCAAGCGGCTGATGGACTATGGATTTCACGCGCCGACCGTGTCGTTTCCCGTTCCGGGAACCTTGATGATCGAGCCGACTGAAAGCGAATCCAAGGCGGAGCTCGATCGTTTTTGCGATGCCCTGATTGCCATCCGTGGAGAGATCCAAGACGTAATCGACGGCCGCCAGCCGCGATCGGGCAATGTCGTGAAGCAGGCGCCCCATACGGCCCAAGCCGTCACGTCGTCTGAATGGGCCAGACCCTATAGCCGCGAGCAGGCCGCCTTTCCTGCTCCGTGGGTCCGGGATCATAAGTTTTGGCCCAGCGTCGGACGCATTGATGAGGCCTTTGGCGACCGCAACCTTTTCTGTACCTGCCCACCGATGGATCCTCAGTCCTGAGCGCGACAATGAAGGTCGTTCGTGAGGCCGGCACTACCCCCTGGGGCTGGCTTCGCCTCCAGCTTGTTGCGATGGCGATCCTCGTCGGCGGAGCCAGCCTCCTTGCTTCGGATGGTCCATCTCCGGTGTGGGCTGAAGCTCCTCCTCCCGCTTCACCCTCCGATACTCCGGTGGACCTGGCGCCAGGCGGGAACTATGCCTCAGGCATCAGGCTGCGAATTCCCAGCCAGGGATGGTCGTTCCAGGTCCCCGCGCAATGGCATGCGACCGTGTTTGAAGATTCGGAACTACCGTTCCTGATTTCCGACGAAGGCCGGAGCATGGGCATGATGTTTCCATTGGCGCATGCGACCGCAGATGAGGTCGAGCATGAGCTTGGTCAACCGCTCGCGTTATCCCAGGGCGTGTCCTTTGTGCCGACCGGCTCGCTCGTCCGAACGGGGTCCCGTCTTCTGCGGTCCTATGTCAGTGAGGCGACCGTCGGACGCGCGCTGGCTGTGAAAGGACCGTCCGATCAATGGGTGATTTATTTCCTCATGGGGCCCGGCAGTGAGTCGGAAGGCTATGACGCGCTGCTCGATCAATTGGCGGACTCAACGCAGTTTGGTGGGGAAGGAAGCCGGAGCGAGCCTCGTGAGGGTATCTGACCAAATCGTCCTTCTCCGAAGCCTCAGGTGACGCATGAGTCCTTCACATCCGGCGCGCGTCGTGATCGACACCGATCCTGGACTCGATGATGCGCTCGCATTATTGTTGGCATTCCGTTCCCCGGAGCTCGACATCGTCGGCCTCACGACCGTCTGCGGCAATATTCCCGTAGGCCAAGCCACAAAGAACCTCTTTCGCGTCCTGAATCTTCTTCACCCCTGTCCCTCGGTGCCCGTCGGTCAAGGGGCCGCTCGCCCGTTGGAATATCAGTTGGCGACCGCCACGCAGTTTCACGGAACGGACGGCCTGGGCGACCTCGATCAATTTCTGGATGCGGCGGGGGCATGCCGGTATGTCTCGCCGCGCCTGCCGGCGAGTTTGCCGACCGCGCAGGAAGTCTGGCAAGAGTGCGGGCGCCGCTATTCAGGAGAATTGACGTTGATTACGCTGGGACCTTTGACGAACGTCGCGCTGGCGCTGAAGGTCAGTCCCGGCACCGTTCAACGATTCACGCGAATCATCGCGATGGCGGGAGCGATTGCCGTGCCGGGCAACGTCACGCCGGCCGCAGAGTTCAATGTCTTCGTGGACCCCCATGCGGCAAAGCGGGTATTGCAGGCCGGTCTCCCGCTCACATTGATCCCATTGGATGTGACGACGCAAGTCGCCTTCCGTCGTGAGCGGATCGCTGCGTTGACGAAAAGTCCTTGCGACCATGTCGCGCAATTCATCGGCGATTCGATGGGCAAAGGATTTGATTTTGCCGAGATGGTTGAAGGCCATGGACGGGTCTATTTGCATGACCCATTGGCGGTGGCTGCGGCGATCGATGCAACGCTGATCACGCCGGAGCCGCTGCATGTGGATGTGGAAGTCGCAGGTGAGGCGGCGCGAGGCATGACGATCGCCGATCGCCGGACGTTATTGCCCGAGCACAAGAACAAGCCCAATGTGCAGGTGGCGTTGGGAGTGGACGCGTTGCGGGTGCTTGCGTTGTTCGAGGACCGGTTATGCCGAAGGTAATCGTGATCGGTTCGGCCAATCTGGATTTCACTGTCGCGGTGGATCGTTTGCCGGGGCCTGGGGAAACCGTGCTGGGCCGCGATTTCTATCAATCGTACGGCGGGAAAGGAGCCAATCAAGCGGTTGCCGCGCGCAAGGCCGGAGCCGACGTGGTCTTTCTGACCAAGATCGGCACGGATTCGAACGGGAGAATGATGGAGAAACATTTCCTTTCTTCAGGATTGCCGCCGACGGGCCTCCTTCGCGATCCGAAAACGCCGACCGGCGTCGCCTTGATCATGGTAGACCGAGCGGGGGCTAATCAGATCGCCGTCGCGCCGGGAAGCAATCAGATGCTGACCGCGGACGAGGTGCAGCGCGCTTCGTCCCTCATGGCCGGCGCGCGGGTATTGTTGGTGCAATTGGAGATTCCCATGGCGGCCGTGATGATGGCTCTGACTCTTGCGAGAAAGACTCGGGTGATGACGATTCTCAATCCTGCCCCGGCCCAACCGCTTTCGACTGAACTGCTGAAGCTGGTGGATATCTTGACGCCGAACGAAGGGGAAGCCCGCGCTCTGGGAGGGCAGGAGGATCCGGGAGAAGCGGCCCGGGTGTTGATGAAACGCGGAGCGCGATCGGTCATCGTCACTCGTGGCAAAGAGGGCGCCCTGCTGGTAGACGGCGAGGCCGCTCCCCGCTCGTTCCCGGCTTTTGCAGTGGATTCGGTGGATTCAACGGGAGCGGGGGATGCTTTCAACGGGGCGCTGGCCTGCGCTCTGGCTTCCGGCGACCAGCTCGATAAGGCCATTGCCTTTGCCAATGCGGCCGGCGCGCTGGCCACGGCCAAGCGAGGCGCTTACGAATCATTCCCCTCCCGCCGCGAGATCGAGCAACTGCGGCGCCCGCGTATCGATAGGCCGTCATGAAGAATTAATTCATTTCGGTATCGAGCACCGATGCGAGATCAATCGAAGAATGGAGTTCACCATGCATAGGCGTCAGTTTCTGATCAGAACCGGCGCGGTCTTAGGCGCCTCGTTGTTGTCTGGTCTAACGGGTCCGCCGATTCTGCCTGCGGGCGGGCGGCCGGAAAGCGGGTTCACCGGCTGGGAGTCGGTGCGCGCGCAATTCCCGCTTTCACCGGATGTGATTCATATGGCGGGCTTCTTTCTCGCGTCGCACCCGACGCCGGTGCGCGAGGCCATTGAACGGCATCGCCGCGGATTCGACGCCAACCCGATCGGCTATTGGCTCGAGCATGAAGCGAAGCAGGAGGCGATCGTACTCCAAGCCGCCGCGGACTATCTCGCAGTGGCGCCGACCGACATCGCGCTTACCGATAGCACGACGATGGGGCTGGGATTGCTCTATGGCGGCTTATCGCTTCAAGAGGGGCAGGAGATTCTCACGACGGTCCATGACCATTACTCAACCGACATGTCGATCAGGCTGAGAGCCGAGCGGACAGGGGCAACCGTTCGGCACATTACTCTGTACCGGGACATCCAAGGCGTGACGAGCGACGAACTGGTCGAATCGATCGCTGATCACGTGAGGCGGGAGACGAGAGTTGTGGCGGTGACTTGGGTCCATAGCAGCACCGGCCTGAAATTGCCGATCCGGCAGATCGCCGCTCGTTTGGCTCATGTGAACGATCAACGGTCTGCGGATGACCGGGTTCTTCTGTGCGTGGACGGCGTCCATGCGCTGGGTGTGGAGAACTTCCGGCTGGAAGAGATCGGATGCGACTTTTTGGTGGCGGGGACGCATAAGTGGATGTTCGGTCCACGCGGGACCGGGCTGGTATGGGGACATCCGAAAGCCTGGCCGTTCACGAATGCCATTATCCCGACCTTCAATACCGACGCCTACGATATGTGGACCAACGACGCGCCGCCGCATCGGATTCCCCAGTCGGTGTACATGACCCCCGGCGGTTTCCATTCGTTCGAGCACCGGTGGGCGTTGGATCAAGCGTTCGCGTTTCATGAGGGGATCGGGAAGTCCCGGGTGACGGAGCGGATTCATGCCCTGAATGACCGGCTCAAAGACGGCCTGGCGACGATGAAACACGTCAGACTTCATACGCCTCGGTCGCGCGAATTGTCGGCAGGAATCGTGTGCTTCGATATCGAGGGAATGAAACCGCCGGAAGTGATTGAACGACTCCGGCAACGAAACATTATGGGCAGTGTGACACCCTATGCCGATCACCTGGCCCGCTTGGCACCCGGTCTCTTGACGTCGGAGGAGGATGTGGATCGAACCATTGAAGCGATTCACGATCTTCGCCGATCGTAGATCCTACACTCTCTTCGTCACGAGCGTGAGGCGTCTCGTGAACCTGAAACATCTGTCTATCGCCGGGTCAGTTGGCCTTGGCCGCGGTCGCCCGCAGTTGGGAAAGGACGGACCGGGCCTCGGGAAGGAAATCATCGCGGTGATGCGTCTCGGCCAAGTGAAGCGCTTCGGCGGCCGTGGCAATCGCCTCCTCGTGCTTCCCCTTAGCGCAATACCTCTTGGCGAGGCCTAGTCGCGCATTCACCGATACCGGTTCTCGTTGAGTGACCTGTCTGAGAATCTGCTCCCCTTGGGGCTTGTCACCGCCCAGGAATGGAGCAGCCGCACGAGGAGCGTCCCTTTCGGTGAAAAGGCGTCCAGGCGTTTGGCGAGCTGAACAGGAATCATGTGCGGAGAAAGGCGTTGAGTTCTCCGTAGGCCTGCACCATGGCCTCGAGCGAATAATGAGCGTTCCGCCCACTGGGGTTGGGCAACAGGAAAACAGCTGCCTCCGCGAGCCGCGCCCGTTGAAGGCCAGGCCTAGTTGCGCCGCCCTTTCGCTTCGAAAACAAGACGGAATAGAGGGTGAGTCCCAGAATTGCGACCACTCGGGGGCGATAACGTTCGATCTTGGACAAGAGGATGGCGCGTCCTTCGTCATAGTCCTGGGAGGTCAGTTCATGGATGCCGGAACTGGGACGCGCGACCATGTTTGTCAGGCCGAGCCCCCAGGAAGGCAACCGCCAGTCATCCGCGTATGTGAGAAGCTGCGGTACTAAGCCCGAGTGACACAGCACTTTCCAGAATCTGTTGGAATACCCGGCGAAATGATGACCCACCGCGGCGGAGCGCAGCCCGGGATTGATGCCGACGAACAGTACTTGCACATCGGATCCAATATAATCGGGAAGGCCGCCGGCCTTTGGATCCAATGCAGCCTTTCGTTTGCTGGGGCGGTTTAGTGACGGTCCAGCCATTCTGCCACAGGATTTCCGTCCTTCATTGTGTCATCTCGCCGGATGCTCCACCATAAGTTATCGAAAAATAACAGCAGGATTTGAATAAGGCAACAGGCACCACCCTTGCTCTAGCCTTCACCGCTTTCCGAAACAATCTACCAAAATGAAAGGGGGTGACATCTTATGAAGCGGATGATGCTGAGCATGTTGGCTGTCGCGATGTTGGTCGCGTTCAGCGCTCCTGCCTTCGCTGGCGAGGAAAAGAAGAAGGACGAAAAGAAGGGTGGCAAGCTCACCCAGATGGTGTACGGCGAGGAGAAGAAGAAGGACGAGAAGAAGGGCGGCAAGTAATTATTGGGAGTCTCTTGGCGAGGCTTACTGGCCCGGGAGGTCTCCCAGCTCTGATGGGAGGCCTCCTGAGTCGCCTTACCGCTTCATTGCTTGAATGAACACCGCTTGTAATCCGACGATCGTTTTCGCGTCCCGGATCGCCCCATCCTCAATTTTCTGAATCGCCTCTTTCAGCGGCAGTTCCACGACCTCCAGTACCTCATCCCGATCAAGCTCCTGCGTTCCCTGTGCCAACCCCGTCGCCTGATAAATATGGATGACTTCGTCCGTAAAGCCAGGCGCGGTGAAGATACGGGAGAGCAAGACGAACGATGCGGCTTTATAGCCGATTTCCTCTTCAAGTTCGCGCGCGGCGCAATGAAGCGGATCTTCTCCGGGATGGAGTTTGCCGGCGGGAATTTCATAGATGAATCCGCCCGCGGCGTGGCGGAATTGACGGATCATGATCACCGTCGCCTCATCCTTCATCGGCACCATTGCGGCGGCGCCGGGATGGCGCACTACTTCGAGGTCGACTGTGACACCGTTGGGAAGCGTGACGGTGTCAATATTGAGTGTGACGACGTGCCCGGTATAGACGTTTCTCGTCATAGGAGCCAGTAGCGTATGGCCTCCAGCTTGCGGCGTATAGCACAAGCAGAACCAGCCAAATTATTCATTTGTTCCTACTATGAGCCATCAGCCATGCTTTGTTTTTCTATAGAATGGAGCTTTCACGACCGCCGCCGGGAGCAGTTTTCCTCGGATATCGATATGGAGCCGCGTGCCTGGTCCGGACAGTGCCGGCGGCACATAACCCAGACCGATGCCCTTCTGCAGGAGCGGCGAAAAGTTGCCGCTCGTCACGACCCCCGCCGCCTTCTCTTGCGCTTCCGGCCGAAGGATTAAACAACCATGCCGCGGCACGGCTTTCTCCAATAACTCAAATGCCGCCAGCCGGCGTTCCGGCACGGCGGCCTGTTGGCGCAGAAGAGCATCCCGGCCGATGAAGTCACCCTTGTTCAGATGCACCACCCAGTCGGCGCCGGCCTCCAGCGGCGTGGTTTCTTCATCAATGTCGTTGCCGTAGAGCAAATAGCCCATCTCGAGCCGCAACAGATCTCGTGAGCCGAGACCGGCGGGCTTGAGGCCCTTCGGCCGGCCGGCGTCCATGAGATGGTTCCAGACCCGTTGAGCCAGATGGGCGGGCAGATACAGTTCATATCCCAATTCGCCCGTGTAACCGGTTCGAGAGATGAGCGTGGACTCTCCGAACACCTTCGACTGAAGAACATGGCGGGCTTTCAAGGCCGCGAGACCTTCGATATCCAACGCGGCCAGTATCTCTCTGGACTCAGGACCTTGCAATGCGAGCTGGGCCAGTTCCTGGGAACGATCATTCACGGAACAGTCCTCAGCAGCGGTCTTCCGTCCCTGCATCCATGCCAGGATCTTCTCGCGATTGGAAGCATTGACACAGACGAGGTATTCCTCCGGCGTCACGGCATAGATGAACACGTCGTCTTTGATGCCGCCGCGCTCGTTGCAGACCATGGAATAGTGCGATTGCCCGGCCGGCAGTTTCGACAGATCGTTGGTCGTGATGTGCTGCAGGAACGCCGACGAGCCGCGGCCGGTGATGCCGATGCGGCCCATGTGGCTCACATCGAACAATCCGGCCCGCGCCCGTACGGTCTGGTATTCATCCACGACCCCCGAATATTGGATCGGCATGTCCCAACCGGCAAAATCCACCAACTTCGCGCCGGCTGCCCGATGAGCGTCATAGAGCGGGGTTCGTTGCATATCGATGATTGAATCGGACGAACGTTATCGCAGGCCGAGCAGTTCCACGTCGAACATCAACGTCGCATTCGGTGGAATGACGCCGCCGGCTCCGCGCGAGCCGTAGCCCAATTGAGGAGGAATCGTCAGCTTGCGTTTGCCGCCGACCTTCATGCCGGCCACGCCCTCATCCCATCCTTTAATGACTTGCCCGGCCCCGACGCGAAAGGAGAACGGTTCTTTTCGATCGACCGAGCTGTCGAATTTTTTGCCGTCGGTCAGCCACCCGGTATAGTGCACCGTGGCGGTGTCGCCGAGCGCGGCTTCGCGGCCGCTTCCGACCGCCACATCCCGGTACTTCAAGCCGGATTCCGTGGTGATTTCCTGTCCGCCGGTTGGATTATCGCCTGATTGCATGTCGGCCCCCGAATTCAGTGTGGTGATCAATGCGAACAGTAATGCCGTCGCAGGGACTATCAAAAATCTCATGAATAGCTCCTTTTGATTGCCGATTCTTCTGGTTCCACGGGAAGGGCCGTCCTTTCGGAATACCTCATGGCAGGAGCCGCGGTCGCGCCGGAGCGTCGTCCTCGAATATCGCGATGCTCGCCGTATAGCCATGGAGAAAGCTTCTTCCACCGATCGGCCCAATCTCTCCCTGCGCAAAGAAACCTGACAGGGGAATCCGTCCCATGTGCTTTTCGATGACCGACACGTCATGATTCACGCGCCCGAAAAGGCCTTTCCCGCGGCCGCAGCAACTGAACAGGAGCGCGCCAAGCGCCGGCGTGAGAGCGCCGCCCCGGCAGGTCGCGAGGAGATCGTGTAAGTCTTCGTGCGCCGATCCGGCATCGCGCACTTGGAATTGAACGGTCTGGCCTTCCTGCACGACATCTCCGATCACGACGGCCCCGGTCTCCTGGTCCGCGCCGATCAGGTTACGGACGAGAAAATCTCCCCGTTCGAAACGATCACGATGTTCGTCGATGGCGATACCGATATGCAACGCTCGATGCGCCAGTTCCCGTTCCTTGTCCTCCAGTGATTCATAGACATGCTGAAGGCAGTGCAGGGCCGGCATCCCGCCCAGTTCACGGATGACATTCTGTTCCGCCCTGGTGACGATATAGCGTTCCCCGATCGGGCGGCACCCTTGTGAAACGACTGTCGTGACGGAAACGCCGCCGGACAATGCGACCCCGACCAGTCCCGAATCATAGACCTCCTCATTCAACATGAGCCGGTTCTCACCGATATCCCGCCCGCCGCCTGCGAGCCCGCCGATGACGATCGAACCGGGATAGCGGTCTTCCAGCAACGGCAAAAGTTCCTGCATCGGAGTCGAGAACGGGTCGGCAAAGAGCAGCAGCACAGGAGACGAATCCGGATCGCTGTGAAATCTGTCGGGCCAGCCGGCCATGGTGAATTGATCCTGCACGCTCGAAAAAGAAAGGCGTAAGGGGGTGAGGCCGGTACGCGGAAGATGCGCCACCCACAAGCTCGCCGCCGCACTCGCCTCGATTTCTCGTCCGGCTCCGATGACGCCTTCTCCGGTGCATCCGATCACGACGCCGGGAGACAAGGCCGCGCGGGCGCCCGCAACCAGACGATCGGTATCGTTGCCATAATGAGAGGAAAGAAAAAGGACCGCAAGGTCGGCTGAACCGTCACCGAGCTGTTCCCGCACGTTGGCCGATAATATCTCCGCTGCCGCCACCGGATCGCGCTCACTGGTGAGCGAGGAGGCGAATCGGGGTGTCGAAGAATGCGTACCGGCCATCTGAATCGTCTCACGCGTTGCAAATCATGTCAGTGTGAGGGCGGGCGGGATCGCTAGACGCCTGGATTCATGCGTTCCGACCGATCGGCGGCGAGCTTCTTGTAATAACGCCACATGTAGGAATGATAATCATCGAGTTGCGCGAGCAAATAATGGAGTTCGGTCGGGTCCTGCGTTTCCAGCGCGCGCACCATTCGAGCTCGTAGAAATTCGGCAAAATGTTCGGTTTTCTCAAGCGCCGTTAACAGGCGTAACCCTCCGCCTACATGATATTCGCTCATACGTGACCGCCGGGACTCAATCGGGATAGGAGAATAGCGACGCTCGGATACAAATGCAAGGCGCGCATGACATTCACTTGCTTACCCAACCTGTTCAATGAGGTCCTGGTGAGTATTCGCGCAAGATCGATTGCAGCCTCGGGAGGGAGATGGCGTCGACGCGATGACCGTCACGGCCGACGACCGTCGTGGCGCCGGTGAGGGCATTGAGAACGGCTTCTTCGGTCGCTTCAACCGTGGCGGCCAATATCGGATTAATATGAGCATCCGACAAATGCGACATCGTAAAAACCGCGTCTTTGGGATAATGGGGAATGACGTTGGCGGTTGAAAAAGCCAGCATGAAATCTCCGCTCCCATGCCTCGCGGTCGAGCCAGTTCTGGCGAGACCCAAGGCTGCTCGTTTCGCCAGGCGGGTTAATTGTCTCGCATCCAACGGCGCATCTGTTCCGATGACGATGATGATCGATCCTTCCGCGATTCCCGGACCGGCCGCGGCCCATTGCTCGTCCGAAGTGGTGGAAGAGACGCCGGCCGGAGAGGTCTGATTCTCATAGACGAGTCCGACCGGGACACCGGTCACTGTCAGTTCCGGCCTGCGGCCGTGGTTCGCATTGACCAAGACTCCGATCGTATAGCCTCCCTCGTCCTCGGGTAATTGCCTCGATGACGTACCGATGCCGCCTTTAAAGCCATAGGACACCATTCCGGTGCCGGCCCCGACGCTGCCTTCCAAAACAGGGCCGGCGGCAGCCGTATCGAGCGCCGCCATGACATCGCGTTCGGAAACATGACGGCCCTGGCTGTCGTTCAGGCGACTGTCATCGCATTCGGCGACGACAGGGGTCAACGTATCGTCGGTAATGCCGATCCCCGGATACTGCTTGATCATCCAACTCATGACGCCGTTCGACACACGCGGCACATTTAGGGTATTCGTCAGCGCAATGGGATATTCCAGGAATCCCGATTCGGCCACCCATGCCAACCCAGTCATCTCGCCGGTGCCGTTGAGCACGAAAGCTCCAGCCGGGACCTTTTTGCGCCACACATCTTCGCGCGGAATTAGGACGGTCACACCGGTTCGGATTGGGCCTTGTCCAGGGATCAGAGGCCCCTCTCCTTCAATGAGCGTGACGTGGCCGACTTTGACACCGGGGAGATCGGTGATGGCATTGAGTGGTCCCGGTTGATAGCGGCCGACGACAATCCCGAGATCGCGTGCCCGCTGTCTCAAGGAATCGGCCGGCTCGGCGGATCCGTCGCCTGTCGCCCACGAGCCGAGCGGATGGAAGAAGAGAAACATCAGAGCGAGCAGGATAACCCGTCCGTACCGGGGAGCCTGGCCGGACACGGGTGGGCATCGCTTGGATTGCCGCTTGCAAGGGAATGACACGGGGTTCTTCATGATCTGTTAGAGTTCGTATGCTTGGCCGATGGATGGAACAATGACATCCGCTTTGGGAAGTTCGGTTTGGACCGCGCCTGCCAATGAGAGCGATTGCTTGTCCTCGCCGTGCACCACGAAGACCTTGCCTGGAGCGGGGGAGATGCCTCGCACATAGGCCAGTAGCCCGTTGCGGTCCGCATGGGCGGAAAGGCCGTTGAACAGAATCACTTGCGCGCGGCGCGGCGTGGGAATGCCGAAGATCGGGACGATCTCCTGTCTCTCCACCAATTTGCGACCCAGCGTATGCTCTGCCTGAAAGCCGACAATCGCAATGAGGTTTGCCTCATCCTGAACGGCATGCTTGAGATGGTGCAGCACCCGCCCTCCTTCGCACATGCCGGACGATGCGACAATAACGCAAGGCCCCTTCATCGTATTGAGCTGTTTACTCTCTTCGACCGATGAAACGTAACGAATATAACGGGCTCCGAACGGGTCCTCTTGGGACACGAACGTGCGGTAGGTCTCCTCATCGTAGCATTCCGGATGCTTTCGGAAGACCTCGGTCGCTCGGGCGGCGAGCGGGGAGTCGATGTAAATCGGAAGCGGATCGATGCGGCTTTCCATGACGAGTTCCTTGATCCGCATGATGATGTCCTGCGTCCTGCCGACGGCAAAGGCCGGCACGATGATTTTACTGCGGTGAGCCCTCGCGTGAGCCACCATCTGTTGGGCTTTGGCTTTGAGTGCTTCCCCAACCTCTTCATGGAGGCGATCGCCGTACGTGGATTCAATGATCAGCACGTCGCAACTCGGGGGCGGCGCGGGGTCCCGAAGGACCGGCATGCGCGGTCTGCCCAGGTCCCCTGAAAAGAGAATCGTGGTGCTGTTGCCTCGCGCGCTGTACTTTAGTTGAACGGCAGCGGACCCGAGGATATGTCCGGCGTCATGGAGCGAGGCGCTGAGTTGCGGAGCCACCCGTATGGTCCGGCCGTAATCCGTCCCGATAAAGCGGCGGACGATTGCCCTGACATCGTCCGTGTCATAGAAGGGACGCAGGCAGGCATCACCCCATCGGCCCTCCTTCTTGTTGACATAGGCACAGTCATTTTCTTGAACGCGCGCGGAATCTTCCAGCATCACCGCAGTCAGATCAGCCGTCGCGCCGGTCATATGCACGTTGCCGCGAAATCCGTGTTTGCCGAGGATGGGCAAGGCGCCGGAATGATCGATGTGGGCATGAGACAAGAGAACAGCCTGAACGGATCGAGGATCGAAACCCAGATATCGGTTCTGACGGTCGCCTTCCTGGCGGCGCCCTTGGAACAGTCCACAGTCGAGGAGGACGCGGCCGGGCGGCGTGTCCACGAGGTGACGACTTCCGGTCACGGAGCGAGCGGCGCCGTGAAAGGTGATGGTCATGGCGCGGACGGATCTCCATGTTGTCGCACGATCAGATCCCACGCCTCTTGCGCGGTCTCGGCATACTGAAACAAATTCAAATCGGCCGGGCTGATGAATCCCTCCTCCGCGAGCAGTTGCCAATTGATGAGGCGATCCCAGAAGGCCCGGCCGACGAGGACGACGGCGACCCCGGACGCCTTGCCCGTCTGCAACAGGGTCAAGGTCTCAAAGAGTTCGTCCAATGTGCCGAATCCACCCGGAAACGCCACCAAGGCCTTCGCGCGAAGCAAAAAATGCATTTTGCGCAAGGCGAAGTACCGGAATTGGAAGGATAAAGCCGGAGTCACATACGCATTCGGGTATTGTTCATGAGGCAGCATGATATTCAGGCCGATCGATTTCGCCCCGACGTCCGCGGCCCCTCGGTTTGCCGCCTCCATGATCCCGGGACCGCCTCCGGTCACGATGACGAAGTCACACCGCCCGCCGGTCTGGCACGTCGCGGAAACGAGGCGACCGAACTCGCGAGCTTCATCATAGTAGGGCGACAGGGCGACCTGCCGCTGAGCCAAGACGAGCGCGTCCTTCAGCGCGGGATCGTCCGGAGTATCTCGCAGTGCCGCTTCAACTTGGGACAACTGCTCGCGCGCCGTTTGAGGCTCCAATAAGCGCGCGCTGCCGAACACCACGATGGTGGATCGGATGCCTTCCTCTTTTTGAATTAGCTCCGGTTTGAGCAGTTCCAGGCTCAATCTGAACGGGCGCAACTCCTCCCGTTGCAGAAAGGCAAGGTCTCGATCGGCCGGAATGTACGACGTGGACGGGACGGCGGAATCCGGAACGGAATCGCGGTCGGGCGGAACATGAACCATGGGGCGCGATTATAACGGGACGGATGCGACGCCGCAATTCCGTTGCACGACGCGAACCGAGGCGCACCGGCATCGAATGAGGGCTCAATCCCCGAACGGCCAGAATCGAAACTTGGATGAGTTGGCATGAAAGGCGAATGCATAATGTTGGACCACCCATTTTTCGTCGCACTTCACCTGGAACGCATCAAAGCCAACGCCGCCGCCGGCCTGCACGATCTCCGGCGAGTAGAAGGGGACGATGAACCGTAAGCCCCATCCATAGTCAACACGGAAGTATTTTCCGTCGCTGAAGTGATACGTGGCCACTGCTCCGCTCTTGAGATCCAGCAGTTCGTCCGGAGCGCCCAGACGCTCCGCCACTTCGGCTAAGGTCGTTTGCCCGTTGACGATGAAGGCGACATCGTTCTGGCTGATGGGGAAATTGACGCTCATCCGTTGCCAGGTAATGGGACCACGGATGCAGCCGCCGAGCGTCAAGCAAAGGAAGCAGACGAAGAGACCGAACGCGTATCGTGTCATAGGTCAAGCGCCGCTAGGACCCAAAGGGCCAGAACTGAAACTCCAGCGGAGGCCGCTTTTTTCCGGCCACGACTTCCTCGACAATCCCGTTCTTGTCGAAAATGACGAAGACGTCGTCGCTTTTGACGTTGGTCCTTGAAAAGATAATCACCGTGCCGGACTTCATGTCATACCGGAAATAGTGAAAGATCTCCCGCCCATTGGCTTCCACGATTCGATCGGGCGCGCCCAGCAAGTCGGCGACCTCGGCTCTCGTGCTGGCCCCTTTCTTGATTGCGGAAATATCCCCTTGGCGGACTTCTTCGCCGTAATTGCCGCGGATAAAGGCGCACCCGGTCGAAAGCATCACAATGACCAGCCAGCAGAGAAAATCTCCGAGTCTCCGGGAGAAGGCCTGGACGAGATGCCGACGCATGAACAATAGCCGATTCATGATGACTCCTTGAGAGAATGGGACGAATAGACAAAATCTTCTTCGAGTATGAGATAGCTGGAGCGGTGCAGGCCCGCGCGACGATAGGCTTCCCGCGCGATTGTGTTGTTCTGTTCGACGTACAGGCGAATGCCGCAGACTCCGGGCGTCATTTGCGCCCGCTGCCTGATGCTGTCATGCAGCCGCCGATACACGCCGCGGCGGCGCCATTGCGGATCGACATAGACGCTTTGGATCCACCAGAACTGCGCATTTCGCCAATCGCTCCACTCATAGGTGATCAGGCATTGACCAATCACCGTGCGATCCGGGCGGTGCTCCGCCACGTAAAAAGTCCCTCGATCGGTCTGGTCGAAGACCGCCAGAGTCCCGTGCCGCAAACGCTCCTGATCCAGCTCGCGCTGTTCCGTCTCCCACGCCATGGCGGCGCTGAAGCGGATGAGGGTGTCGGCATCCTCCCGACGTGCCTGCCGAATCACGATGTCTTCAGAGACCATCGGCGGGCCGACCGAAGAGAGACGAGAGCCATCGTGTTCCCGGCCGGTAGAGACCGGCTGAGAATTCGAGCTTCAAGGCATCCTCGGGAAGCAGATTCACGGGGCGGAGTTGCTCCCTGGGAACGAATGCCAAGTAACCGGTGAAGGGATGAATGGCTGTGGGAACAAAAATCATCACCAGTTCGGAAGCCGGAACAATCTGGAGCGCAACGGGCGCGGTGCCCATGACAAATCCCAGCGCCCACAGTCCGTCACGCGGAAATGGGAACGCAACCACCTTACTCTGTCCGAAACGGGACCGGTAATTCAACAGGTCGGTCATGCTTTTGAGCGTGAGATAGACGCTTCGTATGAGAGGAATCCGCTCGAGCCATGCCTCGGCCCACCTGAATAACCGCTGTCCCAACACATGGGTCGCGATCGCCCCGACGCTCAGCACGAGGACGATGAGCAAAGCCAGGCCGAGTCCCGGCACATAGGATTCCGCCTCCCTGCCGATCAGATCGATGAGCAGATTGTCCAGCGCGACGAACATCGCGGATAGGATAAGAAAGGTCGCCCATGTCGGGACGAGAATCAACAAGCCGGCCAGACAGTATTGCCACAGCTTCTGGATGACGACCATTCGGAGCCTCCGTGCGCGCAATGTTGTAAGATAGCAGATACATTTCGCCTTTAGTAAGGTCTTGATCTAAAACCATGTTTTGGACTATCGTTTGGCACCGGACGAAGCCACGCCGGATGTCAGTGAGGAGGTGTGCCAGATGGCCGAAGGAACGACCGGAAGAGTCAATATCGCCAAGGATCTCTTAGCGATCCTCTGTTGCCCCGATACCAAGCAAACGGTGACCCTAGCGGACGACCACCTGATCGACAAATTGAACGGCCTCGTTGCGAAGGGTGAGCTGAAGAACAAGGCAAAGAAAACCGTCACCGAAAACCTGGACGGCGGCTTGATCAGAGCAGACGGGAAGGTTCTTTATCCGATTCGTGAAGATATCCCGGTCATGTTAATCGATGAAGCTATTCCGCTCGACCAGGTATCCTGATTCGCACCGCTCCATCCGAATAGCCCAAGGACCTCTGGGCCTTACCCCCACCGGCGGAATTAATCGTCGAGCCCGCCGCACACATTGCGCGCACATTCCAATGGACCAATGAGTCGCTTCCATTCCTCCGCTTGCGTCGGGATCCCGGGAGCCACGGATATCTCGGGCGGTGATTCGCTGGCTGCTTGAACGCCGCTGGGGAATCCGAGCTGTCGGCCGGCATGGGCCTACGGTTTCAGAAGACGGGGCTCCATCTGACCCGCCTCTGTCTTGGAGCCGGTCGATGTGCCGCAGTGGGCACAGAGATATTCATAGAGGTTGCCGCTCGGCAAGACCAGAAGCAAGCGCTGGCGAGTCGGTGTGGCCTGTTTGCAGGTACCGCAATACAAGAGAGACGCGTTAAACGAGTCGTATTGCGCGGGCGGCCGCTGGTGTCCGGGACGAGCGGATGGAGCAGGGCGCGATGGACTCGGTCCGGCCCAAGGAGGCATTCGACGTTTGGCTGAAAAATCTGACATCGCGTTGGATTCTAACGACCCCACCGAGCCAGGTCAATGAGGCCGGCGTGCGAGTCACGCATCATCGTCTCTACCGCCGCGATGAAGCCGCCAAAGCGATCGCCCTACTTGAACGACGCCATACAGAGCCAGACCGGACAGCAGTCCATATAGTCCTGCCCGGCTCCACGGCCAGAGGTCGGGCGCGTGCAGCATGACCCCGAGTGCGATATGCCCTCCCAGGCCAAGGCAGATCGCGAAGATAATCCATTCGCGAGCCATCGTCTCTGTGAAGATTGGCGCGGGTGCCGATACCTGCAAGTCTGGACCAGCTAGACGGAGGTCTTGGCCGATTCGATTTCGGTAGCAGTGATCAGGCTGGACAGATAATCCGCCACGAACGTCAATGCCTCTTCCCGGCCATCCGCTCGGCGGCCCTTTTCCCTGCGCTGGACGGAGAGCTCATGGTCGAGGTCGGATTTGACTTCAGTGAGCACCCGTTGCAGGGTGGTCGGCGTCAAATTGGTATCCATATCCTCGAGTTCTTGGCACCGATCCAGAACCCAATTCAGCCCTTCAATACGCCCGGCATAGTGTTCGGTTTCCGCCGTATCGATTCGAGCCATCGTGGTCGCGAAGGTCTGGGCTTCGTAGACCAAATTATAAAAACTGGTGACAGCTCTCTGTAAAGTCGGATTCATATATCTCCTTGTGTCATGAGAGGTTTTACTAATTATACCCGAGATTGGGGGGTGGACAAGGGATTTTTTTCGCGTCGGGCTGAGCGGCTAGGTAAAAAGAAGCGAATGGAATTCGTTCATAAAGCCGTAATAGAGTGGGGCAAAATCCTTGAGGCTCTCGGGACTGTTCTCCTTCAGACGTTTGAAAAAAAATACCTGACTGCGCGGGTCGAGCTGTTCGAGCAGCTTGCTGAGCTGAGCCATGGTATAGCTGCCGGACGGCACACTTAATACATAGTGAACAAGGCGCTCGACAAACTGCTGCGCAATATACTCGCTGGTCAGCAAGCCTTCTGGGATCTTTCCCGCCGCAAGCAGCTCATCAAAGGGAATCGCGCGTGCAGCAAACGGAATTGGCGGCGGCTGAGGGGAGGTCACGCTCGGGTTACCCCGCTGGTCCGGTGAATCGACTTGAACAAAACTCACTGTACTGAACCACCCGGGGGGCGTCAAGTGCGCAAAGGAAGCAGGAGAGCCTGGGCTGAAAGACCGAGGCTGTTTTTCTGTATAGGCCCCTCGCGGCGGAAACTTATCTTCAATCGGCTCCTCAGTTCGCATCGTGTTGATGGCCGGCAAGGTGTGTCGTCCAAGGTGGTGAAGTAATCGAACGTCGGTATGGATTTATTCCTCAAGGAGCATTGTCTCGGTTCAGCCAACAACCTCGCCTTGACACCATGGGACATGGCCGGTAGAATTCCGCTCCTCACCCCATTCGACGCGAGCGGGAATAGCTCAGTGGTAGAGCATCGCCTTGCCAAGGCGAGGGTCGGGGGTTCAAATCCCCTTTCCCGCTCCAATTTTCCAGCGCTTACACTGAGTCGGCTCCCGGCTGACCTCGTTATAGACAGCGTCGTAGGGTTTGCCCTTGTTCTATTTTCAATTCAGCCTTCCTCACAACCCTACAACAGGACAATCGCACTGAAGCGGACTTCTTCGGCAGGCATAGGAAAGCAATTGGAGGCTACGTGTCGAAACGACTGGCCTCGTTGTAATACTTAAGCGTATCGTCGCGGGGATAGCTTTACACCTGCGGTGACGAAGCGAGCAAACGTCTAGTCAGGCGGTCGAGTTTGGCGTCGAGTTCGTCGAAGTTTTGCAACACTTCGATCTGCGCACTGACAAAATGCTCCTGCATCGCAACCGTCCCTGTGCCTCCCGCTATCAGACTGGTCGCAGGTGCGACCTCGTGGGCCAGGGCATGAATCAGCTCCGTCGATTTGTCCTGAGGTAAGGGCACAGGAAAGGACATGATGGTCAGGTCTGGTTGGACCTGGCGACAAAGATCGCCGAGGGCGGAAATCGGGACGTTGGCGCCGAGGTAGTAGACTCGGCATCCCCGAACTCGACAACGGTATGCGACCACGAGTGCGCCGATGTCATGTTCTTCCCCTGGCGGGCAGGCAACGACCACCTTCGCACCGAACTCCGCCACCGGCAGTTGATTCATGGCGGAGAAAATCTTCTGTTGGACCTGTTTGGTCACATAGTGCTCGATTGCCACATCCAGGCGACCGTCGTGCCACCGCGCTCCGACTTCTTCCTGGAGGGGCAAGAGAATTCCGTGAAGAGCTTCTTCGAACGGCACAACTGCGACGGCGCCGTTTAGGCGCTTTTCGAACTTAATCCGATCGAATGGATCAAGCGCCGCGAGTAATTCCTGCAGCAATCGATCGAACGTGTGGCCAACGACTGACTGGCGCGGCGCGGTCCTTCGCGCGCGATTCATCAACTCTTCGCGGCCCAGTCTAGCCAGTTCCCCGATGGAGCCTCCTGCATCCAACTCCGCTTTCAGGTAACGCAGTAAGGCCACATCTTCGTCCGAGTAATTTCTATACCGATTGGCGCCCCTGGTGGGCTGCAACAGACCAAACCGACGCTCCCATACTCGGATAACGTCTTTAGAGAGTCCGGTGAGCTTTGCAACTCTATGAATTCTATGAATATTCATCGGTATGCGAGTATATTCTTTATGTCTAATGTTTGTCAAAATAAATTTATAATAACTCTTGACAACATTGAACAACTGGTATTATACATTGGACATACAGGCTACAAACATTGGACACACTGGGGAGTGAACTCGCAATATGGATCGAAGCGATGGAGCAGGCGCAGCAATGCGGGACACAGGCGGCAGTTCAGAACAGCATGCCTTCATGAGCTGCATGAGAGACTGTGGGGTTCATGGTGGCGAGATCCGTAGGATTTGCTCATGAGCATGGGAAAAAGGCAAGTGCTGTCTGAGCTCCGCGATGTTTACTCGTCCGCAGGTCGCGGTGAGCAGCAGCTCTCTCGCTGTGGAGTTTCGCATCACGACGATCGGGTGATTTGCGGAGATGTTCCCCAGATCCGGCCCGCATGCGGTGCAAGGATGCCGACGGTTTTTATTGATTCTTCGCCACTCTATGGATCGAAGTCAGCGCACGTCAGGCTTTCAGTTGTGGCGCAGTGTTGTGCTTAACCCACCAGGGGTGCCCTGGTGATGTAGCTCAGGAGGTCAGCCATGCGGAGTCAAACAGTCCTTCAGCTCGGTTTGGGTGTTGCGTTGGTCGCGGGTTCGATGTCCTTGGCGGGAGCGGCGGAGCCGCAAGGAGAGAAAGATATGGTCAGAATCCCCAGGGGCGAGTTCATGATGGGAAGCGCCGAGCATGCGGATGAGGCGAAGCATCGCGTCGTCTTAGATGCCTATCTCATCGATAAGTACGAAACCTCCAATGCTCGCTACAAACAGTTCATGCAGGCCACCAGTCATCCGGCGCCAGCCTATTGGGACGATCCTCGACTTAGCAAGCCCGAACAACCGGTTGTGGGTGTGAGCTGGACCGACGCGGTCGCATTCTGCAAGTGGGAAGGCAAGCGGCTCCCGACGGAAGCCGAATGGGAACGCGCGGCTAAGGGACCGGATGGCGACAACCATTATCCCTGGGGACACCATCTTGACCAGAAGAAGGCGAACTACGGTCAGAACGTCGGTCATACTATGCCAGTCGATTCCTATCCGGAAGGCGTCAGCGGCTTCGGGCTCTACAACATGGCCGGGAACGTGTTCGAGTGGGTGGAAGACTGGTACGAGCCGAAGTATTACAAAGAGAGTGTGGCCCTCAATCCGAAGGGGCCCGACAAGGGATATAACTTTGCGAATCAAGGCCCGGTGCGCGTGCTGCGTGGCGGATCATGGTTGGCGCCTGAAACCTCTCTCCATACCAGCCACCGGTTCTGGAATCAGCCCGAGAACAATTCGTATGGCGTCGGCTTGGGCTTTCGATGTGCCAACTCAGTGAAGTCTGCGTCCGACGAAGCGATGCAAGCGGGCCGCGATGCGTTCATCCAGGCATTGGTTGCCATGGGGGCGGAAAAGAACGCCGATGCGATGACGTCCATCGAAAACGCGTTGGCGGCGGACCCGGAGAATAAGGAGTACCTGGCGACCCGTGACCTGATCAAGAAAACCATGTCCACGAAAAAGAAGTAGGAGGCCGTTAGGATAGGGGCGGACGATCCGCCCCCATCCAGCGGTGCCTCGGGAGGAGGTGTGGGATGCACAGAAAATGGAGCGGGCTGATGCTAATGCTTGTCGTGGCGACGCTCATCCCCTTCGCAGGCAGAGGGTGGGCGGATGAGTCCCTGATCCCGCGTGGAATGGTTCTAATTGCGCACGGACCTTCGGTGATGGGACTGGATAAAGAACAACCTGCGGAGACGACGCGGCGTCTGACCGCCTATGAGAAGCGTATGCAGACCCCCTGGTCGGCCGACTCCTTTCATGACGAAGCGCCGGCCCATATGGTGTTTTTGGACTCCTACCTGATCGACACCTATGAAGTATCGAACAAGTCCTATGGTGAGTTTATGAAGGCGACCGGGCACCCGGCTCCTGCTTATTGGGACGACCCGCGGCTCAACAGCATGAAGCAGCCGGTCGTCGGGGTCAACTGGTTCGACGCCAAAGCCTATTGTGAATTTCAAGGCAAACGTTTGCCGACCGAGGCCGAGTGGGAGAAGGCGGCTCGCGGCCCGCACGGCAATCTCTATCCATGGGGGAACGAGTTTGATGCCAGTAAAGCCAGCTTCGGCAAAAATCAAGAAGCGACTCTCCCGGTGGACGCCTACCCACAAGGCATCAGTTACTATGGGGCTTATAACATGGCCGGCAACGTGTTCGAGTGGGTGTCAGATTGGTATGACCCGCGTTACTACGGACGGCTCGAGACCATGGTGAATCCCACCGGTCCGGAAAAGCCCCTGTGGCTGGGCGGCACCGGCACCTATGTGGACCGTCTAACCGTGGGGGAAAAGCGAGTCATTCGTGGCGGATCCTGGATCGCGCCTGAAAGCACTGTCCGCACCACGCATCGGTTCTGGAACCATCCACTTAACAACAGCTACGGAGTAGGTCTTGGGTTCCGCTGCGCTAAGGCCGCGCCCCCCGAAATCGATCAAGAAATAAATGAAGCGTCCATCATCGCCTTAATCGAAATGGGGCGGGAACGGTTCCCAGAGGCGGAACAGGCGGTGCTCCGTGGCCTGACCGTTGATCCCAAAAATGTCGAACTCTTGGACCTACGCAGCCTGATTGAGCGTTCAATGACGAAGAAATAGCGAGAGAGCGCGATCTTCACGGGAGGCCTGTCCATGCGCACCTATTGCTCGATTATTCCGGCACTTTCACTCACGGCATTCCTAGGGGTGGCCGTCGCTCTGGGGGGGCCCATTGATTCAGCCCGGCATCCGCATCCGGACAAGATTCAGATGGTGCACGAGGCGGAACATACTGTGGATCATGCTTGGGAGGTCTACCACAGGGCGGCCTTGGGCGGGACGATCGCCTCTCCCGCCCTGCAGGCTGAAATCGAACAGCATCTCCACCAGGCCAGGACCCTGGTTCCACAGGCTCAGGAAGCCGCTGACCGAGGCGACAAGGGTGAGGTGGAGCGTCTCATCGGACAAATCAAGGATCATACGGCCCATGCCATCGAGGGCAGTAAGGAGCAGAAGAAATGAATCAAGGTCCTAGGCAGAGAGAATCCCTGATGAAGACGATCGGTTTGTTCATCGCCGTGACCTTCGTCTCGGCGTTGTCATCCGTCGTCGCTGCGTCGCAGCCGAAGGAACCAGATCCTGTTCCAATGGTTGTCATTCCGGCCGGACCATTCCTCATGGGAAATCCTGAATCCAAAGGGCGGGCGGACGAATGGCCGCAGCGGCAGGTGTATCTCGATACCTTTGCCATCGATCGGGTGGAGGTCACGAACGAACGGTACATGAACTTTGTCAAAGTGACAGGTCATCGCAATCCTCCGAATCCCTATGCAAATGGTCTTCTTCTCTCCGCACAGGGCATCGAGCAGCTGCCTGTCGTGCAGGTGACGTGGTACGACGCCAAGGCTTACTGCACCTGGGCCAGGAAGCGGCTCCCGAGCGAGGCGGAGTGGGAGAAGGCGGCAAGAGGGACGGATGGAAGGAAGTTTCCGTGGGGCGACGAATCCCCGAGCCCCAAGCACGCGAATTTTGACCGTGAATGGGACGGCGACAAGACCATGCATCCCGTGGGATCCCTGGAGGCCGGGGACTCGCCCTACGGCGTGAAGGATATGTCAGGCAATGCACGTGAGTGGGTACAGGACTGGTATGACCAACAGTATTACGCGGACGCACCGCTTAGAAACCCGCGCGGGCCCCAGACGGGCGTGGTCCGCACCATCCGCGGAGGTTCATGGCACAGCCTGCTCTCGGACATCACGACGAGCGCTAGAGGGCGCGGTGGATTCGCGCTACAAACACACGGCACGGGGTTTCGATGCGCCCGCAGTATCGGCACCGACACGATGGAAAAGTCGTCCCTCGATGCCGAGGCCCGAAAGGGACAATGACCCATGACTGCGAGAGGCGGCCCCGTTCGCCCCTCACGGAGACACCGCGACTCCGCACGGTGTCTCCAGCCGAGGCTGGCAGGCCCTCTTCCCAGGGAGGGTCTGTCTCCTCGGTGGGACGAGGTGGGATGGTGAGGGCACCTCATCAAGGAGGCGAAGATGAGCGGTATTGTCGTGTTGATATTGGTAGCGATCCTGCTGGTGGTCTGGAAGATCTGGTCGTGAATGCGCAAGCGCGCGCTTGCCGAACGGATCGTGAGGCAGACGGTGTGAGCGATCGGAGGCTCCTGTGGCATCGGATGGACGGCGCGCGAACCAGAGTCCGCAGGGGGGTCGGGCTGTCTGCACGCGTTGCGGAGGGCTGCTGGTGACGGAGCACTATCTGGATCTCCACTACGATACCGGGCAGATCGATTTTATCGCCTTGCGCTGTGCGTCGTGCGGAGAAGTGATCGACCCAGTGATCCTTAAAAACCGTGAAGCCTCGCCGCCTAACCTCTTATATGGAAGCAAGGCTCGAAAGTTTAGCCAGCCGGTAAAGGACCGGAGTGAGGAGAAGCGGGATCGCAATGCCGATGGCGGCGAACAAACTGCTTGGCGGGCGGCTCATCCCGAAGATTGGTGGACCGGCATTCCCGATGCATGGCGCGGACCACTCGATGCAGAGAGTTAAAGGAGACGGCTTATGACGGGGCCGCGCACCGGTCGAGAGATCCAGCTGTTCGGCGTGGTGGTGAGCGATCCCTTCGCGTATTTGGTCAAGCTGCATTCTCCATTGGTCCACTTCCTCATCGGCTACGGGTTTCTGTTCCTTCGCCCTTGGAGCTGGGGATTGGCAGTGGCGTACGGTGCTTTCGGGATCGCGAGCGAGTGGTTGAACCAAGCCGTCTTCGGATTTCATCTCGTTCGGTCGGGGTTCATGCTGACGACGTTCGGTTTCCTCGTCTATCTCGTGTGGCGAAGAACGCTCTTTGCCGATGCGGTTTCGAGAGGGCGCCCTCTCGGCCCGCCCGCCTCGGAGTTGCACTCATGAAGGGGCTGATGTGGTATCGACGGGATTTTCGCCTGCGCGACGACGCGGCGCTGGCTGCTGCCTGCGCGGAGTGCCGTGAGGTCGTGCCATTGTTCGTGTTCGACGAGCCGTTGCTGCACCACCGTATCTTTGGAGCGGCCTGCGTCAATTTTATGTTGGGATGCCTCGAGGAGCTACGGCAGTACGTCAGGCGATACGTCCCTGACCTTCGCCATGTGGGGTCGCGTCGCATCCGCGAGCCCCATCTCATGCCCGTCGGCGAGCAATTGCGCGCCGGCTGCCGGATCGGGGCCGATTATCCGTCGCCCATCGTCGACCATGGTCAGGCTCGGCAGGAATATCCGGCTCTTGGCAGGCAGGAGATGGTCCGCTGATGAAAGCCGCGCTTCGTTTGGGAATCAGCCGCTGTCTGCTGGGAGACGAAGTGCGTTTCGACGGTGGTCATAAACGGGACAGTTTTCTCACCGATCTCCTGGCCCGCTATGTCGAATGGGTCCCCGTTTGCCCCGAAGTGGAAGCAGGGCTCGGTACTCCCCGCGAAGCGATGCGATTGGTCGGGGACGCTCGGCATCCCCGGTTGGTCACGATCAAAAGCGGCCAGGATCAGACGGAGGCCTTGGAATCGATGATAACGGGCCGCATTCCGGAACTCGAGGCGCTCGATCTGTCCGGCTACGTGTTCAAGAAGGACTCCCCCAGCTGCGGCATGGAGAGGGTTCGTCTCTACAACCGCCACGCCATGCCGAGCCGGAACGGAGTCGGATTGTTTGCCCGGGCTTTTATGGACCGCTTCCCGCTCACTCCGATTGAGGAAGAGGGGCGGCTCTGCGATCCCCAGTTACGAGAGAATTTTATCGAACGGGTGTTTTGTTATCGCCGGTGGCAGGATTTGATGCAGAGCGGAGAAACCAAACACGAGCTCATCCGCTTCCACACCATCCACAAGTACTTGCTGCTGGCGCACAGCCCGCAACAGTACGAGATTCTTGGCCGACTGATCGGCGAGGCTGCGCGATACCAGGCGAAAGAATTGGCGGTTCGCTACGGCGAGCTCTTCATGAAGGCCTTGGCCGTGAAGGCCACGGTCCGGAAGCACGTCAACGTGCTGCACCACATGCTCGGCTATTTCAAGGCTCGGCTCGGCCGTCAGGAAAAGGCCGAACTGCTGGAGGTGATGGAGGACTATCGTCGTGGCTTGACGCCGCTCATCGTGCCGTTGACGTTGATGAAACATTACGTGCGGATCTTTGAGGTGGAGTACATCCGTGATCAGGTTTATCTCAATCCTCACCCAAAGGAACTAATGCTGCGAAATCACGTGTAGCGTCGGGCAAGCAGGTGCAACAAAGAGGTTGTCTCGGATGACGGTTGGTGAATGACGATGAACGGACAGTGAGCACCGGTGGTTCCGAAGGAGCAGAGAATGGTCAAGGGAGTCGTGCTGGTGGGCCACGGTGGCATTCCGAAGGATTGCCCTCAGGAATTGGTGACACGACTGAAGCGGCTCGAAGCGCAGCGCCGCAAGGCGGGTGCGCCACCCAGCGTCGAGGAGATGGAGCTCGATCAGAAGATCCGGCTATGGCCCCGAACCGCTGCGACGGACCCATACCAGGCCGGTCTTGAGAAGGTCGCAGCCGAACTGCGGCGGTCGCTGGATGGGACGTTGTTCGGCATTGCCTTCAACGAGTTCTGCACGCCGACGCTGGAGGAGGCGGTGGAGGACTTGATCCGCCAAGGCGCGACCCACATCACGGTCATTACGACCATGTTTACGCCGGGGGGATCGCATTCGGAGATCGAGATTCCGGAAATACTTGAGCATCTCAGGCCGCGCCATCCGGATGTCGACTTGCGCTACGCCTGGCCGTTCGATCTGCAGCTGGTGGCGAAGACCCTGGCGGAGCAACTGCGCGGATGGTTGTGATGCATTCCATGTTGTGAAGGAGCAATACGATGCGGTGCTTGACCAGCATGGCACTTCGATCGGCCGAACAGGGATGGCTGCCCGATCCGGTGATCAGACAAGGGATTCGGCAGTTGCTCAAGCGCCGCCTCCGCGAAGTTGATCCGCTGGCTCCGCGGGCAGTCTTGCGGTCAGAAGCAGAATTTGTGGAACAGATGCAGCATGCTCCGGTGGCCCTCGTGCCCGAGAAGGCGAACGATCAGCACTACGAAATCCCGGTGGACTTCTTCTGTCACATCCTCGGCCCTCACCTGAAATACAGCAGCGCCTTTTGGCCGACGAACAGGGCTACGCTGCCGCAAGGGGAGGCCGCTGCTCTGCGCGAATCCTGCCTCCATGCCGACGTCATGGACGGGCAAAGCATACTGGAACTGGGATGCGGCTGGGGTTCGCTCACGTTGTGGCTGGCCACCCACTATCCCAACGTCCGCATCACCGCGGTGTCCAATTCCGAGTCGCAACGTACCTACATCGACGCGCGAGCCAGGGCGCTCGGTGTCTGCGACCGGATCCGGGTCATCACCTGCGACATGAATGCCTTCACGACCGATCATGAGGCATACGATCGGGTGGTTTCGGTGGAGATGTTCGAGCACATGCGCAACTGGCCTGAACTGTTCCGGCGGGTCGAGCATTGGCTCGCCCCTGGAGGGTGTTTCTTCCTCCACGTCTTCGCGCATCGTGGCGTGCCGTATGTCTTTGAGGACGGCGGACCGGACGATTGGATGAGCCGCCATTTTTTTACCGGGGGAATGATGCCGAGCGACAGCTTGCCGATGGCCTTTCGGCACCATCTGGCTTGTCGTGCACAGTGGCGGTGGGACGGCACGCACTACGAAAAGACTGCGAATGCCTGGCTGGCCAACATGGATGGCGGGCGAGAGCTGCTTTGGCCCGTGCTGGAGCGCGTGTATGGCGCGGCTCTGGCCGGGGTATGGTGGATGCGTTGGCGGATGTTCTTTATGGCCTGTGCCGAATCGTTTGGCTTCCAGCGTGGACAGCAATGGCAGGTCAATCATTATCTGTTCGAAAAGTCGGGAGCGGGCGCGTCATGAAAGCTGGCACCGCGACAGTCCTCATGAATGTGGTTCTCTTTCAAATCGGCTGGTTGACGTGCGTCTGGAGCGCTGCTCTGCACAAGCCCTGGATCGGGGTGGTGGTGATCAGCGGGGTCATCGGTCTGCACCTCTATCGTGCTCCGATGCCCAAGAAGGAATTGCAGCTGGTCCTGCTCACGCTCGGCATCGGCCTCGTCTTCGACAGTCTCTTGGTTTCGCAGGGCTGGGTCGCATATTCCTCGGGCACCGTAGTGCCCAACGTCGCTCCCTATTGGATCGTGGCGCTCTGGGGCTTAATTGCGACGCTTCTGAACGTCTCGTTGCGCTGGATGCGAAGACGCTGGATCACGGCTGCCCTCTTCGGAGCCCTGGGCGGCCCCGCCGCCTACATCGGCGGACTTCGCCTGGGCGCGTTGCATTTCACAAACATGGGGGCAGGCTTGGCGGCCCTCTCGCTCGGGTGGGCGGTATTGACACCGCTGCTGCTGACGCTGGCGGAGCGTTATGACGGCCAGTCGGGCCTATCGGGAGCGGTGGCCACATGAACGCAGGCTTGTATGCAGCGGGCTTGATCGCAACGTTGACCGTTTCGACGGTCACCTGGCTCGTCAGCATTGTCAAGCGGGATGTGAGCATAGTCGATGTGGTGTGGGCTGTTATGATCGCCGCTGCGGCAACGGTCTATGCTTATGGAACGGGTCAGACGACGAGTCGGACGCCGATCATCATGACGTTGGTCGTCCTATGGGCGCTCCGCCTGTCAGGACATATCATGATCCGCAGTTGGGGAGCGCCTGAGGACCACCGCTATCGAGACATTCGAAAACGCTATGAGCCGCACTTCGGACTGAAAAGCCTCGCCATTGTCTTTTGGCTGCAAGCGGGCCTGGCTTGGGTGATCTCCATGCCGCTGTGGGCCGCCCTCACCGTCCCGGTCGACATCACCGGGTGGGATGTGCTGGCGGTCTTGCTCTGGGTAGGCGGTATGTTTTTCGAGGCGGTCGGCGACTGGCAGTTGTCCCGATTTAAGGCCGATCCAGCCCATGCCGGAAAGGTGATGGATCGGGGACTGTGGCGCTATACGCGCCATCCCAATTACTTCGGCGAATGTCTGGTTTGGTGGGCATTTTATCTTTTCGCACTGCCTACTGGGGCTTGGTGGACGGCCGTGGGACCTCTGCTGCTCACCTACATGCTGCTGCGATTCTCCGGCGTCGCATTGCTCGAGCAAACGATCGTCGTGCGCCGGCCTGCTTACCGTGATTACATGGCTCGGACGAACGCGTTCATTCCCGGCCCTCCGAGACGAGGCGCGCTGGGGACGGCCGTCCTCGTCGTTGTCTCCTTCATCGGCCTTACGCAACCGGCGTGGAGCGCCACCTCCAAGAGCTACGACTTCAATGTGTTCCTTGGCCAGGACAAGATCGGGCACCAGCGCTTCGAGGTGCTTACCGAGGGGCAGCGGACGCAGATACGGGTTGAGGCGAAGTTTACGGTCACATTCTTGTACATCCCCGTCTATACGTATCGCCACACCAACGTCGAGACGTGGGACGGGGCATGCCTTCAGGAAATTCGAGCCGAGACGAATGATAACGGCAAGGCGTTTTTTGTACATGGAACCGCCCGCGAAGGACAGCTGGAGGTACAGACGCAGGACGGAACCTGGAGCGGCGACGGCTGTTTTCGGTCCTTCGCGTATTGGAATCAGAAGTGGCTGACGGGTGGCCGCCTCCTGAACTCGCAGACTGGTGAGCTTCAGGGGGTGGACATCCTGACCATTGGCCAGGAACGCATTGCTGTGCACGAAGCCCCGACGGTCACCACGCGCCTGCGCATCGTCACTGCGAAGTTCACGATCGATCTTTGGTACACGCTGGACGGCGAATGGGTCGCGCTCCAATCCACGACGGCGAAGGGAGACGTCCTGCGATATGCGCTTCAATGAGAGAGCCATGACCCTTACCGCATCCTCCATGATTACTATGTGGCTCCTCGCGGTGGTGGCCTGCAGCAACCCTCCGCCAATTCGTACGGTGGAGGCGGTAGACCTGGATCGGTTCATGGGAGACTGGTACGTCGTTGCCCACATCCCCACCTGGCTGGAACGCGATGCCTACAACGCCGTGGAATCATATCGCCTCGATCCGGATGGCACCGTGGCGACGACGTTCAGCTTCCGCGAGGGCGGCTTTGATGACCATTGAACGACTACCACCCGACCGGGTACGTCCTCGATCACGCATCGAATGCTGTCTGGGGGATGCAGTTCGTCTGGCCGATCAAAGCCGACTACCGCATCATCTTCCTGGACGAATCCTACAGTCAGACAGTGGTCGGAAGGAGCGCGCGTGACTACGTATGGTTGATGGCGCGCACGCCAGAGATTTCTGAGTTGGATTATCAGCGGTTCCTGACGCTGATCGCCGCGGAGGGCTACCAACGGTCCAAGGTCCGGAAGGTGCCGCAACGGTGGAACGCGCGAGAGCTGATCCGCTCCGAGTCCGAACCGATTCAGGCGCCGTGAGGTCCGCATGAACATCGCCATTGTAGGAACGGGTATCTCAGGGATGGTCTCCGCCTACCTCCTTCACCAGGATCACAACATCTCCGTTTTTGAGGCCGCGGACTACATCGGCGGGCATACCAATACGATCGACGTCACGCTGGACGGTCAGAACTACTCGGTGGATACCGGGTTCATCGTGTTCAACGACTGGACGTATCCGCATTTCGTCCGATTGTTGGACGAGCTCGGCGTCCCTTCGCAGCCAAGCGACATGAGCTTCAGCGTAAAGTGCGACGAGACGGGATTGGAGTATAACGGCACGAGTCTCAATACGCTGTTTGCCCAGCGCCGCAACCTGTTGCGTCCCTCTTTCTACCGCATGATCCGCGACATTCTTCGGTTCAATCGGGAAGCGCCGGACTTGCTGTCCGGATCGGAGCCAGGTCAGTCCCTCGGTTCCTATCTCGAACAGCACCGCTATTCGAAGGAATTCGTCCGAAATTACATCGTGCCGATGGGCGCGGCGATTTGGTCGGCGAGCCCTGCCACGATATGGGAATTTCCGGCACGCTACCTGGTCCAGTTCTTCAAGCATCACGGGATGCTCTCTGTCGATAACCGGCCGACGTGGCGGGTGATCACCGGGGGATCTCGGCGCTATGTCGACAAACTCGTACGGCCGTTTCGCGATCGGATTCTCTTGTCCACGCCCGTGTCGTCCATCGTCCGGCGGCCGGATTTGGTGGAGATCCGCGCAGTGCCCAAAGGAGGCGCCGCATGCACGTTCACCTTCGACGTGGTCGTCCTCGCTACGCACAGCGACCAGTCGCTGCGCCTGCTGGCCGATCCATCACCGGAGGAACGTGAGATTCTGGGGGCGATCTCATACCAGGAAAACGAGGCGGTCCTCCATATCGACTCGTCCCTGTTGCCCCGGCGTCGCCTTGCCTGGGCGGCTTGGAACTATCATCTACTGCCCATCCAGCCGGACCGCGCCGTCGTCACCTATCATATGAATCGGCTGCAGAGGCTGACAGCGCCGTACGAATTCTGTGTCACGCTGAACCATACGGATGCGATCGATCCGGCGAAGATCCTCCGGCGCATCACGTATCACCATCCACGGTACTCCCCCGCGGCCGTGGCGGCCGAGCGGCGGCGCGGCGACATCAGCGGCGTGAACCGCACCTATTACTGCGGAGCCTACTGGGGCTATGGATTCCATGAAGACGGCGTAAAAAGCGCGCTCGCCGTGCACCGATCGATCAAGGATGAGCGAACGTCATGAACAGCTGCCTATACATGGGCCACGTACGCCACCGTCGGTTCAGCCCGGTTGCTCACGCGTTCCGGTACGGGCTCTTCATGATGTACGTGGATCTCGCCGAGCTGCCCACGCTCTTTGCACGTCGTTGGTTCTGGTCCGTCGGACGTCGGAATGTGGCTTCGTTCAACCGAGCCGACCATGTCGGTGATCCGTCGACCCCCTTGGACGAGACGATCAGGACATTGGTGCAGGAACGAACGGGTCACGAGCCGGCCGGACCGATCCGACTGCTCACCCACTTCCGATACTTCGGGTACGTGTTCAATCCCGTCAGCTTTTATTTTTGTTACGACGAGACCGGAACCGTCGTCGAGGCCATCGTCGCCGAGATCACCAATACTCCGTGGGGAGAGCGGCATTGTTATGTGATGGGAGCAGACCAGCACGTTCCATCGGACGGACGCCGGCGATACTGCCTGAACAAAGTATTTCACATCTCCCCCTTCATGGACATGGATCTGACGTACGACTGGCGGTTCTCGCTGCCTGGGACCAGCCTGTCGATTCACATGGAGAATAGCCGTGCAGGCGCCACCGTCTTCGACGCCACGATGGTCCTGCGGCGGAAAGAACTCTCCGGTGGTGTCTTAGCGCGGGTTCTGTGCCGGTACCCAGCGATGACCGCCACCGTCATCGTCGCGATCTACTGGCAGGCGTTGAGCCTGTGGATGAAGGGCGTGCCCTTTCACCCGCATCCCAATCGGAACAAGGGGACGTCGCCAATGGTGACGAACGAGACACATCGATGACCGAGACGGGAAGTCCATTCGATGTCGTCTATGAAGGCGCCGCTGTGAGGGAAGCTCCGGCTCCGGCTTCCTTGTGCTGGGTCCAGCGGCTCGCCAAACGGATGGTATTCGGGCGACTGCAACGGCTGGAGCACGGCGCGATGACCGTCATCGATGGGATGGACCGAACGCAATTCGGGCATGCCCGGGATGCGACATCGCTCCGCGCCACCGTAACCGTGGTCGATCCCCAGACGTATCTGGACGTGGCATTGGGCGGCACGATTGGGGTGAGCAAGGCCTACCGATCGGGATTCTGGACCTGCGATGATCTCACCTCGCTGATCCGCATCTTCGTCCTCAACCGCGACCTCCTCAACGCGATGGAAGGGGGACTGGCTTCATTGTCCCGACTTTTGTTCAAGACCCTCCATTGGTGGAATCGGAATACCAAATCGGGCAGCCGCCGCAACATCGCGGCTCACTACGATCTTGGGAACGAATTCTTCCGGCTGATGCTCGGCGAGACGATGATGTATTCCTGCGGTTACTTTGAACGGGCGGATGCCACGCTTGCGGAGGCGTCGCGGGTTAAGAATGACTGCATCTGCCGCAAGCTGGAGTTGAGCCCTTCGGATCATCTGCTCGAAATCGGTACGGGTTGGGGCGGGTTCGCGATCCATGCCGCCCGGCACTATGGTTGCCGCGTCACGACGACGACCATCTCGCGGCAACAGTATGATGTCGCCGTCCGTCGTGCCGAGGAAGCCGGACTCAGCGACCGTGTGACGGTGCTTTTGCATGACTATCGTGAATTGCCTTCATTGGGCCGGCAATTCGACAAGCTCGTCTCAATCGAGATGGTCGAGGCGGTCGGTCACGAGTACTACGCCACGTTCTTCGACGTGTGCCGCCGGATGCTGAGGCGCGAGGGACTCATGCTCATCCAAGCCATCACGATGGACGAGCGGTTGTACGAGGGTGCGAAACGGTCGGTCGATTTCATCCAGCATGCGGTGTTTCCAGGGAGCTGCATTCCGTCCATCAGCACACTGATCCGGGCCTCGAGTGACGCCGGGCGGATGACTCTCGTCGACCTAAAAGACATCGGCGCCCACTATGCGCCCACGCTCCGGGCTTGGAGATGCAATGTGGTGCGCGCGCGTCAGGACATCGCCAAGCTTGGGTATCAGCCGGATTTTTTGCGACTTTGGGAGTTCTACCTCTGCTATTGCGAAGCGGGCTTCCTCGAACGTTCGATCAGCAACGTCCAACTCTTGTTCTCCCAGCCGGGGTGGCGGCCTGCGCCGGTCGGATGCTGACTCTGGTTACCTTCTCATCATCTTTCAATGAAGCTGGAGTTGTACGTGATGAAGTGGGTCTTGCGTAGCTCTGGTCGTGCGCCGACCGCGCTGCCGGGTTGCCTTCGAGCGATGATCCTGCGCGGTTGCCTCTTCAGTGTCGCCTTCCCGGCATGGTTGATGACGAGGTCGGCCTGGTTGGTGTGCTGGGGTTCGGCGAGAACCCCGCTCGAACCCGCTCTTCCCGCCTGGCTGCTGGTCATGTTGGCTGTCATGTGCCCAACAATCGCACTCGCTGCGGTCGGCTGGTCGGTAAGATAATCCTCGACCCAATAGAGCGTCCCCGTCGCGCTGAGCAGCAAAAAGCCCGGCTCACCGCTCTCGGACGGCATCGCGAACACCCGCTGCCCCGCGTATTCTGCCGGTCGGGTTCGGAACGAGGCTTGCAGTCCGTGGGTGTGAGGGGAGGATTGGCCGGGCCCCATGCGCTGGAGATCGCATAGCCGGGCGCGACGCCAGCGAACGCCGGCAGGTGAAAGCGACCATCCGCTTGACCGAGCGCTGCCCAATTGTCTGGCACCTCGACGCGTTGCAAAAGGCGACGGTTCCGTAAAGCGCCGAGTCTGGCGATTCCGTCGCCATCTGCTCGCACACCATGAATTGGATGAAGGGCAACGGGAGGGACGCTCCCTGAGTGGTGCCGCTGCTGTTGACTTCGCCGCCTGCGGCCCTTGGGATGTTTACGCCGGGGCCCTTATCACTGGTTTAGTAACTATACGGCCGACAAACCCTACGGTAACATTTCCCCGATGCACGGAAGTTGAGTCGGGTGAAGCCGCCCCCGCCAAGGATTTAGCGACCGGCTTTTTTGAGGGCGCCGAGTTCCCGCAGCAATCCCTCCGCTGCGAGCCGATCCTCCCGGGTCATCGGCATCTGTCCGAACCGCACGCGGCAATAGAGCTGTGTCAGCCGGCGAATGTGGGGAGCCCCCTCCGCCCACTGCTCCTCCACGTGCCGTACGAATTCCAACGGCGTATGGGTGGAAGCTTTATGAAGTCCGCGCGCTGCCGTGTGACGAAGCATGCGCGCATACCATTGAGCCGCGATCATCTGCTCTGTTGAATGAAGACCAAACCTGGACCTCGCCGCTCCGAATGTTTTTGCGACAACAGCAAGAAGCAAGAGGCCGCCCCCGATCAACAGGAGCATAACTGTGGCTTGTCCCGGGCCTGCGTGCGCGATCTTCGATAATCCTTCCCGAATCGATGTCACCAGCAAATTCAGCCGGATGGCCGAGCCGTCCGCGAACCGGCTGCGTAACGCCTCGCCGCCTTCTCGCACGCCCTGGATGACTGACAGTTGGTCGGCGGCGTTGTATTGAATGATGAATTGATCCCACCGCAAGCGCATCGAATCCATGGCGCTGTCCAGGGATTGCCACCAACGTACCGCCGAGTCGGCGGCTTGGGCGGGTGTGGGGTCGAAGGTGATCCACCCTGAGTTGGGGAAATAGACTTCTACCCAGGCATGCGCATCTCGCTGCCGGACCGTATAGTACCGGCCGAATCCGTTCCACTCGGAAGCCAAGAATCCCGTCACGAGCCGAGCCGGTATGCCCAAGGAGCGCAGCATCACGACCATGGCGGATGCATAGTGCTCGCAGTACCCGGTCTTTCGCGTAAATAGAAAATCCTCAATCGGATGCGGCGAGCGACCCGATTCCATATCGAGGCTGTACCGGTAATTCTCCAACAGATGCCGCTTGATGAGAAGCACGGACTCATGTGGAGTTCGTCCGGCCCGGATGATGTCCTGCGACAACCGTGCTATCGCAGGGCTGAGAGAGGGCAGTTGCAAATACTGCCGCCGTATGAATTCGGGGTGGTGGAATGTCGTCGTGGACGCGTCGGTAGGATGAATGAGAGGAGCGCGCGACCGAACGCTATATTGAATGCGGCTGGATGAAGAGAACGGCAGATACATGACGCCCATTAAATCGGATTGCACGGTCACGAAATCCCCGGTGATTGTCAGCGCCTGCGGGACACCGAAGAGCACCGAGATATCGAGCGCCTCCAATAGGATATGTTGCTCAATTTCCGGTGAGACGGGGGTAGGAGATCGGCCGCCGTCCGCGCGGACCGTGAACAGGCCTTGGGGTTTTTCAGTCAAATTGCGTCGATTGACCAGGCTGTTCGTCCATGAGGTTCCGTTATAGCGGTCATAGGCCATGCCTCGTAAATACAGCGGTCCGTTGGCCGGTGGAACTCCTTCGGTCAACTCAACCCGCATGACAATGCTGGGATCCTGCTTGACCGAGCCCATCACGCCGAGATCGACCTTTTCGGTGAATCCTGAGGTGCGGAGATTGTCGCCGGTCCCCTTTTGCAGGAAGCCGATGCCGACGCGGGGAATGATGAAAAAGATCGCAATGGTGAGGCATGCGGCGCCGGCTACCATGGCATTCGTAGCCCAAAAGAAGCGCGCCCTAATATGTTCGATCTGCTGCATGGACCCCGTTGAGATCCGACTCGTAAGGGCGGCCATATCATCTCGTTCCTTGGTGAGATGATAGAGCAGAAGAGTCCAGACTCCCGAGCAAAGATAGGCGAGAAGGAACGGGCCATACCAGATATGGACGGTCATGGCGGCGGAGGCCAGAACAGCCATGAGGCTGACGGCATAGAGATGAAGGAAGTCCCGGCGTTGGTGCAAATTGAAGAGCTTGTTCACCATCAAAACGATCAAGAAGTGGACGCCGGCGGGCAACAACTCTTGGGAGATCCACAAGAGATCGATCCAGAAGGCAACCAATCCGACCACCAGCAGGATATTCCACGTCACAGGGGAGAGCCGGAGGGTGGCAAGCCACGGCGCGCACCGAGGCGGGACCAATGTGTGCGCGAGACACAGAGCAATGGCGGCCCAGCCGAGCGACAACATCCAGACGGAGAGATCCGCCGCGAACGTCAGACCGCCGAACGCGGCGGCCGCCAACAGGATTGAACTAAGAGAAAAGGCCCGGGCGAGCGGCATAGGCCGGCAATCCTTGGTTGGTCGTGGTGATGATGCAGTCTGCCTCGTGGGGGCAGTTCATGAGGGTCCCCTTCGGGGTCCACGGCAGAACGGCCAACACGATGCCCGGGTCCGCGGCCTCGGAAGCGAGGTACGGTCGGACTCGATTGGATGGTGAGACACCGGGATCTTGGCGCTCGCAGGATGCGAGTGCTCGAAGAATACGAACATACTGCTCGGCTCCGGTGGCGGCGGGGATCTCCTCCTGCCCGATCACGGCACGCAGGACATAGCCGCACTCGTGAAAAAACGTCGCCAAGGCGGCCGTCACCGAGACCGCCTGTTCGAAAGCTGCGTCATCCACGGCCGGTGCGATGGTGGAAAGCAGGAGCGTCACGGCTCGTAGATCCTCCGCCTCGGTCTCTTTCAGCATGAGCTTGGAGGTGCGGGCCGTCGTCATCCAATGAATGGCTCGGGAATCGTCCCCAGGCCGATATTCGCGCAGATTATAGAGCGCCATGCCCGGCCCTCGACGCATCAAGGCCTGGTTCCGACCGAGCGCCGTCAGATTCTGGAGGATCGGAGAAGGCAGAGGGATGAGTTCGGGACACACGACGATGGTAGTCTCATCCGGATACAAGGCCTTCTTTTGAAAGAGTCCGAAGGGGAACAGCGTCGCGGCTCGGACGCCTTGTAGACAATAGCGGCCGCGCCGAGCGGCCTGGATCGTATACGTTGCGAGGGTTGACGCTTGGGGAGCCAACTCCGCGAGATGCGCCTCTCGATCGATCTCCTGCCCATTGACCACGTCGAAGATTCGAATCGAAAAACTCGGCAGGTATGCTTTCTGATTCGAGATTGTGATGGAGGCCCGAACCGGTTCGTTGGCGAAGATGTAGTCCGGCACATGGCGCCGGAACACGAGGCCACGAAGACAGAGTTCCGATAACAGGCCGGAGAGCATGATCACGCTCAGCATCATGGCCAGCAGCAAATAGAACAGATTGTTGCCCGTATTGATCGCCGCGATTCCCACCGCCAGCGCGAACAGCAGAAAGCGCGTCCCTTCCGATGTCAGTCTGGTGGAACGGCGACCTGACAGGCCTCGAAAGCGATTGACAACGGACCGTGGGAAGTCGGCCAAGATAGCCCTCGTCCGGTCAGACGGGAACCGGAAGGCTCTCGAGGAGGTCATGAATCGTCTGTTCGGCTTGTTCGAAGGCGCGGGGTCGTATGCCGCGGGAGGCGTTCAGCATGATGCGATGGGAGATCACGACCGGGGCCAATTCTTTGATGTCGTCGGGCAGGCAATAATCGCGATGGCGAACGAGCGCCAGCGCTTTGGCGGCCTTGCCCAACGCAAGTGTCCCTCTGGTACTCGCTCCGAGCATGAACAGTTCGCTCTGTCTGGTGGCCAGCACGATCGAGAGAAGATACTCCATCAAACTATCTTCCATCCGGACCTTTTCGACCTGGGCTTGGAGATCGAGAACGTCTTGCGCCGTCAGCACCGGCTGGATTTCGTCGGCCGGATGCAGCAATTGAGGGCGATCGAGCACCTTCTTCTCGTCTTCCCGCGCCGGATACCCGATTTTCAGCCGCATGAGAAACCGATCTAGCTGGGATTCGGGAAGCGGAAACGTGCCGTGATATTCAGCCGGATTCTGTGTCGCGATCACCATAAACGGCTGGGTCAACGGATAGGTCTGATTCTCGACGGAGATCTGAGCTTCGCTCATGGCCTCCAACAGACTGCTCTGTGTCTTGGGCGTCGTGCGATTGATTTCATCCGCGAGGACGACGTTGGCGAAAATAGGCCCCGGCATGAATTCAAACGCCTGCTTCTGTCGATTGAACATCGAGATGCCGACGATATCGGACGGAAGGAGGTCGCTGGTGAACTGGATGCGCTTAAAGGAGCAATCCAGCGAGCGCGCCAATGCATGGGCTAAGGTCGTTTTTCCCACCCCGGGCACGTCTTCAATGAGCAAGTGACCGCGGGCAAGCAGACAGACGATCGCCATCTCAATGACCCGGGGCTTCCCCTTGATCACTTTGGCAATGTTGTCTTGCAGTGCCTGAATCGATTGTGCAGCGTTCACGATGGGATGGCTATTGAAAGGAGGCCAAGTTCCGCACCTGGCAGGCTATGGCGGAAGTCTAACAGAGGGGTCCCAGACGGTCAATTTTTCACGTGTTTCTGAACGCGGCGAGCGACTGAAGAATGCCAGACGGCGCTCTTCAGATCGATGGAGACTGGGAAAATTCCGGAATGAGCGTCACGAGCCACGGAGGCGTTTCCTCGGTCATACGGTCGAAGAGTCTTGCCGTGCTGCTGGCGGGCATGCCTGGAAAGACGGCGCCGCGGCGGATCGTCACATGGCGAAATCGGAGATACCCGTGCCGGCTCCCGCCGGTCGTTGAACCAACAGGAATGGCGTGCCGCAGCTCCGCGATCTCGCCGAGATCGAGCCCGCTTCCGACCGGCAGCTCCGACAAGCGCCGATACACCTCGCCAAATGCCTCGGCCAGGTTCTGATGCGTGAACAATTTATCGGCCGGCCTGGCGCGCGAATCTTCTAGCAACTGCGCGAGCGTTTCCCAAAACACCTGAGAATCGACGGCTCCCAATATGCAAAGGCTGCCGCGCATGGCCATGAGTTGCAACAGGGAGAGCGGACCTCTTATGTCGAATTTCCATGGGGGGAACAGCAGGAAACGGGTCTGGTGGTGCACCTCCAATGCCGGTTCTCCGTCGATGCGCACCGGACGAAAGTCGCCCTTGGTCCGGCGCAGATCATCTTGAATGACGGAATCGGAGAGCCGCGACGGCTCATAGGCGAAGGTGGGCGTGGCAGGCGCCCAACAGGTCACAATATCGTACTGCGGCGCAAGGACCTGCGTACGGTCTAGCTCATCAAGATCAAACATGTCCCGGTCGCCGACGTAGCGAAATTCGAGATCCGGGTTCGCGCGGAGGCCTGCCAACCGCGAGGGATCCGGATGCAGCGGGCCGCCGAGCCGGGATGAGGGGTCGATGCGATCGATGCAGTGAAGAACGAGCGGCGCCAGGCGCTGTGACAGCAGAGGCCCATAATGAGCCGCCAATTCATGGGCGAAGGACAGATCACCGGCCCCCAGATCGAGCAGAGAGCTGCTCTGTGACCGGAGCAGCAGATCGAAGGGATTGGCGAGTTCCCGGACGAGCGCTTCCACCTCTGAAGGAATCAGTAGGCACGGCGTTGTGTCTTGCCGAGACACGAGATTGAATAGCAGACAGAGGGCTCTGACCGCTTTGGTCAGGGGCAGTCCGGTGAGCTGTTTCAGCTGTTCCCCGGCGAGGTCCTTGGACCTGGTCCCGTGCCCGCCGGCGAGCGCGAGGGTCACCGCCTCTTTGAGGGACTCAGGCCAAGGCGAGGCGGACACCGTTTCGCATAATTGTTGCAAAGTTGTGGGAAGTCGAGCTGGCTCGACAAGGCGGCGTGAGGCCTCCCATGCCTTTCCTCCGTCCGATCGTGCCGCCATGACCTTCCGGCGGAACTCGGCCAGTTCGACCGGTGTTAAAGTATTGAGACTCATCAATAGGGCGACACGATGGTGGCCGCGACCGGGCCAATAAGAAATATGCCTTCACTATATAAGGAGGCACAGTAATGGGCCTGCACTGGGAGAGTCAAGGCAGCTTGCCGGTGACCAAGGGCTATGTTAGGTACTGATCATGACTGTCCTCGCACACATTCTTCGGCGAGCCCTGGTCTGGCGATGCGTGATCCTGTTCTACATTCTTTACGGCTTCATCGCAGCGCCGGCCTGCCGGTCGCTGGAAGCTTCCCCTGCCACACCTAATCCAATCTCGGCCGATCGTGAATGGAAGGAATGGGATGTGCTGGACAGCCGGCTCGGCGCCCCGGTGAAATTTGATCAATGGCTCGACCGCCTGTCCAACTACGACATTGTGTACGTGGGCGAGGAACATCACAATCGTTTCCATATCGAGGCCGCCCTGAAGATTCTTCGCTCGCTCGTGGACCGGAATGGACACCCGACGCTCGCTCTTGAGATGTTTGGCTGGGACGGACAGGCAGCAGTGGACCGATATGTGCACGGAAAATACAACGAGGCGAGCCAGGCTGATTTCCTCGCGCAGTCTCGCTGGACTCAAAATTGGGGTGGGTCGTTCGAAGATTATGCGCCGTTGCTGGAGTTCGCCCGCGAGCATCATCTAGCCGTCCAGGCAATGAATCCTCCGAAGTCGGTGGTCCGGAGCGTGGCCAAGAAGGGTTTGGTCGGCGTCAAGAGTGACCCGGAATGGAGCCACTGGGGGTTGGATAAGGAGACAATCGTCGATGATCCCCTCTATCGACACAAAATCCTTGACCAACTCCAGGAGTGTCATGGAGGTGGGGCCCCGGCGGACTACCAGACGATGTACGAAGCTTCCATGGTCCGGGATGAAGCCATGGCCAAAACCCTCGTGGACGCGTTGGGATCCTCCCGCTCGCGTGGGTCCAATCGCGGACCGATCGTGAGCTATACCGGCGGGGGGCATATTCAATACAACTTGCCTGTTCCCAAGCGAGTGGCTCGGCGTCTGTCGGGTGATGTGAAACAGGTCACGATCTATCTGACGTCATTCGAGCCGTCCCGGAAAGCCGAGTTGCTACAGTCCATGGAGGAAGGCCTTGCCGATTACCTCTGGCTGACTCCGTTGGGCGCACAAGGTCCGCCACGCCGCTGCCGTTAGCCCGTTCGATAACCAGCTTCACATGATACCGGCTTCCAGGTGGCGGATGACATTGTGCGAGAAACTTGACAGGTTCACGGTGCGACGGCAGACTACAATCGACATGTCAGCGCAGCCGCAGTAATTCGTGCCGGGTGTCTCTAGATGAAGGGTAAAATCGCCTGCTCCGCCGATCGGCTCGGATTATTGGAGCCGGCCATGATTCAGTCAGTCGTTGAATCGAACGCCTTCCATATCGGCAAGCAGTACAGCTCCGAAAATCGGGTCAGAATCATCGATGCCAATGAGGTACATCTCACCGCGGCGGTCATGGGAAACTCCGGATTGTACGAGCAGGCGATCCAATTGCGGGACGGATTCTTGGAAGCACGATGCAGTTGCACATTGTCCGAACAACCCTTGTGCCGGCATGGCGTGGCCGCGCTGCTGGAATATCATCGGTGGTCGAAACCGCGGCCGGTGCCGAAGACTCACGAACCGAAGGCGTCCGCGGCCGTCCAAAATGAAGAGCATGAAGCTCCGTCGAGTCGCTCGACGGATGTCCGGCTTGGGGAGCTGACGATCTTTATCGAGTGGATGCAGCAGGCGGTGCGTGCAATTGAGCGGGGCGCTGCGGTTCCCGACCAGCCTGCCACGGCGACGGGCGAAGTAGCGTCGTGGATGCGGTTTATCCGCAATCTCGACGATCGGCGCCGCGAGGGTGAGGAGATTCAGGTCGGGCTCGAGACGGAACTACAAAGCCGGGAAGCGGCTTTGGCCCGGCTCACGCAGCAGCTGGAAGCATCGCTCGATGAGTCCAAGGCCATGCAAGTGACGTGTCGAGATTTGCGGCGGGACCTGGCCTCTTATAAGAGTCAGCTCGGGAAGACGGGAGACCTGTCTCGCCAGTTTGAGAATCTCGATGCGGAGATGCGGGTCATCGCCGGCGATCTGGCTGACAAAAGCGAGAAGCTGGCATCGCTGGCCGCGACGATCAAAAAAGTCATCGTCGCACTGCGGGCCATGGATAAGCGGGAAGCTTCGCACTAGCATTTACTCCGTCGTCCCCAGTCGTCGAAGCTCTACTCTCCTTCCTTGCAATCCTCCGCCGGTGGAATTTTAAGGCACCAGCCTCTTGCGCCGGCCTAATCCCGTTGAGTAGAATGCAATCTTATTTTGGTCTGTCTACAGTTTTTGCTACAAGGGGGTGTAAGGATGAATAGGTTGATGGCGGCATTTTTCGGGCTAGCGGCAATCTTGGGACCGTCCGTGGCCTTTGCCAATGTGAGTGAAGGGCCCGTCGACTACAGCGGCATCACGGGCATGTACTACACGTTGATCGGGATCATCCTGGCCTACGGCGTCTACGATACTTTCTTCAAAAAGAGCTGAACCTTCCCTGCTCCTTTCCCCATCAGCGCTTGTCCCCTTCAAAGGCCGGATGGGCGCTGGTCGGTCTTTGTGTGCCCTGCTCCCTTGCCACCTGTTATCGGGCGGTCAAGCAGCGGTTCCAATGTCCGCAGCACATTCTCGACTACAATCCGGTATCCCTCACCGGTCGGGTGAATGCCGTCCGGTTGATTAAGCCGACGATCACCGCCGACGCCGTCTAGCAGAAAAGGAATCAGAGGAAGACCATGGCGTCTCGACAGATCCCGGTACATGGATTCGAAACGGGTCGTGTAGTCCGCCCCATAGTTGGGAGGCAGTTTCATGCCGGCCAGAACGACGATGATGCCGGCTTGTTTCAAGCGGGCGATGATAGCATCGAGATTCGCGCGGCTTTGCTCCATGTCGAGGCCTCTAAGGCCGTCATTGCCGCCGAGTTCGAGGATGACGATGTGCGGGTTGCCGTTCAAAATCCATGAGATTCGACGAACTCCGCCGGCCGTGGTGTCGCCGCTGACTCCCGCATTCACGACATGATAGCGATATCCCAAAGTATCGAGGCGACGTTGCAGTTGCGCCGGATAGGCATCCTGGGGGGCAACGCCGAACCCCGCCGTCAGACTATCACCAAAAGCGACAATCCTTGGTAGAGTATCTTTCTGCGCTTCGACAGGACGGGGCATGTCGGATGAGCGAGCCGGCTCGGCATCGGCCACGGTCCGCCCGGCGTGAATGTCGGCGGAGGCATCGCTTCTCTGGTGAGGCGACTCCTCATCGCAGGCCGCTATGGCGCAGCCGAAGATAATGGGAATGAGCAACCATAATCGAGTCCGGTGAGAGCGCCCGTTCATCATGAACATCATGTACCCAGTATAATATGAACAGCGGCGTCGTAGTCGAGGGGAGGAAAATACCAACAACATGATCGCCATCAACAATGTCACGATGCGTCTGACGGCCGGCGGGCATGCCATCAGTATTCTTGATGAGATCACACTTACCATCGAAGAGAAGCAACGCGTGGCCATCGTGGGTCCGTCGGGAAGCGGCAAGTCCACGCTGTTGGGACTCATCGCGGGGCTCGATCGTCCCACGTCCGGCTCCATCGTCATCGACGGCACGGACATCACGAAATTATCGGAAAACGTGATGGCCCGCTATCGTCGAAGAAAAATCGGGTATATTTTTCAATCCTTCCATCTCATTCCGACGTTGACCGCCGTGGAGAACGTCACCGTACCGCTCGAATTGGCCGGTGATGCCGATGCAAGGAAACAAGCCCATCAGTTGCTTAATTCAGTCGGGCTGCGAGAGCGCCTCGACCATTATCCCGTCCAACTCTCCGGCGGAGAACAGCAACGGGTGGCGATCGCGAGGGCCTTCGCATGCCGCCCGCCCATCCTGCTCGCAGATGAGCCAACCGGCAATCTGGACACGGTGACCGGCCGGCAAGTGATCGACCTTTTGGAAGGTATGCATCGGGATTATGGAACCACACTGGTGCTGGTGACACATGACCAGTCGCTGGCGAGTCGGATGGAGCGCGTCATCATGTTGCGGGACGGAAAGGTCGAGTCCGATTCCATGGTTCAGCCGTAACTCCTATGAATCAAGTACAAACCTTCTCCTTGAGAATGGCGTGGCGTGAGACGAGGGCGGCCTGGCGGCATTTTCTGTATTTCCTCGCCTGCATCGCCGTGGGAGTCGGAGGGCTCGTGGCGGTGTCGCTGTTCGGCGTCAACGTCGAGCAAGCGGTCACGCGGGAAGCACGCGGCCTCTTGGGTGGCGACATTGAGATCAGGCTTTCGCATCAGCCCGGCGAGCGGGCGACAGAGGTCCTCCTATCTCTGGAAAAGCGAGGGGTCACCGTCAATCATGCCAGTGAACTCGCGGCGATGGTTTCCACAGGCGGGACGGAACGAGCGAGCGACCGCGCCAGGACACTCTTGGTCGAACTAAAGGCGGTGGAAGCCGGGTATCCGCTCTATGGTGTGTTGGCCCATAGTCCTGAAGCGCCCCTTGCTTCGCTCTTGGAAGCGAAGCGCTTGGAAGGCTGCCTGCCGACCTGCTACGGCGCGCTGGTTCAGGAGTCCTTTCTGATTCAGATGGGCATGCAGCGCGGGGCGCGCATTAAAATCGGCGAAGCGGTCTTCGTCATCACCGGCGTGATTCAGAAAGAACCGGACCGCATGGCGAACATGTTCAGCATCGGGCCCAGGGTACTTATTTCTCAAGAGGGGCTGGCGGCCGCGGAGCTCGTGAAGCCGGGCAGTCGGGTGCGCGAACGGTTTCTCCTGCGATTGCCATCCTCGATCGAAATCACTCCGATCCAGCATGAACTGCGCGGCCGTTTGGGCGGGGAATCGGCTCGCGTCTCGTCCTATCGGGAAGCGCAGCCGCAACTCAAGCAATTCCTGGATCAGCTTTCACAGTATCTCGGATTGGTCGGGCTGACCGCCTTGTTCGTAGGCGGAATCGGCGTAGCTGCCTCGGTCCAGTCGTTTCTGCGAGAAAAATTGCAGAGCATTGCCGTCTTGAAGATCTTAGGCGCGGATACGGCCACGATCATTCTCACTTACCTGGGGCAGGCGCTTGGGCTCGGTTTGGTCGGGAGCTTGGCGGGAGTCTTGGTAGGACTCGGGCTTCAAAGTGTCCTGCCGATGGCTGTGTCGCAGTTGATCGAGGTCAATATTTTAGACCAGGTGCAATTTTCCTCCTCGATCAGCCGAGCATCGCTGCTGCCGATCATCAAAGGTATTGGCCTTGGCCTGCTCACGACATTGCTGTTCAGCCTGTGGCCGTTGCTTGCTATTCGCGCCATTAAACCTGCCGCGATTTTTCGCCGTGATGTCGAGGGAATCGGAGGGGCGGCACAACGTCGGGCACTCTCGTTGTCTGCATGCTGGAAGGCGGTCATGGTGCGTGATCGTCCGCGCCTGATCGCCGCCCTCTGTATCGCCGCCGGACTCGCCGGTCTCTCCATATGGCAGGCCGGCAGCGTCAAGGTAGGCGCACTCTTCATCGCCGGACTGCTCGTAGCCGTACTATTGTTGATTCTTGCGTCCCAGGCGATGTTGTCCTTCCTCCGGCGTCTTCCTGCCTCACCGTCGATCACGGTGCGGCAGGCCGTCGGCAATATCATCAGGCCGGGAAGCCAGACACTCATCGTGATGATGTCGATCGGTGTCGGAGTGATGGTGATGGTGACGATCGGCATGGTCGAGCACTCACTGGTCAACCGGGTCCAGGATAACCGGCCGACGGATGCGCCGACCTTTTTTTTCATCGATATCCAACCGGATCAAGCGGACTCCTTCAGAGGCCTGTTGCATAAGGAAACGGGAGAGTTGTCTCCGGCTCTGACACCTCTTGTCCGGTCCCGCTTGCGGGCCATCAACGGCCAGGTGGTCACCGCCGACATCGATCCCGAGGCGCAAGACGACGCAAAAAGAGAAGACAGGCGGAAGAACTGGTACTTGACCCGCGAATACGTGCTGACATTTTTAGACCAGCCCCCGAAGGACAATCTCATTGTGAAGGGAACGTGGTGGGAGCCGGGACAACAATTTACGGAACCTCTGCTCTCCATTGAAGAGGAGGCGGCCAAGCATCTCGGCTTGGACATCGGGTCTTCGGTTGAATTGGAGATCCAAGGTGTGACCCTCAAAGCGAGAATCAGCAGCATCAGGAAAGTGGAATGGGGCAATTTTTCGACAAACTTCTACATGATTGTCTCGCCCGGCGCCTTGGATGGAGCGCCGTTTACCTATGTGGCCACGGTTCGTGTCCCGCCGGCTGAGGAAGCATCGTTGCAGCGCGAGGTCGTCGCCGCGTTCCCCAACGTGACGGCCGTGAACATCGGCGACGTCTTAGACAGCTTTGCCCGCATTCTGGATCGCTTGTCGTTGGCGGTGCGCGCGGTCGCGCTCTTTTGTATCCTGGCCGGGGCCTTGGTCATGGCGACGACGCTCAGCGCCACGCGCTATCGGAGGCTTTATGAGTCCGTGATCCTGAAAGCGCTGGGTGCAACGAGGGGAATGATCGCTCGATCGTTCGCCGTGGAATATGTGATTCTGGGATTGGTCGCCGGCTGTATCGGGGTGCTGTTGGCCGGCGGTCTTTCTTGGGCGGTGTTGCGATTCATCCTCGACTTACCGTGGTCTGCTCAGCCGAGGGTGCTGTTCACCGGACTTGGTTTGACTGTTTTGCTCACCTTGCTGGTCGGATTCCTCAGTACGTTCCGAATTTTGGGACAACGGCCACTGGCGGTCTTGCGGCATGAGTAATCCGGGGGCCGAATCCATCCGGCGCTTTTCGGCGATTGTCGTGTTCGAATTGTCTGCACGTTATGTGGCAAGTTGTGTTTGTGTTCCACCCAGATAGTCACGGACCGCGCCGAGCGACTGCTCGCGGAACGCCACCACGATCTGCAATTGCTCAAGATACTGCTGCAAGGTTTTGCCCCCCAAGTCGATTTTCTTTGAGGCGAAAAATTCCTGCACCTCCTGTTGCAGTTCCCGAGTGGCCAGGCCCACGATGCCGCCGCACATGCGGCGGAGGCCGTTCTTGGGAAAGCGACGATCCATTTCCTCCCAATGTTTCTTTACAAAGGCCCAGGCTATCGTGCGGCCGTACACATTATGGAGCAGGGCGCTCACGACCATGGGCGCGTCCTGCGTCCGAATCTCTCCATTGAGGGTCTTCTCCAACGTCCGCTTAAGGAGGTCGGGCGATCGAAAGGCCGCCAACGCATAGAGAAAGCGCCGCTCTTCCTGCGGGGTGGCGGCTTTACGGAACCGGTGGAGGAACTCCTCATAACGAGCCTCATCGCCCGTAAAGGCGAGAATCGACACGAGCGCCGGAAGAAGGTTCGGATCGACGGTACCGGGATGATCCTGTTCGGCACTGTAGAGTTGCGCCGCTTCGCGTTGCGTGTCGGAATGATTGCCCAAGGTGCCGAGGGCGCGAAGAATATTGCTGCGCAACTCCTTCACCAAATCCCCCTCATTGTGACGAGGCGCCCATCCCAGCTCGTCCGCCGCCGAGAGGAGTCGGTCGCGCACGAACCGTTGGAGCAGCGGCCTCTCGTCTGCCGGCAATACCCGGTCCAACGTTGAAAAGGACCCGAGCAACACGGCCCAGACGTTATGGTCCCGCTCGCCTTTGAAGTGTGCGGTGAGTGATAAATATTGTGCCGGCGGCAGCATGCGCGCGAGCGTCGAGGCCCACATGTCGTTGGCAAGGTTGAACCGTTCGACCGCGGTCAGTCGCGCCAATCCATCCCGTTCGAGACGATCGAGAAGCTCGGGCCCATATCGGACGCGATAGAAGCCATGACCCCCTTCATTCAGGATCACGGAGGTCCACTGATCAGGAAGTCGCATGACAGTTTCCCGCCCGGTAAGCAGTACACGCTGCGTCTCCGTCCGATCCCCGCTCATGATTTTTAATTGAATCGGGACCTGCCACTCCTGATGGTTCGACTCCGGCCCGGCATCATCGGCGAGCGACGTGGACAGATAGGTGAATCGCTGCTGCGAAATCCTGATCTCTGATGGGCCGGCAAGATTCGCGGAAATCAGCGGATACCCCGGAGAAAAGATCCAGCGGTCGAGGAGTTGGGGAATATCGTGATTCGCCGCTCCGGCCATCGAGATCCAGAGATCGTTCGTATCCGCGTTGCCGTATGCATGGGCGCGAAGATACCGCCGCACCCCCTCACGAAACGTATCCGGCCCGATATATTGCTCCAGCATGCGAAGCACGGACGCGCCTTTCTCATAGGTCAGGACGTCGAACATTGCATCGGCATCCTTCGGAGCCAAGACGGGATACTCGATGGGTCTGGTGCTGTGCAGCCCATCTACGGATAAAGCCGCAGCGCGCGAGACGCCGAACGCCGTCCACCGTTCCCACTCCGGCTTCCAACTATCCACGGCCAGCATTTCCATAAAGGTGGCGAAGGCTTCATTCAGCCAGAGGCCGTTCCACCAGGACATGGTCACCAGGTCGCCGAACCACATGTGGGCGTTTTCGTGCGCGACCACATCCGCAACTCGTTCACGTTCCGAGCGCGTGGCCCGTTGAGCGTCGACCAGCAGCGCCGTCTCGCGGAATGTGATTGCGCCGAAATTTTCCATGGCGCCGGAGGCAAAGTCCGGGATGGCGATCAAGTCGAGTTTGTCCCCGGGATAGGGAATGCCGTAGTAGCTCGAAAAGAACGACAGCGAATAAGCGGCAATGTCGAGGCCAAAGGCGGCCAAATGCTGCTTGCCCGGCACCGTCCAGATGCGGATCGGCGTTGTCCCGACCAGGACGGGCTTGGTCCCTTCCATTCGTCCGACGATCAAGGCGACGAGATATGTAGACATTGTTATCGTATCGGCAAAGGTGACGACTTTCTTTCCGTCCTTAATCTCATCCGAACGCACGGCGGAATTGGAGAGAGCGGTTAAGACCGGATCGACGGCCAACGTCACGGCAAATACGGCTTTGAAGTCGGGCTCGTCCCAGCAGGGAAAGGCGCGGCGGGCGTCGGTCGCTTCAAACTGTGTCGCTGCCATGGTCTGCTTGATTCCATCGGCATCAGTGTAGGTGCTACGATAAAAACCGCGCAGCTTGTCGTTGAGCGTGCCCTTGAACGTGAGCGTGAGGCGCCAACTGCCCGAAACGAGCGGAGTGGGAAAATGAATCGTGCAGCGCTCCCTCTCGGGCTGAAGGGCGATATGTCCCTTCTGCTGAACACCGGCCGGGCCGTCGATTAAGGCGGTGAAAATGTCCAGTTCGGCGGCATTGAGCACGATTTCCGACGTGTCCTGCTTTACTTGGAGGCTGATGGTTTCGTGCCCGGAAAAAGTCCTGGCATGGAGATCCGGTTCGAGATGCAGGTCATAGCGACTTGGAACAACATGGCGCGGCAGCCGGTACGGATCGTGGGCGATTGGAGGATGATCGGTCATGGTCGGTTCTCTCGTAGTGTGAGTGTATGCGTAAGGTATAGAGGTTGATTTCATGAACCAGGGGACCGCAAGCGGAAGAGCAATGAGTCCCCGACCGGTACAGGCAATGACTCTCAATAGATGACGGCGCGTAAGGTGACGGTCGTTCGGCTCCTCGGTATGGTGATTGCTCATGTCCCCATGAGACGAATGCCTTCGGGCCCCCCGACGACCAATAAGGTTGTTCTTCCGACGAATAACCCCGTCTCCACCACGCCGGGAATCTGCTGCAAACCGCGCTCGAGTTGAGCCGGGTCATCGATAGCGCCGATAGAGACGTCCAGGATGTAATGGCATGCTTCTGTGCGGAACACCTCATCGCCCTGTCGCCGGAGAGCGCATTTGGCGCCGGTGAGCGCTTCAATTTGCCGCCTGGTACTGCCCCAGCCGAATGGGACCACCTCAATCGGCAAGGGAAAGGAACGTCCCAGAACGGGCACGCATTTATTCTGGTCCACCATCACGATGAATTGCTTGGCGGCGGCCGCGACGATCTTTTCCTTGAGCAATGCCCCGCCGCCGCCTTTGATCAAATTCAAGCGAGGATCCGCTTGATCGGCGCCGTCCAGTGCCAGGTCGATGTTCCAATCCTCTTCCGTGCCGATCAAGGGAATCCCCTGCCCGCGAGCCAGGTCGGCGGTTTCCCGCGAGGTCGGAACACCCCGGATCTCAAGACCGTCGCGCACCCGTTGTCCCAGCAACACGATCATGAATTTGGCCGTTGAGCCGGTTCCGAGGCCGACGACCATCCCGGTGCGGACAAACTCCACCGCCTTGGCTGCGGCCTGTTCTTTAAAAGCGGAGGTCGATTCGGTCGCACTCATCGCGTCGAGGCCTCCACCATCCGCCCGGCGACAGAAGCAGCCCCAAGCAACGCGGTCTTTGGATTCATGACGACCTTCACGGGAATGGTCGTCATCAATCGTTTGTAGCGACCCTTGTTGGTAAAGGCCCTCATGAATGTGCCGTCCTGAAGCTTCTTAAGCAGTTTCGGCGCGATGCCGCCAGCCACATAGACTCCATCGAGCGCCAACGCCTTCAGCGCCAGGTTCCCGGCCTCCGCACCATAAATAGAAGCGAATAACTCCAGCGCTTGCTTGGCGATCTCCGTCCCGCCCTGTAACCCGGCTTGAGCGATGGTCGCGGCCGGGTCTTCGACCTTGATCTTTTCGGCCAGCCATGTCGGCTCATTCTTCTTCGTATCGCGTAAATATTCATAAATCGCGTGGAGTCCCGGACCGGACAGGACGCGCTCGTAACTGACATGGAGATAGCTGCCTCGAAGATGTCGAAGCAGCTCGATTTCACTGTCGCTGTTGGGAGCAAAATCCGTATGGCCTCCCTCCGACGGCATCGGTTGATAGCGCGTTCCATCCCAAAACAAAATTGACTCTCCGAGCCCGGTCCCGGCGGCGATCAACGCCAGCGCCTGTCTTTTCTTCGGCGGACTGCCTGCATTCAGGACCGCCATCTCGTCATCACGCAGGAGAAGAAGGCCGTACGCCGTCGCTTCGAGATCGTTCAGCAGCCGGACATTTCCGATGTTGAACCGTTTGCCGATGGCGGGCCCGTCTACGAGCCACGGCAGATTAGTGGTTCGGGAACAGTTATCGATAACGGGTCCCGCTACTCCGATACAGGCCGCGCCAAGTACCAAGGGAGCCGGTTCTTCTTTTTTTGAGGAATCGAGCTCCTCGGATTCGACCGGCTCGTCCAACCATTCGCCGGATGGACTCTGAACGGTGGCCGGCTTGTTCAGAAACTCCTCAAGGATGTCCTCAAGCGACTGATAGTCGGCACTATGAAAAGTCTCTTCACGGATTGCCTCAACCCGTTCTGTTGTCCATTCGAACAAGGCAAGGTTGGTTTTGGTTCCTCCGATATCTCCTGCCAGAATCATTTATTCCTCACGCCACGATACATGTTGTCTGGTGGTGGTTAATTCAGCTGCTGCCGCGGAATCAAGGAACCACAGAAGTCGTCCACGGCTTGGACGTACGAGCGACGCCGGATGTTGACAGGCCTCGTCGAGCGATGAAGGCTCGAGCACTTCCTTGGCGATGCGGGCCTTGCCGGCCCCGGTGACAAGAAAGAGCACCAGATCGGCATGGTTGATGACTCCCAGGGTGATGGTCAGTCTTTGTCGGACACCGTTGGGAGCAAGCCCGGGCGTCACCCACTTATTCTGCTCTTTGAGAGCATCGGTCCCAGGGAACAAGGATGCCGTGTGGCCGTCCGGACCAAGCCCGAGGAGGATCAAATCAAAACGCGGCCATCCATCGGTCGATGGTTCGAGCGTCCGGCGCATGGTGCCTTCGTACTGGGCGGCTGCAACCTGCGGATCGAGTTCGCCCCTCATGGGAAAAATCCGAGCATCCGACAAATTCAACGGGAGAAATAATGATGTCTGAGCCAGGTGAAAATTGCTGTCCGGATGGGAAGAGGGCACACACCGTTCATCGCCGAAGAAAAAGAATAGGCGGGACCAATCAAGCCGCCTCGCATGAGAAGAGGCGAGCAGGCTATAGACACTTTTTGGTGTTGACCCGCCGGACAAGGCCACAGTACAGCGACCACGGGCCTCGACAGCTTGTTCGGCAAGCCAGAGAAAAAGGTCAGCTGCCTCGGCGGCCAATTCCTCGGAATCCTCAAAGATATGAATCTCGGCCTCTCTAGCCATATCAACGACGATGAGCGCGGGTGCCGGACCGCTTCTGGTCGGAAGTCGATCAGCCTCGGTCAAGATCAAGCCAATCTTAGGTGGCGCGGGGACAAAACGCAAACGGAAGAGTCGGGGGCGGGGCGAGTTGAGGATGAAAGTCTTTAGCCCGGATTATTCATGACGGTTCGTCGCGAAATCGTGGAGCCGCCAAGCCAGACGGGCAAGCGAAGCCACGAGGAACCGAGGCGTACGGGAAAGAGTACGTCGAGGGACTGAGTGGCGAGTACGCCGGCGAATGGCTTGTGGTAGCGGTGAATCCGCGATTGCGGCTGAAGCATTCATGAATAATGCGGGTTAGCATGAACCGCAGCGGTCTACCGTCATGTCTCTTCCTGGTCGCCGAGATCCGCCAGCACCAGTGACACGGAGTTCTGAGATTCCAACGCTCCCACAATGGTCACCGGTGTACCTACTGCGACTTGTTGAAATAACGCAGCGATATGTTGATTGTCGAGGACGATGCTGCCGAACGGTTGATCCGTGATCCCGTGCGCCATGCCATGGATCTCAATCGATCCCGACATGGACTGCGACGTACTGATCTCGCCGGCCTTCTGCGCCGCCTCGAAGCGGCGCTTGTCATCGGCATTCGGATAATTGAGGACCAAGGAACGATGGAATGGAGTATGTCGTTGCCCCCGTTTTCGGACAATCCGATATTCGCCTTCCGGTGTGGCTCCATCGCCGTAATGACGCTTGGCTCTGATGCCCCGTGAGCCGAGCTGGATGGGATAAGAGCGAACCTTTCGTCCGTTCTTATAGAGGAGCAGCAGCCGGTCGGCCTTGCTGATCACAATGGCCTGCGCACGATGCGCCTGCGACCATTCCACGGTTCGCCGAACGGCATCTTTCCACGCAGTAATGAGTTCTTGGTCGGCGTACCGCCCGAGTTCGTTGTTCAAAGTCATGGCTTGGGCGAGGACGATCTTGGAGGCTCGATCGGATGCCTGAATAGACCGCTCGAACTGCCCGTCTTCCAAAAGTGTTCGTGCCTGCTTGATCCAGAACTCCGTTTCGAGATGCTGTTCGCCGGAGACGAGACGGCTGCCGATCGTACCGATGCTGGCTGTCAAGAACCGCAGGCGTTGTTCGATACGGGCAAGTTTAGCCTCCGCTGAGAGACGCTGGCTATTCTGGCGCTCTTTCACGGAGGCAACCAGTTGACTGCCTTCCTCGTGCAGTTTTTCGAGATCGCTCTCCAATCCGTTCTCTTCCCAGGGCCAACGAACCAGGTTTTCCTCGGACTGAACCCGGGCTTTCAGACCAATCCAATGCTGCACAAAATGTGAATAATCTTCCGGGGAGACATCTCCGGCTCGGAGACTAACCAGATCTCGGTCAATTGCTTCGATCGCGTCCACCAATTCATCGGGCACCGTCTCCACACAGCCGGGGAGAACGAGGAGGCTGAGCAGGACGATGCTGAAGATATGGAGCCGGATACCCTGGGACATAACGCGCATGACCGTCATCTTACTCTTGCCCATGCCGAGCGGGCGAGTATTGTTGAATTTGCCCGCAAGGCTTAAGCCAGCATGTTCCGGGCTACGCCGTGGCACCAAAGGCATTTTCACGCAATTGGACAAATAGTTCCTCTACAAGCTAGGCAACCTCAGTGCCAGCGGGACGGCCGGCGGGCAAAACTTGAATTCGACTGAGGTGACCATGGGTTACAGCATTACTCCGCCAATCGTTTTCGAGGAATCACTGTGGCATGATGGCGCCGCGGGGGCAAAAGCGCCTCAAATGTAGACAAACTCCAAGGACGACTTAAGGGATCGCGCTGAGAATACAACCACGCCTTATACGGAGAGCGGCGCACATCGCATTGACACGTTCGCAGGCCTCTCCCTATAATGACCGTCTTTTCGCCTATAGACCTGTAGAGAGGAGCATTCCATGTCGTTTACATTTCGGCAGCCTTCGAATCTCAAGCGCAAGCGGGAGCATGGGTTTCGGAAGCGCATGAGCACGAAGAACGGTCGAAAAGTCTTAGCCCGCCGTCGGGCCAAGGGCCGCGCCCGCCTGACCGTATAAGTCTTTTCCCCCAAGCCGTTTGTAAGATGAATCAACGACATCGGGCCTGGGATCGGAGGCCGGAGGTGGGTACCGCCTTGATGACCTATGGCCGGGGTCGTGTGACTCGTTCAGCGTTGCGTATCGAGCGGACCCCGGCAGAGGGACCGTGTGTGAAGACGTCGGTTCATTCGCCATGCTCGGCTGACGAATGAGAAGGAACTATGAGGGATCGACATTCCGGGGCGGATCTATTCTTGCGGAACACCCGCGATATTGATTGGGTCAAACAGGCGGGGCAACGGGTATCCACCGCATTGTTCAATTTGCTTATTCGCCGGGCCGACGGCATGGACACGAGATTGGCGATCATTGTCGGAAAGCGATTCGGCACGGCGGTGTCACGGAATCGCGCAAAGCGTATCTTTCGCGAACTCGCCCGGCTTGTCCGCGGGCGTCTTTCCCCGGGATATCGATTTCTCGTCTTTCCCAGGCGAGAGTGCCTGACGGTCCAGTTCGCGAGGCTCCATGACGTATGGATTCAGAGCCTTGGACGAAACGGATTAATCGCGGCGGGCGGGGTCGTCTCATGAAGATCCTCTGCCTCGGCCTCATTAGAGTGTACCGCCTATGCGTCTCGCCGTTTCTCGGCCGTGCGTGCCGGTTTGAGCCAACCTGTTCGGCTTATGCGCACGATGCGATTGTAAAGTATGGCGCGTTGCGAGGGGTCGGGATGGCCTGTTTCCGCTTGCTGAAGTGCCATCCATTCCATCCGGGCGGAATGGATCCAGTCAAATGATCAATAGCGGGCAAAAAAGCGGAGCGGGACGGAATGGATAGACGCGTTATCGTATTCCTGCTGATTTCCCTCGCGGTGATCATCGGGTATGACTACTTACTGAAAGAATTCGGCCTGTTGCCTCCGCCGGCGGAGCAGCAGGCCGAGCCCGTCTCTCCTGCTGCTCCCGTCAAAAATGCCGAAGCTCCACCGAGTGAATCGGCTCCGCCGGTTGCCATGGGCCAGCCCGGTCCGGGAAATAAACGCGACGTTTCGGATATGCGGTCCCAGGCCTTGCCGGGCTCGGTCGAGGAACAGAGCGTCGAGATCGAAACGAATCTGTATCGAGCGCGAATGAGTAACCGCGGCGGGGTGATTACCAGCTGGGAGTTGAAGCGGTACACAGTCGGTGACCATGCGGCGGACCAGCCTGTTCAATTGGTGTATACGGGGGGAAGGTTCAAAGGCCCCTTAAACCTCACGGTTCCCGATTCGGGCATGACCGACCGGTTGCAACAGGCGCTCTACCAGGTTTCGCAGGACGCAGGAAAACTCGATGCTTCGCACCCGGTCGGCCACGTGACGTTCCGGTATCAAGACCCCGCCTCCAGGACGATCGTTGAAAAGCAACTGACCTTTCACCATGACACCTATTTGGTGGACATCAACGTAAAGACCGAGGGCTTGCCGACGCCGATCGACGTGGGGCTGGGCACGAATTTCGGCATTATCGAGTGGGGCGAGGGATTCATCGGTCTGATGGGCGCCGCCTCGCTGGTCGATGAGAAAGTGGTGAAGGAGACACCCGATACCGAAGCGGAACGAAAGGGCGACGTTCAATGGGTGGCGCTCCAAGACAAGTATTTCTTAAGCGTATTGATTCCGGTCCGCGCGTCCGGCGCATTGGCGAAAAAGGAGGGCGACAAGCTGGCCTCGGCTGCGGTGCGATTCGCTCAGCCGGCGCCCGAGACCGGCTATTCCATGCAGCTCTTTGCCGGCCCGAAAGAATACGACACATTGAAGGCATTCAATATCGGGCTGGAAGATACGATTGATTTTGGATGGTTCATTTTTGGGAGCTGGAGCTTTGTCAAAGCCGTCGCGAAGCCGATTTTTTATGTGCTGCGCTACCTGTACGAGTTCACCCACAACTACGGCGTCACGATTATTTTGTTGACGGTCGGCATCAAGCTGATGTTCGCGCCCCTGCAGTACAAGAGTTACAAATCAATGAAGCAAATGCAGGTCATTCAGCCGAAGGTTGCGGCCTTGCAGGCAAAATACAAGGATGACCGGGAACGGTTGAATAAGGAATTGATCAAGCTCTATCGGGATCGAAAAGTGAATCCCGTCGGCGGGTGTCTCCCGATGGTGCTACAGATGCCGGTGTTCGTGGCTCTGTTCAACATTCTGTTCATGACCATCGATTTGCGGCAGGCCCCGTTCATATTGTGGATCAAAGACTTGTCCGTACAGGATCCCTATTACATTCTGCCGATTGTCATGGGAGCCAGCATGATCGTGCAACAAAAGATCACGCCGACGACCATGGATCCGACACAGGCCAAGATCATGTTGGTCTTGCCGGCCGTCATGACGTTCTTGTTCATCAATTTCCCCGCCGGATTGGTCCTGTATTGGCTGACGAACAATGTCCTGACGATTACCCAGCAGGTCCTGACCGATCGCTATTTCTCCGGGAAGTGGCACCTGCCCGGCTTGGATACGGACGAGGAGAAGAGCACCGAGCCGGAAGAACCAAAGATCGGATCGAGAAAAAAGAAGGATCAGGCCCAGTAGCGAAGGCCGGCCGGTTCTCGGAATGAAGATGGCACATGAGCGGCGGGTTAAACGATACCATTTGTGCCGTGGCTACCGCTGCAGGAGAGGGCGGGATTGGAATCGTACGGCTCAGCGGCACAGACGCCGTTCAGATCGCCGGCGGTCTTGCGAGACTTCGTTGTCGCGAGCCCCTCGCATCGGCAAAAAATCATACCCTCTATCTAGCTGACCTCGTCTTTCGAACAAGTCCTTCCGAGCTCACGCGAACCAAACAGCCCATTGATTCACCGAGCCAGGCTTTCGATGAGGCGCTGGTGGTCGTGATGCGCGGGCCACGGTCCTTTACCGGCGAAGATGTCGTGGAATTTCACTGTCATGGCAGTCCGCTCATTCTTCAGCTATTGTGCGAAGCGATGGTGGCGGCAGGGAGCCGGCTCGCGGAGCCGGGAGAATTTACGAAGCGCGCGTTTCTGAACGGACGGATGGATCTCGCGCAGGCCGAGGCAGTCCTCGATACCATTCGAGCCAAAACAGCAGGCAGTCTCCGTATCGCGCAGGCCCAGAGACGGGGGTTTTTGTCTCGGGAGATCGACAAGATCAGGAACGAACTGCTCAGCGCATTGGCCCATGTAGAGGCGGGACTTGATTTCGCTGAAGAGGATATCGCGTTCGTGCGGCGTGATGAATTACTAACCATGCTGGAGCGGGCGATCCAGAGAGTTTCAGCTCTGCTGAAAACGGCCCGGGAGGGTCGGATTTGGCGTGAGGGAGCGGCAGTGGCGATCGTTGGGCGTCCGAACGCGGGAAAGTCGAGCCTGATGAACGCTTTGGCCCGCACAGATCGGGCTATCGTGACCGCGATACCGGGGACAACGCGTGATGTGCTGGATGAATGGCTCCGTATCAACGGCATGCCGGTGCGGCTGATGGATACGGCCGGCATTCGAGATACGCGGGACCCGGTGGAACAGGAAGGAATCAGGAGAACGAGACAAGCGGTCGAAGACGCGGATCTCGTGGTCGCCCTGATCGATCAATCAGTGGCGTTGGAAGAGGCGGACCGGACGTTACTGCGAAATCTGTGCGGGAAGAATTATATCGTCGCCCTCAATAAGTCGGACCTTCCATCCGGGCTTCAAGTAGATGCCTACCTGGCCGGATTTCTCGACGGCCGCAGTTCAGTCCGGATTTCGGCTTCTACGGGAGCGGGCCTCGATGATCTGCGCAGACTCATTCGTGTGAAGTTGGCCTCCGGCGGCCTCGAGGCCGGTGACGGCCTGTGCGTAACTCATCTCCGCCATAGCGTATCGTTGCGGCGCACCGAAGAGGCGCTGCTTCAAGCCAGTGCGGCGCTTGAGAATGATCTCACCGGTGAATTCGTTGCGGCGGATTTGCGGCGGGCGGCGGATGCGCTGGGCGAGATTACCGGTGCAATCAGCACGGATGATATTTTGGATCGAATATTCTCTGAATTCTGCATTGGCAAGTGAGAGAGGTGCACGATGGCTCAACGATATGACGTGATCGTTGTCGGCGGTGGTCATGCGGGCTGCGAAGCCGCCCTGGCTGCGGCGAAGATGGGCGCCTCGGTACTACTGCTCACGATGGAACGGCAAAAGATCGCCCAGATGTCTTGCAATCCGGCCATAGGCGGAATCGCCAAAGGGCACTTGGTCAAAGAAATCGACGCGCTCGGCGGAGAGATGGGACGGAACACCGACCGAGCCGGCATTCAGTTTCGGATGATCAATACCAGCAAGGGACCGGCGGTGCGGGCGTTGCGCGCGCAATGCGACAAGCAGCGCTACAAAGAGATGATGCAGCAAACGCTGGATGAGCAAGACGGGGTGACCATCAAGGAAGGCACGGTGGATCGCCTTCTCATCGAACGAGGCGCGGTGAGAGGCGTGACGACGGGCGCCGGGGACCGTGTCGAGGCGGATGCCGTTATTCTTACTTCAGGTACTTTCCTTAAGGGATTAATCCATGTCGGACTAAATCATTTTCCGGCAGGACGGGCGGGAGAAGCCTCCGCGGAACATTTGTCCGACTGCATGCGGGATTTGGGTTTTGCGGTCGGGCGCTTGAAAACGGGAACGCCGCCTCGGCTTGATCGATCCACGATTGATTTTGGCTCCATGGCGCTCCAGCCGGGCGATGACCCGCCGGTTCCATTTTCCGGGCGGACGGAACGAGTGCTCCAACCACAGGTACCCTGTCACTTGACCTATACCACCGAGCAAACCCATGAAATCATTAAACAAAACATCGACAGGTCTCCGCTCTACAATGGACTCATTGACTCGACCGGTCCTCGGTATTGTCCATCCATCGAGGATAAGGTCGTCCGGTTTGCCGATAAGAACCGCCATCAAGTGTTCATTGAGCCGGAAGGGCTCGACACAGACGAGTTCTATCCCAACGGGATTTCAACCAGCCTGCCGGTCGATGTTCAACGCGCAATGCTGACGACAATACCGGGATTGGAGCATGCGAGGATGCTCAAGCCCGGATATGCGGTGGAGTATGATTTTTTCCCTCCCCGCCAACTCCATCCCACGCTAGAAACGAAGCTGGTGGAAGGGCTGTACCATGCCGGACAGATTAATGGCACGTCCGGCTATGAAGAGGCTGCTGCCCAGGGAATTATGGCCGGTATCAATGCCGTACTGAAACTGCGCGGGAGGGCCCCTCTTATTCTGGATCGATCGCAAGCCTATATCGGAGTGCTGATTGACGACCTCATTACCAAAGATGCGAACGAACCATACCGGATGTTTACCTCGCGCGCAGAGCATCGGCTGCTTCTGAGACATGATAACGCCGATTCCCGGCTGACTGAGATTGGATATCGGATGGGCCTAGTGTCTGAAGCGGCTTATCGAGCTTGTGAGAGGAAGTTAAAACGCGTCGAAGAGGAGGTGGTTAGGCTAAATGAGGCAAAACCATCGTTATCATCCGCGGTGCGATCGCGCCTAGAGCAGTTGAGGATGGCGGACATCTCGCCGAATCATACACTTGCACAGATTCTACGACGGCAGGAGATGACCTATGAATCGCTTTATACATTGTTCGGAAGTGACTCCTGGATCATGCCGGAGGAAGAGGTCGTCGAAGCGGTCGAAATTGAAATCAAATATGAGGGCTACATCAAACGGGAACGGCAACAGATCAAGAAGTCCAGCCGTCTCGAACACTGCTTGATCCCGGCTCATTTCAACTATGACGGGATTCCGGGGTTTTCACGGGAAGTTTTGGAAAAACTAAAATCCATTAAGCCGGCCTCTATAGGCCAAGCGAGCCGGATTTCCGGCATGACGCCCGCTGCAATTTCGCTTTTGCTCGTTGGCTTGGAGAAATTCCAACGTTCCGATTCATCTTCCGTGCAAGTTCTTTAAAGGCAAAAAGTTCCTTGACCTCTAATAATGATTCACGTATGTGTTCCACGTGGAACATGTCCGATGAATTCGAGCGACATCTCAACGACGCCGCGAAAATTCTATCAATTTCCATCGACTCACATCAATCGCGGCAATTCCAGGAATATTCCCGCACATTAGATCAATGGAATCGCGCCACGAACCTCACTGCAATCGAAGACCCAGGGGAAGTGGCCGTCAAACATTTCATTGATTCGATTATGCCATTAAAGTTTGGACTCCCACTCGATGGTGCGTCGATCCTGGATGTCGGAAGCGGGGCTGGATTTCCTTCAATACCTCTCAAAATCATGAAACCGACGCTATCGTTGACCCTGCTGGAGCCAAACTCAAAAAAGCGATCCTTTCTTCTCTATATCATCGGCATGTTACGACTTGAGGATACGACCGTGCACGGCCTGACATTAAAGGACTTTGTGGCCCAGGACCATGATCACCATGATTGCGCCGTCATTAGAGCTGTCAAGTTCAGTTTGGTTGGAGGCGACTTGCGAGAGGCTTTGAATGACGGTGGGACGGTCCTGGCATATCGATCAAGCGCGATGGTAAGTAGCGATATTCCGGGCGGATTCATGAAACAACATGAGTGGAGTTACAGTCTTCCGTTTGGTCACGGACCTCGTTTTCTCACGGAACTTGGTCGATTTGACGCAAATGTTCCACGTGGAACAGGGAAGTGTACATAGAACATGGCTAGAACTATTGCAGTCGCCAATCAGAAGGGAGGAGTCGGAAAAACAACGAGTTCTGTCAATCTTGCAGCAGCCTTGGCAATCGAAGGGGTATCGACGCTATTAGTTGATATGGACCCTCAAGCCAACGCAACAAGCGGATTAGGCATCGACCCGAAGTCACTGAATAGGACTGTGTACGACGCCCTGATCAATAATGAAGATGCGAAATCAATTCTGGCTGAGACAGGAATCAAGGGGCTCTCTCTCTTACCGGCCAACAGTCACTTAGCCGGTGCTGAAGTCGAGCTGGTTGAAGTTCATCAGCGAGAACAGCGGCTCCGAAATGCATTAGCGACGGTCCAACATGAATTTGCTACGATTCTCGTGGATTGCCCGCCAGCTCTCGGATTCCTCACGATCAATGCCATGGCCTCCGCTCACTCGGTCCTCGTCCCGGTGCAATGTGAATACTACGCCATGGAAGGATTGGGCCGTCTCATGGAAAGTATTGACCGGATTCGTCAATCGGTGAATCCGGATCTGGAGATCGAAGGCATTCTCCTGACGATGTACGATTCGCGTAACTCCCTCGCGCGGCAAGTCGTCGAACAAATCCGATCGCATTTTCCCGGTAAGGTGTATGAGACGATGATTCCGCGCAACGTCACATTGGCAGAGGCGCCCAGCTACGGTCGTCCTGTATTGCTTTATAATGCAGCATCAGCCGGGGCCCAATCGTATCTTTCGCTAGCGAAGGAGTTTCTTGCTCATGGAGAAAAAAGCGCTCGGTAGAGGACTCGATGCGTTGCTTCCCACAGCTCGTCCGGCAGTCGAGGCGGAGCGGGGTGACGTGCAGCAGTTGCGTGTGGAATCCATCGTTCCCAACCGGTATCAGCCTCGCCAGCAATTCTCAGAGGCCGAGCTTTTGGACTTGTCACGATCACTTAAGGAGAATGGCTTACTGCAGCCGGTTCTCGTGCGACGAAAAGGAGACGGAATTTTCGAACTCATCGCCGGCGAGCGACGGCTCCGTGCCGCCAAGTTGGCCGGATTGGAGAAGATTCCGGCCCTGATCCGCAATTGCTCGGACCAGGAATCCATGGTGCTGGCCCTGGTGGAGAATCTCCAGCGAGACGACCTGAATCCCATGGAGACGGCTCGGGCGTATCACCGCATGGTCACTGAGTTCGGGCTTACGCAAGACGCGATCGCCCAGAAGGTCGGCCGCGATCGATCATCGGTCGCGAATCTCCTGCGGCTCATGACACTTCCCACCGAAATCCAAGAACTAATTGAGACGGATCAACTTTCAACCGGACATGCCAAGGTGATTCTGGGCCTGGTCGCGCCCGATGCGCAAGTGCAGCTGGCCCGCCGGATTCTTCAGGCTCAACTCTCTGTGCGTGAGGCTGAACGTCTTCTTCAGCACCAGGCAGAGGGACGGCGCAGCGCAAAGCGTGTCGCCCGTCCGCCAGCGCGGTCCGACCTGGAAGAGCGACTGCAGAAACGATTGGGAACCCGGGTCCATATCGAAAAAGGGCGACGCGGAGGCAAGATCATCATTCAGTACTTTTCCCCGGAAGAGCTCGACGGGATCGTGGAACGGATTCTGAACGACGCAGAAAGTTTTTCATAAGCTTTTTGGATCGTATCCGGGTAGAATAGCCCCTCATCTCACTCTGGTCATCCGCGACAAGCCGACCGCCCGCGGCGCCGAGGCGCGCGTTGAGAAATTCATGCTTCGCCCGGAGTGATTCGCATCATGAAGGAGGACATGCATGTGGAATAACAAGGACAAGCAGGAAGGGAAGCGGGCTTCTTCACCGGCCGAGGAAGGTGAGACGGAAAATCAGGAAACGACTCCTCCGCGTGAAGGGACTGAAGAGATCAATGCGTTCGTGGGCAAGGGAGTCAGCTTTAAGGGCGTGATCTCTTACAATGGCACGGTTCGCATCGACGGCCAACTGGACGGCGAAATTCATACCGAAGGAGTATTGATAGTCGGAGAAGAGGCCGTGCTTGCCGCAAAGATCACCGCCGGGACGGTCATCTGCAAGGGAAAGATCACCGGCGATATCAGCGCGCGAGAAAAAGTGAAGCTTCGGGCGCCGGCGGTGGTCAACGCCGGAGTCAAGGCGCCGCTTTTGTCCATGGAGGAAGGTGTGGTCTTCAACGGCAATCTTGAAATGAGCCAACCATCGACTCGGGATACGCCGCGCGATACCGCCCGAGGACCAGGCGTGAAACTCGTGTCCGGGTAGAGAGGAACAAGTTCGATCCCAGGCCCGGTCGGTCGCTGTCGCATGGCATTGCGGACTGCGTGAAGGAGGTTTTATGTGGGGCGAAAAAAAAGCGCAAGTTGTTACGGAAGACGATAAGTTTACGTTTTTGGGGAAGGGAACCAGCTTCAAAGGGATCGTCAGCTTTGACGGAACGGTTCGGATCGATGGCCGTGTCGAAGGCGAAGTGCACACCGGCGGGGCCGTCATTGTCGGGGAGAGCGCGATTATCAAGGGTGTCATATCGGCCGGATCCGTCGTCATCAGCGGGAGAGTGAGGGGAACGGTGACCGCGGTTCAGAAAGTCGAAATACAGAAACCAGGCGTCCTGGTCGGCGACATCCATAGCCCGGCGCTGTGCATTGAAGACGGAGGACATTTTCACGGTACATGCGACATGGGAACCGATAAATGGGTTGAGGATGAACAATCGGCCGCAGGAGCCGCTCGTGATATTGCCGTCCATGATCTGGCCGCCCACCGCGGAAAAGTGAAGGGGCAGGAGAGCTGACGGATCGATCCTATGACTCGGCGCACGGTACTTGTCGGCATGAGCGGTGGCGTGGATAGCTGCGTGGCGGCATCGCTCTTGGTACGTCAGGGATTCGAAGTCCACGGCGTCACGTTGCAAGTCTGGGAACATGAGGACGAAACGGTGGCGGCGTCGAAGCGGTGGCAAGAGCGGGGCTGCTGCAAAATCGGGATTGCCAAGTATGTGGCCCAAAAGCTGGATATCACCCACGAGGTGATCGATACCCGCGACAGCTTCCGCCGATACGTCATTAATGATTTCCTTAGCGGATATGCCGGCGGGACCACGCCGAACCCCTGTGTGCGCTGCAATGAACGGGTCAAGATTCGAGCCCTTCATGACTTAGCGCAGGCGCGGGGGATCGAGTATGTCGCGACCGGCCATTACGCGCGCGTCGTCGAAGAAGCCGGATCATGGCAACTCCATCGTTCCAGCGACACCCGCAAAGACCAGAGCTATTTCCTGTACCGAATCCATCCCGGCTGGCTGCCTCGCATTCTATTCCCGGTCGGCGGCATGGAGAAGCGTGACGTCTGGAAAGAAGCCGATGCGCTCGACCTTCCAGCCGATGAATTAAAGGAAAGCCAGGAAATTTGTTTTGTCAGTCAGGGAGATTATCGGACCTTTATTGAGCAGGAAGCTCCCGAAGTCAGAAAAAGCGGCAACTTCGTCGATACGGAAGGCCGCATTCTGGGACGGCATGAGGGAGTCGCCTTTTACACTCCCGGCCAGCGGCGTAGGCTCGGCATCGCGACAGGCCGGCGGCTGTACGTTCAAAAGGTCCTTCCGGAAACCGGTACCGTGGTCCTCTGTCCGGAGGAACAACTGCATCAGTTGGATTGCTTGGCCGGAGATCTTAACGTGTTCGAGCCTTACCTCATCCGCGCGACGCAGGACGTGATGGTGAAGGTGCGCTATGCTACACCGGCGGTGCCGGCGACGGTGACACCGAAGGGAAACGGCACGACGATGCATGTGCAATTCCATGAACCGCAACGAGCGGTGAGTCCCGGACAATCCGTTGTGTTCTACGCTGAAGATCGGGTCCTCGGCGGCGGGATCATCCTGCGTTCGTGATGCGGTTGGTCGTCTCAGACCCGTGCAGCCAATCCCAGTTGCTGCTGCTCTTGCTTCTTGACACTCCCCGCTTTTGAGTGCTACCCTGGCGCGCTTTTGATCGTGCCCGCCCGCACGAAGGCTTCTCGTTTGCTCTAACCCGCATTATCATGACGGTTCGTCGCGAAATTGCGGAGTCGCCAGGCGAAACTGGGGTGCGGAGCCGCGAGGGAAGGAAGCACCGTCGTACAGTATGTTGACCGACCAACGCGCCAATCCATCGGCCTGTACGTTGCGGCTGGTCGCAGCAACGAAATTGCTGTTGCAGCAACCAGGTTCACGAAGGACGCGGGCTCGCACCATAACGCTACCGGACAACTATAGTGATTAAGACAGCCGTCGCACGTCGATACGCAAGAGCCCTGTTTGACCTTTTGGATCAGTCGAACGTCGAGTCGGCCAATCGCGCACTCCATGGGCTCGGAGAGGCGTTTACGCAGTCCGCCGCCTTGCGGCACATTGTTGCCTCGCCGGCGTTCGCTGAGCACGATAAACTCGCTGTGTTGCTTGAATTGGCCGACCGCCTCGGTTGCCCGCCTGTCGGTAAGAATTTTCTTGATCAGCTCGTCCGAAAGAACCGGGTCGGCTTTCTGCCGGACATCGCCGACGCCTTTACGAAGCTCCTCGATGAAGCGAAGGGAAAAGAACAGATCATCGTCTCCGCTGCGACAGCGCTTCCTCCGCAGGAGCAGGATCGCATTCGCATGCGACTGCGCGATGCCCTGAAGCGGGATGTCGAAGTCACGTTTCAGGCCAACGCGGCTCATGTCGCCGGCTTGCATATCAGACTCGGGAGCACCGTGGTCGACAGCACCATCCAGGGCCGCTTCACCGCGATGCAGCGTCTGTTGACGAAGGAGTAGCCATGCAGATTAAGGCCGAAGAAATCAGTTCAATCATCAAAGAAAAAATCAAAGGCTTCGACCAACAGGTCGACGTCAGCCAAACCGGATCGGTGATCCAAGTCGGAGACGGTATCGCCAAGATCTATGGCTTGGACGGCGCGATGGCAGGAGAAATGTTGGAGTTCCCGGGCGGACTCTATGGCATTGCGCTGAATCTCGAAGAGGACAATGTCGGAGCCGTCTTAATGGGGGAAGACGTCGGCATCAAAGAAGGCGATCCGGTCAAACGCACCGGTCGCATTGCCGAGGTTCCGGTCGGTGAAGCCTTGGTCGGACGGGTCGTAAACCCCATCGGTCAGCCTTTGGATGGAAAGGGCCCGATCAAGTCCCAACAGACCCGTCTGATCGAGATGGTGGCCCCCGGAGTGATCACGCGGCAGTCGGTACGCGAGCCGTTGCAGACCGGTATCAAAGCCATCGACGCGATGATTCCAATCGGCCGCGGGCAGCGTGAATTGATCATCGGCGATCGCCAAACCGGCAAAACCGCCATTGCCGTCGATACGATCATCAATCAAAAGGGGCTCGGCGTCTTTTGCATCTATGTCGCAATCGGCCAGAAGCGATCCACCGTGGCGCGCGTGGTGAAAACGCTGGAAGAACATCATGCCATGGAGTACAGCATGGTCGTGTCCGCGACCGCCAGCGACGCGGCCCCGATGCAGTACCTTGCGCCTTTTGCCGGCGTGGCCATTGGCGAGTATTTCCGCGACAACGGCAAGCATGCATTGATTGTCTATGATGATCTTTCCAAACATGCCGTCGCGTATCGCCAACTGTCTCTCTTGTTGCGCCGGCCGCCAGGACGCGAAGCCTACCCGGGGGATGTGTTCTATCTCCATTCGCGGTTGTTGGAGCGGGCGGCCAAATTGAGCGACAAGCTCGGCGGGGGGAGTTTGACGGCACTGCCGATCATCGAGACCCAAGCCGGAGACGTGTCGGCCTACATCCCGACCAATGTGATTTCGATCACGGATGGGCAGATCTATCTAGGAAGCGATCTTTTCTATTCCGGGATCAGGCCTGCGATCAACGTCGGGTTGTCCGTGTCTCGCGTGGGCGGATCCGCGCAGATCAAAACCATGAAGCAAGTGGCCGGCACGCTGCGGCTGGATCTCGCGCAGTATCGGGAAATGGCGGCCTTTGCCCAATTCGGCAGCGAACTGGACAAGGCGACCCAGGCTCAGTTGGCCCGAGGCGTGCGGATGGTCGAATTGCTGAAGCAGGGTCAGTACCAGCCAATGCCGGTGGCGGATCAGGTCTTGTCGATTTTTGCCGGTGTCAACGGCTTCCTCGATGATGTGGCGGTGAACAAGGTGCGCGAGTTTGAAGAGGAGCTGCTCCGTTACGTTGCACAGCATCATCCGGAGCTCAGAAAAGAGGTGACCACGATTTCCAAAATCGACGACAAGGTCGGCGGGAAACTGAAAGAAGTCATTACGACGTTCAAGCAAAAAATGGGCTACGGAGCCAAGTGAATTGATCCTCGTGTCATTAACGATCGCGCCATTTGGTAATCGCGGTCATCAATGGTGCAATGATCTAATGGTGGAGTGGCTCACTGGTGCAGTTCGGCGTGCACGCGCTAAAATAAGTTCTGAATTCTGAATTGTGAGTTCTGAGTCCGGGACGATTCCAACTCATAACTCAACACTCATAACCCAGAATTCAAGTAAGGGAGTTTTATGAGCACAGGCAAAGTAATCCAGGTTATCGGACCGGTCGTGGACGTGGAGTTTCCACCGGGCCATCTTCCCAACATTTATAACGCGTTGAAGGTCGAACAGGCGGAAAACAAGGCCGCCGGCAAACCGGCCGTACGGCTGACGCTCGAAGTCGCCCAGCATCTTGGCGAGAACCGCGTCCGCGGGGTCGCCATGTCAACGACGGATGGGTTGACCCGGGGGATGGATGTCCAGGATACCGGGGCGCCTATTGCCGTGCCGGTGGGTCGTGAAACGCTCGGTCGCTTGATCAACGTCCTGGGTGAGCCGGTCGACGAGAAAGGTCCGGTCAAGACGAAAAAGACGTACCCGATCCACCGACCCGCGCCGCCGCTTGACGAGCAGGAAACAAAAACTGAGGTACTGGAAACCGGCATCAAGGTCGTGGACCTGTTGGAACCCTACAGCAAAGGGGGAAAGGTCGGTCTGTTCGGCGGCGCCGGCGTGGGAAAAACCGTCATCATCATGGAATTGATCAACAATATCGCCCTGCACCACGGCGGTTTCTCGGTGTTCGCCGGTGTCGGTGAGCGCACCCGCGAAGGCAACGATCTGTGGCATGAAATGCAGGAATCCAAAGTCATCGATCCCGATGACTTTTCCAAATCCAAGGCGGCGCTCGTCTATGGCCAGATGAACGAGCCACCAGGGGCGCGGCTGCGGGTCGGCCTCACAGGCTTGACCGTGGCCGAATACTTCCGTGACGAAGAGAATCAAGACGTGTTGCTGTTTGTCGACAATATCTTTCGGTTTACTCAAGCCGGATCGGAGGTGTCCGCCTTGCTGGGCCGCATGCCTTCGGCGGTCGGCTATCAACCCAATCTCGCCACCGAGATGGGTGCGCTGCAGGAACGCATCACGTCGACCAAGCGTGGGTCCATCACATCGGTGCAAGCGATCTACGTCCCGGCCGACGACTTGACCGATCCGGCTCCGGCGACCGCCTTCGCACACTTGGATGCGACAACCGTGTTGTCCAGGCAATTGGCTGAATTGGGAATCTATCCGGCAGTGGACCCCTTGGATTCCACCTCTCGTATTCTCGATCCCCAGGTAATCGGCGAAGAACATTATAAAGTTGCGCGCGGCGTGCAATCGGTTCTTCAGCGTTACAAAGATTTGCAGGACATCATCGCAATTCTCGGCATGGATGAATTGTCGGAAGACGACAAGATGGTGGTCACCCGGGCGCGCAAGATCCAACGGTACCTGTCGCAGCCGTTTCACGTGGCAGAAGCCTTTACCGGCTCCCCAGGCAAGTATGTCAAGCTCAAGGATACGGTGCGGAGCTTTAAGGAGATTCTCGAAGGAAAATATGATCACCTTCCGGAACAGGCCTTCTACATGGTGGGAGCGATCGAAGAAGTCGTGGCGAAGGCGGAGAAGATGGGAGTGAAGGTCTAAAAGGCGACTGGAATCAGATATGGCCGACAAGGTATTGCTCGAAGTCGTGACGCCGGAGAAATTGCTGCTGAGCCAGCAGGTCGATATGGTTATTGCGCCCGGCTCCGAGGGTGAATTCGGCGTGCTGCCTGGCCACTGTCACTTCCTCTCTACTCTTCGGATCGGTGAACTGCGGTATCAGACCGAAGATGTCTGGCACTATATGTCGGTTCTTTGGGGATTTGCCGAAGTGACCCCTACCAAGGTGACGATTCTGGCCGAAATCGCCGAAAAAGCCGAAGACATCAATGTCGAACGAGCCCAAGCTGCGGTGGAGAAAGCCGAGCAGCGCTTGCATGTAGGCGGGTTGCCTTCGGAACTCAAAGAAGCACAGATCAGCCTCGAAAAAGCACGTCTCCGCAAAAAGATCGCCGAACGAGCCCGGCGGGTCGGCCGCGTCTGATCTTCGTCTGGATTCATTGGCCCAGCGGACCAGCGCTTGCCGGCCCCCGGAGCGACGCCTCCGTGCGCAAACTCCAGGCGCGTTATTTCTTCATCTCGCTCATCTCATTATTCTTCGCGTCACGGACCGAAATGCCCGTGTCTGTGGTCAAACACCACACGAACCATTTGTAGCCATAGCGAACGTATCAGAAGCGCGAGTTTGGACTTCTCCGCTTGATTAACCCCCCGATATTCCCCTAGTCTCCGATCATGGAGGCTGCTGCCACGCCGGCTCACGAGACTATCCGTACCGATATCCCGCAACGCCTCGATCGCCTCCCCTGGTCGCGCTGGCACTGGCTGGTCGTCACCGCCCTCGGTGTGACATGGCTGCTCGACGGATTGGAAGTGACCATTGTCGGGGCGTTGGGCGCCGTGCTCACCCATCCGAACACACTTCATTTGACGGAAACCGAGGTCGGGCTTACGGCATCCGCCTACTTGGCGGGATCTGTGTCCGGCGCGCTCCTCTTTTCCTACCTAACCGATCGCCAAGGCCGCAAGAAGTGGTTCACGCGCACATTGATGCTCTATCTGGCCGCAACGGTCCTGACAGCTTTTTCCTGGAATCTGTGGACCTTCATGCTCTGTCGGTTCTTTGCCGGCGCAGGAATCGGTGGCGAATATTCTGCGATCAACTCGGCTATCGATGAACTGATTCCCGCCAGAGCCAGAGGTCACACCGATCTCGCAATCAACGGCAGCTGGTGGCTCGGGACGGTAGTAGGAGCCTTGCTTACCATCCCATTGCTCGATCCATCGCTCATTGCCGAACAGTTGGGATGGCGGCTTTGTTTTGGATTCGGCGCAGTGCTGGGTCTGGGCATGATCATCGTGAGGCGGTACTTGCCGGAAAGTCCTCGGTGGCTGATGACTCACGGGCGGGTGGACGAAGCAGAGCGCATTGTCCGTGGCATCGAGAAGGAGATCATGGAAGAAACTTCGGCTGATCGGCTGCCCGATCCTCAAGGAACGATTGTCATCAGACCAAATCCGCACGTGACAGTCTTGACGGTCGCGCAGGAACTCTTCAGATCGTACCCCAGCCGGACCGTTCTCGGGGTCTCGCTCATGGTCACTCAGTCATTTCTTTATAACGCCGTGTTCTTTACCTATGCGCTGGTGCTCAGCAAATTCCATCATGTACCTCCACAGTCCGTAGGCTGGTATTTGCTGCCTTTCGCGGTGTTCAACTTCCTAGGCCCGCTGCTCCTTGGACGCCTGTTTGATACCGTGGGCCGGCGTGTGATGTTGACAGTGACCTACGGCACTGCCGGCCTCCTACTGGGTTTCACGGGCTATTTGTTCGCGCAAGATTACTTAACGGCTGCTACCCAGACCATGGCCTGGTCGGTCACGTTCTTTTTTGCTTCAGCCGGCGCTAGCGCCGCCTATTTGACCGTCAGCGAAATTTTTCCCCTCGAAATCCGCGCCATGGCGATCGCCTTCTTCTTCATTGTCGGGCAGGGAGCGGGGGTGCTGTCTCCCTGGTTTTTCGGTCATTTAATCGAATCATCCGCGTCGAGTGTCTTTGTCGGCTATCTCGTGGGGGCCGCTCTCATGGTGTTAGGCGCCCTCATTGCATTCGTCTACGGCGTCGATGCAGAACGGCGGTCGCTGGAGGAGATTGCGAAACCCCTCTCTGCGGAGAATTGAATCCATCATGTGACAGCGCGGCGGCGCGTACTAATTACCCGGGTTATCTGACTGAGCGGCTGGAATAGGGAGGCGGAAATAAGAAGGAGATAACCGACAAATCATGCTGCCAGAGCCATAGGCCGATAAAAGCGATTACGCTGATGATGGGAACCATGATCACGAGCGGAATGAGAATATCACTCATGCATACCGGGGTGGGCAACCGAGGACAGGCACCCTCCTCGCCCTGCTTCACCTCCCGTAACAGTGCGGCGACATTCTTCGCATGGCACTTGAACATGAAAGAAAAGGCGTCTCCAAATATCGGCACGCTGCCCGCCAACCCGTTGACGAAGAGGTTGAACGCCATGGTTGCTAATGTACGTCGGGGGACCCCGAGCCGTTGAGCCGTTAGCAGAATAAGACCGCCTGCCGCTGTTACAATCACGTCCCCGACGAGAGGAATGATTCCGATCAAGGGATCCAGACCGAACCGAATGCGGGTGCCGGGTATATGCACCACGTCGTCCAGGAGGTGCGCCAGCCGTTCGACATCCTGTTCTTTGCCGCGAACCGACTCCATCCTTTTATTTTACCTTCCGAGGATGCCCGTCAACCATCGGAAGGGTATAAGAGAAAAGAAGGAACCAAGCCGACAACAATTTGGCTTGGAGTCTTGGAGTGATGAAGATTGGTCTTGGTGCCGAAGCTCAGGGATAAAAATTGATTGTTCGCCTCTCCATTGCATTTGCGACAGACGTAAGGATTTTCTCACGATCGGCCGGTTTCGCGAGGTGCTCGATCACTCCTTGTTGTATCAACGAGGCGGCCAACTGCGGCTCGTGGTAGCCGGTCAGAACAATCACCGGCACAGAAGGATACTGGGCTCGGAAGTATGCAATCGCCTCCGTTCCGTTGATTTTCGGCATCCGAATGTCGCAAATAATGACATCGACCATCAATGGATTATCACCGCTGTTGAGCACCTCCACGGCCCGGCCGCCATCGTCTGCTTCCTCTACGTCGTACCCCGCGTTCGTCAGCATCGTTCGGAGGACCTGCCTCACACAATCCTCGTCATCGACGATCAATACCCGTCCTAGACAGACCCGTTCATTCGTATCGCTTTGTGACCGCCACCACCTTCCCATGGCTCCTCCTTGGATCCGGTTGTGAACTCCACTACTTTCCCAGGGATGCAAAGATGGAACCATGGCAAAACGGGTAGTGATTACTGAGGGAATCCTTGTGGCTTGGGGCGGGTTCTGCTACAGGCCCTCAAGACCAAATGATTTCATTTGGTGGAATGGCACCATGATCGGTTCAAAACCACCGGCAAGATCCCGATGCAATAAGAACGGCACGTCTCAAATGCAATCACACTCACACTTCTCGCAAAGAGAATTTTTTTACAGCGCGTAACTATTCGCCTGAGGCCTCGCGCTGCCTCAGGCTCCTAATCGCTTTTCCCGCGCGGCCGCGGCCAAGACAATCTCTCCGGGCACATCGACTTGCGACTTGGCCTGTCCGCTTACCTCAAACACGGTCAAATCGATCTCATAGACGGCTTCGTGGCTGTTCGGATCCAAATACGGCGGGGTTGTCGTCAGTCGCATGATCTTGCCGGCCTGGGAAGACCGTCATGATCTCTTTGGCGGAATGGACTCTATGCAGCACGCTTCGGCCTTCTCGCAAGGAACCTGTCAAGGCGGTCGAATTGCTTCCGCCCTTTGTATGTGATTTGAGCCATCCGCGCTCATGAAGAGATCCCGGAGCATTGGGGACTTGAGATTCGGAGGTGACGCGATCACTGACCCAGCGGAACCTCGATCACCAGTCCGCCCATCACGTCATTTATCCGAAAATCCTTCTTCGGGCTGCCCTGGTGAGCATTATGACAGTCGATACAAGCTTGCGTGACTGCACGGTCCGCATAGATCGCTTGAAAGTATGGTTGGTCCCCGATCGTCACCGTTTTGGTAAAGGCTCGTTCGGGATTCCGCCGGACCATTTCCAACCCGGTTTTCTCCCCTTCGTTTGCCGGAGCGTTGTCGGGATTGACAGGCCATAGGCTGATCAGTCGATAGCGAACCTTTGTCCCCGTCATCCTTGCAAGGTCGCTGGCTTCATGAAGAAATTGCGCGGGTAGCGGTAAGGAGTTTTTATCTGCCCGCCATGTTTCCGCCGCCTTCGTTCCTCCCTGTTTCTGGAGTCGCTCGACCACATGGACGGTATAAAAGGTCCGATCGGATTCGATCACCGCATGAATGAAGTCTGCTACCGTCTCGGGAGGAATGCCGGACGCTTCCGCATGGGCGTCGCCAGGTCCAAGAAAGAGCGCATAGTACATCCCGCAAAGCATCACCGCGGTCCCGACCGTCCGCCTCATAGTACCCCCTCTGTTGTGAGTGACATGTCCTCATTATGGTCGCTCTGCGAAATCAGGTCAAAGCCGGATTATCCCGGTTATGCCGCCTATTCTGGAAAAGCGGAGGAACGGTTGGTCTGGGATTGACTATGGCTCTTGGTGATCGTCCGCCTGGACCAATGGGTCGGATATTCGGGTCTTGGGAAGATTGGCATCCGAAAGGATTTCGTCACGGATCTGCGCCAAGGCCTCGCTGAACGCACGATTGAGTCGTCCGCCCGGACGCAATTCGTCATTCGGGGTGAAATCCTCATCGAATTTCACCCGTCCGGTATAGGTTCCCACGACTTGGCCTGTCGGTTTTAGCAACATCATGGTCAGGTGGACTTCCCCGTCGCTCATATAGGTATTCAACCTGAACAGGCCGGCCAATTTGTCCGAGTAATACGGGACATAGGTCCATAGCTTCCGGCGGTCGTGTTCATAAAAGCGATCGATGCGGCCGGTCAGCACGAGATCAGGATGAGGATCGTAGAGACTGATGCGGCGAAAGACCCCATTCGATGAGAATTCATTGAGGATCTCGGCCGTAATGGCCTTGTCCATTTTCGACGGAGGCTTGTTCACATAGTCTTCAGCCACCACCCCATATGGCGAGTGTCCGGAGCGCAAGCTTTCCGCAGCCTGGAGCGGATGGAGCTCAACAACGGCATCGATGGACCGGGTGAAGCTCGAAGGAGGGAGAGTGAGCTGGGGCTCATATTTGGTGGAACAACCCCACACCAACGTCATGGCCAACAAGGTGGGGACTAGTGCGCGATATGAGTAGATTAGAGCCCTCATGGAGCTTCATCGTTTCACTCTTCTCACGGGTGAACAACTAGGAAGATCCCGCGCTGTCATTGTTGTCAAAGGCGCCGATCAGGTCGGGCAGAGCCGCCGGTCATGAGACAATCGGAGGGATCGGCCTTGTGCAAATGGACTTACGGCTGGGATGAAAGCTGTCCTCCGGAAAAGGATCAGCCCAACCGGCCGGACCGGCAGTCACCGGCTTCCTTCGCGACGTCATCACCGCTCACCGTCGCGAGAATCTTATAGTGACCGAGTCCTAGTTCTTTGCCGTAGGCTTCCCCGACCAAGATGTCTTGCACGTGCTGATGATCGTCCGCTCTGAAGTAGGACTTTCCTTGCTTCAGTCCGTCAAATGCATGCCCTTCCAGAGCCTTGACTAAGGAGGCCGTCTCCGTCGTCCCCACCCGTTGAATGGCTTCAAGGACCTGCGTCATGGCCGCATATCCGAGATAACAGCGCGAAGTCGGCGTATGGTGATACTTGTCGACCACCGCCTGAATGAACCGTTTCGAACTCTCGGTCTTTACCTTCGGATCCCATACGAGCCCCCAGATGCCCGCGTTGCTCGCATATCCGAGCGGACGCCCTATCTGTTCGCCCCCGATCATCCCCCCGATTCCGATTTTTTCCTTGGCCAGATCCAGTTTGGCATAGGCTTTCAGTGCATTCACAAGATCCCACCCATAGAGATTCAGGATCACGGCATTCGGCTTGGCCCGACGAACTTGCGCCATGACATCGGAGAAATCCGTTGCTCCAAATGTCGTCGTGGACGAACCGACCACTTCACCGCCTTGTTCCGTGAGAGTTTCGGTCATGGCCTGCAATGCGGATCGCCCGTCCACGGTATCCGCGGTGACCATATACCATTGTTTGCCGTAGGCCTTTACGATGGCAGGCGCCACCGCCCGAGCCAACATTCGAGCATTCGGCATGAAGACGAATGTGCGCGAATCGCAGCGCGTCCCCGTGAGGTCCATGATGTGTGCGCCGGTCACCATGAAGAGTCTGTCGTGTTGCTTCGCAACTTCAGATACGGCCAGTGCCACGTCACCGTTGAACGTTCCCATGAGAACATCGACATGCTCCTGGTCAATCAATTTCTTGGCCGCCTTCACCGCCGTCTCGACATCCGAGGCATCATCGGCCTCAAAGAGCATGATCGGCCGTCCCAACACGCCTCCCTGCTTGTTGAACCAGTCGACCGCCACAGTGGCGCCATGCACATCATGGATCGAGGAGGTTTTATATGGGCTGCTCAAGGGATCGAGAATACCGATTTTGATCGGCTCGGCGGCCAATGCGTATCCGGAAAGATTGGATCCTATGGTACGAAATAGCCAATTGGAAGTGATCAGTCCTGCCCCTGCCGTCAGCGACCATTGCAAAAATCTTCTCCTGGATAGTCCCGCCATATTCGTACCCTCCGTTCGTTCAAAATCGAAAAAAAATGGGTGGATGACTCGCCTGAAACGATCCACCACCCGATATGATGGTTCGTTCTGTTGGGACCACGCCGAACGCATCCCCATACGATCAGGGCATACGGCTTGCTATGTGACAGATTGATACAGGAAATTAAGATGACAGATAAAAATTGTCAATGAGGCGGGATGCGGAATGGTCGATTCAGATCGATCAAGCAATCTATTTAACTATATTGGTCTTCCGTATACACCTGCTTTATTGACCAGAAGACAGCTTCCTTTAACTTCTTGATCTGTGGATCAGGCGGATCCTTGCGTATCTTTTGCAGCTTCTTGTCCAGATCGAACAACGGTTGGACCGACCGTCGATCCGGTACCCGTCCCAGTGCCCAGGCGACTTCTGTCTGGACGACGATGTCGACGCCTGGGGCGTCCAACATTTCCAAGAGCGGCGGCACGACGGAGGAGTCATTGTGAGTATTGCCGAGATCTCCCAATCCCTTGGCCGCAGCCGCTTGCAGCTGCGGCTGTTTGGAGTGCTTCAATATATCGACCAGAATGGGGATTCCTTCCTTTCCCATATTGCCCAAGGCGACTGCCGCTTGCTTCGATAAATCCTTGTCCTTGAGAGCTTCCCGCAACCGAGGCAAGGCTTCATCTGCTTCCATCTCCCCTAGAACAGAAATGATGCGCAGCTTTCTAATCTGCGGCGTGTCGGAGGCATCCAATAACTTCAGGAGTCGGTCCGGCTGTCCCCATTCCGCCGTGATCCATACAGGGAAATCGTATTGTTCCAGCTTCTCCCTTAACTTGGCCATCACAAAGTCGCCGACATCTCCGGCCTGTGCTTTGATGGCGGCATCGGCGGGGTCTTCAAAATCGGTGCGCACTTCCTTCTGCCATTTGATCTTGAGGCCTCCCAACACATATGTCAGCTGGCACGCCGGCCCTTTCCATAAACGCGACGGGGCATCCGGCAGATCGGCATCACCTCCCGCCGAGGTCGTCCCTTCCCAGGTCTTTCGCTGTTCGCACTTCACTTTAAAGATAACGTCGCCTGCTTTGGAGCCGTCTCGCGCAACGGCATAGCCCAGTTCGGCCATCCGGCGGGCTACCACATCCGCAATGGCGGTGGAATCAACGGCCCCCTTATCGGTCAATGCGATGACATCCAGCCCTACAGTCTGGATTTTGGCTAATTGCGCTTTCTGTTCCGGAGTAAAATAGTCCCGATATGCCAGCCCGGTACTATATGACGCCGCTATCAATAGAAGCGTTCCGATTATGCCCAATGCTTGCCTCATCTCACTCCTCCTTTGGAGAACGGATCCGAGTTAAGCACCAAGAGGATTTGTTTACGCCGGCCGCAGTCCGCGCCGGAACAATGCGCTTGACGATCGATTAAACCGCAACTTTGCGAGGCAATCCGTCTAGGAGGCAACACAGGAAGCTTCACGGATTATACTCTCGGTATTGGCTCCATTCCACCACATTACAATCCATACCGCCCTGCCTTCGCGGCTCCTTCTTCGCAGGGGTCTTACAAGGACAGCCCCGCGCCTATCGTCCTGCGTGAGTATGGGTTGACACTTCCTCCTATTCAACGGTACAAGATGCCATAATCACAAGGTCTCCCCGCACGCATGTGCCGGTCCTCCTAGGAGAAAAGGGACTCCCGCAACGTGCGAGAGTGGCGGAACTGGCAGACGCGCGAGACTTAGGATCTCGTGGGCAACCGTGGGGGTTCAAGTCCCCCCTCTCGCACCATTCTCCCAGACCTACATTAACGCCATAGTGGATATCACCGGAGGTATTGAGTCCGATATGCGAATGGAAGTAACCGAACTCGGCCCTATGAAACGCGCGTTGAAGATCGAAGTTCCCGTCGAGGAGGTGAAGCAGCGCTTCGTTCAGGCCTATACGGAACTGAACAAACAAGTCCGCATTCCTGGCTTTCGACCCGGCAAGGCGCCTGTCCAACTTCTGGAGAAGCGCTACGCAAAAGCCGTCGAGGAAGACGTCATTCGTTCGCTCGTTCCCGATTATTACGATAAGGCAATTCGACAAGCGGGCATCGTCCCGGTCGTTGTCGAGATTCCGCCCTTGGAACGGGTTAAAATCAGCAGGGATGCGGCGTTTAGTTTTACGGCCACGGTTGAAATCAAGCCGACCATTGAACTGCGGGATTACAAAGCACCGAATCCGATCTCTCTCAAGCCGGATACACGAACCGTTACGGATGAACAAATTGATAAGGCTCTAGAGGTCCTTCGCGAGCGCATGGCCCAGTTGCACCCGGCGCCTGCCGGAGCGGCGCTGGCGGAAGGAGATTTCGCCGTTTTGGATATAGAAGGCCGGCTTGACGGCCAGGTGCTCGAGGGAACAACCAAGGAAGGCCATCTCCACAAAGTCGGGTCGAAGGCTTCGATCCTTGGGATCGAAGTGGACAGCCACATTACTGGAAAACGCGAAGGAGAGGTCATAGACATTCCACAACAGTATCCATCCACTCATCCCGATCAGCGCGTCGCCGGCAAAACGGTGACGTTCCGCTGTACGATTCGCGCGATCAAGCAAAAACAATTGGCCCGACTCGATGACGAATTTGCCAAGGATTGCGGTCCATACAGCACGATTCAGGAACTCAAGGATCATCTCAAGGGAGAAATGGAACGGGCCCTGAAGAAGGACATCGACGATTCATACAAGAATACCGTCCTCAAGCGACTCACGGAAATGCACCACTTTGATCTTCCGGAGTCGCTGGTTGAGCGAGAACTCACGGCCATGATCCGCCAAACGCTGCAATCCCGCCATCGCAAGCCGGACGACGCTCAAGAGTCCGCCGCTGCGTCCCGGACCGAAGAGATTACGAGACTGAGGGACGAGCACCGGCCGGAAGCGGAGCGCCGCGTGAAAACCAGCCTCATTCTTGAAGCGATCGCAGATAAGGAAGGGTTGACGGTCAGCAACGAAGAATTACACGCGGAGATTGCGCGCCTGGCTTCCGAGGTCAAATTGTCGGTGGAAGAGGTCACCCGCATGATCCAGGCCGGCGGGAAGGAATCGTTGGATGATTTGCGAAGCCGGATTCTTGGCGACAAAACGCTGGACTTCGTCTATCGACATTCGGTCATCCAGGGATAACCAGACATTGACCGACAGAACATAATTGTGCTTTTCCCAAGCCAACCGGTCTCTTGCACGGATATGTTAGAGTGAAGCCGGAGAGCTTACTCTAACGGAAAGGATCATGCTGCATGTTAGTTCCGATCGTTATTGAACAAACCAATCGCGGTGAACGCGCCTATGATATTTATTCGCGCCTGCTGAAAGACCGCATCATTTTTCTGGGCGCCCCCATCGATGATGTGTTCGCGAATCTGATCATCGCCCAACTCCTCTTCCTCGAAGCCGAGGATCCCGAGAAGGATATCAATCTTTATATCAATTCACCGGGCGGCAGCGTCACGGCCGGGCTAGGCATTTACGATACCATGCAGTATGTGAAACCTCCCATCACCACGATTTGCCTGGGACAGGCTGCGAGCATGGGAGCGCTCTTGCTTACGGCTGGATCTAAGGGCAAGCGCTTTGCGCTGCCGAATGCTAGGGTGATGATCCATCAGCCCATGGGGGGCTTTCAGGGCCAGGCCACCGAGATTGATATTCATGCGCGGGAGATCTTGAAGATTCGTGAACGACTCAACGACATTCTCTCGAAACATACAGGCCAGCCTCTTGATAAGATCGCCCTCGATACCGAACGCGATTATTTCATGTCGGGTGAAGAGGCCAAGAAGTATGGATTGATCGACGAGGTCATCACCAGACCGCTGAAAAGCTTCAAGATCCCTGGATCCGAGCCGTCAAAAGAAACCGCCAAGAGCTCGTAAGGACAGGAGGGAGCATGGCCAAGCAGGAGAAGATCGACCGGCATTTGCGTTGTTCATTCTGCGGGAAAAGCCGGGACGAAGTCCGCAAACTAATTGCCGGGCCGACGGTCTACATCTGTGACGAATGCGTCAATCTGTGCAACGATATTATTGCGGAAGATTGGGAAGAAGCCAAGGAGGAGATTTCGTCGAAGCTGAAGAAACCGGCGGACATCAAACACCATCTCGACCAGTATGTCATCGGCCAGGATCGGGCCAAAAAAATTCTCTCCGTTGCGGTCCATAATCACTACAAGCGCATTTCGGCCAAAGAAAAGGATGTGGACGATGTCGAATTGCAAAAGGGCAACATCCTCATGATCGGTCCCACCGGGACAGGCAAGACGTTGCTGGCCCAGACCTTGGCCAAGTATTTGGATGTGCCTTTTACGCTAGCCGACGCCACGACGCTCACCGAGGCAGGTTATGTCGGTGAAGACGTCGAGAATATCATTCTCAAGCTCTTGCAGGCGGCTGATTACGATGTGGAACGGGCCGAACGGGGCATCGTGTATATCGACGAGATCGACAAGATCAGCCGGAAAAGCGACAGCCCTTCGATCACCCGCGATGTGTCCGGCGAAGGGGTGCAACAAGCCCTCCTCAAGTTGATTGAAGGCACCATCGCCAATGTCCCGCCTCAAGGAGGAAGGAAACATCCCCATCAGGAGTTTATCCAGGTGAATACCGGGAATATTCTCTTCATATGCGGCGGAGCGTTCGTCGGATTGGAACAGATTATCGAGCAACGCTTGAACAGAAAATCGATGGGATTCGGAGCTGAGATCCGAGGTCGAAATGACGTCCGGTTAGGCGAGTTGCTGCCTTTTGTCCAGCCGGAAGATCTTCTGAAATATGGTCTCATCCCCGAATTTATCGGGCGGCTTCCCGTCGTCGCGACGTTGGACGAACTCGACGAAAAGGCCCTGATCCGAATTCTGACCGAGCCTAGAAATGCCCTTACCAAACAATACGAGAAGCTTCTTTCTTTCGAAAAGGTCAAACTTAAATTTACGGAAGGTGCCCTGGGAGCGGTGGCCCGCAAAGCCTATACTCAAAAAACAGGCGCTCGCGGTCTCCGAGCCATTCTCGAAGAAGTGATGCTTGACCTCATGTACGACGCGCCATCGCAAAAGCAGATCAAAGAGGTCGTGATCACTGAAGACGTTATTATCGGAAAGCATCCGCCGATTCGGATCTTCGAGCAGGACAAGGAGATCAAAAGCGCTTAGACAATGTGCTGGACGCATCTTAGGATGCGTTCCATCCACCGCCCCTGGCAGGTATGCCGCCCTTCAGCCATGAGCGCCCCCGGCCCGTTCGGCTTGCCGGTACGAGGCCTCTCGCTCCAATTGCGATCAATTGATCGACATTTTGGTGCTCTGCGCTATACTCCCTACAGAGAGCGGGCGAATCTTTGCCAAGGAAGAGCGACGTGAAAATCCCCGTAGTTTCCAGCAATCGCCATAAGGGCAAAGCGCTTGACCTGGATAGCGCTCGAGAAGTCATTACACTGATCGGCATCAACGGGGAGACTCTCGGGACCGTCGCATGGGATTTCATTATCGATCATATTCTTGCTTACCGTAAACCCACCCACTTCGAAGACGGCCGGACCGATCCTCGCATCTCGTTATCCGTGCGGGTCAAATACAATACTCCGCAGGGACAGCAAGTCGAGAGCCGGGCAGGCGGCATAGGAGGCGGCGGTCTGTTTATCGAAAGCGAGGCTCCGCCCCCGGTCGGGACAAAGCTCGTCATAGAATTCTGCCTTCCCGATTCCGAGAATGAATGGTTGTCGGCCAAAGGCGTCGTCGCCTGGGTTTGCCCAAAGGCCGATCAGTATACATTCAGCCCCGGCATGGGGGTACGTTTTACGGACATTGCCGCGGAGACCAGGATTCGCGTGGTGAATCTCGTTCATTCAGTCAAGAGCGCCAACCAGAATCCATAGCCGGGGCCGTCTGCCTACCAGCCTTGCACCTTTCTTGAGGAGACGCCATAGATGAAATTCCCTGTTACCATGACCCAGGAGCACCTGGGGAAAGTGCTTGAGCTTGATTGCGATCAAGAAACAGTCACCTTGCTCAGTGAAGGGGGACACCGCCTCGGTACCCTTGGGTGGGGACTCCTGATTGAGCGGATCTTATCGGTCGATGAAGATACCCGATTCGCGCATAGCCGCGCCCATCCACGCGCACCACTTGCGATCAAGGTTCGTTGCACGACTTCGGAGGGCCAGCAATTCGACAGTCTCACCGGAGGTGTGGGAGGAGGAGGGCTTTTCATCGAAAGCAGCGCCCCATTGTCCCCGGGAACAGAACTGACCGTCGAATTTTCATTGCCGGACCGTCCGGCCGACAAATATAAAACGAAAGCCAAAGTCGCGTGGACGCGAGCAAAACCGGAACGGTACTTATTGTTTCCGGGTATGGGAGTGCAATTTACGGAAATAGAAGACGAGGCCCAGCAGCGACTGATTGACCTTGTGGACGCTCTCAACCGGAGTCGAGCGGTCGCCTGAGCTGCTCGCTCGCCCACTTGGCCCACCGACGGACCGTGGCATCGTGATCGGTCGCTGCGACATGACCCAACTCCTTGGCCAGTTTTTGATGCCCGATCTTTCCCAGCCGGTATGCCGCCTCTACCCGGACCCTGGAATCCGCATCAACAGCAAGCCGTTCCCTCAGTAAAGGGACCGCTCGTTCCCCCCACCATTCGCCCAGAGCGGCCACTGCTCCTTGGCGGACTTCCGCATCAGGATCACGGAGAGCAAGGGAGAGCTGAGGAAAGGCCTGGTCCGCTTCAACGTGCACCAACGCTTGAATAGCGGCCTTACGCTTCTGTTTGTCCGGATACTTCAGTAGCTGGACGAGACGATCGCCCGAAGCCTTGCCCCCATTCAGCTCACCGAGGCTACGGGCAGCCGCTGCTCTGACCGGTTCGGCCGTATCGCCTAATGCCTGGACGAGCGCCTGGACTCCGTCCGCTTGAACATCCAACCGCCCCAATGCAATGACACCGGCTTCACGTACACGAGGATCAGGATCCCCTAAGGTTTGGATAATTCTATCGATCTGTGACGGACTACCAATCTTTCCCAAGGCTTCGGCGGCGGTACGCCGGATTTCGGGGTTCCGATCGCCCAGGAGGTCTGCAAGCCATATGGACACCGCATCGGGGCCGGCGGGAGGTGTGTCGAGATAACAGCCGGAAAGAGTCAGAAAAAGAAAGAAGCCATATCCAAGTGGGGATTGCGAAGCCTGATTGAGCAAATATGCCTCACGAGGCGAAAACAGTATCAGGCCGGCTTGCCGGGGGGCTGCTCTTCAGTGACCGACGCTTGCTTGGCTGCTTCAATCGATTGTTCAAGCTCCTTTTGGGCGGCATCGATTTCCGCCTGAATGGTTCGCATCTCGGGGTCTACGGAACCTCGCACATCCGCCACGGCTTGACGAAACGTCCGTAGCGCGTCCCCCAATCCTTCGCCGAAATGCTGCATATCTTGTTGCGACACACCGGCTGACGGTGGATGAGCCTTCCCCTTCAGCGCAGCCTGGGCGGCCTGGACTCGAGCCACCGCCTCCTTATTGACCACGGCAGAAGGTCGTTTGGCGACTGGTTTGGCCTGTGCACCCGGCGGAAGAGGAGGATACTGAGCCCGTGCCATAGGTGCCGGCGCCGCCATCCGATCTTCCATGGTCGGGGGGGACTGGTGAGGGGCAGCAGCCGCCGAACCCGATTGGGCATTCTGGCCATTCTGAGTCCCGGCAACGGCCGGTTTCGGTGGCTGGCCCTGAGCCGATCCTTGTGGCCCGAGATTCGCCAACATCGCCGCAGTGGTACCAGGCGTCAGTTCTGGTCCCGGAGTATAGGGGGAGGTCGGCTTCAAGGTGCTGGCTTCAGTCGGCGGCGTTGCAGCCGGTTGGTTGGATGGCGGGGGAGCCTGGCCACTTGCCGGTTCCGCGGCCACCGTCGCTGCCTCGGCGGGAGGGATGTCGTGGACTTCCTTTTTGAACCCCTTGAGCGCCTTTCCGACTCCCTCCCCGATCTGAGGAAGCTTGCCCGCCCCAAAAATAATCAGCACGATCACGAGGATGATGATCAATTCTGAAAATCCCATTGTGCCGAACATGGCCGTGATCCTTTCCTCTGGAATTCTAGATTTGACACCGCCTCACGCGGGCGAGAGTGCCATCGTCCACGATATATGCCGCGGCTTGGACGTGTCAAGAAACCGGGACTGGCGGCGAGGCGCCCCGCCTTAATTTATCATGCGCGGACCGGAATCGGGACGATCTGAGTCTGCACCGGTTGCCCATACACGACCACTTCATTCTCAGACACATAGACGTCAAGTTCGCTGCGGATGCCGAATTCGCCGGGCAAGTAAATGCCGGGCTCGATCGAGAAGCAGGTGCAGGGAATCAATCGACGGCCATCCTGGGTTTCAAGGTTGTCGATATTCGCCCCGTTCCCATGAACCTCGACGCCGATCGAATGTCCCGTCCGGTGGATGAATCGATCCGCATAGCCGGCCTCTTGGATCACCCGTCGGCACGCATCGTCCACTTCCCATCCGCACGGGAAAATTCCTGCACCGACTCGTTGCCGCACAAAGCTCAACGCCGCATCCCGGGCATTCCTGACTATCTGAAAGAGGCGCTCGTGCCGCTCAGGCACGGAAGATCCCACGTAACCGGTCCAGGTAATGTCGGCGTACACGGCGCCGGCATCCGGCTGTTTGGCCCACAGATCAATCAGCACCAAGTCGCCCTTTCTGATGGGCTGACTCGTTTCCGGTGAGGGTGAGTAATGGGGATCGGCGCTATGCTGGTTGACCGCCGCGATAGGGGCACTTGATGTGACCAGTCCGTACTGCCGGAAACGGGACATGATGAACTGTTGCAATTCGTATTCTCCAAAGGGCTCTATTCGAGCCACCATGGCTCCGACCTGGTGAAATGCTTCATCGACGATCCTGCGAAGTGCCTCGGCTGCGACACGATGGGATCCCAATTGCCGGGCGTCCCATACCGCCTCGAACCGCTGCACCAGATCGGCCGATGTGACGACCTCGATATTGAAGCTCCTCACGAGTTCAACCGTGCCGGCGTCCACGCGAGATACGTAAGGAATTGCGTTATACGGGGAATACTCCATGGCAATTCGCCTGGCCGGCCGAAGGATCGATTGCAATGCCGACTGTCGATCACGCCACGAGACGTACCGTCGCTCCTCTCCCGGCAATGGACCCAACACATGGGGTTCAATACCGTGGAGGAGTTTCACCGGCATCCCACTGGCCGGAATCCAGTAGTACCAGCGTCTCGTGACATGGAGCCCGGCATCGAGCAACAACACTCCGTACGCGAGGGGGTCGCTGTGCCGGAAATCACAGAAGAGCCATCCATCCAATCCAGGCTCTTCGCGGATCGCTTGCTGAATGGCTTCCACACGGTTGCGGTGTACAGCGGACGAATCCATGGAGGCGCATCATAACGTCGGCTTTTTTTGCGGTCAATCGACCTGTTTCCCGATCAGAACCGATGATAGAATGCACGAGAGATGATGCCGCCGTCTTCACCAGACACCACGCCTTTCCGCATTACTTTTTTCTTCGGCCCCGATGATCTCGGACAGGACGAAGCGTGGCGCTGTGTGTTCAATGTCAAGAAACGCAGTTGGAAGGGCGGGGTGCAGGTTTCGGTTGACATCTCGCAGAGCCAAGTAGAACGGATCCGCCAGGCATTACGTTTCCACTCCTGGCTGGCCGAGACGCTTGAGCGAGTGCCGGACGATGAGCGGCTAGACCTGGCCCAGCGAATCGATGAAGTCTTCATCCAAGTTCTCTGCGGCCGTAAGCTCCATCTGGCATTGGAATCCGGTCTTGCGCAGGAGAGCCAGGAGATTGCGGCGCACGCCATGATCTCTGAATTGGACCGGCTTGCGCGAAGCGAACGAGAACACATCTTCTCATCGCTGCGCGCTGAACTTGATCTTGATGAACCTCAATTCCATTCGACGTCTTAAACCTACCGCACGTCGCCGGAGGGGTTTTTATTCCCCATCAGATTTGCTATAACGCCAAGGTATGCCGAGTGGAGCTTCTGCGCCGCCGGCGATGTCATCAATCGCATTATTTTTTGTCGAGATGAGGAGGAGCATATCGTGAGCGTCATGAATAAGGAACCCGAGCCCGCACGTCAGGGACTCCTGAAGACCCTCGCAATTTTGGTCTTATTGGCCTTTTCTTCCGTCCTTATTGCATCGCCGGTTCTTGCCCAGGATTCGCCCACCTCGTCCTCCCCGGCCGGCGACGCCTCGACCGGGACTCCGTCGGGCGTCGGGATGCAGGCCGCATCGGCTGTCGCGACCATTCTCTACTTTCCGTTCAAGGCCGCGTTCGCCATCGGTGGGGGAGTCGTCGGCGGCCTCGCCTATGCTTTCTCCGGGGGCAGCGAACAGACGGCCAAGAATATTTGGATCCCGAGCATGTACGGCACCTACATTATCACTCCCGAGCATCTGAAGGGAGACAAACCCGTGCGATTCCTCGGCGTGCCGGCTGAACCGGCGCGCGAGACCGACGCCGCTGCTCAGGAACCGGCTCCCTTGCCATTGGAACCGATTCGATAACATGAGACCCGTCATCGGGGTAACACCGGACTTCAATGCCGGTGACCGCGAAGATATGGGCGGACGCGAGCCCACCTACTTCTTGAGAGCTCGATACATACGAGCCATTGAAGAGCTCGGCGGCATTCCTGTGATACTGCCGCTCATCGCCGATCGGCGTGCCAGGCGCGCTTTGCTGGCCGACATCGACGGCCTCTTGCTTACGGGAAGCGGCCCCGATCTGAATCCCTCGCATTATGGTGAGGTTCAACAATATGACTTCAAGATCATGGCGCCGCGGCGCGCGGACTTCGAACTCGATCTCGCGAAATGGGCGGTGAAGTCCCGTATCCCTACTCTGGGCATTTGCGGCGGCATGCAGGCCATGAACGTGGCATGCGGTGGAAGCCTCTTTCAGGATATTCCTTCTCAGACCCAAAACTCATTGCCCCATCGCCAGTCGGAACCGGCCACGCGGCTGTCCCACGCCGTCTCCATCGTCCCGGGCAGCGTGCTCAATCGCATTGTCAAACAGAGAATCCTTCGGGTCAACAGTTCGCACCATCAATCGGTCAAGCAGGCCGCGCCCGGCTTCATCATCAGTGCCCAGGCGCCTGACGGGATCATCGAGGCCATTGAATCGCCCTCCCATCGATTTTTCGTCGGGCTTCAATGGCATCCGGAATTCCTGTTTGACCGCTATCCATCCCACCGCCGGCTCTTTCAAGCATTTCTCCGGGCGGCCGGGCGGGCTTCGTGAGAGCGACCTGCTATACTTGTTTCAATACCCCCTGCCAAGAGGTTCTCATCCTCGCCATGGTTATTCACGCATGATCTCGGCCGAAGGAGCGTGAGTGGACAGTTCGCTATTCCGCACGAAATCCATCGAACGAATCCTCGCCGACTCTGACGCTCCGGAACATCGGCTGAAGAAGACCCTGACGGCCTGGGATCTCACCGGCCTTGGAATCGGGGCCATCATTGGAACGGGCATCTTCGTACTGATCGGCACCGCGATCGTCGGCGATGCGCACCGGCCCGGAGCCGGTCCGGGGATTATTCTCTCGTTCATGCTGTCCGGTCTGACGTGCGCGCTGGCGGCTCTCTGCTATGCCGAATTTGCCGCGATGATTCCTGTGGCAGGAAGCGCCTACACCTATTCCTATGCGACGCTGGGAGAATTGCTTGCGTGGCTGACCGGCTGGAATTTGATCCTGGAGTACGGAGTGGCTTGCGTCGCCGTTGCTATAGGGTGGTCCGGCTACTTCAATAACATCTTGAAACTCTGCGGGATCGAGTTGCCTTATTGGGCGACCCACGCGCCCGGCACAGACGGGGGCGTGGCGAACCTGCCCGCCGCGATTATTGTCCTGCTGGTCACCATTATTCTCGTGATCGGCGTCAAGGAAAGCGCGCGCGCCACCGGTGTGATTGTCCTCATTAAACTGGCGGTTATTGTATTTTTCATCGGGGTCGGCGCCGGGGGGGTGGACAAGGCGAACTGGAGTCCCTTCATGCCGTTCGGCTTCGACGGTGTCGGAGCGGCGGCGGCCATAGTCTTTTTCGCGTATATCGGATTTGACGCCGTCTCGACGACCGCCGAGGAGGCCCGCAATCCTCAGCGTGACCTGCCGATCGGGATCTTCGCGTCATTGTTCATTTGCACGCTGCTCTACATCGCCGTCGCGGCAATTTTGACCGGGCTAATCCCCTATTCAAAAATCGACATCAATGCCCCGGTGGCCGAAGCGCTCAGTGTCGCGGGCTATCGATGGGGGGCTGCGGTCGTCGCAATCGGTGCGGTGGCGGGAATTACGAGCGTCCTGGTCGTGATGATGATCGGCCAGATCCGCGTGTTTTTCGCCATGTCTCGGGATGGTCTGCTAGGCCCTTGGTTATCGACAGTGCATCCGAAGTTTCGGACGCCGCATCATGCGACTTATCTGACGGGCGTCGCCGTGGCCGTGCTTGCCGCCTTCATCCCCATCGGAGATGCGGCGGACATGACCAACATCGGAACGTTGTTTGCGTTCGTTTTGGTCTGCATGGGCGTCATGGTGCTCCGTTACACGAAACCTCTCCAGCCGCGACCATTCCGCATGCCGCTGATGCCCTGGGTTCCGCTGCTCGGCATGTTTGCCTGCTTGGCTCTGATGGCGTTTTTACCGACGCTGACCTGGATTCGCTTCGTCGTGTGGACGATTATCGGCATCGCGGTCTATTTCATGTATGGCATCCGCCACAGCCGCCTCTCCGTTCCGTCGCGTGACATTTCCGCCTGAACAGAGTGCTCAGTAGATCATGTTCATGCCGCGCCCGCTATAGGGAACTAGAGACTAAGACTTGGGATCGCGCTGCGGCGCGGCGGTCTTGAGAGGGGCGGCCGGTGCCGTCGGCTTGGCCGGAGCAGGCGGAATCGATGTATTCTTTCCGGCGGCGAGCGGAGCAGCGTTTGAGGGAGTCGCTTGCGCCGGTGCCTTAGCCGCGCCAGGCGTGGAGGCTCCGGCCGGCGCGGAAGTCGCGGAAGCCGGCTGAGCCGGAACTTTGGTTGGTGGAGCGGCCGGTTGTGTCGAAGCATCAGCCGGAACCTTGGCGGATGGGGGCGGTTGCGATCCGCTTCCGGCGTTGCCGGCTGGAGCAGAAGCCGCGGAGGCAGGCTGTGCCGACGCCCCGGGAGTTGCGGCCGGTTTCGGAGGAGCAGCCGGTTTCGGAGGCGCCGGTTTCTCCGGTTTGATACCACCTTCCCAGGACGGTCCGGAATACATGTCGGCGGACAGGCCCTTACCCTTCCATTTTTCCTCGAAGTCTGCAGCAGCCTTGTTCGGAGTCTCCCCGATGCCTATCACATCATTCCATGGATAGGCTTTGGGGCCGATTCGACAACCTTTATCCGAGCGCAGGAGATAGAGGGCGATAGGGTTTCCTCGGTACGGCCCCAAATAGATATGCACGTAGCCGACATATTCCAGCAAGCTACCCATCCCTCTCTCCAAAAGTAAAAGAAGAGGCATGATGCCACAACCGCTTATGCACAGGCAAGAGAGAGTATCGATACGAAGGCTTCACAAGCGCAACGGAACAATTTCTTACGGTCGGGATCAGGCAGGGGCGACCGGAGTCGGCCCCGGACGTTTGCGAAGGAGGTACACGGCGACGATCAGCACCATAATGACGGCGACATTGAGTCCGATATCCATTAAATAGTGATAGAACTGTTGCGGCGTTACCTCCGGTTGATGAGAGAGCTCGGCGCTCGCGGTCAAGATACGCCTGGTGCAGGCGATGATGCCGACGGCCAGATACGGTTCCAGTTCCAAGACCTCGGTCTGCAAAAAACGAACAACGGTCCGGAACAGTTCGAGCAGGATAATGACGAGAAGCAGATCATTCAATAGCCTGAGGCCGGCCGGAAGCAGCCCGGATTGCCCGCTTTTCAAAATAAATACGTACCAGGCATGAGCAAAAATCAGCATGCCGAGCAGCAACAAGCTGAATCCCGCCGTGATGTAGCCGAGACGGTCCAAACCGTCCATGTACCCGAGCCAGCGTTTCATGGTCGGGCTGCGATGGGTCAACAGATTATCCATGGATTCCCTTGAGTTCTCTTCCTATGCAGTCCCGCCCTTGGCATTCTGACCCGGATCCTGACTGCGCATCCCGCCGTATTTCAATTCGCGTATTGACGATAGGGAAAGCGCGTGGCCGCAGCATCGGATTTCTTTGAAGCCCGCGCCGCCGTCGAAGATCATGACCCGCAAGCCGCACGAATCGGGGTACAGTTTTTTTTCGTCCAGAATGAGGGCGGGACCCAACGCGCCCCGCTTGCGGCCGAGGGAAGCAGCCACTTCGGTCACCGTATCGGCTTCAGTGAGTTCGTGATCGCAACACACGATCTTTTCAAATCCCTCACCGCCGCCCATGATCTTCACCACCAACCCGCACGAGTCCGGATGGCGTTTGCGTTCGTCGATGATATCGCCTTTCTTGACAGCCATTTCAGCCTGCCTCCTTGCCGAAAATCGGATGTTAGTGAATCAGATTGTGGAACGGAATGTCCAGGAATTTTCAAAGGCCGCGGGACGGTGAGGGGTCGAACAACTCGTTCGCTAGGACGCAACCGGAAAAGACAGCTGTGCTAACCGGTCACGCGTTCTGAGCAACGACTCAAGCAGCGCTCGATGCGTGCGACACCCCACCGTCAGTCGCGCATCGGAAATCGTCACCGGTTTGTACGGCCGCACAAAGCGCGCCTTGAGTCCGGCAACGCGCGCCAACGAAGTTTCCAGCCTGGCAGAAGAGATTCGCCCCTCCTTGACGGCGTTTTCGATGGCATGGATGGCCGCGACTTCCCGCTCCCGGTCCTTGCAGATCAACAGGACATCGCACCCGGCCAAGAAGGCCTGTACCGAAGCTTCACCAATGCCGTAATGATCGATGATTGCATGCATCTCCAAATCATCCGTCAACACGACGCCGTCATACTTCAATTGCTCCCGGAGTATGGATTGAATAATGGCCGGAGACAGGGTGGCGGGTCGCTGGTCATCCAGGGCATCATAACGGACGTGCGCAGTCATGAGTGTGGCGACCCCATGTTGAACGGCGTGTTCGAACGGCCGCCATTCGACCTCCCGCAGGCGCTGAATCGACGCCGTCACCACCGGAAGCTCTTTATGCGAATCGGTGGCGGTATCTCCGTGCCCGGGAAAATGCTTCCCACAGGCCACGACCCGATTATCTTGCAATCCGGCCACGGTCGCCTGTCCCATTTCACACACAATTTCAGGCACCGAGCCGAAGGCCCGATCGCCGATAACGGGATTGTCTGGATTGCTGTTCACGTCCAGCACCGGCGCCATGTTCATATTGACGCCCACGCACCGCAGCTCCGCCGCGACCACCGAGGCCGCGGCATAGGCGAGCTCGTAGGAATTGCAGCGACCCAACGCTTCACCGGGCGGAAAAATTGTAAACTCCTTCGGCAACCGGGATACGCGTCCCCCCTCCTGATCGATTGAGACGAGCAACGGAGAATGAGAAGACAGCTTCTGGAGTTGATTCGTGAGCTCGACGATTTGCCCGAGGGATTCCAGGTTGCGGCTGAACAGGATCACGCCGCCCGGTTTGTATTCTTCGATGAATGTCGCCAGTTCCTTGGATATCGACGAACCCAGAAACCCGACCATGAAGAGCTGCCCGATCTGCTCGCGTACCGTCATAAGAGGGAAATCCCGATTAGAGAGAACCGCTGCCACGCTCCATGGACGCATGGAACCGCGAATCAGTCTTACGCCCGTCCGACCACATGACCATTGTGGCGTTAATGCGAGGTTCGATCGATCAGATATTGAATCAGCAATCGCGTCCCGATCCCGGTCGGCCCCTTCGGAATATAGGCGCGCTCCCGTTCGCTCCAATCCGTGCTCGCGATATCCAGATGGATCCAGGGACAATCCCCGACAAACTTGCTGAGAAACAGCGCCGCTGTGATCATGCCTCCGCCCCGCCCGCCGATGTTCCGCATGTCGGCCACGTCGCTGCGCAATTGCTCAAAATACTCATCCCAGAGCGGCATTTCCCAGACGCGCTCTCCGGCCCGTAACCCCGCCTTCCGCACCTGATCTTTAAGCCGATCATTATTCCCGAACATCCCGATGGCGAATTGACCAAGCGCCACCACACAGGCTCCCGTTAAGGTCGCGATGTCGATCAGCGCGGCAGGTTGGAACCGAGTTGCATACGCCAACCCGTCCGACAGAATCAGCCTCCCCTCCGCATCGGTATTCTGCACCTCAACCGTCTTGCCGGACAGCGTTTTCACAATATCCCCGGGTTTCATGGCCCGCCCGCCCGGCATGTTTTCGGCTACGGGGAGAATCCCGATCACATAGAGCGGAAGCTTCAGGCGGGCCGCCGCGCGTACGGAAGCCAGCACCTCGGCGCCCCCCGTCATGTCCGCCTTCATCTGTTCCATGTTCTCGGAAGGCTTGAGCGAGATGCCTCCCGTATCAAACGTGATCGTCTTTCCAACCAGGACAATCGGTTGCAGCGTTTTCTTGGCCCGCTCCCCCTTGTATTCCAAGATGATGAACTTCGGCGGTTCATGACTGCCCCGCGCCACCCCGAGCAAGGCGCCCATTCCGAGTTGTTCCATGTCCTTCTGCTCAAGAATCTTCAGCGTTACCCCTGATTCCTTGGCGATGCCTTTCGCTTCGCCGGCAATCCTGGTCGGCGTCATGACATTCGAGGGATGGTTGCAGAGATCCCGGACGAACACCGCCGCCTCGGCCGCTGCGGTTCCGCGACGAATTCCCTCGACGAGCTGCCTCATGTATTGTCGCTGGGCGCAATACAGGGTCAGCCTTTCAAGATCCGGAGGCTTTGATCCGTTGTCGCTCCGATATTCAGTAAAGTGATAAGCCCCGAGGATCGCGCCCTCCGCGATGGCCTGGGCGATATCCAAGGGAGCAGCGCCGCGGGGGGAGACGGGCGGCATCGCCACGCCGAACGACGTCACCTTGGCTTGACGCACTCGCTTGGCGGCAACCCCCATCGCTTGCCGGAAGGAGTCCAACCGCAATTCTTGTTTCTGCCCCAAGCCGACAAGCAGCACCCGCTTGGCGGCACATTTGCCTTGGGTATGCACAAGAAACAGCTCATTCGGCTTGCCTTCGAACTCTCCCTGATCGAGCGCGGCAACAAGCTGCCCGCCCAGCGACTTATTGATCGAAGCGGCTTCGTCTTTAAGATGTTTGTCTCCCTCGCAATGCAACAGCACGAGGAGCTCCAGCGGTTCTTCGTCACTCCGACCCTGCTTCACCTCTATCTGCATTACTTTCATGCGCTCTCCTTTGATGGCCGGCTGGGCTGAAGATCGCCTGGTGCGGTTCACACACCCCGCATGTCGGGCGACCAGATGATTTTATGGAGCTGGAGTTGGAATCGGACATGGAGCCGATCGGCAAGCAGCCATTCGGCCAGGCATCGCGGATCGAGTTCACCGAACACCGGGCTGAAGAGGACATGGCAGCGGGCAGTCAGGTCATGTCGGCGGACCAATGCACGGGCCCATTCATAATCGGCGCGGTCCTTCACGACGAATTTGGCCTCATCCTGAAATGACAGTTGTGAAATGTTGGCCCACAACATCCGATCAGTCATCCCGCTGCCGGGGCATTTGATGTCCATGATCACGCGCGCACGTCGGTCCACCGGCGCAATATCAATCGCGCCGCTGGTTTCGATCAGGACCTCGAATCCTTCCCCGCACAGCCGCTCGATCAGCGGAAGTGCGGCGGGCTGATGCAACGGCTCTCCTCCTGTGATCTCGATCAGCGGGCAACCGTACGCTTTCACTCGCGCCGTTACCTCATCAATCGTCATGTCGTCGCCTCCGTGGAACGCGTACTCGGTATCACACCACGTGCAGCGTAAAGGACAGCCGGTCAGCCGGACGAACACGCAGGGCCGCCCCGCGTGGGTGGACTCACCCTGAATACTGAAAAAAATCTCTGTGACACGTACTCGAGGAGTCGGCATCGGATCAAACATGCTAGTTCCAGCGGACCACCGGCCATCGATGGCGGCGGGCGATCCCTCGCATCCCTCGGATGGGGTTGATGACGAGGGGGTGACCCACCAGCCGCAAAACCTCTACATCGCCCGGACTATCACCATAGGCATAGCACGAGCCAAGGTCCAAGCCGCTGTGCAGAGCAAGCTCGCTGATCAGCAGGCGTTTTCCTTCGCCATAGGGAAGGGGCGGCACCAGATCCCCGGTGTAGCGGCCGTTGAGCCGTTCTGGCTTGGCGGCAAGGACTCTGTCGATGCCCAGCCATTGAGCGAGGGGGGCAATGAGGAAATCCAAACTTCCGGTCACCAGAATAATATGATGACCCGCCCGGCGATGCTGATCCATCCGGGCAAGTCCCATCGAGGAAAGTCCGGGACACAGCACCTGCCGGCAGAATTCATCCGCCAGAGGTTCAATATCGCGGGGTCGTTTTCCTCGAAGATAGAGTTTGCGTTCACGCAGGGGCTGCAGCGAGGCTCCCGTGAGGTGGCTCGCCAACTCAAAGATACTTGTATAGACTTCCCGCCATCCGACCAAGCCTTGGCGCCAAAGATACCGAAAAAACCGAAGTTCACTGGCTTGACCCGGCAACAAGGTGTTATCGAAGTCAAAAAATGCCGCGACGTTTGAGCTCGTGCAGATCTTGGACATGTTCTCCGGAGTACCAGGCGCGATAAGAGATTCCGCTTTCCCGCAGGCTACCATCAGAATTGTTCACGGACTGCGGGTCGGACGGCAGTGAATTCTACCGGACAACTAGTTGATTGACAAGCATTTTAGGCCACTCCTATAATGCATTGCTTTTCCCTCGACGCTTAAAATACGGAGGCTGCCCCTCTCACCGTCATTCACTCAGCGATGAGAAAAATAGCCGGCAGCTTCAGCATCCGGTTAGCGTGCCGAAGTGGTGGAATGGCAGACACGCACGTTTGAGGGGCGTGTGGCGCAAGCCGTGCGGGTTCAAGTCCCGCCTTCGGCACCAAATCTCTCAGTCTACACTTTTCTGCGGCGTATAACTCTTGATACGAAATCAGGTTCGCCACACACCCCCCAACCAGCCGCTGATCCCTCCTGCCACGGACAGACATTAGAGCATGCAATTCATGGTCGGCTGGTTCAGTGCTCAGCAATGCCCTTCTATTGGCATCATGATGAGTTCACCACTGTGACGACGATGACCCATGAGCGAGCGCGACACCTGTAATGAACTGGAATTATTACGGGCCAAAGTGGTGGCTCTTGAACGGGCCCTGATCGATCGCGAGCGCACAGCCGGCAGCGAAAACCTCACCGACCGGAGCGCCATCGAGGAGCAAGCGCACCTCTTTCGGACGTTGATGGATCATTCCAGCGACGCGGTTTTCATGTGCGATCCACGCACCGGGCGCTTTATGGATGTCAATGCGTCCGCCTGCAGGCACTTGGGGTATGGGCGGGAAGAATTGTTGCGCCTTTGCATAGCGGACATCGAACAAATCCTTCCGAACAGAACCTCTTGTTCCGATGTCGTGGCGGCGCTGAAACACACGGGATTTCGCACCGTCAGGGGATGGTACCGGCGCAAGGACGGTTCACTTTTCCCCGTGGAGGTGAACGCCGGATTCGGCGCCCTGGGACGAGGCGATGTGATCGTCGCTATCGCGCGTGACATCAGCGATCGGGAGCGGGCGGAAGAGCAACTTCGTCAAAGCGAAGAACGGTTTAGAACTCTGATTCAATACTCCTCGGATATCATCACCATTCTCAATCCCGACGCCACGATCCGCTATGAGAGTCCCGCGTTCTATCGTCTCTTCGGCTATCGTGAAGAGGACGTATTGGGCATGAATGCGTTCCACTTCGTTCATCCAGACCATCGCGAGCGAACGATGGAGATTTTCCGCGAACGGCTACACACCCCGGGCCTGGCCGAACCAGTGGTGTTCGGGTTCCGCAAGGCCGACGGCGGATACCTGACGCTTGAAGTCGTCGGCAATAACCTCCTGCATGACCCGAATGTCCAGGGTATCGTGGTCAACTGCAGAGAAGTCACCGGCCGCATTCGCGCCGAGGAAGCCTTACGCGCCAGCGAAGCCAAGCTGAGGACGCTGGCAGACCATGCGCCGGTATCCATTTTCATGTCGGACCCGGGTTGCCACTGCGTGTACGTCAATCAACGCTGGTGCGATATGACGGGGTACTCCGCGGCGGAGGCCTATGGCAAGGGATGGCTCCGGACCCTGCCTCACGACCAACGGGTCCGTATCGAGCAGTATGGATTCGACGAGCAGCCGGACGCGACGCCGCCGCTTGAAAAAGAATACCGGTTTCTAACCAAAGGCGGATCCGTCCGGTGGGCCGAAGGCTCAACCGTCCCGCTTCGCAATGCCCGACAAGAGATCATCGGTTTCATCAGTACTTCCGCCGATATCACCGAGCGGCGCAAGGCGGAAGAGGAACTGCGGATGTCGCACGATTTCATCCGCCACATCATCGACACCAATCCGAATCTGATTTTCGCAAAAGATCGGGAGGGACGATTTACGCTCGTGAATAAAGCGGCGGCCGATTTTTATGGCACCACGGTGGACAATCTCATCGGAAAAACAGACGCCGATTTCAATGCGAATCCGGTCGAAGTGGCGGCTCTCCGGCGTCAAGACCTCGAAGTAATGGACACGCTGACCGAGCTCTTCATCTCCGAAGAGATCATTACCGACGCCGCGGGCAACCGGCACTGGCTGCAGACCGTCAAGCGCCCCTTGCTGGACGAAACCGGCCGCGCGTCACAGCTGCTCGGCGCTTCCACGGATATTACGGTTAGGAAAAAAGTGGAAGAAGCGCTGCGGCAGCGTGAACAAGATTTGCAAACCGCGCTCACGGAGCGGGAACGAATCAGCCAGGAACTGCACGACGGCCTGCTTCAATCTCTCTATGCCGTCGGCCTCGGGCTGGAAACCTGTCGATCACTGATCAAGCGGAATTCCAACCGGGCGGCCTTCACTTTGGAACAGGCCGTAAATCAATTGAACGCGGTCATGCGAGAAGTGCGGAACTTTATCGCCGGCCTCGATTCGGAATTGATCCAGGGGGGCGACCTGTGCGGCGCGCTGAGGACAGTGGTAGAATCGCTGGACGGTCCCCAGAAATTGCCGTTCCGTGTCGCGATCGACGAGCAGGCTGCACGGCATATCACCCGAGAGCAGGGTCTTCACGTGCTCAATGTGGTGCGGGAAGCCGTCAGCAACAGCCTTCGCCATGCCAAAGCCAGTCGCGGGACAATCAGCCTGCGACGCCTCAAACGCGTCATTCGCGTGACGGTCCGGGACAACGGCATCGGATTCAATCCGAAAGCGGTCACCGGCTTGGGATATGGACTGACGAATATGGCGGCGCGGGCGAAACGCGTGGGGGCGAAACTCCTTGTCGATTCGAAACCCAAACGCGGCACCAAAATTGTGTTCGATCTGCCGAAGGAACCCGAGCATGACCACCCTTAAGACCCGGGCGATCCGTCTCTTGCTGGTGGATGATCACGAGGTCGTGCGCGTCGGCCTACGCACTTTGCTCAGCGAACATCACGCGATCAAGGTTGTCGGAGAGGCCGAGACCATGGCCGAATCGATCCGGCAAGCGCTACGGTTGAAGCCCGATGTGGTACTCATGGATATTCGTTTGCCGGACGGCTCCGGGGTGGCGGCATGCCGCGACATCCTGGCGGCATGTCCCGCGACCCGTGTCCTCTTCCTTACCTCGTACGCAGACGACGACTCCGTGCTGGCCGCCGTCGTAGCGGGCGCCCAGGGGTATCTACTTAAAGAAATAGATTCCACCGCATTAATCGGCGCGATTGAGGCCGTGTCGGAAGGACGGTCTATTTTGGATCCCAGCGTGACCCAGCGTGCGTTGACCTGGCTCAAGGACTTCGGGAAAGGTGCCAAAAGCTCGTCCACCGAGGAGCCGCTTTCGCCGCAAGAAGAACGTGTCCTGGCCTTGGTGGCGGAAGGAAAAACCAATAAGGAAATCGCCGCCGGTCTTCGGCTTAGCGACAAGACGGTTAAAAACTATCTCGCCAACGTCTTCCAGAAGCTCCATTTGACGAGGCGGACTCAGGCCGCCGCTTTCTTCATCAAGCGCCGCCCATACTAAGTACTTTTTACAGGTCCATCGAGCCCTATTTTGCTAGGGCCAAAAACGCCGTCCTCCTGAACCGATCCTCACTAACATCGCATCGCTTAATTAGGGTAAGATCCCGATTTGCGGCCTTGGCGCGTCACATCAGCGAACGGAAATCGATGCCTTGAGCAGCTGTCCCGTCTTCCGATGCGCGGCATGCGTGACGGCCGAATATGCCAAATTGCTTGGCGGAGTGCCCGTTAGAGTCACCGAAGGCAGAGGCCAAAACAACGGCTGATCACCGCTGAAGATCACTCGCCGGGTGACCGTATCGTTCTACCGCGGGCGTGGGACCATGAAGGAGCGCTATGTCGTCAGTCTTGGTAGTCGATGATGAAGAAAGCGTTCGTCGTCTGATACGGGATACCTTGGGACAGGCCGGATATCAAGTCAGCGAAGCACGAGACGGAAAAGAGGGCTTGAGGCATTATCGTCAGGCTCCGGCTGACTTGGTAATCATGGATATTTTGATGCCGGATCAAGACGGCCTTGAGAGCATTCTGACGCTTCGACGGGAATTTCCGGCGGCCAAGATCATCGCGATTACCGGCGGAAGCGACATGATCGGCATCCTGAATTTTTTGGATGTTGCAAAAATGCTCGGCGCCCGGCGCACCCTACAAAAACCCTTCGACATCAAGCATCTGCTTGAGGCGGTCCAAGCGGAACTTCAGCCCTAAACTCCTTTTTTCCGCTTTCTTGACATTGTGCCGGCGCCCATTCCACACTGCGCCGGCTTGACCTACTGCGAGAACCTCGCACCATGTCTTCTTATGCCATCCAGATCAATATCGTCTTGGCGACCCTGGTGGTGTCCATTGGAGCCTGGCTTGTGTGGGGTCCCTTTCCAATCGTATGGAGTCTCGCGCTCGCCGGCGGCATTTTCTTGTTTCTTCTCTGGCGGGGCGAGACCATCGGGATGGTATGGGCCTGGGCTACATTCTTGTTGGGATCCGAGAGTTTAGCCTGGCCCATTACGATCATGGTCCAACTTCACTCGTCATCCGGCCAGCCGAACGACGAAGAGATGGGTCTGATCCTCAACGCGGTTCTGTTCGGGCTGTTTTCTTCCGTCTTTTGGATTTCGTTTGCTTTCGGCCTGTATAAGCGGGAGCAACGGGCTGCCGATCCAGCCTCGAGAAAAGACCATTCACCACCGGTCAACGAAAAAACTCGGTCTCGTCGAAAGACGCGGCGCTCATAGCATCGTCAGCGGATCCACATCGACACTGAATTTTATGCCTCCGGTCCGGGACAGACCTTCCGTCTCAGGAAGCGTTTGCCTGACCACCTGCAATACGTCCTGTTGCGACTCGGATCTGACGAGGAGCTGCCATCGATACCGCCCGCGCAAGCGGGGCACCGGAGCCGGCGCCGGTCCTAAAATTGTCACTGATGGGCCTTTGCCCGACCGACTTTCAGAGGTCATGGCGCATCGCAGCGCGGCGGCCCACCGTTCGGCGGCTGATTTGACATACCGCTCCGAGGTGCCCGACACATCGAGTCGTATGAGATGACTGAACGGCGGATACCCCAATGCTTTTCTGAATGCCAGCTCGACATTGTGGAACACCGAGGCATCATCACGGGCGATGGCCTGAATGGCATGATGATCAGGAAGATAGGTTTGAATAATGACCCGTCCCGTTCTATCCGTCCGCGAAAGGGCGACCGCGTCGTGAAGCGCATGATAGGTCTGCTCGGCAGAACGAAAATCCGGCAGATGCAGGCCTGCATCCGGGTAGAGCACCCCCACCAAAGCGGCGGGCGGCATGTCGCGGTGCAGAAAAAGCATTTGCGTGCCGATGAGGACGTCGATATCGCCGGTGCCGGCCAGCGTGAGAAGCGCATCGAGTTGCCCTTTTCGCCGCACAGTCTCGCTATCCATTCGTGCAATGCGGATATGCGGAAAATGCTGTCGCAACAACTCCTCTACCCGCTCGGTGCCGGCGCCAAGCGGCTCCAGCCTTGCCGCATGACAGGCCGGACACACGGCCGGCACCTCTATTCTGTGATCACAACAGTGGCACACCAACCGGCCCGTGTTCTTGTGAAACCGCAGCGCAAGACTACAGCCGGGACAGGATGGCGCCTGCCCGCAAGCCCGGCAGAGCAAGAGGGGAGCATACCCTTTCCGATTGAGATACAAAACAGTGAGCGACCGTTCGGCGAGAGCTGTCCGGATACCATCGATCATCGGAGGGCTCAAGAGTGTCCCCCCGGGAAACCCGCGCAGGTCAACGATTTCTACAGTGGCAGGCTGTCGATCGATCGGGATCGACCATAATGTGGCCTCCCCTGTCCCGACCGCGTGCACGCATTCCAAGGAGGGATGAGCAGAGGCCACGACCAGCATTGCCCCATCAAGCTGCGCCCGCATGCGGGCAACCTCCCGAGCATGGTAACGAGGAGCCTGCTCTTCCTTCAGAGCGGTATCGTCTTCTCCATCCACCCACACCAATCCCAGATCCTGTATGGGAGAAAAACCGGCTGACCGAGTCCCGACCACGACCGTCGCCTGGCCGGTGAGCATCGTGTGCCACACGAGAACTCGTTCCCGTTGAGGCAAGCTCGTATGATACACATGAACAGGGTCGATGCCCGATTGCCGCAATATCCCGCCGATATCCCGTGCGCGATTCACTTCTCCCGTGAGAATGAGCACCCGCCGCTTCCGATCAAGCGTCTCATGTACCGCCCGCACAAGAGCTCTCATACGGTCTTCAAAAGAAGCATGGAACAGCACCGTCTGCGGCTGTTCGGAATCCCAAATTCGGCGCAGATATGTCTCGAAAGATGTGAAAGATTCGTCGTGTTGATCTCCTTGCCTCCCCGTAGCGTCGAGTCTGCGGGGAAGAATCGATGAGGGATGATCCGCCGTATGCCGCCGCCCGCTCGTGCCGGCGGTTTCGCGCTCCACAATCAATTGACGCCGCATGAGAGCGGTCCGGGTGGAATCTGCAGGCTCTTCTCCTTCTATTTGTTTCAATGTCCGCCAGGCCAGACCTGACGCCCGCCGCGCCAGTCGCTCCAGCATCCCGAGCTCGGCGACCGTCAGGCCTTCAGGCGAGACAAGAGCCTGCCGCCCTTCAGGCGTGATGAACCATCTCGCTCGAGGCTTCGCCGCCGATTCAGGCGGCGGCGAAACGCATTTCATGCATAGCCCCCAGGGAGTGAGATACCGCTCGGAGAGCCAGCGTGAAAATTGAAGTTGCGCAGGAAAGAGATCAGAGCGATGTCCGGTCGCCAGCGACTGTATTTCCTTGAGGCGCTGCGCTCGAAGAGCGGATGGGAGGCGATGGTGAAGCGAAACCACGACGCCCGATACAGTAGAGGCTCCCAAGGGAACGATCACGCGCAGACCCACCGCCACGGTGCGTTGCAGTGCAGAGGGAATCAGATAGGTAAAGGTGCGACCGAGACCTCGCGGCACGACGACCTCGGCATAGAGCGGAGGAACTCCGCACCCCGATCCATAGTCAGCTGACTCCGCATATGCCGGCATGCCGCATTCTAACAATGTGGCCGACCGCCAACAACGATAATGGCACTCGTCGGAGATTTACGAGCCTGGGAGATCGCGGCCCGATAACAATGCTCTGATTAGAGAGAATGAGCGAGGAGAATAGGCGGAGGAACCTTTCGTCACTGCACCGGTGTCATTACGGGATGCCCGTCACTTTTGTCGTCACCAATCGGCTGAACAAGTTCTGCCTGACCGGATTGGTTTTCGGCCACCCCGCCTGCGGGGACGGGAACAAAAATCTTGGCCGGTTCCACCGTCGCTATGAATGGCTTCACCGGCATAGAAACGCTCGCCTCGCCGATCTCTTTTATGGATTCGGAGGCGCCAGTTGTATAGAGCACAATTTCGATGCGACGGTTACGTTTTCGGCCTTCCTCAGTCGCATTGCTGGCCACAGGCCTGGTCGATCCATAGCCGACCGCGGTTAACTTTGCCGAATCGAGCCCGCCCTTTTCCACCAGATGCCGCATGATGCCGGCAGCCCGCGCCCGTGATAAGTCCCAATTCGAGGCAAAGGAGGACTTGAGTGATGGGCCGATCTCCATGTTGTCGGCATGGCCTTCGACCCGCACCGGCTTATCGGAGGCGGCCGTTTTCAGGAAATCGGCAATTCGATCCAAAATGGGCAGACCAGCCGCTTTCACTTTGACCTCGCCGGACTCATATTCAAGCTGTTCCACCAACTCGTCCAAATCGATGCGAGTCCCTCCTTCAACGGGGACCATGCGAAGCTTCGGTTCCAGCTTTGCGGAGCTGGCAACAGCAGGCGCCAAAGTTTCGGCGCCTGCTACGACCGCGGAAGCGTCTTGTCCCTGGGATGGCCTTTGCCAGGAGCGTAGTTCATCGACCGCGCTGGAATCCCTATATCGCACCCGATCTCCGACGAGCACACGCGACGTCGATCTCGTAATGACGGCGGTGGCCGTCTCGTCTTCGGTGGACAGGATTTTGATTTCGGCTATCTTGCGACGCGGGAGTCCGCCTCCTGTCCGATCGACCTCAAACCGATCCCCCGGCCGGACCCCATGACCTCGCCCCCGATCCAGATACACCAGATTGCCTTGGCCGACCAACGACATGTTCTTGTCCGCCTGCAAATCTACGACCATCCCCTCATCGTCATTCGAGATCTGCGGATCGGCCGCCGTTTCATCGAGGACAGGCGGAACGAACCGCATGACTGAATCACCGGGCGAGAGGGGTGCATAGGACTGAACGATTTGGACCGTGGCTAGATCGTGATCAATTTGGGTCACTCGAACCACGGCCAGCCGGTTGACTATATATCCCATATAGTGCTTGGTCCGTGGATGAAAGACCTTTCGCGTTCTCCGATAGACCGTATACAAATCCCCCAAGGCCGGCTCATCAGGTCGATGGAGTTTTATATAAAGGACATCGGTGCCTCTCCAGCCTAGGATCATGCGATTTCCGGTTGTCTGATTATCCCCGGTGAGAAAGTTGACAATGCCGTCCTGAGGCACGGTCTGGCGTATGGATCCACCGGCAAACCGCAGAGCCGCTTCGCCGAGTTTGACGCTTTGAGCTTCCTGGGAGGCCGCGGTTTCGTGAGAGGCACCTATCAGCGCAACCATAAGGAGCAGAAGCCGGATCTGTCTATGTCGTCTGATCATAGTCGTTACACCCATGTGTTATGTCACAACCTTAGCAAACGACAAAGAGTTGTCAAGAAAGCCCGGCTTGACTCTCCTTTGAAAATCATCCCTTGCGACTGTTACACTAAGATCGATGCGCCAAGGTACAGGCGCCTGAATCAGATCCATGGATGCCAACAAAGATCATGGGTAAGACTCGGATCGACACACAGATTCGCCGCCGCAAAACAAACGCCGGTCCGACAGAACTGACATCGGAGTGGGACATTCAGGAAGGCGTCAGCAGGACACAGCTCAAGATGGCTCCGGACGCCATGGCTCCAAAGCAAACTCGACGAGCAGATCCTTCCAAGCCTTCTTCCTCTCACTGAATCGCTGCATCAGCACAATCTGTGAGACTCCAGGAATTCTAGGACTTTAGGGTCTCCGCAGCTAGGTCCTTTGTTCGCTTGCTATTACAAATGGGGGGGAACTAAGATTCGAAACTCCTTAGTCTCTCCATGCCTTTGAGGATCGTCGTTCATGGCGGGCGCAGAGCTTCTCTTGGAGTATCTGACCAGGTACTTTCCGGTCCTGGTATTCATTTTTGTTGCGCTGGGGTTCGGCGTCGTCACGCTACTCCTCAGCTATGTCGTACAGCCTAAATACCCGGAACCGGAAAAGTTGTCCACTTATGAGTGCGGCAGCGAGCCCTTTTCTGACGCCCGCATGCCGTTTCCGGTCCGGTACTACATCTTTGCGATGTTATTCGTGATTTTTGACGTAGAAATCATATTTTTGTATCCGTGGGCGGTCGTCTTCAACAAGATCGGGCTAATCGGACTATTGGAAATGATGATGTTCATCGCGCTTTTTCTGGTCGCCTACGCCTATGCGTGGCGCAAAGGGGCGTTGGAATGGGATTAATACAAATCGGGCGACAAGGCAAAGACGGTGCCCCCGATGTCATCACCACGACGGTGGAAAAAGCGGTGAACTGGGCCAGAAAGGGTTCCTTGTGGCCGATGACATTTGGCTTGGCGTGTTGCGCCATTGAAATGATCGCCGCGGTCTCGTCACGGTATGACATGGACCGGTACGGCGCGGGAGTCTTTCGCGCATCCCCTCGGCAATCTGATCTGATGATCGTGGCGGGGACGGTCTGCCGCCGGATGGCGCCCGTTATCCGTAAAATCTATGACCAAATGCCGGAACCGAAGTACGTCATCGCAATGGGATCCTGCGCAACTTCTGGGAATATCTACGACAGCTACAGCGTAGTTCAGGGAGTGGACCGATTCGTGCCCGTCGATATTTATGTGCCCGGTTGCCCGCCGACCCCTGAAGCGCTCTTTGACGGCATTCTCAAACTGCAAGAGCGGATCATGCAGAAGCGGGTGTTTGTCAAGCAGCCCAAGGAAGTCAGAGACGTTTTCAAGTCTAGGGTCTAAAGACGGCACTTCATGAATTTGCTGGCGAAGCGCATCCAAGAATCCTTCCCGGAGGGCTTTATTAAGTCCGTTGAATGGCGCGGCGACGTGGCCGTCACGGTGAAGCGGGAAGCGCTACATGACATTGCCGGTTTTCTGCATGATGATCCGGCCCTGGCGTTTGACTACATCGTTCATGTGAGCTCGGTCGATTGGCCCGATGAAGAAGAGCGCTTCGAAGTCGTCTATGAACTCTATTCGATTCGCAAGCGACATCGAATCCGTATCAAATGCCGCGTTCCTGAATCGGACTGCGTGGTCGATTCCCTGACCGATCTCTGGAAAGGATGCGACTTCATGGAACGCGAAGTCTACGACATGATGGGCATCCGCTTTCGCCGGCATCCTGATCTTCGGCGGATTTTGATGCCGGACGACTACGAAGAAGGGTACCCCCTGCGTAAGGACTTCCCGTTGCGCGGCAAAGGCTGGCGCGACACATTTGAATTCTTGGATGAACCGGCCAGATAAGGCATTGAACCCTGTAGAGGATAACTTCACGCATGACAGCCTTTGAAGATCAGCGGACGACAGTTTACAAGGTCGATCCCGATCATCCCGAAAGCGCCACACTGCCGACCCTGAGGACGGAAGAGCTGTTGCTCAACATGGGGCCACAGCATCCCAGCACTCACGGCGTATTGAAGGTGATCCTGGAACTCGAAGGGGAGCGACTGGTCAAATCCACACCTGTCATGGGGTTCCTTCACCGAGGCGTCGAAAAATTGGCGGAGGAGGGCACCTACCACCAGTTTATTCCTCATACGGACCGGCTGGATTATGTGTGCGCGATGTACAACAACTTCGCCTATTGCCGCGCGGTGGAAAAGTTAATGGACCTCACCGTCCCGGAACGGGCGGAATACCTCCGCACTATCGTCGCGGAAGTGCAGCGCATTATCGGCCATCAGTTCTGGCTCGGCACGCAAGCGCTCGACATTGGCGCGATGACGGTGTTCTTTTACTGTTTTCGAGATCGTGAAATTTTGCTCGATTGGTTTGACGAACTGTGCGGAGCCCGGCTGACGACGAGTTGGTATCGAATCGGAGGGGTCGAGCGGGATTTCACCCCCTCTCTCCTGGCCAAGCTGCGCCAGTTCCTGGATTATTTCCCTCCCAAGATCGACGAGTACGTCGTCTTTCTCGAAAAGAACCGCATTTGGCTGGCCCGGACAAAAGGCGTTGCCGTCATCTCGGCAGAAGACGCCTTGAGCTTCGGGCTCAGCGGCCCGACGTTACGGGGATCGGGGGTCGATTACGATTTGCGCAAGTACGAACCCTATGCGGCCTACCCGCGTTGCGAGTTCAGCGTCCCGGTAGGGAAAAACGGAGACACCTACGATCGATACTGGATCCGGGTGCAGGAACTCTACGAGAGCGTCAAAATCATCAAGCAGTGCTTGGAGCAGATGCAGGACGGGCCGATCATGGCGGACGTGCCGAGCGTCACGCTGCCTCCCAAAGAGCGCGTCTTCACAAACTTGGAATCGATGATCCAGCAGTTCAAGTTGTTCTCTCAGGGCTTTAATGCGCCGCCCGGTGAAATCTATTGCGGGACGGAAGCTCACAAAGGAGAACTCGGCTTCTATATCGTGAGTACGGGCGGCGGAAAACCCTATCGCCTGAAGATCCGGGCGCCCTCGTTCATTCACATGGGAGCGTTCGACCACATGTCTCGTGGGTACATGATCGCCGATGCCATCACCATTTTTGGAACGTACGATATTGTCATGGGAGAGTGCGACCGTTAAAGAATCGGTGAATTTGATGATCTGGCGATTTGGTGAAGTGTTCGGATCCGAATCAATCAGGAAATTATCACATCACTAAATCGTACTTGAGGCAACAATGGGACTGAAGCCAGCCACCAACCCGGACGTCGAAGCGGCAACCATCGAATTGTCCATCGACGGCAATCCGGTCACAGCCAAAGACGGTGTCTCGCTGTATGACGTGATCGCGAGCACGGGCAAAATCATCCCGGCCATGTGCTACCACTACACGTTTGATCCTTTCGGATCTTGCGGCATGTGCCTGGTCATGCAGGAGGGCAAAAAGGCTCCGGTTCGTTCATGCACCGCTAAAGCCGCCGCCGGCATGGTGATCCGAACGGAAGGCGAAGACTTGTTCCTCGCACGGAAGAAAGCCGTGGAGAAGCATTTATCCGTGCATCCGCTGGATTGCCCCGTCTGCGACGCCGACGGCCACTGCGAATTACAGGACATGGCTTTTTTGCACGGCGTGACGAACCTCGCCAACGCCAAGCAGAAATTCATTCCGGAGGACACGCGCAGTCTCGTACTCGACTTCAACATGAACCGGTGCATCGCCTGTGCCGAATGCATCAACGTCTGCAAGGACGTGCTGATGATCGACGCCCTTCAATTCATGAAGAAAGGCGGCTTCAACCAGGTCGTCGCCAAAGGCGACACGCCGCTCTCATGCGAATTCTGCGGCGATTGCCTCGCCGTCTGTCCTGTCGGCGCGATCACCAACAAGTATTCGAAGTATCTGTACAAGCCGTGGCAGATGAAAAAAACCATGACCACGTGCAACTACTGCGGCGACGGCTGCCAGATGTATCTGGAGACCAAAGACACGGAAGTTGTCCGCGTGACTTCGCCGCTGTCCTGGAAGAACAAATGGGGAGAACGGACCGACACCGCGAAGGGCCATGGCGGCATCTGTGTCCGCGGGCGGTTCGGCTTTCAATACATTGACAGCGACACCCGCCTGCGTCATCCCCTGATGCGCAAGGACAATCGGCTCGTGGAAACCCCGTGGATCGACACGATGAACGCCGTGGTCGACCGACTCAGCGACATCCATCGCAAGCATGGACCGGAATCCATCGCCGGCTTAATCACCGCCCGCTGCACCAATGAAGAATTGTATCTCTTCCAAAAGCTCATGCGAGCGGGTTTTCGCACCAATCAATTGGACAGCAGCGCGCGATACGGGCATATGAACTTTGTCCGAGCCGTCCGGCATGCGTTGGGAATCGGCCGTTCGCCGAATGATTGGGAAGACATCACGAAGGCCAAGGCGATTTTATTGATCGGCTCCAATCTGACCGAAACGAATCCGTTGACCTCCGTCCGGGTCAAGGAAGCAATCCGCGTCTACAAATCGCAGGTCCTGGTAGTGGATTCGGCAGTCACGAATATTGCGCAATTGGCCTCGCATCCGCTTCTTGTCAAGCCCGGTACGGAATCACTATTCATCGACGGACTGATCAAAGCGGTGCTCGATCAGGATTTGGTGGATGAAGAGGGCACGGCTCAACATCCGCAGGCCTTCGCCGCGCTGAAGCAAGCGATGGAAAAGATCTCGCTGGACCGGATTGCGGCTCACACCGGCGTGTCCGCGGAACAGATCCGGGAAGCCGCCGCCATCTTTGCCGAGGCTCCGCGATCGATCGCCCTCTGCGCCGAAGGCATCGTGCGGCGGCCGGACGGCTATCGCAATGTGCTCAAATTGATCGATCTAGCCTGGATTACCGGAAAGCTAGGCCGCCCCGGCTGCGGCGTCAATACCGTGACCGAAGAAATCAACGAGCAGGGCGCCGTCGACATGGGTGCAGCGCCGGAGTTTCTGCCCGGACAGGCGCGCTTTGGCGACCCCTCGGCAAGGCAACGATTCGAGCAGGCCTGGGATGTGACTCTGCCGGCCGCCGAGAGCGGCGCCAAACTGTTGGAAATTCTTGCGCGCTGCCGCCAAGGGCAGATTAAAGCCCTGTACATCATCGGAGAAAATCCGCTTGCCACGCTGCCCGCTTCCGTGGAGGTCAAGGCGGCGTTGGAAAAGTTGGCGCTTCTGATCGTACAGGATCCTTTCCTGACCGAGACAGCGCAACTCGCGCACTTTGTTCTCCCTGCGTCCACCTACGCGGAGAAAGACGGCACGTTTACGAACCTCGAGGGGAAAGTGTTGCGCGTCCGCCAGGCTCTTGACCCGATCGGCGAGAGTTTTCCTGATTGGCACATTATGACAGCCATGGCGAACGGGCTCGGATACCAGTGGTCGTATGAGTCCTCCCAAGACATTCAGAATGAAATCATGAAACTCGTCCCCGGTTATTACAATCTGGGACAACCGCGGAAATTGACGCCGGATCCCCGGGCGTATCTGTCCAACGGCTACGCCGCGGAAGTAGCCGGCCGGTACGGGAACGGATGGCAATCGGCTCAGGATCAGGATGGACGTCTCTTCTCGCTCGTGATCGGCCAAACTCTGTATCATTCCGGCAAACTCTCGACACGAGCCTCGGGATTGGTTCAGATCCAGCCGAATTCCGGCCGGCTCTGGATGAATCCCTCGGATATGGAGCGCCTTGGTCTGCTGGAATCATCCGTCATGCGCGTCTCGACACCGAAAGGATCGATCGAGATCAAGCCCAAGCCGGATCATGACGTGCTGCCCGGCTCCTGTTTTTATCCGGAGCACTTTATCGATCCTCCGCTGAAAGATCTGATGCCTCTTGAAGCAGACCCGATCACGGGAGTGGCCTATTTCAAATCCGGTCGCGTGCGTATTGAAAAGGTCGGATTGTAAGAGTAAGCTCGTGCGTCTTTTTTGTCTGAGCCAATTGTCGGAGTCTCCATGAGTGTCGCCGCTCTCACAAAACGAGTTCTGCAAGCCGCGCTCTTCTATGAGATTTGGGATGCGATGAAGGTCACGTTCAAGCATATGTTTCATCGCCCGATCACGTTCCAATATCCTCGCGAACAGCGCACGATCCCGGATACGCACCGCGGCGCGCTGGGACTCCTCCGCTATGAGGACGGCCGGGAACGGTGCGTCGGATGCGATTTGTGCGAGGCGGCCTGCCCGTCGCATTGCATTAAAGTCATCAGCCAGGAAGATAAAGACCGGCCGCTTCAGCGGTACGCCTCGGAGTTTTACATCGATATCACGAAATGCGTGTTTTGCGGCTATTGCGTCGAGGCCTGTCCGGTGAACGCGCTCGCCATGACAAAGATGTACGAGTATTCAACGCACGACAAACGATCCCTTCTCTTCGACAAGGCGCGTCTCTACGAGATCGGCGAGCGCCATCTCGAGGATGCGAAACGATATTTGTACGCCCATAACCAAGAGAAGAATTCCGAAGAGAGCCGGGAGTATCGTTATTACTTTCCCCAATCGGTACTCAAGCCTACACAAGAGCCGCCCAAGCATATAAGCTGAGCCGAATCCTATGGCGTTGCTGTTCTTTAGTTATTTTGCGGTGGTCAGTATTGTCGCCGGCGTGTTGACCGTCGCGATGAAGCATCCGGTCCACTGCGCTCTGGCGCTGCTGGCGCTGCTGTTGCACGTGTCCGGATTATTCATTTTGTTGAACGCGGAATTCTTGTGGGCCGTCCAGGTCATCGTCTATGTCGGCGCGATTCTGGTGCTGTATCTGTTCGTCCTCATGCTGTTGAATCTCAAGACCGACGAGCGGTATTTCCATGCACGGACTCCTTATCTCCTCGCTCCGGCCGTCCTCGGCACCCTGTATCTGCTCGCCTTCGTGGTGCGGTCCCCGATGAGCGGAGCCAAAGGGGACGCGACCGCGGCGGCCATTCTTCAGGATGGGAGTACTTCCGCCGTCGGCATCAAGATGTTCAGTGAATACCTCCTTCCCTTCGAAATCATCGGCGTCTTTTTGACGGGCGCTATCGTCGGAGCGATTGTGCTGGCCAAAACGCCGAAACCGCTGGAAGGCAAGCGGGAGTCATGATTCCCCTGTCCGCGTATATCGCCGTGAGCGCCGTACTCTTCGCCACCGGCCTCCTGGGAGTCCTGATCCGCAGAAATTTCATCATCGTATTGATGGCCGTCGAGATCATGCTCAACGCCGCGAATATCAATCTGGTCGCCTTCTCCCATTACCTGGAATCGATGGCCGGTCAAATTGTCGCCCTGTTCATTATCGCCATCGCCGCCGGTGAAGCGGCGATCGGATTGGCGATCATCATTGTAGTATTCCGTGGAAAAATCTCGACGAATGTCGACGAGATGAACTTGTTGAAGTGGTAACGTGTCCGATTCGATCGATCTGATTGTCAAGCTGATCCCGCTGTTCCCGCTGATCGCCGTCATTGTGAACGGCCTCTTCGGACATCGGTACTCACAGGATCTGGCCCATCGATTGGCCTGGGGCTCGGTCCTCCTTTCCTTTTTCTGCGCCCTCACGGTGTTCGCCGATACGCTCAAGACAGGGGCCGCACGGGAAATCGTCGTCTACAAGTGGATCTTCGGCGGAGATCTAACCATCAACCTTGCCTTCCTCATCGATCCGCTCACGTGCATTATGCTGCTGGTGGTGACCGGCGTCGGCTTTCTGATTCACGTGTACTCGGTCGGCTACATGCACGGCGAATCGGGCTTTACGCGCTTCTTCACCTATATGAATTTGTTCATGGTGTCGATGTTGCTCCTTGTGATGGGGAACAACTATGTCGTCCTGTTCATCGGCTGGGAAGGGGTCGGACTCTGCTCCTATTTGCTGATCGGATACTACTACGATCGGGTTTCGGCCGCCAAGGCTGCGACCAAAGCGTTCGTCGTGAACCGGATCGGCGACGCCGGCTTTCTGCTCGCCATCTTTCTGGTATTCGTGAATTTTCGCACGCTCGACTATACGCAGGTCTTTTCCCAGGCCGCCCAACTATCCCCGGAGATGGCCACGGCGATCGCGCTCTGCCTCCTCATAGGCGCGGTCGGCAAGTCGGCCCAGATCCCACTCTACACGTGGTTGCCCGACGCCATGGAAGGTCCCACGCCGGTCAGCGCCTTGATCCATGCCGCCACGATGGTCACGGCCGGGGTCTATATGATTGTCCGCAACCACGCTATTTATGATCTGGCACCGATGGCCATGACCACCGTCGCCTGGATCGGCGGGGCCACCGCGTTGTTCGCCGCCACCATCGGCCTCGTGCAAACCGACATTAAGCGTGTCCTGGCCTACTCGACGGTCAGTCAATTGGGCTATATGTTTCTCGGCTGCGGCGTCGGAGCTTATGCCGCCGCCATTTTCCATTTGATGACGCACGCGTTTTTCAAGGCGCTGTTGTTCTTGTCGGCGGGATCGGTGATTCATGCCTTGTCCGGGGAGCAAGACATCCGGAAGATGGGCGGACTCAGTAAAAAGATTCCTTGGACCCACGCGGTCTTCCTGATCGGCACCATCGCCATTGCCGGAATCCCTCCGCTGGCCGGTTTCTGGAGCAAAGATGAGATCATGGGCCATGCCTTCACCCATCATTATTATGCGCTCTACGGCATGGCCGCGTTGGGCGCGTTTCTCACTTCGTTCTATATGTTCCGGCTGACCTATTTGACGTTCTACGGTCCGTCCCGCGTTGATCATCACACGACCCACCATATCCATGAATCGCCCATGATCATGATCGGTCCGTTGATCGTCCTGGCCGCCCTTTCGGTGATCGGCGGAGTGCCGGGCATTCCGCCTGAGAACGGATGGTTTCACCATTTTCTTGAGCCCGTGATCGGCGCGCCCGGCGGGGAACATGCTGCGAGCACCGGACTCATTATCGGCCTCATGGTCATCGCCACAGCCATTGCCGTGATCGGGTGGGGAGTCGCCCATTATTTCTACTCCATCCAGCCGCGCGTTCCGGATGCTCTCGCCGCTCGGATGCCGGGGTTCTATGCGACCTTGCTCAATAAATATTATGTCGATGAACTGTACGATACCCTGTTTGTCGAACCGACGAAACGCCTTGGGATGGCGTTGGATTGGTTTGACCGCACCGTAATCGACGGGATCGTGCGGGCTGTCGGGCAAGGCGCCGAACTGGGGTCCGCCGCCAGCACCTGGGTCGAAAAGCATGTCATTTACGCGTTCCTGAATGTCGTCGGATATGCCAACCACTTGTTGGCACGATCGTGGCGGCGCTTGCAAAGCGGCATGGTCCACCACTACGCCGCCATCATCGTGGCGGGTCTTTTTATTCTTGTCCACTTGGTGCTGTTGTGGTGGACCGGCTCAGGGACCGGGACCAAGACGTATTCATTACGCTAGGAGAAGTCCGCAGAAAGTCGATCGATGCTGGAAGAATTTAGTTTTACCTTTCCGATTTTGTCCTATATCATTTTTCTTCCGCTGGTCGGAGCCGTTGTCCTCTGGCTCATCGAAGATGAGGATTTGGTCAAGACCGCGGCGCTCGGTGTTGCGCTGTTGGAACTGGCTCTGACCGTCCTCGTGTTGCTCCGGTTCGTCCCCGAATCGCCCGCGATGCAGTTTTCCGAGCATGCCCGCTGGCTGCCCGAACTGGGAATCGGCTATCACCTGGCCGTCGATGGGATCAGCGTGCTGTTTGTCGGGCTGACCGCCTTCCTCACCGTCTTGATCGTGATTTATTCCTGGGACACCGTGCGCCACCAGGTCCGGCTCTATCTCATGTGTCTGCTGGCGCTTGAGACCAGCACGATGGGCATCTTCGCCTCCATCGATTTGATCCTGTTTTTCGTGTTCTGGGAACTCATGCTGATTCCGAGCTACTTCCTGATCAAGCTTTGGGGCGGCGGGACCGACCGGCACTACGCCGCGCTCAAATTTGTGTTGTATACCCTGCTCGGCAGCGTATTCATGTTGGTCGGGATCGCGCTCCTCAACATCAACTATCATCAATGGGCGGTCAACCATCATCTGGAGCGCGTGTATTCGTTCGACCTGCTTGATCTCTTGTCGGCGCCCATCCCGTTGCAGCAACAGATTCTCATTTTCTGGATGATTTTTCTGGGCCTCGCGTTCAAGGCGCCGGTGTTTCCGTTCCATACCTGGCTGCCCGATGCCTTGATTGAAGGCCCTATCGGGATGTCCGTCGTGCTGGCCGGCTTAAAACTCGGTACCTATGGCTTCCTGCGCTTCAGCTTTCCATTGCTTCCCGACGCGTCGCGGAACGAAGGAGTCGTGACCATCGTCATGCTGCTCGGTTTGGCGGCTATTTTGTACGGCGCGATCGTGGCGCTGATTCAGCCTGATTTTCGCCGGTTGTTGGCGTTCAGCAGCATCAGTCACCTGGGATTCGTCGTGGTGGGGCTGTTTGCCCTGAACTATCAGGGACTCCAGGGCAGCCTGCTGACGATGATCAACCTCGGGTTCAGCACGGCGGGGCTGTTTTTCATCGCCGGCTTCCTGGGAACCAGGCAGCAAAGCAACCATCTCTCGTCATTCGGCGGGCTCGCGAAACAAGTCCCCCTATTGGCCACGTTTCTACTCATCATCGGCCTGGCTTCGATCGGCTTGCCGGGAACAAACGGCTTTGTCGGAGAATTCCTGATTCTCCTGGGCGCCTTCAAAGCCAAATGGTGGTACGGAGCGATTGCCGTGCTCGGAGTCATCTTCGGCGCAGCCTACTTCCTCTGGTACTACGAACGATCGATGCTGGGCCCTTTGACGAAAGCCGTGTCGCCCTCGATGAAGGACTTGCACATGCGTGAACTCACCATCGCTACGTCTCTGTGCGTCATGATTCTCTGGATCGGCCTCTATCCCAGCCCCTTCCTGCGCATCATGAACGGATCGATTCAAGCATTGGTGGACCGACTGGACCGGACGGCAGTCGCCTCGGTCGAACTCTATCCACCGACGCAGCAGGCGAAGTAACGGGCATGGCCGAATATACGCTGCTCATCATTCTCTTCGCGCCCTTCATTGGGTCCATCGCGCTGGTCTTCGTATCCAACCGCCAAGCCATGTTGGTCCGCGGCATTGCGGCCGGGTCCGCCTGCGTGTCTCTGATCGCGTCGCTCTATCTTTTCTATGCCTACGATCCGGTCAAGGGAGGATTCCAATTTCTCTGGCGGCATGTCTGGTCTGAGCAACTCGGCGTCTCTCTGTACCTCGGGGTGGACGGCATCGGCACTCCGCTGGTGCTGGCGTCGGCTATCCTGCTGTTCGCCGGCATTTTCGTCTCCTGGCATATCAAGGACCGGATCAAGGAATTTTATATTTCGCTGCTGATCCTGGCCGCCGCGACGATCGGCGTGTTCATGTCGCTCGATCTGTTCTTTCTCTATTTCTTCTATGAGATGTCCGTCATCCCTATGTATCTCTTGCTCGGCATCTGGGGGAGCCATACCAAGGGCTATCTGCAGATGACCGATCCCGAGGGCATCAAGCAGCGGGATTCCGTCGGCTTTATCTTCAATTTCGGATCGAACAGCAAAGAGTACGCGGCGATGAAGCTGGTGTTGTTTCTTTCGGCCGGCGCCGTGTTGGCCCTGATGGGCATTCTGTTGATTTATAAGTTCTCCGGCTTGAATACCTTCGATATCCTGGTTCTCCGCGAGCAAGCCAAATTCTCGGGCTTCCTCGCCGACCTGATCTGGATTCTGATTTTCTTCGGCTTCGCGTCGATCGCGCCGATCTGGCCTTTGCATTCCTGGTCTCCGGTCGGGCACGCGGCCGCCCCTGCCGCGACCAGCATGTTGCATGCCGGCGTCTTGATGAAGCTGGGCCATTTTTCCATTATTCGGGTCGCGTTCGAGATTCTTCCCGAAACGACGCGGGAACTCATGCCGATCGCCGCGATCCTCTGCGTGTTCAGCATCATCTATGGGGGGTTCGTCGCCTATTACGCCAAAGACACCAAGTACGTCATCGGCTATTCCAGCTCCAGCCACATGGGCTATGTCTTTCTCGGCATGGCGGCGCTTGATTACATCAGCCTCAGCGGCGCGGTGATTTATATGTTTGCCCATGCCATGGCGACCGGCATGCTCTTCGCGATGGCCGGCTGGGTCTACGACCAGACCCATACCCGCGATATTCCGTCGCTGGGAGGCTTGTCGAACCGCATGCCCTTCATCGCCGCGTGTTTTGTCGTCGCCTGTATGGCGTCGATCGGAATGCCGGGGACCGTCAACTTCATCGCCGAAGTGATGATCATCGTCGGGAGCTGGAACAAATATCCCTTTCAGGTCGTCGTTGCCGTGTTGGGTATCGTGCTGACGATGGCCTACCTGTTCAAAATGATGCGCGGGCTCTTTTATGGACAAATGGCGGAGAAGTACAGCCATTCCCATGACGCGGTTTCCGTCGTCGACCGGCTCCCGCTCCTGCTGATGATCGCGGTAAGCATCGGGTTCGGCATTTTTCCCGGCCATCTCTATTCCGTGGTCCGCTCCGGCGTTGATCCGCTGATTGCCCGGATTACCCACGTTGTGCCGGTGGCCGAGCAGCCGATGGAACGACTTCCGACGGCCGGCGGCGGCATGCCGGACTCCGAGCCGCCAGGATCACTCATCAAGGTCGCTGATCGATGACGTTCAACCTTTCCATGTCCGGATCGGACTTGCTGCTGCTCCTGCCGGAGCTGTTTCTCGTGGGATGGCTCTGTCTGGTCTTGATCGTCGATTTTTCATTCCGCCGAATTCTTCAAGAACACATTGCCTATCTCAGCATCGGCGGACTCGCTGCGACGCTGGGCATCCTAGCCTGGTTCGACATGGCGGGCATCAGCGGAACGCTGTTCGGCACCATGTTCGTGGTCGATCGACTGGCACTGTTCTTTAAAATCTTTGTCGTGGGCGCCACGGTGCTCGTCATTCTTCTGTCCATTGACTATGTGCACCGGTTCTCATTTTTCCGGGGAGAATACTACTTCTTGGTTGTCATGTCCGCGCTCGGCATGATGTTCATGGCCTCGGCCAACGATCTCTTGTCACTCTTTATCACGCTCGAATTTTCCACCTTCGGGTTCTATATCCTGGTCGCCTACCTCCGCGAGGATATGGCCTCCAATGAGGCGGGGATTAAATTCTTCATCCTGGGCATCTTCGCCGCAGGTCTCCTGGCTTACGGGATCAGCCTGGTCTACGGGGAGACCGGCAAACTGGTGTTTTCGGACATGGCCGCCGCGAACGCAACGCCGGGGCTGACGATCGGATTTCTCCTGATCTTTGCCGCCCTGGGGTTCAAGATCGGAGCCGTTCCCTTCCACTCATGGATTCCGGACACCTACCATGGTGCACCGACCCCGGTGACTGCATTCCTGTCGATTGCGCCCAAGGCCGCCGCCTTCGCGATTCTCTTGCGCATGTTCCTCGTCGCGTTGGCGACCTTCAAACCAGCCTGGGCCCTCTTGCTCGTCGCCGCCTCCATCCTTTCGATGACCTACGGCAATATCGTGGCTATCGCCCAGCGCAATATCAAACGGCTGCTGGCCTATTCCGGTATTGCCCAAGTCGGAAATATTTTGATCGGGTTGGCGGCGGGAACGAAGATGGGAAGTGATTCCATCCTGTTCTATCTGCTGACGTATCTCTTTGCGAACCTCGGGGCCTTTGCCGTCATCGTCGCCGTCAGCAATGTGCTCGGATCCGATGAAATCGACGACTACAACGGACTGAACAGGCGATCTCCCTTTCTTGCGTTCGCCATGCTGATTTTTTTGCTTTCGCTGGCCGGTGTTCCTCCGTTAGCCGGGTTCATCGGCAAACTCTATATCTTCGTGGCGGCCATGAAGGAAGGCTTGTACATGTTGATCACGGTCGGGCTGATCAACATTGTGATTTCCTTGTATTATTACTTGGTGATCGTCAAGAAGATGTACATCAACGAGCCGCTCGATCCGTCGCCTATCAAAACTTCCACCCCGATGAGGGTGGCGCTGTACGTCGGGCTCGCCGGAACGCTGATTATCGGAATCTATCCGCAGCCCTTCATGAACTGGGTGGTCGCTGCAACATTGATGTTCTCCAATCTGGTCGGTCCCGCGGCCTCCGTCCCCTTTTCGTCCTCGCCGTTCGGCGGGTGACCGTCCGTCCCACGCCTCCATCGCTGCTGTTCGATTGTCTTAAATTCCTTCGCCAATCAATATGTTCTGTTAAAATACGCCTTGCAGTAACGGTATCGTCGGTCTACATTTTTGACGGTGGGTTGTTGATTATACCTTCGCCATCACACCCGGCTGACATTCCATGCAGGACTCACAGCGCCAACGCGTTCCCCCTTCTGAGACAAGGGGTGGAGTCCCTCATACGGCGGGAGAAGACGGTTCTCTGGGGCGACGGTCGATCGCGGAACGCCTGGTCGCCGCCTTTGAGCGCTGGTCTATTGAACGCCGTGTCCTGGTGGGATTCGGTCTCGTCTTCGCCGGCATTTTAGTCATCTCCGCCGTGTCCTATCGCAACATGACGGTGCTCTTTCGAAACACTCACCAGGACCAGCGCAGCCACGATCTCATCGAATTGCTGGTCGGGATGGGAACCAGGATGGATGAAGCCGAGATCGGGCATCGCCGCTATCTCGTCACCGGGGACGAGAGTTATCTGAAAGCCTTCCATATCCTCGACGAACGGATTCCCGACTATATCCGGTATGTCCGGGAATTGACCCGCGATATCCCGGAGCAGCGCCAGCATGTCGATCTTTTGAATCAGCTGATGCAAAAGCAGCTCGAAGCAGAGCGGGCAGCCATCACCTTACGAGACCGGACCGGCTTCGAAGGCGTTCGAGACATCGCTCTGACCGGCGTCGCCAAAGCCGAACTCGAGGAATTCCACCGGATTCAATCCCAGATGGAGCACGACGAAAACCGCTCGATCTACGGGAGGGGAATTCAATCGGCCGCCATTACGCGCAATACCATCGGCCTCCTCGGAGTGGGCGCGTTCCTCCTGTTTGTCCTCCTCGCTTCCGTCTATTATCTCATTCGGCACGACATCACCGAGCGGCGCCGGGTCGCGGCCGAGCTCGAGCGGCGAGGTGAACTGCTGGAAGCCGCCAACAAGGAATTGGAAGCGTTCAGCTACTCCGTCTCCCATGACCTGCGCGCTCCGCTGCGCCACATCGACGGCTACGCCTCTCTTCTAGAGAAATCCGCCCAGCGACTCCTCGACGATAAATCCAAGCGCTATCTTCAGAACATTTCGGAGTCTGCCACGCGCATGGGTCAACTCATCGATGATCTGCTCATCTTCAGCCGAATGGGACGTCAGGAAATGCTGCGGAGCGCGGTCAACCTGGACCAGTTGGTTAAATCGGTCCTGCACGATCTCCGCCATGATGTGCAGAATCGAGATATTTCATGGTCCATCGGCGCGCTTCCCGAAGTGAAGGGTGATCCGGCGATGCTGCGACAGGTCTTCACTAACCTGATCGGCAATGCCATAAAATTCACCAGTACCAGGCCGCTCGCGACGATCGAGATCGGCGGCGACCAAAGCAACCCGGCCGAAACCGTCATTTTTGTCCGTGATAACGGCGTCGGGTTCGACATGCAGTATGCGGGGAAATTGTTCGGCGTCTTTCAGCGACTTCACCGGGCCAACGAGTTTGAAGGCACCGGAATCGGACTGGCCAATGTCCGGCGCATTATTCATCGCCACGGTGGCCGAACATGGGCGGAAAGCGAGCTGGGCCGGGGAGCCGCCTTTTATTTCAGTCTGCCGACGAAAATGGAGTCCACATGACCGCGACAAAACCTATTCTCCTTGCCGAAGACAATCCCAGAGACGCTGAGCTGGCCTTGGCCGCCATGGAGGAATACCATTTGGCGGACAAAGTCATCCTCTGCCATGACGGCGCGGAAGTCCTCGACTATTTATATTGCCGGGGCCAGTTCAAGACACGTCTGCACGGCAATCCGGCTGTCGTATTCCTGGACCTTAAGATGCCGAAAATCGACGGTCTGGAAGTGCTCCGGACAATCAAGAGCGATGAGACCTTGAAACCGATCCCGGTCGTCATGTTGACCTCTTCACGGGAAGAGCGGGACCTCGTCGAAAGTTACGCCCTGGGCGCGAACGCCTACGTGGTGAAGCCGGTCGAATTCCATCAATTCCTGAAAGCCGTCAAGGAATTAGGCATCTTCTGGGGTGTCATCAACGAACCACCCCCGGAAGTAACCGGGCGGCACAAATCATGACCACCGGTCCATCCGCACAAACACAGGCGTAATCGTGCAGCATCAGCTCCGCCTCCTCCACCTGGAAGACAATCAAGCCGATGCCGATCTCGTGGCGACTATGTTGCGGAACGGAGGAATCGCCTGCCACAGCCTGCGCGTCGACACGCGCCGAACCTTTCTGGATGCATTACGGCAAGGCGGATTCGATTTGATTTTCGCCGACTTCTCCGTGCCGGCCTTTGACGGCGCCGCGGCTCTGGCGTTGGCTCACAAACTCTGCCCCGATGTCCCTTTCATCTTTGTCTCCGGCACGTTGGTCGAGGAATTTGCCATTGAAATGATGCATCGGGGTGCCACCGACTACATCTTCAAGCAACGGCTCGGCCGTCTCATCCCCTCGGTGCAGCGAACTCTCCGCGAGCTGGATGAACGAGCGGAGCGCAAACGGGCCGAGGAGGCGTTGCGCCTCAGCGAGAAGCAATTTCGTCAAGCCCAAAAGATGGAGGCGGTCGGCAGACTGGCTGGGGGATTGGCCCATGATTTCAATAATCTTCTGACCGTGATCATGGGTCACTCCCAAGTTCTCTTGTCCGAACTGCCGGCGGGCAGCGCAGAACGGGCAAAAATAGAGGAGATGCACAAGGCGGGAGAACGGGCGGCGGCCTTGATCCGCCAACTGTTGGCCTTCAGCCGGAAGCAGGCGCTGGAGCCCAAGGTGCTCTGCCTGAATACGGTCGTCACCAACCTCGACAGCATGCTCAGCCGTCTGATCGGCGAAGATGTTCAGCTCGCAATCAGAATCGATCCCGACAAGGGGCACGTCAAGGCGGACCCCGGCCAGCTCGAACAGATCATCATGAACCTGGTGATCAATGCGCGCGATGCCATGCCGAACGGCGGGCTCTTGGCCATCGAAGTCTCGCAGACCGAGCTGACCAGGACTCCCATGCACCACATTCGCCCACTGTCTCCAGGCCCTTATATGAAACTCACCGTAACGGACACAGGGTGCGGCATGGATCAGAATACCCTGTCGCATTTGTTCGAGCCGTTCTTTACCACCAAGGAAGAAAGCAAGGGGACGGGCTTGGGCTTGTCCACGGTCTTCGGCATTGTCACGAAAAGCGGCGGGGCCATTGATGTATGGAGCCAAGTCGGCCACGGCACCACGTTCGATATTTATCTTCCCCGCATCAATCCTCAGGCCGATGCGCTGTTGCCCCACGAGAAGCCCGCCGCAATCGGACGGGGCAATGAAATGATCCTCGTCGTGGAAGATGAACAAAGTGTCCGTGACCTAGTGCGGGAAGAGCTGACCAAGATCGGCTACCGGGTCGTGGAGGCGATGAACGGGATCGAAGCCTGCCTCATCGCAACTCAGCATAGCGGGCAATTCGACTTGTTGTTGACGGATATCGTCATGCCGGGGATGAATGGGCGTGAACTGGCGGGCCGCCTGCACCTGATCTATCCGGATCTAAAAGTCTTGTTCATGTCGGGGTACCTCGACGACGTGACCGCAAATGCCGGCCTCGAACAGAACCAAACGGCGTTCCTCCAGAAACCGTTTACCCCGGATGTGTTGGCTCGATCAATCCGGGACCTTCTCAATATGCCGACACGCATAGCCCGCGTGAATGGAGTGCGGTCACTGCCACATGCAGCCGAACAAAAATCGACATAGACGGCGCCCCCTGGCGGCGCAAGTCGCCGTGACGCTCTTCTGTATGCTGTTCGCCGGGCTCGGCGTCACCGATAGGACCGGCGCGGCCGATCCACTGTGGGATCGCGTGACCTCCGGGATCATGGCCACCCTCTGGGACCCGGCCGCGGCCTGCCCGGGCATCCCGCCCTTACTGATGCTGCAAATCGATCCCGAGCGGCATCAATTTTCCGTGCAGCAGTTCCGTGACGCCGGCATGGCCGCGCCGTTGACCATCAACGAATGGCAACGCCATACCGGCGCCTATGTCCTATTCAATGCCGGGCTGTTTCGTGAGGATTATTCGTACCTCGGACTTCTTCTGAAGGACGGGCGCCCTTTGGAAGGGAAGCGACATCACTCCTGGCAAGGACTCTTTGCGGCCGAGCCGACCGAGCCATCCCAGCGGAAAGCCAGGCTCTTTGATCTGGCTTTCGATCTCATTCCGGACGGGGCCCGACATTTCTCGTATCGAGAAGCAGCGCAGTCGTTGATGCTGCTCGATCGAACCGGAAAACCCCGGGTGCGCCCGACCGGCAAGCGGGCGAATCAGACCATTGTAGCGGAGGACGGCGAAGGAAAGATTCTTGTCATGAAGAGCGTTGGACCGGCCCCATTGTATGGACTGGCCGAATGCCTGCGTGACGCCCAACCGAATGTTCGGCAGGCTATGGCTATGGATGGCGGTTCCTCATCCGACCTCATCGCGAGTCCCGAACTATTGGCGACCGTACCGGATCGCGGCCCCCAACAGAAATGGCGCCCCCTGCTTGACGGCTATGCGACTCATCATATCGGGCTGCCCGCGGTGATCGCAGTCCAGCCGCGTCTCACGGGGCGCCAGCCGGACCGAACGGCGGTCCAGCGTCCGGCGCCGGCCCGCTAAGGGCAAGTCTACCGGACTTCCGCCACCGGGTATCCCGCTTCCATCCATGCATTCATGCTGCCGTTTACATTATAGACATGGGTATAGCCAAGATCGGCCAACGTCTCGGCGGCAATATTGCTCCGATGGCCTGACTGGCAATAGACGACGATATGATCATCGAGTTGGGCCCCGAGTTCCCGATGACGAGCTTTGATTTCCCTGAAATCGATGTTCAAGTCCGTCCCGGGAATTTCTCCCGACAGGTGCTCCTCCGCGGACCGCACATCGACCAGCACAAAGCCCTTTTGTTTGGGCGACGGCGCTTTCATCAGTCCAGCTCTTAACTGCTGCACCGTCAGCAGATAGGAATGATGGGCCAGCACGTCTTGACTCATCCACATGAAGCAGCTACAGATCAATACAAGAGACAGCCATCCCGTTCGATAGTGCATAAGGTCCTCCTCGCGGCGAATCTCATTGGTTGGAATTTGAACGCACCCTTCATGATAGGAGACCGATGAAAATATGGTCAAGGGTCCTCTTCTTCTTGGCGCTCCCGGCCATTGCAACCGCTTGCGGCGGCAACGGGGTCAGGTTGGCTCAGGATCTCGATAACGGCGGCGTAGTCGTCTACCCCTTCACACCCGGGCAAGGTCACATGTTATCGACGTTTCGAAAAGACGCGGTCCGACTCATGGAAGAGAAATGCCCGAGCGGTCATACGATTGTACGGGAAGGGGAAACGAAGGGACGGTCCCGCCTTGCCGGTCCAATCCAGGCCGGCGGCGGCGAAATGATTCAAGAACGTCGGTGGGGCATTCAGTTTCAGTGCAAATGAGCCGGCAGCCGGGTGATTAAACCTTCGGCAGCGAACCGGCCGGGCGGGCGGGAGCCAAGTCATCGATGGTGAGCAGGCTCACGACTTGAACCTGTTGCTCCTCCACACGCGCCCTGCCTCCCTGCTCCATACGGTCGACGATGACGAGGACGGACCGAACATCCAATTGCGCTTCCCTCGCGGCGGCGATCGCCTTCAGAACCGAGCCGCCGCTGGTCAGGACATCATCGACAATCAAGGCCCGATCGCCCGGCCTCACGACCCCTTCGATCAACTTTCCGAGCCCGTGATCTTTTGGTTGTTTTCGCACGACAAACGTGCGCCATTCCTTCTGCGGGACGGCGAGATAGGCATAGTCGGAAATCGATGTGGCGATGGCGATCGCTCCAATCTCCAGGCCCCCGATGCAGTCGATATCCAATTGGTGGAGGTGGTGCCAAGCCAGGCTGGCGACTTCATGCCTGGCTCGGGGCTCCGCCATGAGAGTCCGGCAATCGATATAGAAAGGACTTGTCTGTCCGGAGGCCAACTTGAACCCGTTCCTCGGATCCCATTTAAACGAGTGAGTTCGGTGAAAGGCTTGGATCAGGTCGTCTTTGGAGCGGCTTTGAGTCGGATTCATCGTCAATAAGAATGAGACGGATGAGCGCAAATCATGCGCCTATGACCAGCATGAGCGCCCATTGTACAGAGCCGGATGCGAGAAGTAATCCGTTTCTTGCCCCATGTCAATATGCTTTCCTCAGTCATACCACCGCGGCAGCCATCCCGTTGAACAAGACTATGTCGGCGCGCATCGATCAACGTGGTCCGCCAACATCTTTGCCACGAAGCCTAAATCAACCGGCCACGCGTAGCGAAGCACCACTCCCGCATGGACCTTGCGCAACTGCGCCAGTAGTTCAGGGATCTCGATTTTCAGCATGGGCGCCCCCGGCGTAACCATCGTCGTAACGGTGATGTCGCTCGCCCCTTGCTGAACCAGATCCTGCACCGCTTCGGGTAACGCCGGAGCGCAATGCTCGTTGTAGGCGGTCGCGATCCAACTGCTTTTTCCTTTAATGAGACCGGCCCGCCTGCCTCCCGCCGCTGTCCTTCCAGCGCTTGAGCCTGATCACGAGTTCACGCGGACAATCCGTTGGAATGCCGCCATGTCCCGCAAGCATTACGCCGCGCTTGATGGTCTTCATGGCTGACTCATACGCAATACCAGGCGCCAAGAATAGCAGGGATCATGGTGCCGGCGCACCAATTGACCCTCTCGGCCCGGCACGGTGCGATCTTGTCAGGCAGGCTCGTGCGAAAGCCGATTCAAACGGCGGCCGGCCCCTCGCCGAGGGCTGCCGCGACGCTGTTCAAGAGATTCGCCATATTGATGGGCTTTTCCAATACTTCATGCGCCCCGAGTTGTCGGGCGGCGACCAGCAGATTTCTATCCCCCGATCCACCCGAGATCGCAATGACTCGGATCGAAGGGAACTCACGACGTAGCGTCATGATCACCTCCAAGCCGTCGCAGTCCGGCATGTAAATATCGGTCAGCACCAGATCGACCGGTGACCGGCGCAGATATTGAAGCGCGGCGCGTCCCTGGCTGGCTTCAGAGATCGTATGGCCTTGTCCTTCCAAGACCGTGCGCAACAATCCACGCACCAGCTCATTGTCATCGACCACGAGGATAGATGCCATGATCAGATGAGTGGGCTCGTCACGATGCGAAGGGCGGGAGTGATAGATCGCTGAATGGCATAGATAGGATTGCATGTATGATAACCATGGGCGATACCCCACGCCACCAGGATCTTGGCCTGAGTCAATCGCTATCAGTATTGCTACGGCCATCGAGCTTGCGGACTCATTCTTCGTCCCATTCGTTTTACATCCGCCCAGGCGAGAAGAACCGTGCTGATTGGCTCTATGGCGGCGCCGGCGTTCACAGTATGCTCAATGCCAGACGGCATCCTCATACAACACGTCGCATTCTAGAAGGGGCGCACCGCGGGTCGGAAGGACCCCGGGCTTGTCCTATGAAGTGGACCATCAAAAAACCCGTGGACCCAGGTTTCTACTGGTACAAAAGCGGCCAACATGACACGACGGTTGTGGAGATCAGTTCAGACGGGACCATCGGCATTCGGCGGGACGGCCGTATCGTCAGGCTGACACTGACCCAGTTTCGTAGCCTGTACGGCAGAGGCAGGTGGTATGGGCCTATCGATTGGGCAATGGGGTAGATCCGGTACAGGACTAGGGGTTTCCCTATTGTATAAGGATTCGTTTTTGGCGAGTCTTGTATGAAGAGACTGCATGACGGCTGAAACTGAAAGGAGGCGTTTATGCGAAAGGTTGTGTTATCACTTGCCGCCGTAGCCTTGTTGAGCCCCGGCGTGGGGACCGCACTAGCGGCCGACCCAATGGGAGAGAAAGAGGCCTCGCCCTCGATCTCGGAACGGCTGACCAAAGATACGGTCAAAGGCACGTTGATGAAGATCGACGGCGAATACTATTGGATCAAGGACAACGACGGGAAAGAAGTCAAAATTCATGTCGATAAGAGCACGAAGCTCGACAAGGTCGTCGAAGGGGATCACGTGAAGGCGTATATCACGGATAAGGGCCATACCACGACGCTCCAGCGGCAGGAGAAATAACCGGATATACGGTCTCGCATCCACGGCCCGGCTGAAAGACTCGGCCGGGCCCCCGATGCGGGGAGCGGGCACACGGTCCGGCCGTCGTTCCGTGAACGACGGCCGCCATGTCGCTTTCACAAATCCCCAGGTTCCTTAGACGGAACAGATAATTCGGTCGTCTCAGGCTTGGCGGGTGCCTAAATTGAGAACAGCCTCGGCATGTCCGCTGGATGTCAGCTGCATGGCGATACTATCGCGAGAGTCGATGTTCGCATCGAGCTTCACGCGAACATGAGTTTGCGTCCCATCAGGCTGTTGAATCCCATAGGCCCCTCGATCCGTACCATTTTCCCGGCGACACTCCTGCAGGGCATTGAAGTACTGCATCCATACGATGCAGGTACTCCCTTCCGATCAAAGAACATGCATGGGGATAGCAATTTCGAGGCCAAGCCTGAAGCAAAAAAGCATGGTCAATTCGCCGGCCTGTGCCGGAAGTCCTGAAAGGCTCAAGAAGCGGTGAACAAGTTGCCGGTTTGAGCGGGACGGAATGTCCGACTCATACCAAAGGATCCGGTTCGGTCATGTCATCGGTTGACTTTCTTCCCGCATCGGCAGAGAATCAAGGGTCCATGTACACGGTCGCCTACAAAGACAAAATACTCACCCGCCAATGTACCTGCACCCACCGCATCTATCGCTCCACCCGGCATGGCATGAAGGAATTTCTCTTCAGCTGGATCGGCCGCTATCCGTTTCGCTGCTGGGAATGCGGCCGTCGCTTCTATCGTTTTCGCCGTCGCTGACCCGCCTTCTGCCCTCTGCCGTTGCACGGATTGGATGCGCTGTCCGCTTCCGGACATCCCTCGCTCAACGGAATGGAAGCGTCATTTCGACTCGCCTTCATTCACACGTTGGAGTGCGGCCTCCGCGCCCCTTCGAAAACTGATTTCATTCTCCCCGGTAAAGGTCGTAATGATCGATCGGTACACCTCGCGCGCCTTATCCGTCTCGTGTTGCCTCAGATAATCGGCGCCGGCATCCCTCATCAGAATGGCGGCGGTGGCTCGTTCACTTCGCCTGAACCGTTGCGCTTCCATTTTGGTCTCCGTCGTACTTGACGGCGTCAGTTGGCGATCATACTCCTCGGCATGGGTCAAGAGATCTTGCGCCGTCCGCAGTTTCGCTTCGGGAGGAGATTCGAAATTGACCCGCTTCATAATGGCGAGACCATCGTCCGCCGTCGGCTTAAGTGGAGTGGGTGGTCCCGCACAAGCGATGAGGACGAGGCTCGTCGCAATGACAAAGAACATACGCATCGTGTCACCTCGCGGCTTTAGCGGCGCATTGCGCCAATCGATCACAGCGCTCGTTTTCCACATGCCCGTGATGCCCGCGCACCCACTCCCAGGTAATCCGGTGCAAGGAACAGAATTCATCCAATTGAACCCACAAGTCGTGGTTCTTTTTTCGTTTCCATCCGAGCGTCATGGTTTTGATGAGCAATTGTGAGTCAGAGTACAGGACCACCGATCTCTGTTCACGCGGCAAAGTTTTCAAGGCCTCAATGGCCGCCGTCATTTCCATGCGATTATTCGTGGTGAAGGGGTCGGATCCGTGGTTTTCTCTTTCCAGCGCTCCATCCCGAATAACATAGGCCCAGCCGCCGGGGCCCGGATTTCCGAGGCAACTGCCGTCCGTGTAGATGTAGATCATCTCATGGAATCCGCCGGGGTTCACGGTTTCTAGCGGGTAGGAGCGAATCGCAGCCCGACGATCTCGCACCGAACCTTGCACCGCTGTACATCACGGAGGCTCAACGGGTCTTTTGTATTGATCTCAAGAGACTGGATCAGGGATTTTTGGAACAGTTCGAGGAGTTTCAGCGCCGCCTCGATATCGCGGGCTTTCGTCCACATCGCCGAATGGATTTCATCGATCGGATCCTTGAAGGCGATTACCACTTCCAATTTCTCGGTCAATGTGATCCATGCCACCTTGTCCACATTAAATGGAACCACGTGAAACGGAGACGAGCCCTTCTCCTGCGCCGGCGCGGCGGACACGAACAATAATGCGAACGCGATGGAGATCAGAATTCTGTAGGTTAGGCTTCTGTGTGGAACAGCCAACCGAGTGCCGACCGGCCCGCCCGTGGCTAATGAGCGCGGTCCGGATGCACCGTAATGAGCCATTTGATATCGTCCCCCGACTCGTGTCGATGATTCTGCTGGAGTTCGAACGTCACGCGCTCCTTCAGCATCGCGACGGCGAGTTCCTGACTTGGAAAGATTTCTTCCACCCTGGCTGGAATATCAAGGACGACCGCTTGGTCCTCATGCACGGCTACGGTGCAGCGCACCTGTTCCCACCCTCCAGGCACTTGCCGCAACTCAATCCTTGCGTCGATCATCCGCAGCTCTCGATCTCTTCGGCCGGCTAGAGCAAGACTCATTATGGCCGGTCACTGATGAGCCTCAGCGTACCCGTCTACAATTGATTACGCAATAGGACGTTGATGTTCCTGCCGAACCGCAGAATTTTTGCCGTGCCGGCGAGCGCTGAAAATACAACAACGTCTTCATTCGGTCCTTACAAGGCGTTCATGCGGCCGGCTTATCTTAGATTTCACAGGAAGGTACTGCACCTAGCATCTCGCTCGTGTGCTTGGGGCGATCGGCTTCACCCTGACGTTTACAGCGGGGGTCATATACGTGATGCAGGACGGCATCTGTCTGTCCCTACAATTCCAGGACGTCTGGACGTATGCGCAGGGAATACCGGATCGGAAACGAAGCGCGGTACTCGCAAGAGTCAGTCGTCGGAAAGATGGCGGAATACAGCCGTGCAGCTTGGCTGATTCTCTTGATTCACTCTCTGTAAAATCACGTCTTGATCGGAATGAAGAATGTATCCCACGCACCCCGACTGGTTGGAAGCACCACCGACATGTGAGATGACATTGCGGCTCATCTCACGCACCAGGGAAAAGGCAAAACCTAGGCTACCATAGATCTCGGCCCACCTGGGAACCTCGGTAGTCCGGTATTCCCAATGTCGGAATGAGAGCGAGTGGCCCGGCGACTCCATTCTACGCCTGATTCCCTGTTTCCGCGACTCATCCGATCATATGGAGCCTCCAACAAATATCCTGTTCCGATTCGGCATAGCCGCATAGCCTGATTCTTTCCATGGCCAGCGCGCGCATGTCTTCGTGTGCCGCGTCGGGTGACGCATAGACCCACTCGGAAGACACGGTCATCGGCTGGCGATCCAAGCCAAAATCGATCGTGCACGATCGAACGCGCCAAGAATCGGGATCTCTCGCTGCCCGAATACCGTCGGCGGCGCTGTCTTTGTAGACGGAAGTGGTGACCTGAATCATGTCGGCGGAGGCTAGCATGGACAGAAACCGGCTTGTAGAGCCGTTCAGCCGGAATGCAAAGCTCTTAGTGTGGCACGATCTCTGCCATGATTCCGTTCCCGGACGTGACGATGGCCGGAGCCAAACGCCTCTTGTGCACACAGTTGCCTCTACTTATTACGAAGTGAGTCAGACGAACGATTGGGATCGAGAATGAAATACCAACCGCTCACGCCGCGCGAACGCGAAGTACTCCAGTTCGTCTGGGAAGGCCTTTCGACCAGGGAGATCGCAAACAAATTAGGCCGGAGTTACAATACCATCGCCATGTATCGACAGCAGATTCGAAGCAAGTTCGGCGTGACGACGACCGCGGCCGTGCTCAAGATCGCGCTTCGAGAAGGCATCCTCGCGGAAAAGAAGTGAGCAAGGCTAAGGCCGGCTGAAGGAAGACGAGGCGGCTCAATGCTGCCGTCTCACCCTCTTTTCCGACTCGTCCTCTACCACCTGTGGTAGCGCAGCCTCTTATACCGTCCAAGCACCCTGGTTTCACAACATCTGTGGATAAGGCTGTGGATTGGGATCCATTTCGGAGGGGAATGCTCCGTGTCCATGCATGATTCGACATCTTGCCTATTTCATGAGCATAGATCATAAACGCACCATTACCCCAATATCTTGAGGATTGACACGTGCGAATTCTATTGCTGGTTCCCCTTCTCAGGGTTTGTCCCAAGTTAAATTAAGTACTTTGACTATGTCCATTTGTCTTTCTACTTATGCACAGCCTTGTGTGATGAGAGAAAGGAAATGATGCAAGGAGCACTTACCGTCCCAGGGGGATGCCTAGTCGGGCGCTTGTGGTTTGAGTATGCGGCAGACCCACGCGAATCGTGGCTAGAGCCGGCATGCATGGTTCCTGGCTTGCCTAGCCCTCTACTATGGATCGACGGCATGATAAGATCGAGCACCTGCAAAGAGTCGCAATGACTACGAATCATCCAAAGGAGTGCTATTATGAATGGTCGTACATTGCTGTCCGGTGCGGTACTCTCAAGCTGCCTGGTTGCTTCTCCCATACGATGCCGTTGGCGTACTCCAATCCATCCCTCTCCGAGCGAAACAAGGTCAGGGCTGCACAGTCCTCGCCTTCGGAATCAGTAGCGACGGCCGTGATCTGACTGTCGGCGAACCCATTGGGCTGGGCGGCATCACTAACTACACTACGGAGTGCCAAGTATCGAATAGCACATTCGAGGATGTCGGCAAAGAATGCGTCACCAACATTCTCCCACGCTCTTACGGTGTTTAACCTCCAACGGATTCTATGATCCGACATACCGTTCCGTGAATGGTGGTACGTGCCGAGTGGTAAACCAAGGGCAAACTCAACCCATGAAGGGATACATCGTCGAGATCGACCCGAGGATCGAGGCGGCTCTGCCTGAGGTCATGCCGGGTGTGATGCGACTTTGCCTGGCCATGTTCGCCCGGCATTGTGACACGGCTTTGTCGGACGGGGTAGAACGCCGAGTGGCGTCTATACCTTCCGGCATGTGTTCAGTACAAATGTGAGGCCGAATGAAGCCTTTGGCGCTCATTGGAGGGATACAATGCACTCACACCTCAATTTGTTGGCAATAGCGAGCATTATCTTCGCTGGCTTACTTTTCCTCGGAGCAACTAAAGACGCTCGTGATGAGGTGGGAAGATTCCAGCTTGTGTCTGCACATCAAACGACGATTTTTCTCGTTGATACAACAAATGGTCGCACATGGAGGTATAGCCATCGGACAGAAGCCCAATCGACGCCGGCGGGCCCCCCATGCGAGGGCATGCTTAAGGATTGCTTCATGGAGATAGACAGACTGTCTGTCACCCCGATGGGATGGGTCAGCGAAATAAAAAGTGCCAATAAAAGCTCACCGTCTCCCTGAATGTCGTCCGTCTGGTATTGCGAAAATTATAGGTTCAGCCACGCTTGGGGAGACGTGTCCAGAAGAGAATCCAGACTGATGATGACTGAGAACACGTCAAGGTAGTAGACAGGATGGGACCGAGGCGAAAGAAGCTGCTTAAGGAGACCAGTAGCGCCGGATACCTGGACAAGGATCACCAGGACCAGTAAACCGTAATGCTCCTAAGAAAGAATCATCTCGGGAATAAGGTTTTCGTGGAGCCTCAAAGGTTGAAGCTTCGTCAGGATCGCACCAGAATGGCTTGCTGCTGATTGATTGACACGCATATACGCTCATTCCGCCCGGCTTTGGAACTCTACCGGGTTTAGAGGACCCCTGCCGAGGCTCAGGTGCATCACCGCATTCATTCATTGTGAGTGACAGCCAGCAAACGTTTAGGCAGTTGTGCTAACGGAGCCGGGCCTTCGTTTGAGGCGGCATTCGCGCCCGCAGGCTGCTTAGGTCCATACGATGTTTGAACCAATCGTATGAGGATCGTTTCTTAATGTGATAGCGATCGTTATCAAACGTGAGCTGTGCCGTATGGAGTCGACGTAAGCCCATGGACGGCAAATGAAGTTGAATCTTGGTGCCGAAGCCGGGATTGTATCAGAGGGGGTTGCTCAAGTCATTGACGACTTGGGCAATCCCGCCTCGGGTGGGGGAATGCTCATGAGTGATTCCTTGTCGGTGTCTGTCGCTCTTTGTTTCAGACCAACGCGATTTGTCGCTCTCGCTAACACCTGATTAACACCTATCACGAGACCGGGGAGGCCCCCTCAGGCTGGCTTCCGGCTGCCGGAAGGCTCTCAGATTCGCGCGCATCAAATTGGAAAGTGAAAAAGCTGACAAGTACTTAATTACCGTCTAGACGACTGTTTTGTACTTGACAGTCAGCATGGATGGAAGTTTGAGGAAAGCTGCCGCATCGCAGGCCGCTCATGCTCGGTGGAGGAAACGCTCAAAGTAACTCTATCGGGATTTCTGAAGATCTAGAATCTTACACCTTTTACTTGTGGCTTCGTCGGTACTGGTAAAGTTTGCCTCTCCGCTGCAATGGCCCTTCCTCGGTCCGTGGTCGAAACGGCCATAGGTGGCACGCTAGTACCATGGAAGCTTAAACAAGGTAGGCCCGCCTCTAGAATGCCGAAGAAGAAATGAGCTTAGACCGCTAATTATCAATATGGCGGCGGACAAAGCCTCCAACATGGGTACGGTGATCGATACTTGCCATACCTATTTTTGCAGCCAATGCGCATTCAAAGAAAATTGAATATCACCAGCACGCCTTGGCGCGCTCTATTTTATGTACTACAATTTCGTGGGATTCATCAAACGTTGCCCGTTACTCCTGCAATGCAGGCAGGAATAACGGATCATGTATGGTCACTTGATGAAATAGCTGGACTACTCGGTTAAATTATGCGAAGCCAATGGACTCTAAACTATTCAAGCCTGCTAGGCGCAGCATTGCACGGGGCAGGCAGCACACCTATAACCTGCATAAAGCTATTAATGCTTGGTTTGATAGAAGACCATATGCTCTTGTCAGAGAGCCGCATGCTGATGGATTGCACGATAGCTTTAAATTTAGACTGACTAAGCAGTTCCCTCCCTCGTTCGAAGCCACCACAGCCGATGCCCTTTACAATCTTCGCGCCTCCCTGGACCAGGCGATTTTCGCTATTGCTGATGTAATTGGCGGGGTGAATCCCAGGGATATTTATTTCCCATTTTCTTCCAACGAGGGAGACTTCAATGGGGCGATAAATGGAAAGTTTGGATTCCTGCCTAAAGAAATTAGGGAGTTGATCTGTTCTTGCAAACCATACCTTGGAGGAAATGACACCCTTTGGGCTCTCAACGAGGCCTGTAAGACAAATAAGCATAGGTTCCTTACTAAACCTGGATTCATTATTGCTGGCTTCGGAATTCATGAGGACAGCGGACATGACTGTCGAGTCCCACCCCTGGTTTGGGATCGCTCGAAAAATGAAATGACTGTGTATATTGTCTCCAAAGAGTACTTCGGAAATGCGCAGTTCAATCTTCCGTCCTTCATAGGCTTTGAGGAAATCCCCGGCATAGCAAATAGACCAGTAGTCGAAGTCCTTTACAGAATGCGATGTATCGCTCAACGATTCATCATCGACCTCGAATCGGCGGCACATCAGCTAGGCCTCACCGGCTAAAGCTTTACCAGTGTCGCCAGCCCGCGCTTCTTGATGCCCACCGACGATTAGGGTATTCTATCTCCGAAGAACTACCTGGGGCGTGGGACGGCCAGTCGGCCTGGTACGTCACCCTCACCACACGCGCATTTGAGGAGGCTCATCATGGGCTCAGTATCAGGCGGCAACCCCAGCCAACCGAAAGCGGAACAGAACCCGTACTCCAGCCTCCAAGCGGGCTGGATGGACACGACGATGCAGCACATCGCCCCGTTCATGCGGGCGGTCCTGGGGGAGGGGGACTCGATCCTGCGGACGGGGAAGGGGAACTTCACCAACGGGCTGATGAACTCCGTCATCGAGAGCACGAAATCGGGGGTGGCGAGGGGCCGGCAAACGACGATGGACGCCCTCGGCCGGTCGCGGATGGCGGGGACGCCGTTCGGCCAGCGCATCCTCGCCGATCAAGCCATGCAAGGCGAAAGTCAAATCGCGCAAGTGACGCCGAACTTCTTCCAATGGTTCATCCCCCAAGTGATGAACTTCGCAACGGGGAACCAAGCGAGCGCGACACAGGGCCTATCCGGCGCATCCGGCGCGGAGGCGTCGCGTATCAGTAGTCAGGTCCAGGCGCAGGGCATGTACGAGTCCCAGAAGGCGCAAAACTACGGGAATATGATGACGAAGATGATTCCCTCCACCCAGTTCTCATTCGGTCCGAAAGGGTAGCCCATGATTGGCACCAGTGCCGGACGGTGGCCACGATCGGGCTGAGGTATTTCCAGCTTGCGTGCCATGGGCCGAGGTGACCTTGAATGCGAGACAACAAGACGGCCCGCTGGTTCAAACCCTCAACCTTAACCTCCACTCGTTCCCTATACGGTAACCACTAGAGGCGAAAGGCCCCTACGCAGATTCGCCCCCCTTTGATACATTCTCTCATCCACCCATGGCCTCTATTCTCATCATTCAAAGCAAGGATGTGGTCCGCGCCCTGTACCGGGAACTGCTTGAGCGGGCGGGCCATGAGGTCATTGAGGAGTCGAGGGGGCGTGAAGGGATTCAACGGTACAACGAATCTCCGACCACGCTGGTGATTACCGATCTGCACCTGCCGGATTGTGATGGACTAGAAGTCATTGTGGCCCTGGGGCAGGACAACCCCAGTGTCAAAATCATAGCTGTCTCAACCCAGACCGGGAGCGACGATGCCTTGATGACGTCAAAACTGTTCGGCGCGAATGCCATTGTGCACGACGCCTTGGACTGCGAAACCTTGCTGAAGAAGGTGCAAGAGCTATTGGACGGTACTTGAGAACATATTCGGTCTCTGGCGAGAATTCCTGGCACATCATAAGCGAAGACGGATAGCAGCACAATCTGGGATGGTGAGGAGGCAGCCACACTTTGTCCGTAGATTATCGCAACACCGGGCTTGATGACTTGTCCAACAGGGGGGAAACGACCGCAGCTGCGATAGCGTTGTCCTGCGTATTGGCGGTCCATGCCGTGCTGGGGAGACTGATGACGCGCTCCTGGGACGGTGCCGCGGGCACAGGCGTGAGGTGAGACGGGGCGGAATCGCCAGATACCAGACCCGCCGTGTTTACTGTGACGGTTTTCTTGCAACGGACGCACCCCCAGTCGTGTAAATCGAGGCTGTTGCCAAAGCGCCCGAGCTTCGCCTTGCGGTAGAGCGGTTGCTGACACACCGGACAGGGGAAGAGTCGGCCTTCTTCATACACCCGCCAGTCCATTTGATCCGGCATCTCTTTGTGACGCTTCGCCTCTAAGTAGCCGAAGGTCGCCTTTTTGGCGTGACGGATACTCTCTTCCAAGGTGTCGAACCGAATGGGACGGAGTAGCGCCGGATTACTTACATCCTGCATGAGCCCGCCGACCTGCACCTGGCACCGTTTCAATTGCCAGTACGCGGGGGTGCCGGTGTGATGCTGAACCTCGACTCGGATAATCATGGCTCCGTAATCTCCTTACACCCAAGCCTAGCACGGGTCTGCACTGACGGCATGACGCCCCTGAGATAACACGAGCGGGGTATGTTCCTTTCAGGCTATTCCAACGTCTGTAGCCGCCACGTCGCGGTGCACCGCGCGGCGCCCCTGGTCCATATCGAATTCAAGAAACCGGCGATTGAATTCGCCCAACGGATTGATGGCAAAGCCGCAGTACTCACACCGCCAGCCCGTCATCCAGACCAACGGCAGCGCCTCGCGCGTATCTATATAATCGACCAGCTTCATGGGGCGGTGACAGGGCGGACATTGCATAGGCGACCTCCTTGTTCGATAGGACAAGGATAGCTGAGTCCCGCCCGTATGCCAGACCTGATTGGAGTAGCCCCTTAGGGGTGTGGAAGACGCCGGTCACACCAGCGCCGTCATGCGAGCGGCAATGAACTCGGTGAGCCGGGTTGCCTGCGGAGCAGCCATATGACGTGTCAACAGCCCCACGTCTGGCCCTCGGCGCCAACAGACCACCGCTTGGTCCACGACGATGGGCGGTGCCCCATCCGGCAGCATGACAAAGAGCTTCAGGTGTGTGCCCGGTGTCAAGGGTAGGTCCGTATCCATTCTCCAGCCCCCTACCGACAGGTTCCACACCGTCCCTGTCCCGCGAAGATTCTTCGTCGCGAAGTATAACCGGCAGTGTACGGCAACCCGCCGGTACTGACGGATGTGAAACGATCTTGGACTATGCATGACCTCACGATACTGGACAGGAAGGCCAGCGACTAGTCCACCGTTGGAGGGAGTGCGATCTCATCCGGCAACCCGCTGTTCACGCGCGTCTCGGCTTGGCTTTCTCATAATCTCCACTGCCTTCAAACGCACGATTGGGAAGGCGTGGCCCTAGCCATTCGCGGTACGCCGTCCGCGCAATAGTCAGCACGGCTTCGGCGCGCTATGCTGGAATCGTCGTCGCAGTAAAATCCAATTCAAGAAGGAGCCTAACATGGAAACAGTGGCAAGGAGTGGATTCAGAGTGGATTTTCGACCAGTCACAGCGCCGGGATGGTCTGAGAGCACCGGCCGCGTGCACGAGCTCACGGAAAAAGAGTGCCGCATTGTAAGTCCGACGCGCTGTGACCCCGGCACCGAGCTGGAGCTGCGGCTCTATATTCCGGACACCAGTTGGCCGCTGTGTGTGACCCGGGCCTCTGTCACCTGGAAACACTGGGATACCTTCAACGTTCAGTTTGAGACGCTACCAGAAACTGATCAGACCATCTTACAACGCATGTTCGCAGGGCACCGATGAAGCACACGGCGATCCTCGGTACGGCTTGTGATGACTTCATCAAGGAGGGATGCTTGTGACGCCTCGGTATAGTGCGCGACGGCCATTTGTCTGTGGCGTGACGTTATCCTGTGACGGCTTGGTGGGGCAGGGAACATTACTCAACCTGTCCGTGCCAGGCTGCCTGATCGACACGGGCCTCAAGCTCAAAGTGGGTCATTTCATTCAGATGCGGCTGACTCTCGCGCCTGCGCAGGGATCGCTGTGGATTGCGCTCGCGGCTGTGCGGTGGGTTCAGTGTTCGAAGGCCGGCATTGAATTTATTCGCATGTCAGAAGGGGACCAGGCTCGCTTGCGAATGCATGTCGGCATGGTTGACAGGCGCCGGACATCGACATGGAGCGAGCACGTCATGTGGACCGGCATCTCGGGGGTGTAAGCATGCCGCTACGAAGCTCAAGCGTCTACGCCATCTATCGAGTTGATCATGACCCGTCTCGGACACATTCCTGGTTAGTCACCCTCCAGCGCCGAGGCCGGATTTACAATCGGCACTTCAGCGATCGCGTGCACGGCGGGAAACGCCAGGCCCTCAAAGCGGCAACAGCCTACCGCGACCGCCTCAACTCTGAACTGCGACCACTAACACGTCAGCAACTCTGTGCGATCAGGAAGAAGAATAATCGCTCCGGGGTGTCGGGTGTCAGCCGAGTCGATGTCATGGAAAAAGGACGACGTGGTGGTCTATTCCATAGAGTCTACTGGGATGTACAGTGGCCGATCGGGAATGGGAAGGCTCGCCACAAGAAGTTTTCGGTGAAGAAGTACGGCGAGAAGCAAGCCTTTGAACTCGCCTGTAAGGCTCGGAGAACTGCGCTTCGCTCGCTCCTAGGTTCTCTTCGCTAAAGCACTTGCCCCCTATACAGGGCGGGGCGAGCGGTCCTGGACCACTCCCCGACGACAAATCCGTGCCATAATTCGGAGATTGCTACGGGTATGTGCCATAATCATAATTATCATTGGTCCGTGCTAAATAATTCGCGAGGTTCACAAAGAAACTTTCCAAGGACTCATCAAATAACTCGCCCCTCGCCGTCAAGCCAATTTGAACTACTCCATAAGTGTGGCTCTGCTGTGTATCCTCTGTTCGGTACCGCCCATAATCCTCCGCTTGAAGGCTCAAAGCGTCTAAGTTCACCCCCGTCTCACGCCGTTTGAGCACTACTGCAAAATCAAAGATTGTTTCCCTACCCGTATCGTTTGAGGTCTGGAATTTGGTAATCACCGGCTCATCTGATCTTTTAATCACTATTTCAAGAATTCCGGGATAGGGATAGACCGGTCTCTGTGGGTCCCGTAAATTACCACGTGAATCTAATACCTTGCCGTTGCTTTTGGCGGCGAGCACTTGCCCGTCTCCGCCGGAGATCATGACGTAGACGACTCCGTCGACGTCCATCACACCATCGATGAACTGATCCAGGATGGTGCGCTCTTCGATGATGATCCCGTAGCGAACGTTGTGCGCCAGATTCTTGACGAGAATGGACCCCAGTCCTATAAGCCTGTCGAATGCGTGTGACCGCGCCTGGTACCAAAACAGGCTCGCCACAAGAAAAATTACCGCGCCTATGAGCAACCCGCCAACGAGACGACGGGTCGCTTGTTTTTGGGCAGCTACGCGTCGGTTCTGCTCTTCAACTCGGGCTTTTTCAGCCTCTTCACGTTTAGCCGCTTCAATTCTTGCATTATCAGCCTCCCGTTGTGCCTGTTCAGCTGCCTCTGCTCTAGCACGTTCTAACTCCAGTTGCTTCTGCAGCTGCTGTTCCTTTTCCCGTTGAGAAACGTTCTCTTGCAGCCGGCATTCCATTAAATATTTCCGCCCTATATCGCCAAGGCGACGGTAGAAATCGAATCGATTCTGCAACTCCTCTGCGGCCTCTAAGCGGGAGCCAGTATGTGTTAGCCAAGCATCAGCGCGAACATTGTTATCCCACTCTGCCGCACTGCGGGTTACACCCTCCAGCACTCTGAGATGATCGGCATCCTCCAAGAGCCACGTGGCCAAAGTAGGCCACTGTCTTAAGAATGCCTCGTGCGCAATTTCGACTACTATGCATTCCCCCTCTACATCGTTCAAAAAGCGTCGGTCACGCAACAGGAGTCTGGCACCGATAAAACGTTCAAGCACCGCATGCGTTTCCGGTGGGAATTCGTCCCATCGTGCGACGCGTCGCTTCGGCTTCTTAGTATCAGGGTCCACATCAGCCAGCCACGGGATGAAGGCTTGCCGGACCAGCTTCGTCCGTTGAGCATGGTCTTCTGGGATCACCGGGACACGAGCAGGGTCGGCGAACGCTGTCTTCACCGCCTCCTCAATCGACCCGCGCATCCCGCCGAGAGATTCGTATTCTATTAACCTTAGATCGCCATCGCTACCATGTTCGACATAAAGTCGTTCCAACATGAATCCTAGGAGCGGAAGCACGTCAGCCCCTTCTGCATCGTGAAGTAGCCGTTCCGTGAGGGCCGGTTCAATCCATAGTTTACGACCTGAAGCCGATGCTCTAGCCGCAGGTCCCTCAATAACGCCTTTGAATTCTGCACGGCTCATTGGTTTCAGGTTGAATAGCCGGCTCTTAAGCGACTGCAATCGTGGCTCCGTTTGGAGTTGTTCATAAGAATCAGAACGGATGGCCACGATTGTTATAGCCGTTGAAGATGTCTGACATGCCGACGGCTCGTCGCGTTGTGTGCCAAGCACATCTGCGAGCAGCCAAGAGAGGTGCTCGGCTTCGCCGCATCCATCGGCAATAAACAGTTCTTCCCCTTGGTCGATCGGGATTACTACTGTCGGCACGCTACCCTGATGTGCCAGACGAGTAAAGGCACAATCCTGAAGTTTTTTAATCAGTTGCCTAAGCGTCCCGGGCTCTCGAACGCACTCACGAATCTCGGCGCGTGTGCTCTGGATTTTGTACTCGCGGAGCACAACTTCAAGGCTCGCAATAAGACCTGTCGAGCCGGTCAGTGCAGCCCGCCCTGGCCTGATGACGGGGAAGACTAAGAAATGCCGATCGTCACGGCGAAGACGTGGCCATAATCCCGCACGCAGAAACGAAGATTTACCGGCCCCGGATGCGCCGAGGATAACAAGGAGATGTTCTACCCCACGTTCCCTAATGGTACGAAGAGTATCAAGTCCATCGATAATTGCTGCCTCTCGGCCGAAAAACACAGCAGCATCTTCTGCCTCAAGTGGTTTAAGGCCACGATATGGGCACCTATCCCGTTCATGTTCGGGTGGCCACGCGAAACTTAGAGCGCCGAGGCCTGCCTTCTGCAATCCAATTCTGAGACGGGCGAGCCCCGCTTTGGCAAAGGAAATAACAGTTTCGGGAACAAGAGGATCATCGTGAACTTGATAGAACTGCCGTTCCACGCCATCCACAAGATTAGCGAGCTGCCATTCGCTCGTCATTTCTTTTGCTAGTGTGTCCAGTGGGGTCGTCTCAACCATTGCACCAAAAATCGTCTTACCGAGCTGCTTTGCCAGCAAGAACTCGGCGAGACACCATTTGGAGTCGCGCCATGCCGGTGAAATCAGGAAGAGTACAGCCTCACAGCGATCGGCGGCTTTCTTAAGGGCTGCCTGCCAACGCTCGCCAGGGCTGAGCCCACGGGTAGGGGTTATATCAAGGAAGTAGTCATCCCAGCCTTGCTCCTCTAGCCATCTTGCTAGTGCCAGTGCAGAAGCATTGTTAATGCTGGAGTGGCTAACAAAAATCTTCGGCATGGTACTTCCGAAGAATGAACGCGTGAATGGTCGGCAGGATCGAGAACCTAGCCGTTAATTTATCTTCGTGTCAATCGAGGTTGCCTCTCAGCCTACATGGGTCGGGCGCGGATGATTTGCCCTGGTATGCCTTCCTTGTGCCTGCCTGGTGCCCCCGGCGCACCTGGAATGCATTTACTCACCGCCAGGCCATCTCCCGCTGTTCCATTGCTTTCTCGACAGCCGCTTTCAACTGCTTGCCATCCACCGGCTTCACCAAATAGTCCATCACGCCGCCCCGCATACAGGACACGGCCATTTCCGTATCCGGGTAGCCGGTCAGCACGATGAGCGGCACGTGAGGATACGCCCGACGAAAATAAGCGATGGCGTCCAGTCCGTTCATCTTCGGCATGCGAATGTCACAGATTACGGCATCCACCATGAGTCGGTTCTCTCCGGTATTGATCCCCTCAATAGCGGCCTCGCCGTCCTCTGCTTCCACCACGTCATAGCCGTTCTTTTCGAGCATCCGGCGGACGACGGCCCGAATCGCAGGCTCATCATCGGCTACGAGAATGCGGCCATTGCCTGTGCAGGCTCCAAAGAATAAATCTGATCTGTACTCCGTCATGGCGTTCTCCTTTTTGAATTGATGTGTACGTTGCAACCGGGCCGTCTATCATCGGACGCCCACCAACACGGCGGCGATTCGCTTACTCCGGCCACAGCATTCGGGCCAACAAAAGGGCTGCGCCCGCGCTGAGTACAAAAGCCATGAGCATCATGAGGTCCATTTTGACATCCTCCTCTTCTCGTTCACCGCGTCACTGGTGGACGAGAAGAGCAAGCCCTGTACCACTATGGACTTCACCTCCAGGATCCGGGAGTTCCATGCCTGAACCAGTTGATTTACTAGGGCCATTGGCCCGGCGGTAGGTGGTGCCGTTACCTTTTTCACATAAGGTGAGAAGGCACCTCGACGGGTATCGAAACGGATACGGTCGTGTATGTATTTGGATAATGACTTCAGGCAAGAGAGGCAAATCGAAGTGTTGTCCATGAGAATCCTTGTCCCCTGCAATCAGCGGAGGTTTCCCGTGTCTTCCCTAGGGCCTGCTGCCCCCGCGTGGCGCTATGCTAACAAGATCATGTCTAGCATCTTGGTCATCGATGCCGATCCTGCCGTTGGCGGGCTCTTTGAGACAGTACTGGTGGGTCACCGTGGCCGGGTCATCGATCCGTTTCGGCACGGGGAGGGCATCGGCCGCAGTACTGTAATAGCCTGAGGCGACATGTAAGGGTTGGTGGAGATCTTCTACCAGGTGGAGAAGCCATCGCAGCGCCTGAAGCCTGGTGAAATGGGGTGACTCGGTCTCTGCCTCCAAAATGTCAATACACTGCTGAATCATTTGCACGATGTCATTTGCCCGGGTAAACGGCAGCACCGGATCCTCGGGATTGTCTGTCTTGAGGAGATCCGGGTAACGAAGGGAACCAAGCGGCAGATCGACATAATGCCATTCCGGATTATCTGGGTGGGCCTTTACATAGGCGCGCGCCTCCTTCCAGGTCGCTTTGCCAGGTCGCTTTGCGAAAAGCCGGGAAGCACTGCATTCGCATTCTTGTTGAACGCTCGGATCTGATCGGGCCACAACGAGAGACGAGCCAACATGCCGATCGGCAGTTCATCGCCAGTTCCTACAATGTCGGCCAGCGCCTTGATGGTGGCAGGCTGGAGATTGGCCTGCACCGCTTCGCCGATTGCGCGATGGCCGAGGTCGCCCCACAGCGAGCACGGGCACGGCTTAAGTCGCCAATAGAAGCAGCATCAACACGAGTATACTTACACGCATAGCCGCCCCGTTAATACATCAATAAGTACGTTCTGCAGGCAGCTTGCCGAATTTGAAACTGTTAAATATGCAGTCTTCAAACCAAGACAGTACATTGAGGATCTACGAGATAAAATGTTGTGAGTTGATATACCGAGAATAAATAGTGAGGACACTTTAGCCAGCCCCTAAATTTGCTGGACTGGCATTAAGTTTGCTTCCCTTGACGCAGTATTCTGTGAATGATATTTGGAGCTGTCACTATCACCATTACACTAGGAGGTGATTCCATTGTCATCGGATGACAGACAAGCGTATGTATTCATCCCTGTCAAACTATCTCCAGGCATTTTTGAGAATGAGGTTACTGTGGAGATAGTGGTTGAGGGTAGAAGCTTTCAATCGATCGTTCCGAGGGAATATGTAAAAATCCAAAAAGAACCAACTCAGAGTACCCTTGGAGAGGGTCAATTACGAGTTCGTGTTGTGGAACCATCCGGTGAGGGGAAGACCTGGGTTGATATGCCTCAGGCGTCATTCACCTCTCAGCCGAGAATTCTAATTCAAGAAGAGGAATTAATTAGAAGTTGATTCTGAGCGATTCCGCTATTAAGGCTGCGATCAGCGATAAGCGCCTCATAATCGATCCCGAGCCTCCACGTCAAAATTACAACACTACTGCTATCGACCTTCGCCTGGGGAAGATCGCGAAAGTTTGGATGAAGGTAGCAAGAGCAACCAAACTAGTTTTGGATTATGACGATGTAAAGCTCCCAGAACTTTCTACCTACTCGCGCGATGCTCAACTTGAGACCGACGGATCATTCACCATAGAGCCGGACCAGTTCGTCCTTGCCCAAACGCTTGAAAGGGTTGGACTACCACTATCCGGCAAGCTGGCGGCTCGTGTAGAAGGAAGAAGCAGTCTTGCGCGCCTAGGCATTGTGATTCACCTGACGGCTCCCACGATACACGCAGATTTTGGCGGAGAAAACGGAGCACCGATAACCCTAGAGATTATTAACCTTGGCCCGTTTCATGTTCGTGTCATCCCTGGCGTTTCAAGGATATGCCAACTAATCGTCGAAAAGGTTGAGGGCGACCACGGTGGCGCTCCATCGAGCCAATTTAGAGAGCAGCGATCGCCGCTTGGGTAATTTTCAGCAATTTGCCTAATTTGGCCTCTGCTCTGCTTCAGATCTTCCATTTACTCCGCCGCTCCCGCGTCCGGATCTTCGAAGAACGAACTGCGAATTCGTCCCCAGTTCTGCTAGCCTTGTTGCGGGTTTTCCCAGATGGTGATCTTGGACAGCTTGCACGTCGAGAGAAAGGCCGTGACCACCTGGCGGCCCTTTCTTAGTTCTCCTGCCACTCCAGTCAAAAGTTCCTAGGCTCCGCGCACTCGCACAGCCGTATAATCGACAAGACAACCTCGGTAATCAAATCCCGGTCTTCAGGCTCAGAAACTAGAATTTAGTTATGGCGACGGGAATTGAAATCGGAAGCTAACTACGGTCATCACTCTTTCCGTAAGGACTTTGACCCTGTGGATTTAACAAATATATGAATATATGACTAAGGTCCACCGCCCACCGCAAAGGTATAAAGGATGTCATAGAATTGCTCAGTGATATCGGAGGGAAACGTGGGCAGTCGATCCACACTCAACACCGCCCGGCGCGCGGCTAGATCATAATAATCATTGCCGGACTGTTGAGTAATCGCAACGCCGCTTATCACTCCGTTGCGCGACAAGCGAAACTTAATTACCACTGTCAGCGCGGCGCCTGAGATGTCAACCGGCGGGGCCGTCCATTTTTCATTGATAGCCCGCTGAACCAACGCCAGATAGGTATTCGATCCCGATGACTCGGGAACATTCATCTTTGTGAAGGGCGTCTTGCTGATTTTCGGCACGCTCGCACTCACCGGAGGCGGTTGTTGCTGGACCGGCGCTTGCCGGACCGGCGGCTCCCGAAACATCGGCTTTGTTTCTCGAACTGCTTCCGGCAACTTCACCGTGGGGGGAGCTTGGATAGGCTTCAGCTCTTTCAATTCCGGATCCAGCTCTTCGGAGAAAGAGGGATATCTCTGGCTATTTTCGTTTGGGTAGGGCTCATACTCCTCTATAGACTGGGCTGTAGTCGTGTTTGACGCGTGAGGATCCTGAACATCCTTCATAATATTATTAGATTCAGAACCTTTAGACGAAGGAGTGTTTGGTCGGCTACTCATAAAATCGTTCAACGCGCCTGCCCACATATAAGGATCCCGCGTCGCCTTCAGTGCCTTTTGATATGCCAAAGGCTGGGATTTGAGCCACTTCTCATAGTCGCTCAGGTCAATCTGCCTCCAGCCAGGGGCTTCACGATCAAACACCTTCAATAAGATATTTTGTGCGAACTCATCGGATGGCTCCTTTTCTGGGGCAAAGCAGTGAATGAGAACCGTGTATCGACGTGCCTCCTCTACGACATCCGCTCGATCTCTCACAGGTCCAGATAGCCGTGAAACATATGGAACGCCGTGAGCCTCTAGAAACGAACGGACCACCGCGCTATGGATGGCAAAGTTCACATTCTGCGGGACTTGTCCGCTCATTTTCGTACCTTTGATCGAATCCAGCATGCCATACATCATACCGACAACGGTCCCACTCGCATCGAGCACAGGTCCACCACTGTTTCCTGGTTGGGTAGGAGCGGAGAGTTGAAATGTTGCGGCATTATTCATCATTCCCGCCAAAGCGCTGATTGTTCCCGTCGTAACAATCGCTTCGTGAGCTAACGCGCCATGCAAAGGATACCCTAAAATAATAACGTCACTCCCAGCACGAATCATTTTGCCATCCCTAAAGACCGCCACAGTTCTAGGTTGCGCGTTGTCCAACAACAGGGCAATATCGTTGTTGGTATCTGAGGCAATAAGCTGTACCTTTCTTCGAATACCGCCCAGTTCAACTTCGATCCGACCGCAACTCTCGATCACGTGATCGTTGGTAAGTAGGTGTCCTTCTTTGCTCACATAGAATCCAGAGCCGGTCTGAATTTCGGAGGCATTCACCGCTTCCGAGACTGTGGTTAGGAATGCGGCCGCTAAACCGATGAAGCTCAAGCCCATGGCTAACCATCTGAAGCTGAGCTGGACCACGCTGGGTGATTGACCACCTTCGGAAAGGGTCCTCATCTGTACAAGCCTTTCGAGGACTCGGCCGGAATTTATAGGGGAGGGATTTTATACCGTTATTTCACCCACGTAAAGGATCCGACGCAGGGGCCTGACCGTGCGTCCTGGAAGCAGCATGAATATACCTGGTGTGGACTACCGTTTTCTTGTCCAAGAAGTGTACTTGGTATGTTTTCAACAGGGCCTGAGTGGTAAGGGAAGGAAGCGCCATTCAAGTAACTGGGCGACGGTCTCAAGCCAGCTACCCTAATGGTTATAGGGTCGTCATGTCATATGGTTGGTTAATCACCAGAAGTTTGCCGTTCCCTTTCCTCTAGCAAGGAAATCCCACAGTCCTGGCACATCCTCATTAGGAACTCGAAGGCCGTCCAGTCATGAACATAAAAAGCCGCATCATTCGTTGAACACTTCGAGGACGGGGGCGAGTCGAGCGTCTTCTGGTTCGATGCCATAGGTCAGCCGGGCCAATCCATCTCATCTCGCTCATCGGTGTATTGCTTTTCCGACGAAGGGGCAGTGAGATGAGGGCGCCTAGTGGAGGTGATGCCGGTCCGGAGGATCGTGCGGCTGATAGAAGACTCAGCAGGCCCAAATGGATCAGGAGGCGGCTGGGCAGACATAGCGGCCGCCTGCTCGGCGGTTCCTTCAGATGCCATAATTGCCGCAGCCTGTTTCGCAATCGCTTTGTATGCGGGGGCGGCATTGAGGCGAGCATAGATCTGCGTCTGTTTGATATCGCTATGATTGAGCACGGCCGCGATCACTGAGAGATTCTCTCCATCCATCGCGGCCCAACTGGCCCACGTGCGGCGGAGATCATGGATGGTCACATCCGCCAAGCCAGCACGGGTCCGAATACGTCGCCAGTAGAGGGTCGCGGTCTCAATGGGCCACGGGTATTCGCCACGTCCGGAGCCGCTAAACACATACGGCCCACACCTGGGAAGCGCCTTGAGGCGGCCGGCAACCTCATCCGGCAGCGGGATCGTATGGGGCGTCCCATTTTTCGTCATGGGCTTGTGCCAAAGATTCTTCGTGAAGTCGAGATCCGCCCAGCGCATGCTCCGCGCCTCGCCACCGCGACAGCCACAGAGTAAACACGTCAAGAAATACGCCTGAATGACATCCGGCTCCGTCATCAGCGAGTCCAAGAGGCGCTTCATTTCCTCGCCAGGCTGGATAAACCGGGTGCGGGCAAATTTACGAAACTTCTTAATACCCGCTGAGGGATTCTTGCCGTCGTAGAGTTCCCACTCCGTCGCCTTGTTATACAGAGCCCGCAGCGTGGTCAGACTCTTCGTCGCTTGCGCGCGGCTCCGGTTGGCGATCTCAAAATACCACTGAGTGACGCCCTGGCGGGTGAGTTCACTGAGCTTCAGCGGATACAGCGCCGGAAAGTATTTAGAGATGCAGCACAAGGTCGAATGCGGGCCATTGAGCGTGGTCAGATGATGCCGCTTATAGAGTTCGACTACTTCCTTAATCGTGTAGTGTGTCCGGCAGTAGTCGCGGAGCCAGGTATCGCCAATCTTCGGGAAGCGATGGCCGGCCAGGCACTCGGCCACATACCCGGCATAGGTCTCGACGGGCTCACCAGCCATCCGAGCGCGGGTGTTCAGTTCGGCCAGAATCACAGGCGGCAGGTCGATGTTAAGGCCTTCGGGGAGCGGTTCAGTCGATGGGGTGACCAATTTCAGCATGGGGTCCTCCTTGAAATCGTCGTTGAGCGAGTCCTAGCCCGCCTTCGCGGGTCGCTGCCGCGCCTGTGCCAACAGGACTTCCAGGCGCTGTAAGGAGATGACTGGGCCGAGCTTCGATTGCAACCGATAGCCCCGGCTCCCGAGGCCGTTCCGCATGCGCGCGTGACCGTTTGCCGGACGGCGGAATTGTTTACAGTTCATGGGGCGCGCCCCTTCTCACGCTGTAGAAAGAATCAACTCCATCGCAATCGATCGAGTTCATACTGTGCGCGCTGTTCCACGCGCCAGCGCTCATCCGCGACCCACCTGCTAACAAAATCTGCGACGGTGATCCCGTGCACGGCCGCGTACCGACAAGCCTTCCGGTAGAGGTCGGGATTGTTGGATTCGAGATCGCGCACAGCCTTGTCCAGTAGCCGCGCCTCGGCGTCCGAGACCGATAGGCCGGTCGCTAAATACTCATCCACCAGTTCATTCACGAGACAGTCAAATTTCTCGGCCTCCGTTAGGGTGGCCATCCGTGTAGCCGCCCGTTCCGTACAACAGCGTGCCATCTTCTTCATGACTCACCGTCCTTTCTGCCCCTTCGGGGCGTTGAAGTATTGTGTGAGCAGATGCAGGATCAGGCCGGGCCGCCGACCTGCCTTGCGCCTTCAATCCATGCAGTCTGGCTTTAAGCGCTCCTAGTAGCTGGATGTTGAGTCTCCGCCATTTGCATAGAGTACCCATGGCGAAATTGTATGCGTGACTACAACTGTAGTTCTTACACATTACGGTGTCAAGTGCTATTTGACTCCGTCTACTATTACCGCTACACTTACTGCCGTATGAAGAAAGCGGACGACTACACGGTTCTCAATCTTCGAAATATGTCCAAGGACGTAGTGGCGAAGCTAAAAGCCGCGGCGGCATTGGAGCACAAGTCGCTTACGGCGTATGTTGCCGAGTTGCTACAGGATCATGTACACGACCTAGAGAAGAAGGGACTGCTGCCGAAGGGAAGATGAGACGCTGAACAAATATAGGATGGATTCATGTTCGGGCGACTGACGGTTTTTACGGTTTTGTGTATAACTATTACGGCAGCAGATTCATTCGCAGAACTATCGGTGTCGTCACTTTGGAAGGGGGTGGCATTCGAGGCTCGAAACAATGTCGAAAAGTTACAGGACAAATTGAAACAACATCCTTGGGAAAGCAAGCAAGCGCAATTTCTCAGGTGCCAAATAATGGTGCAGTTTGCCTTCGTGGCGCATATCTCTCACGAGGAAATAGCTCATAAGCGAGAAGAAGGCTTTCATGCGTTTCATATTCTGCTGAATGGCGGAGAAGAACATGGGCTTTTTGATCTTGTTTACGTATATACGAACGAAGGCGAGCATTCTGTCACCCGCTTGGATCTATTGCCCAAAGGGTGGAACCTCACTTATGTGCCAAACCTCGCGCAGGGAATGCTTGGCGTCCGTAGTTCAGACGGACAATGTATTTTTGGTCTAGATTTGAACAATCCGTTCCACTTCATGGCAATTGATCCTTCTGAATAAGGGGGCGGACAATGAGACATGCCGCCTTGCTCGTTTGGCTCTGTGCGGCGTCCTATACCCCAACTCCCTCCGCCTCCGCCGCATTCCCGCACATTTCAACCACTGCCGGTCCGGGCATCATCCACGGCTGTTACGATGGCGACACCTGCACGATTTCCATTCCCGGCCTGCCGTCGATCTTCGGCGACAAGCTCGGTCTACGCTTGGTCGGCATCGATACGCCAGAGATGAAGGGCAAGTGCGAGGAGGAGCGGGCCCTGGCGAAGCAAGCCAAAGCGTTCTTAAATGCCCGGCTACAAGCCGCTCAGGAGATCAACGTGGAATTTGTCGCGCGAGATAAGTACTTCCGCGTCCTCGCCCTGATCATCGCCGACGGCATGGACTTGGCTGATGCGATGGTTGAGGCGGGACTCGCCCGGAATTATGACGGGAATGCGAAGGCCGGATGGTGCACTGACAACCAGTAGGTGAACTGATGACTTTTATCCAGATCAGCGCAGCCCGGAATGCCCGCAGTACAATTATTCGGGCAGAGCGGAAGGCCAGGGAATTCCTGAAGGAGACCGAAAAGGCTCAAGCGGGGAATGCCATGCGCTCAATCGTCCTACACTCCCGAGGGACCCGCGCAGACCACGCCACCAACCACATCGAGAGCTGGCACATCACGACCGCCGCGGTGTACGTGTAGATCGCGAATGGGTTGAAAATGTAGGCGAGGGCTTCTTCCATGTTATCGCTCCATAATGATCGTGGACTTCGCCCCCTGACTCCGCTCGATCACTGATGGCTGCACCTGAATCATCCCCCCACCCAGATCCTGCCAGGTCCCGCCGGTCGACGTCATCCCGAACGTCGGTCGAGGCGGCGGGGACGCGCCACCTCCCCGATGCAGATCAAAAAACCACGCCCAAAATCCCTTACCCTTCATCGCGTTCTCGTACCGCTTCTGCTCCGCGAGACGATTGAGCCGATTGCCCTCTGCCAACGCCTCGGGCGTTTTGCACACAAGGTAGGGCACGAACGGCGCCTGTTGGCCCATGATCTGCTGATACCGCGCAATGCACTCCTCCTGACTCGCAAAATAGCCAGGCTTCCCATAGTATAGGTCCTTCGACTCATCGTACTCAAACGGCGGGGTTGAGGCGCACCCGGCCAGGACCCCCAGCAGGACGCCAGCAATGACAGGTCTGTGTCGTCTCATGCGGCCCCTCCCTAGGTATCTTGACTAACAACTCCCAGGTTTAGAGGATGACACATACAACACATGATACTCCTTATGTGAATCATACTGATCATGCGTACAATACATATCATGTGTAATACATAACAGTAGCTCACTTTACGCATCATCTGACTAAGGCGCACTGGTTGCTGACTAACCAACGGCTTGATCCCTCGCCCTGTTCCCTATACCCCCTTCACATCGAGGTGTCTTCAGGGTGGCCTAAGCCTCTACCATTATGTGCTTGTGCTGGTTATCGTGCAACCGTGCACTTAACCGAGAAAAGGGCCTTGAAGTCTGAATTCACTATGTTAGAGTAGTTCAGTTACTGAGAGGTTAGCGATATGGAGACCGCCCGGCCCTCGAAGATCGATCAGAAAATCCTGCATCACTTGCTTGTGAATGAAGGGTACAGTCAACGGCAGGCAGCCGATTACTTCGGCGTCAGCGGCGCAGCGGTGTCGAAGTGTGTCAAGAGACTTAACATCAATCTGACCCGGCACGTCGGAATGGAACGCGCCAAAGAGGTGGCCAACTATGGGCTTGATGTCGTGCGGCAGTTGAATGACATCAACCGCACGATCCGACAAGAACTTGAATGGGCGACCCGTGAAGCCAGACGCGAAGAGGGAGACCGCAAGGGCCTTCAGCGTGTCATCGTCGAACTGTCTAGTGAAGTACGCAAGCAGCTCGGCTTCCAACTGGAAGTCCTACGCTCACTCTATGACTTCCAGGCCGCCGCTGAATTCCAGCAGGAGGTACTCAATGCCATCGGAGAAGTCTCGCCAGAAACCCGACAAGCCATCATTCAACGGCTCACTCAAGGACGGACTTTACGATCAGCTCTTACATTCGCTCACGGGGGATGATCTCGCGTCCGAAAGCGAGGTGCGTGCGTATTACCAGTCAAAAGGTCAGGAAAAGTGGAGTCTCTACGAGGTGGACCCTCTAGCGCCGTGGCCAATCCAGCGCAGGCAAGCCTACACCGCTGCAACGCTATTTACGCCCGACGAATATTGGAGATGTGTGTACGGGCTATGGGAATGCGAGGGTATTGATGTTTCGGAGAATCGAACACTAAGTACTTCGCCTCCGCCCGATAAACAAGCCGTTTTAGCGGATTGGGCGGAATGGCGAGAAAGAATGAATCGTCATTATTGTCTCTCCCTGCCGCCTGTAGACGCGCTTTGAAGCTGGCCAGTTACCGACCAGGCGATTGATGAGCTTTACCCTCCAAGTATATCGACATAGAAATTGAATGGCACACGGAAAGTTGCCACTAAGATCCACATGAGTTCTGCCAATGAGCTTCGCCAAGAAATTGAAAGAGAGCTTCGAAATTCCATCGGTAATCGTTTCGCTGAAGAACGTGATAACTATTACCCGACCCTTAGACGCCAACTCACAGATATGACTGTCCGAGATGTGTCATCACAAACTGATGCTTATACTTGGATTTTACAGCGCATTTACTTTGCGCTTCGGTGGCACGCAAGCGAGGCAGGTCTATCACTTGCCCGAGACAAGAGTCTAAGGCAGCAAGCATATCGCGTAAAAGTACAACGCGCCAGGCGTGCCATAGAGCTATTGAAGTTGCGCCATCCGATCATTGAGGACCTACAGCCTACCTTTCGTACAAGCGATGAACCATGTCCGCACGGCCGAACACGTAGTGAGTGTGAATCTTTTTGGTCTCGGTTGGAGCAAATCAAGCTTATAGAACAAGCAGGATCTGTTTCTAGGCTTTTGAAAACAAGACTAGCTGATCTGAAGAGAGGATTACCGGACGATGCACTTGTCTCACCGTTAGGCAATTTGTGCGCGCCCAGTCTACCGCCTGTCTTTGCGGTAAAAGGGCCAGGGGGCCGGGATCGTGACAACTTAAATGAGGATTTGACCGGTCATATCGTTAAACTATTCACTCAGAACGAACGCACGGTTCGGGACGGGTCTCGGTGCGTTCAGCAAATACTCAGATTGTTCTTTAATGAGAGAACTGGCGTGGAAGCGATCGAGCGCCGCTGGTATCGCATCAAATCCACCGCTCATTGATGTAGTTCTAGCTTGGGACATCACTGGCTCGACTGACAAAACCTCCCCCGATAAATCCTACTGAGTTCCGCCGGTTCTACTTCCTGGTCTTCATATACGCTACCCATAGTTTCTGAAGGTGCCTGGTAGTAACCGCACGAGGAGGAATATATGCGAATCGGACAAGTCGCCAAAGTACTTGGCGTGTCGAAAGACTTGCTTCGGAAGTTTGAACAACGCGGTCTGATTGCTGACCACCGGGACTTGAATGGACACCGGCGCTACACGGATGAAGACTTGGCCGCAATCCGCCGCGTGCTATTTGGCAGCCCTGAGCGTGTCTCGGGACACAATCCGAAGATTGGAACAGCGCTCCAATAATGACAGCGTGCCCGTTGCCTAAGGCGAGCTATCTGCAACAAACCAAGATGCAGGGTGGAAACGCCCATAACTAAGAAGCCGCCACCGAGGGATGAGACTCGATAGCGGCTAGAGGAAAGGAGAAAGTTGTGGCTCTCAGAATAACATGTCCGCCTAGTCCCATTCAACCTTACCCCCCTCCTGTCTGGGAATACCGATTCGAACCGCTCCATCTGCCTCGTGGGATCGATGAGGCTGCTGAACAAATTCAGCATAGTGCGATGTTGCTCAACCAGCTCGTGGAGGAGGGCTGGGAATTAATACAGATGCATTTTGGAGAAAATGCCTGGGCTATCGCAATGCTGAGACGCCCAGTCGAGCGAAAGGAGTCATTAAGTGATTCACTTCCAGCCGGCAAGAAGAGGTGGGAATAGCCATGAACGAGTGTCCTCTAAACGCCCTTCCGCTTTCCCTCCGTGCCATTGTCGAGGAAACCGCTCAGGCTTTATCCGTTCCTGTCGATCTCGTTGCATTGCCCGTTCTTGTCGCCGCAGGTACGGCGATCGGCCGCAGTACAGTAATCCGTCTAAAAAATGGCTGGACTGAATCCTCCGCTCTGTATGGGGCTATTGTGGCTGCTACCGGTTCTGGGAAAACGCAGGCCTTGGGGGCCGCCGTTTTTCCTATACACCAACGTCAGGCCAAAGAGCAGCGCAGTTTTGAGGGTGTGCGGAAACAATATCAGGTAGATCTCGCAGAATGGAGAAAGAAGAAAGGAGGAGAGAAGCCAATTCCTCCTGCTATGCCGCGTACATGGACCACTGACGCAACCGTTGAATGCCTAGGCCTACTTTTAACAGAGAATCCGCGCGGACTCCTTATGATACACGATGAGTTATCCGCGTGGGTTAAATCGCAGAATCAATATAGGTCTGGCAAGGGTGCGGACCGTCACTTCTACCTTTCGACTTGGAGCGGCCAATCCACTTCAGTTGACCGTTTAGGCCGTGACTCCATACTCATTGAGTCACCCTTTCTGTCGGTAGTAGGTAACATTCCTCCAGGGATGCTCTCGGACCTATCTGAAGAACATGGGCGGGAAGATGGATTTATACAAAGACTTCTATTTGCCTTTCCAGATCCTATGCCCGTCCGATGGACTGACCAGACGGTTTCACAGCAGGCACAGGATGAGTACGACCAGCTCATTCAAACATTGTACTCACTGGAGCAGGAGACGAATGCCGACACAGGAACACGGGGTCCTGTCTGCCTGGATCTCTCCTCGGATGCTCGCCACCGATTCATGGAGTTTTTTAATGCTCTCCACATGGAGAGTGAAAGTCCTTCTGTCCCCCCCATCCTCAGAGGATTCTATTCAAAATTAATTGGGTATTGTGGACGTCTTGCTCTAATTCACGCGGTCTCTTCGAACCCTGACACAGGGGTCATAGGGGTGGAATCTATTGAATCAGCCATAGCCCTCATTGATTACTTCAAAGCCCAGGCGGCTAAGGTATGCACACACCTCACACAGCCGAAAAAAACACCGATGGAGCGCTGCGAGAAAGAAATTGTTCGTAACCTTAGCGGTGGACGACTCCGTACCAAACGAGAACTCCAACAGGGGGGGAATGCTGAGGCAAAGGTATTTAACCCGGTATTTCAGGATTTGGTCAGGGAAGGGAAGATCATTGAGACGATGAGAGAAGGGAAAAGAAGATCGGAGAAGGCCTTTAGATTACATGACTCCAATGTGGATACATGATTAAAAACACCCCTACTACCTACAGTTACCCTTTATTGAAGGCCTATAGATTGTTTGATCCTGCTTTGGATACATGAATGAACACCTACTACCTACACTCCGCCTGGTTCAAGTGTAGGTATGTAGATAGTAGGTAGACGAGCGACGAGGGTGTTGCGGAACTTGTGAGACTCCTATGAGCCAATCCGATATGACCCACAAGATTATGAAGCGGCTCTATTCTGTCGCTGAGGTGGCAGAGTACACAGGCCTCTCGATTCATACCCTCTACACGATGGTGAGTCAGCGACGGATTCCATTTGTGAAGGTGGGGCGACTCACTAAGTTTGATTTGGTCATGCTCGATGCCTGGATTGACAAGAATACTGTCCTGCCGATGCGATGCAGGCCACTTGAATAATGTATACCTAAAAGGTTACTAATGGCGATGCAAACACGCTTGAAGGAATGGCGAGAGCGACGGGGGATTAGTCTCAGGCAATTAGCGGCGAAGAGCGGTATCCATCACATGTCCCTCTATAAGCTGGAGGCCGGAAAATTGGACCCGCAGCTCTCTACCCTCATCAAGGTGTGTGGCGCTCTAGGTATCACACTTAATCAATTGGTTGGCGTGGCCGCGAAGCCACGGAAAGGAGGTCAGTCCTATGGGACTCACCAAACGAAAGGATAGCTATTACGTCGAGTTTCGGGTTGTGGACGACGGGAAGGTCTTGACGCTCGCTCCACCGGGTGCCGGGAAATTGAAACGGTGGCGAGTCGGATGTCTGAATAAGCATGTGGCCAAGAATCACGAGGCGATTTTGAAGGCCAAGCTGTTGTCTTGCACCATCCCAAGCGGGCGGATCGCGTTGTCGGTCAGAACATTCGGACAATGGGCTGCGGAGTACAAGCACATCGAAGAGGTCAGGGGCCTGCGGAGTTATCGGGAGCGCTGTCAGCGGATAGATCAGGTCCTCATCCCGTTCTTCGGCGAGGGGACACTCTTGGTTGACCTTTCTGTGCAGGATGTCGAGCAGTTTCGGCGGGAACGTGGGGCGGGGCGCGCAACCGCGACGGTGAATATCGATCATAACATTCTCAAGCACATACTGAAGCATGCGATGAAACGCGACTTTGTTACGCGCAATGTGGCCTGTCTGGTGGCAGCGCCAAAGCCGAAGAATGCGCGGGATCGCGTGTTAGCGCCGGAGGAATGGACGCGGTTGTATAAGGCAGCGCCAGCCTGGTTCAAGCCTGTCCTGTTGACTGGCTACCATACTGGTATGCGCTTAGAGGAGATCCTTACGCTGACGTGGGATCGCGTGGACTTGGAGCGAGGGCGCATTTTCTTGCCCAAGGAATTGACCAAGACGGGCCAGGAACGAACCGTTCCGCTCACCCCGACCCTGCGGCGGGAATTGGGCCGACTTCGCCACCTGGAAGGAATTACGCGCATCCAAGGGCTGGTGTTCCAGAAGGGGGGGAAGAAGCTGAATCACACCTATCGAATTGTCAGGCAGCTCTGTCAGGAGCAGCAGATCGAAAATTTTGTCTTCCACGATCTGCGACACTGTGCGGTCACGAATCTCGCGGACGCCGGTGTCCCTACCGAAACCATCATGAAGATCGTGGGTCACTCTTCAGTGGAAATGTTCCTCCGCTATCGGACGATTCACCCCGACAAACTCGACGACGCCATGTCACGGTTGAACACCCTAATAACACGTCGTCACACCGCCACTTCTCAAGTCTCTGGAATTGCTACAGTCTAGGAGAGTTGGTGCCGAAGCCGGGAGTTGAACCCGGAAGGGATTGCTCCCACACGGTCCTGAGCCGTGCGCGTCTGCCAGTTCCGCCACTTCGGCATGAGCACGATGTTGAAAGACAAGAGTTGGGGATTATCGCCGATCATGAGGGAGTCGGTCAAGAAACAGAATTCCCAGCCGGCACTAATGCATGAGCGCGGGACCAAGGCCCATCCGATCGAATCTCCCGGACGTCTCCGCTCAGAATGATTCGCTCGCGCGCAATCCCCGCCGCCGCAACGAGAAAGGAACTCGGGACGCGGGGAGCTTCATCCACGATAAGGACATCAAAACGGACCCGCTTGAACAAGGGATCCGTAAGGACCCGGCCGGCCGTCGTGATCAGCAGCCGGCGATTCTGTACAAAGGCCTGGCGGTTGGTATCTTCCTCGGCCGCAAGTAGCTCGCGGATCTTTCTCGTCCCCCCTAGCCGCTGGATCTCTTCCTTCAGTTCCTGAAACTCGGGCTTCATATCTTTCGGCACGGCGGCTTCCGGAACCAGCTCATCGATCCGGCTCTTGGCCACATCAAGTTCACGCCTCAATCCGTCGATTTGGCCTTCGTGAATCAGGCGATACTCCCGTAAGGTCTCCACATTCTTCCCGACCGCCTGCATGGTCAATCGCTTCCAGAGGGGGATCTTCTCGTAGTCGGTCAGGGTCGTCTCAATCTCTTTGATCCTGCCTTGCAGCTCACTCAATTGGGTCAGCAGCCGCCATTCCAGCAAGCGCACTTCATCGAGGTCTCGCTGCTTCTGCGCCTTGTAGGACAGCAAGGGCGTCAATTCGCGAAACCGTTCATACTTCCTTCTCAGACTAGCCTTGTCGGCGCGCGATTTCGCATAGAATTGATGCATCTGCGCCTCGAACCCCAATTCCTGCAAGGCCATGCCGGCCGCGTCCTTGGCCACGGCCATTTCGTAGCGGGTCAGCCAACTTCGGAAGGAAAGCCCGGCGCCTTTCATGGCTCGGGCAACCAGACCGGTCAACAGATCGGCGGAATGGTGATCGGGGCTGATCAGTAGAATGCGCTTGTTGCCGCGGATCAGTTCCAAAGCCGTCGTAGCTAATTTTTGCCGCCGCCCAGCTGCATCCTCCTGCCAGAACATGGTCAGCACCGAGGTGGAGCTAAGGACTTGAATGGTCGAAGAATCACCCCTTTCCGCCGTCTCGAACAAGGGTAGCAGTCGCTCGGCAGGACCTAACGTGTAGCGCTCGCCCATTTTCGCCATGTCCCCATGCCGTTCTGCAGCCAGCGATAAAAAGCCCGCGGCATCCGGAACCAACGTGGCAATGGAAGGGGTATCGCCCAGTGGATCGAACGTTTGCACCAGCACCTGCTCGCCATCCTGCGCCAATACAAATCCCTCGGTCGACTCCCCTTCATCGGGCGGAATCACCGTCACGGGAATATCGGGCGCCAGAATGGTTCCAGCCGGCAGGTTCCATTCATAGATTTGCAACGTCCCCACCTGCTCGACCAACCGACCACCGGAGACCGCAATCGGTCGATCCACGGACTGTCCGGCGTAACGCTGCGCCTCCCGCTCTAGGCGGGACGCCGTCTGTTCACTAAAGTCCCGGACGGTTTCCGGGAAATGATTCAGCTCCTGGCCGCCCGGCATCATTGGGCTCGCATCTATTGTGCATTCCTTCTCAAAAGAACCGGTATCTTAATGATCCGCGAAGGGACCTGTCCAGCCGACAATTCATTGACTTTTCGCCGCCCCCCCAGTATTCTCTTTTTCTTTCCAACAGAAGGAGTTGCAGTATGAAGGTGATTCTCCAGGAGACGCTCGAAGGCGTCGGCAATCTCGGGGACCTGCTCGATGTGTCCCCTGGATTTGCGCGAAACTACTTGCTTCCCCGCAACAAGGCCGTGGAGGCCAATAACCGGAACATTAAAGAATTCGAGCATGCCAAGCGTGTGACCGCCGAGAAGGCCAAGAAAGAACGGTTCGAGATCGAGGCGTTCGCCAAGAAAGTGTCGACGGTGTCCCTTACCATGCCGATGCAGGTCGGCAAAGATGACAAGCTCTTCGGATCGGTGACGGCCAAGGACATTGCCGAAGGATTGGCCGAACAGGGATTCACGGTGGATCGCCGGAAGATCCAGTTGCCTCAGCCGATTAAGGAACTGGGCACCTTTGCCATTGCGGTGAAACTGCCACGCGACGTGGCGGCTTCGATTTCAGTGCATGTCGTCAAGAAGCAGGAGCCAGAAGCGCCGGCTGCGGAATAAGCGCGGAGCGAGAACGAAGCCTGGCCAAATGTGCGTCTCGGGTTATCGATTGCGCAGCAATCGGCGGGTGGCAGGGTGAGATAAATTCACAAGGGCCGGGGGGGTAAAGTAGACGCTTTTCCACCATCCTGCCAGTCGACCGGAGGATTCATGCAAGATATCATCGGCACCTTGGATGCTCTCAAAGCCACCGATCCCGATGTCTTTGCCGCCATCACAGCGGAGGAGCAGCGCCAGCGGGAAAAACTGCTGCTGATCGCATCGGAGAACTTCGCCAGCCCCGCGGTGCTCGCGGCTCAAGGCTGCCTCATGACCAATAAATATGCCGAGGGCTACCCGGGCAAGCGGTATTACGGCGGCTGCCAATATGTGGACCGGGTGGAAGAGCTGGCGATCCAGCGGACGAAAGAGATCTTCGGCGCCGAGCATGTGAATGTCCAACCCCATTCGGGGTCGCAAGCCAACATGGCCGCCTATCTGTCAGTCCTTAAGCCGGGCGATACCATCCTCGGCATGGACTTGGCACAGGGCGGACATCTGACCCACGGCAGCCGCGTCAATTTTTCAGGCATGATTTTCCGCGCCTTTTCCTACGGAGTGGATCGACAGACCGGCCTCGTCGATTATGCGGCGGTTCAACGCATCGCCGAAGAGAGCCGCCCGCGCATGCTCGTAGTGGGCGCCAGCGCCTATGCCCGTACCTTGGATTTTCCCAAATTTCAAGAGATCGCCAAGTCGGTCGGCGCGTATCTCATGGTCGATATTGCCCACATCGCGGGACTTATCGCCGCGGGACTGCACCCCAACCCCGTGCCCTATGCCGATTTTGTCACCACCACGACTCACAAGACGCTCCGCGGGCCGCGCGGCGGCATCGTCATGTGCAAGGCGGAGCATGCCAAGGCGGTCGATAAGATCATTTTCCCCGGGCTGCAAGGCGGTCCGCTGATGCATGTCATCGCCGCCAAAGCCGTGGCGTTGAAGGAAGCGCTTGCTCCCTCGTTCAAACGGTACCAGCAACAGGTGATCGCCAATGCGCGCGCCCTGGCGCAAGGGCTCGTGGACCGCGGCTATCACATCGTGTCCGGCGGCACCGACACCCATCTGATGCTGGTGAATCTTACGAACAAAGGCGTGACCGGTAAAGAAGCCGAGACCGCGCTGGATGCGGCCGGCATCATCGTGAACAAGAATGCGGTGCCCTACGACGAGAAGCCTCCGGCCGTCGCCAGCGGCATCCGGTTGGGCAGCCCGATTGTCTCGACACGCGGCATGCGTGAACCGGAAATGCGGGAAGTCGTGTCCTTGATCGATCGCGTGTTGCAGCAGCGACAGGATCAGGCGACACTGGACGCCGTGCGCGCCGAAGCCAAGGCGCTATGCGGCCGATTCCCCATCTTTCATGCCTACGACGCCCCTCCCTCTTGATCAGGGATGACGCCAGGTGAAGTGTCCCTTCTGCGACGATGTTGAGGATAAGGTAGTCGACTCGCGGATGGCGAAAGAAGGCGAGGTGATCCGCCGTCGCCGGGAATGCCTGTCCTGCAAGCGACGCTTCACCACCTACGAGCGGGTCGAGGAAACCATGCCGGCCGTCGTGAAAAAGGACGGGCGGCGCGAACCGTTTGACCGTTCAAAGATCGTGTCCGGGCTGAAGAAGGCTTGCGAGAAACGGCCGATCAGCATGGCCACGATTGAGGCCGTGGCCGATCGCATCGAGAAGCGGCTCCAGGAATTGGGCGAAACCGAGATCGCCAGCCCCCTCGTCGGGGAAGAAGTCATGAAAGAACTCTCCCAATTGGACCAGGTCGCTTACGTGCGCTTTGCCTCCGTCTATCGTGAGTTCAAAGACATCGATCAATTCATGGACGAAATCAAGGCGCTCGCGCAGCAACGGCGCGAACGATAGCGCGCATTTCGCTTTCAGGCCCGCATTATTTATGGCGCTTCGTCGCGAAATTGCGCAGTCGCGTGGTGAGACGAGCGCGTGGAGGCTGCGCGATCTGATTGATCTTGCGCGAGAGTAGACGCCATTGTGTTCTTCCTCGCTGACCATCTCAAATTCGCAATTGCAACAGAAGCGCTCATGAATAATGCGGGCTAACCCTGCCTTCATTCCCCCCTATTCTGATAGGATGGATGACGCATCAAGCCTGCGATTCCGATAAGTCATCACTCATGGCCGTCACTCGATCGACACCTAAACGCAAACCGGCGGCGCGGGCGAAGCGCCGGCCGCCCGGCGCCACCCACGTGGCCATTATCGGCGCCGGGCACGGCGGCACCGCGTTGATCGAAATTTTCGCCACGGACCCGTTGGTGCGCATCGTCGGCGTGGCGGAGATCAATCCACACGCGCCGGGACTCGCCCTTGCCAAACGTCTCCAAATCCCTGTCACCGCCGATTATCGGCTGCTGTTGAATCTCGAGCGGCTGGATCTCGTGATCGACGTGTCCGGCAATACCGAGGTCGGAGACCGACTGGAAAGCTTCCACCGCATGGGCGTGACGGTCATCGGCGGCGCCAGCGCCAAATTCATGTGGCAATTGATCGAGGCCCGCATCCGCGCTACGGCCGAGATTGAAAAGACGTTGAACAAATATCAATCGCTGTATCGGCTCTATGTGAAAGAGACGGGAGCCGCGGTCACCGAAGAGCGGACCAGAATCGCCTGTGAAATCCACGACGGGCTCGTCCAGAGCCTCGCCGGGGTGAATTTCAAACTGGAGTTGTGCCAGACATTGGTGCGCAAGGACCCGAAATCGAGCCTCGCGACCCTTCGAGAATCCAAGGCTCAACTCAAGCTCGCCATCCAGGAAGCGCGCCAGGTCATCTTCAACCTGCGGCCGCTCCAGTACGACAAAATGGAGTTGATCCCGGCGCTGACCAATTATCTCCGGTCGTTCGAAACCGAGTCGCACATGAAGACCGAGTTTTCGGCGTCGGGCGACGAGAACAATCTTTTCCCCCGCACCAAGATTTTTCTCTTCCGCATCGTGCAGGAAGCGTTGAGCAACGTGCACAAACATGCCAAGGCCAAGCGGGTGGCGGTTCGCCTGGAAATCGGCACGCGCTTGTTGCAGCTGACGATCACCGATGACGGGATCGGCTTCGATATGGAAGCGATCTTGCGCGATCCGGAAAAGTGGGATCACTTCGGGATCAGAGGCATTCTGGAACGGGCGCGATTGGTCGGCGGCGAGGCCACGATCGATTCAAAGAAGGGGCGCGGCACCAAGATCGTGCTTCGTATTCCTTTATCCGACAAGGAGGCGTTTCGAAATGGAAAAAATTAAGGTGCTCATCGCCGACGACCATCGCGTGGTCCGGGAGGGATTGGCCGCGATTCTCCGGACCAAAGAAGACATCAATGTCATCGGCGAGGCGCAGGACGGCGCGGAAGCCGTCGAGAAGACCCGGACGCTCATGCCGGATGTCGTGCTCATGGACGTCAGCATGCCGCGAATGGGCGGGGTGGAAGCCACCCGTCAGATCAAACGCGAATTTCCCCACATCGGCATCGTGGCCCTGACCATGTACGAAGAACAACAATACATATTCGATCTCGTCCGCGCGGGCGCCACCGGCTACCTGCTCAAGGATTCGGAATCGTCGCAAATCGTCGCCGCCATCCGCGCGATCTATCGGGGCGAGTCGTTGATCCATCCGTCCGTCGCGAGTAAGATTCTCGCTGAATTTTCTTTGATGGCCCAGAAGAAGGGAAAGAAGCCGGCCTGGGTCGAACATGATCTGACGGAACGCGAAATCACCGTGCTGCGGCTCGTCGCCGACGGGAAGACCAACAAGGAAATTGCCAACAGCCTCGACCTGAGCGAGAAGACGGTCAAGAACCACGTGCGGAACATCTTCCACAAGCTGCAAGTTTACGACCGCACGCAAGCAGCCATCTTGGCCATTCGCAAGGGACTGATCGAGCTCGAGCCCCGGCCGTAGCCGATACAGACTCTACGACCTACTCGTATCCCGCCCACCGCCCGATTTGCCTCTTCATGGCGCCTCTCACTCCTGCGTACGGGCACGAGCGCTATATAGTCGCGTGGCAACATTCCTGCCGTCTGACCGAGGCATGTGAACGCTGGCCTCGTTCGATTTGAGGCGTATGATTCGGCGGAACTACACTCCGACTCAAACACATCCATGAGCGCCGGAACGTAGACGCCTTCGATGGGCCGACATCGCCGCTCAAGTACGTGCATGGTCGGACAGTGACTTGCGACCGCCCTACATCAATGGGCGGGGCAATTAGAAACCGGTGGCGAAGCCGTCATTACTCGTGCCGGCTGCTGGTTACGATATTCGGACTCATGCTGGCGCCGATTTTCGATCACGGGTGCAATGCCGGCATGGCGCAGGAGCAGCGCGACGAGTCCTGTCACCCCGGCGGTCTTCGGTGCATGTCTGACGGAACTTCGTCCAATATTTGGTCACGGAACGTGATGACCGAGGCTGAGGGGTGTTCGGACGCGCGAGAGCCGTCGATAAAAGCACCAATCCGTTTCACTAAAAAAACCTCCTTGCTTCTCCGTTCAAGTTAGTAGAACCGCGACTTCATATCTTTTCCTCTTCCACTACGTAAAGAAAGCACAGCCCGATCCAACACTCGGATTGATGGACTAGGGTGACGTCTTGTATTCATGACTAGATGTGACTATCATATGACCATGCGCAAGGTACGGATAGCTGAACTCAAAACTCATCTCAGCGAGTATCTTCGGAAGGTGAGGAGCGGCCATAGCCTCACTGTGCTCGACCGGGATACTCCGATCGCTCGCATACTCCCGTATGAAGAGAATGGCGCCTCCCCTCTCAAGGTAAGGATCCCTGTGCCTGGTTCCCCGAAACCGGCCCGCGTCCCACTGCCTCCACCTCTGCGTCTGCGTGTGGATATTGTGAAACTCTTGCTGGAAGAGCGGCAAGGCGAACGGTGATTGCCTACCTGGACTCTTCTGTTCTTCTGCGAGTCGTCCTCGGTCAGTCGAACGCTCTCCGGGAATGGCCGGCCATTGAAGGCGGGGTCGTCTCCGCCTTGGTAGAGGTCGAATGCCTCCGCACCCTTGATCGCCTTCGGTTGTTGGAAGGCCTCAGCGATGACGAAATTGCTGTGCGACGAGAAGCTGTGTACCGCCTGCTCGATACTATGGAAATGGTCGATCCCACACGGCCGATTCTAAGCCGAGCGGCCCAGCCGCTTCCGACGGCGCTGGGAACGTTGGACGCGATTCATCTGGCGACGGCGCTCCTGTGGCGAGAACGGGGACATGCGGGCCTTGTCATTGCCACGCATGATGAAGCGCTGGCCACAGCCTCCAAGGCCAGCGGATTCCGCGTCGTCGGCGTTTAGTCAAGGCATCGCTCTCTCGCGTTTCTCTTCCCTCCGAAAAACACCCTTGCTTCTCTGTTCAAGTTAGGTAGAATCGCGACTTCGTGGCGCGACGGAGGACATGCGCCGTCGAGATCCACTCGTCTCTAAGAAAAACGATGTCAAATCCTCTTCCACTACGTAATCAGTGCGTGCCGTCCTCGCGTCCCGAGGGATGGGCGAGGAGGCCATGCCGTGCTCATTCTCTCCCTTCATTGGGGACAATGATCGGTCACGGAGGATCCCAATGAATAAGAAACTTGATCCGGCACTTCGCTCGAAGCTCCGTGCCGCCCGGAGTTCCATCAAAACGGCTGCGCCGGGTGACCACGCCGACAGTCCGGGGCAACGGCGCACCGGGATCATTGTCGAATTCACCGGAAAGTTGGACGATCTTCTTGCCGTTGGTTTCGAGAAGCACAGTCTGGTCGAGCATCCGACGAAAGGCTACAAGATTGCCACCGGGCTGATTCCGGTGGAGCGTCTGGAAGATCTCGCGGCCTTGGGTCATGTCGTGCAGGTCGAAGGTCCTCGTCGGATGCACCAGGAATTGAACTACAGTTTGCCCGAGATTCACGCGACTGCCGTGCATACGGGGACGCCGTCGCGCAAAGGTGACGGCATCGTCGTGGGGATTATCGACAGCGGCATCGACTGGCGGCATGGCTGCTTCGTCAAAGACGACGGCACGTCCAGAATTCTCGCCATTTGGGATCAGATGCTCCCGTTTCAAGCCGGAGATACCAGAGGGCCGAACAATGTCGGCGTCGTCTACGTCCGGGATCAGATCACGCAGGCCTTGCGAGGCAACGCTACGGTCCGGACCAGGGATGTTAACGCCAGAAACGAACGGAATGGGCACGGGACCCACGTGGCTGGAATTGCAGCCGGAAACGGCAGGCCTCCCACCTGCTGTCATGTCACCCAAACCTACGTCGGCGTCGCCCCCAACGCCGATATCATCATGGTGCGGTATAACTATCGAGGCTGGACGGAGATTGGAGAAAATCAGTGGTTGGTGCAAGCCCTGGACTATATTTTTACCTTTCTCGACGCCATTGATAAGCCCAAGGTCATCAACATCAGCTTGGGTGACAATATCGGATCTCACGACGGGACCAGCACCGTGGAACTTGCCATCGACGCGCACGTCGCGACCGGCGATTTTCTCCATCTACCCCATATTGTCGTAAAGTCCGCCGGGAATGAGGGAGCCGCGCTGCACCATGTGCAGGGAACTGTGCCAGGGAATAACAATATCGATATCGAGTTCAAGATCGGCGAAGGCCAAGAGTCTCGAACTATTCTGGATCTCTGGTACGACCGAGCCGGCACGATTAACCTCACGGTCACGGCGCCGAGCGGGACAAACAGCGGCACAGTGAACCATGGAACGGATCATTCATTCACCGCCAATCCGGCGGACGCGGCGAATCGCCGGTCGCGAGTGGAAATTGATGGGACGATCAACGGCGCGCACGATCGCGACAATAACTTTCGGATTACCATTCACGATCCCGCCCAAGGGAGTCTGCCCAACGGCGATTGGAAGCTCAATCTGGCCAATCCGAACGCCGGAGGTGTGGCGTTTCATTGCTGGATCCAGCGCGACACCAATACGTGGTTTTTGCCTCAGACAAACCCACCGGACGGCAAAATTCGGGCCACCTCTGATTCGACGCTGAGCATTCCGGGAACCGCCGCCCAAGTCATCGCGGTCGCCAATCACCAGTCGCGCACGAGTTGCTGCAATTGCTGGCCTTCGACCGGAATCGAACCTTCGTCGAGTCGAGGTCCGGTCGCCAAAGGGGCGGCGACCAATCGCAAACCCGATATTGCGGCCCCCGGCCTGGAGATTACCTCCGCAAAGGCCGACGCGGCCAACCTCCGCGGCAACTGTTGCTCTTGTTGCCCCGATGCCTGCTGCTGCCTCTATGAGGATATGACCGGCACGAGCATGGCTGCTCCTCATGTCACGGGAGCGATTGCGCTCCTCCTCGAAGAAAATCCGCGGCTCACGAGAGCGGACATCGTGCGGCATCTGCAAGCCACGGCCAGAGATAGGCCGGCCGGCGGATGGGACACGACATGGGGTGGAGGCAAGCTCAATATTGAAGCAGCCATCGCTGCGGTCAGGGCCGAGGCGGGCGGTGGCGGAGGCGGCGGCGGAGGGCCGCACATTCATGCGCCGGCCGATCTGGATGCGTCTATCCCGAACGGACGCAGAGCCTCCGACTTCAGCCCTGTGCACTTTTCTCCAATCAATCGATTCACCCGCGAGGGCTTCGGTGAAACGGAGCCGGGCTCCCAACAGTTCCCGCCGTGGCTCCGGATTATCCGAGCCCGACTCAAGACTTTTCCGGAAGGCGAGCATGTCGCCGCGGCCGTCAGCCGCCATTTCAGCGAGGTCCGCCGGTTGATCAACAGCAACCGCCGCATTGCCACCATGTGGCATCGGGCCACCGGTCCCTTCCTTCTTCGGCAGCTGTTACAAGGCGCTCTGGACCCCGAGGCGTATGTCGCCCCGGCGGATCCCTCGGAGAGGCAGTATCTCGACCGCTTCTTCGATCAGTTGCGCCGCTACGGGAGCAGGCGGCTGCGCGACCGAATCGACCGGTATCGATCCGCTGTCTTTGCGTTGATCGAAACCCCGTTGGCCGCCATGGCGCACGACCACCAGAGGAAAGGATGAGCGAGACCCTCGGTACCATCGAGCAGTTGGCCGGCGAACTGGCGCGGATGTTTGATCCGCTCGCCCAGCGGGTGGAGGACGACACGGTCGATACGCTGCTTGAATGGCTCGGGCTTCGGTCGTCGGATGCCACGGCGGACGCAACGGAGCTGGCCGGCGCATTGGCGACCACCGCTACGGCAGCAGCAAGCATGCCGGAATTGATCGCTGCTCTGGCGAAGGCGATCGAAGAGAAGGACGGCCCCGCCATTGCCTCAACAAGCCTTGAACTGCTCCAGCATATCGGGACACTGACTCAAGCGGCGCGCGATGTCGGCACGTCGCTGCAAACCGTAAGCGCCGGCGCCGGCTTGACGCCGCAGCAGAAAATTGAACTCGCAAACTTTGCCGGCCTGTTTACCGAACGGCTGCTCAATCGGTTGTTTGTCGAATATCTCGAATCGCGCTTCCCTCATCTGGCGCTGGTGCTGCTGGCGACGGGCGGAATCGAAATCGTGAACGAAGAGGGCGGCCCGCCCGGCTCGCTCAATGGGACGTATACCCGCAAGACGTTTCATTTCGATCGGATGGCCAAGGCCTTCACCGACCCGTCCGGACTTTTGACGGAGGTGTATCAGTGGGGCGCGCCCGGATTCGACGGCCTCGCCTTGTTCACTGCACTCCAAACCCTCTTGCGAGAGCAATTTCGAATCCCGGCCGCGATCCTCCAGCCGCCCGGCTCGCCGGCCGCGATCGAGGCCTTTGGTTTCAGCGCCGAGGTTGATCCAGGCCTCAATCCTCCCGGCCTGGACGTGAGTGTCCGGATGCCGCTGGCGATTGATCAAACACAGACGGTCGATGTCGGGGATTGGCAGGCCACATTCGATGCCCATGCAGCTTTTTCCACCGACCTTGACCTCACGATCCAGCCGCCGTTGGATGTGGCGCTTGATGTTCCAACCGGCGCGGTTGACGTGAAGCTCGGCGCGTCATTCGCCCGCCGTCCGACCGCGCCGCCGTTTTTGCTGCTCGGCGTGGCCGGCGGTTCACGCTTGGAAGTCCAGCGTCCGAGCGCGGGAGTCGATCTCGCACTTCATTTTGACGCGACCGCCTCCCAAGTCCGGCTCGACCCCGAGATTAAGACAGGATTGAACGGCGGCAAACTCGTGATCAGCGGCGCCAGCGGAGACGGATTCATCGCGACGCTCCTGTCCGGCATCGACCTCCAATCCGTCTTCGATGTCGATCTCCGTTGGAGCCCCAGTCGCGGCGTGCGGTTTGAAGGAAGCGCCGCGCTGGAGATCGCGATTCCCTCGCATGTGACGTTGGGTCCCATCGAGATGCTGTCCCTCTATTTGCGACTGGCTATGCAGTCGGACGGCTCGATTCCCGTCGAACTTTCCGGCGGCTTCAAAGCTGCCTTGGGGCCCCTCACCGCGTCGGTGGATCGGCTGGGCATCATTGCGACTTTCACGTTTCCGAAGAACGGCGGCAATCTCGGACCCGCTCATATCGCCTTCGCGTTCAAGCCGCCGAACGGGGTCGGCCTCGCAATCGACGCAGGGATGGTCAAGGGCGGCGGTTATCTCTATCTCGACTTTGAGAAGGGTGAATATGCCGGCGCGCTCGAACTGACGGTTTCAAACTTCCTCTCGCTCAAGGCGATCGGGCTCATCAATACGAAGATGCCGGGCGGGCAGCCGGGCTTTTCGCTGCTCGCGATCATCACGGCGGAATTCAATCCCGGCTTTCAGCTTGGGTTCGGATTCGTGCTGGCAGGAGTCGGCGGGCTTTTGGGGTTGAACCGCGTCGTGCTGCTCGATCCCCTCGTCCAAGGCGTGCGGACCGGCGCGGCCAACAGCATTCTCTTTCCCACGAACGTCATCGAGAATGCGCCGCGAATCATCAGCGACTTGCGGGCGATCTTCCCGCCGCACAACGGCACGTTTCTGATCGGCCCCATGGCCAAAATCGGTTGGGGCACGCCGACCTTGGTCAGCGTCTCGCTCGGCGTCATGATCGAAATCCCGGGCAATGTCGTGATTCTGGGCCGACTGCGGGCGGCGTTGCCAACCGACGAGGAAGCGGTGCTGATCCTGCAGGTCAGCTTCATCGGCGCGCTCGAGTTTGCCAAACGCCGCATCTGGTTCTTTGCCACCCTGTATGAGTCGCGGGTCCTCTTCATCACACTCGAGGGGGAGATGGGCCTCCTCATGGACTTCAGCGACAATCCGAATTTCGTGCTCTCCGTGGGCGGATTTCATCCGCGATTCACCGCCCCGCCGTTGCCGTTTCCCTCGCCGGCGCGCATCACGCTCTCGATCGTGAACGAAAGCTGGGCCAGGATTCGCGCCGAGACCTATTTCGCGGTGACGTCGAATTCGGTCCAAATGGGCGTGCGAGCGGAAGCGTTTTTCGGCTTCGATGCGTTGAGCGTGGAAGGCTACCTCACCTTCGACGCGTTGCTCCGCTTCTCGCCGTTCTATCTGATCGTGGAGATTTCAGCCGGGTTCTCGGTCAAGGTCTTCGGGCTCGGCGTCTACGGCATTCATTTGCGCGGATCGCTCGAAGGGCCCACGCCCTGGCACATCCGCGGGTCGGCTTCCATTGAGTTCTTCTTTTTCTCGATTTCCGTCGATGTGGATGTCACGTTCGGTGAACGGCGCGCGGACCTATTGCCGCCGATCGAAGTGCTTCCACGGTTGCGGGCGGAATTCGAGAAACTGGAAAGCTGGCGCGCGACCTTGCCGCCCTCGGGCCAACTATTCGTCAGCCTGCGCGATGTCGGGAGCGCCGGTGCATTGGTCCTGCATCCGGTCGGGACGTTGCAAATCAGCCAGCGGTTCGCCCCCTTGAACCTGCCGCTCGATAAGATCGGCAATCAAAAGCCGTCCGATATCAAGCAGGCCGCCGCCACCGTCACCACGAGCGGCCTGTCCGTGAAGGGCCCGACCAAAGAGAAATTCGCGGTGGCGCAATACCGCGACATGGAGGATGCGGCCAAGCTGTCGGCACCGGCCTACGAGCCGCTGGACAGCGGGATCGAACTCGGGTCAGCCGGCCGGCCATGGGCGACCGGGCCCTCGGCTCAACGCAATGTGCGCTACGAAACCATTATTGTCGACGGGGCCTTCCGGCGGTTCCGGATTCGCTTCTTCAAATTTTGGGACTCGTTGTTCGTCCATTTCCGAAACGGAGGAGCCGTCTCCCGATCGCCTGTGTCCTTGGCGCAAGAAAGGCGGTTGCGACCCTTTACGACCAAAGTCACCGTCTCGGATGAGCACTATGCCGTAGCCTTCCAGGCCGATAATCGCGTCTATGAGTCCGCCACCTTCGCGAGCTATACGGAAGCGCAGGCGCACATGGCCAAAGTCGTGAGCCTCAATCCGTCTCTGTCCGAGGAGGTCCATATCATTCCCACTGTAGAGTTGAACCAAGCCGCATGAGCACGCAACCGATCGCCGCCTATTCGTTCCTACCCTGGGCCCGTCAGGGACTCGGCATTTTCATCCGCGAAGGGGACCAGCAAGCGGGCGTGTCGGAACGCGGCTCGATCGACGTCAGCCTGCAGATCACCGGCGAGCGGCTTTCCGGCGGGACGGCAACCGCATCGATCCCCAAATCGGTGCAGCTTTACGGACCCGGCGATATCATCGGCATCGACGGCAAGATGATCGTACGGACGGAGCCGCGCCACTGGATTACCAATTTCGAGACTAATTATTTGCCATTCGTCGAGTTCTACGACGAGGATTTTCCCTGGCGCTATACGCCGAACCGTCCCTCACCGGACGGCAAACGCCTGCGGCCCTGGATCAGCCTCGTGGTACTGGAAGAAAGCGAATTCAAGGAGGGCGGGAATGTGCTTGGCAGGCCGCTGCCCTTCATCGAGGTGGCGGACGCCGCGCAGAAGTTCCCTCCGTTCGATCAACTCTGGTTCTGGGCCCACGTGCACGTCAACGGCGGCTTCGGCGTCGATCCCGGCGACCAGGCAGCTCTCGCTGCCCGCTTGGATGACATCGTGAAAACCAATCGCGACCTCGCCTATTCGCGCCTCCTCTGCCCGCGGATCTTAAAGGCCGATACCGCATACCATGCCTTTGTCATTCCCACGTTCGAGACCGGTCGCCTCGCCGGATTAGCCAGGGATCCGGCCAAGGCCGCTTCCGCCACGCAAAGCGCCTGGGCGGACTATACAGGCAAGGAAGAAGGATCATCCTTTCCCTATTATCACCGGTGGTATTTCCTCACGAGCAGCGTCGGCGACTTCGAATATCTCGTGCGCTTGCTCCAACCTCGCACGGTGGACCCGCGGGTCGGACGCCGCGACATGGACGTCCAGAAACCCGATGCCAATCTGCCCGGCATCCCGGAATTGGGCGGTATCCTGCGCCTTGGCGGAGCCCTGCGTGCCCCGCTCGACACATTGAGCGAAGACGATCTCAAGGAGTACGAGCGCTTTGAAGCCTGGGGCAAACCCTATCCGCATCCGTTCCAAACGGCCCTAGCGAGCTTCGTCAATCTGGCGACGGACTACAGTGACCACAGCGCGACGGATGCGAACCATCAGAGCGGGCTCGGGCCGACCATTGAAGATGACGAGGACCCGTTGATCGTCCCGCCGATCTATGGACGCTGGCATGCTCAAACTCAACGCCTGACTCCTCTCGACGGCGATCCGGCCCGGAGCCGATGGGTGCAGGAACTCAACCTCGATCCGCGCCATCGGGTGGCGGCCGGATTCGGTACGCAGGTCGTCCAGCAGAACCAAGAAACCTACATGGAAGCAGCCTGGCAACAGGTCGGCAAAGTCTTGGAAGGCAACCAGAAAATCCGGTTCGGACAAATGGCGAAGCTAGTGTCGCGGGTGTGGCATGCTCGCGAACTGTCCCGGCTCCAGACCGATGCTCCCCAGCAATTGTTGAGCATCACCGCCCCGGTCCAGCGCCGCCTGTTGGCGGATGGAGTGACGATTCGTCATCACATCAACAAAAGCACGGTCCCGAGCGCGGTGCTGTCGAAAACCATGCGGCAAGCCCTGCGCCCAAGGGCGCGCGTGACCAAGTTGATTGGGTTCACGTCTGATCGGCCTCCGGCGCAACTGGTGAACCGGGTGAATCGCGGCGAGGTCTCGGCCGCGCCGCCCAAGATCGTCGCCCCGCAACTCCCGACCGAAACAAAACTCTCCGAAGAGTTTCAACCGGGCGAGATTCCGCCCGGCTGGTTGGACCTGCTGAATCGTTATCCCTGGCTCAAGTATCTCCCCCTGGCATTGGCGGTCTTGATCGCATTGGTACTCCTTGCCGGAGGGGCCGGGATCGCTGCGGCGCTCATCACCGGCGCCGCCCTGTCGGCTGGAGCAATCTGGGTGATGCGCCGGGTGGAAGCGATCCAACGAGGGGCCGCCGCCGCCTCTGCCATCGATTCAGATACGCGCACCCCGGCCGGCATCGACGAGCTGCCGGCCAGTCCCGATTTTCATATCGGCAAGCCGGGGACAGGGCCGATCCCGATCTTCGGAACAACGGACAGCCGCGAAGCGCTCCGATTCAAGTCTTCCTTGCGGAATCTCTACACGGTCGACCAGGTCGAGCGGGCTCTGCCGATCGAGGTCCGGCGGGCCGTCGATCTGCCGGCCTTGGCGACCGCCACGATCCAGGGACTCGATCCGATCCGCACTATCCCGACCCGGGTGCTCGGAACGATCGTCGTTCCATCACGGATCATTGATCAACTGCGCGAGCCGTTCGGCGAAGTGATGGTCTACCCCGAGGTCGATCTCCCGATGTATGAACCGTTGAAGGACGGCTCCAGCGAACTGTTTGTGCCGAACCTTCAGCTCATCCCGAACAACTCCATTACCTTGCTCGAGACGAACCAGAAATTTATCGAATCGTATATGGTCGGGCTCAATCATGAGTTTGCCCGGGAACTCTTGTGGCGCGAATATCCGACCGACCAGCGGGGAAGCTACTTCCGGCAGTTCTGGGACGTCCGCGGATTCCTGGCCGAACCGGGAGTCGATGCGGACGCGCGCCGCGAGCGATTGTACGACATTCCCGAGCTGCACCGGTGGGGGACGATCACCGCCTTAGGCGACCATGATCATCGCGAGGCACAGGGCGATAAGGAAGACGAACTGGTGCTGGTGATTCGCGGAGAATTGCTCAAGAAGTATCCGACCGCCGTCATCTACGCCCATCGAGCCGCGTGGGAACGTACCGCCGACAACCGCATCGATAAATCGCGGCCGCGGAAACTCGCCCCGCTCGCTCCCGGTCAGGACACCAATCCGCCCCGCGATCTCGTAAAGACGCCGCTCTATGAGGCCAAGGTTGATCCGGACATCTATTTCTTTGGATTCGACCTGACGGCCGAGAAGGCGCGCGGCGGGAAGATCGTAAACGGCGAAGAGGACCCAGGCTGGTTCTTTGTGATTAAGGAGCGTCCGAGCGAGCCACGGTTTGGTCTCGATGTGCCTCAATCCGCGCCGCAGGCCGACATCCATACCTGGAATGACTTGGCCTGGACGGATGTGCTCAGCAGCTATGAGCCGGGCAAATTTCTCCGGATCGGCGAGAAGACGATCAGCGTCACCAATCCCGGCGCCGGCAGCGAGGCAAAGGAGCAATACGATGAAGACAGCCGGTTCCAATGGCGGCCTGATACGCATGCGGCCGAACTCGCCTATATCCTTTTCCAGGTGCCGGTCCTCATGGCAGTCCATGCGGCGGAGATGCTGAAAAAACCTGCGTGAACCAGTCATGACGGAATTCGAGCAAATACGCGAGAGCCTCTCCACCCAGCGCCGCGATCTGGACACTCAACGTCGCGAAGCGTTGCTGGCCGGAGAACGGGTCAAGCAACTCGAACGGACAATGGCCCAACTGGGGCGCCGCGGCGGTCCCGGCCGGAGTGACGAGCGTGCCCGTTTGGAGGAAGAACTCAAGCGCGCGCGGGCGCAGGCCGACCGAGCCGGACGAGCCCTGTCGGAACTGTCCGCCGCGGAACGTGAGCGGTTCAAAGAGTTTACTCGTTTCACCGATCCTCGCGAGACCCTCCGGTTGCTGCCCGACGATTATCCGATTGTGCTCCTTCCCTTGCGGCTTGAAACCCGGTTCAAGTCAGGACCTGAAGGACAACCCCAGCTCTGGGTTCGCGTCTATCCGGACACCTGCCTCCTTGATTCTTTTGAAGAAACCCTCAGCGAGCAGGAAGTGGCCAACGCGCGCCTCTTCTGGGCGGCGATCTGGCGAGCCGGCGGCGACGAATCACTTGAGCGGAGCGCCTGGCGCGAATTGGTTGCATCCCACGGGTCGGGGCGAGCCGGCTGGATCGTCCAGCAATACCAGCCGATGAATCCGAACGAGAAACCCGCCAAAGACAGCCCGACCGACATTCTCCTGATCATTCCTGCGGACCAACCGATGCCGGCTGCCGGCATGACGTACTGGGAGTCGGTCTGGAGGGCAGACGGCAGGGCAGATCTTTTGGCGGGGGCCTTTACCGTACTGGAAGCGGCAGTCGGTGCAGCCCAGGCTCGCGAGATCCAAGAACATTTCAGGCCGGTGAATCTGGCCGACGTTCCCTCGCCCCCTCACACGAGAGCGGACGTGCAGGTGAAGGTCGCGCTGCTCCGATTTCCTGACCCGGGGGCGGAGGCTACAAGACGCTCATCCTGGTCCAGCGCGCCCAAGGTTTCGCTCTTGCCGGAACGGTTCATCTTGATCGGCACGGCACAGGAAGGCGCCTCTCGCGTCGAGATCGGCCGGCCGATTCGCACTCCGCTTGTCGTGGGGCCGGACCCGAATGCGCCGCCTGACCAGCAACTGAAACCGGTGGACGACCAGCTCCAGATCCCGGATGAGCTCGCCTGGATGTTCGATTTCGAGAAGGCGTTGGAAGTCGGGATGGCATTTCGTTTCGATCTGACTTCCCAGCAGGCGGCCAACGGCTTTGAGCGTCTCGTCGTACTTGGCGTGAGACTGGCGGATTCATCGCAGCAAGGAAGACAGAATCTCGAAACCTTGCTTCTCCATCATTTGCATAGCCGGGGTGGGCTGGAGATCCTTCCTCAAGGGACTCCGACCAACAATACGGAGCAAGGCGGAACCGGGTATACTTTCCGCGACGAGGCGGACGCGACGTTCGATCTCTTCTTTCGCCGAACCCCTCAATATACGAATGAACCGGATCCGCTCGCACGCCGCGACGGGCAATGGCTCGCCGATCTGCTCGGTCTCTCGCCCGACCTGGTCCAACAATTGCCCCATGCAGACGGCCGGGATCAAAGCGAGGCGCGCGCCATGCAAATCGCGCTCTGGCCGGGCACGCTCGGCTACATGATGCGGACTCTGCTCTCTCCCGTGTTCTCGGACGATGAGATCGCCTCGACGCGATCATTCTTTACCCGCTACGTGAGCGGGCGAGGTCCGCTGCCGGCCCTTCGCATCGGTATCCAGCCCTATGGCCTGCTGCTCACGACATCGTTCGATCGCATCAACTGGTTCGAGCGGGAAGGTCGAGCCAATTATCTCGGGAAGCTCTACGGCATCCTCGCGCGTATCGAGGCCGACTGGAGACAACTGCTCCCCCGCCTCTCGTACATCGGGAAGAGCGGAGGTGATCCGCACCAAATTCTGCTCGATGTCCTGGGACTGCATCCATCCTCGGTCGAGTATTACCCATTGCAGGCGGAGAGCCTGGACCATAAATTTTATGAGCTGTTGTTTTTCGATTCCACGATCGCGTTCGGGTTGTTGAATCTCTTTCCCTCCGCGATCCCGCTGGCATTGCTCCGCAGCTTCGGCTATGTCGGGGCCGAAGTGCCTGATTTACTCACCAAGGTGTTCAAGGCCCGCCAGACTCCCTTGACCGGCCCGCTGATCGACGATCGTCCGCTGTCGGAACAGGACCCGATCCGCAACTATGCCGGCGCCCGCAATTACATCGAGTGGCTGATCGATGCGGCCCAGGCGGGGATCGAACGGGTTCAACAAGAACAGGGGTTCGACGGCGGCAAGAAACCGGCCGCTTTGCTCTATCTGCTGTTGCGGCATGCCTTGCAGCTCACGTTTTATGAAACGGGCGTCCGGCTGCAAACGGAGGCCGGGCTCATCGAGAATCCAGAAGCGAGCTACCGGGAGCCGAACTTTGTACATGTGCGCGAACCCCAGAACGGAAGCGAGAGCCGCTATAGCACCTTGTTTCGTCCGGCGCAGCGCATCACGGGCCGGGACACTCTGTTGCTGGGAGACTATATCGCGCGCGGACTCAGAACACTTCATCCGAATCTCCGCGAGCACATCGAAGCGCTCGAGCGGTTGAGCCGCGTGCCGACCGCTCGGTTGGAACGCATCTTTGCCGAGCACGTCGATACCGTGACCTACCGGCTGGACGCCTGGGAGACCGGGCTCCTGACCTGGCAGCTCGAATCGATGCGACAACAGAAGAATCAACCAGGCAATGAGGGACAACCGGGCGACGACAACCCGGGCCTATTTCTCGGTACATACGGCTGGCTGGAACCGGTACGGCCGAAACAGGCGGCGTTGACTCCCGTCCAACTGCCGCAGGACCTCGCCGACAAGGTCAACCAACGGGATCAGGCGCCGCTGATGCGCGACAGCACGAACGAAGGGCTCATCCACGCGCCGTCGCTTAACCATGCGACCACCGCGGCGGTTCTGCGAAACGGGTATCTCGCCAACGACGGGCGGCTGGCCGTCAATCTGTCGTCACGCCGGGTCCGCCAGGCGCTGGCGATTCTCGAAGGGATGCGAAACGGCCAGTCGATGGGGGCCCTGCTGGGGTATCAATTGGAACGCCATATTCATGATCATGGGCCGCTGCAGGTGCGCGATCTCGTCTACCACTTGCGCCGAGCCTTCCCGCTGGCCGCGAATCAGATCCAGAAGACCAGCACCGATGACGGCGACGCGAAAGACTCGATCGCGGCGATGAACGTGGTCGACGGGCGCAAACTGCTCGAACATGCGGAACAGGCGAACAATTATACGTACCCATTCGGCATCGCGACCCTGCCCCGCCGCGCCGCCGATCAAGAGGCCGCTATCACCAACGCCGTGGCCTCGATCCGAGATGCCAACGACGCGGTGGCCGACCTCGTGTTGGCCGAAGGAGTCCACCAGGCCGTGTTGGGCAATTATGACCGCTCCGCAGGGACCCTGGATGCCTTCGCCAAAGGGAATTATCCTCCGGAGCCCGACATCGTGCGCACGCCGCGCAGCGGGATCGCTCTGACCCTGCGCACCGCGATCCATCTTTCACCCGAGCCGCCAGCCAATCCCCTCCCGGCCATTCCGTTGACGCCTTTATCGAAAGTGGAACCGGCGCTCAATGCCTGGCTCACGCCTCGCTTTCCGGCTCCGGACGATGTCGGCTGCGAAGTGCGCTTCACCGACCGAGGCACCGGCCTGGAGCAGAACCCCTTCATCAGCCAAACCCAGCTGGGATTGCAGCCGATCGATCTCATCTACCGGATCGAGACACAGGCGGATCAAGCGGTCAATCAGCTCGATGATCGCATTCTCGATTATATTCACCGTCACCACGCACCGCGGCTCGATCGCCCGATTGTGATCAGCTACACCGCGAGACAGGGCGGCAAGATCACCTGGTTTGAATTGCAGGCGCTGCTCAACAACTTGCGTCCGCTGGTGGTCGGCTCGCGTCCGCTTCAGCCGGCAGATCTGATCCGCCATAACGATGCGTCACGCGACGATCAGGGGATGTCCGTCCTGTCCAAAACGCTGATCCAAGCGGCGCGTGACGATCTCCACACCGCCCATCTTCCGGCACTCGATACCTTGATCAGCGCGCTCGATAACGCGGCCGTGACGATCGATGCGGTGCTCGCGCAGTTCGCTGCGACGGTAGGGAGCCTGGCTTCCTATCGACTGCCGCAGACCGGAATCGGATTTGTCTATGAATGGCGGGCGGGTCTCTATTCCAACCTCACCAAAAAAATCAGCGACCGGGTAAAGCAGTGGGATGATCGCCTCGCGCGATACCAGTCACGGATCGATGAATACGACGCTCTTCCGGCTTCTACACCGGAAGCGGATCGGTTCAAATCTTTGCAAGCGGCGGAGATCCTGATCAGCACGCAACTCACCGCTCCTCCGCCCGCCAATGCGGGCGACTATCGAGTCGCGCTCGACGGGAGACGAACGGCCTTCGAGACCAAGCAGACCGGCCTGTTGCAATTGATCAACGTCCCGCGCGCTATAGTCGCCGACTTGCTGGCCGATATCCAGGCAGCCTTGCCGCTGACTGACTTCGATGCCGAGCCGTTCGACTTCACCGACGAAGAAGCCGAGGTCGGCCGCTTTCGAATCCGCTTAAAGCAAACCACCTCGCTGGTCAAAGAGGACGTGGCCGGCCGGATCGCGAAAGCCGACGCACTCCTCGTGCAGCATGATGCAGCGTCCTCGTCGGACAAGATCAAGCTTCTCCAGCAGGCGGCAAAGTTCTTGTTCGGCGAAGACTTCCAACTCATTCCTCGCTTCACGCTGCCGGCGGCAGCGGCCGACGAAGTGGCCAATGCCTGGCAGCATTCCAGGTCGGGCGCATTGACCAAATTCTTGCGCGATCCCAAGCCCTCCGGTGCCGGCCGCGATTTTCCGCTCGACGACTGGTTGCATGGCGTCGCGCGGGTCCGCGAGAGGATGAAACAGTGGGAGACGGTGCTCCTCCTGGATGAGGCGTTCCCCGGCGTCCAGCCGCCGGAGCTGATCCCGTTGCAACTCCCGCACGGTGCCGATGAGCCCTGGCTGGCCTTGGACATTCCATCGGATTATAAGATCGACAGCGACCGTTTGCTCTATACCGCGCATTTTGCCGATCCGTTCGACAAGACCAATCCGCTCTGCGGCCTCTTGATTGATGAATGGACCGAAGTCATTCCGGGAACCGAGGAAACGACCGGGATTGCGTTTCACTTCGACCGCCCGAACGCCGAACCACCTCAGGCCTGGCTCGTCGCGCTCCCGGCGGTGCGCGACGGCGCCTGGTCCTGGGACGATCTCCTGGGCGCGGTCCATCATGCGCTGGATGCGGCTAAGCTTCGCGCCGTCGAGCCGGCGCATGTCGATACCACCGCCTATAGCTGGTTCCTGCCGGCCACCACTTCGGCCTACACGTTTCCCGAGATTTCGATTTCCAATAATTTGCTGCGCAACCTCGACATCTTCGCCAAGTTCGCCAAGGAGTAGCGCATGGCCGATCCGAATATTGTGACCAAGATGAGCGAAGCCGTGACCTTGCGGCTGCACCCGGCCATCACGCGCTGGAATCGGCTCGAAGGAAGGCCGCGCACACATACATTTGACCGCGCGCTGAAGGCCGAAGTCAGGGATGCGCTGTGGATGCTCTCCAAGCAATGGCAGATGGGGGAATTCGAAGGGGACGACGCCGGCTCACCGGTCCTGGCGAGGGCCTGTCTCGACGTCATGCCGATCGATCGTTTCCAGGCAAACGAAGGACCGGTCGAACCGCTGTTGCCCGACGAACCGTTGGAAGCCAAAGTCGAACGCAGGCCGCTCCCATTGCGAACCGGAAATCAGTTTCTTTCGCTCGACCTGCGTCTGGTAGTCGGACGCCGCTGGCTCAAGCTGCTGAACCGTGAGGTGTCGCGCCCCGGCGGCCTGTCGGCCGATTACCGAGATGCATATCTCACTCAGTATCGAGTGCCGGTTCCCAATCCGGCGCAAAAGGCGGACGCAGCCATCTGCGCCCATCCCGAGGTCTGGCAGCTGGTCGGCGCGGCAGCCGAACGGGCGATGGACGGCATCGCCCTGCTCGAGCATGTGGCTGCGCCGGGAGGCCAAGCCTTTGACGGGATCGGCGCGTCGGCTCCGGATCAGCCGAAGCTCACCACGCTGGTCGAGGAGCTGAAACGGTGGTTTCTTGATCTTATTGCGCAGCCACCGGCCGCCGAAACCGATGCCTGGGCCCCATCCAGACTCGAGTACCGTTTCGGCTGCGAGGCTCAGAACGGCGCCACTGGCATCGTCATGCGCGCTGAAGAATATTATCAAGGCCGCCTCGATTGGTATGCGCTCGAACGAGACCCGAGCGCCACGCAACTGGGTGAGGAGCCGCCGCCGCCCCAGACACCGGAGCGGCTCGTCCATACATTTCTGCCCATGTCGATCGTGTTCGAAGGCATGCCGAATACCAGATGGTGGGCGTTTGAGGATCGGCGTACCAATTTCGGCGATGTCCGTCCCGACCAGACCGATTTGGGCAAGCTGCTCTTGATGGAATTCGGCCTGGTCTACGCGAATGATTGGTTCGTCTTGCCCTATACGTTGCCGGTCGGCACGGTGACCGACGTGAAGGGCATCGCGATTACGAACGTGTTCGGAGAGCGCTTCTGGATCGAACCGATCACACAGAGGGAAGGAGCCGGCTGGCAACAGTGGAGTCTGTTCGCGTTGACGGCGACGGCGCCCGAACGACAGGCGCCGCCACACAGGCTGACCTTGCTGCCCACGGTGCCAAAGGTCCAAGAAAGCCCGGCGCTGGAGGAAGTCTGGTTGATCCGCGACGAGGTCGCCAACATGGTCTGGGGCATTGAGCAGCGGATCCTGCTGCCGTCCGGCGCCGCGAGAGCCGGCGGCGAAGCCGCCCGCGAGTATCACCGATATTTACAGAAGTTGATCGGTCCACCCGGGCCATCCACCATTGAGCCGGCCGCGCCGATCAGATACCAGGTCATGAACCAGGTGCCCGAGCAGTGGATTCCGTTTATCCCGGTACACGTGGACGGCAGTGTCCGGGAGACGCAATTGCAACGGGCCGCGCTACCCCGCATTCTCGAAGGCGACCCCAATCCCCCGGAAAAGATTCGCCCCCGCACGATGCTGCTCAGGCAGAATCTGCCGAAGGCTTATTATGTGCACGAGGAGGAAGTCCCGCGTGCCGGGGCGGTGGTGAGCCAGTCCTATCAACGCACGCGTTGGATCGGCGGCAAGGTCTTTACGTGGCTGGGCGTCCGGAAACAAACAGGCCGGGGCGAAGGCACCAGCGGGCTCGCGTTCGACCGGGTGGTCGAAACGAAGCCTCGCTCATGACGTGATATCGGCCCGATGCACATTGCCGAGGAGGACCTTGCTTAAACGTTACGCCGTACGTTGAAGACGGGTCGATTTGCGGAGAGAGCGAAGGAACCGGCGCGACCCCGGCGCGAATTCAGAATGCTTGCTCGCTTTCCATGCACCGAAGCAATTAAGTAGAGCCTTTATGACGAAGAAATGTCCAGCAGGCGAGCCTCAGCCGCCCGTCGTGCTCGCTGTATTTGAAGATTTCATCAATCGCCTACAGACTGATTCGTCGATGGATTCCTGCGTCATCGCACGGCTGCGACAGACTCTTGTGGATGATCAGGAGATATCAGCAGAGGCTTTAAGGAAAGCCCTATTCTCAGATGAGCTTCTGCCATGATCCGGGTAGTTTCGCTTGTCATTGAAGAGTTTCGTGGAATTCACAAACTGTCGCTGACATCCAGCGGCCAGAATTTCGCGATCTGTGGACCGAATGGCACTGGCAAGAGCGGTGTCGTCGATGCCTTAGAGTTCGCAATAACAGGAGCGGTCACGCGGCTGACTGGTCAGGGCACTTCCGGCATAACTCTAAAGGCTTATGGTCCGCATGTGGATATGCGCGATAAACCGGATTTCGCACGCGTCGTGCTAACCGCGCTTATTCCCACTATCAACAAGACCGTGACCATCGAGCGAAAGGTCAGCTCGCCGAACGAGCCGTCCGTTACGCCGAACGATCCGCAAATCCTGGCACTAGTAACTGAACTTTCAAATCACCCGGAGTTTGCGCTGTCACGCCGCGAAATCATCAAATATGTTCTCGCCGCACCTGGTGACAGGTCGAAGGAAGTTCAAGCGCTGCTGCGACTCGACAGGATCGACAAGGTCAGACAGAGTCTCCAAATGATCGTCAATAGTTGTAAAACGCGCCTGAAACAGATCAACCAGTCCTTGCAGGACGCCGAAACGAACCTACTGCGCGCTTTGGGAATTCCAATGCTCAAGAAAGAGCATGTGATCGATGCAGTGAACAAAAGACGGCAGGTACTCGGACTTACTCTGCTGACGGATTTGGGAACGAACACTTCCGTAAAAACAGGGATGATACGGACTGCACCATCGATAAAATCCAATATCGGTAAGGCGCAGGCATTGGCTGATATCGCGGCACTATCTGAACAGTTAACTGGACCGGAGCCAAGCACGGTAGCTTCTAGCCGCGTGGACGTGACACAACTGCTTGAAAACCTGGCCAATAAGCCCGCGCTAGTGCGGAGCTTGCGACGCCAGACATTCTTGAGTTCCGGCCTCGATCTTCTTGACGACGCGGCCTGTCCGTTTTGTGAAGACGAATGGATTCTGGATGAGCTCCGTACGCGGGTGAAAGGCAGATTGGCGGAGGCAAAAGAAGCGGCCGAGACCAAAGACTCTCTTGAACGAGCTGCGGCCCCACTGCTCTCATCGCTTCATGGTTTCGAGAATCTGGGGCAAACAGTCGCAGAATATTGTAAGAATCTGCCAACGCCCGTTGATCCCACGGAGCTTACGAATTGGATTCAATCCCTGAACGAGCGGCGTCACAAAATAGTGGATACCGAGGATCTCGAAGCCGCCATGAAGGAGTGCTCTACTGATTGCCGGCAGATGCCGGATGGTGCACTCAAGGTGGTGAAGGAAATTCACGCCGCAGTCGCTAGTCTTCCTGACCCTTCGAAGGAAGATGAGGCACGCGAATTTCTCACTGTTTGTCAGGAGCGGCTTGACAGCTACCGGGAGGCCAAGCGTCAGCAGGCGCGAGCAGAGCAGCAAAGCAATCTGGCCGGGAAGGTTCTCGATGCGTACAGCGCCAGCTCAAATGCAACTTTGGCCCAAATCTATAAAGATGTGGAGAAGGATTTCAGCGACTACTATCGCATAGTGAACCAAGATGATGAAGCCGACTTCGAAGGCAAACTGACTCCGTCGTTGGGAAAGCTCGGGTTTGACGTGGATTTCTATGGCCGTGGCTTCTATCCGCCAGGCGCATATCACAGCGAAGGGCATCAAGACAGCATGGGCCTGTGTCTCTACCTCGCGCTGATGAAGCATACACTTGGAGATAACTTCACTTTCGCCATTCTGGATGACGTACTGATGTCGGTCGATGCAGGTCACCGTCGGGAAATATGCACGTTACTCAAGACGAAGTTCCCCCAGACGCAATTTCTAATGACAACGCACGATCCAATATGGCTGCAACACATGATGACGGAACAGCTCATTACGTCGAAATCCTATGTTCACTTTCGAAAATGGTCGGTGGACGATGGCCCCATAGTCTGGGAGGGTGGCGAAGTTTGGGACGAAATACAACAAGACCTGGATAATGATGATGTTCCAGGCGCAGCCGGGACGCTTCGCCGGTATTTGGAGTACATCTCCGCTTTGCTGTCGCACAAGCTCCGGGCAAGCATCGAATATCGAGGTGACGCCCAATACGATCTTGGCGAACTATTGCCAGCCGTAGTTTCGGCATTTAAGAAGCTGCTCAGTAAGGCGCAGGAGTCGGCAAATTCATGGAATAAGAAGGAAGATTGCACCCGGCTATCCACATATCAAATGGAGTTCAGCTCAAAGGTAGAGAAGTCGCAAATTGAGCAATGGGCCATAAACAAAAGCGTCCACTACAATCAATGGATACAGCTAAAGAAGCAGGACTTCGCCCCGGTTGTCGAGACCTTCAAGGATTTGCTGGCGTGCTTTCGTTGCGACACTTGCGACGGGATAATCTACGTCTCACCGGCAAAGGGAGCGAAAGAAAGTTTTAGGTGCGATTGTGGTGGATTCAATCTGAATCTCAAGACGAAGGGAAAAGCTTAAAGATTGAATCCCAGCGGTGTCTTAGCATGTGGTAAAGAGGGAATGGCTTGATAATATTACGGTTACTTTTGAAATGGCATATATGACGCATGAATTGGACCCGGTAGAACGGGAGATCTCCGAGATCATCGCATCGGTCGCTGTCGATGGGATTCGCGATATGTGGAAATCCGACCGAATCTATACATCAGAGATAAAACGTCGCGTCAGCGAACTGGGCCAGGACAAGGGATTTCAAATCTGCTGCAGCGGCTGGACTCCACCTCATGGTCGTTGTGAATGGCTCTACGACCTCGTCTGGCTTCAACTTAAGGATGATCACATCGAGAGGGTTCCTCTGGTCCTGGAATCCGAATGGAGTCTCGATCTCGGCGAGATTGACTGGGACTTCTGCAAGCTTCTACTGGCACGTGCGGATCATAGAGTGATGATTCTTCAACAGGGTACGGAAGATGACGTTCTGCGCGTTTTCGATACCCTCGAGGCGCGAATCACTAACTTCCGCGAGGCCTCTGCAGGAGATCGCTATCTCCTCCTCGGCTACGATTGGAATTCTCCTCAAGGATTCCACCGCCGCCTGATCGTCTCGTCATAACAGCACATGACCCAAAATCAGAACAGCGGACCAATTAAGCCTCAGATCCGTATTTCTAGGAACCACAACTTACAAAGAGTTTGCATATATATTTGTAGTAACCTCGTTTGAGATCGATCAGACTGATTCTCTTCTCGCAGTGTAGCCAACCACCCAAGGTGATAGTAAGGCAGCAGCATTGATTCCGCGAGCCTTCTTTTCGCTTGCTGTACATATCTGGTGAGCAATCCTATCAGCGCACCCACTGGATCGGCGGCAAGGTCTTTACCTGGCTGGGTGTCCGGAAGCAAACGGGCAGGGGCGAAGGCACCAGTGGGTTGGCGTTCGACCGGGTGGTCGAAACGAAGCCTCGCTCATGACCCGGTTACAGCCCGGTGATAGTCCGCCGCCAGGCAATGTAGACACAAAACACTTCGCCGCCGCCGTTCCATCAATATCGTGTCCAAAATCTCGGCATAGTGGTTCAGGAGATTGAACTAGAAACCAGCGCCTGCGCAGCGACCGTCGACTTCACCGGAGGCGCGGGAACTCATCAAGGCTTAGCCGAGAAGGAAAGCTGGTACTGACCACCGCACCGTGGTCGTAGACCACGGCGACGAGAATACCAGAAGGTTTCCGCTCGGATAAGCCCGGAAGGGTGGCGCCGGGAGGTGTGAAGAGGGCTCACTGCTCAGGCGCCGAGTTCCTGAAAGAGGAACCGGCCCTTCCCGGACCTGTTGTCTTTACTCAGGAAGCTCGATCTTTCGGCAAATAGTCGTTCAGGCGGCGGCGGATGATGCCGTCCGACAAGGTCGGATAGTAGCCCTTGAGCGCCTGGGTTCCGATCTGCGCCGCAAGATAATCTTCGCCGCGTCCCAATTCGCTGAAATGCCGCTCGATCCGCCGCTTGGCGCCGGCGCAGAACGAATCCACCAATTCCCACACCGTCGTATGCCCGTCCAACCGCGTTTGCCGCTCGGCATACAGAGCCGTGGCAGTGATGGCCAGCAAATCTTCGCCGACGGCTTCGATATGCGTCTGCACCAACTGCTCGTCACGAAACGAGGCTTGAAACCGCGCCATAGCGTACAGAGTTGTACGCGCCAGGCGCCGGCTGGTTCGCTCGACATAGCGCAGAAGGGGAAGGACTTGGGGATGCGAGAGTTCCCGGCGATCCGGCACCGCGCGTCTCCGCCACTGTTTCACATACCAGGGCAGGTAGAAGAGCCCCAGTTTCATGACTTGGCGTACGCGCTGGGACCGGGTGCTTTCCTCGGCATACAAGGCTTTCGATCGATCCACATGGCGGCTCAAGGCCTCGCGCACGATAAAGGGCCGCAGGATATCGGTCGCCCCCTCGCCGATCCGGTACATCTCCGCATCTCGGACGAGTTGCTCCACTCCAAAGGCCGGCTCACCTCGTTGTTGTTTAGACTGCGCGGTCTCATACCCCATGCCGCCGAAAATAATCTGCGCATCCCGTAGAAAGCGGATCGTGTGCTCGGAGCAGAATATTTTCGCGACGGCCGCCTCGATCCGGATGTCGTACCGATGTTGGTCGGCCAAATGCCAGATCAGTATCGACATCGCCTCCATGGCGAAGAGATGGCCCGCCATGTCCCCGATGCGAATCTGTTGGGTTTGGCGCTCCGCCAGGGCCCTTTGAAATGTCCGGCGATGGTTCGCCCGATCCAACGTCGGCTGCCAGGCCTGTTTCGCCATGCCCAGACAGATAGCCGGAATGCTGATCCCGCGACCGACGTTCAGGATCGTCAAGGCATACTTCAGTCCCTTGCCAATGTCCCCGATCAGCTGATCGACCGGGACCGGGACATTCTGCAAGGTGATATGAGCATTTTCGATGCCGCGGCATCCCTCGAACTGGCAACGCTGGCGTACGGTGACACCCGGACCAGCCATGTCCAGAATGAACGCCGAGTGGACTCGGTCCTCCGCTTCCTTGCCGCCGGGAACCGGCAGCCATTCCGTTTTTCCCTCCCGTTCAATCCGGCGCGCCGGCACGCGGGCAATCAATGTCACGTATCGGGCAATCGGGCCGTTCGTACACCAGAGCTTCTCGCCGTTCACAAAAAATTGCGTCCCGGTGGTATCGAGCACCGCCTCCGTCTGAACGTTGGCCGCATCGGAACCCGTCATCGGTTCAGTGAGCGCAAAGGCGGAAATCGCTTCTCTCGCCACCAGCGGGAGATACTTCCTTTTTTGCTCGTCGTTTCCAAAAAGAAGGATCGGCATCGCGATGCCGATCGATTGCGGCACCGCGACCGTCAAGGCGAGGATATTGCTCCAACTCGCGATCAAGGTCAGCACGCGCCCATAATTCGTATAGGACAACCCGAGGCCGCCGTACTCCTTCGGAATCTTCATGGCGAACGCTCCGAGCTTGAACAGTCCTTGAATAACCTGCTCCGGAATCTTGGCCTGCCGTTCGATTTCCTCCGGATCGACGTGATGGATCAGGAAATTCTCCATCTGTTTGCAGAATGCCTCACCGGCGGCCTTTTCCTCGGGCCGCTCCGGCGGCGACAGAAGCAGATTAAAGTCGGGAAGTCCGTCATAAAGTCCCGCCATGAAACTGGCTCCCATGAACCGCTCGCGGGCCTCTTCAATCCGCTCGAATCCCTTCAATAGCCGGCTCATCTGTCGCCTCGCTCTTTGTCTTCCTTGAATTGTCGTTCCCGGTACGCGGCCAGCGCACCGGCAAGCCGCGTTTTCAGCTCCAACCGCTTGGGTTTGCCGGTCGAAGTGTAGGGGACCTCCTGCCCAACAATGATGACCTTCGGCTGTTTCGCAAAGGGCAGCCGGCCGCGACAATGGACCAATAGCTCCGCCTCCTTCGGCGGCGCGCTCGGTTCCTTCGGCACGATGTAAGCGGCGATCTCTTCGCCGTAGTAACGGTTTTCAAAGGCGACCGCCATGGCAAATTTCACCCCTGGATGCCCTCGGAGTACGTTGTCGATTTCCAATGGGGAAATGTTGACGCCGCCGCGAATGATCAATTCCTTCATCCGGCCGGAGATGAACAGGAATGGGCGCCCCTGTTCATCGTTCACGAAGAAGCCTTCGTCGCCCGATCGAAACCATCCCCATTGGAAGGCCGCCTCGTTCGCGTCCGGACGCTTGAAATAGCCTGAGCAGACCGTGCGGCCCTTGATGCAGATTTCACCGCGGACCTGTTCGGAGACCGGCTTGCCCTGCTCATCCAAAATCGCCATCTCGTTGTGCCGGAGCGGCAGGCCGATTGATGGGAACTCATAGTCGCCGAGCCAACGCCGATGCACCTCGCGCGACAGGTCATTCGGCAGAAAACAGGAATAGCAAGTCGTCTCGGATAATCCATACCCGTGACGGATGCGGAAGGGAAAGCGATCCTCGAACCGCGCCGCCGTATCCTTGAGCAAAGGCCCGGCCCCGCAGATCAGGCCACCGAAACGGCCGAGTCGATAGCGGCCGATGTCTTCATCGGCCGCCAGAAGAAATTCGAGCAATGTCGGAACGACGCTGACACAGGTCACCTGCTCCTCATGAAGCCGCTTCCAAAAGGCGCCTGGCTTGAATCTCCGATTCAGCACGATGGCGCCCTTGCAATAAAACGGCGTGATCACGGTGACCACGATGCCGTTCACGTGGTGGATCGGCAGAACGCACATCAATCGATCGTTTGCGCCGAAGCCGTGCCATTCGGCGATGGCGTCGGCATCGATCAAAAGATTGGCGGCCGTCAGCACGACTCCCTTCGGAGGCCCGGTCGTGCCGGAGGTGTAGATGATCAGCGCGTCATCGTCGAGCCGTGATAGTTGGGGAGGCCGACCATTCCGCGCCTGGCTCGAAGACAAGCCTTTGCTCCCGTGATGGGCGGCTTTCAGAAATCCATCGTCACCCAACGCGACGACTTCACGCAATGAGAGCAGGTCTTGTTGGAGTTGGACCAGTTCATCGTAATAGTCCGGCCGGCAGATGACCGCCGCCGCCTCCGAATGCTCCAGGATGTAGCGTTTTGTCTCGGGCGACTCTTCGACGTTGATCGGCACGACGGCCGCGCCCAATCGCCAAGCAGCAAAGTACACCAGCACGGTGAGATCGTGATTGAATAGGACCGTGGCGATCCGGTGCCCGCGCCGGAGGCCCAATCGCTCGTGAAGAAAGACTACGGCTCCTTCTACCAGAGTGCCGAATTCGCCATAGGTGTAGGACCGCCGTACCTGGGCGTCATCATCGTAATAGGTCAGCACCGTCCGATCCACCAGCCGGGGATCGTGCACGCGCGCGCGAAAGAACTCCGCGAACGAGGACCAGGGCAGCATGAAGGGTGCCCCCGCCATACCCCGCGCCTGCTCGATCCTGTCCTCAACGGCGGTCAAGAGGTTCATAACTCCTCGGCGCCGGGCCCGTATAGAGGGCCCGCGGCCTCATCAAGCGGTTATGTTCCTGCTGTTCGATCACATGGGCGCACCATCCGGCGATGCGGGAACAGACGAACAGCGGCGTGTACAGCGGCGGAGGAATGCCCATCAACAGGTACGCCACCGCCGTATAAAAATCCAAATTGGGATAGAGACCTTTCTCTTCCTGCATGATGCGGTCGATAGTATGGGCAATCTCGATCCATCGATGTTCACCGCAGAGATGACTCAGTTGCTCCGCATGGCGCTGAATGATGGCGGACCTGGCATCGCCGTGTTTCAACACCCGATGGCCGAAACCCATGATCCGTTGTCGCTTCGCGAGGATCTCGCGGACCCATGCTTCTGCTTTCTCCGGCCGGCCGATCTCTACCATCATCGAGGCCACCGCTTCATTCGCTCCACCGTGCAGCGGCCCTTTCAATGAGGCCACGGCAGCGGTGATGGCGCCATGCAAGTCGGTCAGAGTGGAAGCCACGACCCGGGCCGCAAAGGTCGAAGCGTTGAATTCATGTTCCGCATAGAGAATCAGCGAGACGTTCAGCACCCGCGCCATCGGCTCGGTGAATTCGTCCTCCTTGCGATCAGTCAAGAGCTGAAGCAGATGATGGGCGAAGCTTTTCTTCGACTCCGGCCCACTCGGCTGACTTCCGGCGGCGGCGTCACGCATATAAGCGATCAGCAGCGGGATTTGGCCGAGCAGGCGCACGGACTTTCGAAGATTCGCCTCGTGCGATCCGTCCTGCGCGTCCGTATCCGCCAATCCCAAGAGTGAAATACCGGTCCGCAAGCCATCCATCGGGTGAGCCCCCGAAGGAATCGGCGCCAAACAACGCTGGACCGAGCCCGACAAGATCCGGCCGCAATCCATGAGCCCGCAAAACCTGTCCAATTCCTGGCTATTGGGCAAATGACCGTAGAGCAGGAGATACGCGACTTCTTCGAAGCTGCTCCGGTCCGCTAGATCCGCGACCGCATAGCCGCGATACCGGAGGCCGGCCTCTCCTTCATCAACCAGGCAGATAGCCGATTCGCCGGCTATGACACCTTCCAGGCCGGGACTGTAGGATGGAACCGACACAGACTCAACCGCGGGCCGCTCCTTCATTGTTTGGTTCATAGGGCCTCCGCTCTTGGATTGCCGTCGGGTCATACTGAAGCAATTCATACAACTCCGCTCGCGTCATCATTTGCTGCAACAAGTCGCGCTGGGATCCCGCTTCCTTCAGGTCGGTCAGGAATCGTTCGATGGCCTTGATCGCGACGCGCAATACACTCACAGGAAACAGCACGCCGCGGTATCCGAGTTGCTCGAAGCGGCTCACAGGCAAATAGGGACTCTTGCCGAACTCCGTCATGTTGGCGATCAAGGGCACGGCTACTCCCGCCTTGCTCATTGCCGACGAAAATGTTTCAAATTCCTTCTCCGATTCGAGCGCTTCAGGAAACAACGCGTCTGCTCCGGCCTCGACATACGCCAGGGCTCGATGCACCGCTCCCTTCATTCCCTCGACGCTGCGGGCATCGGTGCGAGCGACAATGACAAAGTCAGGATCGCGCTTGGACTCGACTGCTGCACGAATCTTCGACACCATGTCATCCGTCCGCACCAATTCCTTGCCGGCGAGATGCCCGCACTTCTTCGGCAATTGCTGATCTTCAATTTGCATGCCGGCAAGGCCGGCCTCTTCAAATGAGCGGACAGCCGCAGGGATGGCGGAAACCGGCCCGAACCCCGTGTCCGCGTCCACGATTACAGGAATCGAGACAGCTTTCGCGATGGTCCGTGCCTCCGCTGTAACCTGCTCCAATGAAAGCAGGCCGATATCGGGAAGTCCTTGAACGGCGGAGAGGGCCGCTCCTGACACATACAACGCATCGTAGCCGGCCCGTTCGATCTGCATCCCCGTCAAGCCATTGAACGCGCCGGGAATGGCAATCGTCCTGCCCGCGAGCAGATCTCGAAGTCGCCCGGCTTTGGACAATGTCCGCGCTCTAGGCATGCGCCACCTTCAAAAGCGAAACCAGTTCGCTGAGATCCTTGGCTTGATCGAGCGTCCAGGCCGCTTCCAGCAGCTTCGTGATACGCCGCCGATCGAGCCGGCCTTGAGCCAGGCGGCGGAACTTGCCTTCGACTTCGCGATCCGACATCGGGTGAAGTGGATGACCCAGTGGAATATCGACCTGTTTCCTGTAGGATCGACCGGCTTCAGTCCGGACTGTGATACGGGTCGGCATGGACTCAGGATAGCGATCTACAAACTCAGGCTCTCGGACCACGCGGGTCTTCTTCATCAGTTCACGCAAGACGGGATCTTCGAGCCGTTTCTCGCTGAACGAGTGCAGGGTGACGCGCCCGTCGCGCAAGGCCACCGCCACGCAGTAGGGGAAACTGTGATCGGCCGTCTCCCTCGTAGCCGGCTGCCACTTTTCCGGATCGCGTCCGATGATTTCGATCGCGACATCGTAGCTGCCGATCTCAATTTCTAAAAGATTATCGATTACGTCGGGGCCTTCGGCCTCAATCAACTCCTTGCGCAACGCGAGCGCGGCCTCCACCGCCGTCTGCGCATGGTATTCGACGGGAAAGTGTTTGATGTAGGTCTCCATGATTTTGAACCGTCCGGGCGATTGACCCTGAACGACTTCTGCGCCGAACGGCGGCAACTCGAACGGCCCGGACACCAATTTCATGAAGCCCTTTTCTCCTTCGAACAGCGGCGCGGGGCCTGACATTCCGCGTTGAGCCAAAAGAGCGGCAAACACGGCGTTGCGCGCCGCGTTCGCGAAGGCCGAGGCTTTCCACATCGACAAATCGCCGACTCTGGTCTGCCGAAGCGCCACGTTCGCCACGCCGGCCAATGACGCGGCATGGGCCGTTTGCGCGACGGACAATTTCATCACCTTGGCCGCGGCCAGGGCCGACGAGAAGGGCCCGTAAGTCACATGGTCCCATCCACGGGGCCGCAGCGCCGCCGCATCACAAAGGCGGCATTGCACCTCATAGGCCAGCGCGATGGCTTGAATGACCCGTTTGCCCGAGGCGCGCTCCGTTTCGGCGACGGCCAATACCGCGGGGATATTGTCCGAAGGGTGGGCCGGCTCTTTGGACAAATACGTATCGTTGAAGTCCAAATAGCGCACGCCGGTTCCGTTGGCGAAGGCGGCGAGGTCCGGCGACGTCTTCTGTCCGGTCCCCCACACCGTGGCCCCGCCGGAGAGTTTGACGGATTGAGCTAGTTGCCGGGCGACGCGGTACGGTTTCGCGTTCCACGCGCCCAGCGCGCAGCCCAGGCTGTCGATGATCCGCCGCTTGACTTCATGGACGACCTCGACCGGCAAATCGTCATAACACAACGACTGGGTATAACGAGCCAAGCGATCGGTCAGCATGCAGGACCTCCGATAACAAACGTCGGCAAACACGTCGCTCGTCACAATAGTGGAACATCGCAAGAACTGCCTTCTCATCGACTCGGCGGCGTCCGCAAACGTGACGCTCATTATTCTTCGCGTCGTGGACCTTCACGACGAACGAGCGGCTGTTTTCGCATCCTCTGTTTCAGTCGATGTAGACTGCCGCTTTTCGAGAAACGCCTGGGCGGCTTCCTGCTTGTCGCGCGTGACGCACAACTGCCCGAAGAGTTCCGCCTCGCGTGCCAATCCTTCGGCTAGGGGGATATCGAGGCCGCCGCTGATGGCATGGAGCGCCGCTTGCACGGCTGTCGTCCCGCGCGAGGCAATCAAACCGGCCAACGCCTCCGTTTGCGCCAGCACCTGGGCGATCGGGAACACCCGGTTCACTAAGCCGATCCGGAAGGCTTCCTCCGCCGAAATGGTTTCACCGGTCAAAATCATCTCCGCCGCCCTGGATGGGCCGACGACTCTGGGCAGTCGTTGAGTGCCGCCGAACCCCGGTATCAATCCGAGTTTGATCTCCGGCAAGCCCAACTTGACTCCCTGCGCGGCGATGCGGATATGGCAGGCAAGCGCCAGTTCCAGACCGCCGCCGACGCATGTGCCATTGATGGCCGCCAACATCGGCTTGCGGGAGCGTTCAATGCGGTCGAAGACCCGTTGGCCACGCACGGAAAACTCCATTCCCGCATGCGTGCTGTTGAGGTGAACCAACTCGTGAATATCAGCGCCGGCGCAAAAGAACCGGCCCGATCCAGTAAAGACCACGGCTTTGACATACGGGTCCTCCTCAACTTCTCTAAGGCTCTGTTCCAATTCCTTGAGCACGGCGAGATCCAGGAGGTTCGCCGGCTGGTTATGGAGGGTAATGCGGGCGATATGATGCGCAATTGTCAGTAATTGATGGGGCATGACGGTCTCCTTCTCGAGACACGAACCACTTCCAGCTCAGCGCTTCGCAGGTTCAAGATTCTGGGTTTTTTCCTGTTCGGCAATCGCGGCCATCAGTTCCGGTATGCCTGTACCGCTTACACTTGCCACGGGCAAGACTGATCGACACCACTCACGTAGATTTTTCAGCGTGGCGTCCGCCCCCGCCAGATCGCTCTTGTTCACGACGACGATATCCGCCACTTCCAGGAGACCGGCTTTCATCGCCTGGACCTCATCGCCCAATCCCGGGGCAACGACCGCCACCACCACCTCCGCGACATTCGCAATGTCGATTTCGCCCTGGCCGACACCGATGGTTTCGATCAAGATCACATCATACCCTGCCGCCTCCAATACCTTAGCCGCATCGCGAGTCGCCCGGGCCAATCCGCCTCCTTGCCCGCGCGACGCCATGCTGCGGATGTAGACCATCGGATCGCCGGCATGGTCCTGCATTCTTACGCGGTCACCGAGAACGGCGCCTCCGGTGACAGGACTACTGATATCGACCGCCAGCACACCGACCTTCTTCCCGACTCGCCGGTAGGCGCCGATGAGCGCATCGATCAGCGTGCTCTTCCCTGCGCCCGGGTAGCCGGTGATGCCGATCACCGTTGCTTGGCCCACATCGCTCTTGAGCAATCGGAGAGCCGCACATCCATCCGGTGCCCCATTTTCCAATCGAGTGATCAGGCGCGAGACGGCCCGGATCGCGCCGGCTCGAATCGATCCGACCACAGCTTCAATATCACTCTGATCGCGCCTCATCACATCGTAAAATCGAACCGGCCTCATGTCATATCTTCTATACTTCGCGCAGATTCTTCACGTGAGAGAGTCGAGAGTATAACGGATGATTCAGCACATCCCCGAGTTGTCGCGCTGCCGCCGCAACCATTATTTCATTGACCGGCACGTCTGCTCCACATGCTTTCAACGCATAGACAATATCTTCCGTGGCGACATTACCGGAGGCGCCCGGCGCATAGGGACAGCCGCCCAAACCGCCGGCCGAACTATCAAAAGCCTCGATCTCATAGTCGCTCCAAGCCGTCAGCACATTGGCGACCGCCATCCCATAGGTATCGTGAAAGTGCAGCGATAGCCTGGCCCCCGGGATCCGAGGAAGCACAACATCCAGCAGTGTCCGGACATCAGCCGGAGAGGCCCGGCCGATCGTGTCGCCCAAAGAGATCTCGTCTACTCCCAGATCAAGGAGCTTGATGATCACATCCGCAACCCGTGCCGGTTCGATCCGGCCCTCATAGGGGCAGAACCAGGCCGTCGAAATGTAGCCCCGTACAGTCACCCCGTCTCGTCGAGCCCCTGCCGCCACCGGTTTGAATCGATCCAACGACTCTTGAACCGTGGCATTGATGTTTCGTTGGGTAAACGTCTCGGACGCGGCGGTGAACAGGCCGATCTTCTGCACCCCGACGGAACGGGCACGTTCCAGGCCTCGTTCATTCGGCACCAAGGCTGAATAGGTCACATTCGGCATCCGTTCAATCTTGCGAAACACATCCTCCGAATCCGCCATCTGGAGCACCGCTTTCGGCGATACAAATGCTCCCGCCTCGATTTCGGCAACCCCGGTCCTCGACAGGGCATTGATAAACGCAACTTTCCTCTCAGTGGCGATGATGGCTGGTTCGTTCTGCAGCCCGTCTCGGGGCCCGACTTCGGTGATGCGGATCTGATGAACTCCGGTGCTAGGTCCGTTGGCCTGCAACATGATGCGTCGTGTCCTTCACAGGCTCGCAGTCCCGGTCCACCGTGGCTTGCCTCCATGCCGGTGGACGTTTCTCCATGAAGGCACGGAGTCCTTCCTGCGCCTCTGCGGAAAGCCTCGCCTGAGCATTGGCTTCCACGGACAGACTCTCCTGCTCGCCGGCCGACAGGGCCTGTAGCCGGCGGAGCAGAGCTTTGGTCTGCCTGGTCGCCTCAGGTGCGAGCCGCAAAAGGGCGTCGGTCAATTCCTGTATTCGGCTGTCAAGCAAATCGGGCTTGACCACGTCTTGGACCAGGTTGAATTGCTTGGCCGCAGCCGCGGAAAAGGGCTCGGCGGTCAAGCAGAAACGGCGCATGAAGGACTCGCCGGCTTTGCGAAGCAAGAAGGGAGCGATGACGGCCGGAATCAGACCCAGTTGCACTTCACTGAGCGTAAACATCGCCTCTTCGGCAGCCACGACGACATCGCAGACCGCGAGCAATCCGACTCCGCCTCCGAAGGCATTACCCTGAACTCGGGCGATCACCGGATGTGGACATTCATCAATTGCTCGATACATGCCGGCCAAGAGACGGGCATCGTGCCGGGCTTGCTCCACCGACGGTCGATGATCCTGACTCAGCCAGCGCAGGTCCGCCCCGGCACAAAATACCGATTCCGCGCCGGTCAGAACGACGCCCCGCACTGATCGATCATTGGCGAATGTATGAAAGCTGTCGAGGAGTTCGCCGACCATGTGCTGGTCCAACGCATTGCGACGCTCGGGTCGATTCAGGGTTACGCGGGCGATGCCGTTGCGGGACTCGACGATGATGGAGGTCCGATCGGCCATCTTCATCCTCACATGCGAAACACCGGCGCACGAGATTCGCGGATAGGTGTCAAGGCCGCCACATCCAAACACAGGCCCAACACGCGACGGGTCTCGACCGGATCGAGAATCCCGTCGTCCCACAAGCGGGCCGTGCTGAAGTAGGGACTGCCTTCTTGCTCGTACTGTTGGAGAATAGATTCGGAAAGCCGGCGCTGTTCATCCTCCGACACCGTTCCCTGTTCCCGCCGTCGCTGTTGCTGCTTGACCGTCACCAGCACCTGCGCGGCCTGCTGCGCTCCCATCACCGAAATCCTTGCATTGGGCCAGACGAAGAGAAACCGCGGCCCATAGCCGCGCCCGCACATCGCATAATTGCCGGCCCCGTGAGACGCCCCAATCATGATCGTGAACTTCGGGACCTCCGCCGTCGCGACCGCCTGAACCATCTTTGCGCCGTCCTTGATGATCCCGCGCGTCTCGTACTCCTTGCCAACCATGAATCCCGGAATGTTTTGCAAAAACATGAGCGGGATCCGCCGCTGGGAACAGAGCTGCACAAAGTGGGCGCCCTTCAGCGCCGACTCCGAAAACAGAATGCCGTTGTTCGCTATCAGGCCGACCTGGTGCCCCATCCAATGGGCGAACCCACAGACCAAAGTCCGGCCGTAACGGGCCTTGAACTCCTGGAACCGGCTGCCGTCCACCAGTCTGGCAATGATTTCATGCGCGTCACAGGTCTGGCGGGGATTCGCAGGAATTAGACCGTAGAGATCCTCCGCCGGGTACAACGGCTCTTCAATGTCGGCGCGGCGCGGCTTGGCCGATTTCTTTCCCACCATGGCGACGATCGAGCGGCAGATCTCCAGGGCGTCGCGATCGTCGTCGGCCAAGTGATCGCTGACACCGGACAGCCTCGTGTGCAGATCGGCGCCGCCGAGTTCTTCATGGGTCACCTCCTCGCCGGTCGCCGCCTTGACCAACGGAGGGCCGGCCAGATAAATCGTGCCGGTTCCTTTCACGATGACATTCTCATCGCACATGGCCGGCACATAGGCGCCTCCGGCCGTGCACATGCCCATCACGACGGCAATTTGCGGAATCCCTGAGGCGGACATCCTCGCCTGGTTGTAAAAGATGCGACCGAAATGCTCCTTGTCGGCGAAGACGTCCGCCTGCATAGGCAGAAACACGCCGCCGGAATCCACCAGATAAATGGCCGGCAAGCGGTTTTCCAATGCGATTTCCTGCGCCCGCAGGTGTTTCTTGATCGTGATTGGGAAATAGGTGCCGCCCTTGACCGTCGCGTCATTGGCGGCGATCACGCAGAGGCGTCCCGATACGTAGCCGACTCCCGTGATGATGCCGGCGGCCGGCACCTGGTCATCGTACATACCGAACGCCGCCAATGGACTCAATTCCAGCCAGGGAGAGCCTTGATCCAAGAGAGCCGAGATCCGCTCGCGCGCCGTCAGTTTTCCGCGCTGCTTGTGCAACGCCACGGCATCGGCCGGTCCACCAGCTCGCGCTTGGATGAGATACTTCTTGAAATCCGCCATCAGCCGTTCGTAGTGAACCTGATTGCGGGCAAACTCTTCAGAGCCAGGAACAGCCGAGGTCCTGAGAACCGGCATCGCCTTTCTCCTTACCGGCCGGGAAGGCCCCGTAAAAAGTCCACGATCTCGTCCATGGGAGTCCCCGGACGGAAAAGCGCCCGCACGCCCGCCGCCTTGAGACGCGGCACATCATCATCGGGGATAATTCCTCCGCCGAACACGACGATGTCATCCGCCCCCTGCTCTTTCAGCAACTGAATGACGCGGGGGAATAACGAGTTATGGGCGCCGGAATGCAAACTGAGTCCAATCGCCTGCACGTCTTCCTGGATGGCCGTTGCGACGACTTGTTCCGGTGTTTGATGCAGCCCCGTGTAAATGACTTCCATCCCGGCGTCACGTAAGGCGCGGGTGACCAGCTTCACCCCTCGATCATGGCCATCCAATCCGACCTTTCCCACCAAGACCCGCATCGGTGCCGTGGCGACGGTCATAGTTTCACCTTCTCAAGGAAATATTTCCCTTCCATATCTTTCCTGACATGGCCGGCCTGGACCAACGGATCGTGCTCAAAGATCAGCAGCCAATTCTCCTCGAAGGCCCGGTCTAGAACCCATCGTTTGGTTTCGAGCGTCTGAATGGGATAGAGGTCGTATCCCATGATGTAGGGCAGGGGCAGATGCGAGACGGTCGGGATGAGATCGCCGAGGAAGAACGCCGTCTTACCCTCCGATTCGATCTTCACGCTCTGATGAAACCTGGTATGGCCGGCCGTGACGACGGCCGTAATGCCCGGCAGCAGTTCCGTGTCGCCGCTCAAGAACTCCCATTGGTTCACATGCGCGATCGGCGTGAAATTATCCCGGCGATAACTGGCTCTGGTCCGCTCATTGGCCCGAGCCGCATCATCGTATTCGCCGCGCTGAACATGATAGACCGCTTTGGGAAAGGCCGAGGACAGTTGGTCATCCTCGTATTTGACCGTGTTGCCTCCGGCATGGTCGAAATGCAGGTGCGTGTTAATCACGAGATGGATATCGTCCCGGCTCAGCCCCTGATGTTTGAGAGAGTCCCCTAAAGACGGCGTCCGCTCGACCGCGAACATCGAGTCAAACTTGGCGTCTTCCTTGTCCCCCAATCCCGTATCGACCAGGATATGTTTTCCGTGCGCCCGGATGAGCAGGCAAGTCAGACTCAACGGAATCCGGTTCTGATCGTCAGCCGGACAGCATCGCTGCCAGAGCGCCTTCGGCACCACGCCGAACATCGCGCCCCCGTCCAACCGAAACCGGCCGTCCGAAACCGGCACAATATCAAACGCTCCAAGCTTCATAGATTATCCCTACATCCTTCATGGGATGGCACAGGACTACAAGCGACTTCGCCGACAGAGCGGACCACGTTGAAGCTCCTCATACAATCACCGGCTCCCGATACGTCCCAAACACTTCCTTCAGCGCCGCGCAAATCTCGCCGAGCGTCGCCTTCGCTTTGACCGCTTCGATCAGATACGGCATCACATTCTCGCTGCAGGAGGCCGCCTCCTGCAGTTCTTCCAATGACCCGGCCATCTTGAAGGGATCGCGGGACTTTCGAAGATCAGACAGGCGCGCGATCTGGTCCTGTTCCACTTCCGGCCCGATCTTCAAAATCGGAATGGAACAGGATTGAGGCTCCACCTGCTCGGTCACGCCGACGATGCTGCGCTCATGCCGTTCCAGTTCCCGTTGGTACCGCTGCGAGGCATCCAGAATTTCCCGTTGCGGAAATCCCCGTTCGATTGCCGGCACCATACCGCCCATCTCGTCCAGTCTACGGAAATAGTCGCGTGCCCCTTCCTCCAATCGATTGGTCAACGATTCGACGAGATAGGAGCCGCCCAACGGATCCACGCTGTTCGCCGCTTCGCTTTCCGCGGCGATAATCTGCTGAGTTCTCAGCGCGAGCTTGACCGCCTCTTCGGTGGGCAACGCGAGGGTTTCATCCATCGAATTCGTATGCAGGGATTGAGTCCCGCCGAGGATTGCGGCTAGCGCCTGGAGCGCGGTCCGAACCACGTTGTTCAGCGGTTGCTGAGCGGTCAAGGAACAGCCGGCCGTCTGGGCGTGGCAGCGGAGCTGGAGCGAGCGGGGATTCTTTGGATGATACCGTCGCTCCATTTCTCTTGCCCATAAGCGCCTGGCCGCTCGAAACTTCGCAATCTCTTCAAAGAAATCGTTGTGGACATTGAAAAAGAACGATAGTTGCGGCGCAAATGTATCCACGTCGAGCCCCGACTTGACGGCCGCCTCGACGTAAGTAAGGCCGTCGTAGAGTGTAAGCGCCAACTCCTGGACGGCCGTGGACCCGGCCTCCCTGATGTGGTAGCCGCTGATGCTGATCGGATGCCACTTCGGCACATGGGTCGCGCAGTAGGCAATGGAATCGACAATGAGCCTGATGTGAGGAGAAGGCGGAAACAGCCATTCCTTCTGGGCGATGTATTCTTTGAGAATATCATTCTGCAGCGTACCTCCGAGCCGGTCGAGCGCAATGCCTCGCTTTGCCGCCGTCACCAGGTACATCGCAAAGATCACTGCTGCCGGCCCGTTGATCGTCATCGACGTCGTGACTTGATCCAACGGAATACCGTCGAACAGCCGTTCCATGTCGGCCAGCGAAGAAATCGCCACGCCGCAGTAGCCCACTTCTCCGTGCGCTCTCGGATCGTCGGAATCCAGGCCCATGAGAGTCGGCAGATCGAACGCGACGCTTAATCCTGTCTGTCCGTGTTTCAAGAGATATTTGAAACGCCGGTTGGTATCGTCCGCGGAGCCGAATCCGGCGAACTGGCGCATGGTCCAGAGCCGGCTTCGATACATGGAGGGATATATGCCGCGCGTGTAGGGAAAGGAGCCTGGTTCGCCGAGATCGTGCCCGGCGTTCCAGTCCTTCAGATGATCCGCCGTATAGAACCGCTCAATATCAATACCGGACAGAGAGATGAATCGGGATTTCCGCTCCTGCATGCCATCCTCCGTCACCGGCCGGCGAGACAATTAGGTCACATTGCCACCGGCTGTTCATTATAGAGATAGAAACCTCGCCCGCTTTTCTTGCCGAGCCGGCCTGCATCCACGTATTTCTGCAGCAAGGGGCAAGGACGGAACTTGGGGTCACCGAGATCTTGGTGCAGGACCTCGCAGATCGCGAGCACAGTGTCGAGACCGATACGATCGGCCAAGGCCAAGGGACCGACCGGCTGATTCGTCCCTTCAACCATCGCGAGATCGATCGCCTCGGCGGAGGCCACCCCTTCGTCCAACGCAAAAACCGCTTCGTTGATCATGGGCATGAGCACGCGGTTTACAATGAACCCCGGGACATCCTTGGAGACCACCGCTGTTTTACCGAGGCGGCGAACCAAGGCGAGGGCCAGTTGCATCGTCCCCTCCGACGTTTCGACCGCGCGCACGACCTCGACGAGCCTCATAAGCGGCACAGGATTCATAAAATGAATGCCGACGACACGGTCGGCTCGTCCGGACGCCATACCGAGCGTCGCAATCGACACCGACGACGTATTGCTGGCAAGCACGGTAGACGGCTCGCAGATCTTTCCCAGCTGCGCAAACAGTCCGCGTTTCATCACGCGATCTTCGGGGATGGCTTCAATCACCATTTGGGCGTCATGCAACTGCTCGATCCGGCTGGTCGGTTGGATGAAATCCATCACGGCTCCGGATTGATCCCTTCTGAGCGCCCCCTTCTCAATTGCCTTCATGATTCCCTGGCGGATCTTGGTGATCGCTCCATCGAGCGCCTGATCCGTCACGTCCACCAACCTGACGTGCCAGCCGGCCGTGGCCAAGACTTGGGCGATTCCGCGCCCCATCTGGCCGGCCCCCACCACTCCGATCGTCTTAATTTCATCAATCGTCATCGCCGGATCATTCGCCCTCTTACTGGATTGGCGCTTTCACGGGAATGACCATAGATGATCTGGCCGCAGCATTCCCCTGTTACTGGATTCCCGCTGTCGCGGGAATGACGATAACTCATCGCACCCGGTTCTGAGGAGCATAGTGACTCTAACTCAGAACCCTCTATTCCCCCCAATTCCATTCCTCATTTCTTATTCCTCATTCCCCCCGCTCCACCACCACGGCAAGGGCCTCTCCGCCTCCGATGCAGAGACTGGCAAGGCCCCGCCTGGCGTCCCGCGCTTCCATAGCATGGAGCAAGGTCGTAAGGATTCGAGCGCCTGTCGCGCCGATCGGATGGCCCAATGCCACGGCGCCCCCATTGACATTGACCTTGTTGACATCCAAGCCCAACTCGCGATTGATCACGAGCGAGACGGCCGAGAAGGCTTCGTTGATTTCGAACAGATCAATGTCTTCCAGAGAGAGCCCTGTGTGCTTCAACACACGCCGGATCGCCTCAACCGGGGCGATGGTGAACCATTCCGGCGCCACGGCGGCGCCGGCGTACCCGAGAATCCGGGCCATCGGCTTCAGGTCCATCCTGCCGGCTTCCTCCTCCGCCATGATGATGAGCGCCGCCGCCCCGTCATTGCACGAGGGAGAGTTTCCGACGGTCAGAATCCCATTGTCTTGAAAGGCCGGCTTGAGTTGTCGCATTTTGGTCAATTCCACTCGGTTCGGCTCCTCATCGTCCACCACGAGAAGGGGCTGACCTTTTCGCTGCGGCACGTCAACCGACACGATCTCGGGCTTGAACGCGCCGGTGGCGATCGCATGGCGCGCGCGCCTATAGCTCTCCAGCGCGAAGTCATCCACTTCCCCTCTGGACAACCGGTACTTGGCGGCGCAGAGTTCTCCGGCATCACCCATATGGAAATTGTTGTACACATCCCAGAGCCCGTCCTTGATCAGGCTGTCTGTCACTTCGCCATGACCCAACCGGTATCCCTGACGGGCCTTCTCCAAGAGGTAGGGCGCCCTCGTCATATTCTCCATTCCGCCGGCCACGACCACACGTGCCTCTCCGAGCCTGATCGCTCGGTCTGCCATGATCACGGTTTGGAGGCTGGAGCCGCAGACCTTGTTTACGGTCACGGCTCCGACGGAATGGGGCATCCCGGCCCCAATCGCCGCTTGCCGCGCCGGGGCCTGGCCGAGCCCCGCACTCAACACGCATCCCATCAGCACTTCATCGACGCGATCACCGGGCATCTGCGCGCGCTTCAAGGCTTCCGCAATGGCGAGGCTGCCCAGTTTGGTGGCGGGAACGGCGCTGAACAATCCGTTGAAACTGCCCATCGGGGTTCGGACCGCGCTGACGATCACAGCTCGTGGTCTGGTGGTCACAAGAATTTCTCCCATTCGCTCTGTTCGAGATAGCCCTTCACCTTGGACATGAATCGATCCGCCGTGGCGCCGTCGATTACCCGATGGTCAAATGACAGACTCAAATAACTCATGGAGCGGATGGCGAGGGCGTCGCTGATCACGACCGCCCGCTTCTGAACAGCGCCCACGCCGAGGATGGCGGTTTGCGGTTGGTTGATAATCGGAGTGCTGAAGAGGCTTCCGAATCCACCATGGTTGGTGATCGTAAAGCTCCCGTCCTGGACTTCTTCGGGAGTCAATTTTTTGGTTCTGGCCCGCTCAGCCAGGTCGGCGACTTCACGCGCCAGCTGCCCCAGGCCTTTCCGATCCGCATGCCTGATGACCGGCACCAGCAGCCCCTCGTCGAGCGAAACCGCAATGCCGATATGAATATCTTTTTTGACCGCGATTCCTTGATCGCGCCAGGAGGAGTTTATGATCGGGACATCTTTGAAGGCCCGAGCCACCGCCTGAAGGACGAAGGGCAGGTACGTCAAGGAACGGCCTTCTCGAAATTTGGCGATCACAGAGAAGTCTGCTTCGAAGAACGTCGCGACATGGGCGGCGGTACGGCGGCTCGAGACCATCCGTTCCGCGATGGTCTTTCGCATGAGCGTGAGCGGCACGATTTCTTCGTGAGGCGCCTCACTCCGGTTTTCTTCCCGCCCTGCGGGCGATTGATGTTTCGCGACGGCATCGAGCACATCTTTCTTCGTGACGCGGCCTCCTTCACCGGTTCCGGCGACGGTGGAAAGATCGAGCTCATGCTCTTTCGCCAGCTGCTTGACCGCCGGCGAATAGTGCTGTCCGCTTTCCCCTGCGGTTCCCATCGGCCGGACCACCACGCCGCCCACGCGATTGATGACGCCGGTTGCCGGCTGACCGTCGAGCCGCGCCAGTAATGCGCCGACCGGCACGGTTTCTCCCTCGCCTACCAGAATGTCGGTCAATATTCCCGTCGCCGGACTGGGGATTTCTAATGCCACCTTGTCGGTCTCCACCTCGAGAAGCGGCTGGTCTCGTTCCACGGAGCCACCTCGGACCACCAGCCACTTTACCACCGTCCCTTCGGCGATACTTTCTCCGAGTTGTGGCATTATGATGTCCGTCGCCATCGAAGCTCCCTTAGCAGCATATTGAAAAAGCCCCTATCTCACCCGCCCGCCCTCGTGCGCCGAGGCGCACGTTTCACCAGGTCTCACCCGCCCGCCCTCGTGCACTGAGGCGCACGTTTCACCAGGCCTTGTTCCCACCGGACGGCCTTTTTCAACATTCTGTGGTTGACCGCCGCCTCGCGTCTCAAGACCGCTATTATCAGTACGCCGCGAGCTTTCTCGCCGCCGCGAGCACATCGCCCGCGTTCGGGAGAAAGTACTCCTCGAGCGGGGTGCTGAACGGCACCGGCGTATCCGGGGCCGCGATCCGCATGATCGGACCGTCAAGGTGATCAAAGCAGTCTTCGCTCAGTCGAGCGGCGATCTCCGCCCCCACCCCGCCCGTCTTATTGTCTTCATGCAGCACAATTGCCTTGCTGGTTTTTCTGACTGACTCGTAGATCGCTTCCTTATCGAACGGCATCAGCGACCGCAGGTCCACCACTTCCAACTCGATCCCTTCTTTCGCCAGCGTTTCCGCCGCCTCGAGCGCCACATGGACCATGGCCCCATACGTGATGACCGAAATGTCATCTCCGGTCCGCTTCACATCAGCTTTGCCGATGGGTACGATGATTTCCCCCTCCGGCAACACCGCTTTGATTCGCCGGTACAGGAATTTGTGCTCGAAATAAATGACCGGATTGGGATCTCTGATCGCCGCCGTCAACAGGCCTTTAGCATCATAGGGCGTGGAGGGAGCCACGATCTTGAGGCCAGGCGAATGAAAGAACCACCCTTCCGGGCATTCCGAGTGAAACGGTCCGCCATGCACCCCTCCGCCAAACGGCGCCCTGATCACGAGAGGAACGGCAGCGCCCCAGCGATAATGATTTTTGGCCGCGACTTCGGTGATCTGATCAAAGGCACAGGAAATAAAGTCCGCGAATTGCATCTCGACGACCGGCCGCAGTCCCATCATGGCGGCTCCGATGGCCGCTCCCACGATGCCGGACTCGGAGAGGGGGGTGTCCAGCACGCGCCATTCGCCGAATTTGTCGAGAAATCCTTCGGTGATTTTAAAAGCCCCTCCATAGATACCGATGTCTTCGCCCATCAAAAACACGCGCTCGTCGCGGCTCATTTCCTCGTCCAGCGCCTGCGAGATGGCTTCCAGGTAGGTCGTTTCCTTGGCAACGGTCGCGTTGGTCATGGCCTTGCCTCCTCCTCCAGAGCGAAGACACCCTCTAGAACCTCTTTTCCCTCGGGCAATGGGCTCTGCTCCGCAAACTCCGTTCCTGCGTCAATTTCCTTTTTGATCCGATCACCAACGTCGGCGAAGTAGGAGTCGTCACCATAATTTAGATGTCTCAGAAGCGCTTCGACCTTGATGATCGGATCCTTGGCCTTCCATTCCTCCAGCAACTCCCGGGGGACATATTTGGCGGCGTCGTGCTCGGAATGGCCGTGCATGCGCATGGTCTTGAATTCGAGAAATGTCGGCCCTTCACCCGCTCTCGCTTTGCCTATGGCACGTTTGGATGCCAGATACACGGCCGCCACATCATTGCCGTCGACGATTTCTCCGGGCATGCCGTAGGCCTTCGCTCGTTCGACGACATCTTTGATCGCCATTTGATAGCGCAAGGGCGTCGAGTAGGCGTATTGGTTGTTGGTGCAGAAAAAGACGACCGGAAGTTTGCGCACCGCTGCGAAGTTCATCGCTTCATGAAAATCGCCGCGGCTGGTGCCGCCGTCGCCCGTTCCGGCTAAGGCCACGCGAGACTCACCACGGATCTTGAATGCCAGGGCGGCGCCGGCCGCCACCGGCATGTTATCGGCCAGATGGCTCACGAATCCCAGCATGCCCCGCTTCAAATCTCCCATGTGCACATTGCCGTCCTTGCCTCTGGTGGGGCCGGTCCGTTTGCCGAGGTATTGGGCGATTACCTCGCCTGGAGTAAATCCACGAATCAGGAACGCGCCCATATCGCGGTGAAACGGAGCGACGACGTCATCCCGTTCCAGCGCGGAGGCATAGCCGACGGCGATGGCCTCCATGCCGTGACTGGTATAGACCCCGCCGACGATGCGGCCCTGCCGGTATAGGGCAGTGATGCGTTCTTCCAATGATCTGGTGAGACGAAGATAGTAGTACATCTGGAGGAGGTCGCCCCGTTTGATCTCGTTTGCGACAACGGCCAGGTCCATACGAGCCTCCTCTCTAGCTTGGCGAGATAAGAATGGTTTACAGTTCGGGCAGATCCTTCCACATCAACAAGGGCCGATGATCTTGACACAAGGAACAGTCGGCCGGTTCCCATTGCGGCATGGCGAGATTGGCGCACCAATAGAACGGATGCGCCGCGGTCAACTCGTCCATCAATGGAAATTGGCCGCTGTCTCGTCTGGCAAAGACCATCATCCCTGCAAGCCGGCCGCCATGATCCGTCACGATCTTGCCGAGTTTGCTGACACACATGCCTCTGGTGGTGACGTCGTTCAATGCAAGAAACCGTTCGCCCGGTCTGATCACCCCGGCCGGGACGTCCGTTCCAATTTTCCCCGTTTCGTCATTGAAAGGCGCCAAGACGACCTTCAACGGCATGCGATCAGCCAGAAGTTCGCCGACTCGATCAGCCAGCAATCGGGCGCCCGATGACGGCGCGACGATCCCATCCGGCGGCGCGCCGGCAAACGTGCGCCCGAGCCATTCTGCCATGTCGCGGGCGATGAGCGTGATCAGCTGTGGAAATCGCGCGATCGATTCAAAACGAAGATGGGTCGCCGTGTGATGCCCCGACACGACCTCCACATGGGTGTCGAAATAGACTGCGCGCGCGGTTCTCAACAACCGATGGATATCCCACCACGACAGGGCGCACGTGGACGCGCCCTGTATCAGCGTTTCCAATTTTCCATCGATATCCGGTCCCTCGTAGAACCTGGACTGTCGGTCCACGAGTTCGTGGAGCCCCGCTGTCGGCGTCGTCTTCGCTATAACCGGCATGGCGCGATATCCCTCCCTATGCGGGTTTCTGGACGATGACGGTTCGTAAGATTCCGATCGGCTGGATTTCCAGTTCGACGATGTCGCCCGGCTTGAGATAGCGATCCAGTTCCAGTCCGCAGCCGCCGCCCACAGTACCTGATCCGAAGAGGTCTCCCGGATAGATCGCCTCGCCCCGCGACACATGGGCAATCATTTGATTGAACGACCAATGGATGCTGCCGAATCGACCCTCCGACCATATCTCTCCATTCACCCGGGCAATCATATGCAACGAGGCCGGGTCGGCAATCTCATCCGGTGTCACGATGCAAGGTCCGATGGCCGTCGCAAAGTCCTTTCCTTTTGCCGGACCAAGGCGGCAGGCCATCTCTTGAAATTGAATATCCCGGGCGCTGAAGTCATTCAAGATCGTATAGCCCGCGATATAGTCCGCCGCGTCTTGTTCGGCGATATCGATGCCTTGACGGCCGATCACGCAAGCTAGTTCCAATTCATAGTCTAATTTCGCCGTGTTGAGAGGCCAAGACAAATCCTGATCGGGACCGATGATCGTCCGATGATTTCCCTTGTAATAAACCGGAGCTTTGTACCATTCCGGCGGGATCGGCTGGCCACGCCGTTTGGACGTCGCCGCAATGTGGTCCTCGAACGCGATGAAATCCCGCAGCGACGGAGGATTCGGAAGCGGGGCTGCCACATGGACATGAGCCAGTTCATATAGGATCGTTTCGCCCTCCGGCCCCATCACGGAGGTGCCGCCATGCCCGACGTATTCAAAAGCACGGCGGGCGGCCTTCATTGCGGAGGAGCCGCCTTCGAGAAATTCCAGCATCGATGCCGGTACCTGCGCGTCGGCAAGGCGTCGCGGCTGAGCTTCTTTCTCGGCCGCCAAACAAGCGGCATAGGCCATATTCAGGTCCACGACCCGCGCGTGATGCAAGGCGCCGGTTCTGGTAAACACTCCTATCGGCGTCTTGACCTGGAAGCTGATGAGCTTCACGGCTTCCTCCAACTCATGGCATAGTCCTTCACTTCCACCGTTTCCAAGTCCCGCATGACTGTGAATGGCCGGCGCGACTCGATCATCACCGCCACTTCGTCAGTTTTCTCTTTCCTTATGCTGGCCCCCACCGCCTGGGGTTGCGGACCGTGATGAATCCCTTGTGGATGGAGTGTCAGCATGCCCGGCTCAATCCCGGCCCGGCTGAAAAAATCTCCCGAGTGGTAAAACAACACCTCGTCATAGTCCATGTTCCGGTGGTAGAACGGGACCCGCAGCGCCCGCGGATCGGTTTCGAGCGGCCTCGGGGCAAAGGTCGAAACCAGAAGCCCACCGCTTTGAAACGTGACATGCACGCTTGGCGGTAAGTGATAGCGCGGGCTCGTGACCGGACGAAAGTCACGAACGTGGAGCTTAGCGACCCAGAGGTCGCCTTTCCACCCTGCAACGTCCATCGGATAAAAGGGATAATACACGCGCGTGTACTCGCCGTCCCGTTTGATCCTGACTTCCCACTCGCGCTTGCTGCCCGCATCTTTGGGAGGACCGGCCAGTTCCGGGCTGATCAACACACCAGGGTCGAACAAGGCATGGCGGCCCAGGGGTCCTCGGTCGGGCAGCACCATAGGTACCGGCGTCTCTACGATCACAAACAAGCTCGCACCGGCCGAAGAGTCAACATGGACGCGATAGGTCGTCCCTTTCGGGACGACGAGATAGTCGCCGGGCTCATACGTCAAGATACCGTAATCCGTTTCCCATGTTCCCCGCCCGCTATGCACGAAGATGGTTTCGTCGCCGTCGGCATTGCGCGCAAAATGCGGCATGGTCTCTGTTCGCCTCGAAATAAAGACGCGCCCATCGCTGCTTTCCAGAACGGCCGACGGGTTGCCGTCCGCCGCCCGCTGATCGAGGGTGGTCAACGCGGCGCACTGAAATGCCCGCGGACGCAACGGCCCTTCAATTCTGCTCCAGCCGGTCGGGGGATGGGTCCGATAGAGATGGGAGGAGGGACCGCTGAATCCTTCGCGGCCATGCTCTTCTTCGTGAAGGCCCTCGGGGATACCGACATGGGCCTGGGCGGGAGCCGCCCCTTTTTTCTGCAAATACATCGATGGCCTCCTAAGGCACGTCGGGTGCGTTCGATGCCTTATGACGCCATCCGGTACGGCTTATGCGGGTCTTCATCATAGGGAAGCGGCAATGTCTCATAATCGACAATGGTCCGTTCCACACTTTCGATTTGATCGCGCTCGATATCCTTGTAGAGAGATTCCACCGTCGTCCGTACGAATGTTTTGGACTGTTCATGGCCCTGCTGGCGCTGGGTCAACTCAAAAAACATCCCGCATCCCGGAAACAGCGGATAGGTAAACCGCTGCTTGAGCGGGCCGAACCCGTCCCGTCCGTCTTTCACGTCTCCGCAGAATCGTACTCCGTGGGATTCCCATTCACGGCAGACGGCCTCGATATCATCTACTTCCATCGCAATGTGTTGGACGCCCTCTCCGTATTTATCGATGAATTCGCAAATCTGCGATTTTAGTTCTTTGTTTCGACCTTGCATGAGCGCGATCTTGGCGTTGCCGCGCTGCACCACGACTGTGTCCATACTGGACTTGTCGGTCCCGACATCCTGGGCCGACCAGATGACTTCGAAGCCGAGAATCTTCGTAAATAAGAACTCCGCCGCATCCAGATTCTTCACGCACAAGGTGATGTGATCAATTCCCATCGGCTGTTTCATGATTATCCCTCCCGCAGCATCGCATCAATCCGGTCGGCTTGGGGCTTCTATTCCGAGAGAAGGCGTTCACTGAATCGGATCATACAACATAATAGTTGCATCATTCAATATAAAAACTGTATCATCCTTACAAATGGCGACGAAGCTTCAGGGACGGCGGTGCTTGATGGTCTTTAACACGGCCGCTTCCTCGACAACATTCTCACACTCCCCTTCGTGATAGTAATTTGATATGGCTTTTTTCGTGATGTCTTCGCCGATGATCCGGACCAACCCGATGATGTCATGCTGTAACGGAGGTGCGCCATGTCGTTCTATGAACAGGTACGGGACCAAGTGCTTCGGCATGGGGCGATCAACAATGTCTATTTGACTCGTTTTCGCAACGCCGACATTGCCGATCACGAGTTTCGCGAGTTTGCAATCGAGTTTCACAGTTTCGCTCGCTTTTTCCCCCGAATTCTCGCCGCTCAACTGGTCAATACCGAAGATGAAGCCGTGGCCGAGGAACTCACCAAGGTCCTGTACTCCGAACTCGGTGATGGTCGTGTCAAGAATCGTCATGAATTGTTATATCGGGATTTTCTTCGTTCCATCGGCATCGATATTCACGAGGCGATGACCAAGCCGATGCTGCCGTCCACAAGGGCGTACATCGAAGGGATGGAACGGCTCTACAGCAGCACGAACCATGCGACCGCGCTCGGCGCGTCCTTCGGGCTCGAAAATATGGCCATCACGATGTGGGATCACTTGATTCCGGGCCTGAGCCGCCTTCGGGCTTCGCGTTATCCGGCGATGGATATGACTTACTTCACATTTCATCGTGAACTGGAACAGACGCATGAGGACGCGATGAGAAGTGCCGTGCAGGCGGTCGATGGAGCCGGAGGGTTGGCCCAGCTCTCTTTGCAGGAACGGCAAGACTTTCGGCACGGCATGCTCGCTGTCCTTGATTATCTGGAAGCATTTTGGATGGGGCTTGAACATCGACCGGCGATGCAGCTCCATGGGGAAACGCCCGCCTCCTATATGGAAGCGAATCGGGGAGACACCGGCAGGGCGAGACTGCTCTGAGATTCGTTCTGTAAGGCTCGCTGCGCCGCGAACAGAAGAGTCTTTGCAGACTTCCCCCCAGGAGACGCAACGATGTTCGAGACCGCCCGGTTCATGGCTGAAGTGAAAGATCGGTACAGCCTCAAGAGCGACTATGCTTTGGCCGCCAAGCTGGGGATTGCTCAACCGGAGGCCAATTTGATTCGCCGCGGTCTGAAGGTCCCCAAGCCGGAACTCTGCATCAAAATCGCGACCCTGTTGGAAAAGAATCCCGTCGAACTCTTGTTGATCGCCCAGAAAGACAAGGCTCCTGCCAGGGCGAAGGAATATTGGAAGCTGGCCTTGACGGCAGTGGATGTCATGCTGCACGTGCCGAAGCGGCCTCACTATCTGCCCAAAAAGGTAGAGGCGATCGGCCGGGAATTGCGGCAACTCGAATCACAGACTCTGACCTATGAAGGGGCCGCGGCGAATGCGGAAGCGGTTCGGCTGATGGAAACAGCCGAGCGGTCGGTCGATGCCATGATGGAACGGTGGAATATTTGGAAGAAAGGGGAAGCGCTCTATCCCAATTACTTACTCGCGAACCAAGCCGCCGCGCGCAAACACGTCAAGATTCGACGTCTTCTTATTCTAACCCACGAACAAATGCTTAGCGAGTCATTGATTGCCGACGCGATACAGATCATGGACGACCAGCGGCGGTCTGGGATCAAAATCTTCTATGCCTTTCGGGAAGAATTGGTCCATTCGCCCATGTTCCAGCGGCTGGAAGAGGGGTTCCGCAAATACGGCGCCGCTCAAGACATGAACACCGCCATGTTCGACCGTGAAATTCTGATCTTCTCGCAAACCTATGGAACGGTGCCGCTCGGCGTCGTCGGCACTCCGACCCCCATTACGATGATCAACAGACTTCAAATTTCGTGGAAACCGGACATGATTCGTGAGTTGGATCCCGCCCCGCTGTTTGATATGACTCGTTATGTCTTCGAATATGAAGGAGCGGATTTATTCCGGGAGCAGCTCGCGCGATTCAAGAGGGCCATCCGTGAAGTTCCCATCCGAGCCGTTTAAGATCAAAGTTGTCGAACCGATCCGGCGGACCAGCCGTGAGGAACGTGAACGATTGCTCCGCGAAGCCGGATACAATCTGTTTCGCGTGCCGGCTGAGGGCGTCTACGTCGATCTGCTGACGGACAGCGGCACCTCGGCCATGAGCGACGCCCAATGGGCGGGGCTCATGCTGGGCGATGAATCCTATGCGGGCAGCAAGAACTACTACCATTTCACATCGGTCGTGCAGTCCATCTTCGGGTATCGGCATATCATTCCGACGCACCAAGGACGCGTGGCCGAGAATCTTTTGTTCTCGACCGTCCTCAAGCCGGGCATGCACGTCCCCAACAACATCCATTTCGATACGACACGGGCCAACGTCGAGCACCAGCAGGCCGAAGCCCTCGACCTCGTCATTAAGGAGGCCTACGATCCGCACTGCGAGCTGCCCTTCAAGGGCAATATGGATCTGATCAGGCTGGAAGAGACGATCAACCGGCTGGGACGCCAGTCGATTCCCTTCGCGATGATCACGATTACGAACAACAGCGGGGGAGGACAGCCGGTCTCGATGGAGAACATCAGAAAGACCAGGGAACTGTTGACTCGATATGGCATCCCGTTGATCTTCGACGCCTGCCGTTTTGCTGAGAACTGTTTTTTCATCAAAGAACGAGAGCCGGGCTATGAGAGAGCAGCCGTGCTCGATATCGCCAGGGAACTGTTCAGCTACGGCGACGGTTGCACCATGTCGGCCAAGAAAGACGGGCTCGCCAACATCGGCGGCTTTCTCGGCTTGAACAATGAGCGATGGGCGCAGGACATCACCAACATGCTGATCCTGGTTGAGGGCTTTCCGACCTATGGAGGATTGGCGGGCCGCGATCTCGAAGCAATGGCCCGGGGACTGGAGGAGGTACTCGACGAAGATTATTTACGATTCCGCATCAGCCAAGTCCGTTATTTGGGAGAACTGCTCGACGGGGCGGGCGTGCCGATCCTCAAACCGGTCGGCGGCCATGCCGTGTACCTGAATGCCAAGGAATTTCTTCCCGGCATGCCGGCGGATCAGTACCCGGCCCAAGCCTTGACCGTCGCTCTCTATCGAGAATATGGGATCCGCGGCGTTGAGATCGGAACCGTCATGTTCGGCAAGCGCGATCCCGCGACCGGACGAACCATATATCCCGAACTTGAATTGGTCCGCCTGGCGATTCCTCGCCGCGTCTACACGAACATGCAAATCACCTATGTCGCCGAGTCGATCAGCGACCTGTATAGAAGGCGCGATTCCATCACCGGGCTTGCTATGACATATGAAGCCCCGGTGCTCAGGCACTTTACGGCCCGGTTTCAAGAGGTTCCCCCGCCATAGCCTTTTAGGGACATTGGGCAGCCATTTTCTTGCATCTTTCTCTATCCCGACCCGAAGTCCTCCCAGGCGAGTATCCATGAAAGCCACATGTGTTGCGTTTTTACCACAGAACTAATTGTCTTCAGTTTCATTTTTAGCTTGTAATTCAATAGGTTGATGCAATACCACACCGTGGCATTTCTATTGCTTAATGAACCTCTCGCATCGTCAATTGGGAGGCCACGTGCGACAACAACAGACCATTGGATCCACCGTTTCCTGTTCCGGTGTAGGCTTGCATTCAGGTCAGCCGGTCACGCTCACTCTCCGCCCTGCTTCATGCAATACCGGCATTACGTTTGTGCAGAAGAACGGAGAGAAAGAAGCTGTCCTCCCTGCTTCGGTTACCAACCGGGTTTCCACGGAACTGTGCACGGCCATCAGTTCCAACGGCCACCAAGTGAAGACAATTGAGCACATCCTTGCCGCCTTGGCAGGACTTGAAGTGGACAATGTCCTCATTGAAGTGAACGCGGGCGAAGTACCGGTCATGGACGGGAGCGCCGGTCCCTTTGTAAAGCTGATTCGGAGCGCCGGAATTGTGCCTCAGACCAGACGGCAATCCTATGTGAAGATCACGCAACCGATCGAAGTCATCGATGGTTCGCGCCGTGTCAGAATCGAACCCAGTTCCACGCCGAAAATTTCCTATTCGATTCAGTACGACCATCCTTTGATCAAGACGCAAACCTACACACATGTGTGTTCCGCCGCCTCGTTTGAGAATGATATCGCCTCAGCCCGTACATTCGGCTTTCTCCATGAGGTTCAGGCGCTGTGGTCTCGGGGCTTAGGCAAGGGCGGCTCGTTGGAGAATACCGTCGTCTTGTCGGGGCAGGGCGTCGTCAACCAGTCCGGCTTGCGGTTCTCGAATGAATTCGTCCGTCACAAGATCTTGGACCTGATCGGCGACGTCGCTCTTCTTGGATTTCCCTTTATCGGGCACATCCACGCCGAGCGGTCAGGACACGCGCTCCATACGAAACTTGTCGAGCAGATTCTTCTCCAACCTGATAAATGGGTGCTGCTCAGCCCAGAGCGTCCTAGCTCCGCTTCCGAGGCGCGGCCTTCATTGAGCTTGCTGCGTCCGGTACCTTCTCTCGCGGTCTAACCGATCCTTCATATTCCCCCCTGCGCGACCAGGCCATGCAATCGCATGGGCGCGCCACATGGCGCGGTCTCGCAAAAAGAAAGCGCCGGAGGTAAGTGGCCTTACCTCCGGCGTCTTCAGCCAGGCGGGACTTACTTCTTTTTCTTTTTCGCTGCCTTCTTTGTCGCCAAGACTCTCACCTCCCTTCTGAAGCGTTGAATTGACTCGTCGACTTACACTGCGTGAGTGAGCTCCTCCGCCATCAGCTCAAAAGTATTGGGGCCGACTTTGCGAAACCGTTTGTCGCGCTTGAGTGACGTGGCGACGGACGTCAGCGGAGTTTTCCCTTTGATTTGCAATCCACCCTCCAATAACCGCTGCAACAATTCTTTGGCGTGCATCGGCCGATTGGCCTCTCGAAGAATTTGAAAGGCCGCTTCGGGCACGCTTTTGCCCACATACTTGCTTCGCCCGAGAAGGATTTCTTTCGATTGGTCGGTGACGTCCGTGACCGGCAATGGCCGGACGCCTTTCTCGTCGGTGATGATTTGACTGGAGAGGCTGGCAAGTTTTGCTTTATCGGCTTCAACTCTGTAGAGCGTTTCAGCAAGCTCTAGATATTTCTTGATTGTGGCGATTTCGTCATCCAGACGGCGACGTTTTTTCTCTAGCTCTTGGTATCGGGTCTTGTATGCGCTGATCCGCTGTTCGAGACCTACGAGAATATCCGTTAACTCTTCCACCAAGCACCGCCTCAAAGCATGCTTGCTTATTAGCAAAGCTTCATATCAATGTCAAGTTTTGTTTTTGTATACCGATCTTTGGCAACTGCACGCTTTATCGGTTTGCATGTACCGATTATACAAGCCTTGAATGAAATTACAAGCATTCATATTTTCAGTGGCTTACGGCGTCTATAAGATCGGTTTGCTTACAGACCGCCGAAGCCGTGCTACAATGACTCCGTGCCGACTTCACTCTGGCAGGATCTTCCTCATTCTGAACGAAAGGACCTGCTGCAGTTTGCCGTTGCGTCCGCCAAAGACGCCGCCAGCATACTGCTGCGCCAGGCTCGCGACGGATTTCTCATAGAATACAAGGCAGCCGTGAATCTGGTCACCGACGCGGACCGAGCCGCCGAAGACGCGATTGTCTCGGCCATCCGCCGTTCCTTCCCGACCCATCGACTGCTGGCCGAGGAGCGGGGCGCTATCGACCTGGGTGAATCACCCTATCAGTGGATCATCGACCCATTAGACGGCACGACGAACTTTGCCCATGGGTTTCCCTTCTATGCGGTCTCCATTGGTCTCGAATATGCGGGACAGTGCGTGTTGGGAACCGTGCTGGACCCGGTCCGAAACGAACTGTTCACGGCGGAACGGGGCGCAGGAGCGTTTTTGAACGGACAGAGGATTCGGGTCTCAGGTGTCGAGAACTTGGATCAGTCGTTACTGGTCACCGGGTTCGCCTACGATATTCGGGACAATCCCAACAATAATCTGGATCATTTTGCGCGGTTGTCATTGCGCGCACAGGGCGTCCGTCGGACCGGATCCGCCGCCTTGGATTTGTGCTATGTCGCCACGGGGCGGTTCGATGGATTCTGGGAAGTGACGCTCAAGCCGTGGGATATGGCCGCCGGCTTGGTGATACTGGAGGAAGCAGGGGGCGTGGTCACATCTTTTCAGAAGCACATCTTTTCCATTTACGGGCAAGAGCTCGTCGCGACCAACGGTCTCATTCATGACGAGCTGCTCTTTTTCCTCACTCAATAAGCCGCTTCCGCCGCCGATTCACAGGCAAGCCGATATGTACAGCCAGAGCGGGATTGAGATATGATCCTGTTCGTTTGAAACCCCTTTTCATTTAGAAGGAGTAGATTGGATATGGCGAGTCAGGTGCCTCCCGACAAACCGCCCGCTCAAACCACCAACCGCCAGGAAGTCTTCGATGTCGAGCTTCTCCATGTCAACGTCACGCGAAAGGGCAAAGGAGTCAGCGCGGAATGGGCGATACATCCTCAGATCAAGCAAGATCTGGTGCCCGATGAATGGACAGAAATCTCGCAGCTCATGGCAAAAGTGACCGACATTGTCGGACGCCGTTTTTCACAGATCCTCACCGATGTCGAGCCTGACCCGCCGGGCAATGCCTGACGGCATCGGATGCGGAATCGTGACCGACCGAAGCCACAGCTTGTCTCATTCACAGTCATTGTGAGGACACCCACATGGACACCTATTATCATCCGAAGGATCTCAGCAAGTTCGAGGATATGGGAAAGGGAAACAAGGAGTTATGGGACAAGTTCATGAATTATTACAGTGCCGTGTTCGCGGAGGGCGCGCTGACGGAACGCGAAAAGGCCCTGATTGCCCTGGCCGTCTCACATACTGTCCAATGCCCTTACTGCATCGACGCCTATACGACCGCCTGCCTGGAAAAGGGATCCAATGTTGAAGAAATGACCGAGGCGGTCCATGTGGCCTGTGCCATCAGAGGCGGCGCCTCATTGGTGCATGGAGTGCAGATGCGGAATGTGGCCGAAAAACTCTCGATGTAGGAACGGCGCGGCGAGCGCAACTCAGGCAATCAGTAATACTGATGTTCGGGAATCGCGAGGGTAAAGTATTTGCCGCGCTCTTCGTAGAGAACGCGTTTGAAGGTCAGTCTCGCCAAGGCGGTATCGACCGCTGAATCAGATTCATCGATAGCCGGCGCTTGTGCTCGGACGGCCTGCCGGATCTGATCCACCGACTTGGGCGCCTCATTGCAGAAGTCGATAATGTACGAGGCAGGCCAATTAAACCGCTCTCGAGTGGGAGCGGCAGGATTGCGTCCGTCATACACCGTGACGTACGTCATCGCCTTCGAGAAGTAGAGGAACGGCTTTTCCGCCGAGGCATACCGGCGCTGCCATTCCGCCACCACGCCCACCAATTCTTGGTACAGGTGCGGATCGACGTTCCAATCATCCAGCTCGTACTCGAAGTCGTACGCGATTTTTTTCAGCTCCACCTGGCGAGGATCATAGACGTATTCATAGGCCAGGCCCGGCCCCGTGATCCTGACGCCGTACTCCTGCGGCCGCGTGAAATACGGGCTGAACCGCTCGAGCCAGAACTTTCCCGTCGCTTCGGGAGGTTGGAGATGGAACAGGGACGGAAGCAAGTCGATCTGACGCCGGTAGTCTTCGTTGGTTTCTCCTGGAAATCCTAGGAGAATGTTCCATGACACGACGACACGATAATAAAAACTCCATTTGAGGCAGACAATATTCTGCAGGGGGGTGACCCCCTTATCCATCGCCCGAAGCTGGGTCTGGCTGAGACTTTCGAGCCCCGGCTGCATGCACTTGACTCCGCCGACCGCCAGCGTCCGAATCTGCTGCTTATTGAGATTGCTCTTCGTCTCGATAAACACATCGAGGTCGCACCGTTCTTGACCCAACTTTCCGAACAGTTGTTCGATGTACTTCATATCGATGATGTTGTCGACCAATCGAAACCGGGACGTATCGTAGCGGCTGGACAGCCATGCCATTTCCGTGGCAACTTGCTCGGGGGACTTGGCCCGGAATTTCATGCTTTGGGCGTTGAGTCCGCAAAACGTACAGTGATGTTTTTCCCCCCACCAGCACCCGCGCGATCCCTCGTACAACAGGATGCGGTCCAAACCTAACTGCGAATCGGCGCCAAGCTCCGCCAGCAGCCGATAATAATCGTCGTAATCGGGAGGTCCTGTGCGAACGAACTCGGTAAACAGGGTCGGATTCGCCTCGAATTCGATCCGGCCTTCCCGGCGATATGCGACCCCTTTCGGAAAGGGGCCGTTGCGTCCCTCGACAATATGGGCGACCAGAGCCGGAAAAGTTTCTTCCCCCTCGCCCACAACGACGTGGTCGATGAATGGAAAGGCCCGGAAATATTCCAGTCCCATTTCGCCGTCGAAGTTGGCCCCGCCGAAGACGATCCGCACATCCGGGTAGAGATCCTTGATAAGTTTCGCCAAGGTTAAACTAGCGACGTTTTGATCGAAGGTCGAGGTAAACCCCACGATCTTGTATCGGCCCCAATCGATCGCGGTCATCGCCCAGGTCAAAAATTGCGGCGCGATGCGATGCGCCAAATCCTCGAAGTAGGAGGCGGGTTGGCCGGTCTGCCTCGTCAGATCTTCAAAGACCGGTTTGAAAGTCCTCGGATAGTCGGCATGTTTGGGGTTATCCCGGAAGAGCAACGAGGAAAACAGCCATTCCCCGAACAGGGCCCGTTTTTCGCAAATCAGCTCATACAGCGGGATGCCGATTCGATGCGCAAACCGCACATTCAAGTGATGGCAGTCCACGCCGAACCCCCGCGATTTCAGCAGCGCCGACAATGTGCCGAGCTGGATCGACGGATACTTCGAATAGCTGAACGGCATGTTGACGAGCGCAACCGGTATGTTCTGGTTCATTACGGCTCCGATAGATCATTCACGGACTATAGGACAAACCAGATCATGCCGTGCCGCTCCGAAACGACTCGAATTCGCGGTCTGCCTTTGCGGCCAAGTAGAAATCACTCTCGGTCAGTCCGTTGATCTTGTGCGTCCAAATCTCCACTTTGCACTTGCCCCAGGACAGATAGAAATCCGGATGATGTCCCTCGGCCTCGGCCACCGCGCCCACCTTGTTGACGAACGCAAGCGCCTGCGCGAAATCCTTGAAAGTATAGAGCCGCTCGAGATGGCCGTCCGTATTCACAGTCCAGCCGCGGCCGAGTTCCTGAAGAAGCGACTGCGCGCGATCAGCCGGAAGCGGCGGCACACCGCCGCGGCAGGGCACGCACTTTTGGTCTGCTAATCCCATGTATTCTCCTTCCGTGTTTTCTAGGCGTATTCTAAAGGCGGCATCGAGCCCACGGCAACCCGGCAACTCTGTGGCTCTCCCAAAGACCGTCTCCGCGTTTATGAGTCATGCGGGCTAGAACGCCTGCCCGCGCTCAAAAAAGAGGCCCCGATTGATATCGCCGATGCTCACCATCCCGGCCAGTTTGTCTTTGGCCACGACCGGAATCCTCCGGAAGTTCTTCAAGCCCATATAGGACGCGGCTTGCAGGACGGGATCGTGCGGCGCCACGGTGAGCGGCTGCTGGCTCATGATCTCGTCAACTTTGCGGCCCAATACCTCAGTGTAGCCGTCTTCCATTTCGACGAAATCGCGGCTGTGAACATTGTCATGAATGTAGTCGCCGTAGTTCGGATAGAGCTGAAGCAGGACATCCCGAAGCGTCACGACGCCGAGAAGATGGCCGTCATCGTCCGTCACCGGAATGGCGCCGCAACGGCGATTGAGCATCTTGATCACCACGGACCGGATCGTATCGCTTCTCTTTGCCGTCAACACACCGGCGGTCATCACATCATGCACCAGCATGGCAACCTCCTTTCAGGAAGTCAGTGACTCAGTGGCCAAGCTATTCATAGAACGCTATTCACTCTCATCCGGGGCGCCTCCTGTACGAGCCACATCGTCCATTTTGATCTTATCGGGATTGAACTTCATCGCGGCTGTCATCATACGATCCAGCGCGTCATTTAATGACAGGGGCGGAGCGTCCTTGGGGCGGAACCGGACGGGATTCACCCGGGCGACGACGAAGCTTTTCAGATAGGGGCTGGTCAATCCCTTGGCCTTCAACGCCTCGACCTGTTTCACGATCTCATCATCCAGGGCCAGCAGCACACGGGCGCGCTCTTGCCGAATTGGCAGCGCGTCGGACAATGGATCTTTGAGAAACGCCTCCACCCGCTTCAAAACGGGATGATACGCTCCACCGCTGAAGCGAGACCGCGCCTCATAGCAGAGTCCCAATGTAATGAACGACGGTTCCTCGAATTCCAGTGCATAGTGCTCTTCCGTCGATGTATCCAGGCGGGCCAATTCACGATACATCCGGATTACTTCCAGCGACTTTTCTCGAAGATTGTGCGCCTTCTCCGTGTTGAGCGCGAGAATCTGATAGGCAGCAGCCGCCTCCGGCACCACGATCGCGATAATGCTCTTGGCCCCCAACGTCCGCATCGCCGAAAGCCGGTGGTGGCCGTTGGGCGTCCAAAACCGCACTCCATCGTCCGTTTGACTATCACGGACCGCGATGATGGGATCGAGAAAGCGCCCCAGCTTACTGATCACGGCCTCCAGTTTGCGGACGTGCGTGTCCGAGAGATTCCGCTGATACGGAGTCGGTTCAACCAGTGCGATGGGCAGCGCAGCCATCACCAACCAGCGTCCGCCGTACGGCTCCCGATAAACCGAGAGCGCCTTCCCGCCGTGCGCTTCGATCGCGCGATGCAATTCCACCGCCTCGGGTGACGGGGCCGCGGCTTGCAACTCAGCGGCTGTGAGGCCGATGGAGGCGCCGGCTGGTTTTCTCCGCCGCTTGGGTCCTCCAGGCGCTCGAGATTTTTTACTCTTCTTCTCAGGCATACCAAGAATATGGTAGGAGAGTCGGCCCGTAAAAGAAAGCCCTCTCTCATGAGATCATGAACGAGAATCTGCATTCGGATCCGATGCCGCAACCGCGAAAAGACGCTGCACAATCCGGCATCTTACGCATCGGCCATCGTGGAGCGGCCGGCTACGCGCCTGAAAATACGCTCGCCGGCATCTGGAAGGCACGGTCCCTCCACATCGATATGGTGGAACTCGATCTCCGAGAGACCGGCGACGGTCATCTCGTCCTGCTCCACGATGAAACGGTGGACCGAACGACCGATAAAACGGGACGCCTCGATCAGTTCTCCCTTGAACAGGCGCAACGGTTGAATGCCGGACATTGGCAGTGCATTCCGACGCTCGAGGAAGCGCTCGACGCGGCGGGCCATGAATTGGGCCTGATCCTTGAGCTCAAGGTTGAGGGAATTGGAACGGAAGCGCGCGCGGTCGTCGTCCGGAGCGGATTTGCCGGAACAGTGCTTTACGCCTCGTTCTTGTTCGATGAATTCATGCGCATCCGCGCGGCTGATCCCCGAGCGCAGATCATGCCATTGTTAGGAGAATGCCTTCCTGCAGATTCCGTCCAGGACGCCCTGGCCCTCAACGCGTCACACGTGGGGCTTTTTTATCAAACCCTGACACCATCCTTGGTGAAGACCTATCACGATCTGGGACTGCGCGTCTTTGCCTATACCGTCAATGATGCCCGCGATATCGAACACACGCGCGATTTACAGGTGGATGGGATTATATCGGACTTTCCGGACCGGATTTGAAACCTCTTGTTGCAATAAGATGCGATTCGACCTGGTGGATTGAGCTATCATCATTCTCTGCGCTTCGACATAGAAAGGCGGAAGACTTAGGGTTAGGATTCTGTCTGAAATAGCACGGGCGACCTTGCACTACGGTGGGAGGTCGCCCGTGGTTGGCGCTTAGGACGCCGGATTCTTATCAGTTATGTCCGCTCGCAGACCCGTTCGAGGGAGAGAGCATCAGGTTTCCCGTCGGGGGAAATGGTCATGGTCCCGGGCAATTGTGTTCCTCGTACCTTTACGCTCCTTCACGTTTCTTGGCTGCTATCCTGTTGGTCTACAGTGCCGTGAGGCACAGCCAGTGAGGAACAAGCGATACGACCGACGAGAAACCGGCCCTCAGCTCGGCGGGCCGTCCTGGTCCGGTGGAGTCAGTTCTTCCATCATTTGATCCCTCCTTCAAGGAGCGATAGGAGACTCAACAGGCGCGCTCTGTTCATAGTCTCACCACGGTGAAAGACGGTTTAGTGGACCACTGGTTCCTCCAATACTCCTATCTCGAAAACCTGTCAACCCTGAAATTCGGCCCTAGAGCCAGTACAAGTGATTACGACGACGGAGGCTCCCGTTAAGAGAGCCTCCGACTGGCGCTTAGCGCGCCTGATCTTTACTTGTCTGTATTGCGGCCTTGAGTTGCATGCCCGTTGGGAGAAAGATAGAACCTGACGTCGGAAATTCACGTCCAGTCGCACTACTTTTTCTCGGAATCGACTTCACCATACAAGAGGCGCGACGCAAGCTCTGGAAGCTGTCTGCATCATGGGTGCCGAGAGGCACGGCCAATGGCTGGTCGGTTACGAGTTCCGATGAAAAGGCCGCTCTTCGCCCGACGGGCGATCAAGGCCAGGTGGCGTAGCATCTTCCATCCTTCCACCCTCCTTTCGTTTCGGAATCGTGAGGAGATCTAGCTGACAGCCGCGCGGTCTGCCCGACCTCCCTCCACCATAAGGAACCTGGTAGGCCGCACTTCCCTATCTACGCTTCCCTCAAAAATCTGTCAACAGGGAGAAAACCCGCGGTGGATGCCGCATTCCAGGCCACGGCAGTTGCACAGCGTGTACGGACCGTTTTGCATTTCGTTATCGTTATTGGCCGCTTTGCGGTCGCTTCTTCATCATATCCCCGAACTGCTTCATCATTTCATCCATGTCGGGCTGCGAAGCGTCGCCCGATTGGCCTTCGGTCACCCGGCTCCGTTCTGCCCGGCGTTTCTTCATCTCCTGCATCATTCGTTGGAATTCTTCACCGCCGCCGCCCGTCGCTCCGCCGGCAGCCTCACGCATCAAAGCCTCTCCATTTATCTTCGTATAATCGGCAGGCATGACGAACAGAGCATCGCCAAGAGACTTCTTCTCGATGGCCGTCGTTTCCGTCCGCGATGATTCCTTGCCGTCGTCGCCATAGTGAATGGTCCGTAATCCGAATCCTCCCTCATTGACCAATTGCTTCACCCACCCCGGTTGGGATGATCGCTGAATCTGTTTAGGATCCAACCAAAATGTGGCGGATCGTCCGAATCCCTTCGCCACACAGATTTCTTGTTCTAATTTTTTCGTGTCCTTGTCCGTGATCCGCCACACTTCGCAGGCATAGCCGGCAATCTTCTCTGACTTGCCGGTTCGCTCCACGACATGTTGCTCAAGAGCCTCCTTCAGATGCTCTTGTGACCGCTCGCCCAACTGATCGATCGACATTTCCATGTACATTTTCTTATCCCCCATTGGAATCTGCATAGTCCGCGCGCGGCCGTCGATGATCATGAAATGCTGCTTCCCTTCGTCGCGCAACGTTTCCATGCGCGCCTTCTCACCTTTGATATACCAGTTCATGGCAGTGGCGCCGTCGAGGCCCGGATGCGTGGTTTTCATATGAACGATGCCTTCGAAATCTCCCGCCATAATCGAGCAGGGCACCACCATGAGCACGAGGCAGCCGAGCAGAACCCCATAGATGATCTTCATGGTTGCGGACTCCGGGTTAGGGTACGTGAAGAAAGCGCGCCAGTGTAGCCTATCCGGGAAGGCGACACCAGGAAGAAATAACCTGGACCGCGTGGGGAGCTTGGATGTGTGCCGGTGTTAGATGATCGTAACGTGTTCGAAGTCTACCCCTTCGGGGGCGGGCGGACTCGCGAGTTTCATAGAATCGAGGGTATGCACCACCAGATCGGCTACCACGAGATTACGATACCATTTGCGATTCGCGGGCACGATGTACCAAGGCGCATCGGCGGTGCTCGTGGCGGAGATCACGGCCTCGAACGCCTTCATATAATCGTCCCATCGCTTGCGTTCTTCAAGATCTCCCTCGCTGAATTTCCATCGCTTCTCGGGGTCACGGATCCGCTCTTCCAGGCGCTCCTTTTGCTCCTCCTTGGAGATATGGAGAAAGAATTTGAGCACCGCGGTGCCGCTCTCACTGAGCAATTGCTCGAATTCGACGATCTGATTGAATCGTCGCTTCACCACTTTGTCTGAGACCCAGCCATGGACGCGTGTAATCAGCACATCCTCATAGTGAGACCGGTTAAAGATCCCGATGTGGCCCTTCGGTGGAACTTCACGATGCACGCGCCACAGAAAATCGCGCGCCCGCTCCTCTTGTGACGGTTCTTTGAATGTTGCGACGTTGCAGCCCTGGGGATTCACTCCGGACATCACATGTTTGATCGTGCCGTCCTTCCCGCTGGTATCCATGCCCTGCAGAACGATTAATAGTGCGCGTTGCCGGCCGGCGTACAGCCGCTCTTGCAATTCTCCCAGCCGGACCGCTAATTTCTCTGTCCGCGCTTTGGCCTTATGCTTTCCGTGCTCATTCTTCTTGCAGGAGCCGGTGTCGTTCGGATCAAAGGCCCCCAGCTTGACTCGGCGTCCGGGTTTGATTCGATACTGGTCCATCCGCTCTCCCTCAGTCCTTCTCTCCTCCGGGTGCGCTTAGAAGATAGCCGAGGAGCGAGGCGATCTCCTCCTGCCGCCGCAGGTAATAGCGAGCCGCTGAAAGGGACCGTCGACCGATCCGTACGGAGACTATGCGTTCGTCCGACAGAGCAAATACGTCTTCGTCCGTATCGTCGTCTCCCACATACAGGGCGGCGGGGCAACGCAGTTGCCGCATCAATTCCACCAGGGCGGATCCTTTATGCGGAGTCCCGGGCGGGATCACATTGACAACCGCCTTTCCAAAAATAAGGCGGGGAGTGGGCACGAGCTGCGCCGCGGCTTTGAGCGCGCGCTCCTTGGCCCGGCGTGGGGACTTGGCCTTCCGATAATGCAGCGTCAGCGAATAAATTTTATCCTCGAGACCGATCCCCGCTGCGGCAAATTCCGCTTGGAATTTTTCCAACTCCTTGATCCACACGCGGCACAGATCATGGGATTGATGCAGCATGCGAGAGGACGCGCAGACGCCTTGCATGCCGTGATTGCCGATCAGGTAGGTCACGACGCCCTCTACCCTCGGACGGAGGTCATCGAGAGCTCGTCCCGACACGACGGCGGTCGGGGCTTTCGCCGTCAATTCCCCCAACGCAAGCCGTACGGACTCGACCATTCGGGCCGCGTGCCGATCGCGGACGATGCGCGCCAATGTGCCGTCAAAATCGAACGCGTAGAGCGTCCGACTGTCGCCCGCAAGGCCGTCCAACGCCCGCTTTCCCGTGGCGCTCAAAAGATATCGCATGAATCGATGTTTTCGTGGAGAGACGCTACTGCGGAAGGCCGGTGGTCTGGCCGACTTGTCTCATGACACGAATTCGTTTGCGCATGCGCGCGGCATCCGTGAGCATCCGCCCCGCCCACCGGTACACATTGAATTCCTGAATCAATCCCCGCATGCTCCGCATGCGCGCTCGTTGTTCAGCCGGCGACATGCTCAGCGCCAGATGCAGAGCGGCCGCGCACTGATCAATGTCGTACGGATTGACGACCAGCGCCTCGGGCAATTCCTGAACGGCGCCGGTAAACTGGCTCAAGATCAGGACGCCTTGCTCATCATCACGCGCGGCGATGAATTCTTTGGCGACGAGGTTCATGCCGTCGTGCAGGCTGCTGACCACGCAGACCTCAGACGCCCGATAATATTCGTAGACATCCGGCGGCTCGTGGTGCCGGACTTTCAAGACGATCGGCTCGTATCCTTCGCGGCCGAATCGCTTGTTGATTCGTTCCGCAAGCGCGTACACCTGATCGTGAAAGTGTTGATACTGATCGATGATGGTCCGGCTCGGCGCCGCGATCTGTATGAACGAGAACTTGCCGATCCACTCGGGCTGTAGCTCGAAGAGGCGCTCGACCGCGAGGAACCGCTCGACGATGCCCTTCGTGTAATCCAATCGATCGACGCCGATCCCGACCAGGCGATCGGGTCCCATGGCATGGCGTTCCCGGATATGCTGGCGGCAATCGGCAATCGGCCGTTGGTTATGGAGCCACCGCGACGGCCATTCGATCGAGATCGGATAGTTCTTCACCGCGGTCAGTTTGCCTCCATAGGAGACGATGGAGGTGTCGCGATCGATGCGGGCCTCCAAAATCCGATCGATGCAGTACATGAAATGATTGCAATGCACTCGCGTGTGAAAGCCTACGATGCTGCTCCCGAGTAATCCTTCAAGAATCTCCTGGCGCCACGGGCAAATCCCGTAGCTCTCGGCGTTCGGCCATGGGATATGCCAGAAAGTGATGATCGTCGCGTTCGGCAATTTCTCCCGCACCATCTTCGGCAATAGCGCCAAGTGATAGTCCTGCACTAAGACCACCGGGTCATCCGTTTTGGCCTCTTCGATGACCGCCTGCGCGAACCGTTCATTGATCGTCACGTAATGTTCCCAGTCCGAGGTGCGAAACATGGGGCGGACATGCGCATTGTGACAGAGCGGCCAGAGTCCCTCATTGGCGAAGCCGTAGTAATAGCCGGCCTCCTCGTCGGGAGTCATCCAGATCCGCCGGATATCATACGAGGGATGATCCGGGGGGACACGGACATGGTCCCGGTCGTCGACGACGTCGCGGTCGGCAGACCCGCTTCCGTGCGCAACCCAGACGCCGGAGCAGGCCCGCATGACGGGTTCAAGCGCGGACACCAGGCCGCTCGCCGGCAACTGCACTTCGATTTTCTGGCCGCGCTTCGTATGGATGTAGGGCTCGCGATTGGACACGATGATGATTTCATCACCGGCCAGATGCTCGTGTAGAATCAATTTCAAGCTGGACGGGCTCCATGTTATCTGGCTCTCGTCGCGCATCCGCCGATCCGCCTCCAACTCGCGAACGAGGTCGTGAAGGTCCTCCGCGACGGGATGCAGCTCGGGGGAGTGAACCTGCCGCCTCAACGCCGGAAGTCCGCCGCGATCTAGCAGGGCGCGGACGCCCGCCACCCACCCTCTCCAACTGATCTGCGCCACCAACACCGTCACGAGCGAGACCACAGCCGCCAGCCCGGCGAAGAGATAGAAGATGTACCACTTGGTATCGGTGCTCCACTGATGCACGAAACTCATATCATGAACGAGCATCAGCCGCCCCAAGGCCCGCCCGTTCGATTGAATGGTCGAGGACATGACATGGAGCGGACCTTGAGCGAAGTTTACGACCTCAGACCTGCCGGGTTGCAGGTGCGCCAGGCTTTCGCACGACAATTGATCGGGGTAGGTCAAGGTTTGATAGACGAGTCGGTCTTGAAGATCACAGAACCCCAGCGCGTAGAGCCGTTCGTCCTGAATGACTTTGTGGAAGTAGGTGAAAATTTTCGAGCGAGACTTCGACGCGACCAGCTCCGCTAGCGGCGCCTCCATGGTGCTGGCCAGCAGCCTGGAACGGCTTTCGAGGTCTCGCGTAAACCACTTGAGTGTCAGCGCGTCCACCAACGGCACCACCGCATAGGCAACGAAGCCCAATACCAGGAGCAACGGCACGACAAAGCGCAGGGAAAGCCGCATGCTAAACTCGCAGTTTCCTCTCCAGCCCGTTCGGTTCAGGCTGAACAGAGACACGTCGTGCTGGTGAATCGGCCATATTCCTCACGTTTCAGGCCGCGCTCATCGGTGTGAGCGCTGAGTTAGATCCTACGGCCGCCGCGGAGACGGATACATATCAAGCCCTATTGGTTCGGTTTAAGTCAAGGACAAGCTGGTGATCATTACTTACTTGGACCGCCACGGAGCGATACGGGATGCCGCGTCTGACAGTTCCTCAGGCGGGCATTGTGTCCATTCGTCCAGTCGTTTTGTCCTTCAACCAGCGCACGCCTCCTGGACACTGCACGCCGCCTATGTCTCGATGACACAAGGAAAATCTTGTTTTTTTGCCGGTCATGACTTTGGTATCGGGCTTGCTTGCTGTTAATCGACTTGCCGTAGTTGCCAGCCACAGCGCGCGGCTACGCAGGATCGAGAGAATACTTTGCGCGGTCTACCACGCACCACCACATAAGAAAAGGAGGATGTTCAATGTCAATGATCGAAAAATCAATCGAAGTCGATGTACCGGTTCGGACCGCCTATAACCAATGGACTCAGTTCGAGGAGTTCCCCAAATTCATGGAAGGCGTTCAAGAGGTGAAACAGTTGGACGATACACACCTGCATTGGAAGGCAACCATCGCTGGCAAGGACAAGCAGTGGAACGCCGTCATTACGGAGCAGCGGCCTGACGATCGGATTGCCTGGAAAAGCGTCGACGGCGCCAAGAATGCCGGCGTCGTGACATTCCATCGCCTGTCGGATAACAAATCCAAGATTATGCTGCAGATGGATTATGAGCCGGAAGGCGCCGTGGAAAATGTGGGAGACGCAGTCGGCGCCGTATCCGCGCGAGTAGCAGGGGATCTCGACCGGTTCAAGGATTTTATTGAATCACGTGGACGAGAGACGGGGGCCTGGAGAGGCGACGTGAAACAACCCAGGATTTGAGTAGACCCGCTGGATTGGGATGGCCGTGGCTCGGCGCCTCGGGATTGCTGATTCCGAGAGCGCCGAGCCGATCTCATGGCTTCGGCCGACTGGCTCGGATCATCCCCGCAGGACCTGATCTCCACCACCCAGCGATGTTTCCGCTCGGACGTTGAATTGAAGACGCCCGGCTTTGTGAAACACCGTGAGGAGGTCTCATTCGGCTTGAGACGGACCGATTCTCCCAGCGAACCCATCCAATTTGTGAGACCGCTGGCAAGAAAGATCTTCGGACTTGAGCTGAGGAATTTCGACCCGTGCATGCAGCTCCCTGTGATTGATCCAGCGGACTTCGTCTCCCGCTGGACCAGAACATTGTCGGGCGACAGCTTCTCCTCCAGCTTGATGTCATGAACCGAAGCTGTTCGACCGGGCTCATGAAGACCGGCGCAGCCACCTGAGTGATTCATCCGAACGCTCTCCTATACGAGGGACGATCAATGCCGGACGGGTGGCATGAAGAGCTACTGGAAAAAGATGGTGCTGAAGCCATCGAGTGCCAATGAGTTCAATACAACACCGGAGGGCTTTATCCGGCGGCCTTAGGAAGAGGGCTTTGTCTAAGAGCCGCCGGATCACACGAAGTGCGGTTGGTGGAGGCGAGGGGAGTTGAACCCCTGTCCGAAGATCGTCAGCGCACCGGTTCTACATGTGTAGCCGAACGTTTTAAATTTGCGACCACCCACGCCCGTCGGCAGGCTTAGAATGGCAGCTAGCCCAGAAAGTTCTCGTCCTCAACCGCTGAGCACCGGTCTTGGACCAGCCCGCTGCATCGCGCCTCTTCACCCCCGCGGGCCTCAGATGAAGAGACGTCCCAGCTTAATTAAGCTGCGAGTGCCAGTTCTTGGTTGGCAGTTGCTGTTTTCCTAAAGGTTTTACGAGACTCTAGGAGCTCGACATGCCCCGATGACCTCAGTATCCCCGTCGAAACCGGTCGCCCCCTTTCATTGAGAATGTTGAAAAAAAGCCTGAACCGACCATGCTCGCGGCCATAGGCCATCAGCTCTTCATAGTTACTCATCATATCGCATCCGTCAAGGGGATGCCAGCGATGGAGCACGGCATCCTGAATGTCGAGAATCCCCCGGCCGCCTGATCAATCAATCACCATTCAACCTTTGTCCTGCCGATGAGAGGACGGTCACGGAAAAGTCGCTTGGGATCCGATTCCAGGTGAAGAATGAAGATCCGGCGATCGCCCCAGATCTCGGCTTTTTCTCTCCGTTTTCGCTTGCAATTGGGATGGTCCGCGGATACATCTAACGCAGTTTCAGGTGGCGCCGTCGAAGGGAATCGGGAATTTCAAGCGGGGAGGGAGCCACCTCTCGACATAATGTGACAGGCAGTGGAGTCTCGCCGGTGTTCTCGATAGGGAAAGGCCGGGGACAGTGTAGGCCAGTCGTTGAGTCCTTGTTTCAAGGGCCGTCGGCTGGCCTTTTTCTTTTGTCTATGAGGGAGATGGCGCAGGCATGGCCTTTCTGGTGCTGATCGCATTGCTGCCCGTGTTGACAGCTTTCATCGTGATGACCGGCGATCGCGCGGATCAAGAACGGAATGCGAGGGCCGGAGCCCTGCCGATCGTAGCCGCCTTCTTCGGTTCCATCGTCACCTTGGTACTGGTGTCCTCGGAAGAGCCGATCACCGTGCGGCTCTACGATCTGGAGGCCGCGAGCAACGTCGCATTTCCCTTCGGATTCTATATCGATCGCCTCAGCGGGGTCATGATGGTTCTCATCACAGGGGTCACCACGCTCATCTATCGCTATTCCACCGGCTATATGTATCAAGATCGAGGCTTTCGCCGTTATCTCGGCATGCTGGCCCTCACGACCTCGGTATTGCTGTGCATGGTGTCCAGCGCCAATCTCGTGATGTTGTTCGTCTTCTGGCAAATGCTGTCGTACCTGCTGTTTCTACTGGCTCACAATCATGGGCACCCCGCGACACTCGCCGGAGCCGTCAACACCTTCACACTCTTGCGGGTCAGCGACGTGGGTTTTCTCGCCGGCATCATCCTGGCCTACTCGCTCTACGGCACGTTCGAGTTTCAAACACTCTTCAGCCGGGCAGCCCAGAACCCGGTCACGCTGTCGCTCTGGCCCGCGCTCGGGTGGGAGATGAGCGGCGTGACGGCCGTCACCCTGCTGATTTTTATCGGCGCGATGGGCAAGTCGGCTCAGTTTCCCATCCATACGTGGCTCCCTCGATCGCTCTACGCGCCGACACCGGTTCACGCGCTTCTGCACGCGGGAATCATCAACGCCGGGGGCTTCTTACTGAACCGCCTCGCCCCGCTGTATGGTCAAAGTTCCACGACATTGCACGTCGTGTTTATCACCGGGATGCTCACGGCCATTCTGGGCGCCACCATGATGCTGACGCAGAACGACATCAAGAAGACGCTCGGATTTTCGACCATCGGCCAGATGGGCTACATGATCATGGAGTGCGGCCTGGGCGCCTTTTCCCTCGCCGTCTTCCACCTCATCGCGCACGGTGTGTTCAAGGCCACGGTCTTCCTAAACTGCGGCAATGTCATCCACAAAGCTCGTCAAGAACCGTCGTTCCCGCAGATTGACCGCGAAGCGGTAGAAGGGAAGCTTTCCAATCTCACCTGGTCCACCGGATTTGTGACGACTCTGTTGTTACCGCTCGTGATCCTATTGGTCACCCATGGAGTCTTGCATATACCCTTGCTTGAATCGCAAGGGACGGTGATCTTCCTGTTCTTTATCTGGGTCACGTCCGCGCAAGCCATTCTCTCCTTGACCCGCATTCGCGCCGTCGCGTCCTGGAAAGTCTCTGCCGCCATGCTCTCGACTCTGCTGCTGGTCGTTTTTACCTACCTCTTCGCGGTGGAGAGCTTCACGCATTTCCTCTATCCCGATCCGACCGAAGTAGCCTCCTACTTCAAGGCCGCCGCGCTTCCCGGCCGGCTCTTCGACAGCCTGGTTGCAGGAACCACAGTGTTGATCGTGCTCAGCTGGTTCTATCTCTACGCCCATGCGCATGGGCGGACCTTCCACATCCCGGCCTCGATCGAGAGCCTCCTGGCTCATCTCTATGTGTTGTTCATGAATCGACTCTACATTGACCTCCTCTATCTCAAGGTGGGACGGATGGTGATCCTGATCGCCCATCGCCTGGAGAAACGGCTTTCATGAAGCAGGCCTGGATGATGGCATGGGCAGCCGTCGCCATTCCCTTCATCGGCGCGGCATTCAGTCTCCTCCTGTGGTCCTCACTCTACAGAACAAAGACCGTGGCATTGTCGGCCACGGCGGCAACTCTGTTCGCCGTGTTGGGGCTGTCATGGATTGCGAATGAGCCGGCTGCCGGCATGCCGTTCATGTGGCTGCTTCCGTTGGCGGCGTTCTTCTCATTGCTTGGGCAGCCAATGCATCGGGACAACCGTACAGCCTGGTTGATGACGTTGATCCTTCTCGGGTCGGGGCTCGGATTCCTGACGGTGCAGGAACCGGTCCGGCACATCCTATTGGCGGCGCTATTCAGCGTGCTGTGCGGCTTGATCTATCGCTATCACCCGGATCGTCGCCAAAATGGCATTCACCCCGATGTCTGGCGAGGACTGGGGAGCTATGTCGTCGGTCTCGTCTCGGCTCTGCTCGCGCTCGTCCTGCCGGCACCGGTATCCTCTGTCGCCGCCTTAATCGCCTGCGCGACACTGTTACCTCTGTTTCCTCTCCACAGCGGTTTCATCGCGGCTCTCACGGGATTGCCGGGCAATCTTCCCGCGTTTCTTGTCCTGCTGTTACCCGCACTGGGATTTCATTCACTCCTTCTTCTGCTCCCGAACCTGACCGCGACGATACTTCACACCGCGACTCTTCTCGCGCTGGCGGGCGCCACCTATGGGTCGCTCCGCGCGCTGATTCAGCGGCGCTCGTTGCCCAGGTTGAGCTACGCCGGTTTGGCATTCTTCTCCATGCTCTGGTGGTACGTTGCGGATACCGGCACTGCCCCATCGCAGGCCCTCGTGTACCTGAGCGCCGTGGGGTTTGCGATGAGCGGGCTCTTGCTGGCGTGGTATTCACTCCGCGCTCGTTATGGAGACATTGATACGCGAGCCCTTGGAGGGCTTGTCTATCCAATGCCTCGGTTCAGCACCCTGCTGGTCTTGTTGGCTCTCGCCGCACTGGGCATGCCGCCCTTCGGCGTGTTTTCGGGGTTTATGGGTATGCTGCTCAATCCCGCATTCACGCCCTCGGGATCATTTGCCGTGATCATGATGGTCTGGTTCTGCGCGTCCTGGTATTTCATGGATTGGATGCAGGAATTGGTCTTCGGCAAGCAGCGATCGGATATACGGCATGAAGACTTGCGCCGGACGGAGCTTGCCTCTCTTTTCATGCTGCTTTTGCTGTTGCTGGTCCTCGGCACCGCCCCCTCTCGATTGTTTCAGGCGGGCGCCGTGATGCCTCCTGCTTCTATCGCAACCCAAAGTGTGACATGGGCTCCTTGAATACGGCGAATACGGCCGAACCGGGTCTCGATCTCGAAGCGCGTCGCATGGCGCTTCGCGCCACGATTCGCCTCGCCAGCGAGGTGATCGCGCAGTATTGGCCCATGCGGACCTTTGTCCACCACAATCCGTTGCATAGCCTCGAGTATCTGCCCTTTGCTGAAACCGTGCGCCGCGGCCGCCGGTTTTTGGATGGCAGCGGGTATCTGCCGGGCGAGGTGTATCGGCGGTACTTGAAGTCCGGCCGAATTCTGATTCGCCATCTCGACGACGCATTGGCGCCGCTGGCACGTGATCAGGATGTGATTCTTGGTCCGTGCCGGATTTCGCACCGCGAAGTGTTGCGCGCCTGCTTGACCCATGGACTTTCCATGTCCGCGGACGAACCGTTCGATCGTCTGATGGAATTCGACCCGAACGAGGAGCAAGTCATCAGTCTGGCCGAGCGCCTGGTTTCATTCGCGTCGCCGACCGTCAAAGAACGGATGGCGACCATGATCCGTGACGACCTGGCTACGCTGGGACGGCACACGACGCTCTCAAGCTGGTGCGATCGGACATTGAGCACGCATATCGTTCACCAGATCAATGACGAACTCATCAAATGGTGCGAGGCCTTTTTGGATGAAGGCCATGCCACGTGGTCGATGCCGAAACGCGATCAGGGCCTGTACGCAATCTGGAAAACATTGGCTGCAAAAGAATGGGCGATCTGCGGCATCGCCGACAGCCATCGAAAGATCGCGGCGCTACCCGAGCATCCCGAGGATACAGTGTTGGACTGCCTCGAAGGCCTGGCCATTCCGGTGGAATACCGGCAGGACTACCTCTCGCTCCAGCTCGCGGCCCTACCGGGTTGGGCCGGATTCATCAAGTGGCGCGCGGAAGAACAACACTATCCTTGGCAACAAGCTTTTCCCGTGGGGTTGGTCAAGTTTCTTGCGATCCGTTTATGGTACGTGCGGGAGCTGGTTCAGAAAACGTGCCGAGAAGAATTACACATCGAGGGGACCTATCGCGCGATCTCCACCTATATGGAACAGCATCCCCACGCCTATTTCATGCGGAAGGAGCGTGCCGCGGCGAGGCTCCCGGCCGTCTATGCCGAACGAGTCGATCGACTGCATGCTCGTTCCCGCGACAGCCGTGGGGAACGTTCAGCACTCGCCCACGAGTGGGAACAACTTACGAGTCGGTACCAGACAGAATGCGGGCCGGGCCGCGAGCGAGCCGCTCAGCGAACCACGGCGCGGCGTCTCTTAGCGCTCGCCCAGTCGCTCGAGATCGTCCCGACGGTTCTCATGGACAGTTCTCTCGCTCAGCTTAAGACGCTCGTGGACTGGATGGACGGCTTTCCACAATCAGACCATGGGCCGGTCTGGCTGAAGGCCTTCGAAGCAGGATATCAAGACCACCTGTTCGACATGCTGTTGCGCGCGCCCGCCAAACCCCAGCCGCCCCTTCCCCTACAACAGCCGCCCGTCCGGCCCCACTCACAATCCGTCTTTTGCATCGATGTACGGTCCGAACCGTTCCGTCGCCATCTGGAATCCACCGGGGCCAACGAAACCTATGGCTTCGCCGGATTCTTCGCCGTCTTCATCCGCTATCGCGCCTGGGGGAAGGAACATGAGACCGAGCAGTTCCCTGTGATCATGCGCTCGAAAAACGAAGTGCGTGAGATTCCTCGCAGTTACTTGGACCACTACCTATCGAAACACCGCTCGCGGGCGAAATTGATCCATGCCGGGCATACCCTCCTGCACGATCTGAAGGAGAATGTCGTCACCCCGTACGTTATGGTGGAATCGCTGGGATGGTTCTATGCTTTTCCCATCGTCGGGAAAACGATCGTGCCCGCCTTGTACAAACGTATGACCGGCTGGATACGGAAGTTGTTCGTCCCACCGATCGCGACCAGCCTTACCGTTGATAAACTCTCTCCTGCCGAGACCGAAGAAATGGTGGCGTCCGAACAACGCGCGCTGATTTGGAAGGCGTTGCGTGATCGGTTCGGTCTCGGCGGAGCGCGGGTCGATGCCGAATTCGTCGAAGCGTTGCGGCGGCGTTCGTTGGACGGGGATGAGCCGGTCGGGCCCTTCTTGAGCGAGGCGGCCAAAACCGCCGATCTGACGCCGGAGCAATTGACGGAGTTTCTCAACGAGCTCCGGGACCATTACCGGATCAATCGCCGGGCGGCGTCCCGCCAAAAAGAGCGAATCACCCGGACCGGGTTTACGCTCGAGGAACAGGTCATCACGGTGGACACGGCATTGCGCATGATGGGGTTGGTCCGGAACTTTGCGCGACTCGTGCTCTTCTGTGCGCACGGGAGCACGACGGAGAACAATCCCTTTGAATCGGCCCTGGATTGCGGCGCCTGCGGCGGGAACGAAGGAAAACCCAACGCGCGGGTACTCGCGGCAATGGCGAACCGGACGCCGGTTCGGGAACGCCTGGCGACGCGCGGCATCGAGATTCCTTCCGATACTCATTTTCTCGCGGGCCAAGTGGACACGACCACCGACGAAGTGCAGCTTTTCGATCTGGAGGACGTACCGCCGACGCATCGGAAGGACATCGGCAGATTGCTCGATGACCTTCGAGAGGCCGCGCAGCTCACGAGCCGTGAACGGTGCACCCGGTTCCCCGAGGTGAAGGAGGCCTTGTCGCCGACGCAGGCCGCATCCTATGTCAGAGAGCGGAGCGCGGACTGGAGTCAGGTGCGGCCGGAATGGGGTTTGTCCGGCAATACCGCCTTTATTATTGGCCGGCGGGAGCTGACGAAGGGCTTAAATTTAGGCGGGCGGGTCTTTCTCCACTCCTATGATTACCGGGAAGACCCGACGGACCGCCTCCTGGAGGTCTTGTTGACCGGCCCGCAGGTGGTGGCTCAGTGGATCAATATGGAACATTATTTCTCGGCCGTGGATAACGACGTCTATGGAAGCGGCAGCAAAATTTATCATAACGTCGTCGGCCGAGTCGGCATCATGTCCGGCCCATGGAGCGATTTACGGCTCGGCTTGGCGTGGCAGACCGTTATGAACGGCGAGATGCCGTATCACGAACCAATGCGTCTGTTGACATTGGTCGAAGCGCCGCGCGCGCGCCTGGAAAAATTGATCGCGCGGCATGAACTCCTCCAGCATTTCTATCACAACGAGTGGGTACACCTGGCGGCGCTGGAACCGGATGGCGGAACCTGGTACAGCTACATGCCGTGGGGTGTCTGGCGCCGGGTCAGAAAAGCTCCATGATCGGCAGACCGCAACCGGCCGCGTCGGGAAGACCTGTTTCAGTCGGAGAAGACCTTTTTCAAGGAGTTGCACCATGGGCGGACTGACATTGCATCCCATGAAAGAAATCCGTGTCATCGTGTCGGGCGACAACCGGCCCTTTGTGACCGACCTGTTGGACAGGGTTCAGGCAACGGGGTATACCATCATCGGCAATGTTTCAGGCAAAGGGCACCATGGCATCCGCGAAGCTCACTTCATGTTCAGCGAACAAGAAAGCTTGGTCATGATCATGACCGTCGTGCCGGAGGAGAAAGTGGAACCCATTCTCGCGGGATTGCGGCCGCTGTTCGATCGGTATTCCGGTGTGATGTTTGTTTCGGATGTCACCGTGAGCCGGCATGAGTATTTCGAAAAGAAGGTGACATGAGCCGGCGCGAAGCAAGCTCATCTTGTCTTCTCTCATGTGATTGTCTAGAATGAGGCCCACTTTCGCGATCGAACGTCCGGAGGATGTGGTGAAGGGTTTACGATTCGAGCGGATTGGAAAAGATCGTCATTACAATATCATTTTCCACATCGGCAGCACCTATATCCCGGTCAGCGACGAGACCCTTGAGCAGCTCAAGCGCAGCAGCCTGTTGCCTGCCGATCGCTTCCTCGATGTGCTGATCGATAAGATCGGCTATTCCTCCTATCTCAAGGACCAGATCCGCACGGAACTCGAAGCCGCCGGCGATCCCACCACGCAGATCACCGTCCTTCAAGGCGCAATCAGGGACCTGTAACCACCTGCTGAAAGCTTCCCTCTAGCTGCGTTCTCGTCGTCTGGCCGCCTCAACGTACGGCTCATAAGTACGACCCGGCGCCCAGACTTCCTGCGGCCTTGCTAGAGAAACCTTTGAGCAGGCTGGAATCAATAGACTAAAGCGTCCCATCCCGATTCTCTATGGATGAGAAAGTTTCGACGCCTCAATTTTTACAGATTCTGACCTTTGATTTGATAGGCTCATTCAATTCATCAATTACAATTCCCCGTCATCATTCGCGCTTGCGCGTCAGTCTCCCACCTGGCCCAATTGGAACAGCTCGTTCATGATCTGATTTTTTCGGTCGGGATCCTTTTCCAGCCGCAGAGCCTTCGAGAAATTCTCGGCCGCCATCTCGCGCTTGCGATTCGAGGCGTAGACCCGTCCGATTCCATAATACGCCCAGGCTTCATCTGGATTGCCCTTCACCGCCCGGTTGAAGGAATCCATGGCTTCCCAGAGTCTGCCCTTGTCGAACGACATCCACCCGATCGCCGTATGGGCCGACGCGAATTCAGCATCGATCGCAATCGCTTCGCGATATTCCCGTAAGGCCATATCCGCGCGCCCGCGCCCTTCGTAGAGGCCGCCTAAGGAAAAATGCAGCGCGGCATCTCGAGGATTCAGCCGGATCGCTTCTTTATAGGCCTGGACGGCCGGTTCCAGTTTGCCTTGTTCGGCCAAGGCGCAGGCGAGATTCGCATGGGCCACGGAGTCGTTTGGGTTCAACTTGATGACTTCGCGGTACTGCGGAATCGCCATTTCCAATCGGCCTTGCTCCTGGTAGGCCACGCCCAGATTCGTGCGAGCCGCGGCAAACGCGGGGTCCAACCGCACCGCTTCACGGTATTCCTTGATCGCCATTTCCAGTCGGTCGGCGCGCTCGTGAATCTGCGCAAGGAAATAATGGGGATACGCGGACTGCGCATCCAAGGCGGCCGCGGTTTTATACGCGTCGATGGACTGCTCGGATTGTCCCGCCTGAGACAGGAAGAGGCCCACGATGAGATGGGCATGGCTGCTTTGCGGATGACGGTCGCGGAACGCGCCAACCCACGTTTTGACCTGTTCGATATCCCCCGCCTCTTCCAACGCCTGCGCATGCATTTTCCAGGCATCGGCAAACTCCCCACGAATGAGATGGACGACATTCAGGACAAAAAAGGGGCGGCTGTCCTTGGCTCTGGTACGCTCCAAGTCCAGTTTCCAGGCTGATGCTTCCTGAAAGGCCGAGCTCCAGTCGCCGGCGACGAAGGCTGATTCAATGCGTTCTTCGAAACGTTCCATGTCAGATGCTTGGACAGGCTAGCGTGTCAGGGTGTCCTGTACATCGGGGGGAGTCGCGTGAATGTGATGGCCCAGCATCGGGTAGTGTTCCGCGAGTTTTTTCTTCATCAGCCACGCCACGGTCCGATAGGACCAGTGGCCTTTAACTCCCGATCGCAGCCTGGCGATGTACTCGGCCTCCGCATAATCCATTTTAAACAGACATCGGACATAAAATCCGAACGGGATCGCATACAGCGCGGCCTCCTGGCTACTCTTTCGCAACTGCTCGATGTCCTGTTTGACGAGGTCCATGGCTTCGCAATAGTCATGCTTCACGCCGGCCTCCTCCAAAAGGGGCGGAATGTCATACCCGTGAGCCGTGGTGAAGTTCTGCTGAACCTGTTGGCATCGCCGATGCCGATGGAGGTCGCGCCATCCTCCGATATCCATCAGCACGTCGAAGATGAATGCGTACCCGCTTCGGAACTCCTTAATAAGGTCATCATACGGACCCCTCGTCCGCATTCCCACCTCGATCGTGTCCTGCTTCTGTTTCTCGGTCCACTCGCGGACCACCGCCAAGATATTCCGATAGGGCGCCTGACTCACCCGATAGAGCAGCGTGGTCACCACTTCGTCCAGCGGATGGTGCGGCTCCATGAGATCCACCGGTTGGGATTGATCCGTCCCAAGGTCCATGCCTCTCAGAACTTCCCTCGCATGGCGCGAGAGGTCGTTGTAGATCTCACTCTGATAGGTGCTGGCCTTGGCGTGGCGCGCCAATGTGGGGGCCAGCGGTTCGCTCAACCCTTTTCCTTTTCCCGATAATTCGCCCCAGAGGTCAAGAGGCGGCCGCCCGCAGGCCTGTTTGAGTTCCTCACCGATCGCGCGGAGTTCTGTCACGGACGACGAGAGAAGCCGCGTGATTTGCTTTTCCAAGGTTCTAATGCTGACAACCTGACCCACGTTCGTCCGGGCCGCCAGCGGCAGGAGATACCGGGTCACATCGAATGTTCGCGCGGCGATCGTGCGGTCGTACGCGGCCTGGGTCATTCCCTCGGGGCGAGGGTCGCGTTCCGCGATGCACCTGGCGAGCGGATCATGGACCGACCGATAGACCGTCGAAAGACTCCTAAGGATTCCGTCATACGTGGCTTCGGTTTCCGTGCCTCGAACCGCATCCGGAACGAACCAATTACTTGATGCGAAATTCTGGTAGCGGCTCGACTTGGCCTGACCATCCCACAATTGCTCATCTTCCAGGCGAATCGCCGCCAGTTCGGAAATGTTCTCAAAACAGACGGTCACATGGCCCAGATCTGCAATAGAGGCATGGCCATAATCGAAATAAAACTGTTCCCAGAATTTTTCCGATGAATGACCGTGTACCCACCCAATGCTCGCTTCAATGGAATCAGGCGAACGACTGTACCGGGCCAACGCATAGGCGGATTTCTCCGGAGGCATCGGCGCGACGGCGATCACGCGGCGGATCTGATTGGTCATGTCCGGCAACCTTGGGAACCGTGATGCGGACTTACATTGTGATAGCAGGAAGAATGCGACGATCGCCCATGCTTCGTATGCCGCGCACTATACCCCCGGCTGGCGACGGAGCGCAAGAAGCAGGGAGGACCATTCACGGCTCACGCCGCGGTCAGCGCCCTGAGCCGCGTTGACTTGCCTGCAAAGTCGTCGTTATAGTCCCGACGCGTTCGAGGCTGAAGTGACGGGGCTTCTGGATGGAAGGCAACACGATCAAAGGCATTAAAGGCGTCAAAGATATTCTGCCGGAAGAGACGGGACGTTGGCATTTTATCGAAGAAGCGGCCCGACGCTGGGCGGCCCGTTATGGATTCCGCGAGATCCGCCTCCCGATTTTCGAGACGACTGCGCTCTTCGCGCGAAGCATCGGCGCCACAACCGATATCGTCGAAAAAGAGATGTACACCTTTCCTGACCGCGACGGCACCTCGCTGACCCTTCGTCCGGAAGGGACCGCTGGCGCTGTTCGGGCCTTTATCGAGCATAATCGCGCCGCCGAACCGATCCCGCAGAAATACTTCTACCTGGGTCCCATGTTTCGACATGAGCGTCCCCAGGCCGGCCGGCTCAGGCAATTTCATCAGTTTGGTGTCGAATCATTCGGCACGTCCGACCCGCGGGCCGACATCGAAGTCGTATCGCTCCTCTGGCGCTTCTTGTCCGACTTGGCTTTGCCCGGCCTCACATTGGAAATCAACAGTCTTGGTTTGGCGGACGACCGCGCAGGCTATATCGCTCAACTGGTGACGTATCTGAAAGAACGGGAATCCCGGCTCTGTGGAAACTGCCGGCGGCGTATCGATACCAATCCCTTACGTGTGCTCGACTGCAAGGTTCCGGATTGCCGGACGGCGACAGAAGACGCTCCGCGTTTGCTCGACCATTTATCACCGCCGGCCCGTGCACACTTCGATCACGTCCTCGCCGGTCTCGACGCTCTCACCATTCCCTATGTGATCAATCCCCGGCTCGTCCGCGGGCTCGATTATTATTGCCTCACGGCGTTTGAGCTGACCTGTTCCTACTTAGGCGCACAAAATGCGGTCGGCGCCGGCGGCCGCTACGACGGACTCGTCGCGGCCCTTGGAGGAACGCCCACCCCAGCCGTCGGTTTCGCGGCTGGACTCGAGCGCATTGCGCTTCTGCTTCCGGAGACCATGCTACCTCGACCAACACTGCGCGTCTACGTCGCGGCTTTTGGAGAAAAAGGCAGTCGCATAGGCCTCACTCTGCTTGATGAACTCAGGCGTGCCGGTATCGAAGCGGACATGGATATGCGTCCGACGACGCTGAAAGCCCATCTCCGCCAAGCCGACCGGCTCGGGGTCACGTATGCCGTCCTTCTCGGCGACGACGAAGCAGAAGGCGGTGCGGTCCTGCTCCGCAACATGATGACAAAATCCCAAGAACAATTTCCCATCGCAGACCTCGCATCCGTCTTAGTCAAACGCCTGAATTCCACGTCATAATTGACACTTTTTGCAGTTGACTTTCCTTGCTGAAATTCGTACGCTTCCCCGTTGCATATTACTAACAATAACATATTGAAAACGCTTATGTTTTTATAATTCTTACCCCTGTGGATTACTATGGAGCATAAGAAGCTGGGCGTCCTCTTATCCACAGGTCCATCGCACCCCGATGCCCAGACCGTCGCCAAGCTCTGCACAGAAGCGCTCACTCAACACCATGACGTGTATCTCTATCTAATCGACGAGGGAGTCCGGAACATTCTCGATCCATTGATTCCGCAGCTCGCCGGAGGCGGCACCAAGATGTTTGTCTGTGCTTATGCCTGCCGGCGACACGGCGTCCCGACCGAAGGGTTGGATCCCCGTATCTCCCTGTGCGGGCTGGCCGTTCTCGCAAATCTCATGAAAGGCTGTGATCGTTTCGTATCGTTTAACTAACGCACTACTGCGCGTCTAAGTTTTATGGCATTCACGACCATTGTTGTCGTCCAAGAAGATCCGAGGAAGTCCCATCGTCCTGTTGAGGCGCTCAGGATCGCTCTCGGCTTGGCCGCGGCCGACCACTCTGTCACAGTCATCCTCTTGGACACGGCACCGATTCTTCTTCGCGAGGATACGGAAGATCTCGTCGATCTTGACATTTTGGAGACGTATCTGCCGTCCTTTAAGCAGCTCGCGATTCCATTTGTCACGAGAATCAGCGATCTCCCTCAGGACACTCAGCCGGGTCTTGTCGTGCAGAAACAGGCCCCAGAGGCGATTCACCAGCTCATTGCGACCGCGGATCACACACTTGTATTCTAAGACCCATTCGGTTATATGCCTGGCCGCAAACTTCTCTATATGCTCCGCCGCCCGCTGACTGCCGGGCAAACCGACGATGTCTTTCTCGGCGGACGACCCTTCGCCCAAGAAACTGACATTTCCGTGGTCTTGTTCGACTCGTCGATCACGGATGACCGGCAGTTTCCAGGCCGCATCTTTTTTCTTCAAGAGGGTGCCGACCCTGGTTTCGGTGGGCGGGGTGTGCAAGGGATCTCGTATGCCGACTTGCTCAAGCTCATATTTGAAGCGGATGCTACGATCGTGGTGTAAAAACTCTCCGCGCTCTTCTTCTGATGTTTTCCCGGTAAGAAGAGAATTAGTAAGCGTAGGAGTGATAGTAGGCGTTGTGAGTAATGGGGATAGAGAGGAATACCGCGAGGAAGCATCGAATGCGGGCCGGTTCACTGTGGACGGGTTAGTGGACCGCTCGTGTGGGAATTGTGGGTATCCGGTTGGTGAAATGAAGGTTCCAGGGCAGCTGTCGGTGCCGGCCTCGATTATCCACATACATAGAAGCAGGAATGTCTCTTTGAATGATGTGAGTCGAGCAGAAGGCGCACTGGGAGCGGTATTTGAGTTATCCACATCTGTTGATAAAGCTGTGAACAGTCATAAGTGATTGAATT